>NZ_CALMPA010000045.1 GCF_937871615.1 uncultured Sphingomonas sp. | reverse complement strand
CCGCGCCGCGCGCGCGCGCGCGCTGGCGGGCATCGCGCGCCGCATCCGCCGCGCCTGAGCGATAGCGCGAGCAATCGCGCGCGGCTTCGCCTACATTGTCGCTCATGCATCTGATCGCCGACGCCATCGTCCTCGCGGTTCGCGCGCACGGCGAACATGGCGCGGTGGTGCGCGCGCTGACGCCGGTGGACGGGGTGCAGGCGGGATATGTGCGCGGTGGCCGCTCCCGCCGGATCGGGCCGATTCTCCAGCCAGCGAATGTGATCCGGGGCGAGTGGCGCGCGCGTAGCGACGAGCAACTCCCCGCACTGGCGGTCGAGTTGCTCCGCAGCCGCGCGACATTGTTCGCAAGCCCGCTGCCCGCCGCCGCCATCGAATGGCTCACCGTGCTAACGGCGATCGCGCTGCCGGAGGGGCAGCCCTATCCGCGCCTCCACGAAGCGCTCACCGGCGTGCTCGACGCGATCGAGGCGGCCCCGGCGGCGCGTGGCTGGGCCGGGAGCGTCGCGCGTTACGAATTGCTGCTGCTTGCCGAACTCGGTTTCGGGCTCGATCTCGATCGCTGCGTGGTGACCGAGGGCGCGGGCGATCTCGCCTTCGTCAGCCCAAAATCCGGCATCGCGGTGAGCCGCGCGGCGGCGGCGGGGTATGAAGCCCGGCTGTTCGCGCTCCCCGCCTTCCTACGCGATGGCGGGGAAGCGGATTGGGGTGACGCGCTGGCCGCGCTGGCGCTGACCGGCCATTTCCTCGCGCGCGATATCCTGAGCGATCGCCGCGCCGAGCCGCTCGTGGCGCGCGAGCGGCTGCTCGACCGGCTGAAAAGGGCGGTTGCCTGAACGTCGGCACGGCCTAAGAGCAGCCGCGAACGAAAGGGACTTTCATGGCTTTGATCGCGATCCTCGCCGGCGACGGCATCGGCCCCGAAGTAACCGCGGAGGCGCGGCGCGTGCTCGACGCGCTCGGGCTCGATCTCACCTATGAGGAGGCATTGGTCGGGGGCGTCGCCTATCACGCGACCGGCCATCCGCTGCCGCCGGAGACGCTCGACGTGGCGCGGCGCGCGGATGCGATCCTGTTCGGCGCGGTCGGCGATCCAACCTGCGATGCGCTGGAGCGGCATCTGCGTCCCGAACAGGCGATCCTCGGTCTGCGCAAGGAACTCACCCTGTTCGCCAATCTGCGCCCCGCGCGGCTGTTCGCCGGGCTGGAGGAGGCTTCCGCGCTCCGCCCTGAAGTGGCGCGCGCGATCGACCTGCTGATCGTCCGCGAGCTGAACGGCGACGTTTATTTCGGCGAAAAGGGGATGCGCACCACCCCCGCCGGGCTGCGCCAGGGCTATGACGTGATGAGCTATGACGAGGCCGAGGTGCGCCGCATCGCCATCGCCGGGTTCGAGGCGGCGCGGCGCCGCGGCGGCAAATTGTGCTCGGTCGACAAGGCGAATGTGCTGGAAACCTCGCAATTGTGGCGTGATGTGGTGATCGAAACGGCGGCGGATTATGCCGATGTCGCGCTGACGCACATGTATGTCGACAATGCCGCGATGCAGCTCGTGCGCGCGCCGGGGCAGTTCGACGTGATCGTCACGGGCAATCTGTTCGGCGATATCCTGTCCGATCAGGCGTCGATGTGCGTCGGCTCGATCGGGCTGTTGCCATCGGCCTCGCTCGATGCGGCGGGCAAGGGGCTGTATGAGCCGATCCATGGTTCGGCGCCGGATATCGCCGGGCAGGGCAAGGCCAATCCTTGCGCCGCGATCCTCTCCGCCGCGATGATGCTGCGTCACTCGCTGGGGCAAGCGGAAGCGGCTGATCGGATCGAGGCGGCGGTCGCGAAGGCGCTGGCGGCGGGCAAGCGCACCGGCGATCTTGGCGGCAATTGCTCAACGCGTGAGATGGGCGACGCGGTGCTCGCGGCTTTGTAACCCGGTTCACACCCAGGACGGCAGCCACGTCCAGTAATGGAACGCTGCCGGCCCATCGAGCGCCTGGGCCGATAGCGCGGGGAAGAAATAGAGCGCCACCGCGAATGCGGCGAGCGTCAGCCCCGCGTCCCAGCGGCCCAGCCGTTCCCGCCAATGATCGAAGGCGGCGGCGATCGCGATCACGATGAAGATGCTGGACGGATAGTAATAATAATAAAATCCCAATGATTTCGGGATGATCGCGAAGATCGCCACGCTCGCCGTCCATAGCGCGAAAGCGGCGAGCAGCCGGGGGCTGGCGGTTTTCATCCAGCCCCACAGGCAGGCCGCCACCGCGATCAGCCCGCCCCACATCAAGAGCGGGTTGCCGATCAGCAGGATGCCGCGCTGCGCGCCCTCGATCGGCTCGTAGAGATACCAGATCGGTCGGATCAGCAGCGGCCATGTCCACCAGCTCGATTGATAGATGTGCGAGGGCAGCACCTGCACCTGCTGCGCATACATATAGTGCTGCAACGGCAGCAGCCCGCGCCAGGTCAGCGGGTCCGCCCTGAAATGGAAGGCGGGGAGGAAGGTGGCGAAATAGGTCGCGACGGAGATAACGCCCAGTACGGCCAGTGCCGGCAGCGGGCGAAGCCCCGGCCAGCGCCGCGCATTGCCCCGTTTCAGCAGCAGGAAAGCGATCGCGGCGAAGCCGACATAGGGCGCGGCGGCCCATTTGCACGCCGTCGCCGCGCCGAGCAGCGCGCTGCCCGCGATCCACTTGCCCCAACCGCCACGCTTCATCGCCCAGGCGATCATCGCGATCGCGGACAAGAGGAACGCCGCCATGAACCCGTCGAGTGTCGCCACCCGCGCCTGGACGAAAATCGTGCAATTGAGGATCGCCAGCACGCCCGCGAACAGGCTGGCGCGCAGCCGCCCGGTCATCGACTGGACGATCGCGAACACCGCGATCACCGTAGCGGTGCCGGCGAGCGTTGACATGAAGCGCCAGCCGACGGGCGTGTCGCCGAACAGGCGGATGCCGATCGCGATCAACTCCTTGGCGAGCGGTGGATGCTCTATGTTGAGCAGGCGCGTGTGATCGAGGAACGCGCGCGCCGCCGGCACGTAATAGATTTCGTCGAACACCGGCTTGTGCGGCACCGCGAGGCGCACGAGGAACAGCGCCTCCGCCACCGCGCCGAGCAGGATCGCGATCGGCAGCGGGCTTCGCGGAAGCCAGGAGGAGATCGCCGTGCGGGTTTCGCTCATTGGGGCAGGGTCTAGCGGGATGAGGCGCGGCGACAAGCCCGTGCATCTTGCGGTGGCCGGGGGTTTGCGGGCAAAGGGCTGGGCATGAAACGCCGTACCGGACAAGACCGCTCGATCACCGCCAACTGGCGCCCCGCCACCCGCGCGATTCGCGGCGGCACTATGCGATCGGAATTCGGCGAGACATCCGAGGCGCTGTTTCTCACCTCCGGCTATGCCTATGATTGCGCCGGTGATGCCGCCGCGCGCTTTGCGGGCGAGCAGCAGGGGATGACCTATTCCCGCCTCCAGAACCCGACGGTGCAGATGCTGGAGGAGCGGATCGCGCTGCTCGAAGGGGCCGAGGCGTGCCGCACCATGGCATCGGGCATGGCGGCGATGACAGCGGTGCTGCTGTGCCAGCTTCAGGCCGGGGATCATGTCGTCGCCGGGCGCGCGGCATTCGGCTCGTGCCGCTGGCTGGTCGATACGCTGCTGCCGAAGTTCGGCATTTCGACCACCGTGGTCGACGCGCGCGATCCGCAGACCTTCGCCGACGCCGCGCGCCCGGAGACGAAGCTGTTCTTCTTCGAGACGCCGGCCAACCCGACGATGGATATCGTCGATCTGCGCGCGGTGTGCGGCATCGCGCGGGAACGTGGCATCACTTCTGTGGTCGATAACGCCTTCGCGACGCCCGCGCTCCAGCGCCCGCTGGAATATGGCGCGGATGTCACCGCTTATTCCGCGACCAAGATGATGGATGGGCAAGGCCGCGTGCTGGCGGGTGCGGTGTGCGGCACGAAGGATTTCATCGAGAACACGCTGCTTTCCTTCACCCGCAATACCGGGCCGACGCTCTCGCCGTTCAATGCCTGGGTGGTGCTGAAGGGGATGGAGACGCTCGATCTGCGCATCCGCCACCAATCCGAAAGCGCGCTGAAGGTCGGTCGGTTCATGGAGGGGCGCGTGCCGCGCGTGCTCCATCCGGGGCTGCCGAGCCACCCGCAGCACGAACTGGCGATGTCGCAGATGGACGCGCTTGGCCCGATCTTCGCGTTCGAGGTCGATGGCGGGCGCAAGCAGGCACATGCCTTGCTCGATGCGCTGCAACTGATCGACATTTCGAACAACATCGGCGATTCGCGCTCGCTGATGACCCATCCTGCCACCACCACCCACAATTCGGTGGCGGAGGAAAAGCGGCTTGAGATGGGGGTGAGCGACGGGATGCTCCGCCTGAACGTCGGGCTGGAGGATGTCGACGATCTGATCGAGGATCTCGATCAGGCGCTGAGGGCGGCGGGATTGTGAAGGCGCTGTTTCCTTATGAGGAAACAACCGATGGCGTGACGGTGCGTGTAGCGGTCAGCTATCTGCCCGAACAGTCGGAGCCGGCGCGCGGCCGCTGGTTCTGGGCCTATCACATCCGCATCGAGAACGACGGCGACCGGACGATCCAGCTCCTCGCCCGGCGCTGGATCATCACCGATGCGCGCGGCGCGCATCATTCCGTGGAGGGCGAAGGGGTGGTCGGCGAACAGCCGGTGATCGCGCCCGGCGGCAGCTATGATTATGTATCGGGTTGTCCGCTTGCCACCTCGTCCGGCTCGATGCAGGGCAGCTATCGCATGACGGGGGATGATGGCGCGATGTTCGATGTCGGCATTCCGAAATTCGCGCTGCTCGCGCCGGCGGTGGGGGCATGAAGCGGACGCATCTGCCCCTGAACGGGCTGCGCGTGCTCGATGCGGCGGCGCGCCATCTGTCGTTCACCCGCGCGGCAGACGAACTGGCGGTGACGCCCGCCGCCGTCGGCCAGCAGATCCGCGCGCTTGAGGATACGCTTGGCGTGGTGCTGTTCCGCCGCACCACCAAGGGGCTGGAACTGACGCCGGAGGGCGAGGCGGGGCTTGCCGCGCTGCGCGATGGCTTCCTGCATTTCGAGGATTCGGTCCGCGCGATGCAGGCGGGGCAATCCTCCAAATCGCTCACCATCGCCGCCCCGCGCGACGTGACGCAGAAATGGCTGATGCCGCGCCTTGCCGAGATCGCGCGGAGGGATGGCGAGATGCGCTTCATCCTCGTCGCCGCCGACGATGTGATCGACTTCACCGAGGCCAATCTCGATCTCGCGATCCGCTGGGGTGAAGGCCCCGGCGCGCATGAGGGCGAGGCGCTGGAGAGCGAGGGGATGATTACCATCCAGCGCCCCGGCGCCGACAGCGAGTTGCGGATCGCATGGCCCGGCTGCGGGGCGGAGGATGCGAGCGCGCCGATCCGCGTCGCCGATGCCGGCCTCGCGATAGACGCGGCCGCGGCGGGGCTTGGGCGCGCGACGGTGCCGGAATTGCTCGCCGCGCGCGATCTGGCGGCGGGCCATGTGGTGCGCATCGGGGAGGCGAAGCCGTCGCGGATCGGCTATTGGCTGGTCGCGCCGCTTCCACAATGGCGGCAGAAGAAGGTGCAGGAACTGGTCGACGCGCTGACCGCCTGAGGTGAAAAGAAGGGCGTGCGCCCGCTCCGCGCGATCGCCAAATTTGAAGCCGGCGCCGCCTTGCTCTATCGGGCTCTGATTCCCGGCATTCCCGGCACCCGAACGGATACCATGACGCTTTATTCCCGCTTTGCCGCACACGTCGATGCGGCGCTCGATGCCCTTGTCGCCGCCGGTTCGCTGCCGGTCGATCTCGATCGCCGCAATGTGACGGTGGAGCCGCCGCGCGACACCAGCCACGGCGATCTCGCCACCAACGCCGCGATGGTGCTGGCGAAGGCCGCCAAAACCAATCCGCGCGCGCTCGCCGAGCAGATCGCGGCGGAAATGCGCAAGCTGGACGAGGTGGCGGCGGTGGAGATCGCCGGCCCCGGCTTCATCAACCTGCGCCTCACCGACGATACCTGGCGGGTGGAATTGTCCGCGATTCGCGATGCGGGGGGCGATTATGGCCGCTCACAGCGCGGGCATGGCACGCGCGTCAACGTCGAATATGTCTCCGCCAACCCGACCGGCCCGATGCACATGGGTCATTGCCGTGGCGCGGTGGTGGGCGATGCGCTGGCGACGCTGCTGGAATTCGCCGGCTATGACGTGACGCGCGAATATTATGTCAACGATGCCGGCGGGCAGGTCGATGTGCTCGCGCGCTCGGCCCACCTCAGATATCGCGAGGCGCTGGGCGAGCCGATCGGGGAAATCACCGAGGGGCTGTATCCGGGCGATTATCTCGTGCCGGTTGGCCGCGCGCTGGCCGATGAATATGGCGATCGCTATGTGGGGGCGCCCGAAAGCGACTGGCTCGTGCTGTTCCGCACTCGCGCGGTCGATGCGATGATGGCGCTTATCAAGGCCGATCTCGCACTGCTCGGCATCCATCACGCCGTGTTCGCGTCCGAAGCCGAGTTGCAAGCGGCGGGCAAGCCCGAGGCCGCCGAGCAATGGCTGCGCGAACGCGATCTCGTTTACGATGGCGTGCTCGAAGCGCCCAAGGGCGAGACGCCGGAAGATTGGGAGCCGGTGGAACTGCCGCTGTTCCGTTCGTCAAAATTCGGCGACGATCAGGATCGCCCGATCAAGAAATCGAACGGAAGCTGGACCTATTTCGGCGCCGATCTCGCTTATCATTTCCAGAAGGCCGAGGCCGCCGACGAACTGATCGACATCTGGGGCGCGGATCATGCCGGCACGGTGAAGCGGATCACCGCCGCCGTCGCCGCGCTGACCGAGGGCAGGACGCGCTTTGACGTGAAGCTCGTCCAGATGGTGCGGCTGCTGCGCGGCGGAGAGCCGGTGAAAATGTCCAAGCGCGCCGGCAATTTCGTCACGCTGGCGGATGTGGTGCGTGAAGTGGGCAAGGATGTGGTGCGTTTCACCATGCTCACCCGCCGCGCCGATGCCCAGATGGATTTCGATTTCGCCAAGGTGGTGGAGGCGTCGAAGGACAATCCGGTCTTTTACGTGCAATATGCCCATGCCCGCGTCGCATCGCTGCATCGCCGCGCGGCGGACGCGGGGATCGACGCGCTTGCGCCCGATCTGTCCCGTCTTGATACGGAAGAATTGGCGCTGGTGAAGCTCGCCGCGCAATTCCCGCGTGTCGTGGAAACCGCGGCGGCAGCGCGCGAGCCGCATCGGGTGGCCTTTTATCTCTATGATTTGGCAGCGGCTTTCCATTCGCTCTGGAACGTCGGCAATGATCGGCCAGATCGCCGCTTCCTTGTCGTGGAGGATGCGCAGGCGAGCGCGGCACGACTGCTCTTGGCGGATGGGTGTGCGCAAATTATCCGCAATGGTCTATCCATCATGGGGGTGGAGGCGGTCTCGGAGATGTAAGCCATGACGGGCGTTGATAAGGTCGATCTGAACAATCTGGATCGGCTGCCCTGGTTGGAATCGGCGGAGCCGGAGGATGATGGCGAGCCGGGCGCGCTGCGCATCGTCGCGCTGGTGATCCTTGGCCTGCTGCTGCTCGCGGGGCTGATTTTCGGTATCTACCGGATGCAGCAGACCAGCGCCGTTGCTGGCGCGGGCAACGGTGGCCTCATCAAGGCCCCGGCGGGCGAGTACAAGATCAAGCCGGAGGAGCCGGGCGGGCTGAAGGTCAGCGGCGAGGGCGATTCGGCGATCGCCACCAGCGCGGGCGCCAATTCCTCCGCCGCGATCGACCTGAAGGCGGTTCCCGAAACGCCGATCGACGGTCGCCGCGCGGCGGCGAAGCCGGTGCCGGCGCCCGATGCGGGCACGCGCACGGTCGCCGTCGCGGTGCCGGGGGCTGGCGGCAGGCTGAAGGCGGCGGAGCCGGTTTCCGCGCCGCGTGCGCCGGTGCCGGGCGCTGGATCGGGCGGATCGCTCGTCCAGCTCGGCGCCTTCCCGAGCGAGGCGGTGGCCAATGCGGCGTGGAGCGCGCTCGCCAAGCGCTTCACCTATCTCGCGACGCTGGGGAAATCTGTGCAGGCCGCCGATGTCAACGATCGCAAGGTCTATCGCCTGCGCGTCAATGCCGGCAGCGCGGATGCCGCCTCGGATATCTGCGGGCGGCTGAAGGTGGCGGGGGAAAGCTGCTTCGTGACGAGTTGATCGCCCGTGCGCCGCATCACCGCTTTCGCGGTGATCGCGGTGGCGGTATCGCCTTTCGCATGAAGCCAGTGATCTTCGGCCTCGCCGGCCACGCCCTCTCCGATGACGAACGCGCCTTCTTTCGGGAGGCGCGGCCAGCGGGTTACATTCTGTTCAAGCGCAACGTGGCCGATCGCGCCCAGCTTCGCGCGCTCACCGATTCACTGCGCGACCTGGAGGGGCGCGGCGATGTCGCGATCCTCGTCGATCAGGAAGGCGGGCGGGTCGCGCGGCTCGGGCCGCCGGAATGGCCGGCTTTTCCAGCCGGGCCGGCGTTCGACGCGCTGTATGAACGCGCGCCGATGTCCGCGATCGAGGCGGCGCGCGCCAATGCCCATGCGATCGGGCTGATGCTGGCGGAGGTCGGCATCACGGTCGATTGCCTGCCGCTGCTCGATGTCGCGCGCGAGGGGACGACCGAGGCGATCGCGTCGCGCGCTTACGGGCACGAGCCGAAGCGTGTCGCGGCGATGGGCCGCGCGACGCTTGAAGGGCTGGCGGCGGGCGGTGTCGTCGGCGTGGTCAAGCATATGCCGGGGCATGGCCGGGCGATCGTCGATTCGCATTATGATTTGCCCACCGTCACCGCCTCGGACGCGGAACTGGAGGAGGATCTCGCCCCGTTTCGCGCGCTCGCTGGCGCGGCGATGGGGATGACCAGCCATATCGTCTATGAAGCATGGGATCGCGAACGCCCGGCGACGCTGTCTCCCATCGTGATCGAGGGAATCATCCGCCGCCGTATCGGTTTCGATGGCCTCTTGATGACCGATGATATCGACATGAAGGCCCTGTCCGGCACGGCGGGGGAGAAAGCCGCTGGCGCGATCGCGGCGGGGTGCGATCTGGTGCTCGATTGCTGGGCGCGGATGGACGAGATGGTTGAGATCGCCGGGCGGCTGGGGGATATCTCCGCTGCGTCGCGCGCGCGGCTCGATCGCGCGATGGCGAGCGCCGCGCCGGGCGAGGGCGATCTCGCCGCGCTGCTCGCAAAGCGGGACGCCTTGCTCGCGCTGGCTTGAAGAAGCAAATGGCGCCAAACGCGACGCAATATTCACTCGTGCGAACTTCGTGAACTTCGCCCGTCAGGCCGGGGACTGTGCAACGCCGCATCGTTCTGCCAGCATGATGCAATGAAACCCAGCGCTCCTGATTGTCGCCGTTGACTGACGAAGCTGATACGCTGACGCTCGATCTCGACGGGTGGGAGGGACCGCTCGATCTGTTGCTCGCGCTCGCGCGGTCGCAGAAGGTCGATCTGAAGCAGATTTCGATCCTCGCGCTGGTCGAGCAATATCTGCTGTATGTCGATCGCGCGCGATCGCTGCGGCTGGAACTGGCGGCGGATTATCTGGTGATGGCGGCGTGGCTCGCCTATCTCAAATCGGGCCTGTTGCTGCCGCGCGACCCCGAGATCGAACCGAGCCCGGAGGAACTGGCGCTCAGGCTCCAGATCCGCCTCGAACGGCTCAATGCGATGCGCGAGGCGGGCGCGCGGCTGATGGCGCGTGACCGGCTGGGGCGCGACGTGTTCGCGCGCGCCATGCCCGAGGGGCTGCGCACCGTCCGCAAGGCGCGCTGGACGGCGGAAATCTATGATCTCATTGCCGCTTATGGCCGGGTGTCCGCGCGAACCCGGCCCGTGCTGCATGTCGTTCACGATCGCCAGGTGATGACGCTCGAAGCGGCGATGGAGCGTGTCTCGGGGCTGATCGGTGCGACGATCGAATGGTCGATGATCGAGCATTTCCTGCCGGATGGCGCCTCTGGCCCGTTCCGCAAGTCCGCGCTTGCCTCCAGCTTCCTCGCGGCACTGGAACTGGCGCGGCAGGGCAGGGTGGAACTGGCGCAGAAATCACCCTTCGCGCCGCTCTATCTCCGGGCGCCGACATGAGCCCGCCGGACGATCTCGCGCGCGCGGTGGAAGCCGTGCTGTTCGCCGCGAGCGAGCCGATGACGGTCGATGCGATCCGGGCGCACGTTGGCGAGGGCGATGTGGCGGGGGCGCTCCGGGCGCTTGTCGCGGATTATGCCGAGCGGGGGATCAATCTCGTCCGTCGGGGCGAGCGATGGCATTTCGAGACCGCGCCTGATCTCGCTCACCTGCTGCGCCGCGATCGCGAGGAAGCGCGCAAGCTAAGCCGCGCGGGCATCGAGACGCTGGCGATCATCGCCTATCACGAGCCGGTGACACGCGCCGAGATCGAGGCGATTCGCGGCGTGCAGATATCGAAGGGCACGCTCGATGTGCTGATGGAGGCGGGGTGGGTGCGCCCCGCCGGGCGCCGCGAAGTGCCAGGGCGACCGCTGATGTTCGCGACCACCGCGGGCTTCCTCGACCATTTCGGGCTGGAAAGCCGCCGCGACCTGCCGGGAATCGACGATCTGAAGGCGGCGGGGCTGCTCGACCCGGTCGATCTCGCTTTCGACCAACTCGCGGTGGAAAAAAGCGATGAGGATGACTAGATACGTCGCCTGTATTTCAGGAGAGCCGTCATGGGCGCGTTTGGCCCGCTGCATTGGATCGTCGTCGCCATCATCGCCATCCTTCTTTTGGGAGGTGGCCGCTTCTCGAACCTGATGGGTGATGTCGCGAAGGGCGTAAAGAATTTCAAGAAGGGCATGGCAGAGGAAGACGAGGATGCCGTCGCCAAGCCGGCGCCGCGTATCGAAACCCAGCAGCCGGTGCGGCCGGCCGCTGAAACGATCGTTCAGGACGAGAAGACGCGCTGATTCGCCGTCGCCTCGATCTGATCCTTCCGCACCGCCGGGCCGATCATGCTTGATTTCAATTTCTCCGAATGGGCGGTCGTGGCCCTGGTGGCGCTGGTTGTCATCGGGCCGAAGGATTTGCCCAAGGCGATGCGCGTTCTCGGCTATTGGGTCGGTCGCGCGCGTTCGGTCGCGCGCCAGTTCCGTTCCGGCTTCGACGAAATGATCCGCGAGGCCGAACTCGCCGAGATGGAAAAGAAGTGGAAGGAGGAGAATGCGCGGATCATGGAGATGCACCCGCCTTCACCTCCTGAAATGATCGAACATGCGCCCGCCGCGCCCGCCGCGCCCGATACGGAGGATGCGGCGCCGGTGATGGTGGAGAAGCCCGTGGTCGCCGCGCCGCCTGAAGCCGGGCCGGCTGACACGCCCGCGCCGGCTGCGGCGGGCCAGGAGAAGCCCGCGGCATGAAGGAGATAGACGACAGCAAGGCGCCGCTGCTCGACCATCTGATCGAACTGCGTCGGCGGTTGCTTTACTGCATCGGCGCGCTCATCGTGGCGTTCTTCGTCTGCTATTATTTCGCGGAGGACATCTTCGCGGTTCTCGTCCGTCCGCTGTTGCAGGCGGGGCAGACCAAGCTGATCTACACCCAGATATTCGAAGCGTTTTTCGTGAAGGTAAAGGTCGCCTTCTTCGCCGCGACGATGGTGTCGTTCCCCGTGATCGCCAACCAGTTATGGCAGTTCGTCGCGCCCGGCCTCTACCGCAAGGAGAAGCGGGCGCTGCTGCCGTTCCTGCTTGCGACCCCGGTGCTGTTCGGGATCGGGGCGGCGATGGCCTATTTCATCGCGGTGCCGATGGCGCTGCATTTCCTGCTGAGCTTTCAGGGCAATATCGGCGGCGTGCATCAGGAAGCATTGCCGGCGATCGGCAATTATCTGTCGTTCATCATGCAATTCCTGTTCGGCTTCGGCATTGCCTTCCTGCTGCCGGTGCTGCTGATGCTGCTGGAGCGCGCCGGTATTGTCACCCGCCAGCAGCTCAAGAGCGTGCGGCGTTATGCGATCGTCGCAGCTTTCGCGATCGCGGCGGTGCTCACGCCGCCGGACGTGGGATCGCAGCTTCTGCTCGCGATACCCTTGTGCATTCTCTACGAACTGGCGCTGATCGGCATCTGGTTCACCGAGCGCGGGCGCTCGCGCGAAGCGGCTGCAACGGTGGACGCGGACGTGGTGGCCGGGGAATAACGGGCGCGCTGCATCCGGCCCAAAGGGGATGCAGCGCCGGCGAATTACTTCGCGTCGTGCGCCGTCTTGGAAACGGTTTTGCCCGCGGAGGACACGTCCTTGCCGATGCCCTCGATCGTGTTGCACCCTGCCAGCAGCACCGCCGCCGTAACCGCCATCAATCCGAAAACCTTGCACATCGTGCGTCCTCCTGCGCGGGGCAGATGGTCGATTTCCGCCGAGAGCGCAAACCGGGATGGCGCCGAAAGACGATGACGGGACAAAATTTAAGGCCCGAAAGCGTCACCGGGGGGGAGGGGACGACGCTTTCGGGCCTGTGACTTGGATAGCGAGAGCGGGGGGGCAAATATTCGCTATCCGCAGGTCAGAACGATCCCAAATCCGCCGGGTTCCGATCGTCGCGAAAAAAAGTCGGCTGATGGCGCCACCGTCTTTGATCGTGGCTATTCGCGGCCGATGACCGGAATGGTGATGGCATAGGCGCCGTTTTCCGGATCATATTGCAACGGCGCGCGAAGTTGCCGCGACAGCCCTTCCATCACGCGGCCATAACGCTGTTCGAGCCGGGCGGACAGGGCCGCGCTCGGGATGAGCGCGGTGGAGGAAACGCGCAATATCGCGCGATCGTCATGTTCGCCATCCGGCTTCAGCGAGATGCGAATCTCGGCCTGGGCATCGTCGGCCAGCGCAAGTTCGACCGCCTCGGTGACGAGAAAGGCGATCGGAACCGCCACGTCCTGCCCGACATAGAAGGGATCGAGATCAAGCGCGATGCTCAGCCGGCTGCCCTCTGGCGCGGTCGCCCGGATATTGGTGGCGAGTTCGCTGATGACGGGACGAAGGCCAAGCCCGCGATTTTCCTCCATTTCGGCGAAGTGATTGCGATGCACCACGGCGAGCGCATCGACACGGCGCTGGATCGAGGCATAGGCCTGTGACGCGTCGGGGGTTCGCGCACTGCGGGCATGGAGGTTTATCAGGCTGGAGATCACCTGAAGATTGTTTTTCACGCGATGATGCACTTCACGCGTCAAACGTGTTTGTCGCACCAGCCCCTCCGCCAGCCCGGCCTCGTGCAAGGCCACCGTGCGGGTGAGCGCGCGCAGCGTGTCGCCGAGTTCACGAATTTCCTGCGCGGGCAGGGCGCGGAGCAGCGCCGGGTCCGGCTCCTCGCCGGGCGTCAGCGCCGCCATGCCGGCGCGCAGATCGCGCAGTGGCCGCACCAGCAGGCGATCGACGACGAACCAGGAAACGCCCGCCGCCGCCGCCCACATCAACAGCGGCAACAGCAACGCGATCACCAGCGAGGAGGTGATCGGCGTACTGCGCATCTGCATTTCCAGCGCGAGATCGGCAAAGCCCAGATTGGTTCGGTTGGTGGTGCGGCGTTCGAGCGCGGATTCGCGGGGCAGGTGATCGACGATCAGTTGATGCCCGCCATGCATCAGCACGAGTTGATAGGGGTGCGGCATTCCGCTCGGTCGGCTGACCGCCGCCAGGAATTCCCTGGGAAAGAAGGCCGCGCCGAACAGGCGATGTTGGGTCCCTGCCACGCCGAGTGAAAGGCCGCGTTCCGGCTGCACGCGGGCTGCGACCGTCGCGCCCTCGGCCTGCCGTCCGATATGGCGCGCGCCGACGAAAGGCGTGCCGCACAATGCCCGGCCTTCGCGATCGAAGATCACAAAACGCGTGCCGTTGGTCGATAGCTGCGCGAACACCCCCTTCACGCGCGCGCAACTTGGCGCATCCTGCGCGTCCGCGGCGAGCGCGTTGACCGCGGAGCGTAGCGCGGTCATGTCGCCGATAAGCTCGATCGCCATCGCCCGGCTGCTTTCGGCGGAGGCGAGGCGCAGGCCGGCGCGCGATTCGCTATCGGCGTTGCGCGTGGTTTGCAGCGTTGCGAAAACGGCGATCATCGCCAGCGGCAGCAGCGCGATGCTCAGGATGAGGAATAATTTGGCCCCGGTCGGCCAGCGGGCGATCATCAGTGCCGCGAAAGCCGTTGCGGAGCCGGGACGATCCACCTTCCCAGCCATTGCGATCGGCGTCCTAATCCAGCTTCCCGAGCAGCAGCAGCATCTCGTCCGGGATCTTTTCTTCTATGGTTTGCTGATAGATCGAGCGCAACGCGGAGCCCATGTCACGATCCTTTGCGGGAATCGTCGCGTTCTTTTCTCGATGCGGTAATTTTGCCTGATCGTCCGAACTCAACACCTGCCCCCCGGAACCGCCCGACCGCACGGGATTTCTACATTTCTAAAAGACGCGGCTGGGTAAAACCGCAAGCCCCGATACGCATCGCATTCCAGGGAGAACCTATGAAACCAAAGACGCGCTCGTTGGTTCCACTCCCAACAACAAAATCATCAAAGCGGCGTGGGCCTGCGATACGGGATTGCATGTCGATACGTTAGAGGTTTTGAGATCGTTGGGGCGGCGTTCGCGCAGGCCCGGTTTGGTACGGAGAAAATAACGCCCATGTCGCTTGGACAACAGCTCGCGCCGCACCTTCCATTCCTCCGGCGTTATGGCCGCGCGTTGACCGGAAGCCAGCACCACGGCGACAAATACGTCCGCGCCACGCTGGAGGCGATCGTCGCGGCGCCGGAGGAGTTTCCGCGCGATGTGGACCCCCGGCTTGCCCTTTACCGGACGTTTCAGGCGATCTGGGCATCATCGCATATCGACGAATTGCCGGAGGCGGGCGACGCCAACGAGCAGGAAATGGTGGCGCGCGCGCGGCTCGCGCGGATGACCCCGCTTTCGCGGCAAGCGCTGCTGCTTACCGCGATGGAAGGCTTCACCCCGGAGGACGCGGCCTATCTGATCGACGTCGGGGCCGATGAGGTCGAGGATCTGGTCAGCGAGGCGATGGCGGAGATCGAGCGGCAGACGCGCGCGCGCGTGCTGATTATCGAGGATGAACCGATCATCGCGATGGACGTGGAAACGATCGTCCGCGATCTCGGCCATGATGTGACCGGCGTGGCGGTGACCCGTGACGAGGCCGTTGCGCTGGCGATGGAGGATCGCCCCGGCCTGGTGCTGGCCGATATCCAATTGGCCGACGACAGCTCCGGCATCGACGCGGTGAAGGATATTCTCGCCGAATTCCGCGTGCCGGTGATCTTCATCACCGCCTTTCCCGAACGGTTGCTGACGGGCGAACGACCGGAGCCGACCTTCCTGATTACCAAACCGTTCCAGCGTTCGACGGTGAAGGCCGCGATCAGCCAGGCATTGTTCTTCGATCAATCGACCGTTCCCGCCCTTTGAGGTTGATACGGACCCAAAACGGTTCTTGTTCGTTTGGCCTTCATGACAGACGAACAGGAACCGATCCATCGAAGCACGGAGGAGGCGAGGGCCGGGGCCACACCGCATATGACGCGGTATATCCTTGGTTATTCGCTCGCGCTCGTGATCGTGATCTTTGCCATCGTGGTGTTCACCCGGCTTTAGGCAGCGCCTGAATTGCGTTGCCGGGGCGGGTGGAAAAACGCGCCCGTTGGCCATATCTTATTGAAACTGGCCGGACTGGTTTCCGGTCGCGGCGGGGAATGATCGCGACAGAATGACGCAGGATCCATCTCAGACAGATGGCGCGGGCGCCGATGCGCAGGGCGAGCACGTATCGCTCTCCGATCCCGAATTCAAAGAGCAACTCGCGCGGGTGATCCCGCACCTGCGTGCCTTTGGGCGTTCCCTGTCGGGGAATCGCGACCTCGCCGACGATCTCGTGCAGGAGACGCTGCTCAAGGCGTGGGCCGCGCGCAAACGCTTCCAGGCCGGTACGAATATGCGCGCCTGGACCTTCATCATCCTGCGCAACCTGTATCTCTCTCAGATGCGGCGCGCGCGTTTCAAGGGCGAATGGGATGATCTGGTCGCCGATCGCCTGCTCGCCGCGCCCGCCGGGCAGGACAAGCATGTCGAACTGGCGGATATGCAGCGCGCGCTGATGCACTTGCCACAGCCGCAGCGCGAGGCGCTGATTCTGGTGGGCGCCGGTGGCTTCGCCTATGAGGAAGCCGCGGATATCTGCGGCGTCGCGGTCGGCACGATCAAAAGCCGCGTCGCGCGCGGCCGCGTTGCGCTGGAAGCGTTGATGAACGGCAAGGATATGACGCCTCGCACCGGCCACAAGAGCGAGGGCAGCGGGACCGTGCTTGATGCGATCATGAGCGAGGTGAACGAACTCAGCCGGGATCGTTGACCGGCGCCGTCAAGCGATCCGATCGAGCCGCGCGAGCAGATCGCTCATTTCCATCGCGCTGCTCCTTGGCCGAAACGCCTGACGCAGCGATTCGCCGATCGCGTCGCTCGCGCGCGGTTTCGGCACGAATTGGGGCGGCGCGGTATCTGCATCGTGAAGGGCGGTGGGGCGATCCATGGCGATTAAAACGGTTGAATGACCACGAAGTTTCTCGGCAGGTAAGCACCAGCCATGATTGATTCTGCCGTACCCGAAAAAATCGCCGCGCAAGCCGCGGCGCATGACGCGATCGAGCGCGCACGAACGAATGCGCCCTTCCTCGCGATGCTGCTCGATCGCGAGCCGGAGCTTGCCGCCACGCTGGAGACCGGCGCATTGCCGCTCGCGGCTGTCGCGTGGCTCGACGAGGGTGGAGCGGCGCGGACGCTCAGGCTCGCGCGGCGACGGCTCGCGCTGACGGCGGCGATCGGCGATCTTTCCGGTGCGCTTGATCTCACCACCGTTACCAACGCGTTGTCCGATTTCGCCGATGCCGCGCTGGATCGCGCGATCCGCGCGGCGATCGAGGAGAGGACGCCTGGCGCCGAACCCACGGGCTTCGCGGCGATCGCGCTCGGCAAACTGGGCAGTCGCGAGCTGAATTATTCGTCGGATATTGATCCGATCCTGCTGTTCGACCCGCTGACCTTGCCGACCAGGCCGCGCGAAGACCCGGCGGATGCCGCCGTGCGGATCGGTCGGCGCGTGATTGAATTGCTGCAGGCGCTGGACGCCGACGGTTATGTCCTGCGCATCGACTTGCGGTTGCGGCCATCGCCGGAGGTGACGCCGATCGTCATCTCGGTGGACGCCGCGATCGGCTATTATGAATCGCAGGCGCTGCCATGGGAGCGCGCCGCGTTCATCCGCGCGCGGGCATGTGCGGGCGATATGGCGCTCGGCTTGCGCTTTCTGGAGGCGATCCGGCCCTTCGTATGGCGCCGAAGCCTCGATTTCGGTGCGATCGGCGAGATCGTCGATATCACGCGCCGTATTCGCGATCACCATTCGCAAGGGCAGGCATTCGGCCCCGGCTATGATCTGAAGCGCGGGCGCGGTGGCATCCGCGAGGTGGAGTTTTTCGCGCAGATTCATCAGTTGATCCACGGCGGGCGCGATCCGGCGCTGCGGATGGGGGATACCCGTGCCGCGCTGGCTGCGCTGGCCGCGGCGGGGCGAATCGACCCCGATGACGCACGGGCGCTGACCGAGGCCTATGTCGCGCTGCGCACGATCGAGCATCGCGTGCAGATGATCGACGATCGCCAGACGCATCATCTGCCGGTGGGCGACGCGCTCGATCGCGTCGCGCGGCTCGACGGGCGGGCGGACGGCGCGGCGTTGCTCGATCACCTGCGCCCGCATGTCGAGCGGGTGGCCGCGGTGTTCGACGTGTTGGCCGCGCCCGCGGGCGCTGCGCTCTCGGCGCATCACGAACGGCTGGTGGAGCAACTCGCCGCCGCCGGCTTCGCGGACGCGGAAGGTGCGGCGACGCGGATCGGGTTGTGGCGCTCCGGCCGCTATCCGGCGTTGCGCAGCCCCGCGGCGAAAGCGGCGCTGGAGGCGGTGCTTCCGGGCATCGTCGCGGCCTTCGCCGATGCGCCGGTGCCGCGCGCGGCGCTGCAACGGCTGGACTTGCTGCTCGAACGGCTACCAAGTGCGATCAACATCTTCCGTCTGCTCGAAGCGCGCCCGGCGCTGACCAGCCTGCTCGCGGCGATCCTGAGCCATGCGCCGACGCTCGCCGAGGAGCTGGGCCGACGCCCCGATCTACTCGACGGGCTGATCGACGCCACCGCGCTCGCCCCGGTCGGCGATCTTGCCGCGCTGGTCGCGGAAATGGAGGCGGTCGAGCAGGATGCCGATTATCAGGAGCGGCTCGATCATGCGCGCCGCGTGGTTGGCGATAAAAGGTTCGCGCTGGGCGCGCAGATCGTCGCCGGCGTGGCCGATCCGCTTGAGGTGGCGACCGGCTATGCGCGCGTCGCCGAGGCCGCGATCGAGGCGCTGACGAGCGCGACGATCGACGAATTCGTCCGCGCGCATGGCCGGGTGCCCGGCAGCGAGTTCATCATCCTCGCGCTTGGCCGGCTCGGTGGCGGGGCGCTTACGCACGCATCCGATCTTGATCTCATCTATTTGTTCACCGGCGAATTTTCGACCGAATCCGATGGGCCGAGGCCGCTTGGCGCGACGCTATATTACAACCGCCTGGCGCAACGCGTGACGGCGGCACTGTCGGTCGCCACGGCGGCGGGGCCGCTCTATTCGGTCGACACAAGGCTGCGACCATCGGGCGCGCAGGGGCCGCTGGTGGTGAGCGTCGATTCGTTCGCGCGATATCAGCGCGAGGATGCCTGGACTTGGGAGCATATGGCGCTGACCCGTGCGCGCCCCGTTTTCGGGTCCGAGGTCGCGCGCGCCGCGCTTCAGGCCGAAATCCACGCGGTGCTCGCCGGCGCGCGCAAGGATCGCGACGTGGTGGCGGATGCGGCGAAGATGCGCGAGGAGATGGCGGCGCACAAGAAACCCGCCGGCCCGCTCGACGCGAAGTTGCTGCCGGGTGGGCTCGTCGATCTCGAATTCGCGGTGCATACGCTGCAACTCGAACACAAGAGCGGCTTCGATCCGCGACTGGCGCGCGCGATCGATTTGCTCGGGCCGCTGCTGCCGGCGGGGATCGGCGCGGCTTATGAATTGCTGACGCGTCTGCTCGTCACCTTGCGGCTGGTCGCGCCCGATGCGCAGGAACCGGAGGCGCTGGCGACGAGCGCGCTGCTGGCACGGGCGCTTGGGCTGAATGATTGGGCGCAGGTGCTTGCCGGGCTGGATGCGGCGCGGCAGGAGGTGCGCGATACCTGGCTGGGAGTGATAGATGGACGCGATTCCCGATCTGACGCTGGTTGATCCGCGCGGCGCGCCGGTGCAACTCGCCGCGCTGCCCCGGCCGCTGGTGGTCTATTTCTATCCCAAGGACGATACGACCGGCTGCACCCGCGAGGCGCAGGACTTTTCCGCGCTGGCGGCGGATTTCGCGCAAGCAGGCGTGGCGCTGCTCGGCGTGTCGAAGGACAGCCCGAAGCGACACGGCAATTTCATCGCGAAATATGGTCTGACCGTGCCGCTGGCGAGCGACGAGGATGGCGCGGCCTGCGAGGCGTTCGGCGTATGGGTCGAGAAATCCATGTACGGTCGCAAATATATGGGCATCGAGCGCGCGACCTTCCTGTTCGGCAAGGATGGCAAACTCGCGCGCGAATGGCGCAAGGTGAAGGTGGCGGGTCACGCGGCGGAAGTGCTGGAGGCGGCGCAGGGATTGTAGCCGGCGAGCCGGTGCCCGGCGCGAATCCGGTTACGCGAGCATGACAATATCGAAGGTGAAGGCAAGTACGCCCGGTTCGCTCGACTGAACCGGCTTGCAGATGACCGTTGCCGGATTGCGCCGCCGCGCCGTTAGTGTCGAAAGCAGAATGTCGGTCTGATTGAGGCTCTCGCCCGGAAAGTACATTTGGGTGACAAGCCGATAATCGGCGTGGGTCACGTCCCAGTGGATATGCGGCGTGCGGATCGTTCCCGATGGCTCGGGATACGGTCCAGGCTTGATCGTGCGTATGCGATAAGTGCCATCCTGAGCAGTCTCGAAGTCGACCACGCCGAGGAAGTTCGGATCAAGTGGCGCGATATTGGTGTCGACGGGATTGGTGTAGCGACCGGCGGCATTCGCCTGCCACAACGTGACAGCGGTATGCGGCAGCGGATTCCCCCTCCTGTCAGTGACTCGCCCGCTGAGTTGCATAACCTGACCTGCCGCCCGACCGCGCTTGCCCGGATAATGGGTTAGGTCGAGATCATGTCCGCGTGGTCCCCGGACGGGATAAAACGGACCAAAGGTTTCCTGCCCCGTCGGCGACAGGAGATTTGTCGGCTGGTCCGGCGCGACGGATGATCGGGCCATCAGCGGGAGCGATAATCCTCCGAGCATTGCATCGCGGCGTGACACATCCATCGCAATCGCCCCTGCGTGGTCGCGGCTGTGTTTTATCATTCAGGCCGGGTTCGCGCAATTTATGCGCCGTATCGGCTTTCCGACAATCCCGGCCCCGTCAGCTTACTTGCCGGTTTCAGGTCAGTCGGCGTGCCAGTCCCCGGAACGGCCACCGCTTTTGGCGCGCAGGCGGATGCCCTCGATCCGCATTCCACGATCCAGCGCCTTCGCCATGTCGTAGATCGTGAGCAGCGCGGCCGAAACCGCGGTCAGCGCCTCCATCTCCACGCCGGTCTTGCCGTCGGTCGCTGCCGTCGCCGTTGCTTCGACATGGTCGTTGCCCAGCGACAGATCGAGCGACACGCGGGTGAGGGGGAGCGGGTGGCAGAGCGGGATCAGGTCGCTGGTGCGCTTCGCCGCCATGATCCCGGCGACCCGCGCCACCGCCAGCACATCGCCTTTCGCCACCGCGCCATCACGGATCGCGGCGGCTGTTTCGGCGGACATCAGGATGCGGCCGGTCGCTGTGGCCTCGCGGCGGGTCACCTGCTTGTCACCCACATCGACCATGCGCGCGGCGCCGGCCTCGTCGAGGTGGGTGAGGCGCGTCATCCCACCAGCGCCCGCGTCGCCGCCTCAACATCGGCCTGACGCATCAGCGATTCGCCGATCAGGAAACAGCGCACACCATGCGCGGCCATCGCATCGAGGTCCGCGCGGGAGGTGAGCCCGCTCTCGGCGACAAAGGTGCAACCGGCGGGGGCGTGCTCCACCAGTTCATAGGTGCGCGCGAAATCGACCGTGAAGTCCCGGAGATCGCGGTTGTTCACGCCGATGAGGCGTGATTTCAGCTTGAGCGCGCGTTCCAGTTCGCCGGCATCGTGGACCTCGACCAGCACGTCCATCCCGCGCTCGATCGCGGCCGCCTCGATCTCCGCCAGCGCCACATCGTCAAGCGCCGCCATGATGAGCAGGATCGCATCCGCGCCGATCGACCGCGCCTCCGCCGCCTGCCACGGATCGACCATGAAATCCTTGCGCAGCACCGGCAGATCACACGCCGCGCGCGCGGCGATCAGATAGGCATCCGCCCCTTGAAAATATTGTTCGTCGGTCAGCACTGAGAGGCACGCTGCGCCTCCGGCCTGATACGCGCGGGCATGGGCGGGCGGATCGAAATCGGCGCGGATCAGCCCTTTCGACGGGCTGGCCTTCTTGATTTCCGCGACAAGGCCGTAGTTCGGCGCGCGATCCAGCGCGGCGCGGAAGCCGCGTGGCGCGCTCTGTTCGCTGGCGCGCGCGTCCAGATCGGCGATCGAGGCGCGCGCGCTGCGGGCACGCACCTCATCGCGCTTGGTGGCGAGAATCCGGTCGAGTACGTTCGTCATTTCCATGCGATCCAGCGGTCGAGCAATGCCTCCGCCGCGCCCGTGTCAATCGCTTCCGCCGCGCGCGCGACACCGGCGTGCAGCGTTTCGCCGACCAGCGCCAGCGCGGCGGCGGCGTTGAGCAGCACGGCGTCGCGATAGGCGCCATGCTCCCCGCGTAACAGGCGGCGCAGCGCGGCGGCGTTATAGCCAGGGTCTCCGCCGTGGATCGCGGCGATCGGGTGGCGCGGCAGCCCGGCGTCCTCCGGCGCGATGCGTTCGGGAAGCGCGATCGCGCCTACCGATACCGCGATCGTCGGCCCGGCGCCGGAAACCTCGTCCAGCCCTTCCTCGCCGGAAACGACGAGCGCGGCTTCCGACCCTAGTTCGGCGAGCGCGGCGGCATAGACCGGCGCGTAATCCGGGCGCGCGATGCCGATCAACTGGCGGGTGACGCGTGCCGGATTGGCGAGCGGCCCCATCAGATTGAAGATCGTGCGCTTGCCGATGTGGCGGCGGATCGGGGTGATGCGCCGCATCGCCGGATGATGGTTCGCCGCGAACAGGAAACAGATGCCGAGTTCGCTGAGCGTTTCCTCCGCGCCGGCGCCGGCGCGATCCATGTCGAGGCCAAGCGCCTCCAGCGTATCGGCCGCGCCCGCCTTTGACGAGGCCGCGCGATTGCCGTGCTTGGCAACGGGCACGCCACAGGCTGCGACGATCAGGCTGACGGCGGTGGACACGTTGAGCGTGTGGTGGCCGTCACCGCCGGTGCCGCAAACGTCGATCGCGCCGGCGGGCGCGCTGATCGGGATCAGGCGTTCGCGCAGCGCGCGGGCGGCTTCGGCGATCTCAACAGCGGTTTCGCCGCGATCGCTCAGCCGGATGAGGAACTGGGCGATCGCCTCCTCGCTCGCGCGCGCATCGAGAATGTCGGCGAACGCCCGCGCGGCGTCTTCGCGGGCCAGTGGCAGCGCCGGATCGGGCAACTGGACGAAACTGCTCATGCCGTGCCGGTGGCCTTCAGGAAATTGGCGAGCAGCGCGTGCCCGTGTTCGGTGGCGATGCTCTCGGGGTGAAATTGGACGCCATGGATCGGCAGTTCGCGATGCCGCAATCCCATCACCGAACCGTCCGGCGCGGTGGCGTTGACGACCAGCGCATCCGGCACGTCCTCTACGATCAGCGAGTGATAGCGCGTCGCCGTGAACGGTGAGGGGATGCCCGCGAACACCCCCGTGCCGTCATGCGTTATCGGCGAAGTCTTGCCGTGCATCAGCCCGCCGCGCACCACATGGCCGCCGAAATGCTGGCCGATCGACTGGTGGCCAAGGCACACGCCGAGCAGCGGCCGGGCGGTTTCCGCACAGGCGGCGACAAGCCCCAGGCTGATCCCCGCTTCGTTGGGGGTGCAGGGGCCGGGCGATATCAGAAAGCCCGTCGCGTTGGTCGCCAGCGCATCCGCCACGCTCATCGCATCGTTGCGCACGACGCGGACCTCCGCCCCCAGTTCCATCAGATAATGGACCAGGTTCCAGGTGAAGCTGTCATAATTATCGACAACGAGGATCATCTCGCTGGCCTTACTCCATTCCGTTCGCATCGCAACGGCTGTTGCGATGCGGAAACTTGCGGTAACCGGATCGGAACGTTCAGCCGGGATACAAGGCCGCCGGACGACGTTACGTTGTTTGCCGAGGAGACCATGCGATGTTCCGTCCCCTGACCATGCTGGCGTTCGCCACTTTGCCGGCGGCGGCACTCGCGACGCAGGCGACGCAACCGGCTCCATCCGCCAAGCTCGCCGAAACCGTGCATCAGGAGATGCAGACGCAAACCGGGGAGCCGCCCAAGCGCATCCGCAGCGTGACGCTTACCGGCAACGAGAAATGTCCGCCTTCCACCTCGAACGAGGTGGTGGTGTGCAACCGGCTGGACCCCAACGAGCAATATCGCGTGCCCAAGGAATTGCGCCGCCCGCCGGAGGTGCCCGCGAAGAACCAGAGCTGGGTCAATCGCGCGCAGACGGTGGATGAGGTGGGGCGCACCGCGGGCGGCCTGCCCAATACCTGCTCGGCGGTGGGCACTGGCGGGCAGACCGGCTGCGCCCAGATGAACGCGCGGCAATGGTATCTCGAACGGCAGGCGATCAAGCGCGCCGAACAGGCCGGCACCAGCCCGCCGCCGCAGGATTGAGCGCGGATCGCCTTTCGACAACGCTCTTTTGACAGACCAGACGCTCGCCGCACCCCCCGCGCCGGTGCGTTTCAATCAACACTGCCGTGCCCGACGGGCGGAGGTTTCCCCGATGACCGATACGATTGTCCTGCGCCTTTCATGCGAGGATCGCCCAGGCTTGGTCGCGACGGTCGCGGGCTTTCTCGCGGGCCACGGCGGCAATATCATCGACGCGCAGCAATTCGACGATCGGCTCAACGGCCGGTTTTTCATGCGCGCGGTGTTCCAATGCGACGCCGGTGTCGAAGGGCTGCGTGAAGGTTTCGGCCCGATCGCGGATGCGGTGGGCGCGGACTGGTCGATGGAATCGGCGGCGGTGCGCAAACGCGTGCTGCTGATGGTGTCGAAATTCGATCACTGTCTCGCCGATCTGCTCTATCGCCATCGGATCGGCGAACTGCCGATGGACGTGGTGGCGATCGTCTCCAACCATCCGCGCGAGGCGCTGCACGCCGCCGCGATCGGCGATATTCCGTTTCACCATCTGCCCGTCACCAGGGAGAACAAACCGGCGCAGGAAGCCGCGCTGAAGCGGATCGTGACCGGGAGCGGAGCGGATCTGGTGGTGCTGGCGCGCTATATGCAGGTGCTGTCGGACGATCTGGCGGCGTTCCTTTCCGGGCGCTGCATCAACATTCACCACAGCTTCCTGCCCGGCTTCAAGGGCGCCAAACCCTATCATCAGGCCTATGCCCGCGGGGTGAAGATGATCGGCGCGACCGCGCATTACGTGACCGCCGATCTCGATGAAGGCCCGATCATCGCGCAGGATGTGGAGCCGATCAGCCACGCCGATACGCCCGATGATCTGGTTCGCAAGGGCCGCGATATCGAACGGCGCGTGCTGGCGGAGGCGGTGACCTATCACCTTCAGGATCGCGTGCTGCTCAACGGCGCGCGCACCATCGTCTTCCGCTGAGGCAGCGCGGCCTTGTATCGCGCCGGTTCGTGTCGCAAGAGCGACGCCGGCACGCGGGGGAACCCGCCACGGGGATTGGTGAGATCAAGGTGACGCTCGAAATTAGCGCGTGGACGCGGGCCGCATGACCGCCGAAGCCGGGCTGGCCGCTCTGTGGTTCGCCGCCGCGCTGGCCGCGTTGCAACTGGTGCTGGCGGGAATCGCGGTGCGTCGCGCCGATGCGACGCTGCTCGCCGCCGTCCGCCCTGTCGCGGTGGTGCAGGGGCTGATGGCCGCGCTGTCGATGATCGCGCTGATCGCGGTGTTTTGCGTCTCTGACATGTCGGTCGCGCTGGTCGCCGCGAACAGCCACTCGGCCAAGCCGCTCCTCTACAAATTCGCCGGCGCGTGGGGGAATCACGAAGGCTCGATGCTCCTCTGGGTGACGATCCTTGGCGTCGCGGGCGGTGCGGTGGCGTTGCTCGAACGCCGGCTCGACGAGCGCCCGTTGATCGCGACGCTCGGCGGACAGGCGGCGATCGCGCTTGGTTTCTACGCGTTTCTGCTGTTCGCCTCCAATCCGTTCGCCCGGCTCGATCCGGCGCCGCTTGACGGGCAGGGGCTGAACCCGCTGCTGCAAGACCCTGGTTTGGCCTTCCATCCGCCGACGCTTTACATCGGCTATGTCGGCCTATCGGTGGCCTTCTCCTTCGCGATCGGCGCGCTGGTGACGCGCGAGGTGGGGCCGGCGTTCGCGCGCGCGATGCGGCCCTGGGTGCTGGGCGCATGGATATTCCTGACCTTGGGCATCACGGCGGGGAGCTATTGGGCCTATTACGAACTCGGCTGGGGCGGCTGGTGGTTCTGGGATCCGGTGGAGAATGCCTCGCTGATGCCGTGGCTGGCGGCGACCGCGCTGCTCCATTCGGTGACGGTGCTGGCGACGCGTGATGGCTTGCGCGCGTGGACGGTGATGCTGGCGGTGGTCGCCTTCTCCATGTCGATGATCGGCACCTTCCTCGTCCGTTCGGGCATCCTCACCAGCGTCCACGCTTTCGCCGTCGATCCCGAGCGCGGGGCGTTCATCCTCGCGCTGCTGGCGATCTATATCGGCGGCGCGCTCACGCTGTTCGCCACCCGCGTGGGCACGGTGCGCGCGGGCAATACCTTCGAGTTGCTGAGCCGCGAGGGCGGGTTGGTCGCGAACAACCTGCTGCTTTCGGTGATCCTCGGCATCGTGCTGATCGGCACCTTCTATCCGATCGTCGCGGCGGCGATGGGGACGCAGCTTTCGGTCGGCCCGCCGTTCTTCGACAAGACCGCCGGGCCGGTGGCGCTGGTGCTGGTGGCGATCATGGCGGTCGGGCCGCTGCTGCGCTGGCGGCGGGACGAGGCGCAGGCGGTGCTGGAGCGGATGATGTGGCCGATCGCGGCGACCGTCTTTACCGCCGCTGGTCTCGTCGTGCTCGCGGGCGGGATGAGTTTTCTGCAACTCGCGGGGCTGTCGCTCGCGACCGGGTTGGCGGTGGCGAGCGTGGCGCCGCTGTGGAAGCGCGATCTGCGACGCGCTCCCTTGTTCCTCTACGGCATGGTGATCGCGCATCTTGGCATCGCGGTGAGCCTTGCAGGGATGGCCGCATCAACCGCATGGACGCAGGAGCGGCTGGTCGCCGCGCGCGTTGGCGAGCCGGTTCAGGTCGGGCCGTTCAGTGTCACCTTCGAGGGCGTGAATCCGCTGATCGGCCCCAATTGGTCCGCGCTGGAGGCGCGGCTGAGCGTCAGGCGCGGCGAGGACGGCGAAATATTCTATCTCCGCCCACAATCGCGGTTCTTTTCCAATCCGCCCACCACGACGAGCGAGAGCGCGATCGCGACGCGGCTCGATGGCCAGCTCTATACCGTGCTCGGCCAGCCCGATAATGCCGGGCGCTGGCAGCTTCGCCTGTGGTGGAAGCCGTTCGTCACGCTGATCTGGCTTGGCGGCGGGCTGGTTGCGCTGGGCGGGGCGCTGTCGATGCTCGGTCATATCCTGCGCGAGCGTCGCTTGGCACGCCGGGCGCGGGAGGCGGCGTGGCAATGAGGCGCTGGCTCCCCTGGCTACCACTCTTGGCTGTGGTGGTGGTGCTGGCCTTTGCGGCGCGCGAGCTGATGAAGCCTGCCGATCGCACCGTCTATTCGGCGATGATCGGCAAGCCGATGCCCGATTTCACGCTCGCGCCGCTCGTTCCCGGCAAACCGGGGCTCGATGCCGCCGCGCTACGTACCGGGCAGCCACGCCTGCTCAATATCTTCGCGAGTTGGTGCATCCCGTGCATCGCAGAGGCGCCGCAACTCATGCGGTTGAAAGCCATGGGTGTGCCGATCGACGCGATTGCGATTCGTGACACTGGGCCGGCGGTGAGCGAATTTCTTCAGCGTTATGGTGACCCTTATCGCGCGATCGGTGACGATAAGGTGAGCGAAGTGCAACTTTCGCTGGGTTCCTCCGGCGTGCCGGAGACATTCATCATCGACGGCGCCGGACGGATCGTGAAACAGCATGTCGGCGACATCCGCGCCGACGACGTGGACGCCATCTACCAGGCATGGCGGCGCGCGAAATGAGGCGGCTGGCGCTATCCGCGTTGCTGCTGCTGGCCGCGCCGGCGGTGGCGGATTCGGGGCTGCCGCCCGCGATGCTCGCTTATACCCAGCTTCCCGATCCGAAGCAGGAGGCCGAGGCCAAGGCGCTGATGGAGACGGTGCGCTGCGTCGTCTGCCAGGGCCAGTCGGTGGCGGATAGCGATGCGGATATGGCGGGCGACATGCGCGCGCTGATCCGCCAGCGCATCGCCGCGGGGGAAAAGCCCGCCGAAATCAGGGCATGGCTGATCGCGCGTTATGGCGATTACATCACATATGATCCCCCGCTTTCCGGGGTGACGCTGCCCTTGTGGCTTGCGCCGCTGGTGTTGCTGGCGCTTGGCGCATGGGTTGCGCGCGGCAGTTTCCGCCGGCGCAAGCGCCGTTCCGAATAGGGCTGGATTCTCCCCTCACTCTCCCATAGCCTTCGCTGCAGAACAAAAGTTACGTAGCAAGGAGAGACCGGCTTATGGGCCAGAAGTTGCGATTCGGCACGTTCATCGCGCCGTTCCATCCGCTGCGCGAAAATCCGACGCAGGCGCTGGAACGCGATCTCGATCTGGTCGCCCATCTCGACAAGCTCGGCTATGACGAAGCCTGGATCGGCGAGCATCATTCCGCCGGCTACGAACTGATCGCCAGCCCGGAATTGTTCATCGCCTTCGCCGCCGAACGGACGAAGCATATCCGCCTTGGCACCGGGGTTTCCTCGCTCCCCTATCACCATCCGCTGATGCTGGCGGATCGCATCAACCAACTCGATCACATGACGCGCGGACGGGTGATGTTCGGCGTCGGGCCGGGGGCGCTCCCTTCCGATGCGTTCATGATGGGCATTCCGGTGGCGAAGCAGCGCGACCGGATGGACGAGGCGCTCGACGTGCTCGTGCCCTTGCTGCGCGGCGAAACGGTGACGAAGAAGACCGACTGGTTCGAGCTTGCCGAGGCGCGGTTGCAGATGACGCCATATAGCCGCCCATCGGTGGAGATCGCGGTGGCGAGCCAGGTTTCGCCCACCGGCGCGCAGGCCGCCGGGCGGCACGGTGTCGGCATCCTTTCGATCGGCGCGACGCAGACCGGCGGGTTCAACGCGCTCGCCTCCAACTGGGCGATCGCGGAGGAGGTGGCGAGGGAGCGGGGCCAGCACATGAATCGCGATGGCTGGCGGCTCGTTGGCCCGATGCACGTCGCCGCGACGCGTGAGGAAGCGCGCGCGCAGGTGCGCTTCGGGATCGAGGACTGGCTTTATTATTTCCGCGAAGTCGCAGCCCTGCCGCTGGCGCCGACCGACGGCGATCCGATCGACGCGCTGGTGAACAATGGCATGGCGGTGGTCGGCACGCCTGAGGATGCGATCGCGCAGATCGCGCGGCTTCAGCGGCAATCTGGCGGCTTCGGCGCGTTCCTGACGCTCGACACCAATTGGGCCGAGTGGGATGCGAAGAAGAAATCCTATGAACTGATCGCGCGTTACGTGATGCCGAAGTTCCAGAACCTCAATTCCAGCCGCGATGCCTCGCTGGCATGGGCGCGGGACAATCGCCCGCGCTTCATCGGTGAGGCGCAAGCCGCGGTGGGCGCGCGGGTGGCGCAGCATATCCGGGAGAAGGGAACGGAGAATATCCGCCCCGAAATCCTCGCCGCGATGGGGCTCGACAAGAAACAGGATGCGGCGGAATGAGGGCCGTTGTCCGCCGCGGCGCCGAACTGGTGCTGGATAACGTGCCCGATCCGGTGCCGGGCGCGGGGCAGGTGCTGGTCAAAACCCTGTGCTGCGGCATTTGCGGTTCCGATCTCCACGCCGTCCATTCGATGGAGAAGATGGTCGACCTGGGCCGCCGCAGTGGCGAGCCGGTGCTGATCGATCCGGCGAAGGATATCGTGTTCGGCCATGAATTCTGCGCCGAGATACTCGATCACGGCCCCGGCGCGGACAAGCGGCTGAAAACCGGCACGCGCGTCGTGACGGTGCCGGTGGTCGCCGCGCCGCAGGGATTCGAGACGGTGGGTTATTCGAATCGCTTCCCCGGCGGCTTCGGCGAAGCGATGGTGTTGACCGAACAGATGCTGCTGGCGGTGCCCAACGGCCTGTCCGACGTGCAGGCGGCGATGACCGAGCCGTTCGCGGTGGGCGAACATGCGGTGGCGCAAAGCGATGCCGGGCCGGATACGGTGAACCTCGTGGTCGGCTGCGGCCCCGTCGGCCTCGCGGTGATCGCCGCGCTCAAGGCGCGCGGGCTGGGGCCGGTGATCGCATCGGATTATTCGCCCGCCCGCCGCAAGGTGGCCGAGGCGTTCGGCGCGGATGTGGTGATTGATCCGGCGGCGGAGAATCCGCACGCCCGCTGGAGCGCGATGGGCGTGCCGCATTCGCGCACCGAACGATCGGTGCTGGCGATGGGCGGCAATGCCGGCAAGCGGGCGATCGTGTTCGAATGCGTCGGCGTGCCGGGCGTGATCCAGTCGCTGATCGAGGCGGTGCCGGTCGCGTCGCAGATCCTCGTCGTCGGCGTGTGTATGCAGACCGATGCGATCGAGCCGTTCCTGTGCATCAACAAGAGCCTGGAGCTGAAATTCGTGCTTGGCTACACGCCCGATGAATTCGCCGCGACGCTCCACCATATCGCTGAAGGAACGATCGACGTGCGCCCGGCGATCACCGGCGAAGTCGGGCTGGATGGCGTGGCGGCGGCGTTCCGCGCGCTGGGCGATCCCGAAGCGCAGTGCAAGATGGTGGTGCGGCCATGAGCGGGGATGCGCTGCCGGGGATGCCCCCGCTCACTTATGTCGAGACGAACGGCATCCGCATGGCATGTTACGACGTGGCGGGGCGGGGCGTGCCGGTGGTGTTCTGCCATGGCTTTCCCGAACTGGCTTATTCGTGGCGCCATCAGCTTGCCGCCTTCGCCGCCGCCGGGCATCGTGCGCTGGCGCCCGATCAGCGCGGCTATGGGCTGACCGACCGGCCCGAGGCGATCGAGAGCTACGACATGGAGCAGCTTTGCGCCGATCTCGTCGGGTTGCTCGATGCCAAGGGGATCGAGCGCGCGATATTCTGCGGGCATGATTGGGGCGGGTTCGTCGTGTGGCAGATGGCGCTGCGCCATCCGGCGCGCGTGGCCGGGGTGATCGGGCTGAACACGCCGTTCATGCCGCGCATGTCCGCCGATCCGATCGCGCTGATGCGCATGGCGCTGGGCGAGGACATGTATATCGTGTGGTTCCAGAAGCCGGGCGAGGCGGATGCGGCGCTGGCGAAGGATGTGGACAAGACCTTCCGTTTCTTCATGCGCCTGCCGACGATGACGCCGGCGGAATTCGCCGCGCTGCCCGCCGAGCAGAAGAATTTCGCGCTGGGGCTGATGCTGGAGAGCTATGACCCGGCGGGCGATGCGCATCAGTTGCTTGGCGACGAGGAGCGCCGCGCGTTCGTCGACACCTTCGCCCGCACCGGCTTCACCGGCGGGATCAACTGGTATCGCAATTTCACGCGCAACTGGGAACGCTCGACCGGGATCGCCGATCGCGTGAATGTCCCCGCGCTGATGATTACCGCCGAATGCGATCATGTCCTGCCCCCGTCGATGGCGGCGGGGATGGAGAAATATGTTCCCGATCTCGATCGGCACATGGTCGCCGGATCGGGCCATTGGACGCAGCAGGAAAAACCGGCGGAGGTAAGCCGCGTGATCCTTGACTGGATCGCGCGCCGTTTCCCCGATTGAGGAGAGATAAGATGCGGCTTGTGAGTGAGCATATCGTAGAGGGGCGGCAGGGGCCGACCTTCCCGCAGGTCTATCCGACGCTGGAGGGCGTGGACCTGGGCGACATCCATGCCTTTACGAAGGGCCAGCCCTGGGCGGATTATGCGCGGATGCGCGCTGAGGCGCCGGTGATGTGGCACCCGCTGCGGCGCGAAGGCGTGGGCTTCTGGGCGGTGACGCGCTTCGAGGATGTGAAGCGCGTGAATGGCGATCCGGAGACGTTCAGTTCGGAAAAAGGCGGCATCCTGATGGCGCTCGGGCCGGAGGAGACGCGGCATCCGACGCTATTCTCCGCCTCGACCAACTCGATGATAAACCTCGACGCGCTGCCGCATCGCCAGCTCCGCAAGGAGCATATGCCCTATTTCACCGCGAGCTATGTCAAGGGCTTGCGCGAACGGGTTTCGGGGGAGGTGACGCGGCTCCTCGATACGATGGCGCCGCTCGGCAAATGCGACATGGTGGAGAAGTTCAGCCAGCGGCTGCCGATCTTCACGCTGTGCGAGATGCTGGGTGTGCCGCTGGCCGATCGCGAACGCTTCATGTCGTGGATCCATTTCCTCGAAATGGCGCAGCAGGTGGCGATGGAGCAGATAGATCAACTCGCCGGCCTGTCGGAGCCGACGCCCGAGATCGCCGCGTTCATCGAGCTGTTCAACAAGAACGTGGCCGAGATGTTCGATTATGGCCGGCATATGCTCGCCAAGCGCCGCGCCGATCCGCAACCCGATCTGATGAGCGCGATCGCCAACGCGGTGGTGGATGGCGAGCCGCTGCCCGATCCCTATCTGGATGGCGCATGGCTGCTGATCGTGTTCGCGGGCAATGATACGACGCGCAATTCGCTGTCCGGTGCGATGAAGCTGTTCACCGAAAATCCCGATCAGAAGGCGCGGCTTCAGGCGGATGGCGGGCTGCTCAGCAATGCGGTGCACGAGATCACGCGGGTGGTTTCCCCCGTCATCTACATGCGGCGCACCGCGACGCGCGATACCGAGATCGGCGGCCAGCGGATCGCGGCGGGCGAGAAGGTCATCATGTATTATGGCGCGGCCAATCGCGATGCGGCGATGTTTCCCGATCCCGATCGGTTCGATATCGCGCGCGCCAATGCGGAAAAGAACATCGCCTTCGGCTATGGCCCGCATATCTGCATCGGGCGGATGACCGCGCAGTTGCAGCTCGAGGAAGCCTATCGCCAGTTGTTCGCGCGCTTCCCCGATATCCGCTGGACCGGCGACATGGATATCGCGCCCAATAATTTCGTCCATGCGGTGCGGCGGCTGGAGGTGGAGTTCACGCCGGAACGCGCGGTGAAGGCGGCATAAAGGGGAGGGGGCGGCGATGCTCGATCACATCACTTTCGGTGTTTCGGATATCAGCCGCTCGATCGCCTTTTACGATCGGGCGCTGGCCCCGCTCGGCGTGCGTCGCCTGCATGACGGCAGCGACGGCGCGGTGCGGGTGGCGGCTTACGGCGATGACCGGGCGTGGTTCTGGATCGCGGAACACGATCCGACGCGCGGCAAGCTGCACATCGCGCTGACCGCGCGGGATCGCGCGGCGGTGGACGCGTTCCACCGCGCGGGACTCGCGGCGGGCGGCGCGGATAATGGCGCGCCGGGCCTGCGCCCGCATTATCATCCCGGCTATTACGGCGCCTTCGTGCTCGATCCCGATGGGCATAATATCGAAGCGGTGTTCCACCGCGGATGAAGGACGCGGGCGATGAGCGAACTGGCGGTGGAATATCAGGGACGATTACGCTGCCGGACGGTGCATGAGGAATCCGGCGCCGCCATCATCACCGATGCGCCGCGCGACAATCACGGATTGGGGGAGGGGTTTTCGCCCAGCGATCTGCTCGGCGTTGCGCTCGGAAGCTGTATCCTGAGCGTTCTGGGGATCGTCGCGCGCAACCATGAACTCGATATCGCGGGCGCCAGAGCGACGGTGGAAAAGGAAATGGCCAGCCTGCCGTCACGCGCGATCACGCGGCTGGCGGTGACGATCCACATGCCGCGCCTTCTCGCCGACGATCATATCCGCCGGCTGGAGGCGGCGGCGCACACCTGCCCGGTCCACCGCAGCCTCCACCCCGATCTCGACGCCCCGATCCGCTTCGTCTGGGGCGAGGCGCCGGCGGCCTGAGCGCACCGGCGCCGGCACCCGTGTTACGCGGGCATCCGATGTAGCGCGCAAAGCTTGTTGCCATCCGGATCGCGCAGATAGGCGAGGTACATGCTCATCGCCGGGCTGGCGCGGACGCCGGGCGCGTCCTCGATCGCGGTGCCGCCGTTTTCGGTGCCGGCCTTGTGCCACGCATTCGCCTGCTCCGGCCCGTCCATCGCGAAGCCGATCGTGCAGCCGTTGCCATGCGTCGCGGGCTTGCCGTCGATCGGCTGGGTGACCATGAAAATCCCGCCATTGTGCAGATACATCAGCCGGCCCTTATCGTCCTGGATGCCGGGCTTGCCGCCGATCGCGCCGAACAGGGCATCATAGAATTTGCGCGAACGAGCGATATCGTTCGATCCGACCATCATATGGCTGAACATGGCTTTCTCTCCTTCTTGGTGCGTTATCGAGTCGTGTCTCGCTGAACCGCCTTTTCCGCATAAGCGTGCGCGCCCGCGCGGCAAAGGGATTGGCGATTCCGCCGGTTGAGTTTGCCCCCTAGCCGTGCTTGGCCGCGCATAGGAAAGTCTTGCTGGCGCGGCGGCGTTCGGCGGAGCTAGCGCGTTGAGGATGAACATGACAGGCACAGCGAACGTCGACGGTCTGGATCGCGCGGCATTGATGGACGCGCTGGTCGCGCTGGCGGAGGCCGGTGGTGATATCGTGTGGCGGCATTTCCTCGACGGCGCGGACGTGACGATCAAGCCCGACGAATCCCCCGTCACCGCCGCCGATCATGCGGCGGAGGCCGCGATCCTCGCGGGGTTGATGGAGGTCGCGCCGCATATCCCCGTGGTCGCCGAGGAGGCCGCCGCCGCCGGTCGCATCCCCGCGGTGGACGGCGCCTTCTTCCTGGTCGATCCGCTCGACGGGACCAAGGAATTCATCCGGCGCGGCGACGATTTCACGGTCAATATCGGGCTGATCGAGCAGGGCGCGCCGACGATGGGGGTGGTCTATGCCCCCGCGCGCAAGGCGCTTTACTGGGGCGATGCGGCAAGCGGCGTGGCGCGTCGGGCCGAGCGCACGCCGTTCGCCGCGCGTGGGGCCGAAAGCGAAATCGCGGTGCGCCCGATCCACACGCCGCCCTGCGCGGTGGCCTCGCGCAGCCATGCGGATCCTGCGACCGCGGCCTGGCTCGACGCGGGCGGGATCTGCGACTGTGTGTCGGTCGGCTCCAGCCTGAAGTTCGTGCTGGTGGCGAGCGGCGAGGCGGATGTCTATCCGCGCACCGGCCCGACGATGGAATGGGATACCGCCGCCGGCGATGCGGTGTTGCGCGCCGCCGGGGGGAGAACGCTCGATCCCGACAATCGCCCGTTCCGCTATGGCAAGCCGGGGTTCCGCAATAGCGGCTTCATCGCTTGCGGGCGCTATGAGCCGGCGCCGCTCAGGCCCTTCGTCACCGGCTGAACGCGCGATCAGCATCCCCCGTCGCAGCGGATCACCGCGCCGGTGACGAAGCTGGAGGCGGGGCTCGCCAGATAGAGCGCGGTGGAGACGATCTCCGCCGGCCTGCCGGGGCGCCCCAGCGCATTGTCGGAATGCTCGCGCGCCTCCTTGCTCCATGCTTTGGAGATATCGGTCAGGAACGGCCCGGCGGCGATCGCGTTGATGCGCACCTTCGGCCCATATTCGTGCGCCATGCTTGCCACCATCGCGTTGAGCGCTGCCTTGGCGGCGGCATAGGGGACGACCTGCGGCGTGGGCCGCAGCGACGCGATCGACGAGGTGGCGAGGATCGCGCCGCCCTCGCTCTCCGCCATGCGCTGCGCGATATTGGCGATCAGGCGGAATGGCCCCTTGAAATTGAGCCCGACGACGCTGTCGAACAGCGATTCCGACACCTCATGGCTGGGCACCAGCGGCCCCATCCCGGCATTGGCGACGAGCAGATCGAGGCGCCCGAACGCATCCCACGCCGCCGCCGCCAGCCGATCCATCTCATCCCATTTCGCGGCGTGGGCGGGCAGCGCCAGCGCGCGGCGGCCCTTCGCCCTGATTTCGGCGACCACCGATTCGCACGCATCGGCCTTGCGGCTGGAGACGATCACGTCCGCGCCGGCATCGGCGAAGGCCAGCGCGATTTCACGCCCCAGCCCGCGCGAACCGCCGGTGATGAGCGCAACCTTGCCGGAAAGATCGAACAAGGGGTGGGGCATCGCTGATTTCCTCTCCGCGCCGGGCTTTGTGCGCCCGATCCATAACAGTTGTTATGCCCGTTTCCGGGCGGTGCGCAACCGCCGGCCATTGGAGTAATTTCAGGACGGGTAAGCCACCTGCTGGCTCGGAGAAGGAGGATTGAGCGGCGATCCGATCCAGTCGGATCGAAACCGCTTCGACGGTCCGGCAGCGGGGAGGGACATGCGGCGCGGCGGGCAATGCGGCGTTCTTTTTCAGCGCGACAGAATGGGTGGCGAAATCCGGCCAACGCACACGAAACCGAATCGTCTTTTATCTTGCACTGCAACAATTCCGGGGCCAGTGCGTTGGTCCTATCCCGGCGTATCGAAACGGTGCGACCGTTTGGTCGATGCCGGGGAAACGAAATTGTACCGTCATGACGAGTTCCGCGCGCGTAGCGTATTCGCGCGGGCATGGCGGGAGGGGCGGGGCGGCGACGTTCCCGCCCCTTCTTTCGTTCGGTGCGATCTGGAAGGCGGTGGAAGTGAGGCCGCGCTAGCGCCCCATCACGTTCGCGAGCGTCGCGAGATCGCGCTGATCGACTGGCATACCAACCGCGTCAGTCGCGGGGGCGGGCGCCGCCATATTGTTGGCGGGGGCGTCCGGCTGGGCCGAGCCGGCTACGTCGATCGCGAACCAGATGATGCCGCCCGCCCATAACAGGGCGAACCAGCGGCTCCGGAAAATGCGCGGCGACGGCAGCATTCCCGCACCCTGCCCCCATATTGGTTAAGGCGCGGTGGATCGCGCTGGTTGATGCCGGGCTGACCAGATCGGCGGGTGGGCCGGCGCCGGAACTTGCCGGCCCACCGCGTGATGCGCTTATTCCGCCGCGACGCCGGCTGCCGAGAACATGTCGCCCTCGCCATGGCCGTCGCCACTATCCTCGTTCGCGGCGATGCCGGTCTTCGCCTTCTGGCGCTTGTCGAACGAATCCCACACATCGGACCATTGGCCGCGCGTTGCCGCCTTGGAATATTCGGTCGCGCGGGTTTCGAAGAAATTGGCGTGCTCCACGCCGTTGAGCAGCGGGGTGAGCCAGGGGATCGGATGCTCGTCGATCATGTAGATCGGCTTCAGCCCGAGCTGCCCGAGCCGCCAGTCGGCGATATAGCGGATGTAACGCTTGATATCCTTCGGCGCCATGCCGTTGACCGGCCCCATCTCGAACGCGAGGTCGATGAAATTGTCCTCCAGCCGGATCGTCGTCTGGCATTGATCGGCGATATCGTCCTTCACCGCCTTGGTGAGGCAGCCGCGTTCCTTCACGAAGGTGTGGAACAGCTTGATGATCCCCTCGCAATGCAGGCTCTCGTCGCGCACCGACCAGGAGACGATCTGCCCCATGCCCTTCATCTTGTTGAAGCGCGGGAAGTTCATCAGCATCGCGAAGCTGGCGAAAAGCTGCACGCCCTCCGTAAAGCCGCCGAACATCGCCAGCGTGCGCGCGATATCCTCATCGTTATCGACGCCGAACTTCTGGAGATAATCGTGCTTGTCCTTCAGCTCGGCATATTCGAGGAAGGCGCCATATTCGCTTTCGGGCATCCCGATCGTGTCGAGCAGGTGCGAATAAGCGGCGATATGCACCGTTTCCATGTTGCTGAACGCGGTCAGCATCATCTTGATCTCGGTCGGCTTGAATACGCGGCCGTATTTCTCGTGATAGCAATCCTGCACTTCCACGTCCGCCTGCGTGAAGAAGCGGAAGATCTGGGTGAGCAAATTGCGCTCATGATCGGTAAGCTTCTGCGCCCAATCGCGACAATCCTCGCCCAGCGGCACTTCTTCTGGCAGCCAGTGAAGCTGCTGCTGACGCTTCCAATATTCGAACGCCCATGGATATTCGAATGGCTTGTACTGTTTGGATGCTTGGAGGAGGGGCATGGATTTTACTCCGGAAGAAACTGAATAAGAAAGAAGGCGGAAAGGCCGATAATAGCCGCGGTGCCAGGGACGAAGCCGCTCATCACTCCAGCCCCCCGCGCCACATCGCGGTGGCGCTCATCGCGAGCACCGCGCTCGCAGCCAACGCCATGATCCCGGCCATGCGGAAGACATAGACCTTCGCCGGGCCACTCGGCCGCGTGAGCGCGAGCAGCAGGCCCGCGCCGACCAGCGCCAGCAGCGCCGCGACAAGATACATGATGGCGACCGGCAGCGTCATCGGATCGCGATCAACGATTTGGTGAGCGGGCCGATGCGCTCGCGCTCGATCCGCGCATCGGGGAACAGCGCCCCCATCTGGCGCGCGGTGAGCAGCGCCACCGACTGGATGTTGCGCATCGCCTCGTCATAATCGGATGCGATGCGGAAGCCCCGGCGCCGGTTCACCAGCCGCGCGGCGCGATAGGATTCCGGCAGCCAGTGAAACATCACCGAGCGATAATGCGGCTCCACCGGGAACCAGAAATTGGGCGTCTGAAGGTAATAATGCGGGGCGAGCCGACGCACTTCGCGCGCCATCGCCGCCATTTCCGGCCAGCGCCCGACATGTTCGATCACGCTGTTCGAATGAACCACATCGAACGCCATATCGGGATATTGGAGCGCGCACGCATTATCCGAACGCAGATGATAGATATCATCGTCCTCGGCTGGCTGATCGAGGTTGACGATCGTGATGTCTACTTTGCGCCCCTCCCATAGCGGGCGGAGCGCCTGCCAATATTCCCTGGTGCCGCCGATATCGAGGATACGCGTAGGGCCGTCCTTCGCGGGCAATTTATCGAGCAGCGAAAGAAAGCGCGCGAAACGCTTCATCCGGAAGCGATTGCCGTCAACCTTCATGCGTGGTGCCTTTCGGATGATGGCTGCGATAAATATCTGCGCGAGGATGCGGCGCTTTGCCGCTGCGCGCGTTGAATCCCCCGAGCGGATCTGCGCGGGGGAATTGATGCACGACCTCAATAATATCAGGCCGGCGATGCGGATCGTTGCCGCCGACGGCATCCATATCGGCACGGTCGACGGGATGGATGGCGCGCGGATCCGCCTGATCCCGCCCGACGGCGCGGATCATCGCTATCTGGCGGTTGGCCTGGTGATTGCGGTGCGTGGCGACACGGTGTGCCTCGCCGCCACGGCGCAGAACACGCGCGAACTGTTCGAGGAATATGACTGATCCGCCGCGCGCCCGTGGCGGGCGGATGTTCCCGCCCGTGGCGAGGACAGCGATCGCGCGAGGGTGCATCGGATCGAGCGCGGGCGATGCTGCCGAGATGCGGGGTACATGCACCTTTTTCGCCTTTCCGAATGACTTGCCCCAGCGTGATACGAAGGGGCGAATACGCTCCCCCGACCGCTAATCGGAGCTTAACCCGAGCGGCCTCCGGCTCCAACGCCTAAATTGCCCGATCACCAGAAATATTCTGTGGGTAACACCATCCCTAGTGGTGGAATGGCTTGACTGGGCGCGATATAGGCGAAGCGAGCGGATATTCGCGTTTTGTTCGATCGGCGCGCCGCGATTTCGCATCGTGCCATCGCGAACAGGCTTGCGGGCGCTGATCCGCGTGGGCTCAGGCGGGATTGTCGAGGCTGAATTCGTCCGCATCCTCATCATAAGCGAACAATTCGGCATAGCGGCACCAATGCGTCACCGAGCGCAGAGTCTCATCGGCATAATCGGGGGACATGTGATCCTCCAGCTCATCGCGGAAGCGACGCGCTGGGGCGGTGTGGCTCGGCCGCTCGTCGAGGATGCGGCGGATATGCTGGGCAAGCGGCACATGCTGGACGAGCGCCTGGGCGAAGATCGCCTTGCGCCCGTCGGTATCGGCCTGCGCATAGCGGCGCGCGGCGGGGGTGAGCAGCAGATCGCCCCCGGACAGATCGGCGAAGCGCATCAATTGCAGCGTTTCGGCCATGGGGAACAGATCGTCGATCTCAAGCTGCAACTGATCGGCAAGGTCCGCCATCGCCGCGCGGCCATCGAAGGGGGCGGCGTCCACCTCCTCGACCAGCCCGGCGAGCGCGTTGGTGGAAACGACCGGCAGGACCATCGAGATGCCGGTGCCGGGGAACAGCCCGTCGCGCGCGGGCTGCGCCGCCGCCCGCGCGGTCATGCGGGCATAGATATCCTCCACCAGCGCGCGGAAGGCCGGATCGAGCCGATCGCGCGGCTGCGGCAGATCGACCCTGATCTCGGCGGCGATGCGCCCCGGATTGGAGGCGAAGACGAGGATGCGATCGCACATCAGCACCGCCTCCTCGATATTATGCGTGACGATCAGGATCGACTTGATCGGCATCCGCCCTTCGGACCACAGATCGAGCAGATCGGTGCGCAACGTCTCCGCCGTCAGCACGTCCAGCGCGGAGAATGGCTCGTCCATCAGCAGCAGTGAGGGATTGACGACGATCGCGCGCGCAAGGCCGACGCGCTGGCGCATCCCGCCCGAAAGCTCCTTGGGGAAAGCATTTTCGAACCCGTCGAGGCCGATCAGGTCGATCGCGGCCAGCGCGCGGGTGCGGCGTTCCTCGGCGGGCACGCGCTGCGCCTCCAGCCCAAGCTCGACATTCTGGAGCACGGTGAGCCAGGGGAACAGCGCGAAGGTCTGAAACACCATGCTGACGCTTGGCTCGCTGCCGTCTTCGCGCGGCACGAAACGGATTTCGCCTTCGCTTGGCGCGATCAGCCCGGCGATCGAGCGCAGCAGCGTCGACTTGCCCGAGCCGGAGCGCCCGAGCAGCCCGACGACCTCGCCTTCGTTGAGCGTCAGATCGACATTCTCGAGCACCAGCAGGTCGCTCGCGCCCTTGCCGTAATGATGGCGCACGCCGCTGACCGTGACGACCGGGCTGGTGGCGGGGAGGCGGGCGAGGGTAGCCATATGGGCGTCTCCTGTCGGTGATTCAGCAAATCAGCCGAGCCGCAACCGGCGGTCGGCATAAGTGTAAAGCGGGCGCCACAGCAGCCGGTTGATCCCGATCACGAAGATCGACATCACCGCGATGCCCAGCGTCACGCGCGGGAAATCGCCCTCGGCGGTCGCCTGCGCGATATAGGAGCCGAGCCCCGCGGCTTCGAGCTTGCGATTCCCCCAGGTCACCAGCTCGGCGACGATGCTGGCGTTCCACGAACCACCCGAGGCGGTGAGCGCCCCCGTCACGTAATAGGGGAAGATGCCGGGGATCGCGAGCGTGCGCCACCATTGCCAGCGCCTCACGCCGAACATCCCGGCCGCCTCGCGCAGGTCCGTCGGGATCGCGCTCGCGCCGGCGATGACGTTGAACAGGATATACCATTGCGTGCCCAGCACCATCAGCGGCGATAGCCACACATCGGGATCGAGCTGCCAGCGGACGATGGCGATCACCGCGAAGGGAAACAGCACGTTGGCGGGGAAGGCGGCGAGGAATTGCGCGACCGGCTGAAGCCGCTCCGCCCAGCGCGGGCGCAGGCCGATCCACACGCCGATCGGCACCCAGATCAGGCTGGCGAGCGCGATCAGCACCAGCACGCGCAGCAGCGTGATAAAGCCCAGGCCGAACGCATCGAGCACGTCCCCCGGCGCGAGATTGCGCGAGACGTAGCTCGCGATCAGCCACACCGCCCAGCCGACCGCGCCGACGACGATCGCCAGCCACAGCCGGCGCCCGGCGCTCGAGCGTTCCTCCGCCCGCCGCCGCGCGGGCCGCGCGGGGCGGCGATCAATCGCCAGCAGCGCGCGGCTAAGCCCGATCGCTGGCGAGAACAATACGGGCAACAGGCGGGTGCGGCGGAACAGATCATAAGCCCATGAACGTGGGCGGTGCGCGCTCGCGGTCTGCTCGAAGCGGAAGCGATCGGCCCATACCACCACCGGGCGGAACACCAACTGATCGTAAAGCAGGATCACCACCGCCATCGCCGCCACCGCCCAGCCGACATGGCCGAAATCCTGATGGTCGATCGCGAGCGCGAGATATGATCCGATCCCCGGCAGCATGATCCGCGTATCGCCGACGCTGATCGCTTCCGATGCGACGACGAAGAACCAGCCGCCCGACATCGACATCATCGCGTTCCACACCAGCGCCGGGGTGGCGAAGGGCAGCTCAAGCCGGATGAAGCGGCGCCACGGCGACAGCGCGAAGCCGCGCGTCACTTCCTCCAGATCGGTCGGCACCGAGCGGAGCGACTGATAGAAGCTGAACGCCATGTTCCACGCCTGGCTGGTGAAGATCGCGAAGATCGCGGCCAGCTCAACGCCGATCTGGCGCGCCGGGAACAGCCCCATGAAGAAGGTGACGGTGAAGGTGAGGAAGCCGAGGATCGGCACCGATTGCAGGATATCGAGCGCGGGGACGATCACCATTTCCGCCCGGCGGCTCTTGGCGGCGAGCGTGGCGATGACGAAGGTGAAGACGAGGCTGGCGCCAAGTGCTGCGAACATGCGCAATGTGGTGCGCAGCGCATAGCCCGGCAGATTGGCCGGATCGAGCGTGACCGGCGCGATATCAAGCCGCGCGAGCGGCGCGATCATGCCTTCCGCCCCCTGGATCACCAGCACGGCGACCCCGGCGAGCAGCAGGAAGGCGATCGCGTCGGCCCAACTCGGCGCGACATTGCCGCGCCATTGACGCGACAGGCTCAGCAGGCCGCGTGCGGTCTGTGGTACGAAGTCCATGTCTCATCCCATTCGTGCGCCATCGGCGGCACCCGTTGGGCGAGACTGATGCGATCAGGCCCGGCCGGGCGCCTCCGATGGCGCGTTCATTCGACTACTGTCGCTTGGCATTGCGGTTGTTGTTTCCTGACCGGCCACGGGAATACGCAGCCCGGATCGCCCCTGCGACGGGCGTGCGAAGGAGTCAATCGGGGACGTGGGGGCCGCGCGATCATACCGCCGGGGCCGTGCCGGCGAAACCCGTGGCTAATGCATGATTCACACACCTCGCGCGTCTTCTCGTCTCACCGCGATTTTAGTGGATGACAACGACGCGCGCGACGCTCATTCATGAAAGCGAAAGCATGTTCGGTCGAGGCGATGGCCTCTTTGAAAGCCTAGTCATTGCCGTCCACCAGTTCCGCCGCCGCCCCGCTGATCCCAACGCTGACCGAGGGCGCGGCCCGTGTTTTCCCTCCGGAACCATCCTCGCGCGGCCATGGCTGGCTGATCTTCGCCGGGCTGATCGCCAGCATCGCGACGCTCGGCGTGCTGATGCACATCGCCGAATTGCGGATCGACCCGATCGGGCGCGGCATCCTGCCTTATTATGGCGTCGCCGCCCTGCTGCTGACGCTGCGGCTCGGTGCGCCGCGCTGGATGGCGCGCCATGGACGGATGATCGCCGATTGCGCCGAATATGTCGGGCTGTTCATGCTGATCTCGCTGGTTGGCGCGATCGCCAGCTATCCGGTCGCCGCGTTGACCAGCACGATGCACGACGCGACGCTGCAACGCATCGACGAGGTGCTGGGGTTCGACTGGCTGGCCTGGTATCGCCTCGTCGCCGATCATCGCGCGCTGCAATGGCTGGGGCTGGCCGCCTATCGCATGATCTACGTCACCCCGGCGATCCTGCTCGGCTGGTATGCATGGACCGGCGAACGCGGGGCGGCGCATCGTTTCTTCATCACCTTCTGGCTCGCGGCGCTGCTGACGCTCCTGCTCTATCCGCTGATGACGGCGGTGGGGCCGTTATCGCATTTGTGGCACGGGCCACTGCCGTATCTTCCCGAAAGCGAGGAATGGCAGGCGACGCTGATCCCGGCGCTGCGCGCGCATCAGGTTCATTATGTCGATCTGGCACAGTTGCGCGGGCTGGTTTCCGCGCCAAGCTTTCACACCGTGGCGGCGGTGCTCTATATCCATGCCGCCTGGCCGCATCGTGAGCTGCGCGCGCCGCTCGTGGCGGTGAACGCGGCGATGTTGCTGTCCACCCCGGTGGAGGGGACGCATTATCTGATCGACATGATCCTTGGCGCGGCGGTGGCGATTGTCGCCATCCTCGCCGTGCGCCGGTTCCTTGCCGTCAACAGCCGCCGCAGCAACGCCGCGCTCGCCTGACAGGGGCGGAAGCGGCGCGAAGGCCGCTTCCGTTATCCGGCCATCCAGCCGCCGTTGCGTTCACTGGCAGGCGAGGCACTCGTCATAATCGGTGGTCTCGCCCAGATCGAACTTGGGCTTTTCCAGCGTGTTATCCGCCTCCACGCCGCCCGCGAAGCCGGCGCGCTGCACCGATTTGGAGCGGAGATAGTAAAGCGATTTGATCCCCAGTTCCCATGCGCGGAAGTGGAGCATCAGCAGATCCCACTTCTCCACATCGGCGGGGATGAACAGATTGAGCGACTGCGCCTGGTCGATGAACGGCGCGCGATCGCCCGCCAGTTCGAGCAGCCAGCGCTGGTCGATCTCGAACGAGGTTTTGAAGCAATCCTTCTCGTCCAGCGACAGGAAATCGAGATGCTGGACCGATCCGCCCTGTTCGAGGATCGAATTCCACACCGCATCGGTGTTCTTCGCCTTTTCGATCAGCAGCTTTTCAAGATACGGATTGCGCACGACGAAGCTGCCCGACAGCGTCTTGTGCGTATAGATATTGGCCGGGATCGGCTCGATGCAGGCGCTGGTGCCGCCGCAGATGATCGAGATCGACGCGGTCGGCGCGATCGCCATCTTGCAACTGAAACGCTCCATCACGCCCATGTCGGCGGCGTCGGGGCAGGGGCCGCGTTCCACCGCGAGCTGCATCGACGCCTCATCGACCTGCGCCTTGATGTGCTTGAAGATGCGCAGGTTCCACGATTTCGCCATCGCGCCTTCGAACGGCAGGCCGCGCGCCTGAAGGAACGAGTGGAAGCCCATCACACCCAGCCCGACCGAACGCTCGCGCGCGGCGGAATAAGCGGCGCGCTCCATCCCCGGCTCGTGGCGCTCGATATAATCCTGCAGCACATTGTCGAGGAAGCGCATCACGTCCTCGATGAAATTCTTCTCGTCCTTCCACTCGTCCCATGTTTCCATGTTGAGCGAGGACAGGCAGCAGACCGCCGTGCGATCGTTGCCGAGATGATCGCGTCCCGTCGGCAGCGTGATCTCGCTGCACAGGTTCGAGGTGGAAACCTTCAGCCCCAGATCGCGGTGATGCTTGGGCATGTTGCGGTTCACATGATCGGCGAACACGATGTATGGCTCGCCGGTCGCCAGCCGGGTTTCGACCAGCTTCTGGAACAAGGCGCGCGCATCGACCTTGCCGCGCTCGCTGCCGTCCTTGGGGGATTTGAGCGCCCATTCCGCGCCATCGCGCACCGCTTCCATGAACGCGTCCGGGATCAGCACGCCGTGGTGCAGGTTCAGCGCCTTGCGGTTGAAATCACCGGAGGGTTTGCGGATTTCGAGGAACTCCTCGATCTCCGGGTGCGACACATCAAGATAGCAGGCCGCCGAGCCGCGCCGCAGCGATCCTTGCGAGATGGCGAGCGTCAGGCTGTCCATCACGCGGACGAAGGGGATGATGCCGCTGGTCTTGCCGTTGAGGCCGACCGGCTCGCCGATCCCGCGCACATTGCCCCAATAGGTGCCGATCCCGCCGCCGCGCGATGCGAGCCAGACGTTCTCGTTCCAGGTGTCGACGATGCCGTTCAGGCTGTCCGGCACCGAATTGAGGTAGCAGGAGATCGGCAGGCCGCGCCCCGTGCCGCCGTTCGACAGCACCGGGGTTGCCGGCATGAACCACAGTTTCGAGATATAATCGTACAGCCGCTGCGCATGGGCGGCATCGTCCGCATAAGCCGATGCGACGCGGACGAACAGATCCTGATAGGTTTCGCCCGGCAGCAGATAGCGATCGGTGAGCGTATCCTTGCCGAAATCGGTGAGCAGCGCGTCGCGGCTGTGATCGACCTCCACCGCATAGGCCGGGCGGCGGGCCGCCTTGTCCGTGCCCGTGCCGGTGCCGCTCGTCGCTTCCAGTGTCTCGGTCGCCATGTTCGCCTCGCTCGAGTCTCTGAAATCCATTGCCGCCATTCCCTTGTTCACGGTCCGTTCGAATCGCGAACGAACCCTTATACTACACTCGGAGCGTCGATCGCCGTGAGAACAAAATGTGACCAAATGCCGCGCGGCCACGCGCGACAAGCCACGCCGCAATATGGGGATGCGGCAAAGTTCCTACCAGCGATTGGGCTCGCCCCCGAAACCAACCCCAACAGATTGTGGCAATCGCGCGCGGGCCGCAAGACCGTAAATTACGGCTGCGACGAACGGTTCGTCGCGGCAGGGATTCATTTCGTCGCACCGGATGCGCCGCGACGCGCGGACTTCCGCGGCATTCCGGGAAGGCAAGGGAACGGGCGGGGAACGAAAATATATTCCGGCGGATATGTTCCCGCATCGCCCGGCGGCAAATCGCGCACCCGATCGCCGAGATCGCGCCGCCCCGCGCCGATCGCCCGGAATCGTGACAGCGCGGCGCTGACGGGTGATATAGGCGCGGATGAGGCGCGACGATCCGGGAACGATGGTCAACCCGCGCCCGCTGGAGAGGAAAATGGCCTTCACTTTGTATGAGCACCCGCTCTCATCCTATTGCCAGAAAGCGAAGACGGCTTTTTACGAAAAGGATATTCCGTTCGAATCGCGGATGCTCGACGGATCGGAGCCGGTGGCGTCCGACTTCGCGGCGCTGTGGCCGATCGGCAAGTTTCCCGCGCTCACCCACGGCGACAGATTCGTTTTCGACGCGACCGGGATCATCGAATATCTCGACGCGCTTCACCCCCGTAGCGCGCCGCTGCTCCCCGCCGATCCCGTCGCCGCGGCGGAGGCGCGGATGATGGATCGCTTCTTCGATAATTACGTGAATTATCCGCAGCAACGCATTGTTGTCGGGAGAATAGGGCGCGACGACGCCACGCGCGAGCCGCAATGGCGGGCGGCGCTGGAACGGGCCTATGCGTGGCTGGAGAAGCGGCTGGCCGGGCGCGAATGGGCGGTGGGGCAGGGGTTCACCCTCGCCGATTGCGCCGCCGCGCCGGCGCTACTCTATGCCGACTGGACCCACGCCATCCCGCGCGATCATGGTGCGCTCCACGCCTATCGCGCGCGGCTGCTGACGCGCGCCAGCTATGCCCGCGCGCTGGATGAGGCGCGGCCCTATCGCCACATGTTTCCGCTCGGCGCGCCGGAGGGGCGCGACTGAGGCGCGGCGGCGTCAGGCGACCTTGCGCGGGCGCCCGCCGCCGATCGCCGGCGTGGCATGGGTGAGCCGCTCGACATCGAAATCCTCGGCGAACTGGAGGCCGGCGCGCCCGTTCGTCGCCCAGCGGACGGTGGCGGGAAAGAGCTGGTCCTCGATCAGTTCGATCAGCACGTCCGCGCCCACCGCTTCCCTGGGGAAATCGACCCCGTCGATCATCGCCCCGGTGGTGGAAATGTTGCGGATGCGGATATCGCCCGCCTCCTTGCCGATCTCCAGTCGCGCGGTGCGCAACACCGACGAGCGCGGGCTGCGGCTGATCTTGTGGCCGATCGGCGTGGCACCGCCGGCGTCGGCGCGCAATTGCTCAAGCACGTCGGCGGCACGCGCGGGGCGGCCATAGACGAAGCCCTGGATGTGGCTGCATCCCAGATCGCGGATCAGCGCGATCTCGTCCTGCTGCTCGACGCCCTCGGCGGTGGTTTCCATGCCAAGCGTATCGGCGAGCGAAACGATCGCCCGGATGATCGCGGCGTTGCGATTGCCCGGCTGGATCGCGCCGCGCACGAAGCTCTGGTCGATCTTGATCTTGTCGAACGGCGCCTTTTTCAGATAGCCGAGGCTGGAATAGCCGGTGCCGAAATCATCGAGCGCCAGCCGCACGCCGACGCCCTTGAGCGCGCGGAACATCAGCTCTGACGAGGTATCCTCCCGGAGGAACACGCCTTCGGTGATCTCCAGTTCAAGGCGGTGCGGCGCGATGCCCGAGCCCGCGATCGCGTTGGTGACGATCGCGGGCAGCATCGGATTGGCGAATTGCAGCGGCGATACGTTGACCGCGACGCGCACGTGATCGGGCCATTGCGCGGCCTCGGCGCAGGCGGTGCGCAACACCCATTCGCCGATCTGCTCGATCAGCCCGCATTCCTCCGCGACGGGGACGAATTCCGCCGGGCTGATCGGCCCGCGCGAGGGATGATCCCAGCGCAGCAACGCCTCATAGCCGACGATGCGCTCGTCCGCGGTGGAGACCACCGGCTGATAGGTGAGGTGAAATTCGTCGCCGGCGAGCGCCTGGCGCAGATCGTCCTCCAGCCGCTTGCGGTTCTGCGCGCCGGCGAGCAGCTCCGGGCGATAGAAGCGGTGAACGCCGCGCCCGTCCGCCTTGGCGGCGTAAAGCGCGAGATCGGCGTTGCGCACCAGCGTTTCGACATCCTCGCCATGTTCGGGCGCGATCGCGATGCCGACCGAGCAGCCGATCGTCAGCGTGGCGCCGGAGATGAAATAGGGCGCGGAAAGCGCGGTGATGATATCCTGCGCGATCTCGGTCAGTCGCGCGCGCTCCGGCTGGCGTGGCAGGACCACCTCGAATTCGTCGCCGCCAAGCCGCCCGACCAGCCCGGAATCGCCGACCGCGCGCTGGAGGCGGTGCGCGACCTGCTTGAGCAATTCGTCTCCCACCTGATGCCCGAGCGTGTCGTTCACCGCCTTGAAACGATCGAGATCGAGCAGGAACAGCCCGGTCGACGATGGCGAATTGCGTTCCGAACCCAGCGTCTTTTCCAGCGAAAGCCGCATCCGCTGGCGGTTGGCCAGCCCGGTGAGGCTGTCGAACAGCGCAAGGCGGGTTATCTCCGCTTCGGCCCGGCGCTTTTCGGTGAGATCCGAGCCGGAGCCGATAAATCCTTGAAAGAAACCGAGATCGTCCAGAACCGGGCGGCCCGAGATCGACCAGCGCCGATCGACCGAACTGTCGAACGCGGGGCGCACCGAATAATCCGAGAAGCTGGTGCGGGACGACAAATGGAAGGTCAGTGTGCGTTCCGTCTCGACCAGTTCCGAATCGACGCGGAAGATGTTCACCAGCCGCGCCCCGATCGGGGCAACGCCCATCCGGCGGAGTTCGTCACCCACCTTGCCGGTGATATAGGTGAGATTGCCCGCACGATCGGTTTGCCAGAACCAGCCGGTGCCCTGTGTCTCGAATTCGTCGACCAGCCGCGCGGCGAGCCGGTTCGCCTCGCGCTCGCCCGCGCGCTCCGCCTGCTGCGCAAGATCACGCCAGGCGACGCGGATCAGCCCGCCGGTGAACAAAGTGGCGACGATTCCCGCGATCGCAAAAGCGAGGCCGGGGCCGGCGTGGAGCATAATCATCGCCGCCATCGCCAGGGTGAACGCGATGCTCGCCGCGCGGATCGCGTGCAACGATACCGCGCAGGCGATGATCGCGCCGAATACGGCGACGAAGGCGGCGAAACAGGTTTCCGGTGGGCCCAGCGTCTGGGCGGAATCGAGCAGCATCGACAGCGTGATCGCGAGTGCGGCGGCCAGCGCCGAAATGGCGACGATCCGTTGATACGCGGGGCGATCCTCGCTTTTCGGATAAGCGAGCACCAGCCAGATCATCAGCCCGAACAGCGCCGCCAGGCCGGCATAATCGAGAAACGGGCTGCCGGTGCTGCGATCGAACAGGCTGCGGCCAAGCACCGCGAGCGGCCCGAACAGCAGCACCGCAAGCGTGACCGGCCAGATCGTCCGCGCGTCGCGCAGGCTGCCCGCGCGCGCGCTATCCACCGTCGCATCGGGCGTCGGCGCGAGCCCGAGCGCATCCATCAACGACGGAGACGCGGCGGATTCGTTCTTGTTCGCGATACGACGAGATCTGCTCATGCGCCGCGACATACACGCGGGCTTGTTCGAATCCGGTTAGCGATCGCGCTTAAGATTTGATGGACGGCCTTTAGTTAAATGATGAAAATCAATGCGATAGGAGGGGTGTTTTCATTTTAACCGGCGCGCGCGGCTGACAGGTTAGGGGTGGGTGGCCCGATTCCTGGCGGCGATGCTCCCGCCGTCCGAGTTCTTGGCGCGTGACGCTGGCGTCCGCAGCGCCTATCTCCGCGCAATGCGAAAACCAAAGGCCGGCCTGCCGACGCGCCAGCAGATCATGGACTTCATCGCGTCGAGCGATAACCCCGCCGGCAAGCGCGAGATCGCCCGCGCCTTCGGCCTGACCGCGCAGGAGAAGATCGCGCTCAAGGCGCTGTTGAGAGACATGGCCGACGAGGGGCTGATAGATTCCGCCCCCGGCCGCGCTTTCCACAAGATGGGCGGCGTGCCCAAGGTGACGGTGCTGCGCGTCGTCGATGTCGACGATGGCGGGAACGTCTGGGCGGTGCCCGAACGCTGGGAAGCGGAAACGCCGCCGCCACGGCTGCGCGTCCGCGAGCGCAAGCGCGGCGCGCTTGGTGTCGGCACGCGCATCCTCGCGCGGACCGAGGAGGCAGGCAGCGGCTGGATCGCGCATCCGATGAAGGCGCTCGCCCCAGCGTCCGAGCAACTCATCGGTGTGCTGCGGGGCGAGGGGGACCGGCTGTGGCTGCAGGGCGTGGAAAAGAAGGAGCGGCGCGAGTTTCCGGTTTCCGACGCGGGCGATGCGCAGGCCGGCGATCTGGTGCTGGCCGAGCGCGCCGGGCGCCCGCCGCGTATCACCGCGCGCGTCGTGCAGCGGCTGGGCGATCCGTTCGCGCCGCGCAGTTTCTCGCTGATCGCGATCCATCATTTCGGCATTCCCGATCGCTTCGCCGATGAGGCGCTGGCCGAGGCGGCGCGCGTCGCGCGCCAGCCGCTGGGCGAGGGGCGCGAGGATCTGACGCATCTGCCGATCGTCGCGATCGACCCGGCAGACGCGCGCGATCATGACGATGCCGTCTGGGCCGCGCCGGACGACGATCCCGCGAACGCGGGCGGCTGGAAGGCGATCGTCGCGATCGCCGACGTCAGCTTCTACGTCCGCCCCGGATCGGCGCTCGATCGCGAGGCGCGCGCACGCGGCAATTCGGTCTATTTCCCCGATCGCGTCGTGCCGATGCTGCCCGAGGTGCTGTCCGCCGATATCTGCTCGCTGAAGGAGGGGGAGGATCGCGCCGCGCTCGCCTGCCATATCCAGGTGAGCAAGGCGGGGGCATTGAAATCGTGGCGCTTCACCCGCGCGACGGTGCGGATCGCGGCCAATATCGCCTATGAGGACGCACAGGCGACGATCGACGCCGGGGCCGGGCCGATGCTCAATGCGCTGAGGCCGCTATGGGGTTGCTGGGAGTCGCTCGCCGCCGCGCGCGACAGGCGCGAGCCGCTGGCGCTCGATCTGCCCGAACGGCGCGTGGTGCTCGATGAGAAGGGCCGTATCATGTCGGTCGCCGCGCGCGAGCGGCTCGATGCGCACCGGCTGATCGAGGATTATATGATCGCCGCCAACGTCGCCGCCGCCAAGGCGCTGGAGGCGAAGAAGGCGCCGGTGATGTATCGCATCCACGAGCCGCCGGCGCGCGAAAAGCTGGTTGCGCTGAAGGATTATCTCGACACGTTCGATATCCCGTTCGCGCTGGGGCAGGTAATCAAGCCCGCCACGTTCAATCGCATTCTGGAGCGGGTGGGCGATGCGGATTTCCGCCCGCAGATCATGGAGCAGGTGCTGCGCACGCAGACCCAGGCCTATTATTCGCCGGCCAATCATGGCCATTTCGGGCTGGCGCTGGGCAGCTATGGGCATTTCACCTCACCGATCCGGCGCTATGCGGATCTGATGGTGCATCGCGCGCTGGTCTCCGCTTATGCGCTCGGGCCGGGCGGGCTTGGCGGCGACGAGGATTTCGAGCGCGTCGGCGAGGCGATCAGCCGGCTGGAGCGCCGCGCGATGGAGGCCGAACGCGACACGATCGACCGCTATGTCGCGGCCTATCTTGCCGAGCGCGTCGGCGAGACGGTGGAGGTGCGGATCACCGGGGTCGCCAATTTCGGCTTCTTCGCGACGGTGGAGGGCGTGGGTGGCGACGGGCTGATGCCGGTGCGCGATCTGGGCGGAGAATATTTCCGCTTCGATGAGGCGGCGCGCACATTGGTGGGTGAAACGAGCGGAGAGGAATATGCGCTGGGCCAACGGATGAGCCTGCGGCTGGCGGAAGCGAACCCGGTTTCGGGCGCGCTGCGCTTCGAACTGCCCGAGGGCAAGGGCGCATCGCCGCCAGCGCGAAAAGGGGGGCCAAGGCGCGAGATCAAGCGACGCGGCCGCCCCGCCAATATCCGCCATCAGGGACGCAGGAAATGAAGCTGAACCTCGTTGGCCGCATCGCCGAACAGATCGCGGTGCGCGCGCAATCGGTGATCGTCGCGCATTTCGTCGACGCGAACGCCACCGCCGCCGAACGCGCGATCGTGTTCGAGCCGGAAGGCCGCGCACAGCAGCGCGTGTTTCGCCGCATGACCCGTTTCGGCGCGATCCTGCCGGCGGAGAATGGGCGGTGGTTTCTCGACGAGCAGCGGCTGCTCGATTTCCGCAAGGAGGAACTGGCGCGTCTGCTCGGCGTGATCGCGCTCACCGGCTTCGCGGCGGCGGGCGCGATCGCGCTCGGGCGCTAGCGCCGCTTGTCGCGCGCGCCGCGAGCGATTTTTTTTTGCGCGGTATGTCACATCGTGACGCGGTCGTTCGTCATGCTTTCCGAACCACGAAAGGAACCGGACCATGACCGCCAAGCTGAACCCTTATGCCGCCGCGCCGCAGCTCATGAAGCAGTGGACGGACGTATCGCAGGCGATCGCCGCCAGCCTTGAGCCGCAACTGATCGAACTGGTGAAGATCCGCGCCTCGCAGATCAACGGCTGCGCCAATTGCCTCAACATGCACACGATCGAGGCGCGCGAGCAGGGCGAGAGCGAGCAGCGCATCTATCTTCTGTCCGCATGGCGCGAGGCGCCGTGCTACAGCGAGCGCGAACGCGCGGCGCTGGGCTGGACCGATGCGCTCACACGGCTTTCGGAAGGGCATATGCACGAGGCGGCACATGCGGCGCTCGACGCGCATTTCACCAAGGAGGAGCAGGTGAAGCTGACGCTGATGATAAATGTCATCAACGGCTGGAACCGGCTTGCGGTCGGCTTCGGGCTGTGGTTCGAGCCGAGCGCGGCCAAGCCGCTTCAGCAGGCGGCGGGCTGATGGAGCAGGGGCACGGCGATGACGCGGCGGCGAGCTTCGATCCGCTGCGTCCCCGGCTCGTCCGGGTCGCCTATCGTATGCTCGGCTCGGTCGCCGATGCCGAGGATGCGGTGCAGGATGCCTTCATCCGCTGGATGGCGGTCGATCGCGCCGAGGTGCGCGAGCCGGAGGCGTTCCTGCGCCGCACGGTGACGCGGCTGTGCCTCGATCAGCTCAAATCGGCGCGCCATCAGCGTGAAACCTATATCGGCCCATGGCTACCCGATCCGATCGTCGAGGAGGACGAGGATGCGGATGTCACGCTGCCGCTGATGCTCGCGCTGGAACGCCTCTCGCCGCTCGAACGCGCGGCGTTCCTGCTGCACGATGTGTTCGGGCTGGGGTTCGAGGAGGTCGCCGCGACGATCGGGCGCGATCCGGCGGCCTGTCGCCAGCTTGCGGCGCGCGCGCGCGGCCATGTTCGCGAGGCGCGCCCGCGCTTCGCGGTCGAGAAGCAATATGGCCTGGAAATCGCCGCCGCCTTCTTCGCGGCATCGCGCAACGGCGATCTCGCCGGGCTTGGCGCGATGCTGGCGGACGGCGTGAGCCTCCATGCCGATGGCGGCGGGAAGCGCCCGGCGGCGGCGCGGCTGATCGTCGGCGTCGCGGAGGTGATGCAGGTGCACAAGGCGCTGGCGGCGCTGTTCCGCCGGCACCGTTCCGATCTGGTGCGCCTCACGCTCATCAACGGGCTGCCGGGGTTCATCACGCGGGAAGCCGATGGCGAGCTACAAACCACCGCGCTGGAGATCGAGGACGGAAAGATCGCCGCGATCTATGTGATGCGCAACCCGGACAAGTTGAAGCACCTGCATTAAATGGCATCGTCTCGGGATTGCGGCCCGGCGAGCGAACTGGAACAAGCATGGCATGTGTGTGCTGGCGATCGCGTGGCGGTTTCATCCGCGCTGGAAACTGGTGGTGGCCGCGAACCGCGACGAATTTCACGATCGCCCCGCCGAGGCGCTGCATCGCTGGAAGGATGGGAATATCATCGCCGGGCGCGACATCAGGGCCGGGGGCACCTGGCTTGCGGTGTCGGATGGCGGGCGGTTCGCGGCTGTTACGAACCTTCGCGGGCATGGCGATCCCGATCCGGCGCTTGCCTCGCGCGGCGCACTCGTCACCGGGCTGGCGGCGGGCGACGTGCCGGCGGCGGACCAACTCGCCGGGTTCAATCCGTTCAACGCCGTGCTGATCGACAAAGATGATGCGCGTTTCCTGTCCAACCGGCCCGTGCCGGTCTCGCAGCCGCTGGCGCCGGGATTGCACGCAATGTCCAATGGGCCGCTCGACCCGCCGTGGCGCAAGACGATCCGGCTGAGCGACGCCATCGCGCGCTGGCTCGCCGATGCCGCGCATGATCGCGAGGCGTTGTTCGCGGGCCTGCGCGATACCAGCCCGCCGACGGGCGATCCGGACGATCCCGCGCCGATCTTCATCGACAATCCGGTTTATGGCACGCGGTGCAGCACGATCGTGCTGGTCGATGCGGAAAACGAGGGCGTGATCGTGGAACGCCGCTTCGATCGCCAGGGCCGGGCGATCGGCGATACCGCGATCGCGTTCAATTGGGGATAGGCCCGCCGCGCGCGCGACGATGGCGCAAGCGCATCGCGATCGCTATGGCGCCTCAACATAATGCGCGTACCAGACCGGGTTTCCCACATGGCCGATACCAACCTGCCGATATGCGTCGCGGCGCTATATCGCTTCACCTCGTTCGATGACTGCGCGGGCATTCGCGGCCCGCTGCACGACCTTTGCCGCTCTTTTGGGGTGAAGGGCACGCTGCTGCTCGCGCGTGAGGGGATCAACGGCACGATCGCGGGCAGCGATGAGGGAATCGCCGCGGTGCTCGGCCATATTCGCGCCTTGCCGGGGTGCGCCGGGCTGGAACCGAAATTCTCGCGCGCGGCGACGCTGCCGTTTCACCGCATGAAGGTGCGGATCAAGCGGGAGATCGTGACGATGGGGGAGCCGGACATTGATCCGCTTGCCGGGGTTGGCCATTATGTTCCGCCGGAGGAGTGGAATGCGCTGATCTCGGCGCCGGGCACGATCCTGATCGACACGCGCAATGATTATGAGGTGGCGGTCGGCACCTTCGCCGGCGCGATTGATCCGCGCACGGCGGCCTTCAGCGATTTCCCCGCATGGTTCCGCGCGCAACGCGAGACGCTGCTCGGCGATGCCGCGCCGCCCAAGGTCGCGATGTTCTGTACCGGCGGTATCCGCTGCGAAAAGGCCACGGCCTTCCTGAAGGCCGAAGGGGTGGAGGAGGTTTATCACCTCGACGGCGGAATCCTGAAATATCTCGAAACGGTGCCGCCGGCGGAAAGCCTGTGGGAAGGCGAATGCTTCGTCTTCGACGAGCGGGTGACGGTGGTTCACGGCCTGGCGAAGGGCGGCCATGAACTCTGCCGCGCGTGTCGCCGCCCGGTGAACGAGGCGGGTCGCGCGTCGCCACTCTATGTCGAGGGGGTAAGCTGCGCCGCCTGCCACGCCGAGCGCGACGATCGCCAGCGCGCCGGCTATGCGGAACGGATGCGGCAGACGCGCCTCGCCGATGCGCGCGGCGTGCCGCATGTCGGCGCGTCACACGGCTAGGACAGATCGGCATTCAATCCATGCCGGCCTGCAAATGGCGGTTTCCCGCGCTTCCGGTGCTCACGTACCTTTAGTACGCTGCGCTTGCGGGTCACGGGAAACCACCATTTTCGGCTCGACCTGACCTGAATGTCGATCGGCCCTAGCGACGCGGGCGATAGAAGATATGGCTTTCGACGCGGGCGATCTTGTCCAGCGATCCGATCCAATAGGGCACGATCCAGTCGGCATGATAATGCGTCGAGGTGCCCACCGCGCGGAACACATAGCCCGATAAGGCGCGCCGCGCGGCATGGCGCGCGACGGCCCAGCCCGCCCGCTCCGGCCGGCGGGTGCGCGAGCCGTCGCAGGTGAAGGAGAATTGGCAGCCGGTCGCCCGTGACGCGCCCTGATACACCACGCCGCACACCGTTTTCGGATAGCCCGCGCGACGCACGCGATTGAGCACCACCTGCATCACCGCTTTCTGCCCCGGCCTGTCGCCGCCCGCCTCGTAAAGCGCGGCGGTGGCGAGGCATTGGATCGCCTGTTCGCGCGCGGCGGGGCCGCCGGTGAAATGGAACGGGCGCGCCGGTGCCGGCTTGCCGGGCAGGAACGGGATTGCGGCATTCGCGGCGCGCGCCTGCGCCATCGTCAAGGTGCGCGGTGTGGGCTTTTCAGGCGCGACCGTCCCCAGATCGCGTATCGCCAGCCATGCGATGAAGCCGAGCGCGGCGAGGCTGCACAGGATCGCCAGGCGGGGAGGGGGACCGGCCTTCGCCTTTCCGCGCCTGTGGGTTTTCCGCCGTGCCATGCCGCGCCGATATCGCCCGAACGGCGGGGCGGCCAGCCCCGCGCGATTCTGTCAGCGGATATTATCGGTGCGGCGGATGAAATCGGCGACATCGGCATGAAACGTCTTGAGCGCGGCGCGATTGACGTAAACCATATGGCCGGATTCATAATGCCGATATTCGATATTGGCCTGGATATCCGCCGGCACCGGCAGGTGGCGCAATTCATACACGCCCGCGAAATAGGGCGTCGAAACATCGAAATAGCCGCCTGTCACCAGGAGCTTCATGCGCGGATTCTGCTTCATCGCCACGGCGAGATCGGGCAGCACATTGGGCAGCGCGGTCAACGCCCGCTCCGCGCCGGGCGGCTGATGCTTGTAATCCCAGCTTTCATAGATGCCGATGCCGGGCTTGAACTCGATCCCCTCGCCGTAGCGCAGGGTGCCGCGCGCATAATCGTTGAACGCGGCGACATAGGCAGCGCCAATCGCGGTGCTTTGCGGATCGTAGCCGGCGATCTTGCTCAAGGGATCGAGCGTCGCGCCGGTGAAGCGCGTATCCAGCGTGCCGGTGGTGAGCGCCTCACCGGCCAGCAATTCCTTCTGGAACGCCCCATATTCGATGCGCAGGTTGCTCTGGAGCAGATAGGCGACCGGCAGCCCGGTATAGCCCGAAAGCCGCGCGGCGATCGCCTGACGCTTCTCCGCCGGCAGCGCATTCCCCTGCATGAGCGCGAGGGCATAATCGCCGGTGGCGAATTGCTCTACCTCGGCCAGAAATGCGCTGAGATCGGCCGGGCGGTTTGCGAGCTTTCGGTGATACCAGGCGGTGGCGGCATAGGTTGGCAGGCTGACGATATAGGGCAGGTCAACCCCCGGATTGGTTTGCGGATCATCCGGGATCAGATCCCAGTTGAGGATATCCGACAGCAGGATCACGCCGTTGAGGTCGATGCTCTCTTTTTGCAGCGCCAGCGTCATCCCCGCCGCGCGCATCGTGCCATAGCTTTCGCCGAACAGATATTTGGGCGAATTCCAGCGTTGATATTTCGACAGGAACCGGACGATGAATTTCGAGAAAGCGTGGATATCCTGATCCACGCCATAGAAAGCCGCTTCCTTGTCAGGCCCCGCGATCCGGCTGAAGCCCGTGCCCGGCGCGTCGATGAAGACGAGATCGGAAACGTCGAGCAGGCTCTCGTCGTTGTTGACGGTGGCATAAGGCGCGCCGGGCGAATGGGCGCGATCGGGGGTTTCGACGCGAACCGGGCCGAAGGCGCCCATATGCAGCCAGATGCTGGACGAGCCGGGGCCGCCGTTGAACAGGAAGGTGATCGGGCGGTTCGCCGCGGGTGCGCCGCTCTTGAAATAAGCGGTGTAGAATATCGACGCTTCGGCCTTGGGCTTCTTCGCGCCCTTTTCGCCATTGTTCTCAAGAGAATCCGTGTCGCTCCATCCTTTCGGGTGGACGATCATCGTGCCGGCCACCGCGTGATAGGGAATGCGCGTGCCGGCAATCGTCACCGATCCGGTGGTGGCAATTTCGCCCGGCTGGAAAGTGGCGGGCGCCGGGGCGATAGCGTCCGCCTTGGCGGTAGTTTCGGCGCCATGCGCGCTTGTCGCCACGGCAAGCGCCGCGAGGATCGTGAGCAGAGCGGTTTTCATGGCGGGCTTTCGTCGATCGGAACGGATTGGAATCGAAGCAATCTGCCGACGCGGGTGCCCAGTGTAAACCGGCTAGAAGCGCATCGTGCCGGTTTCGATATAGCGCTGATGCCACGACAGCGCCTCACCCGGCAGCGACGGCGCGTGACGACCGAAAGCGGTTTGCGAGGCACGGGCGAAATAATCGCGCAGCGCATCGCGATAGGCCGGGTGCGCGCAATTCTCGATCACCAGCGCGGCGCGCTTCCGGGGGCTTAGCCCGCGCAGATCGGCGAGGCCCTGTTCGGTCACCAGCACCGCGACATCCTGCATGATATGATCGACGTGCGCCGCCTGCGGCACGATCGCGGAAATCGCGCCGCCCTTTGCGGTGGAGGGCGTCATGAACACCGAGACATAAGCGTTGCGCGCGAAATCGCCCGAGCCGCCGATCCCGTTCTGGATCCGCGATCCCATGACGCAGGTGGAATTCACGTTGCCGTATATATCGGCCTCGATCAGCCCGTTCATCGCGATGCAGCCCAGCCGCCGCACCAACTCGGGATGGTTGCTGATCTCCTGCGGGCGCAGGATCATGCGGTTGCGATAGCGATCCATATCCGCGTTGAGCCGCGCCGCCGCATCCGGGCTGAGCGAGAAGGAAGTGGCCGATGCCATGCGCAGCCGCCCGCAATCGAGCAGATCGAGCAGATCGAGCATCCCATCCTGAATCACTTCGGTATAGGCGGTGAGATCGTGGAACGGGCCGTCGACCAGCCCGGTCAGCACCGCATTGGCGATATTGCCGACGCCCGACTGGAGCGGCAGCAGCGCGGCGGGGAGGCGGCCCTTCGCCACTTCATGTCCAAGGAATTCGAGCAGATGCCCGGCGATCGCCCGCGCCGTCTCGTCCGGCGGGGAAAAGGGCAGGTTGCGATCGGGCGCATCGGTTTCGACGATCGCGACGATCTTGTCGGGATCGCAGCGCAGCACCGGCTCGCCGATCCGGTCATCGGGGCGAACGAGCGGGATCGGCACGCGATGCGGCGGCAGCGCGGTGCCGTAATAGATGTCGTGCATCCCCTCCAGCGCGGCATTTTGCCATGAATTCACCTCGAGGATCACCGCCCTGGCGCGATCGAGCCAGGTCTTGTTGTTGCCCACCGACGACGACGGGACCAGCGACCCATCGGCGCGGATCGCGGTCACCTCGATCACCGCGACATCGAGCGGGCCGAGGAAGCCCTGCCACGCCATCGGCGCGACCTGGCTCAAGTGCATATCCAGATAATCCATCTCGCCGCGATTGATCCGTTCGCGTGCGATCGGATCGGAATTGTAGGGCAGCCGCAATTCGATGCCGTCAGCCTTGGCCAACGCCCCGTCCAGTTCCGGCCCGGTCGATGCCCCGGTCCACACCTTTACCCGCATCGGGCGCCCGGCGGCATGTTCCGCCTCGATCCGCCGCGCGAGCGCCATCGGCACCGCCTTGGGATAGCCCGAGCCGGTAAAGCCGCTCATGCCGATGGTTTGCCCGTTGTCGATCAGCGCGGCGGCGGCTTCGGCGGACATGACGCGACCGAGAAGGCGTGGATCGGCAATACGATTGGGCATGAGGCTTTTTCAGCTATGTGGCATCGAACTGGCCTGCCCAATGGAACGCGATCGCCGGGCGATCAAATTCAAAGCGGCAAACCGAGCCGATTACTTCAGAAATGTCCTGCCTTCGCGCTGGCCCGTGGCATCTTTTTCGCGACCATTCGCGGACGGATAACGAGCGGTGGCCAAGCGCGTTCCTGGCGCGTTCCTGATATTCCGCCCCTCTCGGTCACGGGAATTTTGCGCTAAGCTCGCGCGAGCAATTTTTCCGGCACGAGGAGAGACAAGATATGCCGACGGTCGCCGAGAAGCGCGCCACGTTTCGCGGATTGCACGAAAGCGGCTTTTTCATCATCCCCAATGCGTGGGACGCGGGCAGCGCGATCCGGCTGGCCGCGCTTGGCTTCAGGGCGATCGCGTCGACCAGCGCGGGGGCGGCATGGGCGGCGGGCAAGAGCGATGGCGAGCTGGGCCGCGATGCCGTGCTCGCGCACCTGCGGATGCTCGTCGATGCCACCGATCTGCCGGTCAACGCCGATTTCGAAAATGGCTTCGCGGATGGCCCGGCGGATGTCGCGGCCAATGTCGGCATGGCGGTGGCGACGGGCGTTGCGGGCATTTCGATCGAGGACTGGTCGGGCCAGGCGATGTATGACCTGCCGCTCGCGGTGGAGCGGATCGCGGCGGCGCGCGCGGCGATAGATGCGGCTGATCCCGGCGTGATGCTGATCGGGCGCAATGAAAATTTCCGCGTGCCCGGCATGTCCGCGGCGCAGAGCATCGCGCGCGCGGTCGCTTATGCCGATGCCGGGGCCGATTGCCTGTTCGTGCCGTTCATCCTCGATCCGGGCGTGGTGGCGGAACTGGTCGCGGCGGTGGCGCCGAAGCCGGTGAGCGTTGTCGTCACCCAATATGACGAGGGCATTCGCGCATTCGCGGCACTTGGCGTCCGGCGATGCAGCGTCGGCGGCAGCCTCGCGCATCGCGCCTGGGCGGCGTTCGACGATGCCGCAAGAACGCTGAAGGATTGCGAGCCGTAAACGCGCGGGGAAGGGGCGCCACCCATGGATGGCGCGCGCATTCCGTTCAACGCGGTGTTTTGCGCCGAATGCGCACGACAATCGCAGTCGCATCCGCTGCCGATATGATGAGGCGGGGCATCACCACCGTGCCCGGTCGATGCCCGTAGCCGCATTCATCCCGGACCGTCATGCCCGCATTCAGATGCGGCGATGTTTCCCGCCGTAGCGATTGCCGATATATTTGCCGAGCCGCTCCATCTCGCTGGCGGCGGCGGCGGCGCCCTCCACGCAGCACGGCAGCGGATCCTGCGCATGTGCGCTCGCGCGGGTTTGCACCTTGTCGCACAAATCTTCGATATCTGCCCGTGTCAGCAGGTTTTTTTCACGCAACAGGCAAAGCAGGCTTTGTAAAATAACCATAGTCTTATCGCTGGATTCGTTCGCGATAAGTTCAATCCTCTCCATTTCTGCCTCTCCTTTCTATTGAGAGACAGGATATGCCTGTTGCGCGAAAAGGCAAGCGACCGAACTAATCTTTCAATCCAGCCCGCCGCCGAGCGCGCGATATAGTTCCACAAGATTGCTCGCGCGCGCCAGCCGCGTGGTCTGAAGCTGCTGCTGCGCGGCATAAGCGGTGCGTTGCGCATCGAGCGTGGTGAGGAAGGAATCGACCCCCGCGCGATAACGCGCGTCAGACAGCCGCGCCGCGACCTGTGCCGCCGTGACGCGGGCATCCTGCGCCGCGATCTGCTCCCCGATCGTGCCGCGTGTCGCCAGCGCGTCGGCCACCTCGCGGAACGCGGTCTGGATTGATTTCTCATAGGTGGCGACGGCGGCCTGTTGCGATGCCTTGGCGTAAGCGAGGTTCCCCGCGTTGCGCCCGCCGTCGAACAACGGGAGCGCCGCCGCTGGCGCGCCGGTGTAGGTGAAGCTGCCGCCAGCGAACAGGCCGGATAGCGCGGTGGAGATCGTTCCGATCGTCGCGGTGAGCGAGATGCGCGGGAAGAAGGCCGCGCGCGCGGCGCCGATATTGGCGTTCTGCGCGATCAACTGATGCTCCGCCTGCAACACATCGGGGCGGCGCAGCAGCACTTGCGACGAAACGCCGGCGGGCAGGGCATCGAGCGTGACCTGCCCTTGATTGAGCCCGGCGGGCAATTGCGCGGCGGGCACCGTAGTGCCGACGAGCAGATTGAGCGCATTTTCGTCCTGCGCGATCCGGGTGCGCAGCACCGCGATATCGTTGCGCGCGCTCTCATAGCTCGTCTCCGCCTGACGCGCGGCGAGTTCGGAGGCGACGCCGATGCGGAATTGCGCGCGCGTCAGTTCCAGCGTCTGCGCGAATGTCTTGAGCGTTTCCTCGGCCAGCGCGAGTTGATCGCGATCCGAGCCGAGCGTCAGCCAGGCGGTGGCGATTTCCGCGATCAGGCTGATGCGCGTCGAACGCTGCGCCTCCTCGCTCGCGAAAAAGCGTTCCTGCGCCGCGCGATTGAGGTTGCGGACGCGGCCGAACAGATCAAGCTCGAACGAGGAGAAGCCGGCCGACATCGTATAAGCCGAAATATCGGGCGATACGCCCGCCGCTGCGCCGCCGCCGAAGCTGCCGATATTGTTGGTATAGGTCGCCCCGGTGTTCAGCCCGGTCGAAGGAACCAGATCGGCGCGCTGCACATGATATTGCGCGCGGGCCTGTAGCACATTGGCCGCCGCGACGCGCAGATCGCGGTTGTTCGTCAGCCCCGTCTCGATCACCTGCCGCAACCGCGCGTCGGTGAAGAAATCGCGCCAGCCGACCCTGGTGATATCCGGCGCGTCGCTGGCCGCCGGTGGATAGGGGCCGCCCTGCGGCAGTTCCGCCGGCACCGCGCCCACGGGCCGCACATATTTCGGCGCGAAGTTGCACGCCGACAGCGCGGTCGCGCAGGCGAGGATGGCGATGGTATTATAGCGGCGGTTCACGCGGAAACTCCCTGCGGCGCGGTGCCGGTATCCGGCTCGGCGGAATCGTCGCGGTGGCCGAACAGCCGCAGGACGACGACGAAGAACATCGGCACGAAGAAGATCGCCAGCACGGTTGCGGAGAGCATCCCGCCGACCACGGACCGGCCGATCGCATTCTGCCCGCCCGCGCCCGCGCCGGTGGTGATCGCCAGCGGCAACACGCCGAACACGAAGGCGAAACTGGTCATCAGGATCGGGCGCAGCCGCAGCTTCGCCGCTTCTACCGCGGCATCGAACGGACGCATCCCCTCCGCGATCCGCTCCTCGGCGAATTCGACGATCAGGATCGCGTTCTTCGCCGACACGCCGATCGTGGTGATCAGGCCGACCTGCAGGTAGATATCGTTGTTCAGCCCGGTCAGCGTCGCGGCAAGCAATGCCCCGACGACGCCTAGCGGCACCACCAGAATGACCGAGACCGGCACCGACCAGCTTTCGTAAAGCGCCGCGAGGCACAAGAACACGATCAACAGCGAGAGCGCGTAAAGCGCCGGGGCCTGCCCGCTCGACAGGCGTTCCTCATAGGAAAGTCCGGTCCATTCGAGCGACGTGCCGGGCGGCAATTTCGCCTGCATCTCCTCCATCGCCTGCATCGCCGTGCCGGTGCTCAGCCCCGGCCCCGCATCGCCCTGTATCTCCATGGCGGACTGGCCGTTGTAGCGCGTGAGCTGGACCGGCCCCTTGCTCCATTCGAGCGTCGAGAAGGCGCTGAACGGCACCATCTGCCCCGCCGCGCCGCGGACATAGAAACTGGCGAGATCCTCAGGCCTCAGGCGATAGGGTTCGTCGGCCTGGATATAGACGCGCTTCACCCGCCCGCGATCAATGAAATCGTTGATGTAGCTGCCGCCCCAGGCGGTCGAGATCGTCGAGTTGATCGACGCGAGATCGAGTCCGAGCGCGCGCGCCTTGTCCTGATCCACGTTGACGTTGAGCTGCGGCGCATCCTCCAGGCTGACCGGGCGGACCTGCGCGACGCGCTTGTCCTGCGCCGCCATGCCGAGCAGCATGTTGCGCGCCTGCGTCAGTCTTTCATGGCCGATATTGCCGGTGTCGACCAGTTCCATGTCGAAGCCGGTGGCATTGCCGAGTTCAGACACCGCCGGGGGGACGACCGCGAAGATCATGCCGTCCTTATATTGCGAGAATGCCTGCATCGCGCGGGCGGCAACCGCCTGCACCCTGTTTTCCGCGCCGGGGCGCTCGTCCCACGGCTTCATGTTGATGAAGGCGAGGCCGGCATTCTGCCCTTGCCCTGCGAAACTGAAGCCGTTGATGGTGAACACCGCCTCGACCGATTTCTCGCTCAGGAAATGATTGCGGACCAGTTCCAGCCCCTTTTCGGTGCGCGCGCTGGTCGCTCCCGACGGCCCCTGCACCAGCGCGATCAGCGCGCCCTGATCCTCCTCGGGCAGAAAGGCGCTAGGCAGGCGCACGAACAGCAACGCCATGCCGAGGACGATCAGCAGATAGACCAGGATCGAGCGCTTCCAGTTGCGCGTCGCGCCGCGCACGCTCTTTTCATAGCGAGCGCGCCCGTTGTCGAACGTGCGGTTGAACCAGCGGAAGAAGCGCGCCAGCGGCCCGTTGCCCTCATGCTTGGTCGGATCATGCGGCCTGAGCAGCGTGGAGCACAACGCGGGCGTGAGGATCAGCGCCACCATCACGGAGAGCACCATCGCCGAGACGATGGTGATCGAGAACTGGCGATAGATCACGCCCGTGGAGCCGCCGAAGAACGCCATCGGCAAGAACACTGCCGACAGCACCAGCCCGATCCCGATCAGCGCGCCGCTGATCTCGTCCATCGACTTGCGCGCGGCGTCTTTCGGGGCCAGCCCCTCGGTGACGATCAGGCGCTCGACATTCTCCACCACCACGATCGCGTCATCCACCAGCAGGCCGATCGCCAGCACCATGCCGAACAAGGTGAGCGTGTTGATGGTGAACCCCGCCACCGCCATCACCGCGAAGGTGCCGAGCAGCACCACCGGCACCGCGATCGTCGGGATCAGCGTCGCGCGCCAGTTCTGCAGGAACAGGAACATGACGAGGAAGACGAGGATCACCGCCTCGAACAGCGTGTGGACGACCTGCTTCACCGAAAGCCGCACGAACGGCGTGGTATCGTAAGGATAGACGACCTGAACATCCGCCGGCAGCCCCTTCGCGATCTCCGCGACGCGCGCTTTCACCGCGTCCACCGTGGCAAGCGCGTTGGCGCCGGACGCGAGTTTCACGCCGAAGCCCGATGCCGGCTGGCCGTTATAGCGCGTGTCGAAGCCGTAGTTTTCCGCGCCCAATTCGGTGCGCGCCACGTCGGACAGGCGCACGACCGAACCATCCGCGCCGTTCTTCAGGCGGATCGCGCCGAACTGCTCTGGCGTCTGGAGCCGCGATTGCACCGACACCGTGGCGTTGAGCATCTGCTCCTTGGGGGCTGGCTGCGCGCCGATCTGCCCGGCGGAAACCTGGGCGTTCTGCGCGCGCACCGCCGCCACCACATCGGCGATGGTAAGCTGATAGGCGTTGAGCTTGAGCGGATCGACCCAGATGCGCATCGCATATTGCGCGCCGAACACCTGGATTTCGCCGACCCCGCTGACCCGGCTGACCGGATCCTGCAGCTTCGACGCCACCATATCGGCCAGGTCGGTCGCGCTGTGCGAGCCGTCCTTTGAATACAGGCCGACGATGACGAGGAAGCTCGCCGAAGATTTCTGCACCTGCAAGCCCTGCTGCTGCACCTCCTGCGGCAGGAGCGGGGTGGCGGCCTGCAATTTGTTCTGAACCTGCACCTGCGCGATATCGGGATCGGTGCCCTGTTCGAACGTCAGCGTGATCGTCACCCTCCCCGCCGACGAGGACGAGGACGAGAAGTAGCGCAGGTGGTCGATGCCCTTGAGCTGCTGCTCGATGACCTGTGTGGTTGTTCGTTCCAGCGTCTCGGCATCGGCGCCGGGATACATGGCGGAGATTGACACCGTCGGCGGCGCGATCTCCGGAAACTGCGCGACCGGCAGCGATCGGATCGCCATCGCGCCGGCGAGCATCAGGATGATCGCGATGACCCATGCGAAAATGGGCCGGTCGATAAAATAGCGGGCCATCTGGGCTTACTTCGCCTGTGCCGCGGCGGCGGGCTTCGCGGGGGCCGCGTCGTCTTTCGGCGAATAGGCCACGGCCTTCACGGGCATTCCGGGTCGCAACATCATGCCGCCTTCGACCACGATTTTCTCGCCATCCTTCAGGCCGCCCGTAACCAGCCATGAATCGCCGATCGTCCGCGTCGTCTGGATCACGCGCTGTTCGACCTTGCCGTCCTTGCCGACGAGCATGACGGTGGGATGACCGCGCTCATCGCGGCTGACGGTACGTTGCGGCACGAGCATCCCGCGCGCCTGCGTTCCCTCGACCAGTTCAGCGCGGACATACATGCCCGGCAGCAACAAGCCGTTGGGATTGGCGAAGCGGATGCGGATCGCCTGGCTGCCCGTGGCGGGATCGACCGAAACATCGGTGAACTTCAATTCGCCCTCGATCGGATAGGTCGTGCCGTCCTCCAGCTTCAGCCGGACGCGGGCGGCGCCGCCTTCGCGGGACAGGTGGCCGGCCATGATCTGCTGGCGCAGCTTGAGCACGTCGGCGCTCGATTGCTGCACGTCGACATAGATCGGATCGAGCCGCTGGATCGTGGTGAGCGCGTTCGCCTGCGACGCGGTGACCAGCGCGCCGGTGGTGAAATCAGAACGCCCGATCCGCCCCGAAATCGGTGCGCGGATGATCGTGCGGCCAAGGTCTATCCGCGCCGAGTTCAGCGCCGCTTCCTGCGCGGACACATCGGCGCGCGCCTGCGCCGCCTGCGTCACCGCATTGTCGTAATCCTGCCGCGCGACCGCGTTGATCTTGACCAGTTCGTCATAACGCCGCGCGAGCGCGCTGGTGGACGCGATCGCCGCCTTGGCCCGCGCGAGCGCCGCTGCCGCGCTCGCCTCGCTCGCTTTATACGGCTGCGGGTCGATCCGGTAGAGCGGCTGCCCCTGGCGAACGGAATCCCCCTCCTCGAACAGGCGCGCGAGGATCAGGCCGTTGACCTGTGGGCGGACCTCGGAGGTTTCATAAGCCACGGTGCGGCCCGGCAACTCGGTCGTCAGGGTGACCGGCTGCGATCGCACGGTCACCACGCTGACCTGCGCCGGCCCCTGCTGCGCGGGGGGAGAGCCCGCGCCACAGGCCGACAGCAGCAGAGCGACCGCGATTGCCGACGCAAACTTTGTCATGAAAGTCCCCAGATTTTGTGCTACTACGTGAGTGAGCGTTCACTCACGGTTTTACGCGACCTACGCCTGCTCAAAACCATGAGCAAGCCAGAAAGGTTCTTGTCGGAGAGTTTTTTTGCAGTGCAGCATCTCGGATCGTGCCGCCAAAGCGATGAAACGGCGGGATCATATCCTTGAAATATCGCGTGATTTGTTCGTCAAACATGGCTTTCACGGCACTGGCGTCGCGCAGATCGCGGCTGCGACGGGCGTGAAGGTGGGCCAGATCTATCGCGATTTCTCGTGCAAGGAAGACATTATCGCCGCGCTTGCACGACGTGATTTTTCGCAATTTCTCGATGAGGTGAACCTGAACGAAGCGATTGCCGCCGGTGATCGGGCGGCGATACGCGAGTGGATATTATCCTTCACCCGTTATGATGAGGACGTGGACGGCTATCGCCTGATGCCTGAAATCATGGCGGAATCGGCGCGCAACCCCAGGATCGCGCTGTTGCAGGAGGAAATGCGCGCGCAGGTGCGCGGCGCACTGATCGCGGCGCTTGCCGCCTGCGCGCCCGACGACAGGCTTGCGCCGCTTTTGGGCGATCTGGCGGATCTCATCGCCACATTGGGCAGCGGCCTGTGCCAATGGATCGTGATGGCCGAAAGGAACGGGCGAGGGCACCAGATATTGTGCGCGCAATTGCGCTCGATCGTGGAGCGGGAACTGGATGCGCTGGAGGGACGCTGCGCGCCCGTCGCGCTATCGCGGAGCCTGCGACCGATCGAGCCGGTTGCGGAGCCGGCTGGCTTCGTCATCCATCAATAAGCGTGGGTTTTGGCCGGCGGGCGTGGAGTGGGCACCCGCTCCAGGCCAGTGCGCGGTTCGGCGGGAGGAGGCCGTGAGCGGCAGCGCGATCAGATGACTGCGCCTACTCACGACCTCAATCTCCCATTCCGGTCAGCCTCAATCCGGCAGTTTTACCTTGCCGTCCTTCTTCAGCACATCGCCGCCCTTCATCACGAAGGCGACATGCTGCAGCCGGGTGATATCGGCGAGTGGATCGCCGTCCACCGCGACGATATCGGCATAACGCCCCGCTTGGACCGAGCCGATATCCTGCGGCGCCCCGATCAGTTCGGCGGCGTTGCGCGTGCCGGCGAGGATCGCGTCCATCGGGGTCAGCCCCGCTTTCACCAGCAGCGCGAACTCCTCGGCCTTGTTGCGATCGCCAAGCCCGGTGAAATCGGTGCCAAGCGCGATCTTTACCCCGGCCTTATAGGCGCGGCCCGCGTTGCCGATCATCGTCGGCGTCACCGCGATCGCCTTTTCGGCCACCGTCGGCGGCAGATTCTGCGGCGTTTTCACCGCCGTCTGGTAGATCCAGTCGGCGACGAGCAGGGTGGGGACGAGGAACGTGCCACGCTCCTTCATCAGCTTGTAGCTGGTGGCATCCGCATAGGTGCCGTGCTCGATCGAATCGACCCCGGCCTGGACGGCATGGTTGATCGCCTTGTTGCCGTGAACGTGCGCGGCGACCTTGATGCCCAGCGCATGTGCCGTTTCGGTGACCGCGCGCATTTCCTCATCGGTCATCGTCATATGGTTGGGATCGTCGCCGATCGAGCCGACCCCGCCCGACGGCATGATCTTGATGAGATTGGCGCCGTCGCGGCGGTGCTGGCGCACCTTGACGCGGGCATCCTCCGCCCCGTCGACGATCGACAGATCACGGCCATCGAAATGCACGCCGGGCTGCATCCCGTTCTGCGGATCGGAATGGCCGCCGGTGGCGGACAGCGGCTGCATCGCGGTCCAGATGCGTGGGCCGATCACCTGCTTGGCGGCGATCGCGCGCTGGAGCGCCGGCCCTTCGATACGGCCCGAGCCGCAATCGCGCACCGCGGTGAAGCCCTGGTCGATATCGCGTTCGGCGTTGCGCATCGCGGTGATGACGCCATCCGCCTCGTTGCGCGTGAAGCGCCCGAGCACGGACCAGTCGGCATCCATCGAGATATGATCGTGGGTGTCGATGAAGCCGGGCAGCACCGTCTTGGTCGAAAGATCAATCACTTCGGCACCCGCCGGCGTCACGAAGCCGCTCTGCACGCCGGTGATGCGATCATCGCGGATGATGATCGACACCTGGCGCTTGGGTGTGGCCGATACGCCGTCGATCAGCGTGCCGGCGTGAACCACCACGTCTTTCGCGAGAGCCGGAGAAACCGCCAGCAGCGAGCACGCGCCGAGCAGGATGCCGAGCGTTTTCCTTGCGCCGCTCATCGTACCATTTTCCCGCCGGTTTTCAGCACTTCGCCGCCCTTCATGACGAAATCGACGCGCTGGAGCGTGGCGATATCGGCGAGCGGATCGCCATCGACCGCGACGATATCGGCATAACGCCCGGCCTGAACCGAGCCGATATCCTGCGGCGTGCCGATCAGTTCGGCGGCGTTGCGCGTGGCGGTGAAGATCGCGTCCATCGGCGTCAGCCCGGCCTTGACCAGCAGCGCGAATTCCTCGGCCTTGTTGCGATCGGACGTGGCGCCCTGATCGGTGCCGAAGGCGATCTTGACCCCCGCCTTATAGGCGCGGCCGGCGTTGCCGATCATCACCGGCGTCACCGCGATCGCCTTGTCCGCCACGGTTGGCGGCAGCGTTTCGGGATGCTTCACCGCATTTTGGTAGATCGCATCGGCGACGAGCAGCGTCGGCACTAGGAAGGTGCCATGCTCCTTCATCAGCTTGTAGCTTTCCGCGTCCGAATAAGTGCCGTGCTCGATCGAATCGACGCCGGCGCGGATCGCGTGATCTATCGCCTGCTTGCCATGCGCGTGCGCGGCGACCTTCATCCCGAGTTCGTGCGCGGTATCGACCACCGCCTTCATCTCGGCATCCGTCATCGTCATATGGTTGGGATCGTCACCGATCGAGCCAACCCCGCCCGAAGGCATGATCTTGATGACCGTCGCGCCATCGCGGCGATGCTGACGCACCTTGGCCACGGCGTCTTCCGCGCCGTCGATGATCGCCGCGTCACGGCCCTCGATCGAAACGGCGGGGCTGAGCCCGTTCTGGCGATCGGAATGGCCGCCGGTCGGGCCGAGCGCCTGAAGCGCCGTCCAGTAACGGGGGCCGACGATCTCCTTCGCGTTGATCGCGCGGATCACCGCCGGGGCGGAAATCCCGTCGGAGCCGAGATCGCGCACCGTGGTGAACCCCTCCTCGATCAGCCGCCGCGCGTTGGCGACGGCGGCGATCGTGGCGTCGCCGGTCGTCAGCGTGAAGCGGTTGAGCGGGCGGCGATCGCCGTTCGACGAGATATGATCGTGGCTTTCGATGAAGCCGGGCAACACCGTCTTCGTCGAAAGGTCGATCACCTCGGCCCCGGCGGGCGTGACGAAGCCGCTTTGCACGCCCGTGACGCGATCATCACGGATGAGGATCGAAACCTGCGTCCTGGGCGTTGCCGAAACGCCGTCGATCAGCTTGCCGGCATGGATAACGACATCCTTGGCGGAGGCTGTGCCCCCGACAAAGACGCCGCCGATCAGCGCGGCCACTGCACAGCCGCGCAAGATACGAGACTTCATGGTGGATTACTCCCCGTGCGAATTAGCGGAACTTGGCCATGAACTGCACGCCGACGACGCGCGGCGCGGTGGTGACGGCGAAATTCGGCTTCACGATCGTGCCGTTATACCGCCACGGCAATTGCGTGGCGCTGCCCTGGCCGTTCGTCAGGCCGGTCAACCCGATCGAGTTGAACAGGTTGTTGGCGAACAGATAGATGCCCCAGCGGCCCTGATCCTTCTCCAGCCCCAGCCGCGCGCCGACCGTGGCGAAGCCCGGCAGCGTATAGAGCGCCTCACCACCCGGCGTTCCGGCCGGGCCGGTCGGGTATTTGCCGGCATAGAGCGGCAGGTTGTAGGTGGTCAGCGCGCTGCTGCGATAGCTGAGATCGGCGTGGTAGATCACCTCCAGATCGTCGCCCACCGGCGTGCTGTAATCCGCGCTGCCCTGCAGGGTCCATTTCGGCGAATAGGGGATCGGATCGCCCGCCTTGCCCGCGCTGATCGTCGCGCAGCCCGTGGTGCCCGGAACGAACGGGACAGGGCATTGCGTGATGCCGTTCGGCAGCGCCTGATCGCCGCGCAGCTTGGCGTCGATATAGCTGCCCGATAGCTTCAGCGAGAGGCGATCGACCGGATAGAAAGCGGTATCGAATTCGATACCCTGAATCCGCGCCGGGCTGGAACTGTTGGTGATGAAGCCGAAGGCGTTGTTGTAGCTCGCCGAAATCTGCATGTTCGTCCAGTCCATGCGGAACGCATCGACGTTCAGAACCACCTTGCGATCGAACCACGCCGTTTTCAGGCCGGCTTCATAGTTCCACACCGAATCCGAGCTGTAGATCGCGGCATAGCTCGGCAGCCCGAGCGTCTGGTTCACGCCGCCGGGGCGATAGCCCTGCGTTGCCGAGGCATAGAACATCACGTCGCGGGTGAATTTGTAGTTGGCGCTGAATTTCCACAGCGTGCCATTCTCGTCGCCGCCGGTGGTCAGCGGCGCCTGGCGGACGTTGCCCGCGATATAGCTCGGGATGATAACGGTGGACGTGGTGTTCTTCTTGTATTTGAAATAGCGCCCGCCCACCGTCAGGCTCAGCTTGTTGGTAACGTCCCAGGTGCCTTCCGCGAAGCCCGCGAACTGCTCAAGCCGATCGTCGATCGTGCGATCGAGGCCCACGGTGTCAACGCCGACGGTATAGACGTTGCCCGCCGGGTAGCCGATCGGGAAAAGCTGGATGCCGGTCACCGGATCGGCCGGGCTCAGGATCGAGCGCGTGAAGTTCTTGCGATAGCTGTGATAGAAGCCGACCGTCCATTTGAAGGCGTTGCGATCGTCGGCAAGGCGGATTTCCTCGGTCGACGTCTTGTTCGACTGCGGCTGATAGGTCGTGCTGTTGCCGTAACCGTTGACGAGTTGCTGGTAGCCGGCCCCGTCGCAGGTCGTGCCGCGGATGGCGCCCGCGAGACAATCGTTCACAAAGTTGTTGTAACCGGGGATGTTCGCGCCGGATTTCGTGTTGCCGACAAGCCCGCCGGTCAGGTTAGGCGTCTGATATTGCGCGAAATATGGCGTGTAATCAAACTTGTACTGCAAAAGACGGTCGGTATAGGACGCGGCCACCGTCAGCGTGGCGAAATCCATATCCCAGTTCATCGTGCCGGAGAACAGCTTCATCCGGTCTTCCTGCGGCTGCTGCATCAGCAACGGCTGGTCGTAACGCTTCCCGGTCAACTGATATTCGGTATAGTTCCAGCTCGTGCCGGCGCCCTTGCGGTTCTGATAGACCGCCATCAGATCGATGGTGATATTGTCCGCCGGCTTGACGCGCACGGTCGCGCGACCGCCATAGCTCTTATTGGAATTGATATTGCGCAGGCCGAGCAGGCTGTTGTCGATATAGCCCGCGGTGCGATCGTAATAGCCGGTCGCGCGGACGCCCAGCACCCCGTCGATGATCGGCACGTTCACCATGCCGTTCACCTGCCGACCGAGCGCGCCATGGCTGTCGGCGGAGGTGTTCAACTGGCCGTCGATCGCGCCTTCGTAGCGGTCGAGCTTGGGCTTGTTGAAGATGATGCGCATCGTGCCGCCCATCGAGCTTGCGCCATAGAGCGTGCCCTGCGGGCCGCGCAGCACTTCGGCGCGCTCCACGTCGAACAGGCGCAGGCTCGGCTGCGTGCCGCCCGCGTCGTTCGAAACGCCGCCGGTGCCGCTCAGCGGAACATCGTCGTAATAGATGCCGACCAGCGCTTCGCCGGTTGCATAAAGGTTACGGATGATGACGCGGCTGCCGCCATTGGCGTTTTCGTTGATCTGAAGGCCGGGCGAAACGCGGCTCAGCGCCAGCGAATCGGTGATGTTCTGCTTGGTAAGCGTTTCCGCGCTCACCGCCGAAATCGCCAGCGGCGTCTGCTGGATGCTGGTTGCGCGCTTCAGCGCGGTGACAACGATTTCGGTATCGTTTCCGGGAGCGGAAGCCGGGGCCGATTGCGCCGAAGCTTCCTGAATGTCGGTCGTCTGGGCGTGCAGCGCCGTGGAGGTGGCGAGCGACGAAGCGCCTACCAGAATCCCGGCCACCAACGCGCGCCGCGTTCCGCGAATAGTCATGCTTTATCCCCCCTTTGCGTGCGGGCGACCATGTCCCCGCGTCTCAATTCACCGCCCGAGCAAGGTTTGCACCCACTCGGGAATTCCCTTTGCGTCCGCACGATCTTCGTCGCGCGGATCGCGTAAATTTGAAACCGAAACGCCCGTCAACGCAATTTTAAATTACCGCACTGATATTGAAATAATTGGTCTTTTTTTCATTAGATTGTGAAACTAATGATGCAAATGGACGGTGCCGATCCGGCGCGGCTCCCCGGCGGGGGCGGACTCGCGGCTTGAGCAGGGCTGCCGGATCGGGCCGGGCGGATCATTGCGATCTGGCGGGCGGGAGCGCCGGCGGATTTTCGCTATCCCCGCGTAAGCCTCGTCATCAGCACCTCACGCCGCACCGCGAAGCCAAGCGTTTCATACAGCGCGATTGCGCCGCGATTGCTGGCATAAGCGTGCAGAAACGGCATTTCGCCGCGATCCAGAATGCGTTTCGCCACCAGCCGCATCAGTGCGGCGGCAAACCCGCGACCGCGATAATCCGGATGCGTGCAGACTCCGCTCACCTCGGTGAAGCCATCGGGTTTCATGCGCTCGCCCGCCATGGCGACGAGGCGCCCGTCCGCCTTTATGCCGAAAAAATCGCCCAGTTGATGCGTGCGGCCAAAGAACGGGCCGGGTTCGGTGAGCGTCGCGAGCGCCAGCATCTCCGCCGCGTCGCTTTCACCAAGGGGCACAAGCTGGACGGGCGGGGTTGGGCCAGGCGTGAGGCGGCTCGTCGTCATCTGAACGCCGAGATCCTGTGATGCGACGATCACGCCCGGCGCCTCGCCGGGCGGATCGGCCTCGAGCAACGCCACGTCGCCATGTTCGGCCACGAGCGCGGCGAGATTGGCGAGGCTGGCGTCGGAACGGTCTTCAACGGCGGCGAAGACTCCATAAGCCGGATCGTACCGCCGCGCGCCACCCCGCACGAGCGCGAACCGCGCGTGACGACCGTTGAGTGCCAGCCAGATCGGGCGGTCGAGCGGGTGGGGAAGGGGCATGGGCGCCCCATAGCGTGGTTCCCGGCGCGGGGTCGAGATCGGTTGTGGACGCGGGCGGCCAGCGCATTGTTCACTTTGTGGTCAGGCTTGCCGGGTCCATAAGAAGCGCATGACCAGCCCGATGTCGCCGAACGCCCGCGCCCTGTCGATCGCATTCGCTCTTGCGCTGGGATGGTCGTGCGGGGCGACAGCGGCGGTCGCGCAATCGGCAACGTCGCAGCCCGCGCCCGCCACCGATGGCGATATCCGGCGGCTGACGGACGAGCAGCGCGATGCCATTCTGAACGCCAATACCGTAGAGAGCGCGGCGCGCGCGCGCGGCGAACAACCGGGGCCGACAGGGCCGGATCGCCGGGTTCACGGTGAAGTCGGCTTCATGATCGGGACGAATGGCGCGCGAGGCGCTTACGGGGCGGCGGAGATTCCGCTTGGTGACAGGGGCGCCGCCGCGGTGTCGTTCGAAAGCAGCCGCTTCGGTGGCCCGCGTCGCTAATCTACGGTTCCTCCACGTGACGGGGGTGCGGAGTTGATCGCCGTCTATGGCTGGATTCGGCCAGCCACGTTAAACGCGCGGTATGACGGACGGGATGGCATATCGGCAGATCGGGGTGGTCGGCTCGGGGCGGGTCGCGCGCGCGCTCGCGCTCGGCCTTGGCGCGCATTCGGCGGCACCACCGTTGCTATACGGTCGCTCACCCGCCGGGCGGGATGCCGCAGTGGCGCAGGTGGCGCGCGCGACAGCCGTGGCGCGCTACGACATTCTTGCCGAGGCGTGTGACCTGATCGTCATCGCGGTGTCCGACGATGCGATCGAACCCGTCGTTGCGGAACTCTGTCGCGCGCTGCCCGAGGGGCGGTCGCCGTTCATTTTCCACGTGAGCGGGCGCAGCGGCGTGGCGATCCTGGAACCGCTCAGGGCGCGGGGCGCGATAACCGCCGCGATCCATCCGGTGATGACCTTCACCGGCGATCCATCGAACGAAGTGTCGCGCATGGCGGGCGCGCGCTTCGCGGTTACGGGATCGAGCGCGGAGGCCGATGCGCGCGCGGGGCAGGTGGTGCGGCTGCTGGGTGGCGTCGCGATCGCGATATCGGAAGGTCATCGCTCGCTCTATCACGCTGCTTTGTGCCACGCCGCGAACCATCTGGTGACGTTGCTGAGCGGATCATCCCGCGCGCTGGCGGTGGCGGGCGTGGAGGAGCCGCGGGCGTTGCTCGCGCCGCTGGTTCGCGCGGCGCTGGAGAACAGCCTGGCACACGGGTTCGCGGCCTTGTCCGGCCCGCTGCTGCGTGGCGATAGCGAAACGATCCGCAACCATCTGGACGCGCTGGATGATTACTGCCCCGAAACCCTGCCGGCATATCGCGCGATGGCGATCGCCACGCTTGATGAACTGGAGCGCATGGGCGAGCGCGAACCCGTGGCCGGGCTGCGCGAAAGCCTGGCGTGATCGCGCATTGTTCGCCGCGCTTCGGGTGTGTTCAGGCGAGCGCGGGCAGGCCATCCATGATCGCGGTCAGCGCGAGGGCGTTCTCACGCTCCATCGCGCTGTGCCCGGCGTTGGTCACGACGAAGGTTGCGGGCGTCGCACCGGCATCGGCAAGGGCCGCGACAAGGCGCGACGCCTGGGTCAACGGGCAGACGAGATCGAACCGCCCGTGGACGATATGGATCGGGATGCGCGCCAGCGTGGCGGCGCTGCGGATGATGTGATCCGGCGCCATGAACAGCGCATTGGCGAAGAAATGCGCCTCGATCTGCGCGAAGCACAAGGCGAATGTCTCGTCGCCGAACTTTCCGCTGTCGCCGGTATCGGGGATCGCATTGGAAATTGTCCCCTCCCACACCGACCAGGCGAGCGCCGCCGCGAGCTGGCGCTCGCGCTCGTCTTGCGTCACCGGGACCATGTCGAAGATCGCTTTATAGGCGCGCATCACGTCCCCGCGATCGGCGGGGGCGATCGGCGTCAGAAACGCGCGCCACGCCTCGGGATAGCTGACATAGGCGCCCGGCGCGGTGAGCGCGAACGGGGCAGCAGCGAACGTCGCAGCATTGCCCTGATACATGAAATGGAGGTCTTCCGCCGCGCCGAGGAAGATGCCGCGCAGGATCAGGCTCGCGCAATGCTCGGGGTGCGCGATCGCATAGGCCATCGCCAGCGTGCTGCCCCAGCTTCCCCCGAATACGTGCATCCGCCCGGTGATGCCGAGCGCGTCACGCAGCCGGTTGATATCCGCGACGAGATGCGGCGTGGTGTTGTTGGTGAGCGCGATCGCGGCGCCCGCCGATGCCACCGTCGGCTCGCTTTTGCCGCAGCCGCGCTGATCGAACAGGATCACGCGATAGCGCGCGGGATCGAAATAGCGCGCCATCGCCGGGGAACACGCCCCGCCGGGGCCGCCGTGCAGCACCATGACCGGCTCGCCCGCCGGATTGCCATATTCTTCCCAGTAGAGGCGATGGTCGGGATCGGAATCGACGTGCAGCAACCCATTGCGTCGCGCTTCCGCTTCGGGATAGCGCCATGCGTCGCCGATCTTGCTGGTCTGTTGCAGCGCCGAGAAATCCATATCCGCCCGCCTGTGTCTGGGATGCCGTTCCGCAATAGCCGGTGGCTGCCGCCGGGGACAGCCCGGCCCGATCACTCCGCCGCGAAATAGGCGCCCAGCAAGCCCGCGTTTCCGCCGAGAATCGTCGTCGCCAGAATGGGTTGGGCAGGCGCGGACAGCATGTTTGCACGAACCTTGCGGTCGATATGGGCGATCAACTCGCCGGAATTGGAAAGCCCGCCGCCCACCGGCACGATGCTCGCCGGAAAAGTATTGAGGATGGCCGACAGGGCGCCCGCCAACAGGTCGGTGAAATATTCAACCGTGGTGATGGTTTTCGGATCGCCCGCGCTGAAGCCGTGCGTGATCTCCTTGCTGGTCAGCGTCTCGCCGCTCAGGAAAAGATGAAGCCGTTCGATGCCGCGCGCGCTGCCCAGCGTATCGAGGCACCCCGTCCGCCCGCAGCCGCATTTGAACACCGGGATCGCGCCCGGCATATTGGGGGCGGGGATCATCATCTGGCCGTGGCCCCATTCGCCGCCAACGCCAAGCGCGCTGGTGACGACGCGGCCATTCTCGATGATGCCGCCGCCGACGCCAGTGCCCAGGATCAGGCCGAAAACCCGATCGTGCCCGACGGCCACGCCCAGCCGGGCCTCCCCCAGCACGAAGGCGTCGGCATCGTTGATGACGAAAACGGGGCGACCGAGCGCCGATGCGAGATCATGCGCGAGCGGGCGACCGTGCGTGCAACTCACATTGGCGGAAATGATCCTGCCGCCATCACGCGCGACAAGCCCGGCGATCGCGATCGAGATCGCATCATCCGGCGCCATGCTGCCGGCATGGGCGGCCTGAAACTGGCGGAAGATATCGACAAAGGCATCCCAGTCATCAACCGGGGTCGGAAATTTGGCGCGATGATGGATCGACGCGTTCTCGTCGACCAGCGCCATATCCACGAAAGAGCCGCCAACGTCGGCGCAGATCCTCACTTCTTGCCTCCTATCGACCTTGTGCAGAGGTCTCGCGCGGTCGCGGCTCGATGCCGGCAACCGCCGTAATCATGAATTTCGCAAAGCAACAGATTCAGGCGGCGGGCGGGACGCGTTCGCCCGCCTGCCAGACGGCGCGCAGGCGAAGCTCCGCGTCCAGCCAGACCAGATCGGCGCGCTGGCCGGGGATAAGCGACCCGCGATCGCGCAGCCCGAGGAACGCCGCCGGCGCGCCGGATGCCATGAACGATGCTTCATCCACCGACAGGCCGATCATCGCCACCGCGTTGCGCAGCGCGGTTTCCATATCGAGATCGGAGCCGGCGAGCGTGCCGTTCTCCTCCATGCACACGCCGTTATTCGCGCGGATCGTCTTGCCTTGCAGGCTGAACGTCTTGGTCGCGCTGCCGACCGTTGGCATGGCATCGGTCACCAGCATGAAGCGATCGCGCGGGCGTGAGCGGATCGCGATCCGCAGCGCGGCGGGTGACACGTGATGGCCGTCCACGATGATACCGGCATAAGCCTGCTCATCCTCCAGCGTCGCGCCGACGACGCCAGGCGCGCGATGGCTGAGCGGGGACATGGCGTTGAACAGGTGCGTCACACCAGACACGCCCGCCGCGAAGGCCGATTTCATCCGCTCATACGAGGCGTCGGTATGCCCGGCCGCAACGACCACGCTGGCCGAAGCCAGCCGGCGGATGTCGTCATCGGTGCAGGTTTCGGGCGCGAGCGTAACCAGTGTGCGGCCAGCCTTCAGGCTGGAGAGCAACGCGATCGCATCATCATCGAGCGTGCGGAATTTCGCAGGGTCATGCGTTCCCTTGCGCGCGGCGTTCAGAAACGGCCCTTCCAGGTGGATGCCGATTACGCCGGGGACGCCCGCGTCGATCGCCTGCTCCACCGCGCGCATCGCGGCATCCACCTTGTCGAGATCGTCGGAGATCAGCGTGGGCAGAAAGCTCGTCGTGCCATAGCGGCGGTGCGCGGCGCCGATCCGCGCGATCGCTTCCACCGTGGGGCTGTCGTTCAGCAGCACATCGCCGCCGCCGTTCACCTGCGTGTCGATGAAGCCCGGCAGCAGATAGCCGCCGGCAAGGTCGACCGTCGCATCGGTGGGCGACGCGGGGCGGCTGGCGATCGCCGCGCCTTCGATGACGAGGCTGTCGAGGCCGCCGGCGATCGCGCCGTTGATGAAGCGGGTGCCGCTCATAGCGTCTGCGTCACCTTGCGCAGATGCGGTGGCGCATCGGGATCGAGCCCGCGTGCCGCCGCGAGCAGGTTCACGAAGCGATAGAAGCTCTGGATCATCAGGATCGGCTCGACGATGGGGTTCGCCGCGATCGTGGGCAGGTGCGCCGCCGGATCGCTCGCATCGGCGATCGCCACCGTCGCCCCGCGCGCCTCGAACTCGCCCGCGGCGGTGCGGACATCGTCACCCACCTTGTCCGAAGTGGCGAAGGCGAGGATCGGGAAGCCTTCGCCAACGATCGCCATCGGCCCGTGGCGCACCTCGGCGGAGGAGAATGCCTCGGCATGGAGCGCGCAGGTCTCCTTCAGTTTCAGCGCGGCTTCCTGCGCCACGGCAAGGCTGTATCCACGGCCCATCACGAACAGGTTGGTCGCGCCCGACAGCGCGGTCAATGCCGCGCCCCAGTCGAGATCGAACGCATGGGCCAGATCGCCCGGCAGCCGCGCGAGCGCGTCGAGCAATGCCCGGTCGTCCGCCCAATGCGCGGCGAGCGCGGCAAGGGCGACGAGCGAGGTAATATAGGATTTGGTTGCCGCCACCGATCGTTCCGGGCCGGCGTGCAGCAGCAGCGTCTCGTCGGTCAGCGAGGCGAGGGGGGAGGCTGCATCGTTGACCACCGCGACGGTGAACGCGCCGGCAGTCTTATAGGCCTCCACCGTCCGCAACAGATCGGGGCTGCGCCCGGATTGCGAAATCGCGATGCACAATGCGCCGCGCGCGCGGAGCGGCGCGGTGAAGATCGAGGCGACCGATGGCGCGGCGGACGCGGTTGGGATGCCGATCAGCGTTTCGAACAGATATTTCCCGTAGGTCGCCGCATGGTCGGATGATCCGCGCGCGCAGGTGGCGACGAACGCCGGCGGCGTGGCGCGCAGGCGCGCGGCGATCCGCGCCAGCGTTTCCGCATTGCCGGTGAGGAAGCGCGCGGCGGCGTTTGCGGCGTCGCCCGCTTCCGCGTGCATCAGAGTCTGTTCGGGGTGCGTGGCGCGGCCTTCCGCGAGGGTGCTGGGCATAAGGTTCGGTGTTGCTCTGGTCATCTGTTGGCGGTGCCGGGGATTTACGCTCCGCGCATCGCATGGCGGAGCGCGGCGACGAGCGCGCCATCGGTTTCGAAGCGGCCGGGAGTCTCGAACCCCAGATCGAGCAGGCGCGCGTCCGTGGCGGTGACGGGGCGGCTGCACGAGGCATGAAGCGCGCTGATGCCCGTCGCGGCAAGGATCGCCTGCGCATTGCCCGCGTTGACGCCGCTGCCGGCGAGTATCTCGATGCCGCCGTGCGCGCGCTCGTGCATCGCGGCGATCACCTCCACGCCGTCCACCGCCTTGCGGGCGCCGCCCGAGGTGAGGATCGTGGACATGCCGAGCGCGATCGCCGGATCGACCGCCTCGACCGGATCGGCCAGCAGATCGACCGCGCGATGCAGCGTGATCTTCAGGCCCTGTGCGTGGCGCATCAGCCGTTCGAGCAACGCGTGATCGAGCAGGCCGTCGCGGGTCATCGCGCCGATCACGATGCCCTCAAGCCCGGCGGCGCGCGCCGCGTCGATATCACGAAGCATCACATCGCATTCGGCGGCATCGAAAACGAACGAGCCGCCGCGCGGGCGGATCATCGCGCGCGTCGGGATCGAAAGCGCGGCGGCGAGCGCCATCAGACCGGCGGTGGGGGTGAGCCCGCCCGTCGCCAGCGCCGAACACAGCTCGATCCGATCCGCGCCGTTCTCCGCCGCCGCCAGCAGCCCGGCGGGCGTGTCGACGCAGACTTCGAGCAGGGTCATTCGGCGGCCTCAGCCTGATTCACGCGGCTGCCCCAGATGCCGAAGAAGAAGATGTAGCAATATGCCGGCACCATGATGAGCAGGAAGACGAGCTGGAAGTCGAAATAATCTTTCATATGGGCGAAAATCTGCGGCAGGATCGCGCCGCCGCAAATCGCCATGATGAGGATCGCCGAGCCGGTTTCGGTGAACCGGCCAAGATCGCGGATCGCGAGCGGGAAGATCGCCGGCCACATCATCGCATTGGCAAAGCCGAGCGCCGCGACGCACGCGACCGAGATATAGCCGGTGGTCATGTAAGCGCCGATCACCAGCACCACGCCCATGACAGCGGAGATCGCCAGATAGCGTTCCTGCGAGATGAACCGCGGAATGAGGACGAGGCCGGCGAGATAGCCGAGCAACATCGCGGCGAGCGTGAACGAGGTGTAGAAGGCGGTTTCCTCAAGCGGCAGGCCGAAGCTGTGGCCGTATGATCCGATCGCGTCGCCGGCCATCACCTCCACGCCGACATAGAGGAACAGGCACAATGCGCCGAGCCAGAGATGCGGGAAGGCGAGCAGCCCGCGATCGCCGCCCGATTGCGCGCGGGGTGATGGTTCGGGCCTGATATCTGGCAGGGGGGAGCGCAGCACGACAAGGCCGAGCAACGCCAGCAGCCCGGCCATTATCATATAGGGCGTGTGGATATTGGCGGCGAAGGCATCGAGCAGCGCCTCGCGCTCGGCATGGTTCGCGGCGGCCTTCACCTGCACGTCCAGCGCGCCCACGCCATGCAGCACGAGCGTGCCGATCACCACCGGCGCGAGGATGCCGGCCAGCTTGTTGAATATCCCCATCACCGCGATGCGCTGCGCGGCGCTTTCGATCGGGCCGAGAATCGAAACATAGGGGTTGGCCGCCGTCTGCAGGATGGCGAGGCCGCCGCCGATGATGAACAGGCCGGAAAGCGCGCCGGAGAAGATGCGGGTCGTAGCCATCTGGCCGAAGACGATCGCGCCGAGCGCCATGATGAACAGGCCGAGCGTCATGCCCTTTTTCATCCCCGTCCGCCGCAGGATCATCGCGGAGGGCAGCGCGAGGAAGAAATAGGACATGTAGAACACCATCGGCACCATGAAGGCCGATACGTCATCGAGCGTGAAGGCGAGCTTCACGAACGTAATCAGCGGGCCGTTGAGCCACGTCACGAATCCGAAGATGAAGAACATCACCCCGACGATCGCGGCGGTTCCCAGCGAGCCGGTGCCCGCGCCTTGGGTTTGTGTCGCGCTCCGCGCCGTCATTGCATTTCCTCCCGCGCGTTGTCGCGCGCACCGATTCCGCGCGGCGCTACGCCACTGTCCGGGCTGAAAATCACGCCTGTGTTGGCGCCAAATCTGGCGGGATATGCGGCGATTGTCAAACTATCGCGGGCATCTTAATTCATAATGTGAAATAAATATTGCACTTAGGTTCGATTTTGATTTTAATGCGCGCCAGTGATGAGGAGCAACGCGCCCGTGCTGACGGAAATGCACGCCCATGTCCTGCGTTTGATTAACCAGTCGGGGCCGCTCAGCCGGACCGAGCTGGGGCGGGAGCTTGGCGTCAGCAAAGGCTCCATATCGGCGCTGGCGGCCGATCTCATCGAAAGCGGAATGCTGGCGGAGGGTGAGATCGTTTACGGCGCCGGTCGTCCGTCGATCAGGCTCGAGCTTGCCGCTTCCTCTACCTTCTTCGTCGGCGTCTCGCTGGCATCGGTGCCGTTCGTCATGCGGCTGACCGATCTGCACGGTCGCGTGGTCGGCGAGGCGACGGTCGCGAGCGGCGGCCAGCCGCAGGACGTGGCCGCCGCCGTGGCGCAGGCGCTCGATCAGGTGCTGGCGGATCATGGCGGCGCGCGGGAGCGGCTGGCCGGCATCGGCGTCGCGATCCCCGGCCTTGTCGATCCGTCGAGCGGCGCCTGCGTCCGATCCACGCTGCTTGGATGGCGCGACGTTCCGATCGGCCCGATGATCGCCGAGGCCACCGGCTTCGCCACCTTCGTGGAGAATGATGCCAATGCGCTGGCGCTCGGGCAGCATCTGTTCGGCAGCCTGCGCGGTGCCAATGCCTGCGCGGTCGTCTCGGTCGGCGATGGCATCGGCTGCGGCCTGATCCTCGGCGGCGAATTGCATCGCGGCGCGCGCGGCGGCGCGGGCGAGATCGCCCATGCGACGATCGAGCTGAACGGTTTGCCGTGCAAATGCGGCAAGCGCGGTTGCCTGGACACGCTGGCGTCCGCCAGAAGCATCGCCAATGCGGCGCGCAATGCCGGCCTGCCCGAAGGCCTCGCGGCGCTTGGCGATGCCGCCGATCACGGCGATCAGGCGGCGGTGGCGATCCTGCACAAGGCGGGCGAGGCGCTTGGCCTTGCCGTGTCGCAGCTTATTCAGGCGCTCGATCCGGATCATATCCTGATCGCGCTATCCGATGGGCCGCTCGACGGCTCTTACGCCCATGTCATTCGCCAGACGATCAACGCGAATGTGATGGGCAGCGAGGCGCATCCGATCGACATCGCCATGATGCACCTCGGCCCCGAAGCCTGGGCGATCGGCGCGGCCAGCGTCGCGGCGGGGCGAGGTCTGTTCCGGATCTGACCGCATTTCGAACCCGCGAGCATCGCTCGCACGTGGAGGAGGCCCGGCGAGCCTGATTGGCCGCCGCGGCTCATACAATAATCATCGAAGGGGAAATCATGACGTTGAAATACCAGGTTGGCCGACTTTTTCTCACGACGGCACTGATCGCGATCGTCGGCGGCAACGCCGCTTATGCGCAGGAAAGCGCGAAGGAAGATGCCCGGCCGCAAGCCGAACGCTTCAACGGCACGTCGGATCAGAACACGCAGGACATCGTCGTCACGGGCCGCGCGTCTTCCGCGAACGGCGTGACCAATACGACGCCGGGCGGCGGCCTGATGGCGGTGCAGACCGGCACGAAGCTGCGCAGCACCATCACGCGCGATTATATCGACAAGCTCGCCGGCACCACCACCGCCTTCGCCGCGATCAAGAGCCTGCCGGGCGTGGTGGTAGGCTCGGGTGACCCGTTCGGCACCAGCACGAACCTGTCGATCCGTGGCCTCAGCCAGACGTCGCTCGGCTTCAACTTCGAAGGTATGCCGATCGGCGACCAGCTTTCGTACAGCGCGTTTCCGAGCGAATGGGCGGATTCGGAGAACATCGGCCTCATCAACCTGACGCGCGGCTCGACCGACATCACCGCGCCGGTTTACAATTCGGTCGGCGCGTTGATGCAGGAAGAACTGCGCGCGCCATCGCGGCAGGCCGGCGGCTATGCCTCGGTCGCGTTCGGCAACTACAATCTCAACCGCCAGTTCCTGCGCCTCGAAACCGGCGAAATCGGTTCGAGCGGCATTCGCGGCTTCGTTTCCGGTTCGCGCACCTACAATTCAAGCTGGCGTGGGCCGGGCCGCACCGAGCGCCACCACATCGACAGCAAGTTCGTGAAGGATTGGGGGCAGGACAGCTATGTCTCGCTCGTCGCGACCTATAACGAGGAAAAGTCGGATCGCTCGCGCAATCCCACGATGGCGCAGTGGAAGTCCGATGGCCGGAATTTCAACTTCGACGCGACCTACACGCCCGGCAACGCGAACTACTATCGCCTCCGCGTGGCTGACCGGCAGAGTCTCTATGTCAGCGCGCCGTCGAACATCCGCCTGACCGACAACCTCGAACTGGCGGTGACGCCTTATTACCTCTACACCCACGGCATCATCAACGGCGCGAGCAACCTCGGCCTGGTGACCGCCTATCAGGGCAGCGTGCCGGCGGGTCCGTTGCAGGCGCCGGGCGCCGCGCCGGGCGCGACCACCGCGACGGTGATGAACGTCGATCGCTATGACCAGAAGACGATCGGCCAGAACAGCTATCTGAAGTGGGATTTCGGATCGAGCCAGGTCCGTGCCGGTTACTGGTATTCGCACTTCGTCCATGACGAACGCTCGGCCTATCAGGTGGCGGATGCCAAGGGCAACGTCACCGATCCTTATGGCAATCGCGGCTCGGTGCTGACCAACAAGGGCGAAATCCTGCGCGGCTTCGCCTCGCACATCACCCAGAACGTCCACGGCGTCTATGCCGACATCACCTCCAAGGCGATGGACGACAAGCTGCTCATCAACGCCGGGTTCAAATATGTGTGGGTCGATCGCGTCGGGACCAGCCCGCTCGTCGGCACCGCGATGCACGTCACCAGCGTCAGCCGCAAGCCGCTGCCGCAGGCGTCGATCCGCTACAGCTTCGACGATCAGAACCAGGTGTTCGCCGACGTGACGACCGCGTTCCGCGCGCCGTCCGCCGTGTCGTCCTATGCCAACATCTATTCGGTGGCGACCGGCAAGCCTTCGAGCACGCCGTCGGGCAACTTCAAGCCGGAATATTCGATCGGCGAGGAAATCGGCTTCCGCCATCATGGCGATGTCGTCCACTTCACGATCGCGGCGTTCAACTATGATCTGCGTGACCGGCTGGTGCAGGGCAGCCAGATCGTCGACGGGACGAGCGTTGGCTTCGCCGTCAACGTCGGCAAGCAGAACGCGCGCGGCGTCGAGTTCGAAATCGGCCTGGTGCCCTATCATGGCTTCAGCCCGTATTTCTCGGCGCAGTATCTCGATGCGAGCACCAAGGACGATTATCCGGTGCGCGGCGAATATCTGCCGACCGCGGGCAAGAAGGCCGTGCTCAGCCCCGAGTTCATCGCATCGGGCGGCATCAGCTATGATAACGGCAGCTTCTTCGCCTCGATCGACGGCAATTATGTCGGCAAGCAATTCTCGACGTTCATGAATGACGAGATCCTGCCGGCTTTCCTGACGGGCAACATCAGCGCGGGCTACCGCTTCTCCAATGTCGCCTTCCTCAAGAAGCCGCAGATGCAGTTCAACCTCACCAACTTCACCGACAAGAAATATCTGTCGGGGATGCAGGGGGTGACATCGAACGCGCTGCCGACGATCAGCCGTGGCGGCACGACCATCGCCGGCTCGGCGCCGACCTATCTGATCGGGGGCGGCATCGGCGCCACCTTCTCGATCAGCTCGGCGTTCTGATGAAAGGCCGCTGCCGGTGATATGCCGGCAGCGGCTTTTTTCGGACCCGGACAAAGGCGCGCTCCGCTGGCGCACGCATCCTGAATTTCGCGTAAGTCGAAGGGACAATTTGCCATGCAACGTCGTTCTTTTCTGAAATCGGCATCCGCCATCGCGCTGACTTCGTTCGCGGCCAGTGCCGCGGGCGCGAAGGGGCTGATCCCCGTGTTCAAGCGTTCGCCGCGCATCGCCGTCGGCGGGATCGCATCGGAATGCAGCACCTATAGCCGCATCCGCGCGAAGATGGCCGATATCAATGTCCTTCGCGGCGATGAGATCACCGAGAATGATCGGTTCGCGTTCCTCAAACGCTATGACGTGGATTTCCTGCCGACGCTGGTGGCGAATGCCGGATCGGGCGGCCCGATGGACCATCAGGCCTATCAGGCGCTGAAGGCCGAATATCTCCAGCGCCTCACCGCGCTGCTGCCGCTCGATGGCGTCTATTGCGCGATGCACGGCGCGCTGTTCGTCGAAGGGCTGCAGGATGCCGAGGGCGACTGGTATGAGGCCACCCGCAAGGTCGTCGGCCCGGATTGCCTGATTTCCGCGAGCTACGATCTGCACGGCAATGTCAGCCAGCGCATCGTCGACAATCTCGATTGCATCACCGCCTATCGCACCGCGCCGCACGTCGATCGCGTGGAAAACACGATGCGTGCGACAGATATGCTCACGCATTGCCTGCGCTACGGCATCCGCCCCTATATCACCTGGGCGACGATCCCGGTTCTGCTGGCGGGCGAGCAGAGCAGCACCGAATGGCAGCCGGGCCGCCGGCTGTGGTCCGATCTCAGCGAGTATAACCGGCAACCGGGCATCCTCGATGTGTCCCAGCTTGTCGGCTATGTCTGGGCGGATGAGCCGCGCTCGGCGGCGTCGGTGGTGGTGACCGGCACCGCACCCGCCATGCAGGCGCAGATCGCGACCGAACTGGCGCAGCGTTACTGGGATGCGCGCCGCGAATTCACGTTCGGCAGCCCCACAGGCACCGTCGAGGAAACGATCGCGCAGGCGATGGCGTCCAAAACCCACCCGGTGGTGATTTCGGATTCCGGCGACAATCCCGGCGGCGGCGGCAATGCCGATCAGAGCAACTTCCTCCAGGCGCTGCTGAAGGCCGGCGCGACCAGCGTGCTGCTGGGCGGGATGACCGATCGCCCGGCGACCGACGCCTGCTACAAGGCCGGGGTAGGGGCGACGATCCCGCTGTCGATCGGCGGCTCGCTCGATCCGATCCAGAGCCAGCCGGTGAAGGTGAATGCCACCGTCAAATCGCTGACCAAGGTGAGCAAGCCGGAGGATGGCGAGGCCGTGGTTGAGTTCAACGGTATCACCGTCACGCTTTCCGCGCGCCGCCGGGCGTATCATGCGGCGGAAGCGTTCCGCGACATCGGGTTGGAGCCGACCGCGTTCAAGATCGTCGTGCTCAAGTGCGGCTATCTCAACCCGACGATGAAGCCGCTGGCGAACCCGCATCTGATGGCCTTGTCGCCGGGCGCGATCGACCAGGATATCCCGAACATCGCGAACAAGCACCGCGTGCCGAGCTTCCCGTGGGTGCAGAACCTGACCTACACGCCGAAGCCCTATCTTTCGAAGCGCGCGGCGCTGGCGAAAAAGACGGCGTGATAATCGGCGCGGGCTCGCGCCGCCGCGATGGCGGCGCGAGCCTTGCATCACATGCTTATCAGGCCGGCTCGGGCGCTCGCTGGATTATCGTGCTGGCGAGCTTTTCGTTCAGTTCCGCGAGATGATCGAAGCGCGCCTCGTAATGCGCCATGCCCTGGCTCAGCGAGCGGAGTTCGGGCTCCAGCCCGGAAAGCTCGGCCTCGGGCAGCAGCAGCTCGATCACGTCCCAGCGGGACCAGCCTTCGAGCGGCGCTATCCCTAGCATCTGGCCGCGCCGGCTGGTCGCGGCGGAGGTGATCCGCGAAACCGCGCTGCCCGGCGCCCGGATCGTCACATGCGAGACCGGCTCCAGCAGATAGGGCGTGGCCGCCGCCAGCGCCTCGGCCATCGCGATCCGGCCGGCGGTGCGAAAGGCGAGTTCAGAACTGTCGACGCTGTGATAGGAACCATCGACCAGCGCGACCGCGACATCGACGACCGGAAAGCCGCACGGCCCGCGCGTCATCGCATCGAGCACGCCACGCTCGACCGCCGGAATCCACTGGCGGGGAACCGCGCCCCCGGTGATCCTTTCCTCGAAACGAAAGCCTTCGCCGCGCTCCAGCGGGCGTAATTCGATGATAACGTCGCCGAACTGGCCATGCCCGCCGGATTGCTTCTTGTGCCTGCCGTGCTTCGTCACCGCCTTGCGGATCGTTTCCTTATAGGCGATCGCGGGCGGGCGCACCTTTATGGCAACGCCGTAGCGCCGGCTCAGCCGCGCCTGGACGACAGCCAGATGCTCGTCGTTCAGCCCGTGGAGCAGCGTTTCCTGCGTCGCCTCGTCGAGGCCCCAGCGCAGGCCGGGGTCTTCCTCGGCCAGCCGGTTGAGCGCGGTGGATAGCCGCACTTCGTCCTTATGATCGGTAACGGTGATCGCAAGCGCGCAATTGCCTGCCGGGCGTGGCGGCGCATGGGCGGTGCCCTGTGGCTGCCGCACCGCGCCGAGCCGGTCACCGGCCTGGATCGTATCCACCTTGGCGATGCCTACAATGTCGCCCGGCTGGGCGCGATCAATCTTCGTCGTCGCCGCGCCCTGCACCGCGAACAGCGATCCGATGCGCATCGCGCTTCCATCGGGGGCGAACAGTTCGGCCCCCTCGGCGAGCGGCGCGCCGAAGACGCGCGCCAGCGCCAGCCGGCCGACCGCGCTGCCGTGGGTTATCTTGAACACCTGTGCCCCGGCGCCGGCGATATCGAGCCGGTCCGCCGCCAGCGCGGCGGCGGGCGTATCGTGGCGCAGCATCTTGAGCAGGCGGCGGATGCCGAAACCGCCCAGCGCTGAGCCGAACAGGATCGGCACGATCAGGCCCGCCGCGGTTTCACGCGCGAGATCGCCGAAGATGGTGTCCGCATCCGGCGTTTCGTCGTTCAGCAATTGTTCGAGCAGCGCGTCGTCATGGTCGGCCAGTTGTTCGAGCATGTGGAAGCGGGCTTCGCTCTCGTCGCTTCGCAGATGCGCGGCGAGCGGCACCTGTTCCGAACGGCGGCCCGGCTGATAATGATATGCGCGCTCCAGCGCGAGATCGACAAAGCCCGCCACGCGTTCGCCGGCCCGGATCGGTATTTGCCGCGCGACGAGCGCCGCGGCGCTCAGCGGCTGGAGCGCGGCAAGCAGATCCTCGATGCTGCCGCGCGCCTGATCTATCTTGTTGACGAAAAGCGCGTGCGGCAGGCGCAGCGCTTCGAGGCGGCGCAACGTCGGCTCGACCAGTGGCGCGCGCGCCGGATCGGGATCAATCACCACCAGAGCGAGATCGGCCACCGCCAGCGCGGTCTCCGCATCCGCCGCGAAGCCCGCCGAGCCGGGGGCGTCGATCAGCGCATAGCCGTCCTTCATCCATTCGAAGCGCATCAGGTTAAGCTCGGTGGAGCCGCATCGCGCGCGGGCTTCCGGGCTGGCGTCGCCCACGCTGCTGCCGCTATCGACCGCGCCCAGCCGCGCGCTGGCGCCGGCTGCGAACAATATCGCTTCGGCGAGGCTCGTCTTGCCTGTGCCGGCTGGTCCGACGATCGCGATGGCTCTGGTGCCGTGGACGGTCGCATCCATATCGCTCTCCTGCTGCCTGCCTATTTCCCGTGCCGGAAATCGCCCGCTGGAAATGCGAGGATCGGCTTCCCGGCGCGCGAACGCAAGATCGTTCGAAGGTCCAAATGCTTTGCGGCGCGGGTTGGCTCCCAAAACGGGATTCGTGCTGCTTCTACGTGTCAGATGGCGGGCTTCTCCGCACAATGCGCGCGCGGGCGGATGAGGAAAGCGCTGGACATGTGCCCCGTCGCCGCGCTTGTTCGGCAGGTTTAATGAGGGGAGCATGAAGATTTGATCGCCCTGTCAGCATTACTGGCGGCTGCCGCGCCGCTGCATGTCGCGACCTATGCCTATCCCGCTTATGACCGGACGCAGGCGCTCGCCCCGCTCGCGCAACTGGTCGAGCGCGTCACGGGGCAGGCGGCTGACATCACCTTATATCCCTCGCCCGAGGCATTGGCCGCCGCCGTGCGCGAAGGCCATGTGGATGTGGCGGTGACCAACCTCGCCGCCTTCATCGAGGCTTCGCGCACGCGCGCTGTCCGGGCGATCGCTGTCCCCGACGTGCCTGCCGCCACGCTCGATCGTTATCGGGGTGTCCTGCTCGCACGGCGGGAAACCGGGGCCAGAACCCCCGCCGATCTGCGCGATCGCGTGACGACGCTGCGCTATGCCGAGGTTCTGCCCGGCTCCACCTCGGGCGCGCTGGTGCAGGCGGCGGCATTGCGCCACGCCGGGATTGACCGCGCGGCCTTCCGCTCGATCGAACAGGCGGGCACGCATGATGCGGCGCTCGCGCGCCTGTTGACCGGGGAAAGCGATGTCGCGGCGCTCGCGGAAACGCCCTGGCGAACGCTGCGGGCTGAAAAGGCGGATCAGGCGGCGCGGGTGGTGGAACTATGGCGTTCCGAGCCGTTGCCGCCCGGCCCGGTGCTATGTGTCCGCTCTCCCCGCATCAGCTGCAACCGGGTCGCAGCCGCGCTGGTCCGATATAATGCCGAGAGCCGCGATGTTGCGATCGCCCTTTCGAAAGGCTGGTCGGAAACGGCAGGTACCACGCGCTTCCTGCCCGTGAACCAGCGCACCTACGCGCCGTTCATATCCCCACCGCGCTGAGGGGCGGCAATGGCGGCGACGGAGCTGGGAAAGGTGGGAGGCAGCCTGCCGAACCGCGATACGTTGAAAGGGCTTGAGGGTTCCCGCGCCTGCAATCCCATGGTGACCCCTACGGGACTCGAACCCGTGTTTTCGCCGTGAGAGGGCGACGTCCTAGACCGCTAGACGAAGGGGCCATCTTGCAGGTGGAGGCGGGCGCTTAAGGCCCGCCGCCGCCCGCGTCAAGCTGCTGCTTTGCGTCGCTCCGCCATTTCCTCGTTCAGCATCTCCGCCAGCAGGAACGCGAGTTCGAGGCTCTGGCCGGCGTTCAGGCGCGGATCGCAATGCGTGTGATAGCGATCGGCCAGCGTCTGCTCCGTCACGTCGATCGCGCCGCCGGTGCATTCGGTGACATTCTGCCCGGTCATTTCCGCATGGATGCCGCCGGCGTGCGTGCCCTCTGCGCGGTGGACGGCGAAGAAGCCGCGCACTTCGGCGAGGATGCGCTCGAACGGGCGCGTCTTGTAGCCGTTGGCGGCCTTCACGACGTTGCCGTGCATCGGATCGCAGCTCCACACCACCGGATGCCCCTCACGCGTGACTGCGCGGAGCAGACGGGGGAAGGCGGCTTCGATCTTGTCATGGCCATAGCGGGTGATGAGCGTGATCCGCCCCGCCGTCCGCGCGGGATTGAGCAGATCAAGCAGCCGCAGCAGCTCATCCGGCTCAAGGCTCGGGCCGCATTTCACGCCGATCGGATTGCCCACGCCGCGCAGGAATTCGACATGCGCCGATCCCTCGAAACGCGTCCGATCGCCGATCCACAGCATGTGCGCGCTGGTGTCATACCAGTCGCCGGTCAGCGAATCCTGCCGCGTCAGCGCCTGCTCATAAGGGAGCAGCAGCGCCTCATGGCTGGTGTAGAATTGCGTCTGGGCGAGCTGCGGCACGGTTTCCGGGTCGATCCCGCACGCCGCCATGAACTCCAGCGCCTCGCCGATGCGATCCGCCGTCTCGGCATATTTCGCGGCCCAGGGCGAACGGCCCATGAAATCATGCGTCCAGCGATGCACCTGGTGCAGATTGGCATAGCCGCCGCTGGCGAAGGCGCGCAGCAGATTGAGCGTCGCGGCGGACTGATTGTAGCCGCGCACCATGCGCGCCGGATCGGGAATGCGCGCTTCGGGGGTGAAGGCGATATCGTTGACGTTGTCGCCGCGGTAGCTCGGCAGTTCCACGCCGCCGATCGTCTCGGTCGCCGCCGAGCGCGGCTTGGCGAACTGGCCGGCCATGCGCCCGACCTTCACCACCGGCAGCTTGGAGGCGAAGGTGAGCACCACCGCCATCTGCAGGATCACGCGGAACGTGTCGCGGATGTTGTTCGGGTGAAACTCCGCGAAGCTTTCGGCGCAATCGCCGCCTTGCAGCAAAAAGGCCTTGCCCGCCGCGACATGCGCCAGATCGGCGGTGAGATTGCGCGCCTCGCCCGCAAACACCAGCGGCGGATAGCTGCCGAGCTGGTCGGTCGCCGCGTTCAGCGCGGCGGCGTCCGGATAGTCGGGAAGCTGGCGCGCCTCATGCGCGGTCCAGCTATCGGGGGCCCAATTGGCGGCCATGGCACACTTTCCGTCGATACTAGGAGCAATCAAGCTGGGGGCGATAGCGCCGCGATGCAACGAAGGAAAGCTTTGGGTGCGCCAGCGCCGCCCGGTTTACATGATGCCGGCGTAGCTGCCGCCGTCGATCAACAGGCTTTGCCCGGTGATATATCCCGCCTGTTGCGAGCAGAGGAAGGCGCAGGCCGCGCCGAATTCCGCCGGATCGCCAAAGCGGCGTGCGGGAATGCGCTCGCGGTTGCGGCGCTCGGCTTCGTCCGTCTCGATCCCGGCGGCCTGCGCGGCGAAGCGGTGGACGCCTTCCAGCCGGCGTGTCGCGAACAGGCCGGGGAGCAGGAAGTTGATCGTCACGCCCGAGGCGGCGACCTGCCTCGCCACCCCGGCGAGGAAGCCCGTGAGCCCGATCCGCGCGCCGCTCGACAGATCGAGGCCGGGGGTGGGGGCCTTCACCGAGGCGGAGGTGATGCACACGATCCGCCCGAACCCGCGCTCGACCATGCCGTCGATCACCTGCTGCACCATGCGGATCGGGGTGACCATATTGGCATCCAGCCCGGCGTGGATCGCTTCGCCGTCCAACTGGCGGAAATCGCGCAGCGGCGGGCCGCCGTTGTTGTTGATGAGGATGTCGACGGTCGGCGCGGCGGAGATCAGCGCGCGCTGCACCCCGGCGTCCGCGATATCGCCCGCGATCGCCGCTACCTGAGCGCCGGTTTCATCGCGGATCGCCTGCGCGGCAGCCTCCAGCGCTGCCGCCTCGCGCCCGTTGAGCACCAGCCCACACCCGGCGCGCGCCAGTTCTGTCGCACAGGCGCGGCCAAGGCCGTGGCTGGAGGCGCAGACGATCGCCGTCCTGCCGTTGAGTCCGAGATCCATGCGCGTTCCTCCTCGTGCGAGGAAACGCGCATGGACCGGATCAACCGCGCTGTGAAGCTCATGAGTGGGGGATGCTTCCTTCGCGATCCCATTCCTCCGTCATTCCCGCGCAGGCGGGAATCCATTCGCACCGGCCATTTCGATAGCGTCGGAACGGTAGCGCATCTGGATTCCCGCCTGCGCGGGAATGACGGGGTCTTTGGATTTAGCCCCGCTGCTCGGGTAGCCAGTTGCCGTGGAAGCCCGGTGGGATGCGGTGTGGCACGCGCACGCTGGCGATCGGCGCGCCCGCGAAATCGCGCGCGTCGATGATCGCAAGATCGGTCGTCTCATTGGGCAGATCAATCACCAGCCCGATCAGCCAGCCCTCGTCCTCCGCCGCATCGGCATGGGCGGGAACGAAGACGAACTCGCCAGGATAGCGCCCGGCACCGAACTCATGCGTCTCGCGCGCGCCGGTTGCGAGATCATGCTTGTATAGCCGCGTCGCGCCGAGGAACTGCTCACCATCACTTTCGGGCAGCGCGATCGTATAGGCATAGCGATAGGGCTGGCCGAACCGGCGCTCGTCCGGGCGGGGGAATTCCTGCGGGCTGGCGTCGATCGTGCGGCGCCTCACCGTTCCGGCGATCGGGTCGATAGTCCAGCGTTCCAGGCCCATATTGCGCCCGTTCGGCCCGCCCGTCCCCTCCGCGAACATCGTCTGATAGGCGCAGACATCCATCACCACGCTGCCGTCCGGCGCGTCATACGCATTGGCGACGTGGAAAACATATGCCGGGTCCACAGCACACCAGATGACATCTTCCGCCGCGCCATTTCGCGGCAACAGGCCGACGCGGGCGTGATGCTCCGGGTTCCAGGCGTAGGGGAAACGGTGCCCGCCGATCAGCGCCTTCATCGAGAAGGTGACGGGCAGATCGAGGATCACGGCATAACGCGCGGTGATCGCGCAATCATGGATCGACGGGCCGTGTTTCACCGCGATCGGCAGTTCGCGGATCACCTTGCCCTCAGGCGAGAGCACGATGTGGCGGATCGTGTTCGGATCGGTCGCTTCATAGGCGATGGCGTGATGCTCGCCGGTCAGTGGATCGCGATGCGGGTGGGCGGTGAACGATCCCTCCAGCGTGCCGTCGAAGGGGTTATAGGTCTGTTCGTCCAGCGTTTCGTTCAGTTCCACCGGATAGCTGCCGGCTTCGACCAGCGCCCAGGTGCGGCCCGCGATGTCGATGACATTGGTGTTCACCGTGTCGAAGCCGCCGTTGCGCGGGCCGGGGGCGGGGGTTTCACCCAGCGCCTCGGCCACCGCGCGGGAGCGTATCCAGCGATTGCGATACCATAGCGCCTTGCCGTCGCCCAGCGCGATGCCGTGAACCATGCCGTCACCCGTGAACCAGTGATAGCCCGCCGGATCGGGCGCCACCGGGTTAGGCCCGATGCGCAGATAGCGCCCGTCCAGCGCGGTGGGGATCGTGCCGGTCACCGGCAGATCAACCAACGTCATTTCGCCGGTCAGCGGCTGGTGGATGCCGGTCAGGAATGGGTGATCGGTTTGCGGCAGATGCTTGCGATTGAAGTCCGCAACGATCCCGACGCCTTTGGCGACGACCGAGCGGATCGCGGTTTCGACGGTTCCGGCCATGACGAGTCTCCAATGTGTTCGGCGTAAACATAACCTTTATGTGATCGCTGTCAACATGGGTCTTGCGGGCGGCGGATCGGGCGGGCTATCTGCCGGAGGTGGCAAGGACATATCATCACGGGGATTTGCGCGCGGCGCTGATAACCGCCGGGCTGGGGCTGATCGAGGAACAGGGCGCAGACGATCTTTCGTTGCGCGAACTCGCGCGCCGAGTGGGGGTGAGCGCAACGGCGGTCTATCGCCATTTTCCGGACAAGGCGGCGTTGATGGCCGCGCTGGCGCGCGAGGCGTTGGAGCGGCTGGCGGCGGCGCAGCGCGCGGCCTCCGAACGGGCTGGCGGCGGCGCGGCGGGGTTCGGGGCGACGGGCGCCGCCTATGTCCGTTTCGCGCGCGATAATCCGGGGTTGTTCCGGCTCGTCTTCGCGCATCCCGCATCGCAGGGGATGGACGAGAAGGAGGATGACGCGATGGCGATGCTTCGTGCCGCCGCCGTCGCGTTGGCGCCCGAGGGAACCGACCCGACGGCCTTCGCGCTGCGCGCCTGGTCGCTGGCGCATGGCCTCGCGATGCTGATGCTCGATGGTCAGGTGGAGGTGGACGACGCCATGATCGACCGGGTGATCGACGTTGGCGGGTGGGTCAGCCGTTAGGTGGCGCGTTCCCGCACGGCATTGATGATCGCGCGACCGTAGTTGGTTTTGGCGAGGGCTTCGCCGCGTGCGAGCGCCTGATCGGCGGAGATGAAGCCTTGGGTGAACGCGATTTCCTCCAGGCAGGCGATCTGGATGCCCTGGCGGTGCTGGATGGTGCGAACGAACTCGGATGCTTCGAGCAGGCTGTCGTGGGTGCCGGTGTCGAGCCAGGCATAGCCGCGGCCCATCTGTTCGACGTAAAGGTCGCCCGCCTCCATATAGAGCCGGTTGAGATCGGTGATCTCCAGTTCGCCGCGCGCCGATGGTTTCAGATCACGCGCGAGATCGAGCACGCGATTGTCGTAGAAGTATAGCCCGGTGACCGCGCAGTTCGATTTCGGCGCGGCGGGCTTTTCCTCCAGGCTGATCGCGCGGCCATCGCCGTCCAGCTCGACCACGCCATAGCGTTCGGGGTCTTCGACGCGATAGCTGAACACCGTCGCGCCCTCGGTGCGCGCCACCGCGCTCGCCAGCAGGTTGGTGAGGTGCGCGCCGAAGAAGATATTGTCGCCCAGCACCAGCGCGACCCGATCATCGCCGACGAACTCGCGCCCGATCGTGAATGCCTGTGCGAGCCCCTCGGGGCGCGGCTGCTCGGCATAGGAGATGGCGATCCCCCATTCGTCGCCGGTGCCGAACATGCGGCGATAATTGTCGATGAACTCGGGGCTGGAGATGATGAGGATATCGCGGATGCCGGCCATCATCAGCACCGACAGCGGATAATAGATCATCGGCTTGTCATAAACCGGCAGCAACTGCTTGTTGATCGCCAGCGTCGCCGGATGCAGCCGCGTGCCGGAACCGCCGGCGAGGATGATGCCCTTCACTTCTGCGTTCCCATCAGTTCGTCGATAATGTCGTCGAGCGCGTCCTGCCATGGGCGCGGTTCGATGCCGTAAGCCGTGCGGATCGCGGCGTGGTCGAGCCGCGAGTTGGCCGGGCGGCGCGCGGGCGTGGGGTAATCGCTGGTCGCGATCGCCTCGACCAGGGGCGAGGGGCCGCCGCGCTGTGCGGCGCGCGCGAAGATCGCGCGGGCGAAGCCGCACCACGTCGTCTCGCCGGCGTTGCTGAAGTGGAACGTGCCGGTGGGCGCTGAACGGTCATCGGCCATGGCGAGCGCGATCTTCGCGACCACGGCGGCGAGATCGGCGGCGGCGGTCGGCGCGCCATGCTGGTCGTCCACCACGCGCAACGTGTCGCGCTCGGCGCCGACGCGCAGCATCGTCTTGACGAAGTTGTTGCCATGCGCGCTCACCACCCATGAGGTGCGGACGATCGCATGGCGCGGACAGCCGCTCGCCACCGCGAGATCGCCGCCGAGCTTCGATGCGCCATAGACGCCGAGCGGCCCGGTCGGGTCGCCGGGCGCCCAGCGGCCCTCTTTCGATCCGTCGAACACATAATCGGTCGAGACATGGATAAGCGGGATATCCGCCGTGCGGCAGGCTTGCGCGAACGCCGCCGGCGCGAGCGCGTTGACCGCCCAGGCGGTGACCGCATCCTCCTCCGCCTTGTCGACCGCGGTATAGGCCCCGCCCGAGATCACCGCCGCCCATGGCCGCGACGCGACCATCGCGGCGATCGCGGCGGTATCGGTGAGATCGAGTTCGTCGATATCGACCGCGACGACGCGCCAGCCCGCCGGCCACGGATAACGCTTCAGCTCGGTGCCGAGCTGGCCGTTGCCGCCGGTGACGAGGATTTCCCTCATGCCGCCAGGCCCCGCCGCTCGGCGGCCTTCGCCTCCACCAGCGCGCGCCACCACGGCTCATTGGCGAGATACCAGCGCACCGTTTTCGCGATCCCGCTCTCGAACGTCTCGGCGGGTTCCCAGCCGAGTTCGTCGCGGATGCGGCGCGCGTCGATCGCATAGCGCGCGTCATGCCCCGGCCGGTCGGCGACGAAGCCGATCTGCGCGGCATAGGATTTGCCGTCGGCGCGCGGGCGCTCGGCATCGAGGATCGCGCACACCGTCTCGACCACCGCGAGGTTGGTCTTCTCGTTATTGCCGCCGACATTATAGGTCCGCCCCGGCGCCCCGCGCTCGAACACCGCCTGCAACGCGCGGACGTGATCCTCGACATAGAGCCAGTCGCGCACGTTGGTGCCCGTGCCGTAGATCGGCAGCGTTTCGCCCGCCAGCGCCTTCACGATCATCAGCGGGATCAGCTTTTCCGGGAAGTGATACGGCCCGTAATTGTTGGAGCAATTGGTGACGAGCACCGGCAGCCCGAACGTATGCCCCCAGGCGCTGACGAGATGGTCGCTCCCCGCCTTCGACGCGGAATAGGGCGAGCGCGGATCGTAGGAGGTGTCCTCGGTGAACAGCCCGCTCGGCCCAAGCGAGCCATAAACCTCGTCGGTGGAGATATGGTGGAAGCGGAACGCTGCCTTCGCCTTGTCGTCCAGCCCCTGCCAATAGCCGCGCGCCTCGGCGAGCATCACATAGGTGCCGACAAGGTTGGTCTGGATGAAGGCATCGGGCGCGTCGATCGAGCGATCGACATGGCTCTCGGCAGCGAGATGGGTGATGACATCGGGGCGGAAATCCGCGATCGCCGCGCGCACCGCATCGGCATCGCAGATATCGCCGCGCACGAAGCGATAGCGGCTGCTCGTCGCCACCTCCTCAACGGTGGAGAGCGTGCCGGCATAGGTCAGCTTGTCGAAGTTCAACACCTCATGCGCGGTGTTGGCGATCAGATGGCGGACCAGCGCCGAGCCGATGAACCCGGCCCCGCCGGTAACGAAGATGCGCATCAAACTACCTCAGGCAAGCGGCGCCAGCGGGCGACCATCGTAAGGAAAGGGGCTGTCGAACCCGGCGAGCGTCGGCAGCACAGCGTCCTTGGCCGAAAGCTCGGGCAGCGCGCCCGCCGGCAGCGGCCAGGCGATGCCCGCGCTGTCCCAGCGGATACCGCCATCGCATTCCGGCGCGTAATAACCGGAAACCTTGTAGGTCACCTCGCAATCGTCGGTCAGCGTCAGGAAGCCGTGCGCGAAGCCGATTGGCACGAATAGCTGCCGTCCGTTCTCCGCCGACAATTCCACCGCGACATGCTCGCCATAGGTCGGCGAGCCGCGCCGCACGTCCACCGCGACATCGAGGATGCGCCCGCGGATGCAGCGCACCAATTTGTCCTGCCCGTGCGGCGGCGTCTGGAAATGCAGCCCCCGCAAGGTGAGCGCGGGCACCGACAGCGAATGATTGTCCTGCACGAACCGGCAGGCGATCCCGCGCTCGGCAAAGCGGCGCTCGGTATAATATTCGGTGAACCAGCCACGCGCATCGCCATGCCGCACCGGCTCGATCAACTGGACAGGATTATCGTTCATCAACCGGGGCATAGCCACGCGATGGTTTACGGACAATCAAGACGCGGCGGGCGATCAATATCCGGCGTCCAGATCCGCGACATTTTCCATCGCGGTTCCGGCTGCGAAGGCGGAAAGGTTGCGCAGGAACAGCGCGGCGGCGCGCTGGAACATTTTCGCGCGCCCGCTCCGCCCCGAAAGGTGCATCGTAATCATGCAGTTCGGCGCGGACCATAATGGGTGGCCGGGGGGCAGCGGCTCCGGGTTGGTCGGATCGAGGAAGGCGCCGCCGATCGTGCCGCCGTGGAGTGCGGCGAGCAGCGCATCGTCGTCGATCATGTCGCCGCGCGCGATGTTGATGATCCAGGCATTGTTCTTCATCGCGGCCAATTCGCTCGTGCCGATCAATGCCTTGGTATCCGGGGTGGAGGGAGCGGCGAGCACCACCCAGTCGAACTCGCCCAGCCGATCGCGCCATTGATCCGGCGTCAGCGTGCCGTCGCGCCCCGATCGCGTCACGCCCGTCACCTCGATGCCGAGCGCCGTCAGCCGTTCGCCGATCAGCCGCCCGATCGCGCCGAGGCCGACGATCAGCGCTTTCGTCCCGAACAATTCGGTCATCCCTGGCGCTTCGAGCAGCCACTTTTGGGCGTCGGCGGCGCGGACGATCTGATCGTAGCGTTTGGCCGCGACCAGCACGCCCATCACCGCATATTCGGCCACCGCCAGCGCGTTGATCCCGACGCCGTTGGTTACGATCGCACCCCGCGCGCGCAGCACGTCGAGCGGAAAGGCATCAAGCCCGGCGTAGATGGTCGACACCCATTTGAGGTTCGATCCCGATGCGCGGATCGTCTCCGCGACGTTCGCGGGCTTCTCCATATCCACCCAGGCGATATCGGCATCGGCGATCATCGCCTTGGCCTCGTCAACGCTTTTCCACCATGAAGCGGAGATGCCCGCCGGCAAATGCGGTTCGAGAAGCGGGCGGGCCAGCGCGGGCAAAACTGCTTTCATGGCATGGACGATAGCGTCTCGATCTGTCTGCGCCTATCGTTGAAATCGTGAGCAAGTTTCGTGTCGCCGCCGCCTTCCTGCCCATCGCGCTGACCGCCGCCGCCCCGGCGGGCCTGTCGGTCGACAGCCTTGAGGCGTTGCGCGCGATCGACCTGAGGCTCGGCACGATCGGCTATCGGCTGGCTACGGCCAATGCCGCATTGTGCGATCGGCAGGCCCCGATAACCGGCGCGCTGTTCCACGCGATCGCGCAATATGATCGGGCGAGCGAAGCGGCGGCGCGGCAGGCGTTCGGCTTCGCCACGCCGGTGGCGGTGGAGGCGGTGGTGGCCGGGTCGCCCGCCGCGCGCGCCGGTCTCCAGCCGAACGACGGGATTGTCGCGGTGGATGGCACGAACGTCGCTTCGGTGGGCGCGCCGTCATCGGTCGCGGATCGCGATGCCGTGCTGGCGGCGATCGCGCGGGGCGGGATGCGGGTGCGGCTCGATGTGGTTCGCGGCGGTGCCGGGCGGACGGTGGATGTCGCCGGCGTGGCGGGGTGCGCGGCGACGTTCGAGGTGGTGCTCGGCCCGGCGATGACCGCCCAGTCGGATGGCAAGGTGGTGCAATTGGGGGTGCGCTTCTTCGAACGCTATCGTGATGATGAGGTGGCGGTGATCGCGGCGCACGAACTGGCGCATATCGTCCTGAAGCATCGCGCGCGGCTGGAGGCGGCGGGGGTGAAGGGGGGGCTGTTCGGCGAACTCGGTCGCAACGCGCGTCTGTCGCAACGCGCCGAGGATGAGGCGGATCGGCTGAGCGTCCATCTGCTCTATAACGCCGGCTATGATCCGGCATCGGCGGCGCGCTTCTGGCGCGCGCACGGCGGCGATATCGACGGTGGCCTGTTCCGCAGCCGCACCCACCCGGCAACCAAGACGCGGGCGGCGGCGATGGAGGCGGAAGCCGCGACGCTGGCGGGGGAACCGGCGCGACCGTCGATTCCCGCGCTGGTGGTGGAGCGCGATCGGCCGATACGATAATCAGGGATTGTCGAGCAGCAGCCGCTCGTAAAAACCCCCGAACTGATTGGCGTGGTCGATGAGGTGGATTTCCAGAATCCAGTAGCGCCGCCGCCCTTCCAGATCGGGCGCGCGCAGCGGCTCGGGATTGCCGGGCGCGATACGATTGCGCTCCTTCGGCCCCGGCATCCGCACGTGCGGAAATTCGCCGACGACATGCCCGGCGATGCGCCCGCCAAACCGCCACCCCGCTTCCTCGGCGGATCGGCAGGCATAATCATAAAGCGCCGTGCCGCTGATATCCGGATCGCGCAGGAAGCGTTCGCGCACCTTCTTGAATTGTATCGGCAATTCGCGGCACAGCGCATGTTTTCGGGGATCGGCGCCGATCGCGTAGCTGCGCCCGACATCCGCCTCCCATTCTTCGAACACCGGGCCGAGATCGAGATAGACGATATCGTCCGGCGCGATCGTGCGGACCGGCGGATTATCCCCGGCGACGCACAGCGTGTTGATGCCGGCGCGCGCGATCCGCTTGTGCCAATGCTTCTCGACGCCGAATTCGCGTTGTGCCAGCGCGTAGATATCCTGCTCGACCGCGCGCTCGGTTCGTCCGGCGGCGACGATGCCCGATGTTTCGATGAGCCCGAGCAACGCGAACGCCTTGTGCTCGGCATCCAGAAGCCGTTCTAGCCTGACCCGCTCGGAATCCACGATTGCGCCCCGCGTCAGACGGTCACCCGCCAGTCCCATGCCAGCGCGTCGCCATCCATCACTTCCACCCCGGCTGCGATCAGTTCGTCGCGGATCGCGTCGGAGCGCGCGAAATCCTTTGCCGCGCGCGCCTCACGCCGCTCGGCGAGGCGGGCGGCGATGGCGGGTTCGTCGATCGTCGCGCTCGCCGGGCGAACGCGCAGATCCTCGCGGCGCAGGCGGGAGAGGTCGAGCCCGAGCAGCGCATCGAAATCGGCCAGCGCCAGCAGCCGTTCTTGCGGGGCGATCCTGCGATCGGCGAGCATCGCATCGAGCACCGGCAGCGCCTTGGGCGTATTGAGATCGTCCGACAAGGCCGCGTCGAGCTGCTCGCGATAGCCGTCCGCCGTTTGCGCGGATGGCGCCGCCGGGCGCGCGCGCAGCCCCTCCACCGCCTGCACCAGCCGCTTCAAGCGCACCTGCGCGGCGGCCAGATTCTCCCACGAAAATTCCAGTTCGCTGCGATAATGCGCCTGAAGGCACAGCATCCGATAGGCCAGCGGATGGAATCCGCGATCGACGAGCGCGGCGAGCGTCAGGAACTCGCCCGACGATTTGCTCATCTTGCCCGCGCGCTCGACGAGGAAATTGTTGTGCATCCACATGTTCGCGCCGGTGTCCGCGCAATCGCAATGCGCCTGATTCTGCGCGATCTCGTTGGGATGATGAATCTCGCGATGGTCGATCCCGCCGGTATGGATATCGAACTGGCCCCCGAGATATTTCTTGCTCATCACCGAGCATTCGAGATGCCAGCCCGGCGCGCCGCGCCCCCAGGGCGAATCCCATTCCATCTGGCGGTTCTCGCCCGGCGGGGAGGTGCGCCAGATCGCGAAATCCTGCGGGTGGCGCTTGCCGGAGACGGGATCAATCCGCCCTTCGCCCTCGTCATCGCGCGCGCGCGCGAGACGGCCATATTCCGGCACGGTGGAAACGTCGAAATAAAGCCCGCTCTCAAGTAGATAACAATGCTTCGCCTCGATCGCCTTCGCGAAGTCGATCATCTCGGCGATATGATCGGTGGCGAGCGGAAAGCGCGTCGGATCGCCGATATTGAGATCACGCAGATTCTGCTTGAACGCCTGCGTATAATGCGCGGCGATCGCCCAGATATCCTGCCCGGATTTCTTCGCCGCCGCCTCCATCTTGTCATCGCCGGCGTCCGCGTCCGATGTCAGGTGGCCGACATCGGTGATGTTGATGATATGGGTGAGGGCATAGCCTTTCCAGCGCAGCGCGCGCGCCAGCGTGTCGGTGAAGACATAGGCGCGCAGATTGCCGACATGGGCGTAATTGTAAACGGTCGGCCCGCACGAATAGACGCCCACCTGCGGCGCGGCGATCGGCGCGAACGCCTCAAGATTGCGGGTGAGGCTGTTGTACAGGGAGAGGGGGGCGCCATGCATGGCGGCACTCCTAGCGGGCAATCAAAGCCCCCGCCAGCCGGGAGTCTGGCGGGGGCGGGCGTGGCGCGAGCGCCATGCCGTTCGTGGTGGCGGAAACCGCCGGAAGCTGTCGCCGGCTTATTCGGGCGGCGATATCACCGGCATATTTCAGTGGACCGTCGAAATGTTTCAGCGCGTTTCAGCGCGCGAGCGGCAGCGTTACGGTCGCGATCGCGCCGCCGCATTCGCGATTGGCGAGCGAGACATGGCCCTCGTGCCGGATGACGATCGCGCGGGCGATCGCCAGCCCCAATCCGGTGCCGCCGGTCGCCCGGTTGCGGGATGGATCGCCGCGCACGAACGGATCGAACAGTCGCTCGGCCTGCGCGGGATCTATGCCGGGGCCGTCATCCTCGATGTGGATGGTCGCCGCCGCATCCGCCACCGCCCAGTTCAGCCGCGCGGTGCCGCCATAGCGAATCGCGTTGCCGATCAGGTTCGCGAACACCCGGCGCAGCGCGCGCGGATCGCCGCGCACCACCGCGCGCGGCCCCGGCGAAAGCGAGACTGCCGCGCCGCCGATGCTCATATCCTCCACCACGCTGTCCAGCAGGCTGCCCAGTTCGACGAGGGTTGCGTCGCGCTCCCCGGCTTCATCGCGCGCGAAGCCCAATGTATCGGAGATCATCGCGCGCATTTCGTCGATATCGGCGGATGCGCGATCGCGCGCAGTGTCCGGCAGTTGCTCTATCCAGAAGGCGAGGCGCGACAGCGGCGTGCCCATGTCATGCGCGATCGCCGCCAGCATCGCGGTGCGCTGTTCGGCGTGGTGCGCGAGGCGATCGTGCATGTCGGCGACGGCGGTGGTCAACGCGCGTACCTCCGCCGGGCCGCCCGCGGGAAACACTGGCGGCGCGGCGCCCGCGCGGGCCTGATCGGCGGCATTGGCGAGGCGGCGGAGCGGCCCGGAGATGACGCGCGCGATCCACCATGCCGGAATCGACAGCAACAGCACCGTGATCGACATCGCCACCAATGTGCGGCTGTGCCAGTTGCTGAAGCGCGGGCCGGGCCGCCCTTCCACGATCCGCCAGCCGCCAGGCGTGCGCCAGCCAAAGGCGAAGCCGCCGACGAACGCGCTGGGGATGCCGCGCGGCGTGCGCACGATCAGCGCCACGACATCCTCCTGCGGCACGTGCAGCGCGTGGGAGAGGCGCCGGGCGGCATCCGCGTCCAGATGCTGCGGCCCCATCGGGATCGGCGCGCGATCGGCGGTGTAGATGCGCAGCGGCAGGCCGGGATCACCCGGCTGGCGCCCGGTACGCAGGGCGAAAGCGATGCTGGCGATGCCGCGCGGCGGATCCTTCGGCGGCGGCCCGTTGAAGGTGACCGCGAACAGCACCACCGCCGTCAGCATCACCGCGCCGAGCACCAGGACGACGATGGGCGCGGCGATCGAGCGCACCCGGCGGCGCTCAGCGAGGCTCGACATCGACCGTGAACATATAGCCTTCGTTGCGCACGGTGCGGATCAGTTCGTCGTCGTCATCGCGCGAGAGCTTGCGCCGCAGCCGGCTGATCTGCACGTCGATCGCGCGATCGAAATGTTCCGCGTTCACCCCGCGCGAGAGATCGAGCAATTGATCCCGCGTCAGCACGCGCCGGGGATGTTCGACGAAGGCGAGCAACAGGCGGAATTCGCCATCCGAAAGGTTTATGACGACATCTTCCGGGTCGATCAATTGCCGCCCTACCGGATCGAGTCGCCAGCCGGCGAAGCGCAGGTGCGCGCGCTCGCCGGGCACCGTCCGCGCGCCGCCCTGATTGCGGCGCAGCACCGATCGGATGCGCGCGAGCAGTTCGCGCGGGTTGGCGGGCTTCGCGACATAATCGTCGGCGCCCATTTCCAGCCCGACGATCCGGTCGATCTCCTCGCCGATCACCGACAGGATGATTACCGCCGGCGAGTCGTTGCGATCGAGCGAGCGCAGGATGGAAAGGCCGTCCTCGCCCGGCATCATCACGTCGAGCACGATCAACGCATAGCCTTTGGCGGCGAGCAGCCGGCGCATTTCCGTGCCGTCCGCGGCGGTGTCGACGACATAGCCATGCGAAGTCAGAAACCCGGCGACAAGCTCGCGGATGCCGGGATCGTCGTCAACGATCAGCAGGCGGGTTTCCAGATCCATCTCGGCGGCGGCATTTAGCATGAGCTGACGATTAGGCGAGCCGTGTCTCGCCAAGGTTTCAGCATTGTAATATTCGGGCGATCGCGCGCCGCCGGTGGCGAAGGCGCAACAGGCGGCGGCAATATCCCGCCGTTCAACTTGCCTTCGTGGCGCCGCGCTGATAGTGGGCCACCGTTCACGGCGCGAACCATGTTCGACGCCGGCTTGGCTATTTGGCGTATGCCAACGAATTCGGAGAAGTGCGGGTTTATGCAAATCATCGTTCGCGACAATAACGTCGATCAGGCGCTGCGGGCGCTCAAGAAGAAGCTGCAGCGTGAGGGCGTCTATCGCGAGATGAAGCTGCGCCGGCATTATGAAAAGCCGTCGGAAAAGCGCGCGCGTGAGCGTGCCGCCGCCGTCCGTCGCGCGCGCAAGCTGGAGCGCAAGCGCGCTGAGCGCGACGGCGCACGGTAAGTTGATTTCGGCGCCGTCCGTTATCGGCTCGGCGCTGATTTTTCCGAATCGCGACGGGGGCGTGCCCGGCACGGCCCCGCTTCATGCCTGAGGGTTTTCATGTCGACCGTCACCGCCGTCCCGATTCCGCCCGTCAAGCGCAGCTATGTGGTGTGGCTGGTGCTCGGCATCGTCGCCGCGCTGGTCGCGGCGACCGCGCTTGCTTTCCAGGGGGATGACTTCCTGGCACGCAATGCACGCCAGAAGGGCGTCGAGACCACCGCGTCGGGCCTGCAATATCAGGTGCTGACGCCGGGCACCGGCGCCAAGCCGACCGACACGGATGTCGTGCTGGTGAATTACGAGGGGAAGCTGCTCAACGGCACCACCTTCGACAAGTCACAGCAGCCGACGCCGTTTCCGGTGACGGGCGTTGTGCCGGGCTTCAGCGAAGGGCTGAAGCTGATGTCGAAGGGCGCCAAATATCGCTTCTGGATCAAGCCGTCGCTCGGTTATGGCGACAAGGCGACCGGCCCGATCCCCGCCAATTCGGTGCTGGTGTTCGATGTCGACCTGATTGATTTCCTGCCCGAGGCGGTGCTGCGCCAGATGCAGATGCAGCAGCAGATGGGCGGCGCGCCGGGCGCTCCTCCGCCTCCGCAGGGCGGTGAAGCGCATCAGTAAGCGCCAGTCCTGATTGTTTTCGCCAAGGGGAGGTTCGCGTAGCGCGGGCCTCCCCTTCGTCATTTGGTGAACCGTGCGATCCGATGCGACTCGCGAGTGCCTTGCGAAATCAATGTGCGGCGATGGCCACGCGCGATTCGAGTGTCCGTTGCTCCTGCCCTTCGAGCACCAGCGCGGTGAGCCTGCCGCTGGCAAAAGCGCCGGTATCTATTCCGATCCGGTTGTGGCGGAATTCCGGCGCCTCGCTGATCGTGTGGCCGTGGACCACCATGCCGTCGAAGCTGCCGTCGTGGGACAGGAATTCGCGGCGGATCCAGCGCAGATCCGAATCCTTCTGCTCCTCGAACGGCACGCCAGGACGCATTCCCGCATGGACGAAGCGATAATCGCCCAGCGCCACGCCCCGGCTGAACGAATCGAGGAAGGCGAGATGCTCGGCGGGCACGAGCCGCGCGATCAATTCGGCGAGTTGCGCGAAATCGCACGCATCATATTCGTCCGGGTCGGCGCCGTAGCTTAGCATGGTTTCGCGGCCGCCCGCGCGGTGGAACACCGATAGCGCACTGCGATCGCCCTTGGCGGCGTGGAGCAGCAATTCCTCGTGATTGCCCTTGATGAAATCGCATCGCCGGCTCGATGCGGCAAGCGCGATGGCGCGATCCACCACGCCGCGCGATTCCGGGCCGCGATCAATCAGATCGCCCAGGAAGATCAACCGCGCCTCGCCGGCAAAATCCGTGCTGTCCCGCTCGATCGCGTCGAGCAGTTCGTTCAGGCAATCGAGCCGCCCATGGATATCCCCGATCGCATAGACACGAACCCCGGCCGGCAAGCGTGGCGGCTCCGGGGCGGGGGAGGGACTGGCTTTACGAAAAAGGCGAAGAACCATGGGGATACTGCGATAGGGATGATCGCCGCTATACGCCGCTCGCGCCAAGGCTCAAGCCGATCCGGCAGGCGCCAACGTCGTTCGATCGCGTTTATGCGGCGCGGCGTGCCCCGTCAGGCGGCGCGGCGTTGCTGGCCCGGCGCGAATTGCGCGAGGTTCATGTCGCCCCAGATGCCGCGCGTATCCAGCACATGCTTGCCCGCGCGCTCCTCGATCGGCACCGAGCGGAAGATGTCATGATCGACCAGCACGATCATGATCGGGCAATCCGCGATCGCGCTGTCGATATCCACCAGCCGCGCGCCCGCCTTCGCGAGCGGGGCGGGCAGGCTGTTCGCATAAGGCTCCACCACCGCGATGCGCGATCCGAAGCGCGCGGCGAGCGCCTCTGTCACCTTCAGCGCCGGGCTCTCGCGGAAATCGTCGATATTGGGTTTGAAGGCGAGGCCAAGGCAGGCGACCGGCATCCCCGGCACCGCGTCCAGCAATTCGGTGGCGCGGGCGATCACCCAATCGGTCTTGCCGTCATTCACTTCGCGCGCGGTGCGGATCAGCGGCGTGTTCTCAGGGTCGGCATGGACGAGAAACCACGGATCGACCGCGATACAATGCCCGCCAACGCCGGGGCCGGGCTGGAGGATATTGACGCGCGGATGCCGGTTCGCGAGGCGGATCACCTCCCACACGTCCACACCCATCTTCTCCGCGACGATGCTCAGTTCGTTGGCGAAGGCGATATTCACGTCGCGGAAGGCGTTTTCGGTGAGTTTGGTCATCTCCGCCGCGCGCGCGTTGGTGGTGACGCAGGCGCCGCGCACGAAGCGGCGGTAAAAGGCCAGCGCCTTGCGCGCGCAACGCGGGGTTATCCCGCCGATCACGCGATCATTGTCGATCAGTTCGACCAGTATGCGGCCGGGCAGCACGCGTTCCGGGCAATAAGCGATGGCGATATCGGCTGCCTCCGCCGACATGCCGGGCACTTTCAGATCGGGGCGGAGCCGGGCCAGCAGATCGCGGACCTGCTCCGTCGTTCCGACCGGCGAGGTCGATTCGAGAATCACCGTGTCGCCCGCCTTCAACACGCCGGCGATATTGGTCGCCGCTTTCAGCACATAGGCGATATCGGGCGCGTGATTGGCCGCGAACGGGGTGGGGACGGCGATGACGAACACGTCGGCAGGCTCGATTTTCAGTGAAGCACGCAGGTTTCCGCGCGCCACCACGCCGGAAACCAGCCCGTCGAGATCGACCTCCTCGATATGTACATGGCCGGAATTGACCGTCTCGACGACAGAGCGATCCACGTCGATCCCGATCACCTTGGCGCCAGTCCGCGCGATCACCGCCGCTGTCGGCAGGCCGATATAGCCAAGCCCGAGAACGGCGACCTTCAGCTCGTTATCCGGCACCATCTGCAATCACCCCTGCAATCCGCATTGCCGCATGGCCGTCGCCGAACGGATTGTGGGCGCGCGCCATCGCGGAATAGGCGGCGTTGTCGTTGATAAGGGTGAAAACTTCGGAAACGATGCGATCGCGATCGGTTCCCACCAGCCGCGCGGTGCCGGCGGCCACGCCTTCGGGCCGTTCGGTGGTATCGCGCATCACCAGCACCGGCTTGCCGAGTGCCGGCGCTTCCTCCTGCACCCCGCCCGAATCGCTGAGCGCGATGTGGCACAGCCCCAGCGCGCGGATGAAATGCGGATAATCGAGCGGCTCGATCCGCGCGATATTGGGGCGCTCCCCAAGGATCGTGTTCATCACCGCGCCGACATTGGGGTTCGGATGCATCGGAAACAGCACCGCCACATCCTCACGCGCGGTGATATCGGCGATGGCATGGGCGATATTCTCCATGCCCCCGCCGAAATTCTCGCGGCGATGTGTGGTGACCAGGACGATCTTCTTCCCCGCGAAACGCGCGGCGATATCGTCCAGCCCGCCCGCAAGCGCGGGATCATCCGCGATTCGCGCGCTCGTCCAGTGCAGCGCGTCGATCACGGTGTTGCCGGTGACGTGAACCCCGGTGCGGATGTTCTCGCGCGCCAGTGCCTCGGCGGCGATTTCAGTCGGCGCGAAATGCAGATCGGCGATCGGCGCGACGATACGGCGATTCACTTCTTCCGGCCATGGCTGGTAGATATCGCCCGAGCGCAGCCCCGCCTCGACATGCGCCACCGGAATCTTGCGGTAATAAGCCGCGAGCGCGCCGGCCATCGCGGTTGCGGTGTCCCCCTGCACGATCACGCGGTCGGGCTGCTCGCGGTCCATCGCCTCGCCAAGCCCGGTCAGCAGCCGCGCGGTCAGCCGGTCGAGCGTTTGCCCCGGCTCCATCAGGTTCAGGTCGATATCGGGTGCCAGGCCGGCGATCGCCATCACCTGATCGAGCAGGCCGCGATGTTGCGCGGTGACGCATATGCGCGGGACGACGCCGGGTATCTTCGCCAGCGCACGGACAACCGGAAACAGTTTGATCGCTTCGGGGCGCGTGCCGAATATGAGCAGAATCTTCATGGGCATCTGTTAATGCGCGATGCCTTAAGGACGGGCTAAGCATCGCCCGATCATCGAAGCGAATTGTTTCGCCGCCGATCGGCGGATAAGGGCCGCGGTGCCGCAACAGGGACGAGTGAATGACGATCAAGCCACTCCGCAAGGCTGTTTTTCCAGTTGCCGGGCTCGGCACGCGCTTCCTTCCGGCGACCAAGGCGATGCCGAAGGAGATGCTCACGGTCGTCGACAAGCCGCTGATCCAATATGCCGTGGAAGAAGCGATCGAGGCGGGGATCGAGCAGATCATCTTCGTCACCGGGCGCGGCAAATCCGCGCTCGAGGATCATTTCGACATTTCCTATGAGCTGGAGGCGACGCTCAAGGATCGCGGCAAATCGCTCGCCGCGATCGAGGGCATCCGTCAGAAACCCGGCTCGCCGGTCTATATCCGCCAGCAGGAGCCGCTGGGGCTGGGCCATGCCGTGTGGTGCGCGCGCGAGATCGTCGGCGATGAGCCGTTCGCGGTGCTGCTGCCCGACGAACTGATGGTGGGAAAGCCCGGCCTGCTCGCGCAGATGGTGGAGGTTTATCAGCGGACCGGCGGCAATGTGGTCGGCGCGCTCGATATCCCGCCTGAACAGACGGACAAATATGGCATCATCTCCCCCGGCGCGCGCGACGGACGCATCGTGGAGGTGACGGCGCTTGTGGAAAAGCCGGCGATCGGCACCGCGCCTTCCAATCTGATGATTCCCGGCCGTTATATCCTCCAACCGGAGGTGATGCGGATTCTGGATAATCCGGTGAAAGGGGCAGGGGGCGAAATCCAGCTTACCGATGCGATGGCCCAGTTGATCGGCAAGCAGCCGTTCAACAGCGTGATGTTCGATGGCCAGCGTTATGATTGCGGCGACAAGGCCGGATATATCCAGGCCAATCTGGCGCTGGCGCTGGCGCGCGCGGATATCGGGCCGCTCGTCCGCGATTTCGCCAGGAAGCTCGTCGCGTGACGATTCTGGTTACGGGAATCGCCGGATTCATCGGCCACGCCGTTGCCGCGGCGCTGGCAACGCGCGGTGAGCGGGTGGTGGGGATCGACAATCTCAACGATTATTACGATCCGGCGCTGAAGCGTGCGCGGCTCGCCGATCTCGCCGGGCGTTTCGGCGGGGCGATCGAATTCGTCGAAGGCGATATCGCCGATGCGGACGCGCTCGATGCAGCCGTGGCGGCACGCGGCGTCGATCGTATCGTCCATCTCGCGGCGCAGGCTGGCGTGCGTTACTCGCTCGAAAACCCGCGTGCCTATGTCCGCTCAAATCTGGCCGGGCATGTCAATGTGCTGGAACTCGCGCGCGGGCTTCGCGTCCGGCATCTCGTCTATGCCTCGTCCTCGTCCGTTTATGGCGGGAACCGCGATCTGCCGTTCAGTGTCGAGGATCGGGTCGATCACCCGGTATCGCTTTATGCCGCGACGAAAAGATCGAATGAACTGTTGAGCGAAAGCTACGCGCACCTGTTTCGCATTCCGCAGACTGGGTTGCGCTTCTTCACGGTTTACGGGCCGTGGGGCCGCCCGGATATGGCGCCATGGTTGTTCACCTCTGCGATACTTGAAGGGCGACCGATCAAGGTTTTCAACAATGGCGCGATGCGGCGTGATTTCACCTATATCGACGATATCGTCGCGGGTGTTCTCGCCGCGCTGGATCGCCCGCCAGCCGACGATCGCGCGATCAAGCCGGGGGGAAGCAGCACACCCCATGCGCTCTACAATCTCGGCAACAGCGCGGCGGAGGAATTGTCGCGCTTCATCGCGGCGATAGAGGCGGCATGTGGGCGCGCGGCGATACGTGAGATGTATCCGATGCAGCCAGGGGACGTTTCGGCGACCTATGCCGATATCACCGCTTCGGCGCGCGATCTCGGCTTCAATCCGGCCACGCCGATGGAGCAGGGGATTCGTCGGTTCGTCGACTGGTATCGCGCGCAATACGGCGGGTAGCGCCGCGCGGCACATCCGGCCCACCTTCGTGGCGATGCTGAACGCGGTTGGTCGTTTCTGACGAAAGGCGCCCGGACTCAAAATGACCGGCCTCGCTGAGAAAGCGAGCGCCGGTCATTTTTGTTGTTCGTCGCCCGCATTCGTTTGCCGCGGGCAAAAAAATAGCGACCCGAAGGCCGCTATTTCTTTCGAATTCTCGAAGGAATTACTTGCTGCTCGAGTTGCTGCCCGAATCAGCGATCACGACGATGCCGGCGATGACGGCAGCAGCCGCGAGAACGGCGATCAGAACGCCGCCGCCAGCAGCCTTGTCCTTCGACGCGGTCGAGGTCGCAACGCGCGACTGGCCGACCGAGAGGCTCGACGCCGGGTTGGCCGAAGCCGCAACGGCCGGTGCAACGGCGAGCGAGGCAGCAGCAGCAGCAGCAATATACTTGGCAAGACGCATGGTAGACTCCCTTTACGATCCGACGGCTTGTTTGCATCAACCTCGGGCGTTTGCAAGCCCCTAACGCCCGTTCCTTAACAAAGTTCTGCTGCAACGCGTCACGAAGTTGCAATTGTGCAACGACAGGCCGGGTCTTTCTGAAGTCGAACCGTGCGGAAACGAAAGCAAAGCAGATCGGCGATCAGCAATTGTCCGGCAGAATCGGTGCCGAAGCCAGTGATCGCGCGAATCGCTTCGAGTGCGGCGAGGCTGCCGATCATGCCGACCATCGGGCCGAGCACCCCGTCTTCGGCGCAGGACACGCCCCCCTCGCGCGAGGGCGCGTCGCCGACTAGGCAGCGGTAGCAGGGCTTGTCGCCTTCCCAGCCGCGATAAACCGCCACTTGCCCATCAAACTGCCCCACGGCGGCTGAAACAAGCGGGATGCGCGCGGCAAAAGCGGTATCGGCGACCGTCAGGCGCGTCGCGAAGCTGTCGCTGCCGTCGATCACCACTTCGGCGTCCGCTAGCAATTCCGCCGCATTGCGATCGTCGAGTCGCATGGGGCGCTGGTCGATCACGACATGTGGGTTGATCGCGGCTGCGGCGCGGGCGGCGGCGGCTGTTTTCGGCATCCCGATGTCCGCGGTGCGAAAGATCGTCTGTCGTTGCAGATTCGATGCCTCGACGCGATCATCGTCGATCAGGATCAGCCGCCCGACGCCGGCGGCGGCGAGATACTGGATCGCAGGTGAGCCGATTCCGCCCGCGCCGACCAGCGCGACCGAGGCGCGTTTTAGCCGCAATTGCCCCGCGCCGCCGATCTCGTGCAGCACGATGTGGCGCGCGTATCGCGCCAGTTCGTCGCGATCGAGCGTCATTCCTTCCATGAGAAATCCAGGCCCGCGCGATACCAGGTCTCGCTTTCGGGCGGCGCGACGTTCGCACGCGCCATCCGCGAAACGATACCGGCTGAATATTGCTCCACCGTCGGGCAGCCGATCGCGTGCGGGATGATCCGCTTGATCTCGCCGGTGTGATCCACCAGCAACGCGAGATCGAGGTGGAGCCTGAAGCCCTCGGCGGCAGGTTGCGCGGCGTTGCAGCGGCCAGCCGCCACTTCGTCATGCACGAAACGGGAAATTTCCGGCGCCATCGCGCTGTGCCGGATCAGCGGCAGGTCGGGCAGCTTGCTCCATGGCATGGGCGGCGTATCGCCGGCTGGAGCTTGCGCCGGGGCCGCCGCCTGAAACGCGAGAAACAGGGCGGCCAGCGCGATCACCGCCCGGTCGATCCGAACCCGCCGCCGCCGCGCGCGGTGTCGTCAAGCGACGCGACCTCCGCCAGAGTGGCCCGCGTGACGGGGGCGGGAACCAGTTGCGCGATTCGCTGGCCGCGCGTCACGTCGAACGCGGTGTCGCCGAGATTGGCGAGAATCACCTTCACCTCGCCGCGATAGTCGCTGTCGATCGTGCCGGGGGTGTTGAGGCACGTAACGCCATGGTTGAGCGCGAGGCCGGAGCGCGGGCGCACCTGCACCTCATACCCTTCAGGGATGGCGATCGCGAAGCCGGTCGCCACCGCGTGGCGCGCGCCCGCTGCGATCGTCACGTCCTCCGCCGAAACCACGTCCATGCCCGCCGCGCCGGCGGTGGCATAGCCGGGGAGGGGAAGGCCGGCGCCGTGCGGCAGGCGTTTCAGCTCGATTGAGATCGGATTGGTCATCGGGCCTCCATATAATCTTTTGGCGGCGGCCCGCCATCGGCGCGCGTGCCCGGCCCGCTCAATCCAGCGCCTGTGCGATGCGTGTCGCCAGCCGATCCGCCACCTCGTCCTTGGGCAGTCGCTCCCAGCTTTCCACGCCGTTGCCGGTGACGATATGGATCGTATTCGCATCGCCGCCCATCACGTCGCCCGATACGTCGTTGGCGACAATCCAGTCGGCGCCCTTGCGCGCGCGCTTGGCGGTCGCGTGCTCGATCACCCGCTCGGTTTCCGCGGCGAAGCCGATGAGCAGGCGCGGGCGGCGCGAACCTTGCGCCAGCGTGGCGAGGATATCGGGGTTTTCGGCGAGGTGCAGGGTGGGCGTGCCGCCACCGGCCTTCTTGATCTTCTGCCCCGCGACGTCTTCCGCGCGCCAATCCGCCACCGCGGCCACCATCACGGCGGCATCGGCGGGCAAGGCGTGATCGACAGCCGCCGCCATCTCGCGCGCGGTTTCCACATCGACGCGCTCCACGCCACGCGGCGTGGGCAAGGCGACGGGGCCGGCGATCAGCGTCACGCGCGCGCCGAGCCGCGCGAGCGCGCCCGCGATGGCGAAGCCCTGTTTGCCCGAACTGCGATTGGCGATGTAGCGCACCGGATCAATCGGCTCATAGGTCGGCCCGGCAGTGACCAGAACATGTCGTCCGGCCAGCAGCGGGATTTGCCGTGCGGTGCCACCTAGCCGCGCCTCGATCTCCTGCGCGATCGCCGCCGGCTCGGGCAGGCGACCGGGGCCGAACTCGCCACACGCCATCGCGCCTTCGTCGGGCGCCATCACGGCCACGCCGTCGGCGCGAAGCTGGGCGACGTTGCGGCGGGTCGCGGCGTGCTGCCACATACGCACGTTCATCGCCGGGGCGACGAGCACGGGCTTGTCGGTCGCGAGCAACAAAGTGGTGGCGAGATCGTCGGCGATGCCCGCGGCCATGCGCGCCAGCAGATCGGCGGTGGCGGGCGCGACGACGATCAGATCGGCCTCGCGGCTGAGCTGGATATGGCCCATTTCCGCCTCGTTCTTCAGATCCCACAGCGTCGTATAGACCTTGTCCTCGGACAGGGCGGCCAGCGTCATCGGGGTGACGAAGTGGCTGCCGCCTTCGGTCAGCACGCAACGGACGCCATGGCCGGCCTTGCGCAAGAGGCGGACCAGTTCACACGCCTTGTAGGCCGCGATGCCGCCGCCGACGATCAGCAGGACGCGCTTCATCATCTTCCCCTATCGAACCACTCTCGTCACCGTGATGCGCCGCGCATCCAGCGCGCGCGCGAACAGATCGCGCAACCCGTCGGGTACGAAGGCGAGGCCAGGCAGGATCAGCGGCGCGACCAGCAGGCCCCAATAAAAGGTGTCCTCGCGCCCGAAGCAACCGATCAGCACCGCATAGCCGATAAGCGTCACGATGACGCGCAGCGCGAACGGATCACGACAGGCGGACCAGCCGAACAGCGCCAGCGCCACCAGCGGCGCGGCGATCACCAGCGGCGCCAGGCTGAGCGCGGTCGAAAGCGCCATCGTCTTCACGAAGAAGCCAAAGCCGAGCATTCCGGCCCAGCCCGGTGACACCGGATCGAACGGGCGCACCACCGCGGACACCGCGTGCGCATGAAATGCCACCGCCACCGCCAGCACGAGGGTGGCGACAAACCAGCCGAGCGCCTCGCGCTTCTCCCGTTCCAGCAACGCGAGCAGGAACATCAGCCCGACATAGAGCGCGGCGGTTTCGCGGATCAGCATCGCGGCCAGCGCGATCGCGACGGATTCGATCCAGCGCCCCGGTCGCCGCGCGGCGAGGCTGAGCGCGATCAGCAGCCCGGCCCAGACTTCATGAAAAGCGGCGAGATCGGCCTGCACGAACGCCGCCATGCTGCCGCCGAGCAGGATCATCGCGATTATTCGCGGCGGCTGCCGGGTGAAGACACCGCGCAGCCGAACATACCAGGCGGCGATCACCGTCGCGGCAAGAGCATAGAGCAGCAGTACGATGAGCCGGGGCGGGATATGCGCCTCGACCATCGCCAGTGTCGGCAGGCGGAAGGTGAAGAACGGGCGCAGCGGATAATTGCCGACGCGCAGCGCCTGTGCGGTCACCAGATAATAGTCGCCGCCATGCCGCACCGCGTCGATGATGGATTCATAGAGCAATATGTCGGCGCGATCGTCGCTGCTTGGCACCGCGCGATCCACAAGGGGTGGGCCGGCGGACGAGAGCGCGGTGAGGGACAGGCAGAGGAACAGTCCAAGCAGCGCCAGCGCGATCCAGGCGCGCCGTTGCGGCCAGCCGGCGAATCGTGACCCTTGCGCAAGCCACAGCGGCGCGCGCGTGCGGCCTGCGCCCGTCACCAGTGAAGCGCCGCCAGCGCCGCGCCCGCGCCAGCCAGTGCCGCCAGCGCCGCGACCACGGCATAGCGCCAGCCGCCGCCGATCCGCACCACCTCGATCTCGCGCAGCGGCGGCGCGGGGGGGGCGCCGCCGGGGGCGGGGAAGCGCTCCTCGATCCGGCGGACCAGCTCGGGCAGGCGGGCGAGGGTGCGGAAATCGGTAATCAGCCGATCGGCGATTGCCGCCTCCGGCCCCAATTCGGTGCGGATCCATTCCTCCACCACCGGGCCGGCGGTGTCCCACATGTTGATATCGGGATCGAGGCTGGTCGCCACGCCCTCCACCATCACCATCGTTTTTTGCAGCAGCAGCAGATGCGGCTGGGTGGCCATGTCGAAATCGCGGGTGATCGAGAACAGGCTGTCGAGCATCATCCCGATCGACATGTCCTTCACCGGCAGCCCGCGCATCGGCTCGCCCACGGCGCGCAGCGCGGTGGCGAATTCGTCGACATTGTGATGCGGCGGGACATAACCCGCCTCGAAATGGATTTCGGCGACGCGGCGGTAGTTGCCGGTAATCAGCCCGTAGAGGATTTCCGCGAGCCACACGCGCGCGCGCCGGTCGATCCGGCCCATGATGCCGAAATCAATCGCGACGATGCGGTTGCCGGGAATCGCGAACAGATTCCCCTGATGCATGTCGGCATGGAAAAAGCCCTCCGCGATCGCCTGCCGCAGGAACGCGTGGACCAGCGTGCGCGCCAGCGCGGGAAGGTCATAACCCTGTTCGATCAGCGCGGCGCGATCGGAAAGCTTGATGCCGTCGATCCACTCGATCGTCAGCACCTTGCCGGTGGTGCGCTGCCAGTCGACCACGGGGACGAGATAGTCCGGCTCGGCCGCCATCGCGTCGCCAAGCTCGGAGGCGGAGGCAGCTTCGCGCCGCAGATCTAGTTCGCGCGCCGTCCAGCGTTTGAATGTCTCGATGACGAGGCGCGGCTGGAGCCGGGCAAGCTCGCCGCCGATCGGCTCCACCTGCGCGGCGGCCCATTCATAGGTTTCGATCGCCCGCGCGAATTCGTCTTCCACGCCGGGGCGCAGCACCTTGATCGCGACGTGCCGGCCATCGGTGGTCACCGCGCGATGGACCTGCGCGATCGAGGCCGCGCCGACCGGCTCCTCGTCGATGCTGGCGAACAGATGCTCGATCGGCCGCCCGAAACTGGCGAGCAATTGCGGGCGAATCTCCGCGAACGGCACCGGGGGCAACGCGTCCTGAAGCCGCAGCAGATCGTGGGCCGCCGCCTCGCCGACCAGATCAGGGCGGGTGGCGAGCGTCTGGCCGAGCTTGATCGCCGCCGGGCCGATCGCCTGAAACGCATCGGCGTAACGCGGCACTTCCGGCGTGCGCGCGCCGAAGCGGGCGAGGCGCAGGATGCGGCGCAGGCGCGGCGGCGTGTTCGCGTCGCGCTCGATCCCGCGTAGCGCGCCGTGCCGCGCGAGGATACGGCCCCATTTGAGGAGCCGCCAGCTATGGACGACGGGATGGGTCATACGGAATGGAGCCCCGCCGGCGCGGGGGTGCGACCATGCTGGGGCATGTTCACGTCTTCCAGCCGCTGTGAATGGCGACCAGCCCGCCGAGCAGCGGCTCCACCTTCGTCTGGGTGAAGCCGGCGGCGCGGATCATCCCCTCGAACGCGGGCATATCCGGAAAGCGGCGGATCGATTCGATCAGGTAACGATAACTGTCGCGGTCGTGCGCCAGCAGTTCGCCGATGCGCGGCACCAGATGATGCGAATAGCTGTCGTAGATTTCCTTGAATCCCGGCCATTGCGTGGTGGAGAATTCAAGGCAGAAAAAGCGCCCGCCACGCCGCAGCACGCGATGCGCCTCGCGGAGCGCCGCCGGAATATCGGTGACGTTCCGGATGCCGAAGGCGATAGTGTATGCGTCGAAGAAGCGATCGGGGAAAGTCAGCGTTTCGGCGTTCGCCTCGGTCCAGACGAGGCCGTCGATGCCGCGCTCCTGCGCGCGCTTCATGCCGACTTCCAGCATCGCCGGATTGATATCGGCCACCGTCACGCTCGCACCCGATCGTTCCAGCCGGAAGGCGATGTCTCCGGTGCCGCCGGCCATGTCGAGAATCTGCTCGCCCGCGCGCGGCTTCACGCGGCGCACGAAGCGATCCTTCCACAGCCGGTGCATACCGGCGGACATGGCATCGTTCATTATATCGTAGCGGCTGGCGACGCTGGTGAAGACGCCGCCGACGCGGGCGGTCTTGTCCTCGCGGGCGACTTCCTCATAGCCGAAGGAGACGGTTTCGCTCATGGAATGCAGCCCTAGCGGGGGCGGTGGCGTCGGGCTAGAGGGAGCGACAAATGCCAGAGCTTCCCGAGGTAGAAACCACCGTGCGCGGCCTCGCGCCGGTGCTGGAGGGCGCGGTGATCGCCTCGATCGAGGCGCGCCGCCCCGATTTGCGCCGCCCGTTCCCGGAGGATCTGCGCCAGCGGATGACCGGCGCGCGCGTGATCGCGCTCGGGCGGCGGGCCAAATACGGGCTGATCGACACCGATCGCGGCGATACGATGATCTTCCATCTCGGCATGTCGGGGAAATGGCGGGTCGATCCGGGGGAGTTGCTCCCGCACGACCATCTGCTGATCGAAACGGATGGCGGACGCAGCATCGCGCTCAACGATCCGCGCCGATTCGGCTTGGTCGATTTGTGGCGCAGTGATGCGCTCACCGCGTTTCCCGCCTTCGCCGCGCTGGGGCCGGAGCCATTGGGGCCTGAATTGACCGGGGCGTATCTCTATCGCGCGCTCGCGGGGCGGCGCGCGTCGATCAAGCTGATGCTGCTCGATCAGCGGATCGTCGCCGGGCTGGGCAATATCTATGTGTGCGAAGCGCTGCACCTTGCGCATATCTCGCCGAAGCGAGCGGCGGGCGAATTATCGCGCGTGAAGCTCGATCGGCTGGTGGAGGCGATTCGCGCGGTGCTGCTCTCCGCGATCGAAGCGGGCGGATCGAGCCTGCGCGATTATGCGCGGCCCGATGGCGAACTGGGCTATTTCTCCAAGCAATTCGCGGTTTATGGCCGCGAGGGGCTGGCGTGCGCGTGCGGCGGCGTGGTGGAACGATATGCCGAAGGCGGGCGCTCCACCTTCTGGTGCCCGGCGTGCCAGCGTGGTTGACCAGGAGGGCGCCGCGCGTTAAGGGGCGCGCTTCCAGGGCGATGGGAAATCCGGCGCCCTTTTTTCATCGACTAGATTTCGAGGACGTCAATGGCGAACACGCCGCAAGCGAAGAAGCGCATCCGTCGCAACCAGCGCCGGGCCGAAGTCAACGGTAACCGCGTGGGCCGTATCCGCACCTTCGTGAAGCGCGTCGAAGCCGCGCTCGCAGCCGGCGACAAGGCAACCGCCGTTGTGGCGCTGGCCGAAGCGCAGCCGGAAATGGCGCGTGGCGTCGCGCGTGGCGTGCTTCACCGCAATACCGCCAGCCGCAAGTTCTCGCGCCTGACCAAGCGGGTCGCCGCGCTGGGCTGATCGCCTTAACGCCGCGTTAGACAAAAAAGCCCGCCGGGGTTGCCCGGCGGGCTTTTTGTCGTCCGCGGCGGTTGTAACCAAAGAGTCATGGATTCCCCGCGATTCGCGCGTTGGTCGACTCTCCGCGTTTTAGAATATGTTATATATTACAGTGCTTTGTAAGATTTTTGACGGATTTGCGCGCTCCGCGCCGAGTCAACCGTGTTTATTTCGGAATTGTATCGAGTAGCGCTCTTGATCGACTCACGCGCTTGTTCCTAAACCTTGCTCCGTCGCGATGACGATCGTTTCGCGCACGATGTAACAGCGTCGTATTCCGTACCGTAGTGGGGACCACTTCGGGGGGCTTTATACTGGTGGTAGGCAAACGGTTGCGACTCCCGTGTCGTGACCATGGGAGACTTGTGCGTGGTATCCAGCGGTCGATCTTTTGAGCAGGTGAGTGAGGTGGCGCGTGCCTGGGCACGTGTGCGCAACAACCTGCGCGAATCGGCTGGCGCGCGCCTGTTCGAACAATGGCTGAAGCCGATGGACCTGGTCGAAACCGGGGATGCCGAGGCGATCCGGCTCGCGCTGCCTTCGGCCTTCATGACCAATTGGGTCCGCAACCATTATGCGGATCGGCTGCTGCACGAATTCCGCGCTGTGCTGCCCGCCGTGCGCACCGTGGCGATCGAGACGGCGCGCGCAACCGCCGCGCCCGAAGTGATCGCGCTGGCGCCAGCCGTGGCGGTGGAGCAGGCGCCCGCCGCCACGCCCGCGCCGCTCCCGGTCGCCGCCGATCGGCCGACGCTCGATCCGCGCCTCACCTTCGATCGCTTCGTTGTCGATTCGTCGAACAAGGTCGCGTTCAATGCCGCGCGTGCGCTCGCCGCGCCGGGGCCGGTGCGCTTCAGCCCGTTGTTCCTTCATGCCGGCACGGGGCAGGGCAAGACCCATCTGATGCACGCCATCGCGCATGAATTCCTTGCCGCCGAACCCGGCGCACGCGTGATGTTCATGTCCGCCGAACGCTTCATGTTCGAGTTCGTCTCGGCGCTGCGTGCGCGCGACACCTTCGCGTTCAAGGCGCGGTTGCGTGGCTGCGATCTGCTGCTGATCGACGATCTTCAGTTCATCGCGGGCAAGGATTCGACGCAGGAGGAATTCTTCCACACCGTCAACGAGATCATGGCGGCGGGCAAGCGGCTGGTGATTTCCGCCGATCGCTGCCCGCAGGCGCTCGACGGGATCGAATCGCGCATCGTCGGCCGCATGGCGATCGGGCTGGTCGCCGACATCAAGGCGCCGTCGCTTGAGCTGCGTCGTGCGATCCTCGACCGCAAGCTGGCGGATCTGCCCGACGCGCGGGTGCCGCGCGAGGTGCTGGATATGCTCGCCGGGCGTATCCGCAGCAACATTCGCGAACTGGAAGGCGCGCTCAACCGTGTCGTCGCTTATGCGCAACTGACCGGGGACGCGATCGACCTCGATTTCGCGATCGGCGTGCTGGGCGAGGTGCTGCGCGGCGGCCAGCGCCGCGTGACGATCGACGAGATCCAGAAGGCGGTCTCGACGCATTTCGAGCTGAAGCCGATCGACCTGGTTTCCGCGCGCCGCGCGCGGGCGGTGGCGCGGCCACGCCAGATCGCGATGTATCTTGCCAAGCGCCTCACCACGCGTTCATTGCCGGAAATCGGCCGGAAATTCGGTGGGCGCGATCATTCGACGGTGATCCATGCGGTTCGGCGGATCGAGGAATTGCGCGATAGCGATCATGATATCGACGGCGCCGTCCGCGTCTTGATGCATCAACTCGAAAGCTGACGCACCGGGCGGGCGGGGGCCTCAGGCCGCCCGTGACAGCGGCGGGGCGGGCGCGTTATTCTGTTCAGTGGCGGGCGCGTAAGTCGTGGCGGAATTTACCTCAGAGACCGGCGCGCGGCCCGGCTCGGGCGCGAGCATCCGGCTGAGCAGCACGATCACACCCATCGCGGCGTAAGCGAAGGCGACGCCCTCGATGCTCCACACCAGCCCGATCGCCAGCGCGACGCGCAGGATATTCGGATGAAATCCGAAATCATCGCCAAGGCGACGGCAGACCCCGAAAATCTCGGCCTTCTGGGGGGCGGGGGCGGCATGATCGGCGGACATTTACTGGCTCCATCGGCTGGCGGAGCGAGGCTCCACACGATGCCGGTTGCTAAGCAGGAGCCGTGCCAATCCTTTATCATGCTGAAATATAGATAAATTATTCAGGCGCGGTCGGGGCGGGGCATATCCATTCGCTGATACGGCGCCAATAGTTGGTGATTTTCGCCATCATCGTGGGGTTCGCCGCCCGCGTGCGAGATCGGGCGGGCGGCGATCAACCGTTCAGGCGAGCAACCCCATCGCCTCCTGTGTGGCGCGCAACATCGGCTCGGCCAGCGCCCGCGCCTTCGCCGCCCCGCGCGCCAGGATCGCGTCGATCGCCGCGCGGTCGTCCAGCAGGCGCACCATTTCATCGCGGATCGGGCCAAGTTTGGCGACCGCAAGATCGGCGAGCGCGGGCTTGAACTGACCGAAGCCCTGGCCGGCGAATTCCGCGATCACATCGCCGGGCGTGCGATCCGCCAGCGCGGCGAAGATGGTGACGAGGTTGCGCGCCTCAGGCCGCCCGTCCAGCGCCTCCCACGAATCCGGCAGCGCGTCCGGATCGGTCTTGGCCTTGCGGAACTTGTCGGCGATCACGTCATCCGTGTCGATCAGCTTCACCACCGATTGCACCGACGGATTGGATTTGGACATTTTCGCGGAGGCATCGCGCAGGCTCATGATGCGCGGCGCTTCCTTGCTCACCAGCGGCTCGGGCAGGGTGAACAGATCGCGCTTGTAATCGAGGTTGAACTTGGTGGCGATGTCACGCGCCAGCTCCAGATGCTGCTTCTGATCCTCGCCGACCGGCACGTGCGTCGCGTTATAGAGCAGCACGTCCGCCGCCATCAGCACCGGATAATCATAGAGGCCGACGGAGGCACCCTCGCGGTTCTTTCCCGCCTTGTCCTTGAACTGGGTCATTCGGTTGAGCCAGCCGACCCGCGCGACATTGTTGAGCAGCCACGCCAACTCGCTATGCGCGGGCACCCGCGTCTGGTTGAATAGGATCGAGCGTTCCGGGTCGATCCCGGCGGCGACCAGCGTGGCGGTCATCTCGATCGTATTGGCGGTGAGGTCAGCCGGGGCGATCCACTCGGTCAGGCCGTGGAGATCGGCGATGAAATACATCGTCTCCCCGCCCTGGGCCTGAATCTCGTTCTGCATCACCACCCACTGCTTCACCGCGCCGAGATAATTGCCGAGGTGGAGATTGCCGGTGGGCTTGATGCCGGAAACGACGCGCATGATTTCCCTTGTCTGATTTATCGACGGACCAACCTTCGCGCATCGGCGAGCCGGAACGCGCCGAACAGGAAGGTCGCGGCGGCGTAAACCAAGCCGCCAACCGCTACCAGCACGAACATCGCGCCCCACCGCTCCAGGCTTGGCCCGGTGGTATAGGGGCGGAACAGATCGTTGGCGAAATACATCACCACGCCCATCAGCAGCGCCGCCGAGGCCAGCCGCCATGCGCGACGGCGCAATTGCGTGTCGGGGATGAAATGCCCGCGCCGCCGAAGCTCACGCCACAACATCCAGACGTTGACGGTGGAGGCGAGCGCGGTGGCGAGCGGCGGCCCCATATGCCCCAGCGGCAGGATGAAGGCGAGGTTGAGGACGAGGTTCACCGCGATCGAGATGGTCGCGAAACGCACCGGCGTTTTCGTATCCTGCCGCGCGTAATAGCCCGGCGTCAGCACCTTAACGAGGATGTAGCTCGGCAGCCCGATCGAAAAGGCCGCGAGCGATTGCGCGGTGGCGACGGTATCGGCGGGGGTGAACTTGCCGTGCTGGAACAATGCCGCGACGATCGGCTCGCCACAGATGATGAGCGCGATCGTGGCGGGAAGCGTGAAGAACAGCGCCAGCTCCATGCCGCGGTTCTGCGTCTCCATCGCCGCCGCCGCCTCGCCGCGCCCAAGCTGGGATGAGATGGTGGGGAGCAGCACGGTGCCCAGCCCGATGCCGATCAGGCCGAGCGGAAGCTGGTTCAGCCGGTCCGCGAAATAGATATAGCTCACCGATCCGGCGGATAGCAGGCTGGCGGCGAGCGCGGTGGAGATGACGAGGTTGATCTGCACCGCGCCGGCCCCAGCGGCGGCGGGCCAGATCAGCGAAAGCAGCTTCTTCACATCGGGGTTGAGCGTCGGGCGGCGGATGCGCAGGTGCACGCCCGCGCGCCGGCACGCCCAGATCAGCCACAGCAATTGCAACGCGCCCGATACCGTCACCGCGATCGCCTGATTGCGCGCGGTGAACAGCGGCTCGTGGCTGTGGAAGAACAGAAGCGCGACGATCAGCGTGAGGTTGAGCAGGATCGGCGCGGCGGCGGCCACCCAGAAGCGATGCAGCGAATTGAGGATGCCGCCGAGCAGCGAAACAAGGCTGATGAGCAACAGATAGGGAAAGGTGATCCGCGCAAGCTGCACCGCGAAGGTGAATTGCGCGTCATTCGCTTCATGGAATCCGCCCGAGAGCAGCCATGTCACCGGCCAGGCGGCAAGCTCCATCAGCACGGTCATGCCGATCAGCACCGGGAGCAACACCGACAGCGCGTTCTCCGCGAAGCTCACCCCGTCTTTCAGGCCGCCCCCGTCCGGGTCCGCGACCTTGCGGTTGAACATCGGGATGAACGCGGCGGAAAAGGCGCCTTCCGCGAACAATGCGCGGAACATGTTGGGCAGCCGGAACGCGATCAGGAAGGCATCGGAGGCGAAGCCCGCACCGACGAAGCGCGCGAACAGCGAATCGCGCACCAGGCCCAGCACACGGCTGGCCAGCGTGAGTCCGCCGACCGAGCCGAGCGCGCGGGTGAGATTCATGATCGCCGCCGACGCGGGGATTGCGTCAGGCGTTGCCGATGTTGCCGGCGGCTTCCTGCTGCGCGCGGGCTTCGGCCTGCTGGTGATAAAGGCCGTTGAAATCGACCGGCTCGAGCAGCAGCGGCGGGAAGCCGCCATCGCGGACGGCATCGGCCACCACACGGCGCGCGAACGGGAAAAGCAGGCGCGGGCCTTCGCCGAGCAGGAACGGCTGCACCGCTTCCACCGGCACATTGCGCAGCCCGAACAGGCCAGCATAGGAAAGCTCGACGATGAAGGCGACAGTGCCGGCGCTCTCGGCGCGAATCTCGACCTTCAGGACAACCTCATGGACTTCATCGGCGACCTGATTCGAGCCGATGTCGAACTGCACGTTGATATCCGGCGCCTGCGGATTCTGATAGATCGCCGGGGCGTTCGGGTTCTCGAACGACAGATCCTTCACATATTGCGAAAGCAGGCCCACTTGCGGCAGCGTATCGGCGCCATTGGGCAGCGGTTCGCCGCCGGTGGTCACGCCATTGTCCTGTTCGGCCATCTCGTATCGTTCCCCAGAAAAAAGCTGTTAAGGGCACGTCAGGCGCCCCGAAAACCGTGAACGCGCGCCTAGCAGCAGCATCTTGACGTTTCAACGCCGCGAAAAATTGAATCGCGGGAGCTTCACGCCTATGTTGTGCGTTCAGGGTATCGGAGGCCGAGTGTTCTATATAGTCCTTCTAGCGATGGTTGCCGGGTTCTTGGCATTGCGTCTCTATTCGGTGCTCGGAAAGCGTACCGGGCATGAGCAGCCGTTGCCCAAGCCGGCGGACGATCGCGTTCCCGCGGCCTCGCTCCCCCGTGCGATTGATGTGACGCCCGAAGTACGCGAGGCGACGGTTCGCCCGATCGAGGGCGCGGCGGAAAATGGCCTGCGCGCGATCGTCTCGGGCGAGCCGGGTTTCGATGTCGCGCGGTTCCTTGAAGGATCGCAGGCGGCGTATCGCATGATCCTCGAAGCGTTCTGGCGCGGTGATGAGCGGGCGCTGGGCGATCTGGTCGAGCCGGATGTCGCGCGGGCGTTCGTTGATTCGATCGCAGCGCGCAATGCGGCGGGCGAGGTGCTGGAGAACCGGCTGGTTTCGATCGAGCGGGCAACGATCGTCGGCGCCGCGCTCGATGGCCGCGAGGCGCGCATCACCGTGCGCTTCGATGCCGATATCGCCGCGGTAACCCGCGATGCCGAGGGGCATGTGATCGCCGGATCGACCAGCGACGCGGTAGAAACGCATGATGTGTGGACCTTCGCGCGGACGCTCAAGAGCAGCGATCCGAACTGGAAGCTCGCCGATACCGACGAAGCCTGAAGGGGAATAACGCATGATCCGTCGGGGGGGACTGGCGCTCGTCGGCGCTTTTGCCTTGTCCGCGTGCGTGGGCGGCGTCGCGCCGCCACCGCGACCGGGCGGCGCCCAGCCACCGCGCGGCGGCGAGGCGCCGGTTCGTCAGCCGACTCCCGCAACGCCATTGCCCCCCGTCGCACAGGCCACGCTTCCCGGTGCGAATAGCGCCGCGACAGCGGGGTTGGCGCGCGGGCCGGATATCGCCACCTTGCCGATCACGCGGGATGGCGCCGCGCGTGCGCTCTCCGCGTTCAAGCTCAGTTGCCCGTCGCTCGTCCGCCGTGCGGACTCATCCGGGCTGACCAGCGGCGCTGACTGGCAGCCGGCCTGTTCGGCCGCCGCCGCGACCGCGCCGGGCGATGCGCAGGCGTTCTTCACGCGCTGGTTCGAAACGGTGCAGGTCGGTGACGGGCGCGCCTTTGCCACGGGCTATTACATTCCCGAGATCGCCGGTTCGCCGAATTATCGCGACGGCTATGCCCCGATCTATGCGCGGCCGGACGATCTGGTCGATGTCGATCTTGGGCTGTTTTCCGCCGATCTGAAGGGCAAGTCGATCCGGGGCCGGGTCGATGGCACCAAATTCGTGCCTTATTACGATCGCGCCGCGATCGAGCAGGGCGCGCTGCGCGGCAAGGCGCGGGTGCTGGGCTATGCCGTCGATCCGGTCGAATTCTTCTTCCTGCAAGTGCAGGGTTCGGGGCTGGTGCGGATGCCGGATGGCGATGTGCTGCGCATTGGATATGATTCGCAGAACGGGCGCGATTACACCGGCATCGGATCGCTGATGCGGCAGCGCGGGTTGCTCGGGCCGAATCAGCTTTCGATGCAGGGCATGGTGACGTGGCTGCGCGCCAATCCGGAGCAGGGCCGCGCGATCATGCGCGAAAACAAGAGCTTCGTTTTCTTCCGTGTGCTCGATGGCCCCCCGGTCGGCGCGCTTGGGCTGGCGGTGACGGGTGGCGCGACGGTCGCCGCCGATCCGCGCTTTATCCCGCTCGGCGCGCCGGTCTTCCTGTCGATGGACCGCACCGACGCCACGGGGCTGTGGGTGGCGCAGGATACGGGCGGCGCGATCAAGGGCGCCAATCGGTTCGATACCTTCTGGGGCGCGGGCGATGAGGCGCGGGCGATCGCGGGCGGGATGAGCGCGCGCGGCACCGCCTTCCTGCTGCTGCCGGTCGGCACGCTCGATCGCGTGCGGGGAGGGGCGCCCAGTGGCAGGTCGGCGGCTAGACGCTGAGGAGGCGGCGCTGTGGGCGCGGCTGAAGGCCAGCGTCCGCCCGCTCCACCGGGGGACGCGCAAGCCAGTCGCGGTGCCGATCGCGCCGCCTGAACCGGCCAGGCGCGGCGCGACGCCACCACCACCACCGCCGTCGCCGCCGCCTCGTCCGGCGAAGCAGGCGCGCCAGCTTGTGACCGCCGCCGCGTTGCCGCCGGCAACCCCCGCAACACTCGACGGCAGTTGGGATCGCAAGATCGCGCGTGGCGCGCTTCAGCCGGATGCGACGCTCGATCTCCACGGCCATACGCTGCGTTCGGCGCACGCTATGCTCGATGCCGGGCTGGAACGCTCGCTGGCGCGCGGCGATCGCGTGTTGCTGCTGGTAACCGGCAAGCCGCCGCGCCCGGAAAGCGAGCGGCCCCACGCGCGCGGCGCGATCCGCGCCGCCATTGCGGACTGGATCGCCGCCTCCCGCCACGCGCCGTTTATCGCCGCGCTGCGCAATGCCCACCCGCGCCACGGCGGGAATGGCGCAATCTACGTGGTGTTCCGCCGAACCCGACCGAAACATTAACCTTTATGTGCGAGCAGTAATACTCTGCGGCACGATATGCGTGTCGCACCATTAAGGGGCCGAGTAACCATAATGGTGGAAAGGGTGACGCTTAAGAGCAGGGCCGTCACGTTCGCGCTTTGCGCGGGCGGCGTCGCGTTCTTCCTTGCGTTATTGGTCACCGGCAGGGACAATTTCGGCCTTGGCCTCTATGCGCGCGCGCTGGTTCCCGCGATCGTTTGCGCGGTGATGTGCTGGGCCTCCACGCAACGCGTCGTCGCGACGACGGCGGAGGCGATCGACAAGGCGGTGGACCGGCTGGCCGATGCCGCCGATGGCGTGATCGGCGCGCGCGTGCCCGACGAGATTCGCGCGACCGTGCCGCAACTCGGCATCGCGATGGATCGCCTGTTCGCGCAATTGACCGACAATATGGAGAATATCCAGCGGCTCGCGCTGTTCGATCCGGTGACGGGGCTCGCCAATCGCACCAATTTCCGCACCAGCGCGGAACGGCTGCTATCCGAAACCGCGCCCGAACGATGCGCGCTGTTCTTCATTGATCTCGATCGCTTCAAGGCGGTCAACGACACGCACGGGCACGCCTGTGGCGACATGTTGCTCGCGATGGTGGCTGATCGGCTGCACGGCGTGGCGGATCGCGCGATTGCGGAGGCGGATATCTATCCGCCGCTGATCGGGCGCCTCGCGGGTGATGAATTCACGATGCTGTTTCCGGTGCTTGGGGATCAGCGCGACGCCGGCTGGATCGCCACGCAGGTGCTGGAGGCGCTCGCCACGCCATTTCCGCTGACCGGGGGAGAGGTGCTGATCGGCGCCTCGATCGGCATCGCGGTGCGGCCCGATCACGGCATCACGCTGCACGATCTGATGCGCTGCGCCGATGCCGCGATGTATCGCGCCAAATCGCAGGGGCGTGGTCGGTTTGAAATATATAGCGACGAACTGGCCGAGCAGATGGCGAGCCGCGTGCGGCTTGACGGCGAATTGCGCGCCGCGCTCGATCGCGATGACTTCACGCTTGTTTTCCAGCCCGAGGTCTCGCTCGCCGGCGGCAATGTCGTGGCCGCAGAGGCGCTGCTCCGGTGGCAACATCCGACGGACGGCCTGCGCCTTCCGGGCACCTTCATCGGGCGCGCGGAGGAAAGCGGGCTGATGGTGGAGATCGGTGATTGGGTGCTGGCAAAGGTGGCGCGAACCATCGCGCATTGGGCGTCGATCGGTTTCGAGGGGCGGCTGGCGATCAACGTCAGCCCGCGCCAGATCGACCGCGCCGATTTCTTCACCCGGCTGCGCGCCGCGATGCGCGAGGCGCACGCGCCGGCACGCCTGCTGGAACTGGAACTCAACGAAACGGTTGCCGCGCACGCCCGCGCGGACGCGATCGCCGCGCTGGCGCAATTGCGCGATGATGGCGCCACAATCGCGATCGACGGGTTCGGCACGGGATTGTCTAGCGTCGCGCGGCTGCGGCAATTGCCGATTGATCGCGTCAAGCTCGATCGCAGCCTGATCGCGATGATTGTTGACGATCATGCCGCGCGGCTCATCGCCGGATCGCTTGTCGGGCTGATCCACGGCCTGGGTTGCGAGGCGGTGGCGGAGGGCGTGGAAACCCCCGCCCAGGCCGAGTTGCTGCGCGTTATCGGCTGTGATGCGATCCAGGGCTATGGCGTCGCGCGCCCGATGACGGAGGCGGATTTCCTCGCCTGGGCCGCCGCGCTCGACGATCTGGATCCGGTTACCCGGCCCGCATCGCTCGGCTGATGATATCGGCGTAGATGTCGGTCAGCGTGGCGAGATCGTCCACCGCAACCGCCTCGTCCAGCTTGTGCATCGTCGCGTTGACGAGGCCGAACTCCACCACTGGGCAGATTGCCGAGATGAAGCGCGCGTCGGACGTGCCGCCCGTTGTGGAAAGCGTGGGGGCGATGCCGGTGCGTGCGGTGATCGCATTGCTCACCATCGCGGAAAGAGCGCCTGGCTCGGTCAGGAAAGCCTCTCCGGAAATCCGCGCGTCCACCGTCGCCTGGCGGTCGTGGGCGTGGACGATCCGCTCGATCCTCCGCGCGAGATCGGCGCCCGTATGCTCGTCGTTGAAACGGATCGACAGCCGCGCGGCGGCGCGCGCCGGGATCACGTTGGTCGCGGGATTGCCGACGGTGATGTCGGTGATTTCGATGTTCGATGGCTGGAACCAGTCAGTCCCCTGATCGAGCGTGATCGCGTCGATCTCGGCGAGCATCGCCACCAGCCGGGGAATCGGATTGTCGGCCAGATGGGGATAGGCGACATGGCCCTGCCTGCCCGGCACGTCGATCCAGATGTTGACCGAGCCGCGCCGCCCGATCTTCACCATGTCCCCCAGCCGCGAGACCGAGGTGGGCTCGCCGACCAGGCACATGTCCGGCTTCAGCCCGCGCGCAGCCATGCGATCGAGTATCGCGCGGGTGCCGTGTATCGCCGGGCCTTCCTCGTCGCCGGTCAGCAACAGGCTGATCGTGCCGCTGGCGGGCGTGCGCGCGGCGGCGGCGATGAAGGCGGCGATGGCGCCCTTCATGTCCACCGCGCCGCGCCCGTGGAGCAGCCCGCCACGCACTTCCGGGGCGAAAGCGCCCGAAACCCAGCCCTCGCCGGGCGGTACGACATCGAGGTGCCCGGCGAATGCGAAATGCGGGCCACCCGATCCGCGCACCGCGATCATATTCTCGACCGGCCCGTCGGGCGCATCCCCCGTGACGAAGCGATTGACCGTGAAGCCGAGCGGCGTGAGCATTTCCTCCACCACGTCGAACACGCGGCCGATCGCCGGCGTCACGCTTTCGCAGGCGATCAGCGCCTCGGCGAGCGCCAGCGCGTCGCGGCTCACGCTTCAGTCGCCGGCTGTTCGAAGCGTTCGATCACCCATTCTTCCTCCTGCGCGGCGGCGATCCAGTCCTGCATGAAGGGATGGTTGAGCACCGCCTCGATATAGCCGGTCGCAAAGCGCGCCACGGGAAGCGAATAAGTGACGATCCGGGTGCAGACGGGCGCGAACATGATATCCGCCGCGCCGAACGCGCCGAACAGGAAATCCCCGCCGCCGCCGAAGCGCGCGCGCGCCTGCGCCCACAATTCCATGATCCGCGTGAGATCGGCGATCACCTCCGTGGACGGATTTCCGGGCGGATAGACCTGCCGGATGTTCATCCCGCATTCGCGGCGCAGCGCGGCGAAGCTCGAATGCATCTCCGCCGCCATCGAGCGCGCCATCGCGCGCGCGGCATTATCCGCCGGCCAGAATTTCTCGCGGCCCACCTTGTCGACAAGATATTCGATGATCGCGAGGCTATCCCACACCACCGCATCGTCATCCCACAGGATCGGCACCTTGCCGGATGAAGGGGCGAATTCGTCGCCCTCGCGGCGCTTGTCCCAATCCTGATCGTAGAGCGGTACGACCATTTCCTCGAACGGCAGGCCGGATTGGCGGCAGGCGAGCCAGCCGCGCAGCGACCACGACGAATAGGCCTTGTTGCCGATGATGAGCTTCATGCGCAGGTCGCTCGCGTTGGTTGAGACTGTTCGCCCGCGATAGCGCATTTTTCGCGCGCCGAAAGGGTTCCGCGCGGGACATGCGATTGATCGGCAATCCCACGCGATTCGATCCCGCCGCGCTCAGGGCAGCGCATATCCCACGGTCGATTGCGCGATCACGCGATCCTCATCACCCTGCCAGATGCGAACATCCACCGTCGCCAGCCGCCGCCCGAGCTTCAGGATCACGGCATCGGCGTGGATCGGCTCGAACCGGCAGGCGCGCAGAAACGAGATCGACAGCGCGTTCGTCACCGCCATCGCTTCCGGCCCGTGATGGGCGGCGATGATCGCATATGCCGCAAGGTCCACCAGCGTCATCAGCGTTGGCCCGGAGACGATGTTGCCGGGGCGCTTCATCGACGCGTCCGGATCGAGCCGGATGCGCAGGTGATTGAGTCGCAGCGCCTCGATCTCGCCCAGATTCGGGCGGGCGGGCGGCGGGAATGCTTCTTCGAGGAAGGCGCGAACCTGCGCGGCCGTCAGCCGCAATTGCAATGTTGGCGAGGCCGCCTGATGCACCATGCGTCTCCGTTATCGCGCGACCGTTTGCGGGGGCGGGCTTAGCTGATCGCCTCGATCACCGCGGCGCGCAGTTCGGGGATGCCCATCCCGCCTTCGGACGAGGTGGTGATGATGTCGGGATGCGCGGCGGGGCGCTTGCGTGCTTCCTCCGCGGTGCGTTCGGCGACGGCGGCGAGGTCCGTCGCCTTCACCTTGTCCGCCTTGGTGAGAACGAGGCGGTAGCTCACCGCCGCGCGATCGAGCATCTCAAGGATTTCGCGATCGACTTCCTTGATGCCGTGGCGGCTGTCGATCAGCACCAGTGCGCGCTTCAACTGCTGCCGCCCGCGCAGATAATCGTTCACGAGGAAGCGCCACTTCTTCACCATGTCCTTCGGCGCCTTGGCGAAGCCATAGCCGGGCATGTCCACCAGACGGAAGGCGAGCGGCGATCCGATATCGAAGAAGTTGAGTTCCTGCGTGCGCCCCGGCGTGACAGAGGTGCGGGCCAGCGCCTTGCGCCCGGTGAGCGCATTGATGAGCGATGATTTGCCCACGTTCGATCGCCCGGCGAACGCCACCTCCGGCACGATCGCATCGGGCAGGAAATTGAGCGCGGGCGCCGATTTCAGGAACTCGATCGGGCCGGCGAAAATCTTCCGCGCGGCCTCGATCTGATCTTCGTCGAACGTCACTTCGATGTGGCCTCAAGCAACGCCGGGTGGCGGGCATAGAGCACGCGCTGCTGGACGATCGTGATGATGTTGGTGGTGATCCAGTAGACCTGCAGGCCCACCGCGAACGGCGCCATCACGAACATCAGCACCCATGGCATCAGCGCGAAAACCTGCTTTTGCGTATCGTCCATCGGCGTCGGGTTCAGCTTGAACTGGAAGTACATGCTGATGCCCAGGATGATCGGAATCACGCCGATCGCCAGGAAATGCGGCGGGGTGAAGGGGAGCAGCCCGAACAGGTTGACCGGGGTGAGCGGATCGGGCGCGGACAGATCCTTGATCCACGCGACGAACGGCTGGTGCCGCATTTCGATCGTCAGCATCAGCACCTTGTACAGCGCGTAGAAGATCGGAATTTGGAGCAGCGTGGGCAGGCAGCCGGCCAGCGGATTGACCTTTTCCGCCTTGTACAGCGCCATGATCTCCTGCTGCTGGCGCTGCTTGTCGTCCTTGAAGCGTTCCTGGATCGCCTTCATCTTCGGCTGCACCGCGCGCATATGCGCCATCGAGGCATATTGCCGCTGCGCGATCGGGAAGACGAGCGCGCGGATCGTGAAGGTCAGCAGGATGATCGCCACGCCGAAATTGCCGACCATGCGGAACAGCCAGTCGAGATAATAGAAGATCGGCTTTTCGATCACGCGGAACCAGCCCCAGTCGATCGCGTAATCGAGCTTGGTGGCACCTTCCTTGTCGGTATAGCGATCGAGCAGCTTCACTTCCTTCGCGCCCGCGAAGAAACGCGAGGTCTGCGTCAGTTCGCGGCCCGGCGGCAACACTTGCGGGGCGGCGGTATAATCGGCCTGATAGCTGTGGTTGGCGCCCGCGCGGAACTGGCCGTCGAAGGTGCGCGCCTGATCGGGGAGCAGCGCGGTCAGCCAGTATTTGTCGGTGAAGCCGAGCCAGCCGCCGGTCGAGGTGAATTTCTGCGGCTCCTTGTCCACGTCCTTGAAATCAGGAGCGTAGTTGGCGGCGCCATTCGCGACGGACATCGGGCCGGTATGGATCGTCCAGCTCGCCGGGTCTTTCGACACGCCGACGCGATTGACGAGGCCATAGGTCGCGACAGGCACGGCGTTGCGCCCGCCGTTGGCGACCGTCTGGCGAACCGAGAACATATAGTCCTTGTCGACCGAAAGCTCGATCTGGAAACGCTGGCCATTGGCATTGGCCGCGCTCAGCGTGACCGGCTTGCCCGGCGCGAGGATGGTGGAGGATGCCGTCCACACCGTATCGGCGGCGGGCGGCGCAAGGCCGTCGTCGCGCCAGCCGAAGGCGGCGAAATTGGCGTCGGCGGTGCCGGCGGGGGAGAGGAGGCGGATCGGCGGCGAATTCTTCGCGATCGTCTCCTTGTAATTGGTGAGTACCAGATCGTCGATCCGCGCGCCCTTCAGGTTGATCGAGCCCTGCATGGTGGGCGTCTCGATCTTCACGCGCGGCGATTCGGCCAGCACCACCCGGCGATCGCGGATCGCGCCGGGGGCCTCGGCGGTCGCGGCGGCCTTGCCTTCGACGATCTCGGTCTTGCCGCCCTCGATCTTCGTCACCGGCGGATTGGCGGCGGGGAAAAAACGGTTCTGGATCACCGGCCAGCCGAACAGGATCAGCGCGGCGATCACCGCGAACAGCACGAAATTCTTGTTTTCTTGGCTCACGTCAGATCCTGTCTCTGGCGATTCTGGTTACGGCACGGGGTCATAGCCGTGGCCGCCCCACGGATGGCAGCGCGCGATGCGTTTGGCCGCGAGCCAGCTTCCGCGCACAGCCCCATAGCGGCGAAGTGCCTCGATTGCATAGGCGGAACACGATGGCTGATAGCGGCAGGTGGGCGGCAATACCGCCGATGGCCCGATCTGCCACGCGCGAACGAGCAGCATGAGCGCCTTCGCGATCACCGCCGCCGCGCCTTGGCCAGCGCCTTGGCGAGTTCGTCGCGTAGCAGGGAATAGGGGCGCTCGATGCCCGATTGCCGCCCGATCAGCACATGATCCGCGCCGCCGATGCCGTCCGACGGCATCAGTTCACGCGCGAGCGCACGCAGCCGGCGCTTCATGCGGTTGCGCACCACGGCATTGCCGATTTTCTTGGTAACGGTGAAGCCCACGCGGATCGTCTCGTCGCCGTCGCCGCGCGGGCGCACAAGCAAGACAAAGCCGGGCATCGGCACGCGACGCCCGGCGTTGGCGGCAAGAAATTCCGGTCGCCTGGTCAGCCGCGAAAGCGGCCGCGGGTTCAGGCCGACAGCTTCTTGCGGCCGCGCGCGCGGCGCGCCCGGATCACCGCACGACCGCCCACCGTCGCCATCCGCGAACGGAAGCCGTGACGGCGTGCTCGCACCAGATTGCTCGGTTGAAAGGTCCGCTTCATCGTTCATTCCCGAATCTAAAAAATCAAAGGCCGTCGCAACAGGACGGCCCGAACAGGGCGCCGCATAGGCCGATGGGGCGCGCAAGTCAACGCGATCGCGTCCGCTGATCCGCGCGATTGCGCGCGTGGCGGCGCAAGGCGCTCTGCCGCCGCATCGTACGATCGACGAGATGCCCGGTGCGCGGCCAGCGCCGCTTCAGCCGCGCCCAGCGCACCTGCGCCCAGCGCGAATTGCGCAGGATGAGAATCATGCCCCCCGCGAACAGGAATACGCCGCCCGGCCCAGGCAGCGGTCCCATCACAGCCGCGCCGATCAGCAGCAGCACGCCAAGCGTGAGCTGGATGATGCGGGACACGGGATGGCGCTGCGACATGGCGGGCATTTGGGGCAGGTCCGTGGTGAGCGCAAGACGGGCGAAGGGTGGTTTTCGTTCGTGGCGAAACCGTTATGAATGCTCGCTGTCCGGGCGGGTATTCGCGAAAACAGCGATGGCGCCGTTCGGATCGACCGGGGGGAAAATGGCAGCAATCGTCGCGACCGTCGCATATCTCGGGCTGGAGGCGCGCGGGGTTGAAGTGCAGGTGCAGCTCATTCCGGGCCTTCCCGCCTTCAATCTCGTCGGGCTGGCGGACAAGGCGGTGGGGGAAAGCCGCGAGCGGGTGAGGGGCGCGATCGCCGCGATGGGGCTGGCGCTGCCGCCGAAGCGGATCGCGGTGAATCTGTCGCCGGCCGATCTGCCGAAGGAAGGATCGCATTTCGATCTGCCGATCGCGCTCGGGCTGCTGGCCGCGATGGGCGTGGTCGATGCCGAGGCGCTGGCCGATTACGTCATCGTCGGCGAACTGACGCTCGACGGGCGGCTGGCGCCATCGCCCGGCGTGCTGCTCGCGGCACTTCATGCGGCGGAGGCGGGGAAGGGGCTGATCTGCCCCGCTGCGCAGGGGCCGGAAGCGGCGTGGAGCGGCTCGATCGAGGTGGTCGCCGCGCCCGATCTGATCTCGCTCATCAATCATCTGAAAGGGCATCAACTGCTCGCCGTACCCACGCCCGGTGACGTGGACGAGTCGCGGGCCGGCCCCGATCTCAGGCAGGTGAAGGGGCAGGAAGTCGCCAGGCGCGCGCTGGAGATAGCGGCGGCGGGCGGGCACAATCTGCTGTTCGTCGGGCCGCCGGGCGCGGGCAAGTCGCTGATGGCGGCGTGCCTGCCCGGCATCCTCCCCCCGCTCGACGCGGCGGAGGCGCTGGAGGTGAGCATGGTGCAGTCGGTCGCGGGCACGCTTTCCGGCGGGCAGTTGACCCGCGCACGCCCGTTCCGCAGCCCGCATCACAGCGCCTCGATGGCGGCGCTCACCGGCGGCGGGCTGCGCGTGAAGCCGGGGGAGGTGAGCCTCGCGCATCTCGGCGTATTGTTTCTCGATGAATTGCCGGAATTCCAGCGCGCGGTGCTCGATTCGCTGCGCCAGCCGCTCGAATCCGGCGTGGTGAGCGTGGCGCGTGCCAATGCGCACGTCACCTTCCCCGCGCGGGTGCAGCTTATCGCGGCGATGAACCCGTGTCGCTGCGGGCATCTCGGTGACGCCAGCCTCGCCTGCGCGCGCGCGCCGAAATGCGCGGCGGATTATCAGGCGAAGGTTTCGGGGCCGCTGCTCGATCGTATCGACCTGCATGTAGAGGTGCAGGCGCTGTCCGCCGCCGATCTGGTGATGCCGCCGCCCGCCGAAGGCTCCGTCGAAGTGGCCGCGCGGGTCGCGGCGGCGCGGTCGGTGCAGACCGGGCGCTATCGCGACACGGGCGCGCGCACCAATGCCGAGGCCGACGGCGCGGTGCTGGAGCAGGTGGCGACGCCCGACGACGCTGGCCGCGCGCTGCTGGCGCAAGCGGCGGCGACGTTGCGGCTTTCCGCGCGCGGCTATACCCGTGTGCTGCGCGTCGCGCGGACCATCGCCGATCTCGCGGGCGCGCAAACGGTCAGCCGGCTGCATGTCGCGGAGGCGCTGAGCTACCGGCGGCAGGCGCCGGTCAGTTGACCGATCCGCCCGCCGATCGGCCCTAGGCGCGCACCGCCACCGCTTCGATCTCCAGCAGCGCATCCGGCGCGACCAGCCCCGAAACGACGGTCGAGCGCGCCGGATAGGGCGCGCTGAAAAAGGTTTCGTAAATCGCATTGAATTGCGCCATCGCCGCCGGATCGGTGATCCACACGGTCGTCTTGACCACGTCGCTCAATGATGCGCCCGCGCTATCGAGCACGCCCGACAGATTCTCCAGTGCCCGACGGGCCTGCGCCTCGATTCCGCCGGGGACGATGCCGCCATCGGCGCCGCGGGGAAGTTGCCCGGAAACGAAGATCAACCCGGCGGCGGTTTCACGGAATGGGGCAAGGGGTGGTCGCGCGTTCGGCTTCGTCACATTCATCTCCATGGCGGAAGGCCCATTGTCGGCCCGGCGTTCGCGGCGGGCAAGCTCGCGAAATGGTTTGGCGTCATAGCATCAGGCTATGGCTTGTCCGGGCGTCGGAAAGGCTGGAGAGGTGGGGTGACCCATAACGATAGGCTATGGATCGGCGATGTCTTGATATCGCTGCTGTGTCTTGGCTTGCGTATCGCCACGCGGCTAACCTCGGGCAGCAAAATCGCAACCGGGGGGATTGCCATGACTTTTTCTGCGTCGGCGCGCGTGGCGCTATTTGCCAGCGTGTCCATTTTTGCCGCCGCCGCGAGCGCGGCGATGCCTGTTCAGCAAGCAACCCAGGCCGATGCCGGAAGCCCGGAAAGCGCCGGGCCGGATATCGTGGTCGTCGGCAGCCAGATCGAAGGCGCGCGGCAAAGCGAGGCGCTGCCCGTCACCGTTCTAGGTGAAGACCGGATCGCGGCGACCGGCGCGATTTCCGGGGATGATCTGTTCCGTTCGATCCCGCAGGCCGGCGACGTGAACTTCCAGGAGGCCCGCACCACCGGCAACCTGAACGACGCGCGCGGCGATAACGCCTCAATCAATTTGCGCAGCGTGGGCACCGGCAACACGCTCGTCCTCTTGAACGGCCGCCGCATGGTGCCGACGCCGGGGACGCAGACCGAGAATTTCGTTCCGGTCCAGACGGTGAACATCAATTCCTTCCCGGTCGGCGCGATCCGCCGGCTGGAGGTGCTGCGCGATGGCGCGGGCGCGATTTATGGCTCGGATGCGGTCGCCGGCGTGGTCAACGTGGTGCTCGACGACAAGTTCGACGGGGTTCGGCTCGATGCCCGCTATGGCTTTGCCGACGATACCGACGAAAAGACCATCGCGCTCAAGGCGGGCACCCGCACCAAGGGCGGCGGTCGTTTCATGATTTTCGGCAGCTACACCGATCGCGCGCCGCTGTTCGCCCGCGATCGCGCGATATCGGCGAGCGAGGATCACCGCGGGATGCTGGTGGGCACCCCGTATGAAGGGGATACCGCGTTCGACAATCGCTCCACCTCGTCGCCATGGGGCTCCTTCACGGTGATCCCGTCGTCCACCGTGGTGCGCCAGAACGGCACCGCGCTCACCTCATCGGGGGTGTTCCATGTCGAGCCGGTCTCGAACACCGGCGCCGGCTGTTCCAGCACCACCTATAACAACAATCTCTGCCTGCGCAGCGGCGGCATTACCGGCGCGGCGGACCGCCCGCTGCGCTATGACGAGAACCCGGATCGCACGATCCGCGGCCAGCTCAATCGCTATAACCTTTTCACGACCTTCCGACAGGACATCGGCGAGGCGGAGCTGTTCACCGAACTGGCATATTATCATGCGGTTCTGGATGGGCAGCGCGAACAGTCCGCGCCGGTATCGAGCGCGCCGATCAGCATCCCGGCGAGCAATTACTGGAACCCGTTCGGCGCGCTGACGATCAATGGCGCCGCCAATCCCAATCGCCTTCCGGGCCTGACCGGGGTGCCCGCCGGCGGCCTTGCGCTGCGCCTGACGAATTATCGCCCGGTGGATGCCGGGCCGCGCACCTATACCGTGACCGATGATATGGTACGCGGGTTGATGGGGCTGCGTGGCTCCTGGGGCGCGTTCCGCTGGGATTCGGCGGTGAGCTACGCCTTCGCGCGCACCGACGACAATACGCACAATGCCATCAGCAACACGCTGTTCCAGCAGGCGCTGGCGCGCGCCACGCCCGATGCCTACAATCCGTTCAACGGCGGCAGCCAGCCGAACTATTCGCTCGGCGATGCGACGCCGAACGATCCGGCAACGATCCGCTCATTCCAGGTCGAGGTTCGCCGGATCAGCAAAACCTCGCTGGCGACCTGGGATTTCAAGCTTTCGAACGCGCAACTGCTGGCGCTGCCGGGGGGCGATCTGGGCTTCGCCGCCGGGCTTGAGGTGCGGCGTGAAACCTATGAGGACAATCGCGATCCGCGCCTCGATGGAACCAACACCTATACCGATATGGTAACGGGCACGACGTATAATTCCGACGTTCTCGGGGCGAGCGCGTCGCCCGACGTGAAGGCGCATCGCGTTGTCGCTTCCGCGTTCGTCGAACTCGCGGTGCCGGTCGTCTCGGAGGAAATGAACGTGCCGCTGATGCGGTCGCTGGATTTCCAGCTTGCCGCGCGCGACGAGCGTTATTCGGATTTCGGCAATGTCTTCAAGCCGAAGGTGGCTGCCGGCTGGACGGTCGTGCCGGGTATCAAATTGCGCGGTTCCTGGTCGCAAAGCTTCCGCGCGCCGAACCTGCCGCAATTCTACAGCTCGGGCACGCAGGTTTCGAACACGCGCACAGATTATGCCTTCTGTCGCCTGAACGGGACGACGTGCAGCGGCGTCAGCACGCTGGAAATCCGATCGGGCAATCAGCGGCTCCAGCCGGAAAACGCGGAGAATTTCTCGGCGGGGATCGTGCTCCAGCCGCGGTTCGTGCCGGGCCTGACGATGACGGCGGATTACTGGTCGATCTACGAAAAGGGCGTGATCGGCATCCAGGGCGCGCAAAATCAGATCCTGTACGATTATCTGTTGCGGCAGAGCGGGGGCAGCAATCCGAATGTCGTTCGCCTGCCCGCGGCGGCGGGGCAGGCCGTGGGCGATCTATCCTATGTGCAGGATGATTATTTCAATCTCGGGCCGCGCCTCATCAAGGGGCTGGATTTCGAGATCAGCTATAATTCCGGTCGCACCGCGCTGGGCACGTTCAACATTGATCTGGCCGCGGCCAAGCTCCTGAAGCTCAATCAGGAAGCATCCGACATGCAGGCCAAGCTGATCGCCGCGAACCAGGCGGGGAAGCTCGGCCCGAATATCGCGATCACCGCCGCTGGCGATCAGATCATGCAGAACGGCAATCCCGAATGGCGCGGATCCGCGAACGTCACCTGGCGCCTGAACGGCATGAGCGCGGGGCTGCTGGTGAGCTATGTCGGCCCGGTGTTCGATACCGGCCCGGCGCTGATCGACGGCAAGTTCTACAAGGTGCCAAGCTGGACGACAGTGAACCTCTACGCCCAGTATCAGTTCGGGAAGGAAAGCCGGTTGAGCGGGCTTCGTTTCCGCGTCGGCGCACGTAATCTGTTCGACAAGGATCCGCCGCTTTATTCCTCGAACTACGGCTTCCTTGGATCGCTGCACAATGCGACGGGGCGCCTGATCTACACCGAGATCGCCAAGACGTTCTGATCGCGCAGCGGTTGTTCGGGCGCACCCCGGACAACCGCTGGCCGATCGGGCCTGCTTGTCGTTGGCGCTGGCCCGGCTAGTATCGCGCGATGCGCCTTCGCCAGATCGAGATTTTCCACGCCGTCTATTCCAATGGTTCGATCAGCGCGGCGGCGCGGGCGCTCAACGTCTCGCAGCCGTCGGTCAGCAAGGTGCTACGCCATACCGAGGATCAACTCGGTATCACGCTGTTCACGTTGGTGCGCGGCCGCCTAGTGCCGACCGACGAGGCGCACGCGCTGTTTCGCGAAGTCGACGAGGTTTTCCATCGCATCTCGTCATTGCGGCAGACCGCGCGCAATCTGCGCGGCTCCGGCGCCGGGCATCTTCGGCTGGGGGTGGTTCCGTCACTTGGGCTGGAGGTGGCGCCGCGCGCTGTATCGGCGTTTCGCGCGCTTCATCCCGAGGTGACGTTCGATATCCAGACGCTGCATCATCATGACATGATTCAGGCATTGTATGAGCGCGAGTGCGATCTTGCGATCGGATATGATCCGCCCGCGCACCCGCGAATGGCGACGCGCCGGCTCACCACCGCCGAATTGCTGCTGGTTTCGCCGCAGGGCACCTTCGATAGCGAGCGGGAGCGCGTGCCGCTGTCGGAGCTGGAACGGCACGATCTCGTCGGCGTCGCGGCAAGCGGCCCGGTCGGCGATATCGCGGCGGCGGCGTTCGATCGCGCCGGCATCTCGGTGCGCGAGGTCGTGTCCGTCGGCACCTATTATATCGCGGCGGCACTGGCGCGTTTTGGCTGCGGCGTCGCGCTGGTCGACGAATTCACCGCTAGCGCGATCCGATCGAGCGACGTTGATATCCACGGGCTGGAGCCGAGGCTGCGCTTCGGCGTTCAGGTCGCCTGGCTTGAGGATCGCCCGCTATCGGCGCTTGCGGAGCGTTTCGTCGCCACGGTCTCCAGCGAAATCGCGAAGAAGGATCATCGGCCCGAGGCGCAATAGCCTTTGGTTATGGAGTCGGTCCAAATTGCTTGGCTGCTCCGCCTTGCCCGGCCCACGGCCTTTTGTAGGATGCCGGCGATAAGGGGCCGGTAGAGGGGTATATGATCCTGACAGAAGCGGATCGCGCCGTGTCGGCGGGTCCAGCGCGAATGCGCGCACGTTCGATCATCGTGATCGGCGCAGGGGTCGTCGGGGTCGCCACCGCTTACGCTTTGGCGCGGCGCGGCGCGAAAGTCATATTGATCGACCGGGCGGAGACGGCGGGGCGCGGCACGTCTTACGCGAATGGCGCGCAGCTCAGCTATGTCTATACCGATGCGCTCGCCAATCCGGCGTTGCTGAAGCGCATTCCCGCGCTGTTGATCGGTCTTGATCCCGTATTCCGCTTGCGTCCCTCGGTCGATCCGGCGTTTTTCGGATGGCTGCTTGGCTTTCTGCGCAACGCTTCATCCACGCGGTTCAGGAGCAATACGATCGAAGGCCTGCGGCTCGGTCTGGAATCCCGCCGGGCGCTGCATTCGCTGCTCGAACGCCATCCGATCGCGTTCGACCATGCCGCGCCGGGAAAGTTGCATATCCACGAGCATCCGGCCTCCCTTGCCGCTGCTCGGGCGATGGCCGAGTTGAAGGGCGGTCACGGCGCGATCCAGCACTGCCTGACGCGCGCGGAGGTGGTTGCGATCGAGCCGGCGCTCGCGGCGCGGCGCGGGGCGTTCGCCGGCGCGATCTACACGCCGGATGAGGAGGTGGGAGACCCCTATCTGTTCTGCAACGCGATGCTGGCTGTGCTGCGACGCGATTACGCGGTGGACATCCGCCTTGAAACGAATGTTGCCGCGATCGACGGCACGGCTGACCGGGCGGTCGCGATCTGTGCGGAGGGCGAGCGGATCGAGGCGGATGAGATCGTGTTGTGCACCGGCATTGATACCATGCGTCTGCTGCGCGGCACCGGGATCAGCGCGCCGATCCTGCCGATGAAGGGATATTCCTTCACCGCGCCCGCCGGCGCCGCGATGCCGAAGGTGAGCATCACCGATGTCGTGCGAAAGATCGTCTTCTGCCGATTGGGGACGAAGCTGCGCGTCGCCGGGCTGGCGGAGCTTGGCGTGCATGATACGACGATTGATGCGCGAAGGCTCGATCAGCTTCGCGGGTCATCACGCGCTGTTTTGCCCGATGCCGCGAATTATGATGCGGCGCATGGCGGCTGGGCCGGCCTTCGTCCGGTGACGCCATCGTCGCTGCCGATCATACGGCGGGCGCGATCGCGGATCAGCCTGAACGTCGGGCATGGCATGTTGGGCTGGACATTCGCGATGGGCTCCGCCGAACGTGTCGCGCGAATGATATTGGGGGAGGATAGATGATCGGGATCGGATACGGCGCCGTCTTCTTGCGCCGCGGGACATTGATGTGCGCGATCGCCGCCGTCGCGATCCCGACGAATGCCGCCTCCGGGCGAGCACCCGCGCCATCGCCGGTTGATATCCTCATCGCGGGCGGCACGGTGATCGACGGCACGGGCGCGCCCGCACGCCGCGCGGACATCGGGGTGCGCGGCGACCGGATCGTCTTCATCGGCGATGGCGGCGCGCTGCGGCGGACCGCGCGGCGGGTGATCGACGCGACGGGGATGCTGGTCACCCCCGGTTTCATTGATCCGCACACCCACGAGGACGCCGATATCGCCTCTCCCGATCGCACGCGGCGCCTCGCGCTCAACCAGCTTGCGCAGGGCGTAACGACGATCATGGTCGGCAATGACGGCGATGGCGATCCCGCGATATCGGCGCGGTTCGCGCGGATGAGCGAAGCCGGGGCCGGGGTGAACATCGCGCGCTTCGTCGGCTTTGGCGCGGTGCGCTCGCAGGTGGTTGGGCGGGATGATCGCGCGCCGACGCCGGCTGAAACGGAACGGATGCGGGCACTGGTCGCGGGTGCGATGTGCGAGGGCGCGGTGGGGTTTTCGACCGGGCTTTATTATGCGCCGCAAAGCTTTGCCAAGACCGGAGAGGTGATCGCGCTCGCGCGTGAGGCGGCGGCGCGTGGCGGGGTTTATGATACCCATATGCGCGACGAAGGCTCCGAGACGATCGGGGTCGGCGCTGCGGTGGACGAGGCATTGCGCATCGGCCGCGAGGCGGGGATGCCGGTTCATATCGCGCACATCAAGGCGCTCGGCGTCGACGTGCAGGGAAAGGCGGGCGAAATCGTCGCCCAGGTGGAGCGCGCGCGCGCGGCGGGGCAAGCGGTGACGGCGGATCAATATCCGTGGTCCGCATCGGGCACGCGCCTTTCCGCCGCGCTGGTGCCGCGCTGGGCGCATGACGGCGGGATCGCCGCGATGCGCAAGCGCCTGGCGGATCCGGCGCTGACCCCGCGCCTGAAGCGCGAAATGGCCGACAATCTGCGCCGGCGCGGCGGGGCGGGCGCGTTGCTTCTGACCGGCGGCGCGCACGCCGGGAAGCGATTGGACGCGATCGCCGCCGATTGGAGAATTGATCCGGTCGATGCGGCGATCCGCATCCTCGTTTCGGGCGATCCCGCGCCGGTGGCCTCGTTCAACATGGCGGACAGGGATATCGACGTGTTCGCGCGCCAGCCCTGGGTGATGACCAGTTCCGATGGCAGCGCGGGGCATCCGCGCAAATACGGCAGCTTCGCCCTCGCCTGGACGCGCTTCGTCCGCGATGGGCATAGCCTGTCGCCGGAGCAGTTCGTGCGCCGTTCGAGCGGGCTGACCGCCGAGGCGTTCGGCCTCACCGATCGCGGGCTGTTGAAACCCGGTGCGTTCGCCGACGTGGCGGTGTTCGATGGCAGGCAATTTGCCGCGCGCGCCGATTACGAGCATCCCGAACGCCTCGCCGCCGGGGTCCGCGCGGTGATCGTCAACGGCGTCGTTGCGATCGAGAACGGCAATCCCACCGGCGTGCTGGCGGGGCGCGCCGTCCGCAAGGATACCACCGCGCTGAAGGATTGCCGCCGGTGACGGAGGGAAGCACTCCCGCCGAAATGCCGCGCGGCATTGCCGGGCGCTGGTTCGCCATCCCGCTGTGGAAGCGGATATTCGCGGCGATGCTGCTCGGCGCGCTCGTCGGCTTCTGGGCGGGCGAGTCGGCGGTCGCGGTCAAATGGATTGGCGATATCTTCGTCCGGCTGATCCGGATGCTCGTCGTGCCGCTGGTTTTCGTCACGATCGCCTCGGGCGTCGCGGCGCTCGGCGATCCGCGAAAGCTCGGGGCGATGGGGGCGCGCACGCTTGGCCTTTATGCGCTGCTGATGATGATCGCCGCTTGCGTCGGCGTGATGTTCGGCGCGCTGCTGGAGCCCGGAGCGGGCGTAAGCTTCGCGGCGGTCGCAGCGAAGACCGTGGCCGCCCCGAAAGAGCCGCTCGCCCTGCTGCTCGGCATCATCCCGGTAAATCCGGTGCAGGCGATGGCCGAGGGCGATACGCTGGCGGTGATATTCTTCGCGCTGTTGGTCGGCGCGGGCGTGATCGCCGCCGGGCCACGCGCGCGCGTCTTCAGCGAGATGCTGTCCGGCGCGTCGGAGGTGATGCTGCGGATCGTCGGCTTCGCGATGGAGGTCGCGCCGTTCGGCGTGTTCGCGCTGATCGCGGTGGTGGTCGGGGCGAACGGGGCGGCGGTGTTCGCGCCGGTGCTGAAGCTGGGGCTGTGCGTGATCGGTGGCTCGCTGGTGCAGACCGTGCTGGTTCACGGCGGGCTGGTGCGGTTGCTGGCGCGGCTGCCGGCGCTGCCGTTCTTCCGGGGGATCGCCGATGCGATGATGGTGGGGTTCTCCACTGCCTCCAGTTCCGCCGCGCTGCCGGTGGCGATGCGCGTGGCGGAGGACAATCTCGGCATCGGCAAGCCGGTTGCCTCCACGGTGCTGCCGCTCGGCGCGGTGATCGGCATGGATGGCGCGGCGCTATACGTCGGCGCGCTGGCGATGTTCTCTGCCCAGGCCTTCGGGATCGAGCTTGGCCTGGCCGCGCATGTCACCGTCGCGCTCAGCACCGCGCTGGTCGCGATGGGCGTGGGGCCGGTGCCTTCCGGCTCGTTGTTCGTGCTGGCGGCGGTGCTCGCCACGATCGGCATCACGCCGGAGCAGACCGCGCTGGTCGTCGGCTTCGTCCTGCCGTTCGATCGCCTGCTCGATATGACCCGCACCATTCCCAATGTCACCGCCGATCTGGCCGTCGCCACGGTTGTGGGGCGCAGCGAGCGGCAAATAGACCTCACCGTGTTTGCCTCAAGGAATGTCGAATGATGCCAGCCTTGCCCCGCATCCTGGCGGCCATTGGCGCCGGCGCGCTCGCGCTCACGCCGTTGGGCGCGCAGCAGAAGCAGTTGCTCGAATATCCCAGCATCCATTCCCCGGTGGTGGGAGAGCGCGGGATGGTCGTTTCGCAGAGCGCGCCTGCCTCGCAGGTCGGCACGGCGATCCTGCGTGGCGGTGGCAATGCGGTGGATGCGGCGGTCGCCACCGCCTTCGCGCTCGCGGTAACGCTGCCGCGCGCGGGCAATATCGGCGGCGACGGGTTCATGCTGATCCATGACGCGAAGACCGGCAGGGACGTGGTGGTCGATTTCCGCTCGGTCGCGCCACAGGGCGCGAAGCTTTCGATGTTCATCGACGATCGGGGGCGGGAGGCGCCCGCTGCGAGCCGGGGATATCTTGCGCCGTCGGTGCCGGGAACGGTAGCGGGGCTGTATCTCGCGCAGCGCAAATATGGCCGCCTCGCCTGGGCGGACGTGGTGAAGCCGGCGATCGCGCTCGCCGAGCAGGGCATCACGCTCACCCCGGATGAAGCATTCGTGTTCAGTTGGGGCAGGCAACGCCTGTCGACCAGCGCCGCCGCCCGTGCCGCATATTACCGCGCCGATGGCAGCCTGTATCGCGCGGGCGAGACGATGAAGCTGCCCGATCTCGCCTGGACGCTGCGCCAGATCGCGGCGCGCGGCGCGGATGGCTTCTACAAGGGTGAGGTCGCGCAACGCATCGCGAGCGATATGAAAGCGCATGGCGGGCTTATCACGCTGGATGACCTGAACGCCTATCGCCCGATCGAGCGCGCGCCGTTGCTGGGCGAGTATCGCGGGATCAGGGTGGTGACGACCCCGCCCGCGAGCGCCGGGGGCGCCACGCTTATCAACATGCTAAATATTCTGGAAAATTTCGATCTGAAATCGGCAGGGGCCGGCTCCGCGCGCTCGCTTCATGTGATGGCGGAGGCGATGAAGCTGGGTTACGCCGATCGCTATCGCTATCTTGGCGATCCGGCTTTCGCGCGTGCGCCGGTGGCCGGGTTCGTGTCGAAAGCTTATGGCCGGGAACGCGCGAAGCTCATTGATCCTGATCGCGCCCGGCCCGCGAAGATGCTGGGCGTCGGCGATCCGTGGCGGTTCGAAAGCCCGTCGACCACGCACTTCTCGGTCGCCGATGCTGAAGGGAATGCGGTCAGCACCACTTACACGCTCGGCGCGGATTTCGGTTCCGGCGTGATGATCGCCGGCACCGGGATATTGCTCAACAACCAGATGAACAATTTCGATCACGCCGGCGCCGCGCGGGCGCTGCGTGATGGCGCTCCGGCTCCGCTCAACGCAATGGCGCCCGGCAAGCGCATGTTGTCCACGATGATGCCGACGATGCTGTTCAAGGATGGCAAGCCGTGGGTCGTCACCGGCTCGCCGGGCGGCAGCACGATCATCGACACGGTGTTGCAGATCGTGGTGGATGTCGTCGATTTCGGTCTCAACATCGACGAGGCGACACATCAGCCGCGCATCTTCCAGGCGGCGAACGACAATCTGCGCGTCGAACCCAATTTCAATCCCGATACGCGCGCGCTTCTGGAGCGGATGGGGCATCCGGTCATATCGGATGAAACCATGGGCAGCGCCCAGTCGATCATGATTGATCGCGGCCTGTTCCTCGGCGCCGCCGACCCCCGCCGCCCCGGAGCCGCCGCCATCGCTTTTTGACGGTGACCGGAGCGGAACGGAACGTCGATCCGCCGCCTCAGGCCGCCGTCACCGGCTGGCCGACGCTCAGCTTCTCGCCATGGGTGACGATGACCGTGTCGCCGAGCTTCACCGCGTTGAACAGCTTCTTCGCGAAAGGCTCCGGCACGCCGATGCAGCCGTGCGTCATATAACCATCGCGCACTTCGCTCGCGTGGATCGAGATGCCGTCGTTGGTCAGCCGCAGCATATAGGGCATCGGCGCGTTATAGATGTTCGATACGTGATCGGCATCCTTCTGCGTGATCGGATAGACGCCGGTGGGGGTGGGTTTGGCGTCCGCGCCATAGAGGACGGCGGCCGTGCCGATTTCATAGCCGTCGCGGAAGATACTGATGACCTGCGCGGCGAGATCGACGGTGATGATGATCCGTCCGCTCTTGGGCGCGGCGCTTTCGTCCCAGTGGAAATCGCCCATCCGCATCGGGCCTTTGATCGGCAGAATATGCTTTACGGTATAAGCGGCGGGATCGCTGATCGGCGCGGGCTTCGACGCCGGGCGCGATACCGGCGGCACCTCACGAGAGACGAGGATCGGTTGCGCTGCCGAGCGCGATGCCGCCAGCGTCACCGAGGTGGCGGCGCAGACCGTCGCGATACCAAGCGCGATATAGGAGGGGTGGACCATGATGCGCGCTATAGCCGCGAAGGGGTTGCCATTCCGCTACCAGGCCGGGAGCCGCTCACGCCCCGGCATCGGTGAGGCGGGCGAGCTGCTCGGCTGACAGCGCCAGTTCGGTCGCGGGCATCAGTTCCGCGAGTTGCGCGGTGCTGGTGGCACTTGCGATCGGCGCGGTGACGCCGGGCTGCGCGATCAGCCACGCAAGCGCGATCTGCGCCAGCGAAGCGCCCGTTTCCGCTGCCACCGCATCGAGTGCATCGAGCATGGTGCGCCCCTTGCCCTCCAGCAAATCCCCCATCCGCCCGCCGCGCACGCTTTTGCCCAGATCGTCGCGCGAGCGATATTTGCCGGTGAGGAAGCCCGAGGCGAGGGCGTAATAGGGCACCACGCCGACGTTATGCTCGATGCAATAATCCTCAAGCTCGCCCTCGAACCTGTGGCGGCTGACGAGATTATATTCGGGCTGGAGGACATGATAGCGCGGAAACCCGGCCGCCGCGGCCGCATCGTTTGCTGATTTTAGCCGCGTGGCGTGGAAATTCGAGGCGCCCAGCACGCGCACCTTGCCGGCATCGACCAGCTTCGCGAACGCCTCCAGCGCTGCTTCCTGCGGCGTCGCATCATCATCCTGATGCGCGAAATAAAGGTCGATGCGATCGGTGCCGAGCCGCTTGAGAGACGCGTCGCACGCCGCCGCGATCCGCGCGGGCGCCAGCTTCTCGCCACCGTCACCGGGCAACATCCCGACCTTGGTGGCAAGCAGCACCCTATCGCGCTTGCCGGTGGCGCGCAGCCATTCGCCGATCATGCTTTCGGATTCGCCGCCCTTATGGCCGGGCGCCCAGGCCGAATAGACGTCCGCCGTGTCGATCATCGTGCCACCGGCGTCGACGAACGCATCGAGCACCGCGAAGCTCGCCGCGCGGTCCGCCGTCCAGCCGAACACGTTGCCGCCCAGCACCAGCGGCGTGATTTCGAGATCGGTCGCGCCGAGACGACATTTGGTCATTGCCCGTCCTCATCATTGTCGATCACCGCCGCCGCGCTGACGCTATTGGCATCGAGCATCGCGGCGGCCTCGTTCAACTGTCGTTCCTCGTCCGGCGTAACCGCGCCGGGTGCCGCCGGTTGCGAGGAGCAGGCGGCGAGAAGCGCCAGCGACACCCCCGCCGCGAGCCGCGCGATCAATGCTTGTCGATCGTGTTGCCGGCGTCTTTCAGCGCGTTGCCGGTGGCGTCGCGCGCGCGATCCGCACCGTTCCTGATCGCGTCGCCCGCCTTGTCGAGATGCTGGTCGAGCGACTTGTCGGCTTTCTCGCTGCCGGCTTTCAGCTTGTCGCCGGCATTGTCCATCGCGGAGCCGGCGCGATCCAGCGCCTGATCGGTTGCGGCCTGCACGTCGTCCACCGCGTTGCGCGTTGTCGCGCCCAGGTCCGCGCCGATCGCGTTGGCGGCCTCGGCGCTCTGATCCTGCGCGTTCTTGCTGCACGCGCCCAGGCTTGCCACGGCGGCGATCGCGAATGCGAAAGTGGCGATCTGCTTCATCTAATCACTCCCATTGTCGGATGCCGGCGCGCCGGCGACGAGGCGGATAACGTGGCCCAGCCGGTTTCGCTCCGCAAGTGATCGGTGGCCGGGTGAGGCGTTGACCTCATATAAAGATATCTTTATATCTTCATTTCCATGATCGACGCGCTCGAAATCTTCCGTGCTCTCGCCGATTCCTCGCGGCTGCGCATCCTGCGCCTGCTGCGCACGATGGAACTGTCCGTGGGCGAATTGGCGCAGGTGCTGGGGCAGAGCCAGCCGCGGGTTTCGCGGCATGTGAAAATCCTCTGCGATGCCGGCCTTGCCGAGCGGCGCAAGGAGGGGAGTTGGGTGTTCGTGGCGCTTGGCCCGATCGAGGCGGTGGCGCCGATCGCGGCGGCGCTCGATCGCTGGGAGGTGGCAAGCCCGGATCGTCAGGCGGCGGCGGACGTGGCGCGGCTGGCGGCGGTGCGTGCCGATCGCGCGGCATCGGCGGCTGCCTGGTTCGAGGCGAATGCCGGCGAATGGGATGCGATCCGCTCGATGCATGTCGCGGAAAGCGAAGTGGAGGCGTCGATGCTCGCCGCGCTCGGCGAGGCGCCGGTCGGGCGGCTGATCGACATCGGCACCGGAACCGGGCGGATGATCGAACTGTTCGCGCCGCGCGCGGACACGGCGTTGGGCATTGATCGCAGCTCCGAAATGCTGCGCCTCGCCCGCGCCAAGCTGGGCGAGCGAGGGCTTGCGAATGTCGAGCTGCGCCAGGCGGATCTCTATGCGCTGCCGATGGGCGATGGCGAAGCGGATGTGGCGATCATCCACCACGTCCTTCATTTCGCGCAGCAGCCGGGGGCCGCGATCGCGGAAGCGGCGCGCGTGCTGGCGCCGGGCGGGCGGCTGCTGATCGCGGATTTCGCGCCGCACGATCGTGAGGAATTACGCGCGCGCGATGCGCATACCCGGCTTGGCTTTTCCGATGCGCAGATCGAACGATGGTTCACCGCCGCCGGGTTGACGCTGGCGCAGGTAGAGACGCTGGCGGGCGGGGAGTTGACGGTGAAATTGTGGCTCGGCGTCCGTCAGGGCGCGGCCTTGCGTGAGGTGAAGGCGGCATGACGTTATCGCTCAATCAGCTTGAGGAGGCGCGCCGCGCGCTCGATGGGCCGCTCTATGCCGATGTGGCGGGCGATATCGACGTAAGTTTCGAATTCTTCCCGCCCAAGACGGAGAAGATGGAGGAGACGCTGTGGCGTTCGATCTCCACGCTCGCGCCGCTCGGCCCGCGTTTCGTCTCGGTCACTTATGGCGCGGGCGGCTCGACCCGCGAGCGGACCCATGCGACCGTCGCCCGCATCGCGCGCGAAACCGCGATTCCCGCCGCCGCGCATCTTACCTGCGTGGAGGCGACGCGCGAGGAGATCGACGCGGTGGCGCGCGAATATTGGGCGGCGGGCGTGCGGCACATCGTCGCGCTGCGCGGCGATCCGCCGGTGCAGGGCGCGCGTTATGCGGCGCACCCCGGCGGCTATGAGAATGCCGCCGCGCTGGTCGAAGGGCTGCGCAAGCTGCATCCGTTCGAGCTGTCGGTTGCCGCTTATCCGGAAAAACACCCGGATTCAGCCGATGCCGCCGCCGATCTCGACAATCTGAAGCGCAAGGTCGATGCCGGCGCCACACGCGGGATCACGCAATTTTTCTTCGAACCTGAAACCTTCTTCCGCTTTCGCGATCGCGCGGCGGCGGCGGGGATCGACGCGGAGATGGTGCCGGGCATCATGCCGGTATCCAATTTCGCCGCCGTCCAGCGGATGAGCGCGATGTGCGGCACCGCCGTGCCGCCATGGATGGGGCGGCTGTTCGAAGGGCTGGATGATCTGCCCGACGCGCGCCAGCTCGTCGCCGCGACGCTCACCGCCGAATTATGTCGCAAGCTCTATGCCGGCGGGGTGAAGCAATTCCACTTCTACACGCTGAACCGCGCCGAGCTTTCCTTCGCGATCTGCCACCTGCTCGGCGTGCGGGCGAAGGCCGGCGCGCGCGCCGTCGCGGCCTAACGATATCCCGGCACTGGCCGGGCGATGGAGTAGAACCATGACTGTACGCGATATCTTCAACGCGGAAGCGGCGAAGCGCATCCTGATTACCGATGGCGCGTTCGGCACGGAGATTCAGGGCTGGAAGCTGTCCGAGGCGGATTATGCCGGCAATCTCGGCCTGTCGCGCGATCAGAAGGGCAATAACGACATCCTCGCGCTGACAAAGCCGGAGGTGCCGGAGGCGATCCACCGCGCCTATTTCGAGGCGGGGGCGGATATCGCGGAAACCAATACCTTTTCGGCCAACAGCATCAGCCAGGCGGATTACGGCGCCGAGCATCTGGTGCGCGAGATCAACGTGGAAAGCGCGAAGATGGCGCGCCGCGTCGCCGACGAATTTCAGGCGAAGGATGGCCGCCCGCGTTTCGTTGCTGGGGCGATCGGGCCGACCAACAAGACGCTTTCGCTCAGCCCGGATGTGAACGACCCCGGCTATCGCGAGATCGACTTCGATTATCTGAAGCAGGTCTATCGCGAGCAGATTGACGCGCTGGTCGAAGGCGGCGTGGATTTCGTGCTGATCGAAACGGTGTTCGATACGCTGAACGCCAAGGCGGGCATCATGGCCGCGATCGAGGCGGGCGAGGCGCTGGGCCGCGATCTGCCGATCATGCTGTCGATGACGCTCACCGATCTTTCGGGGCGCAACCTGTCCGGCCATGCGGTGGAGGCGTTCTGGCACGCGATCCGCCATGCCAGGCCGCTGACCGTGGGGCTCAACTGCTCGTTCGGGGCGGAGCAATTGCGCCCGCATGTCAAATCGTTGAGCGAGATAGCTGACACGCTCATCATGGTTTATCCCAACGCCGGCCTGCCCAACGAGTTGGGCGCCTATGACGAGGCGCCGGCCACTACCGCCGGGCTTGTCGGCGAATGGGCTGGGGCAGGGCAGGTCAATGTGCTGGGCGGCTGCTGCGGCTCCACGCCCGCGCATATCAAGGCGATCGCCGATGCCGTGCGCGGGCTGCCCGCTCGCCCGGTCCCGATGTCGCAGGTGCGCACGCGCCTCGCCGGGCTGGAGCCTTTCACGATGGCCGCGTGACGGCCACCGCTCATCCTCATTTCAGGTCGGAAAAAACAGTGACCACCGCATCTTCCACCTCCTTCGTCAACGTCGGCGAGCGCACCAACGTCACCGGATCGGCGGCATTCAAGAAGCTCATCATGGCGGGTGATTATGCCCGCGCGGTGGAGGTCGCGCGCCAGCAGGTCGAGAATGGCGCGCAGGTGATCGACATCAACATGGACGAGGGGCTGCTCGACGCCGTGGAGGCGATGACCACCTTCCTCAAGCTGATCGCCGCGGAGCCCGATATCGCGCGCGTGCCGATCATGATCGACAGCTCGAAATGGGAAGTGATCGAGGCGGGGCTGAAGTGCGTTTCCGGCAAGCCGATCGTCAATTCGATCAGCATGAAGGAGGGGGAGGGGCCGTTCCTCGATGCCGCGCGCAAATGCATGGCCTATGGCGCGGCGGTGGTCGTCATGGCGTTCGACGAGACCGGGCAGGCGGATACGAAGGCGCGCAAGATCGAAATCTGCGAACGCGCTTATAAATTGCTGATCGGGATCGGCTTTCCGCCCGAGGATATCATCTTCGATCCAAACGTCTTCGCGATCGCGACGGGGATCGAGGAGCACAACAATTACGGCGTCGATTTCATCGAGGCGACGCGCGAGATCAAGGCGCGCTGCCCGCACGTCCATATCTCCGGCGGCCTTTCCAACCTGAGCTTCTCGTTCCGCGGCAACGAGCCGGTGCGCCGCGCGATGCATTCGGTGTTTCTCTATCACGCCATTCCGGCGGGCATGGACATGGCGATCGTCAACGCCGGGCAGCTCGATGTTTACGATACGATAGATCCCGAACTTCGCACGACCTGCGAAGACGTGATCCTCAATCGCGATCCGGAGGCGGGGGAGCGGCTGGTGGTACTGGCGGAGCGTTTCCGCGGCACCGATGTCGCAGCGGAAAAGGCGGCGGAGGAATGGCGCGGCTGGCCGGTCGCCAAGCGGCTGGAACACGCGCTCGTCAAGGGTATCGACGCGCATGTCGTTGACGATACCGAGGAAGCGCGGCTGCAATATGATCGGCCGATCGAAGTGATCGAAGGCCCGCTGATGGACGGCATGAACGTCGTCGGCGATCTGTTCGGCGCGGGCAAGATGTTCCTGCCCCAGGTGGTGAAATCGGCGCGTGTGATGAAGAAGGCGGTCGCCCACCTTCTGCCGTTCATCGAGGCGAGCAAGGAACCCGGCACCAAGGCCAAGGGCCGGATCATCATGGCGACGGTGAAAGGCGACGTTCATGATATCGGCAAGAACATCGTCGGCGTCGTGCTTCAATGCAACGGCTTCGAGGTGGTCGACCTTGGCGTGATGGTGCCATGGTCGACGATCCTCGCCGCGGCGAAAGACAATGACGCGGACATGATCGGCCTGTCCGGCCTTATCACGCCCAGCCTCGATGAGATGGTGACGGTGGGCGAGGAGATGCAGCGCGCGGGCATGGAAATGCCGCTGTTGATCGGCGGGGCCACCACCTCGAAAGTCCACACCGCGCTGCGCATCGCGCCCGCCTATTCCGGCCCGGTCGTCCATGTGCTTGACGCGAGCCGCGCGGTGGGGGTCGCGACCACATTGGTCAGCGATACGCAGCGCGACGATTATGTGGCGAAGGTGGCGGACGAATATGCCGCCGTCCGCCGCGCGCGCGAAGGCAAGGCGCAGAACGAATTGCTCCCGCTCGCCAAGGCGCGCGCCAACGGTTTCGTCGCGGATATGGCGCTGAAGCCGGGTGCGCCGGCCCAGCCGGGCGTGCATGTGTTCCGCGACTGGGATCTGAACGCATTGCGCGATTTCATCGACTGGACGCCGTTTTTCCGCGCATGGGAACTCGCGGGCAATTATCCGGCGATCCTTGATGATGAGGTGGTGGGGGAGAGCGCGCGCTCATTGTTCAATGACGCGCAGAATATGCTCGATCGCCTCATCGCGGAGAAATGGCTCACCGCGCGCGGCGTTGCCGGGCTGTGGCCGTGCGCGCGGCATGAGGATGACGTGATCGTTGATCTGAAGGGCGATTTCAACGCGGAGGAATTGCGCGGCCTCGATCTGCTCGATCTGGTCAAGGGCACCGATGTCGTCCGCCTGCCGTTCCTGCGCCAGCAGATCGCGAAGCGCGAGGGGCGACCGAACATGTGCCTTGCCGATTTCGTCGATCCCAAGGGCGACTGGATCGGTGGTTTCGCGGTGTCGATCCACGGCATCGAGCCGCATCTTGCGCGCTTCAAGGCGGCGATCGACGATTATTCCGATATCCTGCTGAAGGCATTGGCGGATCGTCTGGCCGAGGCGATGGCGGAGGCGCTGCACCACCATGTCCGCACCATTCTATGGGGTTATGCGCCCGACGAGCAACTCGATAACGAGGCGCTGATCCGCGAGAAATATCGCGGCATCCGCCCCGCGCCTGGCTATCCGGCGTGCCCCGAGCACAGCCTGAAAACGCAGTTGTTCGAGATGCTCGATGCGCATCACGCGACGGGCATCAGCCTGACCGAGGGCTTCGCGATGCTGCCGACAGCGGCGGTTTCCGGCTTCTATTTCGGGCATCCGCAGGCCGAATATTTCGGCGTCGCGAGGATCGGCGAGGATCAGGTGGCGGATTATGCCGTGCGTCGCGGGGTTGATCTGGAACGGGCGAAGCGCCTGTTGCGACCGAATCTTGATTAAGGCTTTATATCAGCCCCTTGGCGCGTAAACTTGCGTGGCCGTTCGCGCCGATCACGATGTGATCGTGAACGGTGATGCCAAGGCCGCGCCCGGCCTCGACGATCGCGCGGGTGATGTCGATATCCGCGCGGCTGGGGGAGGGATCGCCTGAGGGGTGGTTGTGGACGAGGATGATCGCGGCTGATCCGAGATCAATCGCGCGGCGGATCACCTCGCGCACATGAACGGGCGCCTGGTCGATCGAGCCTTCGCTCATCACCTCATCACGGATCAGCATGTTGCGCGTGTTGAGATGGAGCACGCGGAAACGCTCGATCACATGGTGTGCCATGTCCGCGTGGAGATAATCGAGCACGGCCTGCCAGTTCGCCAGCACGGGGCGCGCCGAAACCTCGCCATGGAGCAGGCGGAGTGCTGCGGCATGGGCGATCTTGATCGCGGCGGTGGAGGTGTCGCCCATGCCGGACACGCGGGTGAGCGCCTCCGCGTCGGCGGTCAGCAGCCCGCCGATCCCGCCGAATTCGCGCAACAGCGCCTTGGCGAGCGGCTTGGTGTCGCGGCGCGGGATGGCGAGCGCGAGGAGATATTCGATCAGTTCGTGATCGAGCAGCGCATCGCCACCGCCCCGCGCGAGCAGCCGTTCGCGCAATCTGGCGCGGTGGCCTGCGGTGTCGGAAGAAAGGGCGTCGCCATCGGCCATCGGCCCGAGCGTAGGGCGCGTCATGGCTCCATGCAATTGCGCGTGCGTTGTGTCGGTGGCTATGGATCGGTCAGCGGGCGTTGAGAAAGGGTTGCGGGCGACGGTGGAGGAAGGCGAAGTATCACGCCCCCGTCGCAGCCGCAGGCGGCGCGCGGGTGCCGCGCTCGGCGCGATCGCGGTGGCGACGCTGGGCGCGCTGTGGCTGGAGCGCGTGCCGATCGCGACCGGCTTTATCGACCGCGAGCTGGGGCGACGCAATGTCGCCGCGCGATATGAGCTAACGGGTCTCGGGGTCGGGCGACAGCGGCTGAACAATGTGGTGATCGGCGATCCGCGCGATCCCGATCTCGTTGCGGACTGGGTGGAAACGCGCGTCGGCCTTGGCGTTAGCGGGCCGTATCTTGCGAGCGTGCGCGCCGGGCACGTCCGCCTGCGCGCGCGATTGGTCGACGGGAAGCTTTCGCTTGGCGCGATCGACCGGCTGTTGCCGGCTTCGGCCAATGGCGCGAAATTCACGCTGCCGGCGCTGAACCTCGATATAGCGGATGCGCGCCTTCGGCTGGAGACACCCTATGGCGTGGTCGCGGCGAAGGTCAGCGGAAATGGCCCGCTGGACAATGGCTTCCGCGGAACGATTGCCGCGCTGGGCGAGGAAATTTCAGCCGGCGGATGTGTCGCCGCGCGACCAAGCGCCTTCCTGAAAATCGCGATGGGCCGCGAGGGGCCACGCCTTGCCGGCCCCGTGCGGATCGCCAGTGCGCGCTGCGGCGGCATCGGCGCGCGGGCGGCGCGGGCCAATCTCGATGTGCAGCTTGGGCCTGCGCTCGATCACTGGTCGGGCCGGGCCGCACTGGCCGTTGCCACGATGGGAGGAGGAAGCGCGCGCGCGTCGTCGTCGGGCGGCACGATCGACTTCGCGGGCAATGCGCACCGGACGGAGGGCAGCGCGGATCTGGCGAGCGGCGTGTTCGCTCTGCCCGGCGCGGTCGGCGAGCAACTCGCGCTTCGTGGCAGATGGCGGGTGGCCGATGGTCAACCGACTTTCGCCGGAACGGTTCGCGCGCACGGTGTCGCGCTAGCGCAGGGGATACGCGAGCGGATTGCGAGCGCGCCCGCCGCCGCCACCGGAACGCCGCTCGCCCCGATCGCGCGCGAACTGGCGCGCGCGGCAGGCGGCGCGGCGCGGCGTTTCGATGTGGGCGCCGAAGTGGGAAGCGGCGCCGGCAACGTCCTTACGGTCGCGGGCCTCACCGCCAGCGCGGCGAGCGGCGCGCGGCTCGTTTTCGGCGGTGGCGCGGGCATATCGCTTGGCGGCGCGGCGGGGTTGCGGGTCGATGGCGTGACGAAGCTTTCGGGTGGCGGCTTTCCGGCGATCCGGATCGCGGTGGCGCAGCGCAGCGCGAACGCGCCACTCACCGGCACCGCCACGGTCGCGCCCTATGCGGCAGGCGGTGCGCGGCTGAGGTTATCGCCGATCGTGTTCGACCAGGCCGGCGGGCGGGGGACGCTGCGCACGCAAATCGCCCTGTCCGGCCCGCTCGCGGATGGCCGCGTGGAGAAGCTGCGTGCCCCGCTGGTTGCCGTGATCGGTGCTGGCGGCGTGTCGCTCAATCCATCCTGCACGCCGCTTGCGTTCGATCGGCTCCAGATGAGCGGGCTTGTTCTGCGCCCGGCGCGGCTGACGCTTTGTCCGACCGGGCCGGCGCTGTTCCATGCCGGCGGCGGGCGCAGCGGCTATGGCGCGCGCGTAACGGCGCCACGGCTGGCGGGGACGCTCGGTTCGAGCCCGCTGACCCTTGCCGCCGACACACTGACGGCCCGCGCGGACGGCATCACCGCGATCGGGCTGAAGGCGCGGCTGGGGCCGGCGGATCGCCAGACCGCGCTCGATTTCTCGACCATCACAGGCACGTTCGGCGCGCATGGGCTGGCGGGCGATTTCGCCGGAGGGGCCGGGCATGTCGGCAACGTGCCGCTGTTGCTGAGCGAGGCGGCGGGCCGGTGGAGCTTCGCAAAGGCGGCGCTGGACGTGACGGGCGATCTGATGGTGAGCGACGCCGCGCCGGAGCCGCGCTTTCGCTCGCTCGCGGCGCGTGGCGTGGCGCTGCGGCTCGCCGATGGCGCGATCACCACCACCGGCGTGCTGCAAGAGCCGAAAAAGGCGGTGAAGGTCGCCGATGTCACGATCAGGCACGTGCTCGGCAGCGGCGCGGGAAGCGCGCGGATCGTCGTACCAGGCCTCACTTTCGGAAAGCAATTCCAGCCGGAGGAGCTGACGCGCCTTACCTTCGGGGTGATCGCCGACGTGAACGGCACGGTGACGGGCGAGGGCGATATCGCGTGGAATGCCGATGGCATCACCTCCAGCGGCACGTTTCGCACCGCGGGCACCAATCTCGCCGCCGCGTTCGGGCCGGTCACCGGGCTGAAGGGCGCGATCCATTTCACCGATCTGCTCGCACTCGAAAGCGCGCCGGGGCAGGTGGCGACGGTGGCGTCGATCAACCCCGGCGTGCCGGTCAACGATGGGCGTATCACCTATCAGACGCTCCCCAACACCCGGATCAAAATAGAGGGCGCGCGCTGGCCCTTTGCCGGCGGGGAACTGACGCTCGATCCCTCGCTGCTCGATTTTTCGGTGCCGGAGGCGCACCGGCTCACTTTCCGGGTGAAGGGCGCGGAGGCGGCGCAATTCCTCCAGCAGTTCGATTTCAAGAATCTCGACGCCACCGGCACGTTCGACGGCGAATTGCCGATCGCCTTCGATCAATCGGGCGGGCGGATCGAGAGCGGCAAGCTCGCAGTGCGCGCGGGCGGCGGCGGCATCGCCTATGTCGGGGAACTGACCGAGAAGGATCTCGGCACATGGGGCAATATCGCGTTTCAGGCGCTGAAATCGCTGCGCTATCGCAGCCTGGAGATCGTGATGAACGGCCCGCTCGCCGGCGAGATGGTGACGGAGGTGCGCTTCGCCGGCGTTTCGCAAGGGGAGGGCGCCAAATCGAACTTCCTCATCCGCCGGCTGCAAAAGCTGCCGTTTGTCTTCAATGTCCGCATCAAGGCCCCGTTCCGCGGGCTGCTCGATTCGGTATCATCCTTTTATGATCCCAGGCGGCTGATCGAACGCAATCTTCCGACGCTCCTTGAGGAGCAGGAAAAGCGCGCACGACCGCCCGCGCCCGTTCAGCCATCCGCAAGCGAGAAAATGCCATGACCATTATGGAATTGACGATGCACGAAAGGCGCATGACCTGTGGCGCGATGAAAAGAGCGATGATGATCCTGCTGGCGGGCGGCACGGCGGCGTGCGTCAATGTTTCCGCGCCCGACAAGCCGATCGTCATCAATCTCAACATCAATGTGACGCAGGAAGTGGTATATCGCCTCGATGGTGAGGCAAAATCGCTGATAAAGCAGAATCCGGGGATATTCTGACCATGATGAAAAAGGCTTTGCTGATGGTTGCCGGCGCGGTGGCTCTCGCCGGCCTTTCCGCCACCGCCTTCGCGCAGCGCGACCCGGCCTATGCCGCCGCCCGCGCGCAGGGCAAGGTGGGCGAGCAGCCGGACGGCTATCTGGGCGTCGTCGGCGCCGGCACGCCAGAGCTGCGCGCGCTGGTCAACTCGATCAATATCCAGCGCAAGGCGGCCTATACGCAAAAGGCGCAAGCCTCAGGCGCGACCGTTGAGCAGATGGCCTTCACATCGGGGTGCAACCTGATTCTGCAAACGGCCGCGGGCGAGAAATACAAGACGCCGGGCGGCGCATGGGAAACGCGTGGCGCCGGCGCCCCCGAACGCGATTCGCGCTGCATCTGAACTGGCGGGCGGGCGCGTGCCGGGCGTGCCCTGAACGGCGTCTGTGCCGGTTTCGAACCGACCTACGCAGGGTGGACCGTTACCGGAGGGTGACGAAGTGTTGACACCCCCGGACCCCCCGGCTAACCGGACCCGGCCTTGGCGGGCTCGCCCTTTCGGCTTGAAATCGCCTGCCCGTCACACGGGGAGCGCGAATGGCTGAAAACGAGCCCGGACCGGAAAATCTCGGCGAAGATGTCCGCCTGAAATCGCTCGACGAGCGGCTGAAGGCGGCGCGGAACGGCGAGGCGCTTCGGAAGGGCGCGGGTAAAGCGGCGGACGATGCGGGTTACCGTCTCGGCAATCGCGTGCTCGCTGAGCTTGTAGGGGGAATGGCGGGTGGCGCCCTGATCGGTTGGGTGATCGATCGGTTCGCCGGCACATCTCCTTGGGCCCTGTTGGTGATGCTCGCCCTTGGGACGGTCGTTGCTTTCAGGAACATCATTCGGATTTCCCAGCGCCCGAAGTGACTTCGGGCGCTTTGTTCAAGGATCGAGCGAAGTGGCAGCCGGCGGCAAGATCGACCCGATGCATCAGTTCCTGGTGGAGCCGTTGTTCGGAACCCAAAACTGGTCGATCGCGGGCTACAATGTGGCCTTCACCAATTCCGCGGCGTGGATGTGCCTCGCCGTCGTCGCGCTGATCGCGTTCATGTCGATGGGCACGCGCGGCGCGCTGATCCCCGGTCGCGGCCAGGTGATGGTGGAAGGCTTCGTCCGGTTCGTCGACAATATGCTGTCGGCGAACGTCGGGCCGGAAGGGAAGCGTTACGTTCCCTACATCTTCTCCTTGTTCATGTTCATCCTGTTCGCCAACGTGCTCGGGCTGTTGCCGCTGGGCATGGTCGGCATCCATCCGTTCACCTTCACTAGCCATTTCACGATCACCGGCGTGCTGGCGATCATGAGCTTCTCGATCGTGCTGATCGTGGGGTTCTGGCGGCATGGCCTGCATTTCTTCAGCCTGTTCGTGCCGCATGGCACGCCGATCTGGCTGCTGCCGCTCATCCCGCTGATCGAGTTCGTCTCGTTCATGGTGCGCCCGTTCAGCCTCGGCCTGCGACTGTTTGTCGCGATGACGGCGGGCCACGTGCTGCTGAAGGTGCTGGCGGGCTTCATCATCAATTCCGGCACGGCGGGGCTTTTTCCCGGCCTGTTCGTCGGCGTCCCCTCTTTCGTCCTGATGGTCGGCATTTCCGCGCTTGAGCTGCTGGTGGCCGGTATTCAGGCTTATGTCTTTGCACTGCTGACCTCGCTCTATCTCAACGACGCGGTCAACCTGCACTGAGTTTTTCGTAACAGTTTCAACCTTTTCAACACTGGAGTTAAATCATGGATCCCGCAGCAGCTAAGCTCATCGGTGCTGGTCTCGCCGCGATCGGCGCCGGCATGGCCGCCATCGGCGTCGGCAACGTCTTCGGCTCGTTCCTTGAAGGCGCGCTGCGCAATCCGGGTGCTGCCGACGGCCAGCAGGGCCGCCTGTTCATCGGCTTCGCCGCAGCCGAGCTTCTCGGTCTGCTGTCGTTCGTCGTCGCGATGATCCTGATCTTCGTCGCGTAACGAACCTCAGGTTTCCCTTGGGCGGCCCGGTGCGCGGTTGAAGCGCGCCGGCCCGCCGAGGCAGGACGAACATGCCACAGATATCCCAGCTCGCCGAAACCTATGCCTCCCAGATTTTCTGGCTGCTGCTGACCTTCGGCATCATCTTCTTCGTCGTCGGTCGCGGTATGCTGCCGAAGGTGCAGAAGACGATAGATTCCCGCGACCGCTCGATCGCCGACGATCTCGCCGCCGCTAGCCGTGCGCGCGATGCGGCGGACACGGCTGAAGAAGCCTGGCGGCAGCGCGATCACGCCAATCGTGAAAAGGCGCAGGCGCTCGTCGCCGAGGCGCGTGGCCGGGCCGCCAAGGCGACCGAGGCCACGCTTCACGCCGCCAATAGCGAACAGGCGGCGAAGGTTGCGGCTGGCGAGGCGGAAGTTCGTGCGGCGGCGGCCCGTGCACTGGGCGAGATCGAGGCCGTGGCCGTCGAGGCCGCGCAGGAAATCGTCGCCCGCGTTTCCGGCGCGAGCGTGACGGCGGACGAGGCGAAGGGGGCCGTGAAGACGGCGATGGCGAATGGTTGATCTGGTCCTTCTCTCCGAAGCGGCGGTCGAGGGCGCTGAACATGCCGCCGATCCGGCGCTGTTCGGCGTGCTGAACGGCACCGCCTGGGTCTCGATCGCGATGGCGGTGTTCATCGCGATCGTCATCTGGAAGGGCGGCATCAGCGCCATCACGGCGATGCTCGATCGCCAGATCGCGGACATCCGCTCGCAGCTCGACGACGCGAAGAAGCTGCGCGCCGAGGCCGAAGTGCTGCGCGACGAATATGCGCGCAAGATCGCCGACGCCGAAAAGAACGCCGGCGAAATGGCGACGCAGGCCGAACACGAAGCCGAAGCGATCGTCGCGCAGGCCCGGACGGACGCGGCCGAACTGGTCCAGCGTCGCGCGAAGATGGCGGAGGACAAGATCGCCGCCGCGGAGCGCGCCGCGATCGCCGAGGTTCGCGCGAAAACCGCTGACGCGGCGGCGAAGGCGGCGGCTGCGCTGATCGCGCAACGCCACGGCGCGGATGCCGATAAGGCGATGGTCGATCGCACGATCGCCGGGCTCGGTCGCCCGCACTGAGCGGACGCCTGAACGATCGACGCAAACGGGGCGGCCTGCGGGTCGCCCCGTTTCGTTTCGGGGGTTGCGAGGCGCGCGAACGTGCGCTGCTTGGCTGCGTGTCAGGCAAGTGAAACCGGGTATCGCTATCGGTGCGCGCAACGGGCCGCATCAGCGCGGTTTTGAAGCAGATGGAAGCATCTGCGGATCGGGAAAGCGTGGCGAAGCAAAAACCTTGAGCCGATCATCATTCGGGCCAGATCGAGTCGAAAATGGCGAATTCCCGTGACCGGGAGCGCTGCGTGCCAACGGTAAGGTGGGCGCGGGAAGCGTGGGAAAGCGCGGTTTGCCGGCAGGCATGAACGGAATGTCGATCGGCCCCGACTGACACGATGACGCCTGGCGCTCGCTCATCGCCATCGCCCCGTTGGCGCGATCGCCATCACCCCGCTAGACCCGGTTGCATGAGTGATCCGCGCGAATCAGGCTTTGCCCTCGATCCCAAATATGATGCTAACGGCCTTGTCACGGCGGTGGTCACCGACCGCGTTGGCGGGGCGGTGCTGATGGTCGCGCATATGAACGCCGAGGCGCTTGCCGCCACACTGGCGAGCGGCGAGGCGACCTTCTGGTCGCGCAGTCGCGGTCGGCTGTGGAAGAAGGGCGAGACCTCGGGCAACGTGCTGCGCGTGGCGGAAATCAGGGTCGATTGCGATCAGGATGCCGTGTGGCTGGTGGTCGATCCGGCAGGCCCCGCGTGCCACACCGGCGCGACGAGTTGCTTCTATCGCCGCGTCGTCGATGGCGCGCTGGAGCGTGTCGATTGACGCGAGCCGCTGTTGCCGTGTCGCTCGCGTTGATCGCGGCGCTGGCGGGATGTGGCCGCGCCTCGCATGAGCCGGGCGCGCAATCGACCGGCGCGGGTGCGCAACTGGAACGTGCCGCAATAGCGGCGGGTGTAGTGGCCGATCCGGGGCGGCTCGATCCCGCCGGTGCCTATAGTTCGGCAAGCGATCGCGTCTGCATTCTGCGCGCGGGCGGCGGATACCGGATCGGCGCGAGCGTGGATTATGGCGAGGGTCACGGCTGTGTGGCGCGCGGCACGGCGCGCGGGCTGGGCAAGCTCGCGATCAGCTTTGGCGGCACCTGCCGGTTCGAGGCGCGGTTTGACGGGGCCAGACTGGTCTTTCCACCGGTGTTGCCGGAAGGCTGCGACAGCCTGTGCACTGGCCGCGCGTCGCTGAGCGCGCTTGTCGCCGGGCGGCTGAGCGAGGCGGAATCCGAAGCGGCCACGCTGCGCGGGCCGGACGGAAAGCCTTTGTGCGGGTAAGATCACGCAGTTGACGTTAACGTAAGGTGGCGATAGGTTTTCCATCATGTCGAGCGTCGCCGCCTACGCCCCGATACCGTCGCTTCCCGATCGCACCAGCTTCACGATCACCGATCTGGCTGCCGAATTCGGCGTCACCGCGCGCGCGTTGCGCTTTTATGAGGACGAGGGGCTGATCGCGCCCGAGCGGCGCGGCACCGCCCGCATCTATACGCAGCGCGATCGCGCGCGGCTGGCGTGGATATTGCGTGGCAAGCGCGTGGGGTTCAGTCTCGCTGAGATACGCGAGATGATCGACCTTTACGATATCGGCGATGGCCGGAATACCCAGCGCGCCGTCACCATCGCGCGATGCCGCGCGCGCATCGCCGCGCTCGACGCGCAGAAGAAAGACATCGACGCCGCGATCGAGGAACTGGGCGAATTCGTCGTCCTGCTCGAAACCAGCGCAACCAAGGAAGCCTGAACCATGCCGCAATATACGCCCCCCGTGCGCGACACGCGCTTCGTGCTCGATCACGTCGTGAAGCTCAACGGTTACACGAACCTTCCCGGCTTCGCCGCGGCGACGCCCGACATGGTCGATGCCGTGCTTGAGGAAGGCGGCCGTTTCGTTGCCGAGGTGCTGTTCCCGATCAACCAGTCGGGCGATCAGGAAGGATGCACCCGCCATGCCGACGGATCCGTGACGACGCCCAGGGGGGTGAAGGAAGCCTATGCCAAATTCGTGGAATCGGGCTGGGGCACGCTTTCCGCGCCGGAGGAGTTCGGCGGACAGAATATGCCGCACGTCATCTCCACGGCGTTTCAGGAATATATGATTTCGTCGAACATGGCCTTCGCCATGTATCCGGGGCTGGCGCACGGGGCGATCGCGGCATTGCTGGTAAAAGGCTCGCCCGAGCAGCAGCGGACCTATCTGCCCAAGATGGTATCCGGCCAGTGGGGCGGTACGATGAACCTGACCGAGCCGCAATGCGGCACCGATCTGGGCCTCATCAAGACCAAGGCGGAGCCGCAGGCGGACGGATCGTACAGCATCACCGGCACCAAGATATTCATCTCCGCCGGTGAGCATGATCTCACCGACAATATCATCCACCTCGTGCTCGCCAAGACGCCGGGCGCGCCGGACAGTTCGAAGGGTATTTCGCTGTTCGTGGTGCCCAAGTTCATCGTGCAGGACGATGGCTCGCTGGGCGCGCGTAATGCGGTGTCGTGCGGCTCGATCGAACACAAGATGGGCATCCACGCCAACGCCACCTGCGTGATGAACTATGATGGCGCGAAGGGATGGCTGGTCGGCGAGGAGATGAAGGGCCTTGCCGCGATGTTCATCATGATGAACGCCGCGCGCCTCGGCGTGGGGCTTCAGGGCCTCGCGGTGGGCGAAACGGCCTATCAGAACGCGGTGATCTATGCCGGTGATCGCCGGCAGGGACGCGCGCTTACCGGGGCGGCGGAGCCAGCCGAAAAGGCCGATCCGCTGTTCGTCCATCCCGATGTGCGCCGGATGCTGATGCACGGCAAGGCGTGGCTCGAAGGGCTGCGCGCGCTCTGCCTGTGGGGCGGGTTGCTGGTCGATCTGGAGGAAAAGGCGGCGAGCGAGGAGGAACGCCAGTCCGCCGCCGATCTGATCGGGCTGCTCACCCCGGTCATCAAGGGCGTCGGCACCGACAAGGGCTATGAGATCGCCACCAACGCGCAGCAGGTCTATGGCGGGCACGGCTACATCCAGGAATGGGGGATGGAGCAATATGTCCGCGATGCGCGGATCGCGATGATCTACGAAGGCACCAACGGCGTGCAGGCGATGGATCTCGTGGGGCGCAAGTTGGCGATGAACGGCGGTCGCGCGGTGCAGGCGTTCTTCGCGCTGGTCGCGGGCGAATGCGCGGCGGCCAAGGGCAATCCGGCAACCGCCGATCTCGCCAGCCGGCTGGAAAAGGCGCTGGGCGAGATGCAGGCGGCGACGATGTGGTTCATGGGCAATCTTTCCAATCCGAACAACATCGGCGCGGGCGCGGTGCCCTATATGCACCTCACCGGGCTGGTCGCGGTCGGCCTGATGTGGCTGCGTATGGCGAGCGCCGCCGCCAGGCTGAAGGCGGCGGGTGAGGGCGATGCCGCATTCCTTGACGCGAAGCTTGTCACCGCGCGCTTCTTCGCGGAGCGGATGCTGCCCGAGGCCGGCTCGCTGCGCCGCCAGATCGAGGGCGGAGCGGACGCGGTGATGGCATTGCCGCCGGAGATGTTCCGCGCGGCTTGAGGCTGCGGCGCATGGGGGGAAGGGAGCGTTGCCCCGATCGCATCCGCGACCTATCGCACGGCGATGAGCTATCTGTATCTCGCGCTGGCGATCGTCGCGGAGGTGACGGCGACCTCCTTCCTCAAGCAGACGGCGGGGTTCACCCGGCTCTGGCCGACCGCCATCACCGTGGCGGGCTATGCGCTTGCGTTCTTCTTCCTGTCGCTGACCTTGCGGGCGATGCCGACGGGGGTTGCCTATGCCATCTGGTCAGGTGTCGGCGTGGTGCTGATCGCGGCGGTCGCCTGGCTGTTTCAGGGGCAGCGGCTCGATTCCCCGGCGCTGGTGGGAATGGCGCTGATCGTCGCCGGGGTGATCGTGCTGAACCTGTTTTCGAAGACCGTCAGCCACTGAACGTCGCGGGTCAATTCGCCAGCGCGGCGCGGAGCGCATCGGCGATACGATGCCCGCCCAGCGCAACGCGGCGCTCGCCGACGCTCTGGCGCGCCGCCGCATATTCCGCCGGGACCGGGCGCGCCGCCGCCGCCGTCGTCGCTCCCTCGAACGATCCGTTCACATAGGCGACCGTGCGGGCCAGTTCGTAGCTTTCATCAGCCCATGTCCGGAACGCTTCGGGATCGGCCTTCCCGCTCAACTCCTTGAGCGCCGATCGCGGCCATGCCTGTTCGAGCCGGATGCGCACCGCCTCGACATTCGCGTCGTTCTCGTTGTCTCCGCCGATGACATTATCCCAATAGGCATGGAGGGTCGTTGCGTCCCTGCCGCTTGCCGGGCGCACGAAATCGTTGGTTCCCGCGCGATCGCTCAGCGGAAAACGGCCTGAAATCAGGTGCCCGGCATGAAGCGGCTGCTGGATGTCTCCGGCAAGATGGAACAGCCAGCACAGCGAAACCGCGCGATCCGCCGCCGGCGCATAAGGATCGCGCACGGTCGCGAGATTGAGCCGATAGGCCTCTGCCGCTTCGCCGGTGGTCATCCCCAGCATCGCAGGGGGCACGTTCGCCGGATCGGTTCGGGACGGGATCAGCCGTAGCCAGTAATGCCAGCCGGGATGATCGTATGGCCCGTCGCGCGCGTCATCCGGCCAGCGCGCCATCATCTCGAACAGGCGACGGTCGCGCGCCGCGCCCGAATAACCCGCTAGTGCGCGTTCGAACCGCGCCTTGTCGGGATGATGCGTCATCATCTCCACGATCGTCGCGATCAGCGCGGGATTGGCGGCGGCCAGATCGTCATGGGCGATGGCGCCGGTTACCATATGCCCCTGGTTAGACCAGGCGACGGCGTTGCCCGGCGATATACCCAAAGCGGCGGCGCTCAACGCCCAGACCGCCCAGCTTCTGATCCGCATTGCCGATCTCCCCATTGAAGACGCCGCTTTCGGGTTTCCGGGCAGCATCGGGCGCGACGGGGCGATGTCAACCCGAGGGTAAATTTTTGCAGCCCCGCCGGTCGGGGCCGGCGCGATGCGGCCCGATCTCAGATCGCGCCCGAGAAGGTGTCGCATTGCGCGGGGTCGCCGCTGTTCAGCCCGCGCTTGAGCCACGCCTGCCGCTGGGCGGAGGTGCCATGGGTGAAGCTGTCGGGCATCACGCGGCCTTGCGCTTCCTTCTGGAGCGTATCGTCGCCGATCGCCTGCGCGGCGGTCATCCCTTCCTGCACGTCGCCGGGTTCGAGCCGGTCGCGGTTCTGCGCGGCCCAGACCCCGGCATAGCAATCGGCCTGAAGCTCCAGCCTGACCGAAAGGCGGTTCGCGTCAACGTCGCTCATTCGCGCCTGCTGGCGGCGCACCTGTTCGGAGGTGCCGAGCAACGTCTGGATATGATGGCCGAATTCGTGGGCGATCACATAATCCTGCGCGAAATCCCCCGCCGCGTGGAAGCGATCCTGCAATTCCTGGAAGAAGCTGGTATCGAGATAGATGCCCTGATCGGTCGGGCAATAGAACGGCCCCATCGCCGATTGCGCCGCGCCGCAGCCCGAGCGGCCCTGCCCGGAATAGAAGACGAGCTTGGGCTGCGTGAAACGCTCGTTCGATCGGGCGAACAGCGCGGCCCAGGTCTTGTCGGCGGAGCTGAACGCATTGCAGGCGGCGCGGCTCGACTGATCGACCGAGCAGGCGCCGCTTGCCCCGCCCGCGCCGGACGTGTGCGTGCCGGTCCCAATCTGCGGGGTATTGCCGACCCCGCTGCCGAGCATGTTCCCAAGATTGCCGAACCCGCCGAATATCGCGAGCAACAACAGCGCGATAGCGATCCCGCCGCAGCCGAACCGGCTGCCGATCAGCGGCAACAGGCTGAAGATCAATCCGCCGCCTCCGCCGCCGCCGCCAAAGCTCTGGCCGCGCTGATCCTCGACATTGATGTTCGGATCGAAATCGTCGAGCCGCATCGCGCTATCCCCTCAGCCGCCACCGTCGCGCCGGCATGAATGCGCGAAGCGGCGGGGCGGTTGCAAGTGCCGCGCTTGATCGCGGGCGCCGGCCCGTGCAGGAACGTGCCATGGCCGATGTCGAACCTAGCCGGCGCCGCGCGCGGGCATTGCCGTTGCCCGATACGGTGGCGCTGGTGTTGCAGGGCGGCGGCGCGCTCGGCAGCTATCAGGCCGGGGTGATCGAGGCGCTTTCCGTCGCCCAGATCGAGCCGGATTGGGTGGCGGGCATTTCGATCGGCGCGGTCAATGCCGCGATCGTCGCGGGAAACCCGCCGGCGCGGCGGGTGGAGCGGCTGCGTCAGTTCTGGGATCAGGCGACGAGCTGGCTGCCCAGCTTCCCGATCCTGCCCGACGATATGGTGCGCGAATTCGTCCATGAATGGTCCGCCGGGTTCGTCGCCATGGCCGGGGTGCCGGGCTTCTTCAGCCCGCGCTTCATGCCGCCGTTCATGGCGGTGCCGGGAACGCCCGAGGCGCTGAGCTTCTACGATTCGGCGCCGCTTGCGAAAACGCTGGACGGATTGATCGACTGGGATCTGCTGAACGAGGGGCCAGTGCGGCTTTCCGTCGGCGCGGTCGATGTGGAGAGCGGCAATTTCCGCTATTTCGACACGCGCGAGGAGCGGATCGACGCGCGGCATGTGATGGCATCCGGCGCGTTGCCGCCGGGGCTGCCGCCGGTGGAGATCGACGGCCGCTGGTATTGGGATGGCGGCCTGGTATCGAATACGCCGCTCCAGCATGTGCTCGACAACCAGCATAAGGGACTGATCGTTTTTCAGGTCGATCTGTTTTCAGCCGCGGACAAGCGCCCGCGCACGATCATGGATGTGGCGGCGCGCGCGAAGGAGATCAGCTTTTCCAGCCGCACCCGGCAAGTGACCGATCAGTTGATGAAGCTGCGAAAGGAGCGCGAGCTGGTCCGCCGCGTCCTCGCCAAATTGCCGGAGGAACTGCGCGGCGACCGGGAGGTTGAGGCACTGGCGGCGATGGCGGCGGAGCAGCCGGTCAGCCTCGTTCATCTGATCTATCGCGCGAACGCGTGGGAGGGCGGCGCGCGCGATTTCGAATTTTCCACGCGCACCATGCGCGAGCATTGGGCGGCGGGCCATCAGGCAGTGGAGGCGACGATGGCCAATGCCGAACTGGTCGCGGAGAATGTCCTTACTGGTCGCACGGCGGCCTTCGATCTGGCGAGATAGGAGTAGATATGTTTCTGAAAGGCAAGAGCGCGGTCGTCACCGGATCGACCTCCGGCATTGGCCTCGCCATCGCGAAGGCGCTGGCGGCGGAGGGCGCGGCGGTGGTGATTAACGGTTTCGGCGACGCTGCCGCGATCGAGCAGGAACGCGCCGGGCTGGCGGCGCTGAGCGGCGCGCAGGCGCTGTATGACGCGGCGGACATGACAAAGCCCGAACAGATCGCGGCGATGATAAAGCGCGCGCATGACGAACTGGGCGGGCCGGACATCATCGTCAACAACGCCGGCATCCAGCATGTCGCGCCGGTCGATCAGTTTCCGATCGACAAATGGGATGCGATCATCGCGATCAACCTGACCAGCGCGTTCCACATGATGCGCGCGGCGGTGCCGCTGATGCGCGAGAAGAAATGGGGGCGGATCATCTCCACCGCCTCGGCGCACAGCAAGGTCGCCAGCCCCAACAAATCCGCCTATGTCGCGGCTAAGCACGGCGTCGACGGGCTGACCAAGACGGTGGCGCTGGAAACCGCGACCAGCGGAATCACCGTCAACTGCATCTCGCCGGGCTATGTCTGGACGCCGCTGGTCGAAAACCAGATCCCCGATACGATGAAGGCGCGCGGGCTGACGCGCGAGCAGGTGGTGAACGACGTGCTGCTCGCCGCCCAGCCGACCAAGCAATTCGTCACACCCGAGCAGGTCGCCGCTTTCGTGCTGTTCCTGTGCCGTGACGAGGCGGCGCAGATCACCGGCGCCAATCTGTCGATGGATGGCGGATGGACGGCGGCCTGAAAATGGATGGCGAAGCCATGAGGAAAGGGCAGGAATGGGCTTGCTGATCGCGCTCACCGCCGCGGTTGCGGCGTGTCAGGCCGGTGCCGCCGCGGCGCCCCAAGCCGCGCCGCAGGCAAGCGCCGCCGCCGAAGGCGTGGTGCCCGATCGCAAGCTGCCCGAACGATCGGCTTCGTCGTCATGCGCGGGCGTGGAGGCGGCCTGGCGCCACGTCGCGACGCAGAACGATCGCGCGCGGCTGCGCAACTGGCGCACCTTGTGGGTGGAGGCGCTGGCGAAGGCGAAGGCCGCGGGCGGCGCGGACGAGATTGCGCGTGACGAGGCGTTATTCAATCCGGACCTCGCGCTCGATCGCCCGATTCCTCCCGCCGGCGATTATCGCTGCCGGATCATCAAGCTGGGGGCGAAGGCCAAGGATAACAAGAATTTCGTCACCTTGCCGCCAGCGAACTGCACTGTCGGGAAAGACGGTGGCGAAAGCTGGTTCGTGGTGAACGACGGCATCCAGCGCCCGATCGGTCGTTTCTTTGCCGGTCCGCCGGGGCGCGGCATTTTTCTCGGCACGCTGGAACTGGGCGATGAGCGCCGCCCGTTGGAATATGGACTCGACGCGAAACGGGATATGATCGCCTATCTCGATCGCGTCGGGGACAAGCGGTGGCGACTGATCGTCCCCAGCCCGCATTTCGACGCGACGATCGAAGTGATCGAGATCGCTTCGGTGCCTTAGCGCGATTTCGAGGCAGGTGGAATCACCTGCCGGCTCGGAAATCGCAGCAAACAAAGGAAAATAGAACGGTTGTCCGATGCAATCGGGTCGGCAACCGTTCTAGCGCGCCCTCGCCGGGGCATTGGCCGCGATGACCGGCACGGGCGCGCCGAGCGGCGCGAGCGAGCGGAGATATTCCTTGCCGTGGCGGTCGATCAGCGCCACCCGCCCGGCATTCGCGGCGGCGATCGCCTTCAGGAACGATCGCGGCTTCTTCATCAGATCGGGTTGCTCCAGCCCCGAAAGGCCGGCGCGGCGCGCGGCTTCCTTCGCGAAATGGACGCAATTGCGCGTATTCATCAGATAGGTGGCGTCGCCCTTCTTCTCATCCCATTCATCAACGAGGCGCAGGATGGCGGCATATTGCGCATCGCTAAGTTCCAGCGAGAATTGCGCGTCGCTGCCCTCGATATAGCTCGGCTTGGCGATGTCTATCCGGCCCTTGACCGGCCCGAACAGGATCGCGGGCGAGATGGATTTCGGCGTGAAGCCGTAATTGAGATCGACCGCAGCGCCGCCTGCATCCGGCGTGCCGCGCAGCGTGAAGAAGGCGTGCGGGAAATGATTGCCCAGTTCGTGGCTCCAGAAGGTGATGACGACTCCGGCGTGCGCGGGCAGCGCGCCGAGCGAGAGCAACAGAGCGGCGATGGTAAGGAGCAGGCGCTTCATGGCGCGCGATCTTGCCCGTGGCGGCGATCGGGTCAACCGCCTGCGCAGGAAAAGCGCGGGTTGTTGCGCGCCCGAAAGAGCTTACTGGCCGAAGCCCGCCGCGCTCGCCTGCGCGATCGCCTCCCGCGCGGCGGCGACGAGCGCGCTGGCCTTCGCCTCGCATTCGCGCTGTTCATAAGCCGGATCGGAATCCGCGACGATGCCGGCGCCGGCCTGCATGTGGATCGTGCCGTTCTTCACCACCGCGGTGCGCAGCACGATGCACGAATCCATTGATCCATCGGGCGAGAAATACCCGACGCCGCCGGCATAGGCGCCGCGCTTTTCCTGTTCCAGTTCGGCGATGATCTGGCACGCGCGCACTTTGGGCGCGCCGCTCACCGTGCCTGCCGGGAAGCCCGCCAGCAATGCGTCGATCGCGTCATGCGCGGGATCGAGCCGGCCGACGACGTTCGAGACGATGTGCATCACATGGCTGTAAAATTCGACCATGTAGCTGTCCGTCACCGTCACGCTGCCGGCGGATGCCACGCGGCCCACATCGTTGCGGCCTAGATCGAGCAGCATCAGATGTTCGGCGCGTTCCTTCGGATCAGCGAGCAGGCTGGCGCGGTTCGCCTCATCCTCGCTGGCGGTACGCCCACGCGGGCGGGTGCCGGCGATCGGGCGGATCGTCACTTCGCCATCACGCGCGCGGACGAGGATTTCCGGGCTGGAGCCGATCAGCGCGAAGCCCGGCAGATCGAGGTGATAGAGGAAGGGTGAGGGGTTGATGCGCCGCAATGCGCGGTAAAGCTCGAACGGCGGCAGCGCGAAGGGCGCGGTGAAACGCTGCGCCAGCACCACCTGAAAGATATCGCCCGCCGCGATATATTCCTTCGCCCGCGAAACCATTTCGCCATAGCGGCCAGGCGCAAGCACGGGGTTGAGCGCAACCTCCATCGGCTCGCCGCTCACGCGCGGGGGCAGCGTGGCGGCGGCGAGCCGCGCTTCCACCGCATCGAGCCGTTCCTCCGCCTGGGCGACGATCGCCGCGGGCGCACGGCTGCCATCGGGCCAGGCGGGCGCGACGAGAAACAGCGCGTCGGCCAGCCGATCGAACACCAGGATCACCGTTGGCCGCACGAACATCATGTCTGGCAGGCCGAGCGGGTCCGCCGCCGGCACCGGCAGGTTTTCCGCCAGCGCCATGGTTTCATAACCGAAATAGCCGACGAGGCAGGCAAGCGCGCGCGGCAACCCCTGCGGAACGTCGGCGCGGCAATCCGCGACCAGCCGCCGCAATGCCTCTAGCGTCGGTTCGGGGCAGGGGGTGAAGGCGTCGCGATCGGTCAGCCAGTGCGGGTTGATCGCCGCGCTGTTTCCCTCGGCGCGAAACACCAGATCGGGGGCGAGGCCGATCAGGCTGTGGCGCCCGCGCACCGATCCACCCTCGACCGATTCGAGCAGGAAATCGCCGCGTCCCGGCTCGATCAGCTTGAGCGCGACGGCAACCGGCGTTTCGGTATCGGCGACGCGCCGCCGCCACACGAGCGCGGGGCGCCCGGCGGCAAGCGCGGTTTCGGCAGCGTTATTGATTGGACGCATCCTTGCCCGCAAGATCGGCCTTCACCCGCGCGATTTCAGCCTGGTTACGCGTCGCCTTCATTTCAGCCTTCACCGCATTGGTGAATTGCTCGGCATATTCGCGACCGACCATGCTGCCCAGTTCGCGGCGCGTGGAGGTGACGAGCTGCGGCATCTTCGCGGCGTCTCCGGCGACGATCGTGTCGAGTTTGACGACCATCCAGCCCGCGTTGTTCGGCGCCTCCAGCAGCCGCGCCCCACCGCCGGGCAGGCTGAACAGCAGCGCGAGCGCGGGATTGGCGCCGCGCGGATCGTTGATCTGGCCGCGCACCGCGCCGATCGGCTGGGTGCTGGCGCCTTTCGCGCCCGATTGCGCCACCGCCTGTGCCAGCGGAACGCCCTTCTGCACCTTGGCGAGGATCGCGGAGGCGGCCTGGCGCGCCGCTTTACGCGCGCGATCGGTCGCGAAATCCTTCGCCACCGCGTCGCGCACCTTGTCGAGCGGGCGGGGGGCCGAATGAACGACGCGATCGAGCGAGACGAGCGCGAAGCTGCCATCGGGCGCGAGCTGCACCATCGTCGGCGAATCGCCTTCCTCCGCAGCGAAGCCGGCCTTGACGATTTCGGCCAGCGCGGGATCGGGCTTGGACGCTGCATCGTCAGGGTTGATCCCGGCGCTGGTGAGCGCGGGCGTTGCCTGCATGGTGAGCTTGTTGTCGTTGGCGAGTTCGCTGAAATTGGCGTTATCGGCGATCGCATCGTCCAGCTTGTCGTGGATTTTGCTCATCGCCGCGATCGTCTTCTGCGCGGTGAGCGCCTTGGCGATCTCCTCATGGACCTGCGCCAGCGTTTTGGCGGGCACCTGCTCGATCGCATCGACCTTCGCGACGATAAAGCCGATCCCGCCCTTGATCGGGCCGATCACAGCACCTTTGGCGGCGCCGAAAGCGGCGTCGGCGGCAGCGGCGGAGGTCTGGCTCGCGTAGGCCGCCTTTTCCACCGCGCTGATCGTGCGCGGCTCCAGCCCGGCGGCGCGCGCGGCATCGGCGATCGAGCCGGCCTTTGCCTTGGCGGCAAGCGCCTCGGCGCCCTTTTGATCGAGCACGACGACCTGCGTGAGCGTGCGGCGCTCCTTCGCGGCATATTTGGCGCGATCGGCGTTATAGGCCTGCGCGATCTCCGCCTCGCTCGGCTGGGCCTGCGCCTTCAGCATATCCGAGGTGACGAGCGCGTAGCGGATCACGCGGCGTTCCGGCACGGTATAACGCGCGACGTTGCGCTTGTAGAAATCCTGCACTTCCGCGTCGGTTGGCGCCGGGCCGCCGATCATCGCCGCGGCGGGAACGATCGCCACCTCGCCGGTGCGGCGCTCAAGCAGCAGAGAGGCATAAGGCAGCGCCACGGATTCGGGCATTTGCGTCGCCCCGACGGTCGGCCCCATCAGGAAGCGCGCCATCGTCTGCTGCGCGATCTCGCCCTGGATCTGCGCGTCGGTCAGCCGGCGCTGCTGGAGGATACGCTCGTAAGCGGCCTGATCGAACTTTCCGGTCGGCCCGATCAGCGCCGGAATGCTCTGCAACTCGCTGCCCACCAGCGCGCGGCTGACCGCCATGCCCTGATCCTGGCCGAATTTTTCGAGCGCGATGCCGGTGGTGAGCTGATCGAGAATGCTCTCGACGCCGCCGTTGGCGATCAGCGTCGCCATGTCCACCGTCGGATTCTGCTGGCGGATTTCGTTGAGCTGATCGGTGACGCGCTGTTTCAACTGCGCTTCGCCGATCACGGTATTGCCGATCCGTGCGACGGTGGTTGTCGTCATCGCGCCGGAGCCGGAGCGCAACCCGGTGACGTCGCCCGCGGCAAAGGCCACCGCGATCATGGCGAGAACGCCGAAGGTGATGATTAGCCCGATCTTGGAATTGGTGATCCGCCGAAAGAAGCCGAGCATACTCGTAAAAACCCGTGAAGTTGCAGGTGAGGGCTTTAGGGTCGGCTTCCGGTGGCATCAAGCGCCGAGCGCGGCTATCGCCCGATGCAATCGTGATTATCGCCATCAAGGGGAGGAATATGCGTCGTAAGCTGGTTGCCGGAAACTGGAAGATGAACGGATCGCTCGCGAGCCTTGCGGAACTCGACGGGATCGGTGCCGCCATGGATCCGCGCGTCGATGTGGCGATCGCGCTACCGGCGACGCTGATCGCGCCCGCCGCGCAGCGCGCCTCCTTCCCGATCGGGGCGGAGGACGTTCATGCCGCCGACAGCGGCGCACATACCGGCTGCATCTCCGCCGCGATGGCGAAGGAGGCGGGCGCGCGCTTCTCGATCGTCGGCCATTCCGAACGCCGCCAGGGCCAGTGCGAGAGCGACGCCGATGTGAAGGCCAAGGCGGAGGCGCTGCGCCGCAACGGGATGGACGCGATCCTGTGCGTCGGCGAAACGCTCGACGAGCGCGAGAGTGGCCGCGCGGTGGCCGTGGTGACGGCGCAGATCCGCGCGTCGCTGCCAGAGGGTGCGCGCGGCGACTGGCTCGCTATCGCTTACGAGCCGATCTGGGCGATCGGCACCGGGCGCACCGCGACCGTCGCGGATGTGGAGGCGATGCACGGCGCGATCCGCGCAACGCTGGTGGAATTGCTCGGCGCGGAGGGCGGCGCGGGCGTGCGGCTGCTCTATGGCGGATCGGTGACGGCGGATAACGCCGCCGCGTTGCTTCATGCCAGCGACGTGGATGGCGCGCTGGTCGGCGGCGCGAGCCTGACGGCTGCGAAGTTCGCGCCGATCATCGCGGCGGGCGCGGACGCATGACGCTGGCGCCCCTCCGCCAAGTTCGCCGTGTCCTCACCGCGATCGACGGGGAGGGGCGATCACACATCGCCGCCGACGGGCCGAGCCCGGCAGGATTCGCGCTGCCCGGCTCGCCGTTTCGCAGCGATAATATCTGGCGCACCGGCGCGGCTCCGGCGCCGATCGAGGCACCGGATACGATCGCCGAACACAAGGGTGTGCTGCCCCCACCGGGCGGCACGGTGCTGCGCGTGATAGATTTTCCGCCGCAGGAGGGATCGCGTGCCGATCAGGCAGCACTTGCCGCGCAGGTGTTCGCGTTGCTCTATCCCGATGCCGATCATCACGCGGGCAGCGAGCGCAGCGCCGGGATGCACACCACCGATACGGTCGATTATGCGATCGTGCTGGCCGGGGAAATTTGGGCGGTGATGGATCGCGACGAAACGCTGCTGCGCGCCGGCGACATCCTGATCCAGCGCGGCACCTCGCATGGCTGGGAAAATCGTGGCACCGCGATGGCGCGCGTGGCGTTCGTGCTGATCGACGGCACGCGCGATGGCGTGAGCGGTCGCACGGCCTGATGCTGCTGATCGTCGGAACATTTCGGTTGTCGCGCGACCGGCTGGATCGGGCGCGCCCGGCGATGGCCGCGATGATCGAGGCGAGCCGCGCCGAGGATGGCTGCCTGCTTTATGCCTATGCCGAGGATGTGCTCGACGCCGGCCTGATCCATGTGAGGGAACTGTGGCGGGACGAAGCGGCGCTGGAACGCCACTTCGCCTCCGCGCATATCAAGGCGTGGCGCGCGGCATGGCCCGCGCTTGGCATTGGTCAGCGCGATCTCGTCGCCTATGAAGTGGGCGCGGCGCGCACGGTCTGACGCCGCGCCGGCTTCAACCGAACCGCGTCTTCAGCACTTCCCATGCCGCGCGCAGGCCGAGCGCATCGCCGCCCTTGGGGCGCCCGGCTTTCGCCGCCGGTCGCCATGCGAAAGTATCGACATGCGCCCACGCGATCGTTTCCGGCACGAAACGGCGCAGGAACAAGGCGGCGGTGATCGCGCCGGCAAAGCCACTGTCGGGTGAATTCACCATGTCCGCGATGTCGGATTTCAGCATCTCGTCATAACCGTCCCACAGCGGCATTCGCCACAAGGGATCCTTCACGCTTTCGGATGCCGCCAGCAATTCCGCCGCCAGTGCCTCGTCATTGGCGAACAGCGGCGGCATATCCGGGCCAAGCGCCACGCGCGCGGCGCCGGTGAGCGTCGCGAAATCGAGGATCAGCGATGGCGACGATTCCACCGCCTTCGCGAGCGCGTCGCCAAGGATCAGCCGCCCCTCGGCATCGGTATTGGTGTTCTCCACCGTCAGGCCCTTGCGCGTCTTGAGTACGTCGCCGGGGCGGAAGGCGTTGCCGGCCACCGCATTCTCCACCGCCGGGATCAGCAGGTGGAGCCTGACCTTCAGCCGCGCGCCCATCACAAGGCCAGCCAGAGCGAGCATATGCGCCGCGCCGCCCATATCCTTCTTCATCAGCCGCATACCCGCGGCCGGCTTGATATCCAGCCCGCCCGAATCGAAGCACACGCCCTTGCCGACCAGCGCGACGCGCGGATGCGCGGGATCGCCCCATTCCAGCTCGATCAGGCGCGGCGCATGTTCCTTCGCCGCCGCCTGCCCGACGGCGTGGATCATCGGATAGCCCGTGGCGAGCGCATCGCCGCGCGTCACGGTGAGCGTCGCGCCATGTTTCTTTGCCAGCGCCCCGGCGATCTCCTCCAGCCCCGCCGGGCCGAGATCGGATGCGCCGGTGTTGACCAGATCGCGCACCATGGCGGTGGCCTCCGCGACGCGCAGCGCCTCGTCGATCCGCGCGGGTTCGCCCGAGAGCAACACGCGCGGCTCAGCCGGATCGGCGCGATAGCGCTCGAAGCGATATTGGCCGAGCAACCAGCCGAGCATCGCCGCCCCCGGCTCGCCCGAGGCGAGGCGATAGGTGCCCTCCGGCAGCGAGGTGCCGAGCGACGCGATCCGCCATGGCGAGCTTTCCGGCTCGGGGCAGACGAGCAGATACGACCATTCCTCCGCGCCCTCGCCGGGCAGCACCGCGCGTTCGCCCGCCTTGCCCGTCACCCGGTTCGCCGCGATCGCGCTGCGCACGCGGGGCGGCTGGCCGGCGAGCCAGTCGGCGAAGGCATTGGGATGGACGACGTGGATCGCGCGTGCCGGCTGGCCGCGATCGGGCTGGAGCATCGGGGTAAAGTCGGTCATGCCGTCACCAAAGCAGGACTTTGGCGCGCGCGCAACGCGAGCGGTTTGCAAGCGCGAATGCACATTCTACATCATGCGCCATGACAATTCATTCCACCCGTATGCTGATTCTCGGTTCCGGCCCGGCCGGCCTTTCCGCCGCCATCTATGGCGCGCGCGCCGGGATGCAGCCGATCGTCGTTCAGGGCATCCAGCCCGGCGGCCAACTCACCACCACCACCGACGTGGAGAATTATCCCGGTTTCGCCGACGTGATCCAGGGCCCGTGGCTGATGGAGCAGATGCAGAAGCAGGCCGAGCACGTCGGCACGCGGCTGATGTGGGATACGATCGTCGAGGTTGATCTCTCGAAGCGGCCGTTCCGCCTGATCGGCGACGGCGGGGACGTTTATGAAGGCGATGTGCTGGTGATCGCCACCGGCGCGCAGGCCAAATGGCTCGGCATCGACAGCGAGGAGCCGATGAAGGGCAAGGGCGTCAGCGCCTGCGCCACCTGCGACGGCTTTTTCTATCGCGGCAAGAAGGTGGCGGTGATCGGCGGCGGCAATACCGCTGTCGAGGAGGCGCTCTATCTCACCAACCATTCCGATAACGTCACGCTGATCCACCGCCGCGATTCGCTGCGCGCGGAGAAGATCCTTCAGGATCGGCTGTTCGCGCATCCGAACATCACGGTGCTGTGGAACAAGGAAGTGCGCGAATTCGTCGATGGCGGCGGCACGGCGGGCCTCGTCGCGCTCGATCTGCGCGACACGGAGACGGGCGAGGCGTCGCGGCTCGATGTCGAGGGCGGCTTCGTCGCGATCGGGCATCATCCGGCGACCGAATTGTTCCGCGGCCATGTCGCGCTTGATGCCGACGGCTATGTCGCGGTGCAGACCGGCTCGACGCGCACCAGTGTGGCGGGCGTGTTCGCGTGCGGCGACGTGATGGACAAGGTCTATCGCCAGGCGGTGACGGCGGCGGGCACCGGCTGCATGGCCGCGCTGGATGCGGAACGCTTCCTTGCCGAGGCCGATTTTGAAAAGCTCGCCGAAGCGGCGGAATAGCTTTACGTGTATTGTGAAGGTGATACACACCTTCGCCTGAACGATAATGAACCGGGGGGAATGATGAAGTTTCGGATCGCGCTCGCGTTGTCGGCGGCGGGCATCATGCTGGCGGCGCCGGCCATCGCGCAGGACAAAAAGACGGACGACAAGGCGCCTGCGGAAAAGAGCGGCGATCCCGCGATCCCGCCGCCCGTCGTTTCGGTGACGCACCACAGCGGCACGTTCGGCGGGGTGAAGATCGCGTACAAGGCGATCGCGGGCGAAACCTATCTGAAGGACAAGGACGGCAAGCCGCTCGCGGCGATCACCTCCTATAGCTATATCAAGGAAGGGCCGGTCGATCCGAACCGCCCGGTGACGTTCCTGTGGAACGGCGGTCCCGGCTCCGGATCGCTCTGGCTTCAGATGGGCGCGTTCGGGCCGAAGCGCGTCGTGCTGCCCGATGCCAAGGACGATGGCGCGCCGCCTTATCGCATCATCGACAACAACGCCTCGCTGCTGGATGCGACGGACCTTGTATTCATCGACCCGGTCGGCACCGGCTTCAGCCGCGCGCTCGGCAAGACCGATCCGAAGGATTATTGGGGCATCACCGCCGATGCCAAGTCGATGGCGCGGTTCATCCGATTGTGGCTGGACGCCAATGGCCGGTGGAATGCGCCGAAGTTCATCGGCGGCGAAAGCTATGGCACCACGCGTTCGGCGGCGGTCATCAACGAGCTTGAGGGCAGCTATACCGATGTCGCGGTGAACGGCATCATCCTGATCTCCTCGATCATGGATTTCAGCCAGGCGGCGGAAGCGCCGGGCAACGAACTTGGCTATGTCACCAACCTGCCGTCGATGGCGGCAACGGCCTGGTATCACAACAAGGTGCCGAACAAGCCCGCCACGGTCGAGGAATTCGTGGCGGAGGCGCGCGCCTGGGCGATCGGCCCCTATGCCTCGGCGCTGCTAAAGGGCAACAACCTGTCTGCCGAGGAGCGTGCGCAGATCCTGCCGCAGCTCTCGCGCTTCACCGGCGTGTCGCAAACCTTTCTCAGCAATGCGGACCTGAGGCTGTCGCCGGGGCGCTTCTACAAGGAATTGCTGCGCGATCGCGGGCTGACGATCGGGCGGCTCGATACGCGCTACACCGGCAAGGATTACGACAATGCGGGGGAGGAGCCGGATAACGATCCGAGCTTCTATGGCATTGACGGTTCCTATACCGCCGCGATGAATTGGTGGGCGCGCGAGGGGCTGAAATATTCGCCCGAACTGGTCTATTCCTCGATCGGCGCGGTGCGCGACTGGGACTGGAAGATCCCCGGCCCGCGCGGCGGCTCGGTCTACGTCAATGTGGCGCCCTATATCGGTCGTGCGCTGCGCGAGAACAGCGGGCTGCGCGTGTTCGCCGGGCAGGGCTATTATGATTTCGCGACGCCCTTCTTCGGCGCGGAATATTCATTCAGCCGGACCGGAATGCCCACTGACGGGCGGATCGAATGGCATTATTATCACGCCGGCCACATGATGTACGTGCGTGATGAGGATTTGCAGAAACTTTCCAACGACATTCGCGCGTTTATTCGCAAGCGTTGACAAGATCGCGGATCGCCGCCGCCAGCGCGGCGGCGTCCGCTTGCCGCGCGAAGCTATGTGAGGTGGAGGGGATAACGATCGTGCGCGGCGCCACCGCTGCGCGTTTCGCGGCATCGGCATAAGCGATGGCGGTGGCGTCGCCCTCCGCCAGAATAACCGTCGCCTTCGATCCCCAGCCCGCGATAGCCGGCAGCGCGGTGGCGGCGAGCGACCCGGCCTCAGTCGATCCATCCGAAATGCGCCGTAAACCACGGATGAATTTACCGATCGAAACGCCGCCGCTGAGCGCGCGGCGCCATGTCGCGGGATCACGCAGCCGCGCGGCATAATGCGCGCGTATTGCGGCGGGCGGGGGCAGCCCGTCCACCGGCTCGATCACCCATGGGTTGGCGAGCAGCACCCGTGCGATTCCCGCCGCCTTGCCGTGGAGCGCCAGCGTCGTCGCTGCGTCGCAATTACCGAACCCTGTCAGCCGGGTGATATGCGGCGCTTCGGCGCGAAACGCCGCGGCTGCGGCGAGCAGATCGTCTCGCGCCGCATAGAAGCCGCGATTTTCTCCGCTCGAATCGCCGATTCCGCGCCGGTCATAGCGGAACACGGGTACGCCCTCCGCGGCCAGAGTGGCGGCCAGCATCGCCATGCCGCGATGCGCGCCCGCACGAATCTCATTACCCCCCGAAACGATCAGCAGCCCCGTTGCGCCTGGCGCCTCGTCAAGCGAGCCGATCAGCGTATCGCCGCCGCAGGGGAAGGCGATCAGCCGCCGCACGCGGCGATCCATGCGGCGAGATCATCGGCCACCGCTTCCTGCAACACAGCATCCACCCCCGGTTCGGTGGCGCGCCATAGCGGCCGACCGGGCAAGTAAAGCGCCGCCTCGCGCGGGTCTTCTTTCAGTCGCGCCACGCGCAGCGCGCCAGCGGCTGGCGTTTCGGCGGTATCGAGTTCGCCGAGCAATGCGGGCGACAAACGGTTGCCCGCATAACCCTCGCCGCCGCCGATCCGCTGAATCCGCGCCAGTTCGCGATATTGCTCGGCCCCGGTCATCGGGGAGAGGCGCCACCGGCCAGCGAGTTCGGCTCCACCGTCGATCAGCGCGCCGCCGCGCCACGCCATCGCGAATACCGGCGCGTTCAACGCCTCCACCGCCGCGGCGAAGGCCGCTCGCCAGCCCGCCAGCGATGCTGCCCGCGTGGGGACGAGGCTTTCGCCGGTGCCGGGCAGATCGGGCAAGGCGCCGCCAATGCCGAGCGCGGCCAGCCGCCGCAGAACGTCGATCGCCGCCGCGCGGGTGCGGTTGCCCTCCTCGAACAAGGGGAGGATGGCGGCGACGACAGGGCCGCGTTCCGGTCCGAAACGCAGCATCGCCTCGCGACCGCCGCGCCATGCGTAATGCGTGATGCGCGGGGCGCTCAGGCGGCCACCTTGTCCGCGGCGAAGCGCGCGAGCGCGCCGAACGTCTCCAGCATGTCGCCGTCGATATCGTCATCGTCGATGGTGATGCCCAGCCGATCTTCCAGTTCGGTCAACACCCCGGCGACCGCCATCGAATCGAGTTCGGGCAGCGCGCCGAACAACGGCGTGTCGGCATGGAAGGCGGCGACCTGTGCCTCGGACAGCCCAAGCGCATGGCGCAACACCGCGCGCACAGCCTGTTCGATCTCGTCCATCCCTGCTCGCCCCATGCGCGATCCCTTCCCGTCAGGACGGGCCGTTAGGACGGGGGGATGAAATCCGCAACGGGTTCGGCCATGGAAAGCATCATGGTGCCGCTAGACCCGACCCCGCAATTGATAGATCACGTCCTTGCCGGGGCGGACGACGCCCCCGCGCTGATCGAGCGCGGCACGACGCTGACCTATCGGGAGGTGGAGCAGGCGGTCGCGCGGCTCGCTGGCTGGCTGGCGGGCTTCGGCTTCGCGCCGGGTGATCGCGTCGCGACCTGGCTACCCAAGGCGCGTGCCGCCTGTCTGATGCCGCTCGCCGCGCCGCGCGCGGGGCTGGTCCATGTGCCGATCAATCCGCTGCTGAAGCGCGCCCAGGTGGCGCATATCATGGCGGATAGCGGTGCACGGCTGCTGCTCACCCAACCGCCGCGCGCAGCGACGCTGGCGGCGGATGACCTCGCGACGGAAGTGATCGTCGCGGTGGAGCCGGGTGAGGGCGATGCGTTGCCGCGTTCCTCGGGTGATCCGGATGCGCTGGCCGCGATCCTCTACACATCGGGTTCGACCGGGCGGCCCAAGGGCGTGATGTTGAGCCACGCCAATCTGTGGTTTGGTGCGAATTCCGTCGCGCATTATCTTGAAATTGTGCCAGAAGATCGCGTGCTTGGCGTGTTGCCGTTGAGTTTCGACTATGGCCAGAGCCAGTTGCTGTCGACATGGGCGGCGGGCGCTGCGGTGGCGCCGCTCGATTATCTTACGGCGCGCGATGTGGTGAAGGCGGTGGAGCGGGTTTCGGCGACGACGCTGGCGGGGGTGCCGCCCTTGTGGGTGCAATTGATCGAGGCGGACTGGCCGACAGAGACCGCCGCGCGGATCACGCGGCTGACCAATTCCGGCGGCGCGCTGACGCCCCGGCTGGTGCGCGCGCTGCGGGAAAGGTTCCCCGCCGCGCGCCTGTATCCGATGTACGGGCTGACCGAGGCGTTCCGCTCGACCTTCCTCGATCCGGCGCTGGTCGACAGCCGCCCCGAATCGATCGGTCGCGCGATCCCCCATGCCGAGGTGCTGGTCGTGCGCCCGGATGGCACCCGCGCGGGCGCAGGAGAGGCGGGCGAACTGGTCCATGCCGGCCCGCTGGTCGCGCAGGGCTATTGGCGGGACGCGGCGCGCAGCGCGCAACGCTTTCGCCCGGCGCCGGCCTTCTCGCATTATGGCGGAACGGCGGTATGGTCCGGCGATACGGTGATTGCGGATGCGGAAGGGTTGCTCCGCTTCGTCGGGCGTGACGATGAAATGATCAAGAGCGCGGGGAACCGCATCAGCCCCGCCGAACTGGAAGAGGCCGCCGTTGCCGGTGGTGAGGCGGCGGAGGCGGTCGCAATTGGCGTTGCCGATGCGCGGCTGGGGCAGGCGATCGTGCTGGTGCTGCGCGGCGATGCGTCGCAGGAGGGGGCGTTGCGCGAACGGCTCAAGCGTGATCTGCCCAATTTCATGCAGCCGGCGCGGATCGAGTGGCGCGGCGATCTGCCGCGCAACCCCAATGGCAAGCTCGATCGTGCCCGAATCCGTGCGGAGGTGACGCCATGAAGCCGATGGGGCCGATCCCGCCCGAATTTGCCGGGCAGCGGGGTGAATTGACGATCGGCGGGCGGCGTGCGACCGATTGGATCGCCGAGGCCGGATCGCCGTGTTTCGTCTATGATCCCGCGATCGTCGCGGCGCGGGTTGCGCGGTTCCGCGCGGCGATGCCCGCGATTGACCTGCATTATGCGATGAAGGCGAACCCGAACCCGATATTGCTCGCTGCGATCGCGCCGCTGGTCGACGGGATCGACGTGGCCTCCGCCGGCGAATTATCCGTCGCGCTGAAGGAGATGCCGGCCAGGCACATCAGCTTCGCCGGGCCGGGCAAGCGCGACGCGGAACTGGAGGCGGCGATCATCTGCGGCGCCACGCTGAACGTCGAATCCATAGGCGAGGCCCGGCGCGCACTGGCGATCGGCGATCGGCTGGGCGCCCGCCCGCGCCTCGCCGTCAGGGTCAATCCGGATATGGAGCTGAAGGGATCGGGGATGAAGATGGGCGGTCGCCCATCGCCCTTCGGCGTGGATGCGGAAATGGCGGCGGACGTGGTGCGCCTGATCCGTGACGGCGGGGCGGACTGGCGCGGCTTCCATATCTTCGCGGGCTCGCAGGCGCTCGACGCGGCGGCGATCATCGACACGCAGGCGGCGACGGTCGCGCTCGCCGCGCGGCTGGCGGACGAAGCGGGGGCGGCCCCGCCGCTGGTCAATCTCGGCGGGGGATTCGGCATTCCCTATTTTCCGGGCGACATCCCGCTCGATATCAATCGGATCGGCGACGCGCTGGCGGCGACGCTTGAAGCGCGCGCGCCGATCCTTGGCGACGCGCGTTTCGCGATCGAACTGGGGCGCTGGCTGGTGGCGGAGGCCGGGGTCTATCTCACCAGCGTGGTCGATCGGAAGGAGAGCCGGGGCGAGACCTTCCTCGTCGTCGATGGCGGGCTTCACCACCAGCTCGCCGCCAGCGGCAATTTCGGCACCGTGGTGCGGCGCAACTATCCGATCGCGGTGGCGCATCGCATGGGGGAGGCGGCATACGGTGAGGTGTCCGTAGTGGGGTGCCTGTGCACACCGCTCGACCGGCTGGGCGATCGCGTGGCGCTGCCCCATGCGGCGCCGGGCGATATCATCGCGATCTTCCTCGCCGGCGCTTATGGCGTCACCGCCAGCCCGACGGCGTTTCTCGGCCATCCGGCGCCGGCGGAGCGCATAGTCAGTCGTTCCTAACGCTATCTTCACCTCTTGACCCCATAGGCCGGAAACGAGTGCATCCGGCGGGGAAGACGTCTCCCGCCAGGCCGGGCGCGCGAAGGAGAATGTTATGCGTTTCGGCAATGGTTCCCGTGGCCTGGCGGCGATGACCGTGGCATCGGTGATGCTGGCGGGCTGCGCTCAGGACAAGGCACGGCCAGGCGGGCTGCCGTCCGCCGCCTTTGTCGCCAAAGCGGAGCAACCCGGCGAGCAATATGTCATCGGGCCGCTCGATTCGCTGCAGATCTTCGTGTGGCGCAATCCCGAACTGTCCGCCAAGGTGCAGGTGCGCCCCGATGGCCGCATCACCACGCCGCTGGTCAACGACATGTCCGCCGTGGGCAAGACGCCGGCGCAACTCGCCGACGATATGAAGGCGGCGCTGGGCGAATATATCAAAGACCCGATCGTATCGGTGATCGTCGAGAATTTTTCCGGCACCTACAGCCAGCAGGTGCGCATCGTCGGCGCGACCGAGAAGCCGGCATCGCTGCCGTATCGCGCGAACATGACGTTGCTCGATGCGATGATCGCGGTGGGCGGCCTTTCGCAATATGCCGCCGGCAATCGCGCGCGGCTGATCCGCTATGACCGCGCGACCGGCAAGCAGCACGAATATCAGCTGAAGATCAACCGCCTGCTCAAGAGCGGTGACCCGACGGCCAATGTGAAGCTGGAGCCGGGTGATGTCATCATCATCCCCGAAAGCATGTTCTGAAAGGCCGGGCGTGTCGGGATTGCTTGAGGAGATACGGATCGCCGCCCACATGATGTGGACCCGCCGCTGGCTTGCGCTGGCGGTGGCGTGGGGCATCTGCATTCTGGGCTGGCTGTTCGTCAGCCAGATTCCGAGCCGCTACGAAAGCCACGCGCGCATCTTCGTGCAGGTGCGCCAGGTATTGCCGACCAGCGCGAACGGCGCGGCTGTAGGGGATCAGACGCGCGATATTGATACGGTGCGCCAGACGCTGACTTCCGCAGTGAACCTTACCAAGGTGGTGCGTGGCACCGATCTGGCGCAGGGCGCGACGACGGATCGCGCGATCGCGGATCGCGTCGCGGGGCTGCAAAATGCGATCAAGATCACCGCGCAACAGGATAATCTGTTCGAGATCGTCACCACCGCCTCCACGCCGCATCTCGCGCGGCAGATAACGCAGAAGCTGATCGACCTGTTCGTCGAGCAGAATCTGTCGGACGATCGCAGCCAGAGCGCGCAGACACTCCAGTTCCTCGATTCGCAGCTTCAGTCGCTCGGCGCCAAGCTTCAGGACGCGGAGGTTAAACGCGCCAATTTCCAGAACCGCTATCTCGGCTCGCTGCCGGGCACCGGATCGGTCAGCGACCGGATCGGCGCCGCGCGCGCGCAAATGGGGCAGGTCGACAGCGATCTTGCCGCGGCGCAGGCCAATCTTGCGGCGTTGAGCGGCCAGATGTCTGGGACGCCGCGCAACATCCCCGGCGCCGGCCCCGCGCCGGGCATTGGGCCGGCGCGCGCGCGCCTCGCGGCGATCCAGGGCCAGCTCGCCGATGCGCGATCACGCGGTTATACTGATAACCACCCGGATGTCGTCGCGCTGAAGGCGCAGCTTGCGCAGGCGCAGGCGGATGCCCGCAACGAACCGGCATCGGCAGGCGCGGCATCGGCGGACAATCCCGCCTATATCTCGCTCCAGTCGATGCGCGCGGACCGGCAGGCCGCCGTAACCGCGCTGGTGATGCGCAAGCGCCAGCTTCAATCCGATCTCGATACGCTCAACGCGAAACTGGCGCAGGATCCGGCGGTCGCGGCGGAGCAGGGCGGGATCGACCGCAATTACAGCGTGCTCAAGGATCAGTATGACCAGTTGCTCGTCCAGCGCGAGCAGGTGGCGCTGCACAGCCAGGCGCAGACGCAGACCGACGCGGTGAAATTCAGCGTGATCGACCCGCCGACCAGCTCGCGCACGCCGACCGCGCCGAACCGCCCGTTGCTGCTGACCGGCGTGCTCGCCGCCGGGTTGCTCGGCGGGCTGGGCGCGGCCTTCGCGCTGGGCCAGGTACAGGGAACCTTCCCGACGGCGCAGCGGCTGGAAAAGGCTTCGGGGATGGCGGTGATCGGATCAATCGGCGAGATGGTGACGCGTGCCCAGTCCGAGGATCGCGCGAAGAAGCTGAAATGGCTGGCGGGCGGCACCGCTGCATTGCTGGCGAGTTACATCATCCTGCTCGGCGTCGAGATGGTTCAGCGGGGGATGACGGCATGAGCAAATCATCCGCCCCGCGCGAAGGATCGCTGATCGAGCGCGCCGCGCAAATATATGATTTCGATGCGCAATTCCGCGTGCGCCGCGCCGATCGTGCTGCCACGCGGGAGGCGCAGGCGCAGGCACAGGAAGCGGAGGAAACCGCGCCGGGGCTTCCGGCTCACACGTTCCTGGATGACGCGCCCGCGCCGCCGCCGGGCGCGATGACCATGTCGCCCGAAGTGGCGGCGACGCTGGCTGCGATCCCGCTGGAATTGCGCGATTTCGCCGTGCAGGCCGACGATGACGGATGGGAGAATCCATCCGGCGTCGCGCATATTGATCGGGCGATGCTGGCGGGGAAGGGGATGCTCGTTCCCGGCGCCCCGGTGGGCGCACTCGCCGAGGAATTCCGCATGGTGAAGCGGCAGTTGCTGCTCAATGCGCGGACGATCGCGGCGGGCGCGCCGGAGCGCCGCGCGCGCACGATCCTCGTCGGATCGGGCAAGCCGGGCGAGGGCAAGACTTTCTGCGCGATCAATCTCGCGATCAGCCTCGCCGCCGAACGCGATGTCGAGGTGTTGCTGGTCGATGCCGATTTCGCCAAGCCCGATGTCATGGCCTCGCTCGGGCTGGATGATTCGACCGGGCTGCTCGATATCATCAGCGATCAGACGCTCGATCCGGAAGCGTTCGTGCTGAAGACGGACGTGCCGCAACTCTCGCTGCTGCCGGCGGGCGCGCGCAGCCACGCCGATACCGAATTGCTCGCCAGCGTGCGCACCGCGCAGGTGCTCGATCAGTTGCTGGCCGCCGATCCGCGCCGGATCATCGTGTTCGATTCGCCCCCGGCGCTTGCCGCCTCGCCGGCATCGGTGCTGGCGCTGCTCGTCGCGCAGGTGATGCTGGTGGTGCGCGCCGATCGCACGACGGATAGCGACGTGCGCGAAGCGGTGGCGCTGCTCGACGGCTGCGAACACATCAGCCTGGTGTTGAACGCCACCTCCTACGAGCCGCACCGCGGGCGGTTCGGCAGCTATTACGGGCAGGGGAAATGATGATGAGGCGGGGTCTCCTTGCCGCGTCGCTAGGGGCGGTGATGATCGCTTCGCCGGCGCTTGCCGATACGCGATATGTCGCGCCCTATGTCGAACTCGGGCAGGCGATCGGCGCCGATCTGACCAACGACGATGTCGTGACCTGGACCCAGGTGGCCGTCGGCGTGGAGGCGGGCATTTCAGGCCGCCGTGCCGAAGGGCAGATCAGCGCGCGTTATGAGCGCCGCATTCCGTGGAACGGCAATCTGGCCGACGTGGACATGGTTTCCGGCCTCGCGCGCGGCTCGGTAAAGCTCGCGCCGGGCTTCTCGATTGATGCGGGCGCCCTCGCGACCCGCACCCGCGCCGACATTCGCGGCGCGGCGCCGGGGCTGTTCAGCGACAATTCGGCCAATGTGTCGAACGTCTATTCCGTCTATCTCGGCCCGCAATACACCACCAGCGCCGGCCCGGCGCAGGTGATGCTCGGCTATCGCTTCGGTTATACCAAGGTCGAGGTGCCCGGCTTCACCGGCATCGCGCCGGGGGCGCCACGGCTCGACTATTTCGATGATTCGACAAGCCATCTCGCGGTGGCCTCGATCGGCGTCGGCGCGGGGCGGATCGCGCCGTTCGGCATCACGCTGAGCGGTGCGCTGGAGCGCGATTTCGCCAGCCAGCTTTCGCAACGATACGAGGGCGAGTTCGCGCGCGTCGATGTGGTTCAGCCGGTCAGCCGCACGGTCGCGCTGCGTGCGGGCGCGGGCTATGAGAAGATACGCTCGACCCAGCGCGATCCGCTGATCGACGGCAACGGCAATCCGGTGCTGGACGGCAACGGGCGCTTCGTCACCGATCCCGCTTCGCCGCGCCGCATCGCCTATAACACCGATGGGCTGATCTATGACGCGGGCGTGGTGTGGCGCCCCTCCGCGCGGCTCGAATTGCAGGCCAATGCCGGTTATCGCTACGGCGGCGAAACCTATTTCGGATCGCTTGCGTGGCGCATGTCGCCGGACAGCGCGGTGCGCGCGGTGGTTTACGACGGGATCAGCACGTTCGGGCGCCAGCTCCGCGATGGCCTGGCTTCGCTGCCGACCAGTTTCGAGACGCAGGCCGATCCGTTCGGGCAGCAGTTCGCCGGCTGCGTGTTCGCGGCGCAACCGGCCACGGGTGGCGCGGGCGGATGCCTCAACAGCGCGTTCCAGTCGGTAACCACGGCCGTCTATCGCGCGCGTGGCGTGGACGTGGTCTATTCCCGCACGCTTGGCGTGACGCGGCTCGGGCTGGGCTTCGGCTATGCCAATCGCAAGCTCTACGCGCCGCCCGCCGCGCCGGGCATCAGCATCCTCGGCGATAATGACGAGAGCTATTACGCGCAGCTTTTCTACGCGCGCGCGCTGAGCCCGGTTTCGGAAATCGACGCCAATCTGTTCGTGAATTATTATAACAGCAACATCGCGGTGATGCAGGGCGTGCTCGGTGCCGGCCTCACCGGGAGCTATCAGCGTCGCTTCGGGCGCATCGGCACGATCGCCTCGCTCGGCATCTACACATACGATCAGCGCGGTTTCGACAGCCAGTGGTCGGCGCAGGGGCTCCTTGGGGCGAGGTACACGTTCTGATGGCGCGGGAGCACGAAAATCAGGGAGCCTCGCAAGATGTATGAGGATCATTTCGGCCTCAGCGAACGGCCGTTCCAGCTCACGCCGGACCCGAAATACTGGTTCGACAGCGCCACGCATCGCAAGGCGATGGCATATCTCGGCTATGGGCTGGCGCAGGGCGAGGGCTTCATCGTCATCACCGGCGATATCGGCGCGGGCAAGACAACGCTGGTCGGCCATCTGACTTCGCGGATCAATCCGGCGGACCTCAACGTCATCTCGCTAGTGTCGAGTGCGATCGAGGCGGACGATCTGTTGCGGATCGTCGCCACCGGGCTTGGCGTTGCCGATGCGCCGCGCAACAAGGCCGAACTGCTCACCGTGATCGAGCGCGGGCTGAACGCGGTGGCGCGCACCGGGCGGCGCACGCTGCTGATCGTAGACGAGGCGCAGGCGCTGGATATCTCCGCGGTCGAGGAACTGCGGATGCTGTCCAATTTCCAGGCCGGCGGGCGGGCGCTCGTCCAGATATTCCTGCTCGGCCAGCCCGAGTTCCGCGAGCGGCTGCACGGCTCGCAAGCGCTGGAGCAATTGCGCCAGCGGGTGATCGCGATCCATCACCTCGATCCGATGGGGGCGGAGGAGATCGCCGAATATGTCGGCCACCGGCTCCAGATCGCCGGATGGCGGGGAAGCCCGGATTTCGCGGACGATGCCTTTCCGTTGCTCCACCAGATTACCGGCGGCGTGCCGCGCCGGGTGAACCAGCTCATGGGACGCGTGATGCTCCACGCCGCGATCCTCGGCGCGACGCTGATCGACGCCGCGCTGATCGAGGAGGTGCAGGCCGATGCGGTTCGCGATCTGCCGACCGCGACACCATCCACCGCGCCGGCGGACGCGATCACGCGCGAGGATGCAGCCGTGCTCGCCCAGCGCATCGCCACGCTGGAAGCGCGGATCGAGGAGCAGGATGCCGCGCTGCGCCGCGTGCTCACCCTGTTGGTTGACTGGGTGGAGAATGAGGTTGGCCCGCCCGCATCCCGGCTGGAGGCGGTGCGCGGCGCCGCTGCCTGACATGGGTGTTATCAACGGCTTGTCGGTCGATATCGAGGAATGGTTTCAGGTCGGCGCGTTCGAGCGGACGATCGCGCGCAGCGACTGGGAGGGCCTGGAATCGCGCGTCGAGCGCAATACGGGCACGGTGCTCGATCTGTTCGCCGAGGCTGGCGTGAAGGCGACGTTCTTCACGCTCGGCTGGGTCGCATCGCGCCATCCCGCGCTGATCCGCCGCATCGTGGCCGAGGGGCATGAGATCGCCAGCCACGGCTGGGATCATGCGCGCGTCTTCACGATGGACGCGGCGATGTTTCGCGACGACCTGCGCCGCACCCGCGCCGCGCTGGAGGATGCGGGCGGCGTCGCCGTCACGGGCTATCGCGCGCCGAGCTTCTCGATCGACGCGCGCACGCCATGGGCGCATCAGGTGCTGGCGGAGGAAGGCTATGCCTATTCCTCCAGCGTCGCGCCCGTAGTGCACGATCATTATGGCTGGCGTGACAGCCCGCGCTACGCATGGCGCCCGCTGGCGGACGCGGCGTTGATCGAATTGCCCGTCACGGTGGCGGAAATCGCCGGGCGGCGGCTGGCGACGGGGGGCGGATTCTTTCGGCTGCTGCCGTCCGCGCTCACCGATTTCGCGGTGCGGCAGGTGAACGGCGAGAAGCAGCCGGCGATCTTCTATTTCCACCCATGGGAGGTCGATCCCGGACAGCCACGGGTCGCGAACGCGCCGATCCGCTCCAGGCTGCGCCATTACAGCCGGCTTGGCGCGATGGCGGGCAAGCTGCGCGGGCTTGTCGCGCGGCATCAATGGGGGCGGATCGACGCGATCGCGACGAACGGCACGGCGCGATGAACGCGGAAGGCGGACTGGCGATCGCGGTGCGCGAGGCGCTGCCGGCGGACGATACGGCGATTGATGCCTTCGTCCGCGCACGGCCCGATGCGACGCCATTCCACCTTCCCGCCTGGAGCCGGGCGGTGGAGCGTGGGTGCGGCCAGCGCGCGCGCTATCTGCTGGCCGAGCGCGGCGGCGCGATCGTCGGCGTGCTGCCGCTGACCGAGATGCGTTCGCGGTTATTCGGCAACGCGCTGGTCTCGGCCGGTTTCGCGGTCGATGGCGGGGCGCTGGGGGAGGGCGGCGAGGCGCTCGCCACCGCCGCTCGCGCGCTTGGGTTGCCTTCGGTCGAACTGCGTGGAGGCGCGGCGCCGCGCGGCTGGGCGACAGACGACGCCACCTATCTCGGCTTCGTTCGCCCGCTCGCGAGCGATGACGAGGCGGAGTTGAAGGCGATCCCGCGCAAGCAGCGTGCCGAGGTGCGCAAGGCGCTGGCGAACGATCTGGAGGTGATGACCGGCGGCGTGGAGCACGCGGGCGAGCATTATGCGGTCTATGCCGAATCGGTCCGCAATCTCGGCACGCCGGTCTTCCCGCGCGCGCTGTTTCGCGCGGTCTTGGAAACGATGGATGCGGACGTGCTGACCGTGCGCCACAAGGGCCGTGCGGTGGCGAGCGTGCTCAGCCTGTATTTCAACGGAACGGTCTATCCCTATTGGGGCGGCGGCACGGCGGCGGCGCGGGCGCTGCGCGCCAACGACCGGATGTATTTCGCGCTGATGGCACATGCGCGGGCGCGCGGCTGCACCCGTTTCGATTTCGGGCGCTCCAAGGCAAGCACGGGCGCGGCGGCGTTCAAGAAGAACTGGGGGTTCGAAGGCGAGCCGCTCGCTTATGCGCGGTGGAGCGAAGGGGCGGCGCGCGAGATAAATCCGCTCAACCCCAAATATGCGCTGATGGTGCGGACGTGGCGGAAACTGCCGCTGCCGATCGCCAATTTCATCGGCCCGTGGATCAGCCGGGGGCTGGGGTGAACGAGATATTGTTCCTCGCGCATCGCGTGCCGTTCCCGCCGGATCGCGGCGACAAGATCCGCAGCTATCATGTGCTGCGCCACCTCGCCGCGCGCGCGCGTGTGCATCTGGTGACGTTCGCGGACGATCCGCGCGATCTGGTGCCGGCGCCGGAATATCGCGCGCTGGTTGACGAATGCGTCGTGGTTCCGCGCACCAAATCGCGCGCGCGTGCCGCGATCGAGGCGCTGGCGACGGCGCAGCCGCTGTCGCTCACCGCCTTCGCGCATCACCGTGTCGCGGCGGCGGTGCGCGATATCCTCGCGCGGCGCCCGATCGACGCGATCTACGTCTTTTCCGGGCAGATGGCGCAATATCTCCCCGTTTCCGGGCCGCGCGCGATCATGGATTTCGTCGATCTCGATTCGGCCAAGTTCGCGGCCTATGCCGGGGATGCGCGTGGGCTGACCCGTTATATGATGCGTCGCGAGGCGCGGCTGCTCTCGGCGTTCGAGCGCGAGGTGGCGGGGCGCGTCGATGCCCGCCTGTTCGTGAGCGCGGCGGAAGCGGCATTGCTCCCCGGCAGCATCGCGATCGAGAACGGCATTGATACCGCGCATTACGATCCCGGCGCGCGGCATGTGCCGGTGGTGGGGCAGGGGCCGCTCATCGTCTTCACCGGGCAGATGGATTACCGCCCGAATATTGATGCGGTGATCTGGTTCGCGCGCGAGATGCTGCCGCGCATCCCCGGCGCCCGCTTCGCGATCGTCGGGCGCGCGCCCACGGCGGAGGTGCGCGCGCTGGCGGGGGAGCGGGTGATCGTCACGGGCGAAGTGGCCGATGTGCGCGGCTGGCTGGCGGCGGCGAGCGTGGTGGTAGCGCCGCTCAAGCTGGCGCGCGGCATTCAGAACAAGGTGCTGGAGGCGATGGCGATGGCGCGCCCGGTCGTCGCATCTGCAGCCGCCGCGGAAGGGATCGACCATGACGGCACGATCCGTGTCGCGGGCGATGCGGATGGGTTTGTCGCCGCCGTCAATGCGCTGCTCGGCGATCGGGATGCTGCCGCTGCGCTCGGCAAGGCGGCGCGCGCACGGGTGATCGCGCGTTATGACTGGGCCGCGGCACTCGCGCCGCTGGACGAGTTGATCGGGATCGCGCCGGCGCCGCGCGTGGCGGCATGACGCTGGCAATGGCCCAAGCGGCGGTGGCCGCACCCGCGAGACGGCAGACGTGGCGGGGATCGCTGATCGCGCTGGCGCTGGTGGCCGCGCTGATCCTCACCGTTTTTCACGACGATCTGTTTCATCTCGTGTCGATCTGGTGGACCAGCACCACCTTCGGCCATTGCCTGTTCATCGGGCCGGTCGTCGCCTGGCTGGTGTGGGTCAGGCGGCGCGAACTGGCCGTGTTGCAGCCGCAGGCGTGGTGGCCGGGGCTGGCGATCGTCGCGCTGGGCGGGTTCGGCTGGCTGCTCGGCGATGCGGCGGGGGTGGCTTTCGCGCGCCAGCTCGGCCTGGTGATGATGCTGCAAGGCGCGGTGGTGACGTTGCTCGGCGCGAATGTGGCGCGCGGGCTGCTGTTTCCATTGTGCTACGCCTTTTTCCTCGTGCCGTTCGGCGAGGCGTTGGAGCCGCCATTGCAGCAGGTGACGGTGGCGATCACGCTGCCGTTGCTCCACCTGTTCGGCGTGCCGGCGGTGGTGGACGGCGTGTTGATCCACGCCGGGCGCTATTATTTCGAGGTGGCGGAGGCGTGTTCGGGCGCGAAGTTCGTCATCGCCATGCTCGCTTATGGCGTGCTGGTCGCGAATGTCTGCTTCGCCTCGTGGCGGCGGCGGGCGGTGTTTCTTGTCGTCAGCCTGATCGTGCCGGTGATCGCCAACGGCATTCGCGCGTTCGGAACGATCTATGCCGCGCATCTCACCTCGATCGAGCGGGCGACCGGGTTCGATCATATCGTCTATGGCTGGCTGTTCTTCGGCGTCGTGATGGCGCTGGTGATGGCGATCGGCTGGCGCTGGTTTGATCGCGCGCCGGATGATCCCGCGTTCGATCCGGCGACATTGGCGCACCCGATCCGTCATCGGCTCGCGCTCCTTCCCGCGGCGGCGCTGGTGCTGGCGACCGCAGGACTGTTCGCCGGATGGAGCGCCGCGATCGCCGCGCGCGCTGCCACGCTGCCGGACCGGATCGCGCTGCCGGAGGTGCCGGGCTGGCATCGCGCCCCGCTCAGCCGGCGCGCGCCATGGCAACCTCATTACCCCGCGGCGGATCATTATCTGTTCGGGCGTTATATGGATGCTGAGGGCCATGCGGTGGATATCGCGATCGCGGTGTTCGCCAGCCAGCGTGAGGGCAAGAAGCTCGCCGCGTTCGGCACCGGGGTGCTGCGCGAGAATGACGTGTGGGTGCGCGTTTCCGACGTACCGGGCCTTTCCGGCGGCAGCGCGATGCGGATCACCGCGCCCGGCCCGGTGGAGCGGATCGTCGCATCATGGTATCGCGCCGGCGGAATCGTAACCGGGGAAGATGTCATCGTGAAATTCGCCACGCTCAGGGCCAGGCTGCTGGGCGGCGATCAGGCGGCGGTCGCGATCCATCTGTCGGCGGAAGGGCGCGACGCGCGTGCCTCGATCGAGCGTTTTCTCGCGGCGCTCGGGCCGATCGGCGGCGTCGCGGATCGCGTGACGGCGGCGCGCTGATGTGCGGCATCGCGGGGCTATATTATCCGGGAACGCCCAAGCCGGTTGATCCGGCGCGCGTGCGCGCGATGGCGGATGTCATGGCGCATCGCGGGCCGGATGGCTCGGGCGTGTGGACCGCGCCGGGCGTTGGCCTTGGGCATCGCCGGCTCTCGATCATCGACGTGGAAGGCTCGCCGCAGCCGATGCACGGCGCTGACGGCGCGCTGTCCATCGTGTTCAACGGCGAGATCTATAATTACCGCGCGCTGCGGCAGGAACTGCGCGCGCGCGGCTGGGCGTTTCACAGCGACGGCGATACCGAGGTGCTGCTCGCGGCATGGGCCGCATGGGGGCCGGCGATGCTCGATCGGCTGATCGGCATGTTCGCCTTCGCGATCCATGATGCGCGGGCGAACACGCTGTTCCTCGCGCGGGACCGGCTGGGGGTGAAGCCGCTCCATTATGTGGAACTGGCCGATGGCGCGCTTGCCTTCGCTTCCGAACTGAAGGGCCTCATCGCGCATCCCCTGCTGCGCCGCGCGCCGGATGTGACAGCGATCGAGGATTATCTGGCATTCGGCTACGTTCCCGACGATGCCTGTATCGTCGCGGGGGTGAAGAAACTCCCCGCCGGTCATTTCCTGCTGGTCGAGCGTGGCAAGCCGGTTCCGGCGCCGCGCCAATGGTGGGACGTGTCCTTCGCCGATCGCGCATCGGGCACGCCCGCCGCGCTGGAGGAGGAACTGCGCGCGCACCTGCGCGAGGCGGTGCGCTCGCGGATGGTGGCGGATGTGCCGCTCGGCGCGTTCCTGTCGGGCGGGGTGGATAGCTCCGCAGTGGTCGCGCTGATGGCGGAGGCGTCGACGCAGGCGGTGAAGACCTGCACGATCGGCTTCACCGCCGCCGGCCATGACGAGCGCGGTTACGCAAGCATCATCGCCGAGCGGTTCGCGACCGATCACCGCGCGCGCATCGTCGATGCGAGCGACTTCGGGTTGATCGACCCGCTCGCTCACGCCTTTGACGAGCCGTTCGCCGATGCCTCCGCGCTTGCGACGCTGCAGGTGTGCGCGCTCGCGCGGGAACAGGTGACGGTCGCGCTCTCCGGTGATGGCGCGGACGAGGCGTTCGCCGGTTATCGCCGCTATCGCTTCCACGCGGCGGAGGAGCGGGTGCGCGGGTTGCTGCCCGCGGGGTTGCGCGCCGGCCTGTTCGGGACGCTGGGGCGCTTCTATCCCAAGGCGGATTGGGCGCCGCGCCCGCTGCGCGCGAAGACCACCTTGCTCGCACTCGCTGGCGACGGGGCGGAGGCCTATGCCCAGGCGGTCGGCGTCACCACGCCCGCGCTGCGCCGACAATTGTTCACCGATGCCGCGCGCCGCGCGCTTGCCGGGCATCGGGCGGAGGATCGCTATGTCGCCGCGATGCGTGACGCGCCGGCGCGCGATGGGCTGGACCGCGCGCAATATGCCGACATGAAGATCTGGCTGCCGGGCGATATCCTCACCAAGAGCGATCGCACCAGCATGGCGGTGAGCCTGGAAGCGCGCGAGCCGTTGCTCGATCACCGCCTGGTCGAATTCGCCGCGCGGCTCCCCGCGTCGATGCGGTTGCGGCATGGCGAGGGGAAATGGCTGATGAAGAAGGCGATGGAGCGCTATCTCCCGCGCGAGATTCTCTATCGCCCGAAGATGGGCTTCGTCACCCCGGTCAGCGCATGGTTTCGCGGGGCGCTGGCCGATCAGGCGGCGGCGCTGGCGAAATCGCGCAGGCTGGGCGATACCGGCTGGTTCGATCTCGATCGGCTCGCGCGGCTCGCCGAGGCGCACCGCACAGGCCGCGAGGAACATGGCCGGACGCTGTGGCAGTTCGTCATGCTGGAAAAGAGCCTGGCGGGGCTGTTCGGCTAAAGCAAAAAACCCCTCCCTGTCGGGGAGGGGCTTCTGGGCCGTCATGGGAGTGAATCCCATGACGTCGGACGCGGCAGGTGGCCGCGCCGGCCGGCCTTTCGCGGTCTCGCGGCCAGCTTGCGCTGGCCGCGTGCCGCTCAGGCGAACAGCTTTGCCCAGCGACGTTCCGGGCGATCCTTCCACAGGCCGCGATGATAGGCGTCCGACGCCAGCAGCGGCATGACCGAGCCGGCCTCGGCGAACACCATCTGTTCGATGCCGGTGTTCACCTTGCCCCAGCTTGCCGCCTCTTGCAGCGTGGAGGAGGAGCAGGCGCCGTCACGCACATCGGCGACGGTGATCTGCACCGCATATTTATGCACCTCGACATCCTCGTGGCCGAGGATCTCCGCGCAGACGACGGTGTCCTGGATGAAGTTCTTCGGCACGCCGCCGCCGATCATCAGCAGGCCGGTGGTGCCCGCCGCGATCTTGATATCGGTCAGTTCGCGGAAATCGGCCACCGCGTCGATCATCAGATAGGGCTTGCCCGCCTTGGCATTGTCCACCTGATGCTTGACGAGGCCGAAGCCCGCCGAGCTGTCCACGAACGCCGGGCAGAAGATCGGCACGTCATGCTCATAAGCGAGCTTGACGAGGCTGTTCTCCTTCTTGCCATGCTCGGCGAGATAGCGGCCCATTTCGCGGATGAACGCGCGCGAGGAATATGCCTTGGGCTCCAGTTCGTTCGCGATCTTGTTGATCGTGAAATCGCAATCCTGAAGCTGTTCCTCGTCGATATAGGTATCGTAGATGCGATCAATGTAGAGCGAGCGCAGCGTGTCATCGTCCGGCACCTCAAGCGCCTGATAATGCTTGTGGCCGAGGCCCTCGAAGAAATCCATGTCAACGATCGTCGCGCCGGTGGCGACCACCACGTCGACCATCTTGTTGCGCACCAGTTCGGCATAGAGATCCATGCAGCCGCCAGCCGAGGTGGAGCCGGCGATTACCAGCACCACGGTGCAATCCTTGTCGCCAAGCATCTGGTTGTAGATGCTGGTGGCGCGGCCGAGATCGCGGCTGGTGAAGCTCATGTCGGCCATCGCATCGACGATCGGGCGCGCGTCAAAGCTCTTGATGTCGATGTGCTTGACCTGCTTCGACAGCAGTTCGGCCTTGCGATTGTCATTGATCGGCGCGTTGGCCGCGGCGGTCTTGGTCAAGGTGTCGGTCATGGGAAACTCCCGCATACGATGCCGTCGTCATTCAAGGGGACGCGGAAACCCCAGGGGCGACGATGCGCGCGGAACGCATCGTCGCCCGAAAGCCTGCCTTGCGGCTATTACAATGTTACGACGTTGTTCGCGACCTCGCGCACGCCATCCATGTAGAGCGAGACCATCGGCTCGTCGGTGACGATGATCGTCTCGTCCGATCCGAAGCCGTTGAACGCGGTGCGCATCGCCGCGCCATAGGCGCCGAGCATCCCGATCTCGATATAATCGCCGGCCTGCACGTCCGCCGGGAGCAGGAACGGGCCTGCCATATGATCGAGATCGTCGCAGGTCGGGCCGTAGAACGAGAAGGGGTGATCGCGCACGGTCGATTCCGGTTCGCGCAACAGCGCGACCGGGAAACGCCAGCCGATATGCGCCGCATCGAACAACGCGCCATAAGCGCCGTCGTTGATGTAAAGCTCGTTGCCGCGACGCTTTTCGACGCGCACCACCACCGAACTATATTCGGCGCAGAGCGCGCGGCCCGGCTCCGCCCACAGTTCGGCCGAATAGCTGACCGGCAGGCTTTCGAACGCGCGGTGGATCGTCTCGAAATAACGCTCCAGCGGGGGCGGTTCCATCCCCGGATAGGAGGAGGGGAAACCCCCGCCGACATCAATCACGTCCACCGTCACCGCCGCATCGACGATCGCGTGGCGCACGCGCTCCATCGCCTCAGCATAGGCGTCCGGCGTCATCGCCTGGCTGCCGACATGGAAGCAGATGCCAAGCGCATCCGCCGCCTGCCGCGCCGCCATCAGCAGCGGCTTTGCCTCATGTGCCGGAACGCCGAACTTCGACGCGAGGCTGAGCTTGGAATGCTCCGACGACACGCGCAGACGGACGCACAGCGTAAGATCGCTGGCGTTGCGGGTGGCGCGGACGATCTTGTCCAGTTCCTCAAGGCTGTCGAGGCTGAACACGCGCACGCCATGCGTGAAATATGCCTCCGCGATCGCTTCCTCGGCCTTCACCGGGTGCATGAAGCAAAGCGTGGCGCCGGGCGCGGCGCGCGCGACGAGCCGCACCTCCGCGATCGAGGCGACATCGAAATGCGTGATGCCGTTTTCGAACAGCGTGGCGATCAGCTCGGGGCTGGGATTCGCCTTCACCGCATACATCGAGCGGCCCGGAAACTTCTCCGAAAAGAAGCGGGCGGCCCGCGCGGCGGCGTGCGGACGGATCAGCGTCACCGGCTGAACCGGCGCCCGCTTCGCAATGTCAATGGCTCCGCCGGCATTGGTGGCGGAAACTATCGAGGGGGCGGCTAGCCCCAGCGCGCTATGATGCTGGTGCAACTCAAGGGACCTCCAATTGCCTTGCGGCGTCGAGCGAAAAAAGCTGCCTTGCGGTTGGAAGTCCCATGGGGCAGCGGATGGGCGAGTTAGGGTCGCTGGCCCTGAATGTAAAGTGGATTCAGATGATGCAGGTTCGACCGTGACAATTGTACGCCAGCCAACCCGTGCCGGGGTGCGCGACGCAGCGGCGAAGATCGCCGCGATCCTCCCGCCGACGCCGTTATTCGTGCATGAAATCAATGGGATTGATGTCGCCTTCAAGGCGGAATCGTTGCAGCCGATCGGGGCGTTCAAGATCCGTGGGGCGTGGCACCGGCTGACCGCTTTGGACGCGGAAGCGCGCGCGCGTGGCGTTGTCGCCTTCTCATCCGGCAATCACGCGCAGGGAATCGCCTGGGCGGCGCGGCGGCTGGGAATCGCGGCGACGATCGTGATGCCTGCCGACGCGCCGCGCGCGAAGCGGGAGGCGACGCTCGCGCTGGGTGCGGAAGTGGTGGCTTACGACCGGGCGACCGGCAGTCGTGAACTGATCGCCGGGCAACTCGCCACGGCGCGCAACGCGACATTGGTGCCCAGTTTCGACGATCCGTGGGTGATCGAAGGGCAGGGAAGCACCGCGATCGAGGCGGCGCGACAGATGGTTGAGGCCGGCCTTGGCGCACCGGCTCACGCGATCGTGCCGTGCGGCGGCGGCGGGCTGGCGGCAGGCATTGCGCTCGCGCTGCCCGAGGCGCGAATCACCATCGTCGAACCCGCCGGGTGGGACGACATGACCCGAAGCCTGGAAGCGAGCTGGATCGAGCCGGTCGGCCCGAATCCGCCGTCCACGGCCTGCGACGCGCTTCAGACGAAGGAGGTGTCCCCGCTGACCTTCGACGTGCTGGCGCGCCGCGATGCGAAGGGCGTTGCCGTAAGCGAGGAAGAAATTGCGACCGCGCAGCGCTGGGCCGCGGAAAACCTGCGACTCGTGGTGGAACCCGGCGGGGCGGTGGCGCTGGCGGCGCTGCTGGCGGGGCGTGTCGCGCCGGAACCCGGCGTGCTGGTGATCCTGTCCGGCGGCAATGTGGATATCGCCGCATACGGGCGTGTGCTTTGCGGCGGTTCCGAAAGCTAGTCTGGTGTACGAAAAAGGGGCGACGAACCGAAGTTCGCCGCCCCTTTTTCGTGTTGAAACGCTGAAGCTTACGAAGACTTCAGGTTCGACGAGACATTGTTGAACGTGGTCGTCAGCTTGCCGCCCAGGTTCGACATCGCGGTGATCGCGGCGACGGCGATGAGCGCGGCGATCAGGCCGTATTCAATCGCGGTGGCGCCCTTGGAATTCTTCAGGAAAGTGCGGATCTTCTGCATATTCGATCTCCAATGCTGGTCCAAAGCTTCAGTCACCCGGCTGAATCGAGGATCCCTCATTCAGCACACGAATCGATAGAATGTTGAGGTTGAGGAATGTTTAAAGCGGGGAAATCTTTGTCGGCATGGCGAAAGAAGTCAGCTTGCCTTCGTCACTTTGGTGCTGACATTGTTCCAGATGTCGGTGGTGGCGGAGGCCACTTCCATCAAGCTGGCGATCATCGCGATCACGATCACGGCGAGGATCAGGCCATATTCGATCGCGGTCGCCCCGCGACGATCACGCCACAGGCTCGTGCGAGCACTGCGTTTGCGTACAGGGCGTGATGGCCACTTTGGCAACATGAGGTAAAGATGGCAGATCAGCCTTAACGAAAAGTCGACATGGCGCCCGGAATCGAACTTTTTCTCGTCGTCGCCGCCGCGCTTGTTGATGAGGCCGGCAGAGTGCTTGTGCAGCAGCGCCCCGAAGGAAAGGCGTTGGCCGGCCTGTGGGAATTCCCCGGCGGCAAGATCGAGCGCGGCGAGACGCCGGAAGCGGCCTTGTGCCGGGAGTTGCGCGAGGAACTGGGCATCACGGTCGCGCCGGCCGATCTTGCGCCGGTGACTTTCGCCAGCGAACCGCGTGGCGAACGACAGATGATCCTGATGCTCTACCGCTGCCGACGCTGGGCGGGATCGCCGCAACCGCTGGAGGCGGCGGCGTTGCGCTGGGAAGATACGGATTCGCTCGCCGCATTGCCGATGCCGTCAGCGGATGTTCCGCTCGCGGCGGCGCTGCGCACGACTGGGGCGTTACGGCGCGTCGTCAGCGATTGATCCGTCATATCTGCCGCTTCCCAGCGGGAAGTGAAGGGTTGCGATCGTTCTCCCTTCGCGGCGCGCAAGCGCGATATCCCCGCCAAGCTGGGAGGCGAGGGCTGCGATCAGCCGTTGCCCCATATGCCCCTCATTCACTGGCGTGGCGGTCAGGCCGATGCCGTCGTCGCTCACGGTCAATTGCATCGCGTCCGGGCGGAACGGGTGTGGCCGCAGGCGCACGGCGACATTGCCGGGGCGATCGTCGGGGTAGGAGTGTTTGGCGATATTGGTCAGCAATTCATTGGTGATGAGCCCGACGATCACGGCCTGAGACAGCGGCACGGCGCATTTGTCCGCTTCGAAACGCAGCGAAATCGGGCGCATGTTGAAGCGCGTCAGCCGCATGTCGTCACATAAATTGCCGAGGAAGGCGCTCAGATCCACCCGCTCGCTGGTCGCCTCGTCGATCCGCAGGCGCTGATAGACCCGACCGAGCACCACCATGCGGGAAACGATGCTGTCGATCGCCGCCGCCGTTTCGGGGGTGCTCGATTGTCGCGCCGTCATCGTCGCGGCGGAAACCAGCATCGAAAGATCATTCGCCAGACGATGCGACAATTCGCGCAGCAGCGCGGTGTAACGCGCCTGTCCGGCTTGCGCGAAACGCAGTTCGCCGGTCAGCAACTCGTGTTCGCGTTTCGCGCGGCCAGCGAACCATGAGACAAGCAGCCCGAGCATCACGGTGGCGATCAGCCCCAGCGCGTTGGTGGGATCGGGCACCGCCAGCCCTTCGCCGGGCAGCGCGAAGGCAAGCGCAATCGCGCCGAACCCGACGCCCGCCAGCCCCGGCCCGCGCCCGCCGACAATGGCGATGACGACAAACGCGAGCGCGATCGAGACGAACAACAGCAAGGGATGCGCGGGCGCGAAATGCAATATCCCGAACGTCACCCCCGCGATCAGCGCCAGCGCCCCGGCGGACAGGATGAGCGAGCGGCTGAGCGATGGCGTCACGGCAGTTTCTCCCACCAGCGTCGACGCGAGTTGATTTCCGGACACGTGCTGATGCGCTTCATTATGCGCCTTCTTGCTTACGCCGGCCTTACTCCACTTCTGTTCCACGCATGGTCACATGGCCGTGGCTGGCGTAATGTCCGTGTAAGCGATGGTGGATAGAGCGCCCGAAATGTGCTCACCATTCGGCGGGCGATAACATCAGTTGATAGCGGGCAGGGCGCTTTGACCGACATATTCGATACTGTTGCGCCTTTGCCGCAGAGCCGCTCGATCAGCCGAAGCGGGCAGATGCGGCTGATCGCGCTCGTGTTCGCCGTGCTGGTCGGGCTGCTGCTGCTCGTCGCGGGCGGGCGCATGTTGTTCGCCACCCACCCGGCGCCGCCGGAAAAATTGCCCGCGGGCGCGTTCAGGCCGACGCCGGAGCAGTTGAAGCAACTCACCATCGCGTCGGTGCGGAGCGGTGCCGATGCGATGCTGGTGCGCGCGAGCGGCGCGATCGCGGTGGACGGCGATCGCAGCACGCCGGTGTTGCTGCCGTTTTCCGGGCAGATCATGGCGGTCTATGTCGAGCCGGGCCAGCGGGTCACGCAGGGGCAGCCGCTGCTCCGCATCGCCTCGCCCGAAATGGTCGATGCGCGCAATGCGCTGCAAGCCGCCACCGCCCAGCGCGCGACAGCGGCGGAGGCGCTGCGCGTCGCGACCGCGAATGCCGCGCGGCAGAAAGCGATTTTCGAAACCGCCGGTGGCGCGCAGAAGGATTATACCCAGGCCGAGGCCGATCGGGTGGCGGCGCAATCCGCGCTGAACACCGCCGAGAGCGCGCTCCGCGCGGCGCAGAACCATCTGGCGATCTTCGGGCGGCGCGGCGACGGGGATGGGCCGGCGGGGCATCCCGCGACGCTCTATCGCGCGCCGGTGGGCGGCCTGATCGCCGATCGCAGCGTCGTGCCGGGCCAGTTCATCACCGCCGGCAGCAGCACGCCGCTGTTGACGATCACCGATCCCTCGCGCGTGTGGCTGATCGCGCAGGTGGCGGAGGGCGATGCCGCATCGGTGCGGGTCGGCGATCAGGTGCGGGTGACGACGCCCGCGTTGCCCGGCCGCACATTCGACGCACGGATCGACAATGTCGGCGCGGCGCTCGATCCGAACAGCCATCGCCTGCCGGTGCGCGCGTCGATCAGCAACCCGGACGGTGCGCTCAAGCCACAGATGTTCGCCTCGTTCACGATCCGGCGGCAGTCGGATGGGGGTAATGCGATCCTCGTGCCCGCGTCCGCGGTGATCCATGAAGGCGATAATGCGCGCGTGTGGATCGAGGGGCGCGACAAGCTGCTCTATGCGCGCACGGTCACCACCGGGCCGAGCGAGGGTGGGCTTACCCGCATCACCAGTGGCCTGAAGCCCGGCGATCGCGTGGTGACGGCGGGCGCGCTGTTCGTGAACGAGGCGGGCCTCGATCAATGAACCGGCTGGTAGAGCTGGCGCTGCGCCAGCGGATGCTCGTGCTGACGCTGCTCGTCGGCCTCATCATGGCCGGCGCGGTCGGCTTCGCGAACCTCAATATCGAGGCTTATCCCGATCCCGTTCCGCCGATGGTGGAAGTGCTGACGCAAAGCAACGGCACGTCCGCCGAGGAGATGGAACGCAACGTCACCACACCGATCGAGGTGGCGATCGCCGGCCTGCCGCATATCAAGGCGGTGCGCTCGATCTCGCTGTTCGGCCTTTCCGACGTGAAGATCCAGTTCAGCTACGACGTGACCTTCCGCGAGGCGGAGCAGCTTGTGCTCGGTCGCCTCTCGCAAATCCCGCCGATGCCGAACGGCGCGCAGCCGACGATTTCGCCGACCAGCCCGATCGGGGAGATCTATCGTTATCGCGTGGTCGGCCCGCCCGGCTATTCGGTGATGGACCTGAAGACATTGCAGGATTGGGTGCTGCAACGCCGCTTCAAGCGGCTGCCCGGCGTGGTTGATGTCACCGGCTGGGGCGGGAAGCTGCGCACTTATGAGGTGCAACTCGATCGCGACCGGCTGATCGCGCACGGCATCACCGTGTCGCAGGTGCTGGCGGCGATCGGCAAGAGCGACGGCAATGTCGGCGGCCAGACCGTGAATTTCGGCGAACAGGCCGCGATCGTGCGCGGGGTGGGGCTGATCCAGTCGGTCGATGCGATCCGCGATACGTTCGTCGGCATGGCGGGCAACGTCCCCGTCCTGCTGCGCGATGTCGGCACGGTGAGGATCGGCAACATGCCGCGCCTCGGCATCGCTGGCGACGGCAAGGACGACGATATCGTCATGGGAATCGTGCTGATGCAGCGCGGGGCCAAGTCGATGCCGGCGATCCGCGCGGTCGAGAAAGAGGTGGAGACGATCAACGCTGGCGGGGTGCTGCCGCCCGGCGTGCGGCTGGAGCGCATCTACGACCGCTCGAACCTGATTAACGTCACCACGCACACCGTGATGCACAATCTCGTCGCCGGCGTGGCGCTGATCTTCATCCTGCAATGGCTGTTCCTCGGCAATCTGCGCAGCGCGCTGATCGTGGCCGTGACGATCCCGTTCGCGCTGTCGGTCGCGGTGCTGGTGCTGATCCTGGAGGGGGAATCCGCCAATCTGCTGTCGCTCGGCGCGCTCGATTTCGGGCTGATTGTCGACGCGGCGGTCATCATGGTGGAAGCGATCTTCCGGCGGATGGTGGAGCGATCGCACGATATCGGCAGCGGCCGCATCCACGCGAGCAACGCCAACCGCTTCTCCGCGATCCTCCACGCCTCCAACGATGTGAGCCGGGGCATCTTCTTCGCCGCCGCGATCATCATCGCGAGCTTCCTGCCGTTGTTCACGCTTACCGGCGTGGAGGGGCATATCTTCGGCCCGATGGCAAAGACCTATGCCTATGCCATCGCGGGCGGGCTGGTCGCGGCGGTTACCGTCGCGCCGGTATTGTCGGCGCTGCTGCTGCCGGACAAGCTGGCCGAGGTGGATACATGGGTGGTCCGTCACCTGAAGCGGCTGGCCGAGCCGGCGGTGTCGTTCGCGCTCGCCAATCGCGTGCTGACGGTGGGCGTCACCAGCCTCGCGCTCGCCACCTCGCTGTTCGCGGTGCGGGCGCTGGGCGTGGAATTCTTGCCGCATCTGGAGGAGGGCAACCTCTATATCCGTGGCACCTTGCCCGCGTCGATCTCGCTTGAGGCGGGGCAGCCGGTGGTCAACGGCATCCGCCGCATCATCGCCGATCGACCGGAGGTGGAGCGCGTGGTTTCCACCCATGGCCGCCCCGATGACGGAACGGACGCCACCGGCTTCTTCAACGCGGAATTCTACGCGCCGCTGAAGCCCGCCGAGGACTGGCCGAAGGGCGCGACCAAGGAGAAGCTCACCGCCGAACTGCAACAGAAATTGCAGGCCAAATACCCCGGCGTCGATTTCGAATTCTCGCAATATATTCAGGACAATGTCGATGAGGCGTCTTCGGGCGTGAAGGGCGCCAATTCTATCAAGGTGTTTGGCAACGATCTGGAAACGCTGGAAAAGATCGCCGCGCAGATCAAGGCGCAGATGGCGCAGGTGCGCGGCATCGCCGATCTTGGCGTATCCAATTCGCTCGGTCAGCCCACCGTCCGCATCGACATAGATCGCGTGGCGGCGGCGCGCTACGGCCTCGCGCCCGACGATATCAACCAGACGATCGCGGCGGCGGTCGGCGGGCAATCCACCGCCAACCTTTATGAGAAGGACACCGATCGCTATTTCCCGATCGTCGTGCGGCTCGATCCCACGCAGCGCAACGATATCGAGGCGCTCAATCGCATCACCGTCGGCGCGCCATCACCCAGCGGCAACGGCATGATCCAGGTGCCGCTATCCGAAGTGGCGAAGATCCGCCTCACGTCGGGCGCGTCGTTCATCTATCGCGAGCATCAGGAACGCTATGTCCCGATCAAGTTCAGCGTGCGTGGCCGCGATCTGGGCAGCACGGTGGACGAGGTGAAGGCGCGGATCGCGAAACATGTCGATCTGCCGCCGGGCTATCACCTCGAATGGGCGGGCGAACTGGGCAATCTCGCCAGCGCGGTGGCGCGCCTTCAGATCGTGGTGCCGATCAGCCTGCTGCTGATCCTCATCCTGCTGTTCGCCAATTTCGGTTCGATCCGCGATACGATGCTGGCATTCAGCGTGATCCCGATGGCGTTGATCGGCGGGGTGCTGGCGCTGGCGCTGACCGGCACGCCGTTCAGCATCTCCGCCGCGATCGGCTTCGTCGCCCTGTTCGGCATCGCGGTGATGGACGGTATCCTCGTCGTTTCCACCTATAACGCCCAGATCAACGAGGGGCTGGCCCGCGACGATGCGATCGCGGTGACGGTGCGCCATTGCCTGCGCCCCGTGGTGATGACCTGTCTTGCCGCCGCGATCGGCCTGCTGCCCGCCGCCGTTTCCTCGGGCATCGGCAGCCAGGTGCAGAAGCCGCTCGCGCTGGTCGTGGTCGGCGGGATGACGCTGGCGCCGATCCTTATCATGATGGTCCTGCCGGTGCTGATCGCGCGCTTTTCCCGCCATACAGGCGGCGTTATTCATCAGGTGCGCCATGACGACGCCGATGAGACGCCGATGGAGCCGGCATGATGCGCGTTCTTTCGATATCCGCGCTGGCCGCACTGCTGGCGGGCTGCACGATCACCCCTGCGCATCCTGGCACGCAGGTGCCGCTCCCGCCCGCGCGCGCATCCGCGACGATCGAGCCCGTCAGCGGCGCGGCGCAGCGGCTTGAGGTCGGTGCCCCCGCGCTCGATCGCTGGTGGCAGGCGTTCGGAAGCGCGAAGCTCGATGCGCTGGTGCAACTGGCGCTCGCGCACAATGAGGATCTGGCGACCGCCGACGCGAACCTCCGGCAGGCGCGGGAACAGGCGCGCGTCACCAGCGGAGCGCAGGGGCCGCAGCTCGATGCGAGCTATCAGGCGGAGCGCACACGCGTTTCGAACGTGCTGTCGCCGCCGCTCAACGATCAGGCGCTCACGCTCTATACGCTCCATACCGCGCAGGTGACGGTGGCCTATCCGCTCGACCTGTTCGGCACGGGGCGCAATGCGGTGCGTTCGGCGCGCGCGGCGGCTGAGGTCGCGGCGCATCGGCTGGATGCGGCGCGGATATCGGCGGTCTCGAATCTCGTCGTCGCGGTGATCGAGCGCGCTGCGCTCGATGCGCAGGTTTCCGCCACGCGCAAGGCGATAGAGGATGATCGCGCGCTCGTCGCAATGCTTGAACGCCGCCGTGTGCTGGGCGAGGTCGGGCTGGTGGACGTTGCCGCGCAGCAGACGGTTCTTGCCAATGTCGAGGCGACGCTGCCGGCGCTGGAGCGGCAACGCGATCATCAGGCAGGCCTGATCCTCACCTTGCTCGGGCGACCGGCGGGATCGGCGCTGCCCGATCTCCCGACGATCGACGATTTGCATCTGCCCACCGATCTGCCGGTTTCGCTGCCCGGTGATATCGTCGCGCATCGACCGGATGTGCGCGCGGCGGAGGCGCAGATGCGCGGCGCCGCAGCGGATGTAGGCGCGGCCATCGCCGCGCGCCTGCCCGCGATCACGCTCAGCGGCGCGGCGGGGGGCTCCTCCACGCGCTTCTTCGACATGTTCGCGAGCGGCAATCCGTTCTTCGCGCTGATCGGCGGGGTTACCCAGCCGCTGTTCCATTCGGGTGAACTGCGCCACAAGCAACGCGCGGCGGAGGCGGCGCTCGATGCCGCCAAGGCGCAATATCGCGCCGCGGCGTTGCAGGCGTTCCTCGATGTGGACGACGCGCTTTCCGGCCTGCGCAACGATGCCGCCGCGCTCGATGCCGCGACCCGCGCGGATGTCGCCGCGAGCCGCACGCTGGCGATGACGCGGCGGCAGATGGAGCTTGGCGCGGTCGGCGCGCTGGCGCTGCGCGGTGCATCGTCGGCGGCATCGCAGGCGTCGGTCCAGCGCATTCAGGCGGTCGCCGCGCGGCTCACCGATACGGTAGCGCTGTTTCAGGCATGTGGCACGCCGGTGACGGCGCGCTGAGGACGATGTTCAGTTGGTTTGCAGCATGTAGCCAACGCCGCGCACCGTCTGCACGGTAAGCGCCAGCCCGGCATCCTTCAGGTGGCGGCGGATGCGGTGGATATAAACCTCCACCGCATTCGATCCGAGCGAATCGCCCGCGCCGAACAACTGATCCTCAAGCACACGCTTGGGCACCACGCGATCGAGCTGCCGCATCAGCAATTCCAGCAACTCCCCCTCGCGCACCGAAAATTCCAGCGGCGCGCCGTCGACGCGGAATTGCCGGGCCTCGGTGTCCAGCTCCAGCCCGCCGGCACGCAACAGGCGATCCTTATATCCCGAATCGCGCCTGAGGATCGCGAGCACGCGGGCGTGAAGCTCGTCGAAATGAAACGGCTTGGACATATAATCGTCCGCCCCGGCGCTCAGCCCGCGAATACGGTTTTCCACCTCGCCCCGCGCGGTGACGACGAGGATCGGTTCGCTGTGGCGCGCCGTGCGCAGCCGGCGCAGCAGATCGAGTCCGTCCTCGTCGGGCAGGCCGAGATCGAGGATGATGAGCGCGTAGCGCGTCGTGCGGATCAGGATTTCCGCATCGCCCGCATCGTGCGTGATGTCGCAATGCATATGGCGGCGCGCGAACGCGTCGGCCATCGCATGCGCAAGCTCGATATTGTCCTCGACGATCAGCAATCTCATCATGGCTTCATGCGATGATGGCACGGCGGGTTCAACGCGTATCAGCCGTGCGGCGCGGCATAGCCGGGAAGATATGACGCATCGGCGCTGCGCGCCGCCTTCAGCGCCTGTTTCACGGCGGCGTCGAAATCGCCGGCGACGAGCGCGGGCTTGATATGGCGGCGCAAATAATCCGCCCACAGGAATTCGGAAAAAGGCGTGTCGTCCTTGGCATAGCCGCCCGCCCGCCGAAGCTCGCCCGCGAGCGAGCGATAGGGATCGTCGATCAGCTTCGTCACCTTCTTCGGCAGATCCTCCGCCGGTTGCCGCACGCCCTTCGCATCGAAAGGATGGAGCCAGTTGCGATTGTCCATGACCGTCAGGAACATGTCGTGCGGCAGGTGGCTCAGATCGGCGACGATATGCACCAGCACGGTTTTCTGGCCGGCATCGTGCAGCGCGAGCGTGAGGTGGTGGTTGTCGATCAGCCAGGGCCGCTGCTTTGGCCCCATCACGGCGGGGACAAGGTGGTGGGACAGGAATGCCTCGTCGGCGCCCCTGGATTGCTCCTCCCAGTCGCGTCGCTTGCGCGCGACCTCACGCAGGCCGACGGTCATCTGCGTCGGGCGCAGGTCCGTGATCGGGGTTGGACGGAGAAAGGGCTGACATTCCTGCATTACCATTCCCTCTGATCGTCATCACCGCATCCGCGACGCTGAAGCTGCTCCGGGCGATCAACGTTTCCTGCCCCGCGCGGCGGAATAGATCGCGGATGTGATCGTGAACGCGCGCAAGCTGCAATCGGATGCCGCCCCGCTTCAGCTTTCCGTCGAATTCGATCAGGCAATCGAGCGCGGTGCTGTCGAAATCGCTGCTTTCCTCAAGGCTCAGCACCAGCGCGCGATCGCCCCCGAGCCTGCGCTCCACCGTGCCGAACACGCGCTCCGCGTTGCCGAAGAACAATGGTTGCGCGGGGCGCAGGATCGTCACGCCCGGCACCGCCTTCGCTTCCGGATGGCGCGCGAGATCGACGAAATCGTGGCCGCCGTCGAGTTGCCCGAGCGCGGCGACATAGGGCGCGGCCATGCGCTGGATCAGCGCGGCGAGCGACAGGCCGATCGCCACCAGCATCCCATCGAGCACGCCGAACGCCAGCACCGACGCGGCAGCCGCGAAGGCGACGATTTCGTCGCGACCGATTTTCCACAGATGCGCAAATGGCGCGGGTGACAATGCGTGGGTGAGGGCGGCGATCACCACCGCCGCCAGCACAGCATCCGGCAAATGCGCGATCGCCGGTCGGCCCAGCCATGCCAGCGCCGCCAGCGCGAGCCCGGCGAACACCGATGTCCAGCGCGAGCCGCTGCCCGCGCTCTCGCTCGCCGAGCCGGCGGAAAAGCCGGCGCCAACCGGCATACCCTGCACTAATGCCGCGGCGAGGTTCGACACGCCGATCGCGGCCAGTTCCCGATCGGGGTCGATCGTGTCGCCGTGACGCAGCGCGAGCGCGCGCATCGTGCCCCAGCTTTCGGCGAACAGGATCAACGCCAGCGGCACGACGAGTTGGGCGAGCCGCGACGCCTGCCCGAAAGTCAGATCCGGGATGCTCGGCAGATGCGGCGCGATGACGATTTCGCCGACCGTCTTCACCCCATGCGCGGGGAGATCGCACAATAATGATGCGGCGACGCCCAGCGCCAGCACGACGAAGGCGGCGGGCATCCCCCTGATGCGGCGCAGCGCGAGCAGCAGCGTCAGCGCGATCAGGCCCGTGGCGACGCTCGCGCCATGCCATTCGCCGATGTTTCCGAATATCCCCCCGATCAGCTTCAGCAGATTGCCGCCGCCAATCTCCACCCCGGTGATCGCGGGCAATTGGCGCAGGATGATGGTGATGGCGAGCCCGAGCGCGAAACCACGCAGCACAGGGCGCGCGATAAAGCTGGTCAATGCCCCCAGCCGCAGCGCCGCCGCGATCAGGAACAATATGCCGGCGAAGGCCACCGCCACCGTCGCCAGTGTGGCGCGCAATGCCGCGTCGCCCGGCATGGCGGCGAGCGCCGCCGCCAGAATCGCGGCGGACGAGGAAGTCGGCGACACGATCGCGAAGCGGCTCCGCCCGAACACCGCATAAGCGAGGCACCCGGCGATCGCGGCGACGATCGCACGCGCCGGTTCCAGCCCGGCGATACTGGCATAGGCCACCGCCTCGGGAAGCAGCAATCCCGCCACCGAAACGCCGGCGACAATGTCCGATCGCGTCATGCGCGCAACGCTACTCGCTTCGCGGGAGAGGACAAGCGGTCGGGATGTTTGAGAGGTATTCGCTTGCCCGGCGCTGTATCGGTCCCGTCGGCGGTTATCGCGCAGCATCTTTGCGTTCGGGTTCAAAGACGCGCTAAGTCAAGCGCCGGGCATGGAGCAGGTGGAGTTCCTTTGAGCGAGAAAAAATACCCCGTCAGCTTCTACGCGGAAACGACGAACAGCATCGGCTATCTCACGCGGATGGCGTTTCGCTCTTTCACGCGGTCGCTTGAGCGGCGGACCCAGCCTTATGGTGTAACCGCGGGCCAGTGGCGTTTTCTTCGCGCGTTATGGGCGCGCGATGGCGTTACGCAGCGCGAACTGAGCAAGCGTGTCGGCATCCACGAGCCGACGGTGGTAACCGCGATGAACGGCCTGGAGCGAAAGGGCTTCATCCGCCGTGAACAGAGCACGACGGACCGGCGGCGGCTGCACGTGTTCCTCACGCCAGAGGCGCGCGAACTGGAGGCGCAATTGCTGCCCCATGTCGCGGAGGTCAACGAGATCGCCACGCGCAACATGACCGAGGAACAGGTGAAGACATTGCGCGAACTGCTGGCGCTGGTCACCAGCAATCTCGCGGAGGACATCGGCGAGTGACGGCCAGCGGCGTGGGCCGCATCAAATCCTGAATTCCGCGAACGTCTCCGGCGCGAACATCTCCTCGATCGTCAGCCGACGCGGCGACAGGCCCTGTTCGTGGTGATAGCGGGTGAACGTCTCGATCACGTGGCGGTTGCGGCCGATGCCATAGGGCCACCATTCCCTGCCCATCGTGGCGATCGTATCCTCCACCGCCGCGATCTGCCACGGCAGCATCGTCTTGAGCGAGGCGGAGACGAGCAGTTGCTCGTAGCTCAGCCGCTGCGCCTCTACGAACGCCTTGTAGAGCGACTGCGCTATCCAGCGGTTCTTCTCATACACCTCACGGCGGATCGCGACGACGTGCATGATCGGGAAGATGCCGGTCTTGGCGAAATAGGCCTTTTCGACATCGACGAAATCGGGGAACAGGCGGCGCACCTTGCCCGGCTCCGAATAGAAGGTTGATGGCGCGCGCGCGGTGTGGAGCGCGTCGATCTCGCCATCCGCCAGCATCCGCGCGAGCGTCTCGGTCGGGCCGATCGGCTCAACCCTGAATTGCGGCGGCAGGTTGAGCTTGAGTTTCTCCTCGCGCCCCGGCTCCTCCTCGCCGCCGGTGACATAGGTGACCGAGGCGGGATCGACGCCATATTCGTCCTGCAGGATGCCGCGAATCCACACGGGCGCGGTCATCTGATATTCCGGAACGCCGATCCGCTTACCGATCAGGTCGCTCGGTTTCTCGATCCCGCTGCGCGCGGAGACGAAGATGCACGAATGGCGGAAGAAGCGCGATGGAAACACCGGGATCGCGATAAAGCCCGGATCGTCGCGCCCGAGCGTGACGCAATAGGAAGACATCGAAAGCTCCGCCGCATCGAACTCCCGATTGCGCAGCATCCGGAAGAAGGTTTCCTCCACGTCCAGCGCCTGAAAGTTGAGGTCGATGCCGTCCGGTCGCACGCGCCCGGTTTGCAGCGCGTCGGTGCGATCATAGTTCCAGCAGGCGAATGAAAGGGGAAGGCGGCTCATGCGGAAATCTTCTCCAGCGCGATATCAATGATCGTTTCGGGTGAGGCGTCCGCCTGGCTGGCCGCGGATTCGATCAGCGCGGCGCAGGCGGCCATGGTTTCGAGCCCCCAGCGCCCGTCGTGGATCGGCGCGCGCGTGCCATGGATCGCGGCGGCGAATTCGTCGATCACCGCGCGGCGCGGCACGATGGGCGGGTCGATCGGGCGCCATTCGCGCGCGCCGTCGGTGTAAAGCATCAGGCCGGTGGGGAGCAGCTTGATATCGGCGCGCTCGCAACTCGCGAGGATGAAGCCGAAATGCTCGTGGTGCGGGGCGGGGGCAGGGGGAGCGCTGTTGCCGTAGGTGCGCGCCAGCTTCGCCTCGATTTCATCCTGTTGCCGAAGCGCGCGCCGTGCCGTGCCATAGGCGTCGGGGTCTTTCGGACGGCCAAGCTCGCTGATCCAGCCGAGCAGTTCGTCGCTGTCATAATGGGCATAGCCGCTATAGGAGAGCGTCGCCGCCGCGCCGCCATCGAAGAACAGCATCGCGCTATAGGCGCCGTCACTGGCGCGCGCGCTGTCCCAATTGCCCGTCACCGCGCGCACCGAACGCAGCTTCCGCCCGGCCAGCCGCCGCACTACGTCGATCTGATGCGCCGCCTGACTATAGACCACGCCGCCGCCGCGCGCCGCGTCAAGTTCCTCCGGGCGGCGGGGGCGGTACATGAAATCGGTGAAGTTGAACGCGAGAAGCTGGCGCAGCGGGCCGTAAGCGCCCGAGGCGATCAGATCGGCGGCGGCGCGCACGGGGGCGTCGAAGCCATGGCTTGGCCCGACGACGAGCACGCGACCGGCGCGCCGGGCCGCCTCGGCCATGGCGGCGCAATCGTCCACGCTCGTCGCCATCGGCTTTTCGACCAGCACATGCTTGCCGGCGCGCAGCGCCGCGATTGTCTGCTTGGCATGATATTCGTGCGGGGAGGCGATATAGACGGCGTCGATATGCGGCGCGGCGAGCATTTCCTCCAGTGACGCGAAGGCCGTCGCGCCGAACTCGGCGGCGAATTGTCGGCACGCCGCCGCGCGCGGATCGACCGCACCCGCCAGCACGACGCGCGCATCATTGGTAAGCGCAGGCTGGGTGAGCATGAAACCGCGCCCCAGCCCGACGATCCCCAGCCGAATCCTGTCCATCGCGTCCTGCCGCTCCCTCCAGCGTTACCCCTGATTAACCCGCGGCGGGCTTGAAAGTCAAAATACTTCGATATAAAAGTATTGTCATTCAAGGCGGCTCCACCGGGGTGGACCGAGCGCGCTGCGCAGGATCGAGGATTGGCGAATGACACCGGAACAGAACGACCTTCTCTGCCGCGTCGAGGGTGCGGCGCCGATGGGGCGGCTGATGCGGCAGCACTGGCTTCCGGCCTGTATGAGCGAGGAGGTCGCGGAGCCGGATTGCACGCCGCTGAAAGTGCGGCTGCTCGGCGAGAATATGGTGGTGTTCCGTGACAGCAACGGCCGGGTTGGCGCGCTCGATGAGCTTTGCCCGCATCGTCGCGCCTCGCTCGCCTTCGGTCGCAATGAGGAATGCGGCCTGCGCTGCCTGTACCATGGGTGGAAATTCGATGTGGACGGCAATGCGATGGACATGTCGTCCGAGCCGGTCGACGCGGCATTGCGCACGACGATGAAGGCCAGGGCCTATCCCGTGCATGAAGCCGGCGGCTTCGTCTGGGTGTGGATGGGCGATCCCGCGCAGGTGACGCCGTTCGCGCCGCCCAATTGGGCGATGGCGCCGGCGGGCAAGATCAGCATCGTCAAGATGCACGGCGCATGCAACTGGGCGCAGGTGCTCGAAGGTTCGATTGATTCCGCGCACAGTTCCAGCCTGCATTCCACCAACATGCCGACCGCGACCGAGGTTGACGGTTCCACCGCGACCGAAACCGCATGGCTGCGCCCTTCCGCCGACAAGGCACCGCGGCTCGAAGTGCAGAAGACGCCGTTCGGCTTTCGCTATGTCGCGATCCGCACGCCGATCGTGGACGCGGACAAGCAGGATTATGTGCGGATGACGTTGTTCGTCGCGCCGTTCACTGTCCATATTCCGTCCACCGATCGTTATCATCTCAGCCAGATGCTGGTGCCGATCGACGATGAGAACACCATGTTCTACTGGATCGCCTGGCATCCCGAAAAAGGCATCTCGCAGGATGCGTGGCGCCGGTTCTGCGGCGCGGAGATCGGCAAGGATGTCGAGCCGGTAACTTTTCGCAAGGTCCGCAACGCCGCCAACAATTACATGCAGGATCGCGCCGCGATGAAGGCGGGGGACTTCACCGGGATCTACGGCATCCCCACGCAGGATATGGCGATGTGGGAATCAATGGGCGCGATCGCCGACCGCAGCGAGGACCGGCTGGGATCGAGCGACAAGGCGATCTTCACCTTCCGCACCCAGATGTATCGCGCGGCGCAGGCGGTGGCGCGCGGCGAGCCCGCGATCGGCACTGTCGAGCCACGCGTTCCCCATGCCAAGCTCATGTCGTTCGAGGGGATGTTGCCCAAGGGCGAGGATTGGCGCGTGCTCAACGTCTGCGATGAGGAAAGAGCGATCGCATCCGGCCAGCCCTGACGTCCTGACCGGGCCTTCCTAACTCGCCGTAATTGACGCCCGCGCTCGCTGGCGCTGTCAGGCGTGCTTTATCCGCGCCACGGGTTAAGCTGGGCGGAGCGCGGCGCGCGACGGTCAGATGATCGGCGGCGGATGCAGGGAGTGAGCAGGAATGAATCTGGCGATCGCGATGGGAGCAGCGCTCGAGTCAAGACCGCGCCCGCTGACCGAATTGTTCGACGCGACGGTGCTCGCTTATCCCGACCGGCCAGCGATCGACTTCATGGGCCGCGTGATCCGTTACGCCGATCTGGCGGAATCGGTGCGCCGTGCGGCAGCCGGGTTGCGCGCGCTCGGCGTTGGCAGCGGCACGCGGGTCGCGCTTTGTATGCCCAATATGCCGCATTACCCGATATTGTTTCTGGCGACATTGCGGCTCGGCGGGGTCGTGGTGAACGTGAACCCGCTCTACGTCGAGCGAGAGCTGCATCACCTGCTGGAGGATTCGGGCGCGGAGATCATCGCCACCTGCGATCTCACCGAAATACATGCGCGCGTCTCGTCGGTCGCGACCGCTCTTGGCGTGCGCCACGTCATCACCTGTCCGATCGCGGAGGAACTGCCGGCGCTCAAGCGCATCGCCTATCGGCTATTCAGGCGCGCGGATATCGCGCCGAAACCGGCAGACCCGCGACATATCACCTTCCGCGCCCTGCTGGCGGCGGGGCGGGAGTTCACGCCGCCGACGGTCGCGCCCGATGCGGTGGCGGTGCTGCAATATACCGGCGGGACGACCGGGTTGCCCAAGGCGGCGATGCTCAGCCACGCCAATCTGGTCGCCAATGCCGATGCGATGGTGGCCTATGTCGGCGGCGAAAATCCGTCGCAGGATCGCGTGATCGGCGCCTTGCCGCTGTTTCACGTCTTTGCGTTGACCACGGTGCTCAGCTTCTCGATCCGCGTCGGCGCGCAGATGATCCTGCTCCCACGGTTCGAACTGGAGGGGATGCTCGCGACGATCGCGCGCACGCGCCCCACCTTCCTGCCCGCCGTGCCGACGATCTTCGGCGCGGTCGCCAGCGTCGCGGCGAAACGGACGGTCAATCTCTCCGGTGTTCGCGCCTGCATATCGGGCGGCGCGCCATTGCCTGCGGAAGTGCGCGAGGCTTTTACGCGTGCCACCGGCGCGCGGCTGGTGGAAGGCTATGGCTTGTCGGAGGCGTCGCCGATCATCACCTGCAACCCGATCGACGGCGTGGACAAGCCGGGTTCCGCCGGCCTGCCGTTCCCCGGCACGACGATCGAAATCCGCGACCTCACCGATCCGGGGAAAATAGTTTCGCAGGGTGAGCGCGGCGAGATATGCGCGCGCGGGCCACAGGTGATGGCCGGCTATTGGCGGCGCGACGAGGCCACGCGCGAGGTGTTCGTCGATGGTGCGCTGCGCACCGGCGATGTCGGCTATCTCGATGATGGCGGCTATCTCTTCATCGTCGATCGCATCAAGGACGTCATCATCAGCGGCGGCTACAACGTCTATCCGCGCGTGATCGAGGATGCCTTGTATGAGCATCCGGCGGTCGCCGAGGCGGTCGTAATCGGCGTCGATGATTCCTATCGCGGGCAGGCGGCGAAGGCATTCGTGACACTGAAGCCCGGACCAGCCCCGACACCCGCCGAGCTTCGCGCCTTTCTGGGCGACAAGGTCAGCAAGATCGAACTTCCCCGCGAAATCGAAATTCGCGACACATTGCCCAAAACCCTGATCGGGAAGCTCTCGAAGAAGGAATTGATCGCGGAGAGCAAAATGAACGCGCCAAGTTTGCCGCCTGATCCGGGCGGAAGCTGATCTCCCGGCCGCTGTTGATGTCGCGCGTGCGCGATCAATGTTCAAGGTCGGCGGGGGCGGGATTCGGCGCCGGGTCAACGCTCCAAAGCCGCGTTGACGGGAAATGCCACGGGAGGTCGCGGTTCTTTCCTTGCTGTTCGAAAATGGCGCGCTCGACATGAATATGATGGGCACTCAGATCATTGGGAAATTTCGATCAAATTCGATCGTTGACGTCAGCTAGGCGCCCTAATGTAAGCCGTTCAGGGAAACGGCCACAGATATCAAGGGCCGCCGTTCAATCGTATCCGGGTCGAACGAGTGTTCCGAATGGCCAACCGCGATCAGCGGCGGTGAACCACCGAGACAGAGAACATTGACTTCAGGGTGCAATCGGACGGTGTCGTGCCTTGCGCAGCACGATCGAGGCAATTTGCGGCTGACGCAAAATTGGCGGCGATTGCTGCGCGCGGCGAATTGGGTCGCCACAAACTGACAGGCTGTCGACCAAGAGGAGCTGATCTTTCAAGGCCGCGCGTACCAGCTTTCGCTCGACTGGCTTATGGTGTCCGCCGAGCGCAGAAGGATGACAGGTTCAGGGAATATCAGGAGAGGCTTCATGCTCGTCGTCCACCATCTCGGCCTATCGCAATCGGAGCGAATTGTCTGGCTTTGCGAGGAGCTTGGTATCGAATACGAACTGAAACGCTACGATCGTCGGGCGGACAACCGGCTTGCCCCCGACGATTATAAGGCGCTTCACCCGATGGGAATCGCACCCGTCATCAACGATGGCGATCTCGTGCTCGGAGAAAGCGCGGCTATCTGCGAGTATATAACCGCGCGCTATGGCGAGGGTCGCTTGAGCCCCGTTTTGGGTGACGCGGACTACACCGATTACCTGTTCTGGTTTCACTGGTCGAACGCGACCTATATGGCAACCAAGATGATCGGGATGGGGATCGCCTTCAGCGGCGGCGAGATCGCGAGGGTGCCGTTCGTTGCCGAGCGCGCGCAGCGGAGCCAGGATCTCATGGAACGGCGCCTCGGTGACGTGCCGTTCTTCGCCGGTCAGCGGCTGACGCTGGCGGACATCATGATGGTCTATAGCCTGACTACCTCGCGAGCGTTCGGCGCGCCGCCGCTCACTGACCTTCCCCACACGCAGGCGTATCTTCGGCGCATCGGCGAGAGACCGGCCTATCAGAGGGCATTGGCAAAGGCGGAGCCGGGTATGCGGCCGATGATCGATTGAAGCGCGGCGGGCGCGTCTCGATCTAGCTTTCGGCCGTGAGCGCGATTGCCGCTGCCATCCATCCGAGCTACCAACCGAGCGTGTTGACTCCTTCCGATCAGGCGACGGCGCGCGCGCATTTGGCGGAGGCCTTGCTGCGGACTGGTGAGGAGGACCGTTCCGCGCTTCAGGAAGTGTATCGGCTGACCTCCGCGAAGCTATTCGGGATTTGCCTGCGTATCTGCGGGGATCGCAGCAGTGCCGAGGACGTGTTGCATGAAGTGTATCTCACGATCTGGAAGCGGGCCGGCGCCTTCGAGCCCGGTCGGGCGAGCCCGATTTCCTGGCTCGCGACGATCGCGCGTAACCGGGCGATCGACTGGGTTCGCGCGCGCGGCGCGCGACCGTCGCATCCGATCGAGGAGGCAGACAAGGTGGCTGACCCGTCGCCCGACCAATTGACGCGTATCGAGCGCGAAGAGGAATCACAACACCTGCATGACTGCCTCGACGCCCTGGATGAGCGCGCGCGCGACGCCATACGAACCGCCTTTTTCGATGGCGTCACTTATGCCGAACTCGCCGCGCGCAAGGGCATCCCATTGGGTACGATGAAAAGCATCGTGCGCCGGGGGCTCCTCCAGCTCAGGGGATGCGTCGATGGCGACTGACGCGCACGAGCCCGGCCTCGACATGACCGCCGCCGAACTTGCGCTGGGACTGCTCGACGGGGAGGAGCGCGCGGCGGCGCTGCGCCGCGTGCTCGCCGAGCCCGCCTTCGCGTGCGAGGTCGAGGACTGGCGCCACCGCCTCGCCGGATTGTTCGATGATTATACGGAGGTCGAGGCACCGGAATCGGTCGCCGGGCGGTTGGCCGCTCCCGTTCGCCAAAGCCGCAAATCCTGGCCGTTTATCACCATGCTCACCGCGCTTGCCGCAGCATTCGCGTTCTTCCTCGTCGTAAAGCCACAACCTTCGCCCGTCACGCCGCATCAGGTGATGGTCGCCTCGCTGTTGTTTAGCGACAAGACGGCAGCGGTTCCAGCGGTGGTCGATCTGACGACAGGTGAGATGCGGATCGGAGAGACGGCGGTAGCGCCCGGCGGCAAGAGCGCGCAGCTCTGGATGATCGGCGCCGATGGCGTACCGCAGCCGATGGGGGTGCTCGCGGCGACCGGCCCCTCTCGGATCGCGCTGCCCACCGATACGCGCGCCAGGCTCGCGGCAGGCATCACGCTTGCTATTTCGATTGAGCCTGACGGCGGATCGCCGACCGGCAAACCAACCGGGCCGGTGGTGGCCAGTGGCAAACTTTCCGTTGCGTAATGCGCATCCGGGGGTGAGCAGCGCCCGTATCTCCTGACGCACGCGCCATTTGGCGTGCCGTAGGAGTCAGGCACATGAAGGCAATCCGCAAACTGATGCTCGCGACCGCGCTGGTCGCCGGGGCGACCGCGAGTATCGCCGCAATGAAGGACCCTATGGTGGGTGGCGCCGCCATGTATCCAACCAAAAACATCATTCAAAACGCGGTCAATTCGAAGGATCATACGACCCTCGTTGCTGCGGTAAAGGCGGCCGATCTGGTCGATACGCTGTCCGGCCCCGGACCCTTCACGGTGTTCGCGCCGACCAACGAGGCCTTTGCCAAGCTGCCTGCAGGGACGGTCGACACGCTCCTCAAGCCCGAGAACAAGGCGCAGCTAACCGCGGTGCTGACCTATCACGTCGTACCGGGCCGCATCACCGCCGCCGCCATCGCGGCCAACGCTGCGAAGCATATGGGCAAGGCCACCTATACGACGGTGCAGGGCGAACCGCTGACCTTCATGAAGTCGGGCCGCGCCTGGTGGGTGATGGATGGCAAAGGGGACAAGGGCAAGATCACCATCGCCAACGTCATGCAGTCGAACGGCGTGATCCACGTCATCGATGCGGTGATGATGCCGTAATATTCCGATCGCTCCGGCGCTGCGATCACGTGGCACCGGAGCGATCTTGTATAGTCCGATCGGCGTCCGATGAAAAAATGATTGTTCTCAAAGCCATGGCGCCCATAATCACGTCCGTATCTTTGACAGTCAGGACGTTATTGCGATGCGCGCGCCTTTACGGTCGAACCGCATGAGATGAGCGCAAACCCGGCGCCGCTCGTGCACGATCAACGTGGTAATCTGGCCCGCCTGACGATCGCGCCATTATTCTGCGTTGCGGGCATCGTGCACTTTCGGTGGCCCGACGCCTTCGCATCGGTGATGCCGCACGCCATACCCTACCCCACAGCGTTATTCTGATGACGGGCGCGGTAGAAATCCTCGGCGCTATTGGCCTGTTCGTGCCGGGAACCCGGGCTTTGGCGGGAGGGATGCTCGCGCTCTATGCCATGTGCGTTTACCCGGCGAACATCAGCCACGCTGTCCACGACCTGTCGACGGGGACCGGCCTGGGTTGGGCTTATCATTATCCACGGCTGTTCGTTCAGCCGCTCATCCGCTGGTGGGCCTTGGTCGCGGGCAGGTGTGTTTCTTTGCAGATTTCCGCTACCCGCCGCCGCAATTGATTTGAGGCCGAATGCTCGATCATAGGTTTCCTGCCACCGCACTTGACTTCGATGGCTTTGAATCAACGAAGTTCTTGCGCGCCCTCGGTCAGTCTTGCTCATATCGAGCTATCGGTGCGACCGATCTAGCGATGTCCGGTCTGGACAGACGCTGCTATCCGAGCCGATCGCTCGGAATGACGGTTTAGTCCCCAGATGGCGCCGTTCAACAGAGGGCGGTGGGCGCAAGGTGGACGGGGGTTTTAAGGGACGCGGAGCACACTATTCCACGGCGAAGGATGAGCGCGGGAGGGGGCATATTAGTGGCTCGCGATTACCAATCTGAGCAATACGCCTCGCTGTCGGAGGCGACGATTGCTTCGACGTCGAGTTCGAGTAAACCGAAAAATGATTCACTTTCTCAGTTGGCGGCGTGTTGTCGGTTCTTTGGTTAAGAACGTGTCGTCGCGATAGATATCGCCAATTCGTGAGAAATAGTCCTATAGGAAGCTTGTTTCCAAAAAATTTTAAGCATTTGATGAGATAGGAAGATTAGGATGTCGGAGTTTGGATTATTTCCCGATCATTGGGGTAATTTTCCCGGCATCGGATTTACGCAATAGAAATCAGAGCTACGGAACTTCGGCGACATTGAATCCGGCACCGGCGGTACCCGCCGGCGTCGAATGGTCGCCGCAAATGCGGCGGTGTCTTTGTGGCCTCTCCCGGTGGCGCGGGAGGTGGCCGGCGCGCCCTGCTAGGCCCGCCGCGCCGGGCTGGCCAAGCCTGCGCTGTGCGCAGGCTGCTCCATTGCATTGCGCCCCTTCGGGTGTCGCCCGGCGCTCGACGCGGGCCTTGGCGGTCGCTGTGCCGCCCACCCCCCGCTTCCGGGAGCGGCCATGCGATTTTTGGGGCGGGGCAGGAGGCTTGCAATGCGATCCACCACCTCACGACGCGCGCGTGGCGCGCGCAGAAACCGGGCAATTGTCAATCGGCCCGCCGAGGTAGCGCCGAAGCCCGGCGGACGGCGCGCCGCGCATGGCAGCGCTCCGCGCGGTTCCGGCGGCGACCCGCTGAGCGAGCGCGGCAATCTCTATGACGAAGTGACGCGGCGGATCATCGCCGACCTCGAGCAAGGCCGCGTTCCGTGGGTGCAGCCTTGGGGCAGAACGGGCGGTGCGGTTGCCGGTCTGCCGCGTAACGCGCTCACCGAGCGCGCCTATTCGGGGGTCAATATCCTCATCCTGTGGGGCGCGGTGATAGAGCACGGCTATCCAAGCCAGGGGTGGCTGACCTTCCGGCAGGCGCTGCAAGCGGGCGGGGTGGTGCGCAAGGGCGAGCGCGGCACGACATTGGTTTATGCCGACCGCTTTACCCCCGAAGCCGAGCGCGAGCGCGCCCGCGCAGCCGGCGAGGAAGCCCGGTCGGTGGCGTTCCTCAAGCGCTTCACCGTTTTCAACGTGGCGCAGATCGACGGTTTGCCCGACGCGCTCGGGGCCGATCCTGCGCCGCTGCCCGAACGCGCAATCGTGCCGGTGGCGGAGGAAGTCATCGCCGCGAGCGGGGTGGCGTTCCGGATCGGCGGATCAAAGGCCTTTTACGCGCCAAGCCATAATGTGGTGCAGGTGCCGCCGCAGCCCGCCTTCTTCGACCAGATCAATTATTATCGCACCTGCCTCCACGAACTGACCCATGCGACCGGCCATCGGTCGCGGCTCGCGCGGAACCAGACCGGGGCGTTCGGCAGCAAGGATTATGCCCGCGAGGAACTGGTCGCCGAAATGGGATCGGCATTCCTGTGCGCCGCGCTCGGCATCGTGCCGACCGTCCGCCATGCCGATTATCTCGGCAGCTGGCTGGCGGTATTGAAGGAGGACAATCGCGCGATCTTCCGCGCGGCAAGCGCCGCCAGCAAGGCCGCCGACTTCCTGCTCGTGCTGCGTGATCGCGCGGTCGACGCGGCAAGCAGCGCGGCGATGCCGCACGCGGGTCGGGCGCTGCCCGACTGCGCTGAACAAACGGAGGCGGGGCGATGATCCTCCTGTCCCCCGATCTGCGCGCCGCGCTTGGTGCCAATCACGCCGCGCATCGCGCTGCGCAGACGGTAGGCGCGCCCGCGCCCGACCCGGCCCCGCTGGTCAAATTCTTCTCGCCCGTCGGTGCGGCGACATGGCTCGCGACCGAACTCGCGCCCGATGGCGACACGCTGTTCGGCCTCGCCGATCTCGGCTTCGGCTGTCCCGAACTCGGCTATTTCAGCCTGTCCGAAATTGCGCGCGTCCGGTTGCCGTTCGGCCTCGGCATCGAGCGCGATTTGACCTTTGCCAGCACCGTACCGCTGTCGCGATGGGCCGATACCGCGCGCCGCGCCGGGTCGATCCTGTGGGCCGAGCAGCTTCTCGGTTTGCGCAATCATCCGACACCGGCGCGCGCCGACCCGCCGGACCCCGATCCGCTTCCGCCGTTCGACAAGCGTGGCGGCTGACGCGCGGCGCGTGCCCGCCGCAACCACACCGGTCGCGCTTATCGATCTCCAAACAGACGCGACCGGTACGTACGAAGGAATTGTGCCATGAAACTCGCTTTTATCGCCCTGGACAAGCTCGTCCCGAGCCGCACCAACATGCGCTTCGCCAGACGCGCGCCCGACGTGTCCGATATCCTGCCGAGCGTGCGCAAGCGCGGGGTCATCCAGCCGGTCGTCGTGCGCCCTAATTGCGCGCCAGCCAATGATGAAGCGGGCGGGTTCGAGATCGTCGCCGGGCTGCGGCGGTTTGCCGCCGCGCGCATCGTCGCCGACGAACGCCGCGCCGCTGGCGGCGATGTCGAACCGATGCCTTGCGCGATCCTCGACGACGCCGATGATGCCGATGCGGTCGAGGCCTCGCTGGTCGAGAATATCGGACGGCTCGATCCCGATGAGGTGACGCGCTGGGCGACCTTCACCCGCCTGATCAAGGAAGGCCGCACGCCCGACGATATCGCTGCGACCTTCGCGCTACCCGACCTCGCGGTCAGGCGCATCCTCGCGCTCGGCAATCTGCTCCCGCGCATCCGCGCGATGTACGCCCGCGAGGACATCGACGCGGCGACGATCCGCCATCTGACCTTGGCGAGCAAGCGTCAACAGCAGGAGTGGCTCGCATTGGTCGATGATGCCGAGCAACGTGCGCCGATGGGGCATAGCCTTAAGGCATGGCTGCTCGGTGGGCAGTCGATCCCGGCGAAACTGGCGCTGTTCGACGTAGGCGCGAGCGGGGTCGCCACCGTGGCCGATCTGTTCGGCGACGATTGCTATTTCGCCGATGCGGCGACGTTCTGGGTGGCGCAGGACAACGCGATCGCCGCGCGGCGCGACGCCTATCTCGCCGAGGGCTGGGGCGAGGTCGTGATCGTGCCCCAAAACGAATATTTCCAGACATGGGAATATGAAAAGACCAGCAAGCGCAGGGGCGGGCGGGTCTATGTCGACGTCCGCGCGACCGGCGAAGTGACCTTCCACGAAGGCTATGTCAGCCGGAGGGAAGCCGAGCGCGCCGCACGCGGGGGCAGTGCCGTCAGCGAGAAACCCAAACGGCCCGAGGTCACCTCCGCGTTGCAGACCTATCTCGATCTGCATCGCCATGCCGCCGTACGCGCGGCGATGACCGGACATTCCGGCGTGGCGCTGCGCCTGATGATCGCCCATCTGATCGCCGGATCGCCGCTCTGGACGGTTCGGCGAGAACCCCAGACATGCCGCGACGACGCCACGCGCGAGAGTGTCGAGACGTGTGCGGGCGAAACGCTGTTCGACGAACGCTGCCGTGCCGTGCTGGCGTTGCTCGGGATGGACCCAGAGCGCGCCACCGTGACCGGGGGTAGCGGCGACGACGAAGATCTGGTGCGGTTGTTCCTGCGGTTGCTCGATCTGCCCGACGCGGCGCTCGGCGACGTGATCGTGATCGCGATGGGCGAGACGCTCGCCGCCGGCGGCGCGGCGGTCGAGGCGGTCGGGCTGACGCTCGGGATCTACATGGCGGACTGGTGGCAGCCCGATCCCGCATTCTTCGATCTCGTCCGCGACAAGGAAGTGCTGACCGCGATGGTCGGCGACGTGGCGGGGGCGCAGATCGCCACCGCCAACGCCAAGGAGAAGGGCGCGACGCTCAAACGTATCGTGACCGATCATCTCGACGGTGCGGGTGGGCGGACCCAAATCGAGCGCTGGGTGCCCAAATGGCTGACGTTCCCACCGACCGCTTATACCACGCGCGGCGGGGTCGGCACGGTGCGCGCGAACGCATTGGTCGTTGCCGCCAAGTGTGAGCCGCAGCCCGAGGACGATCCCGATCCGGCTGCGCCCGGCGCGTCGGCGTTGCCACCGGACCCCGACAATGGTGCGGGTGAGGGCGATGTCGAGACGCTGGAGATTGACGCTCTCGCCGCGCCGGAGGCGCTCGCCGCCTGACCTGAGAAGGGCGCGCGGGAGAGAAGTCCTTGCGAGTCCTGTCGGGTGATGGACCCGTTCCAGACCGTCGGAATCCGACCGCGCGCCCGATCCCTCGCCCGGAGGGACTCGGGCTCGGGCGCGCGGTTTTTGTCATGTGCAAGGGTCGTCCGATCGGGGAGCCAGCCGACCAGCCGCTGCCGGGCGCGATTGCTTGAATCCGAGTTTACCGGGCTCCGGATGGCCGAGCCGGCTGAGGCTGGCTGAGCGTTTCGAGCGTGCGGCGACGGAACCGCCATTCTCCGCTCGGCAGGGGGGCGAACGCATCGTTCACCCGGGCGATGATGGTCGGGGCCAGCGTCTGCGGCTGGTCGGTAAGGATCACGACCGACAGCGTTGAAAGTGCGGTCAACTCCCCGGCGCCGCCGCGGCCGAACTGGACGCTCGCGCAAGTGTGCACCGTCCGAAGGTTGGCGGCGGTTCGCCGCCGCATACCAGCGCGTATCGCCTCGATACCGGCCATTTCCTCTCCATTGGCGTTGAGGATGGCGTCTTCGGCGAAGAGATCGGCGATCAGGACATGCTGACCGGTGTCGGCGAGATTGTTGTACGCATGCATGAGGTTGAGGCACGCAAGGCGCGCATCGGCCGAATCATCGGCGCCCACGGGTTGTTGTTCCATCATGCATCCTCCTCGCGACAGCGCCGGCGTGGCCGAGCCACCAGCCGCGCTGATTTTCGTGCCTCACCGATCGCCATTTTCCTTAAAATGCTAAGTGCCAAGCTGGCAAGCACAGCGAGTCCGGGCGCGATCTGCGTCGTGGAATCCTCAAGCGTTGGGTCAGCCAGGCTGGCGCGACCACTGGGGCTCCTGGTCCGATCGGCCGACTATTCCCCACCATGCCTCCGGCGCCGTCGAGGCGCAGGCGGATATGCGCCTCAGGTTTGTCGCGTCACCAGTTTCTCGCCATAGCAGATCGAACAGATGTCGCGCCGGCGCTCGAACCCGTTGGCGCCGGCAAGTTCGCGCGTCTTGTGGTTGGCGTGCTGCGGCACCGACAGATTGAGCTTCTCCGCGACGCAGCTGTCGCAGATCGGGGATGGCGACAATCGCGTGATCAGCGCGCGCACATCATCCAGCACCGTCATCGAAAAATCCCCATCTCAGCGGCGACCCGCCGGGCACCAATTGGGCTTGCGCGTCCCGCGCGGCCACCATCGCGCAGCGCCCGTCTCTACCAGCTGACCCGCGAGGTCGCGACCCTCGATCGTTACGCGCGCGACCGTGCGGCTGTAGCTGCGCCCGACCCTGACAAGGCCGACGGTGTGCCCATCGATCAGCGTTCGCAGCCGGGCGGTAGCCGCTTCGCCCTGGACGATTTCCGCGCGGCATTTCGCCTGATCGGCATGGGTTTCCGCCGCGTCAATTCCCGCGATCCGAATGCGTTCGCCGCTGGTCAGGCGGAACGTATCGCCATCGATAACGGTGCGAACGCGCCCCTGATCCGGCGCGGCGGCGGCAAGCGCAAGGAGTGCGATCGGTACGAAAAGGGCGCGTCGCGTAGCACTTGCAGGTCCTGTCGTCATCCGCACCGTTGCTTTCCCCTGTACGCGCCCCGCCCGTTCATCACGGCGATATGACGGCGGGGCAGGTCTGGCAAATTGGGTCCGCGCGACGGGCGGCGGGCAGGGCGGACACAGGCCCCGGTCGCCGGCTGCCCTGGTTCTCGCGAGGCGTGCGTGCGGTCTCGATGCATGGCGCGCCGCACCGTTCTCGGCTCCTTGGGCGCATGACCTGGGACGGCGCCGCCCTCCCGAAACCATCGCCCGCAGGCTTATTTCCCCGCCCGTGTGCCACGGCCTCCTCGCGGCCGCTTCGCGGTCAAATAAGCCATTGGCTCCGGTCCGCCGCTTGGCGCTCCGGCCTGCCGGTTCGGGTGGTCGTCTGGGCCGTCCCTGTGGTCCGCCCATCGCCCGGAACGGTTCGGGCGAGCATTTGAAGGAGACCTGCAATGTCCGCCATCGGTTACGTCACCCGCGAAGCAAACGGCTTCAAGGGCGAGCTCCGGACGCTCTCGATCCGTACCGGCATCACGATCGTGCCCAATGGTCGCAAGACCGCCGACACCCAGCCTGATTATATCGTCATGGCGGGTGCGGTAGAGCTCGGCGCGGGCTGGAACCGGCGCGGCGAGATGTCCGGCAAGGACTATGTCTCGCTCAGCCTCGCCGCCCCTGAATTCGGGCCGCGCCGCCTCTATGCCAACCTCGGCCGCGCCGCCGGCCAGGACGATGACGACGCCTTCGTCATCATCTGGAACCCGGCCGACTGAACCGGCCCTGCGACCCGCGCCCGGTTCGGGTGCGGGTCGCGAGGCCGGCAGGGTCGAAAACAGACAGGTGCGTTTTCGACCCTGCCGGTGACGGCGCGGAGCGTTCAATTGGGTGTCCGGGCGGCGCGATCCGGCGACCGCCGCGCACGGATACACGAACATGGATGACACCGACGACATTGCGGTTCGCGCGCGCAAGGCGCGCGGGGCCTGCCCGTTCCTCACCACCAAGCAGACCGCGTTCCATCTCGGGCTCGCGCCCGCGACCCTGAAGGGCATGCGCGCCGAGGGACGCGGCCCGATATGTCGCCGCCACGGCCGCGCCTGGTATTATCATATCGACGACATCGAGGCCTGGTCCAACGCCGATCGCAAGGGCGGCGGCCATGGTTGAGCGCCGCGATCTGCCGTTGTTCGCCTGGGGCGACGCGCTCGGCGCCGCCCGCCGCAGGCGCCGTCTGCTCATGTGCCGGGGCGCGGTGACCACGCTAGGCTGCGCGTGTGTCGCGGCAACGATCATCGCGCCGCCGCTGCCCCGGCTGGTGTGGAATGCCAGCGCCAGCGCACCGATCGGTCTGTATCGCATCGTTCCCGGTGCGCGGATCGCGCGCGGCGACATGGTGGTCGCGCGGATGCCGCAACGATCGCTTATGCTCGCCGCGCGGCGGCATTATATCCCGGCCAATGTCCCGCTGGTGAAGCGAGTGGCGGCGCGCGCGGGCGACCGTATCTGCGCAGCCGGGGCGACGATTACCATGAACGGCAACCCGCTTGCGACACGGCGCGCGGTCGATATGCGCGGGCGCCCATTGCCATGGTGGAACGGTTGTCGAACGCTTGGGCATGGCGCGCTGCTGCTGTTGATGGCGGACACGCCGGACTCGTTCGACGGGCGTTATTTTGGTCCGACCCCGGCGGCCGATGTGATCGGCAAGGCGACATTTTTATGGCGCGGTTGAGGGCAATCACGGTCGCCGCGCTGCTCGCTATCGCGTCCCCGGCAAGCGCCGAAACCGTGGCCGACTGGCGGCCGCTCGTCGTCGAGGCCGCACGCCGGTTCGATGTCCCGGTCGACTGGGTCGAACGCGTGATGCGCGCCGAGAGCGCCGGGCGAACCATGGTCGGCGGCCAGCCGATCGTCAGCCGCGCGGGCGCGATGGGCCTGATGCAGCTGATGCCCGGAACCTGGCACGAGATGCGCGCGGCGCTCGGCCTGGGGAATGATCCGTTCGATCCGCGCGACAATATCCTTGCCGGCACCGCCTATCTGCGCGCGATGTACGACCGGTTCGGTTATCCCGGGCTGTTCGCCGCCTATAATGCCGGACCGGCGCGCTACGCTGCCTGGCTTGCCGGCCGGCAGCGCCTGCCGGGCGAGACCCGGGCCTATCTTGCGTCAATCACCGGCGACACAGGCAGCGTGCGCCAGATTACGCCAGCGATGGGGCGCGCGCCGCGCCGCGATATGCTGTTCGTCATGCCGGGTACGACCGTGCGCGGATCAATGGCGGTGCCGCCCGACGCGCCGGCACCCGGCACGATGCTTCAGTCCGGCGGCCCGTTCGCGATCCGCAAACCCTAGTGGATCCTATCCGGCAAAAGCATCCGCCTTTGCCTGAGGGCCGATCCACTAAACCATGGATAAATAGTCTGATTATCCGAAATAGATGCGGGTGCATCTGTTTCGGTCAGACCACTGGGATATCCATGCCGGAAACGCCCGGGCCATCGCGACCGCTATCACGTCGCGCGACGCCTGGGACCGCGTTGCTCGCGCAGCGGCAGATATAATAGTCTGAAATAGTCCTCGGCGAGTTGACGCGCAGTGGCAGGCAGGAGCTTCTTGATGGTTCCGGTAAAGGCGCTGCCCATAAACAGCGGCTTGCCCGGGGCGCCCCTGGCCCGCGCCTGAAATAGCGCGAACAGGGTACGCCCCGGTTCGCGACCCGCATTGTCGTGCAGATAGTCTTCCTCGTCGCAAATCGACCGTGAAGCAATCTCATTGCAGTTCGGCATAGCGTCGCGCCATTCTGACCGTGATCATCGGCTGCCCCCGTTGCTCACAGAAATGATAATGCCGGTCATTGGCAGCGCGATCGCCGCGTTTGAAAAACGCAAATGGTGTATCGGATAATGTTGGCTCGGCGAGCGCGTCGCTGAATATCCCCGGCTCGATGGCACCATATCCGAGCGTCATCAGTCGCTGCGCAAAACGCACGGGATCGCCATCCGCGACAGCCGGTCGCCGGCCGGACGCGCTGGCGATTGCGTCACGAAGGGCGGCGTGCGTCTTGTAACCAAGGCCGAAGGCGATCGCCTCGCTAAGGTGTGTGGATCGGATATCGGGCATGGCGACGCGTAGCGCGGCCTTGGCAAGCGCGACATTCTGTTCGTTCAGGATCAATAAGGGCATGACAAACCGTCCTCGTGAGAAGGCCGCTTATCGCCGATTACAAGACGGCCCGAGGGTCGGTCGTGGCAGGTCTGACGCTATGCTCTGCTTTGACCCGGCGACAGGTCTGGTGAGAGGAACCGCGGCGACATCATAGCAATCGCCGGCGGTTCGGCAACATGGCGCGGAAGGGTCTGCTCGTCACGGGCGGGGAGGGGCTCGTCTCGGATCGTCCGAGCATGGCGGCTGCCGGCGCACCTGTACAAGGCCGGCGGCCCCTCCAATTTTGTTGACGATAAGGAGCGCGCTGCGCGCGCGCTTTGTTCGTCCCGGCGCAACAAAATCGGCTCCTCCGCCGCCGCTCGCGCGGTGCCGGCGCTGCGCGCCGGCAGCCCTGACAGGCACGCCGGCAACCGCCGTCGAGAGGCTGTCTTCGATGAGGAAGACGTGCATGACAGGAGGTTCTCATGACCATGTTCCAACCGGTTTCGGTGGCAGCGGATCGCGTGATGGCGGCGCTCGTGGCGGGGCTCGAACTGGAGTTCGGACGCGGCGCGGCGGAAGGGCTGGCGGCGCGGTTCATCGCGGCGGAAGAGTGCGATTTCACCTGGGATGCACGCATCGAGGAGCGTTGGCTGGGCGCTTACGAAACGCTTGGGGAGGACGATTTCGAACTCGATCGGGTGGCGATGATCGGGCGAATGGACGGCAAATGGATCGTCGCGGTGTGCGTCGTCGATGGCGATGGCCGGGCGCACGGGATCATCGGGCGGCGCAGTTTTTCGCAGGCGCGGGCGGCGCGGATGGCATTCGTGACGCAGCATTGAGGCAATCGTCACGCAGCCGGGTTGTGGTGTCGAAGCGGCATCGCGACCCGGCTTCTTTTGACCTCGGCGGATGGTCGGCGGCTGCTGATGGGGGCGCGTTGAGGGCGTGCAGCGGGGCGGAGGGGCTGGATGTGGAGGAGGGCGCGAAAGGCAAGATTAAGCTATGGCACTGTCGCTCCATAAGTTTTTGTTTGCACATCGTTTTATAGGGGTTTTGTTGGCACTGTCCGCGTCGCGCCAGTGCCGGTTGGCGTGGAATCGCCGCTTTTCCGCGGGTCTCGCCGGCACCGGTTTTCATGAGGCGAGCGGCGCGTCATGGTTCGTCCGAAAGCGTGATGGAACCATGCCATGATCGGCGACGACGAATTCGAACCGCGGCTTGGCCGCATGCGCGGCGCCGGCGGCAAGCGCGCGCGAAAGTATCTCGGCCGCGTGCTGGCGGCGACCAATCTCGCGCGTGGCGGCACAGGGAAAATCGGCGGGCGCGGCGGTGCGTTCAGCGGCAGCCGGATCGGCCGCGGCGCGGGGATCGGGTGCGTGCTTGCCGGGCGTGGTCATCGTGGGGCGTTCGCGGCGCGGCGCGTCATCATCAAGGTGAGCATTGTCAGGCTCGCGGGCAAGGGCGCGGCGGCGGCGGGCGCGCATTTGCGGTATCTCCAGCGCGACGGCACGACGCGCGACGGTGAAGCGGGGCGGCTCTATGGCGCCGATGATGACAGCGTCGATGCCAGGGCATTTCGCGCGCGCGGGAGCGGCGATCGCCATCAGTTCCGCTTCATCGTCAGTTGCGAGGACGGTGATCAATATGAGGATCTGAAGCCGCTGACCCGGCGATTGATGACGCGGGTCGAGCAGGATCTCGGCACCAGGCTCGACTGGGTCGCGGTCGATCATTTCAACACCGGGCACCCGCACACGCATATCATCGTGCGCGGCAAGGATCATCGCGGCGCCGATCTGATCATCGCGCGCGACTATCTCACGACGGGCATGCGCGAGCGCGCGTGCGAACTGGTCGATCTCGACCTCGGGCCGCGCTCGAGCCGCGAGCTCGAGGCGGGGCTGCGCGCCGAGGTCGGGCAGGAGCGGCTGACCTCGCTCGACCGGTCGCTGCTGCGTGACGCCGGCGACGATCGCATCGTCGCCACGACCGGCGCGGATCCGTTCAGCCAGGCATTGCGCGCGGGGCGGCTCGCCAGGCTCGGGCAATTGGGGCTCGCCGAGCCGATCGATGGCACTAGGTGGCGTCTCGCCAGCGGCCTTGGCGAGACGCTTAAACGCATGGGCGAGCGCGGCGACATCATCCGTACGATGCAGCGTGAGTTTACGCGGCGCGGGGTCGCGTGCGCGCCGGTCGATCAGGTGATCTACGATCCGGCGGCGCCCGATGTACGATCACTGGTCGGAAAGCTGGTCGGTCGCGGGCTCGCCGACGAGCATGCCGATCGTCATTATCTGATCGTCGACGGGGTCGACGGCCGCGGTCATTATATCGGCGTCGGCAAGGGCGCCAATCTCGAGGCAATGCCCGAAGGCGCGGTGGTGCGCATCGACGCGCTGCGTGCCGACGTGCGCGAGGCGGACCGCACGATCGCGGCGGTCGCGGCCGCCAATGGCGGGCGTTACGATGTGGACGCGCACCTGCGCCATGATCCGAGTGCGACCGAAGCGTTCGCGCAGGCGCATGTCCGCCGGCTCGAGGCGATGCGCCGGGTGAGCGGTGGCGTGACCCGTGAACCATCGGGACAATGGGTCATCGCCGACGATCATCTCGCGCGGGCCGCGGCGCATGAGGCAAGGCTGGTGCGCGATCGTCCGGTCGCGGTCGAAATCCTGTCGTCGCAGCCGCTGGCGAGCCTGGTCGGCGCCGAAGCCGCGACCTGGCTTGATCGCAATCTCGTGGCGGGGGAGAATATGCCGCTGCGCGAGGCGGGGTTTGGTGGCGAAGTTCGTGACGCGCAGGCGCGGCGCCGGCAATGGCTGATTGCACAGGGGCTCGCCGATGAGGTCGGAGCGGTGACGCGCTATCGTGCGGACCTGCTCGCGACGCTCCAGCGCCGCGAACTGCTGCGGGTCGCGGGACAGCTGTCGGTGGAGCTTGGCCTGACGTTCGTCGACACCGCGCCGGGCGGGCGGGTCGAGGGTATCGTGCGCCGCCCGGTCGACCTCGTCAGTGGGAAGTTCGCGCTGGTCGAGAAGTCGCGCGAATTTACGCTGGTGCCTTGGGCGAAGACGCTGGAGCGCCAGATCGGCAAGCCGGTGTCGGGCGTCATGCGCGGCGATGGGGTTAGCTGGTCGATCGGGCGGGGGCGATCGGGACCGGTAATCGAATGACGTCGTGGCCGGTTTGCGATCGGCGAAGGCAAGGGGTGCTTTCGGTCCGGTCATGACCGGGCGCTGCGGCGACGGATGTATTCGGAAAAAGCAACGACTGGCGTTTGGAGCATATCGCCGACTGTCCAGCGCGCGTTGCACCTTGCCGCATCGCGACTTGATATCGGTCCCGGGCGGCTAGAGCCGCGCGAGATTGGCCGCGATCCGCTCGATCAGCGCGGAAAATTCGGGCTGGCCGCGATAATAGAGCGCGCGGGTTTGACGATAGGCCGTCTCGAACGCGCGACGCACAGCTGCGTCCTCGAGCAGGAAGGCTGGGTTGCGCCGCAGGTTCTTCTCGTCCGCGGCGGGAAACCGCGCCTGTTTGTGGGCCCGATAGGCGTCGGTGCCGATGAACGCCTGCACGCTCTCGTCCGCGAGCAGGCAATAGACATCGTAATAATGGCGCATGAAGTTCTGCGGCAGCTCGCCCGTCGCCTGCCGGCGGCGGAATTTGGTCGAGATGGTCTGCAGCTTTTCGACCAAAGTATAACCGGGCTCGTAGCAATCGACCGCGACCGCGCGATTGTCGATCAGCGCCTCGAGTCTTGCGGCCAGTGCACGGTCATAGGCCCAGGACGAAATCAGGCATGGTCGGTTGGGCGCAACCTGGTCGAACCCTGTCTCGAGCAGGATGCCGGCTTTGACGCCGTCGGGGAGGGGGTTGATCGAGCGATAGTGCAGCCGGATGCCGGCGCTGCGCATACGCTCATCGTCGAAGGCGTGATCGCGTACGGCGCCTGTGAATCCGGGTATCGCAAGGCGCGGCGGCAGCCCATCGTAGAAGCGTCGCCGCGCCGCGATCTGGGCGGGCTTGTTTTGGTTCTTTCCCAACGGCAGATCCACCTCGGCGTGGATCAGTATGTCGATGTCCTCCGAGAAGCGATGGATCAGCTGATACCCCTTCGACAGCGAGGTCCCGCCTTTGAGTTCGAACCGAAACCCCAGTTGCTGCAGGCCCCACAGGGCGTGCATGATCCAATAGTCCTTCTCGACCAAGCCCGGATCGATCGCCAGATCGCGTGCGGTGATCTCGATCAGGTCGCGGAAGTCGGGGCTTTCATGCAACAGCATCCGGCGCGCGATCAGGCGGCCGTGGCGTGGAGCACTGGCGCCAGCAGCCGCTCGGCGCGCGCCGACCCGAAGTCGCGCACCGCACGGGCTAGGCGGCTCCGGTCCATATGGCGTGCCCGGTCGAGCGCGCGCGGCAGTATCGCCGCCTTGTCCTCGGGCAGCCGGTCGAGATTGTGGAGCAGGTCCACGAGCAGCACCTCTTCCGACAGCTGCGTGGGAACGCCCGCGCGCATGCGGAAGTCATACGTCCGGCCATCGAGTTGATAACGACCGTGGCGCTTGCGATTGTAGACGACCGGTTCGTTGTACAGCTGCGTCGTGCCGACCCCCAGGCTGTTGAAGGCGCTTGGCGAGACCATCAGGAAGTGATCGTCGCCGAGAAAGCGCCGTACGAGCTTCTCGGGCGCGGCGGGCGCATTGCCGAACCGCGTTCTGCGCGGCGCGAGATACAGGCCGGCGGACACCTTCTCGAGCCGGCCGTCGGTGACAAGCTGGCGGAGATGGCGATCGACCGCGCTCGACCAGCGCGCGAGATCCTTGCGCCGGTACACCTGGCCCGGGCGAAGTCGCTTGGTGAGTTCCGTCAGCGCCGACATGTCATCTTCCTCTCGAGCGGAGATAGCGACTGCCGTTATTTGTTCAAGTTTTTATTAAAAATTCATGCAAATATGCCGATCGAGCCGGTATCGACTCGAGGTCTCGGGGCGTGCTGTACAACGCCCCGGAACGAGAGCGAACGCGTCTGTCCATGGGCGCAGAGCCCAAGCTGTGGAACTGCGGGTAGCGGATATGGATGGCGCCGCGGTGACCGCGCCAAGGCGGTCAGGACCCATTGGTGTGAGATAGCCCGCTCGTCGTTCCTCTGCAACGCGCCGACGGTGCTGGTCCTGGGGGTGGGAACTCCGTTGATCGCTGCCGTCTGGCCGATGTGATGCGGAGCGGCGAAACGGGGGACTTTCCTGCCCTTACTACGCGCCGCGTCGAACGGCAGGTTTCGATAGGAGCGGACATCCAGCGCTTCCCCGACGAGCCATCGGAGGGCGACTGGAGATGCGCGTCGTCTGCCGCGGATGAAAGGTGGTGGAGTAGCCATTCACGACGGAGGGCCGCCCCGTTTTTGCCATGAACCAAGCCGCGACGCGGGAGCCCGCCTTCTTCAATAGGTCGGTGAAGTCCAGCATCAGAAATAGCTCCGCGTCGGTCGCTCGTATTGATGGTTCGACTATCGAGATTGGTTATACTGCCAGCATGGCAAATCACGAGCATCCGACCATCAACGATTTCCTCGACCGGCTCTACACGATCCGCGACGATGCCGGCGCCCGCGCGAAGGCGGAGGCGAATGCGATCTCGACGCGCAACGCCGCGCGGGGCTTGCTCCGATCGGGAGCTACGCTGAAGGCTATGGCCGAGCTAATCGAGAAGGAGTTCGATACGGCACTTAGCGAGATGCTGGCGACGCTCCGCCATATGAAATCGGTGCCGGACATCGACTATCAGACCTGCCGGGATCAGGCATTCCTGCGGGCACGCGACCTTCTTCCCGTGCTGCGCGGCGCGGCCGAGTTGGATAAATGGATCGAAATGATGGGGCGCGGCACGGCCGGAGATGTCATCAACAAGCGCGTGGAGGCCCTGCTTCCCAAGATCGATTACCGCTTCCGGCAATTTGATGTCGGCATGGATCAGGTCGGGGTTGCGAAAGCTGAGCCGGCGCCACCGGCGGGGTCGGCAGCGTCACCAGCGCTACCAGCCGACCCAGCAGTCGCCGCACTGATCGGACATGAGCCCCGCCCGTATCAGGTGGCGCTGTCGTTTGCGGGCGAGCAGCGCGAGTATGTGCGCGACGTTGCCCGCGCTCTCGTTGCCCGCCACGTCGCCGTCTTCTATGACGAGTTCGAGGCCAATGCCCTGTGGGGCAAGGATGGCGCCGAGCACTTCCACCAGATCTACTCGCGCGGCACACAGTATGTGGTGATGTTCATCTCGGCCGAATACGTCGCAAAAGCATGGACTCGTCAGGAGCGGCGCTCGGCGATCAGCCGTCAGATGAAGGACGAGGCCGAATATATCCTTCCTGTCCGGTTCGACGACACGGCAGTGCCTGGGCTCCCCGATACGATCCAATACCTCTTGGCGAGTCGCTACACACCCGCCGCGCTCGCGGTCGAAATTGCGAACAAGGTCGGGGTCGGGCCAACGTCGGGCAAGGCATCCGACGTCCCTCCTCCTACGTCCGGCGCCATGTCTGGCGAGGTGACGTTCGACTATGGCGCGTTCGACGGGCGGTACGTCATCGGCACCGACGCGTCGGCATTCGAAACCCAGTGGAGCAAGGGAAGCGACACCAGCATCCACCTCTACAACGATCCCCCGTCGATCCACGGCATCGCGGTTGCGCGCGGGGCGACCGCCATCGAGCAGATCACCGATGCGTCGGCTTATGACTTCACCTCCCGCTTACGCACCCTCCAGCCGGGAGAAATCGCTGTCCTTCGCAACACCAACGGCTTCTTCGCGGCGGTCCAGATCCTCGGGATCGATGACGACAAGCGGGGGTCTCCGAGTGATGCGCTGACCATGCGATATCTGATCCTTCCCGGAGGGGAACATGACTTCAGCTCGCGAATTGGCGCGGCCACGATGGCCTGAGCGGATGAGTGGAGAGCCACGCGCGATACCGCAGGCGTGTGATAATTGTGCAAAACAGGGAGGTGACGGGGGCAAACCGCGCTCAGAACTGTGATTGCCCTCTCGCATATCTCTGTCATTTTTGGGCCATAGGTAGTATCTTGCTCGTGGGGGGGTGATGATGCAGAGCAATACGCAGAACCGTTACTGGGATGTGTTCGCTACTATCAAGCGCGACGCGATATACATCAATCGATGCCACGGGAGTGTTGAGGCAACCGATCGCTGGATATCAATATTTTCCGCGGTCACGTCTAGTGCTGCGATAGCCAGCTGGGCAGTATGGTCGCAGTATTCATTTCTATGGGGAGTGATAATAGCGGCTTCGCAAGTTTTGAACGCAGTTAAACCCTATCTACCGTACAAGGCGCGTTTGAAAGCGCTCAGCAACTTTGGACCTGATTTAGATGCTCTTGCGCTGACCGCAGAGACGGACTGGTTTAAGGTTAGTCGTGGTATGCTGCGCGACGACGAAATCTATGGTCTTGCGATGACCCTCAAGAAAAAGTCGCAGCAGGCCCAGAACAAACATTGCAAGGGCCTGTCCATCCCAGAGAGCAAACGGCACCTTGCGTTTGCGAACAAGGAGGCTGAAACCTATATGACAGGTAGCATTCAGGAGAGCCAGTATGAAACCGCCAGTTTACAAGGGATCGATGGTCAAGCCGACGCGGATAGTGGAGGGTTCAGTCCTTCCAACGTCGGAGTTGCGTCCGATTATGCCGAAGGTGGCGGCTCCGAAACCCGCCGATAAAACCGGCAAGTGACGGGCAGTTTCATGAGCGGCGCGAAGAAGTCAGGTGAGCAATTTATCGGCAACGAAGGCTGGGTTGTACCAGTCAAGGAACTAAAGGTACCGATGCCGAAGGTGGTGCCTCCCAAACCTACTGACAAAGCTAGCAAGTGAGGGCGGAGAGAGTTTATGTCTGATCAGAACAAGGCTGACCGGGTAGTTCTAGCCAAAGACGGCAGGGTATTGCCAGTAGCGGAATTGAAGGTGCCAATGCCAAAGGTGGCGGCTCCCGCTCCGTCCACCCCCACTCCGAAAGCGAAGCCCGGCAACTGAAAGCGCTGGCCTGCCTCAGCGGCCATACGGCGAGCTTTATTTCACCTTGTACAAAGCAGAGTACAAGCGTGTCCGCGCTCGCAGAAAACCTTAGATTCCTAGCATTTGCTGCCAATCGTAAATTCCTCTTCTGGGCACAAGCCGTATGTCGGCTGTTGGACGGGGAGCCGCCAGCTCGGAATCACGATTTCAGGGCGCTACCGCCGATGGACGATTAGGGGTGCCAATGGCCGCTTTCGGCCCGAGCGGTCGTTCCCACCCGCTCATGGGAACGGCTTAAGTTGGTCGACTGCCGACAGACTGGGCTCAGAAAGCGGTCCGGCTGGAAAGCGCCCTAATTGTCGCCGTTCCACCGGGGTGCCGCTGATCCCGAAACCCGCCGTTTGATCAGCCAAGGAAACGCGCCGTCCTGCCGGCCGGACGGGGGTGGGGAGCAGGAAGGCAGCTCTCGTTGCGGCGCATGAACTAAGCTGTCATCATCATTCTGATGCGTGACGCATGAAGATGTTTGAGCTGCGACAATGGGCGGAAGAGCACTGGAATAGCTTCGCGGAGATGCAAAGCGATCCCGATGTAATGGCTGACCTCGGCGGTCCGTTTACGAGGGATGGTAGCAGAGAGAAATTCGATCGATATCGTAACGCTTGGAAAACCGACGGCGTGTCACGGGCTGTAGTCGATTGTGTCGGAGCCTTTCTTGGCTACGCTGGGATAATGACCCGCCGCGATGCCGATCATCCGCTCGGTGTCCACCATGAAATTGGATGGAGATTCCGTCGTGATGCGTGGGGCAAGGGTTTGGCGACCCAAAGCGCGCGGCGGGCGCTGTGTCATGCTTGGTCGGTCCTCGATGTGCCGGAAATCGTCTCGTACACAGCCATAGATAACTTGCGGTCGCAGAACGTGATGCGTCGCTTGGGCCTAAGAAGGGATCCGCGTCGTGATTTTACTGCTCGCTATCCAAGGGGCGACTGGTCCGGTCTTGTCTGGGTTGCTGAACGACCGGTTGCGGTAACAAACTCGTGGTAGCGAAATGGCCTGAATTGCAGGGCGTCAACAGCCCGACGGCTACGCGCCCTGATTGCGGTCGTTTGGCTCGTGAAATCGTGATCCCGATAGCCGACGTTCGTAACACGCGCGCGTACAGCTATATGGAACGATCAAGATCGTGGCTTTCCCGACACGCGCCCTCCTCGAGCGGATGCGGCACCCCAACATATCGGACGAAACGAGGGGCAGCGCCCAGTCGATCATGATCGATCGCGGCTATTCCTCGGCGGCGTCAATCCCCGTCACCCAGGTGCCGCAGCGATCGCTTTTTGACGTTGGGTTAGACAGGCGTTCTCTCCTTCCTTTGAGAAAGGAGGCCATGACATCAAAGGGGTGTGCCTTGGGATCGGCACCGGCCGGCTTCAGGACTTGAAATGGCCGGGATTTCGGATTCTAGCCGGATCATGGCCCCCTTCCTGATCCTGTTCCTGATTGTTCTGGGCGTTAATCTCCTACCCGCTTTTGGGCCGCCCACTTGGTCGATCATCGTCTTTTATGGTCTGAACAGTGATCTGCCGATCGCACTGATCGTCATCGTCAGCGCGTTTGCCGCCGCCATTGGGCGGCTGTTGCTCGCATATGGCTTCCGCTTCCTCGGCGGCCGCCTGCCGGAAAAGCAGAAGCGAAACCTCCGCGCTGCCCGCCAGGCGCTGGAAGCGCGGCCGCGCAATATAATCATCGGGCTCGGCCTGTTCGCTCTGTCCCCCTTGCCGTCGGCACAATTGTTCGCCGCAGCGGGGCTGGCGAAAATGCGATTACGTCACTTCACCGCCGCTTTCTTCGCGGGCCGTCTTGTCTCTTATTCGATTTACGCGGCGACCGCCAAAGGGTTACGCGGCACTAGCCTCGGCGATTCGTTCGTAAACACGCTGAAGAGCCCATGGGGCATCGCGCTTCAGATCGGCATGATCGGTGTGGTCATCCTGTTCGCACAACTCGACTGGAGTCGGCTTCTTCGCCAACCCGTCGACCCACATCCATCCGACACGCCGAAGTGACGCAGCCAGCAGGGTGTAAATTGGATACCAATGTTGGCCCTCGATGTTCTTTGAATTTAGTGGGTTATTCGTGCCGATCGGCGCCTAACGTCGAAGCTGATGCACACTTAGCGTCCCGAGGTCGGTGCAAGCCGCGGTCGCCGACGTTTATCGCGGCATCTTCACCCTGTCGTTCGAGACGTTTAAGGAAGCAACGCTGCGCCGTCTCCAGTTGGTATTGCCGTTCGACGCTGGTGTGTGGGGTTCTGGCGTCCATTCCACCAACGAGCTTTTCAGCCTTAGCTCTGTCGACTTGTCCTTCGACACGCTGATGACCTATGCAGCGAAATGGCAGGCCCACGACTTTGTCCGATCGGCAGCCGTCGCGAACCCGGGCCGGGCGCTGCGCAACGAAGACGTGATGCCGCTGGAACGCTACCACGACATCGAAATCTATCTTGGGTTCTCGAAGCCGGCCGGCATCGAGCACGCGCTTGGAATCGTAGAGCGCGACGAGGTCACCGACGTCGGAGACATGGTCTTCCTGTTTCGGGCGGATTCTCAACGCGCCTTCACCGCGGATGACAGCGCCCTCCTTGAATACCTCTCACCGCACCTGGTGGTGGCGTGGGGGCAATGTCAGATCGCGCATCACTATCGGGTCGCGGCAAGCGGCACCGCAGCTGGCTTCCACGACCGCGACGGCTATGCCGTGGCGAGCGATCAAGGCGTCATTCAAGCGGCCGGCGAGGACTTCCGCATCGCCATCCGCGCGGTCGCTCCAGCTTGGCGGGGGCCGAAGCTGCCGCCGGCATTCGACCCGCTGCTGAACGGCGCGCGCGCCGCCGTGGTCCTCGGCGACTATGAATTCACGGTCCAGGCCGCGAACGGGCGTCTTCTCTTCGCCGTCGCCACTCGCGCCGGGACGTTCGGCCTCACCCCGGCCGAGACGCGAGTCGCCCGCCTCTACGCCGGCGGCATGACCCAGCGCGACATCGCGACCCAGGCGGGCGTCAGCGCCTCGACGGTCCGCAACCAACTCTCGTCGGTCTACCTCAAGCTCGACGTCCATTCGAAGATCGGACTGGCCCGCATCCTGAACCGGTCGCGCGGCTGATCGTCACAACGGTCCCGCCTGAGCGCGACGGAGAACGCCTGAAGATGAGTGTCTGCTTCTAAGCGGCGCGTCAAGGTCCGCTTCTGGGGTGACAACGGCCCATCCGGTGCTGGCGGTCGGTTTCGGCGGTGCATAGATAACAGCGGACGATCCGGTTCGGCTATTCCGATCGGCGGTTCGCGACCAGCTATTGCCGTTTCGATGCCGCCCCGGGAAGGTCGGCTCATGCCGGAACCGGTCATTCCCGAGTTCGGCAGCTGCCGGGCAGCAACGCGCCCGACAGCAGTCATTCGATGCCAAAGACCGAAAACCCGACAGCTGTCATTATTGGATTTCTCTGTTAGCGCAGGCGCACAGTTCGATATGCTCAGGTTCATGCAGACACATCGCCACCAGACCAAGCAAGTCACGGCTTCCAGGACGTCGAGAGTCCGGTCCACCATAGCAGCCGTGGACGACGACGGGCGATCACTCCGGTAACGCCGGGTGAGCCGGTCTCATAATTCAAGGTATAGGCCGAACACCGCCGCGCCGAAGCGCGGCGGTGTTCAAGCAACATGTCTCAGTGTCCGATTAATACCATTTGGCGACGCCGCCATGACCGGCGCAGGTGCCCGAGCGATGTGCCGAATGGCTATAGGTGTTGTCGCGGCATTGCGCGGTGGCGCCGTTCGGGCCGCCCGGATTAGTGTTCTGGCCAATGGCTGCGGCCTTCGGCGCTGACTGCGGTGCTGCGCGCGGAGCAGCAGGAGCGGGTGCCCGCGTCGTCGCGGGAGCAGCAGTTGCCGCACTCTTGCACGCCGCCTTGTTCGCGTTGCCGGCCTTGCTGCAATCGTAATTGCGGGCGGCAGCTGGTGCGCGGCTCGCGGGGGCTGCGGCAGCGACCGTCCCCTTGCAGGCCGCCTTATTGGCATTTCCCGCCTTGGTGCAGTCATAGTTCCGCTGCGTTGCGGATGCCGCTGCGGCCGCTGGTTTCGCGGGTGCGGCAGCCACTGTTCCCTTACACGCCGCCTTGTTGGCATTGCCGGCTTTGGTGCAATCATAATGACGGGCCGCTTGTGCCGATGCCGGCACCGCTGCGGCCATTGCGACGATGAAGCCGGCGGCGAACATCCATTTCTTGACCATGAGTTATTTCCCCTTCGATCCATCCATGTCACGCGCCCGTGGCGTGCGGGCGGAAGTGTGCGCTGCATGATACTGATCGTCAAAGATTATCGGTGGGTGCTGTCGACCCAGCGCTCGTCATCAATTTCAAAGTGTAAGGGATACCGCTACGATGGTTTCGTAAGGGGTAATTGCGCCAGAACCTCGCGCCAGGTGACACGCTCACCAGCATGACCGTTGCGTTCTGCATCCGCGAGCTGCTGTTCGGCATATTGTTGCGCGAGATCACCATGGGTCGCGACCAGCATGATCGCCAGCGCCCGGAATTCCCAACGCGCTACCGGCGTTACATCGGGGTCGTTTACCATCTGGATCTGCTCCTGCATCGCCGTTGAAACGAAAAGGTTGCACAGCCACGAACGAGCAGGGGGCAGATGTGTAATCCTGACCTGTTGTTATCGCGGTGATCTCTCGACATTTTTCACTGGCAACGTGAAATTCGGCGCAATCTGCGTGCGTCGGGAAAGGGAAGGGGCCTGCGTTCCGCAACGGCCCGCTCCCCGGCCCAGGGTTATTTCACCGGCTTGGCGCCAGGTGCGCTGCATTTGGCGAACTTACCCTTGGCGTCACGACATTTTGTTGCCTTGGCTACCGGCGTGGTCGGGCATTTGACGAATTTTCCCGTCTTGGCGTCCTTGCACGGCGCGGCGAGGGCAGGCGCACCTGCGGCAACAAGCGTAACGGCAACAAAAGCGGCGACGATCGAACGCATATCCATCTCCTTGCCCCGCTATTCCGGGGAAGAAGCGAGATTATCGTCTCGCCGAAGCAGATCAACAGATACGTGTGCAGTTGCCCGGCCGTTGCAATCTATCCAATACTGCCGCAATCTCGCGAAAGCGTTCCACGCCATCTGCCTCGCCTGCAACGACAAGAGCACCGATACGTTCGGCTACGTAAAGCGCCGCACCCTCTCCATGAATACGCTCGATCGCCAGCGCTTCGGCCAATCGCTCCTGCTCGGATGTCATCAATTAGCTGTCCTTCACCAGCATTTTCTGGAAATGTTTTCCAATGCGAAGGCCCAACGCGATCGAGCTGGAATTTGCGGTGGTGACAATCATCGTCATCGCCGCATTGCTCAGCGGGATCGCAAGCTGGCTCATGGCCGGCTAGTTTCTCGCCTATCTGGTATTCGGCGCGAACAACCAGTTCAGATAGGCAGCGATGCGGATGCCGGCCTGTTTCAGCCGTTCGTCAAGTTCAGCTTGGTGCTGGTATACATAGCTCCATGAAAGTTTCGGGTCGGTGGGATAGATTTTCTCGCGCAAATGCACGCTCTCGGTAATCCACGTCCCCGGGCGCGGGTCGCTCCATGCGATCAGTTGTTCTGGCGTGGTCGAGCGGGCGAGAAAGGCGGCATATTCCGTGTAGGAAAGCTTGCGCTGCTCGATCAGCCCTGAATCCCATAATGAATGCAGGTTGGTCCGCTTGTTGAAGAAGGTGACATGCGTGTCGTTGCCACCGCGATCGTCGCGGCGCCCGGCATGAAGCGGTTGATGCAGATCGCCGATGATATGGACCACGAAGCGCAGCGCGAGCCGCTTGTCTTCCACCGATGCCTTGGGATCGCGCAAGACAGCGGTGAAGCGGGTCAGCGCCGTTATCGCGTCCCCTTCGGCAGGGGCAAGTGATGGCTCGTAGGTGTCGCCCGAAGGCACCGTGACATAATGCCACGGGCTTGCCGTCTTTTGCCAGAAGTCCGCTGGATCAGAGCGCATGTCATCGGGCCAGGTCGACGCTTCGGCCAGCGTTTCCGTACCGATCAACAAGCGGACATTGGCGCGGGTAAGACCGCTGAGATTATCGTCCGCGATCGCGCCGGTGATCCGATGTCCGATCGGTCCCCAGGCTGGTGCGGGAGCTGAAACAGCAAGAGCTGCGACGGTTGCCGCGGTGATGATGAAACTGCGCATCGGGTCTCTATCGCAATTACCACAGCAGATTGCACCTTGCGGGCCGGGAATTGTCACGACACACTCGCAAATGCCGCAGCGCTATGCGGTATCTCTCGGGAGCGCGGTCGATTGCATCACTCCGGCCGCGCTCCTCCTTGGTTGCGCCAATGAACGGAGCAGACAAACCACCTGCGGATTGTGACGAATAGAAAACCGCAGGCGCTATGCCGCGTGGACAAATTCGGAGCGGCTTCCGCCAACATGGCCGCCGTTCCCGGCGGCGAAACGAATCCCTGAAAGCTGCTCTCCGTTCCCCACAACACCGGCCATCGATCGACCGGAACTGGGGTTAACCGACCGGCAGGTTCCGAATGAACTGACTCGTATGGCTGCCTTCGACTACGGGTCCGGACACACGCGCTGGCCAGCATTGGTCGGTCGGACGCGCTTCGGTGACGTCGCAGCCGGCTCAGAGTTTTCGCGTGCCGAGCCACTTCACTTTCTCGGGATCGCGATGGTCGAAGAAGCTGCTGGCCTTCTGGTCGAGCGTCGCGATGGCTGGGATGTCCTCGTGATCCAGCACAAAGTCGAAGATCGCGAAATTTTCGGCCATGCGCTTCTTGCGCACAGACTTCGGAATGGCGACGATACCGCGCTGGTTCAGCCAACGCAGAACCACCTGCGCAGGACATGGTCGGCATCGCGTATCTGCCGGAGGATCATGTCCTGCCGCTTATTGACGATGGTCGTCTCGTCCGTGTGCTTGACGAGTGGTGCCCGCCGTTCCCGGGCTATCACCTCTATTATCCCAGCCGCCGGCAGCATTCCTCGGGTTTTATCGTGTTGATCGAGGCGTTACGCCACCGGGAATAGCCGGAAGTGGCGGCTCTCGGGGGCCGACCTATAGCCCGCGAATGACTGATTCCGGGCAGATTACGGGAAGCAAAAGTCGAATAGCTGGCCTTCCGAGGTGAGCGCAGCGGTGACGGCTTCCGCCAACAGAGTTGCATTCCCGACCCGGGTTCAGCGTTTCGGTAGCTGTCATTTAGTTACCGGTGAGCAGCGTCAGTCCAGGGGCGCGTGGCGCGACTTGCGGTTTTTCCCTCGGCCTGAACCGCGGCCATCGCGGTTGTCCCCATGACACCGCCCAACTGCATGGAATCTAACGCGGTGCTAGGGACAAGGACGATCGTAGAATTCTGTTTCAGTCCCTCGTAGAGCATGTTCATAGCGCGCAAGTGAAGCGCCGTCGGATTATCGACATAGCTCTTGGCGGCCTGCTCGAACTTCTCCGCAACCTGCCGTTCCGAATCGCCCAGAATGACGCGTGCCTGGCGTTCGCGCTCGGCCTGCGCCTGCATGGACATGGCGTCCTCCAGCGCTGGCGGGATCAACACGTCCTTGACCTCGACCGCGATGACGTTGATCCCCCAGGGAGCCGTGCGCGCATCAATGATCCGCTGCAATTCGCCGCTGATCTTGTCCCGGCCTTCCAGCATGTCCGATAGGATCGTCTTGCCAATGACGTCTCTCAGCGCAGTCTGCGACGCCCAACTGATGGCCGATTGATAGTCGGCGACGGCAAGCGCCGCTTTCTCGGGGTCGATCACCTTCCAGAAAAGCACGGCGTCGACATCGACCGGTACGGTATCTTTGGTCAGCGTCTTTTCCGCGTTGAAGGAGGTCGTGATCACGCGGACATCGATCCAATAGACGACCGTATCGACGATCGGGATGATGAAGCATAGCCCCGGCCCCTTCATCGCCAGAAACTTGCCCAGGCGCAGCACGATCAGCCGTTCCCACTGGTTGGGAACCTTGATCGCCAGCCCGGCAAGGCTCGCCAAGATGAACGAGATGACGGCGATCCCCGCGGCGCCGGAGATCGATGAGCCGACCTGGGCGCCGGCAACAGCCAACCCTGCGGCTAAGATGATGAAAAAAATCAGGGGCGGGATCGCACTGCCGGACTTCATCGCTTACTCCCTTCGTAAAGGGTCGCGCCAAGACTATGATTGGTACCGGCCTAGCATACGCCCTTCACGGTTTGCGGTCCACGGATGGAGTGATCGCTGTCGGCGATCGGATCGGCACGCAACAACGCACGCCTATGTCAATGCCCAGGGAGCCGCGCATGAATCACACCGGACGCAAACGCGGCTGCCGCCAACATAGCCGCCGTTCTCGGCGCCAAGCGCACGCATCAAAACTTGCCATACATTCAGGAGCGGTCGGGGCCACTCGGAAGGTCAGAAGTTGGGGACAAACCTGCCTATTCGGTGCGGCAATGGAACGTCCGCTTTAGCCAAGAGTGGTCGTTCGCCCGTCAATTCGGTCGCGATGCAAATCCGCCGCCGAGCAGCGCGCCCGGTCTTCACCGCGCCGGGCGCTGAGCCCCGGAAACGAAAGCACCTATTATCGGATCGCACCACTCTCCCGTAGACTTCTTACCCCAAGCCGGCCAACGATCAGATGATCGACCACATGAATTCCAAGCGGGCGACAGGCGTCAATTAGGCAATTTGTTCGAGAAATATCATTGCGGCCTGGTCGAGGATCGCCAGATGGATGATTGTGGACAACGATGATCTTGGATGCCCCCAGCTCTAGGGCGCGAACAATAATTTCTCGAACATGAAATTCAACGGAATCGATAGATCCTCTATTTTCTATTTCATCACGAACTACACGATCTCCGCCATTAAGATATAGCAATCTTATATGTTCCGATTTTTCGAAAGCCATCTGTATAAACAGGTAGTCACGAAGAGATTCGGTATTTGAAACAACGGGATTTAGGTATATTTCCGCTTTTAGCGCATGGCGAAATGCGGAATTTATTTGTCGAATGATAGATACGGCTTTGTCGCATTTTGCGACTCTGAGCTGCCGCGCATGAGATCCCGCCATCACCGCGCCAAGCGAGCCAAACTCTTCCACCAAGCGTTGCGCAATAACGTCGGCGTCGTCGATGCGGGCAGCAGCGAGTAGCGCCGAAAGATGCGTTACGCATTCCGATCCGGATTTTGTCGGGATCACGGACGGCAAAATCGCCTCCGCACCTGCGGAAATGTCACTGAATATCGGGAGGCGATGGATAGTTTCGCTTGTCATGTTTCATCCTTTGGATGGTCCATGAATATTCCGGGAACCCCCGGAATTTCCGCTGACGGTGTCGCAGTGTGCCAAGCAGCAGCACCATCAGCATCGGGTAGGCGATCTTCCCTGCAATTAACCAATATCCCAATGGCGGTAACGTTGGATCGTACGCGCGAATGCCATGGCTTGCGACAGCGACGAGTTGCAATGCTGCAAGCCACATTGGCCAAAAACGATCGGCGACGAGCGCCAATCCCGCGAGACAACCGAACAACCCGACGTCAATCCAGAATAGCGACCAGTTCAGTGCGCTGAAATGGTAACTGCCGCCAGAGGCCACCGCCATGGTTGCCAGGCCGGCCACGATTAGCATCGCCGCCGCCGAGCGTTCCGGTCCACCACCTCGTAAGAGCGCGAGCGCGGTGACGAGGAACTGGGTGATTGCGAAAAGGATAGCTGGTTTCACTTGAAAGCAAGAACACCTGCAGTTTGCGCCGTCGCCAATCGCTTCAACGACAGCTGCGTTATGTGCCGCGCTTCCGCGTTAGGCAAAGTCGAATTTGTCGCCATAGGCCGTGATATCGACTCCCATCTTGCCGGCCATGACTTCGAGAACACGGTGCCCTTCCGCGATTTTCGAGATGGCATCGGTGATCGACACATTGGCGTGCGAAATTGCCGCGAAAACCTGATGACCCGCGATGGGTGAAAGAGGCTGGCTGGCCTGGGCTTCGGCGGCGGCGGCAGCGACCCGGCCACCGGACGCGAAAACTGCGCGAAGAGAGCGTTCATAGGCGCGGTATTCGCCAACGAACAATGCGACCGGGTCAACCTGGGCGTCATCACAGGGAATGGGCGAGATCGGCGAGGACGCGGATGCCGACCGCGAGCATTCCAAAGGCGATGGCGATACCGATCGCGACGAGCGGAATCCAGATGACAAGACGGAGGACGAGGTTGAGGTCATTTCCGATAGCTCCCTGTTTGCGAACCGGCAGCAGAGCGAGCCAACGCCCTGCCTCTCGGTTTGGCCTTTCAGGGGCGGCGGGGGCCTGCTCGTCTGTCCCCCGGGAATTGTATCCACCTTCATGGGGACAGGATTCAGCGGCTATCAGCATGCGGGCGGCATCAGCGCGCCGGTTGACGCCGAGTTTGTCGCACGCCCGCTTGATGTAGGTTTTCACGGTCTCCGGGCTCAACCCGGTAGCGCGCGCGATCTCGGCCGTGTTGTTGAGGGGGACAAGCCGCAGGCAGGCACGTTCTTGCTCGGACAGAAGGTGAATAGGCGAATCATCCATGTCGGCAAGATGCCTAATAGGAAGGCTACCATGTCGCAACGAATGGGAAATTTTCTTACAACCGGGTCTTCGATAAAGTATGGCGCACCGCGCGTCATGGCCAGCCGATGATCTGCCCCCTTCGTGGTGGTCCGAAATCAATGTTATTTTGGACACGGAAGGGAAGAATGAATGCCGTCGAAGAAGCATACGACCGAGGAGATCATCGGCAAGTTGCGTGAGGCCGAGATTGCGCGGGCGCAGGGAGGGACGGTTGCGGATGCGTGCCGTCGGATCGGGGTTACCGAGCAGACCTATTATCGCTGGCGTAAGGAATATGGCGGCCTGAAGGTCGATCAGGCGCGACGGATGAAGGAGCTGGAGCAGGAGAATGCGCGGCTTCGGCGTGCAGTCTCGGATCTGACGCTGGATAAGTTGATCCTGCAGGAGGCGGCGCGGGGAAACTTCTGAGCCCCGCGCGGCGTCGGCGGTGTGTCGATCATGTGCGGCAGATACTGCCGGTGTCCGAGCGGCGGATATGCCGCGTACTCGGACAACATCGATCAGTTCTGCCGGCATTCCAGACTTGACGCTTGGTGGCGGTGGGTTCGGATTCAGACATCTCCATGATCGTTCTCCAATGGCCTGAGTGGCCGCCTGAAGAACGATTATCGGCCTGAAGGGAGAAAGCTGGGAGTTGTTCTCGGCCAATGCAGGTCATTCAGCAAAACTTCGATCGATCCTAAGACCGGTTACTGGGTTCGACTGTTCACATTCGCGCGCCCTGGGACGGTCCTTGGGTGTGACAGCCGTGTCTGAAGCGATTTCGCGTCGTCGATCGCTCCCAGTTCGTATGCGGTCCAGTCAATAGCCGTATCGACCGAGTGGTTGCTCAGGGCACGCTGTCTTCGCGAAAGCGATCCATCTGGTGCATCCGCTCGTGCAGGATCGTCACGATGCCGACCGTGCCATCGGCAAACTGGCGCCAATAGATGTAATGATGCGCGTGCCGGCAGTAGAAGCCATCCACACCGAACTCGGCCGGCACCGCGCGCCAGAGTTGATCGCGGCGCACGATACGGTCGAAGCACCCGAAAAGTTTCCGCACATAGGTTTCCGCCTGCGTTTTGTTCCAGGTGTCGCGGGTATAGACGTAGATCTCGTCGAGGCGTTGTCCGGCAATCGCCGAGACCGTGAAGCCGGTCATATCAGCCCCGATGGTTGCGCGCGATCACCGCGTCCGCGTCGAGCGGCGCATAGCTGGATTGGGGCGCGGCGAAGGCCCGGGTCAGCTCGGTCTTAAGCCGATTGAACTGCTCGGCTTCGGCTCGCTCCTTGTCGCGGCGGATCAGGTCGCGGACGTATTCGCTGACATTCTCATAGGCACCTTGGTCGCCGACATTGGCGGCGACGAAATCGCCCAGCGCGCCGCCGATGCGAACATTGAGGGTCATGGGCTTGTTCATATGTCTCAATATAGTGGAAGGATGTGGACGTGCAAGCTGCTTCGCACGGGGCGAGGCGAACCGTCGATCAGTCACTCAACCGTGCAGCAGCGGCCGGACGCGACCCACGCCCAGTCGTTCAAACTGGCAGCGGTGAACGACCGGTCGCGGGAGAAGCCGCCGTTCAGGCTCGGCGAAGCGGACGATCGGCAACGCGCCCTAAGATCGGTCGTCTGCGGTGCTTTTGTATGATCCCCCTAGCCGCCGGTCGGCTTCTCTCGTGCTAATGCCAGCAATGGTATCCACCCGTTGTCATGAAGCTGCAAAGAATTTCATGCAGCTCGGCGAATCCATGCGCGGGTCGCCGCCCATTGCGGATCACAGCGCCCGTTCAGCCGTTCGTGTCCCCAGCAATACTGCATCTGTGATCGGGACGGATATGTGCGGGACCAAGGCCGATTGACCGACGACCCCTCGATCACGCCCGCGCGTAGCCAGCTGATGGCCCGCATAAGGCGCTCGGACACGAAGCCCGAGCGCATCGTCCGCTCTGTGCTCCACCGGTTGGGCTATCGGTTCCGCATCCAGTTCAAGGGTGTGCCCGGTAGGCCAGACATCGCCTTCCCCGGGCGCCGCCAGGCGATCCAGGTCCATGGCTGCTTCTGGCATCAGCATTCCGGCTGCCGGCACGCCCGCATACCCGCGACCCGCCGCGATTTCTGGGAGGCCAAGTTCGCCCGCAACCGCGAGCGTGACGACCGTCTCCTGGCAGAGGCCCAAAGCCAGGGTTGGGAGGTGCTGACGCTATGGGAATGCGGGATCGCCGACGATGCCGGTCTCGAGCAGACGCTCGTCGCATTCCTTGGTCCGACCAACGTCGTATCGGGGAGCCGAAGGCTTCCCAAAGAGGCTGGCGCACCCTAAGGTCGGAAGGATCGGAGGGCAGGACATCGCTGCCCGGATTGTTGGGGCATGGCTTGCGCGCGATCGACCTTTACGCTGGTGTGGGCGGTTGGAGCCTAGGCCTGCGCCTGGCCGGTATCGAGGTGGTCGCTTCTTACGAATGGTGGCAGCCGGCCATCGACACCCATAATGGCAATCTCGGCGGTGATCTCGTGCCCGTCGATATCCGCAAGCTCGACATCGCGGGCCTCCCTGAGGATATCGACCTCGTCATAGGCAGCCCGCCTTGCACCCAATTCTCCTATTCCAACCGAGGCGGGAACGGCGATATCGCGGACGGTCTCAAGGACCTCGTCCGGTTCTTCGAGGTCGTCGAGCACCTGCAGCCGACCTACTGGGTGATGGAGAATGTCCCGCGGGTGGCGGATGTCCTGCGGCGGGGATTCATCGACCCCAAGCATCCCTTGTACCGCTTCCGCCATCTCGATCCCGAGGTCCACGTCTACGACATGGCGACGTTCGGCACACCGCAGGCGCGTAAGCGGTGCATCGCGGGCATCTTGCCCTTTAAGCTGCTCGAGGCCTACCGCTCGCGATTGCCGCGCCTGACCTTGGGGGAGGTGGTCGACGGCCTGTGCGCGGATCATGTGACCGACCCTGTCTGGGGTGTGGTCCTCGACCGGGCGGTCGTGACCGAGATGGAGCGCGAGCCGCGTCTCACCGAGGAGGAGGGCCGCATGAATCGGGAGGCCAAGGTCTACCACCCGGTCTACAACAACATGTCGTTCCCCGATGATCCGAGCCAGCCCTCGCGGACCGTGACCGCGACCTGCACCCGCGTCTCGCGCGAGAGCATCGTCATCGAGGACCCCGCGGCGCCTGGCGATTTCCGTCGCCTGACGGTCCGCGAGCGCGCCTCGCTCCAGGGTTTCCCGATCACCTACCAGTTCTTCGGTAAATCCTTCGCGGAGAAGAGGAAGATGGTGGGGAACGCGATCCCACCCTCCTTCACCTATCTTGTCGGCAATGCCGCCAATGGCACCGCGGTCGAGGACCTCGTGCTGCCGCATGACGCGGGCAGGGACCTCCGATTGCCCGAGGAACGTCCCAAGGTGACCCGGCCCGATGCCGAAGGGGCGACCTACCTCCCCAGTCGTCGCTTCCGGGCGGCACTCCCGGGCTTGCGGTTCAAGAGCGGCATGCGCTTCGAACTCGCCAACCATGGCGAAGGCGGCTGCCAATGGCACATGCGTTTCCTCTTCGGGCCATCCCGGGACGTGCGCGAGATCGATCTCGACGCCCTGCTCCTAAGTGAGCTCAGTGCGTCGACCTTCATCCAAGGCCTGCGCGCAACACTGCGGCGGGATTTCCTCGAGGTGGAGGCACTGCTGGCGAGCACGAGCCCGGCGCGTCTCCAAGCCGCGTGGACGCGGCGCGGAGACGGGATTCGTCCCTATGCGCTCTGCGACGCATTGGGGGCACTGGCCGGTGAGGTTTGCACATTGCTTGGCCGGGCACCCAGTGACGTGAAGCATGCCGCTGTCGGATATGTGCTCGAGGCTGCGGCCCAAGGCGATCCTGGGGAGATCGTCGGCGCGAAGAAACTCACGCTCAATGCGTTGGCCGTGTTGAGCGGCCTTCTGGTTGGCAGTTGGTTCAACACGCTCGATTGGCATGGGGCCCAACGCCTGGCAGCCTGATCGATGTCCCCCTTGCAGTTCGGACAGCCACAGAACTGCATCCAGGTCGATTTCGCACTCGAGGCCAAATGCCATGCGATAGCCTCGGGACTCGGCGTGAAGGTCCTGTCGCGGCTCATCTCACGCCTCCGGCACCGCCAATTCGGCATGCTGGTGACGACATCCTTCCTGACCGACCAGGCCTATGGCGAACTCGTCGAGGACGGCCATCCGATTGTCGTCTGCGCGGGCGGGGACATCGCGCAGCTGCTCATCGAGAAGGCGAACCTTGCCTCGGCCTCGCAAGCCTCCCGTATCGCTCCGGTGAGGGCCGCCTTGCAGTGATCAGGTGATATTTTGAGATGGCACCGGTGCAAGCGCCGGTGTTTGCACCGGTACAAGGGACGGTGCGATGAGCCAGATCACGATAATTTCGGGGCCGGAGCGGCGGCGTGTGTGGACCGCCGAGCAGAAGCGGCAGTTGGTTGCGGCGATAGCAGTGCCTGGAGCGAACGTGGCGGAGATCGCGCGCCGTGCAGATCTGCGACCCAACCAGCCTCCCTATGGCTCGACCGGAACTTCCCGCTGGATGTCGATGCCGAGCCGATCGACATGGTGTCGGCCGGTCTTGACGCCGCTGGGTGAGGCCCGATCAGATCGGCTGGAGTTGCTGCTCGAAACTGCCCACGGGTATCGTCACCTGTTCCCAGCGGCCCCGTTCCCGATCGAGCGGGACGTGGGCCCCGATCGCGTCGACACCGAGGCAGGCGAGCCGGGGCGCGTCGCTGCGGGAGACGTCCCATATGTCGAAGCGATGCACCGCAGCCATCCTCGCGGTCTCCCATTCATGCCGCGTCAGGATGAGATCGCCGGCCACGCCGATGGTCGTCGTCTTGACCTCGATCGAGAGCGGGCGGGGATCGTCTGCAGCGACGATCGACAGGATATCGTACCCGTCCGCGTTCGAGTCGATCGCCGCCCAACGCGGTGTCCGCCCCGTCCGCTCGGCCTCCTGCTCGAAGGTGAGCCTCTCGCCGAGACGACCGATCGCGTTCAGGCGCTCATCGCGTTGGCCGCGGGCGAGCGCCGCCAATCTGTCCCAGAAGGCGATCACATCCTGACCTACGCCCTCCGCGACACCTGCTTCGACCAGGACCTGCTGGATTCCCATCGGCGCGAAGGACAGTGTCCGTGAGCGCCCAGCGCGGGCGTTCTGCACCCAGGGTGGAGACAGCAGCATCGCATGGTCGAGCAGGGCCAGGCGCAGCCGCGCGGCATAGTCACCCGCCTCTGACAGCCTGATGCCTGCTGCCGTCGATGCCAGCATCCCGTCCGTGTCGACTTGGATCCAATCGAGCGATTGGGTGAGGGTCAGTACGTCGCGGGTCGGCATCGCGCCCACGCGGCCAAGTCCCTCCAGCATGTCCTTGATGGTGAGACCTTGCCGTCCGATCATGCCCAGGAGCTCGAAGCCCGCCTGCGCAAGGCCTGGTGACAGATCGATCATCCCCCACCGCCGAGTTCAGCGACCAAGGCACGGATGTCATCGAGTGCGAGGCCGGTCGTGAAGTCCTCGCGATCCTCGGCATTGTCGGCCTCGATGGGATCGATCGGGATCGGATCGGGGGCGAGCGATGAATCCTCGAGCGCCTGGCCCATCTGCGTGATCTTGAAACCCAAGCGGAGCCGTACCGTCTCGTCGACGGTCCCGGTGCATTCGACGATCTCGATGTCCGTCGACTGGTCCTTGGGGAGACCGAAGCGGTGGATACGATCCTCCGATTGGAGGTAGTGCGCCGCGTTGAAGGTCCGGTCCAGATAGATGGCGTGGTGGCAGATGCGGTGCAGGCTGACGCCTTCGCTCGCCGCAGCCGGATTGGCGACCATGACCTTCACCGTCGGGTTGTCGTGGAAGAGCTTGATCTTGCCCTCCCGTGACTCCGCATCGTCGTCGGCCCCGGCATCGACACCACCGTGGATGTAGACAGCGCCCAGGTCCGCCAGGCGCGCGGCGATATACTCGACGTTGCGCACGAACGACGACCAGATCAGCACCTTATGCCCTTGTGCGCAGAGCTGCCGGGTCCGGCGCAGGACATAGTCGAGCTTGGGCCCGTCCCCCTCGGCCAATACCGCTGCGAGCAGATCGGGATGGGCGAACCCGATTTGGGCTGCGAGCAGAGAGGGGTTGGAGACATATTGAAGGAGGCGCGACACCGAGCGCCCCAGCGAGCGGAAGGCCTGCTTGCTCTGCATGCTGAGTGCGGTCGCTGCCTCGCGCGCGACCTCGTGCTTCATGAGCTGGTACAGTTCGTGCTGTACGGGCGCCATCGGCAAGCGGATCAGGTGCCGATCGACAGCGGGGAGGTCGAGCTCCTTCTTGTTGGTGCGCACGAAGACCGGCCGGATGAGGTCGATCACATCCTCCTCGCGCGCCGGAATCTCCGGGTAGAGGAAATTGAATTGTGGGATGAGGTCGCTGACGGCCTGCGGCATCGGCGTGCCGGACATGATGAGCTTGCCGATCGGCAGATGGGAGAGGCTGAGCGTGGCTCTCGCGCTCGCAGCCCCGACGCCCGATTTGATGCGATGGCTCTCGTCGAGGAAGACGAAGGCGGGGTGCGCGGCCAGGTGGTTGGCGACGAGGTCGGAGACCCGCGTCAGCTGCTGATAGGTGATCAGCATGAAGCGGGGGTCACCGACGAGCAGCCATTGGATCTGGTCGCGACCGCCCCGTAGGCGGGTGAAGCCCCCCTTGATGAACGGTACACATTCACTGATCTGCTCGTCCCAGGCGGCGAACGCGTTCTTCGGGGCGACGACGAGGAGGCGATCCTTGGGGCCGGAGCGCTGGAAGAACCAAGCCAAGGCCTCGGTGGTCTTGCCCGCACCCGGCACCGAGAAGGTCGCCGCCGCCGGCAGCGACGCCATCCTCGTGACATTGCGGACCTGCATCGCGGAGAGGGCCCGGTCGAAGCCCCGCTCGTCCAGACGCGAGCGCAGTTCGTCCTCAGCGAGCGGTTCCGCGGTCGTCGCCCTCTGGTAATCGTCGGCGACCCGTCGGGAGCGACGGAGCAGGTCGGCTGCCGTCTCGCTGATGGCGAGCCCCGCCCCGGGACGCAGCTGATGCGCCTGGAAAACCTGCAGGAACTGCGCGCGGGCCCCGGCGAACGCCCACCAGGGCATGGACAAGGACGTCGCCGTGTCGAGCGTCATGTCCTCGCTGTGGTCGGATGCGACCCTCTTGAGCAGCGACACCCATGGCGCCGCCTGATCTTCAGCATCCCAGCGTAGGACCGCGCGCGCGCCGTTTGCGGTGTAATCGACCTCAAGCATGTTGCGCGAGGAACCGCCTGATCGTCGCCACATGCTCCTCGATCGCCGCGAGTTGCCGCTCCACGCCATTCGACCTGGACTCGGCGCGGAGGCCGTCCTTGACGGCGGCCTCGAGTGCGGCGCGCGCCTTGGCGCAGGTGTCGAGCAGATAGCCCGCGGCTTTCCGATCCTTCTTGAGCTGCCGTTGCGCCTCAAGGACATCTGCGATGATGTCGCGCGCCTGCTTCCTGCTGTCCTCGTCCTGCAGCACGGCGACCAGCGCAGTATCGATGGCCTGATCGTCACCCCCCATTCCGCCACCGAACAGCTCATCCAGTTCGCTCGATGTGCTGGCGGGTTTGACCGGGAACTCGGCTGCGAGGCGATTGCTCACCTCCTCGATATTGTCCGCGAGCGCCGGGATCGCCTCGTACAGGCGTCCGACCGCCGTGGGATCATCGATCAACGCGAAAGTCGCCTCCTTGAACATCTCCTGCCTGGCGACCCCCGACACCTTCTTGCGCCATTGCACCAGCCGGCGGAATGCGAACTCATAGGTGGATACCTGGGACCACAGGTCCGGTTTCCCGCGCGATCTTAGATACTGGGCCGCATAGTCGCGCATGTCGAGCAGCTCCTCGACCTCATCGGGCTTCATGCGGTAGAGCTCGGCGAGTTCGGTCGGGGTGAAGCCTGTGTCCAGCTTGGCGACCATCATGTTCGCCTGCGCGTCCCAATAATAGTCGGCCCGGATGTCCTTCTCGATCTGCAGCATGGCCTCGATGCGGTCGATCTGACGATCGGTGCAGTGGGGCAGCACCGCGACATCGATATCGGTGAAATGGCCATAGCGATTGCGATCGGTGTTCAGGAGCTCGCGCCAGGTCGACAAGCGGCGGTTGCCGTTGATCACGAAGCCGTTCTCATCGAGGAGGATCGGGCCGACCTGCTGGTTCGCCGTATCCTCGAAATATTTCGAGAGGTCGGCGACCTTGCCGAGTTGGAGGAGCAGGCCGTGCTGCACCTCCTGGGCGTCCCACAATTCGGGGTCACCCTTGAACAGGTCCCGACGGACATCCGGATGCTTTGCGAGGTATTCGACCTGCAGCGAGGCCGTGCGGCCATTGGCCATGCGGTACTTTGGGAGATCGATCGGCACCCGGATGATCGGGATGTCCTTAGGCTGTCCCTGGATCACTACGCGATGGGTGGGAAGCCCCTTCGCCTCGAGGAGCGTCGCGAACTCCTCAAGGCGCGCAGGCTTGGGCCAGCCGAAGCGCGAGCCCTTGGGGGAGGTGGGAAGCGGCGAGATACTCATGATCACTCCAGCGCGTACAACAAGGTGGGGACGTGGTAGGCCTTGCGGAAGATCTCGAGCTCCCGTTCAAGCCGGGGGGCCTGGGCGATGTTGCTGCCGAGCGCGAGCGCGAGCGGTTGCGAAGGCACGATCAGGACGGCCGCCGAGATCGCATTGTCGAGGTAGAGGGTCTGGAGCTTGATGAGGTCCGCGTAGACCCGAGCCATGTTGCCGGTCTGCAGGCAAAGCCCGACGCGATCCTGGATCGACGTGATCGTCATGTCCGACCCACGGGCGACGTCGACCTTGCCCGACCATCCGCACTCCTTCAGCTTGATGAGGAGCGGATCGCGGATTTGCTTCACCGCTCCTCGCTCATACTTCGCCGGCACGGTTGCGATGATCTCCCCAAGCTCCGCCTGGAGCCTGGGCGGGACCCGTTCCGCACCCGCACAGTGTGAGTAGGTCGTGTACCTCATTCCGGTTGCCCTTCCGCGCTCCGCCATCCAGTGATCGTCACAGGGCCCCGCGGGGTGGCGCGTAGGTCACCGTGCATTGCCGGCCGACGTCATACAAGGCCAGGACCCCGCGTCCGATGGTCAGCTCGTGGCGGGCGGACGTGCCATCGGCCCCACGCACATCGATCTCGATGAAGCGATCATGGAAGTCATCGCCACCGCCACGTTTGTGGCGCCGGACCAGGGACAAACGGGGGCCGCTGCCTAGCAGGTGCGCGGCATAATCTGCTCCGAACGCGCGACGGTCGGCAGCGTCGTTGGAATGCCTGTCGATCTCGGGGGCATATTCGATGAGGACCCCATCGATCCCGGCCGCGGCCGCGGCGAGCTCAGCCACGAAGCGTGCTTGCGCTCGACGTGCGTCGTCATCGACCAGGGCGTAGGGGTCACGTATCGCCAGTTGGGTGATGTGTTTACCTGCGAACAAGGCGAGAATCTCGTCCGTGGGACGTCCTTCGCCGGGCGCGCGACGCCAGAGCCGTATCCCGGCATCGGCCATCATCGCTGCCGGGACCGGCACGGAGGGCTCCATCGTCGGCACCGGTGGTGCCTCCGGCGTCGCAACCGACTGATCCCCGTCCTCGGCACCGGCCTCGAGTGAGACCTCCCGGAACAGGTTGCTGAGCTCCGCCTCACCGACCTCGGGGGGCAGGAACAAGTCACGTGTGAGGGCACGCTTACGGTTGATCAGGGCGTCGAGGCGCCGGTCGAAGCTCGATGGGGCGAGGTCGACGTCGGGATGGATCGCGAGTGGCAGATGGACGTGGACGTCGCGTGTCTGGCCGATCCGGAAGACCCTGTCGGTCGCCTGGTCCTCGACCGCGGGATTCCACCAGCGGGAGAGGTGGATCACATGGTTGGCGGCGGTGAGCGTCAAGCCGACCCCGCCGGCCTTGGGCGACAGGATCATGACATCGAAGCGCCCGTCCTCGGCTTGGAAGGCGTTCACCATCTCCTGGCGCTTCGGCCCGGCGACGGAGCCATTGATGCGCATCGGCCGCCTCTGGAGCTTGAATCGCGCCTTGATCATACCGGCGAGGCGGTCCTGCATGGCGAGGTCCTCGACGAAGATCAGCGCCTTCTCCCCTGCGGCTGCGACCCGGTCCAGCACTGTGAGCGTTTGGGATAGACGTGCCGACCCAGCAGCATATCCATCGAGATCATCGGGTGCCTCGCGCGGATCAACCGGGTGCAACGAGACACCGCGCATCCGCGCCAAGACGCTCAACATGCCGCCTTGCCCGAGATTGCCCGCGTTCCCCGCCGCCGCCGCATGGAGAACGAGGTCCCGATAGGCATCCGCCTGGATGCCGGGCATATCCTGCTCCAACGTGTGGATGGTCTTATGCGGCATCGCATCCAGCGCATCGGACTTCATCCGACGCAGCATCGGTTGCGGCCCCCGTCCATGGGGTTCGGAGAGCAGTGCCTTGAGCCTTGCGAGCGCCTCCTTGTCGACCGGGTCATGGCGGGCCTCGAAGTCGCGGCTCGCCCCGAGCAGCCCGGGCGACACGACGTCCATGATGGCCCATAGGTCCTGGAGACGGTTCTCGACGGGCGTCCCGGTCATCCCGAGCACGAAATCCGCATTCAACGCCTTGGCTGCACGACTGACCTGGCTCGCCGGGTTCTTGAGCTTCTGGATCTCGTCATAGATGATCAGTCCGAAGCGCGTCTTGGCGAAGCTGAAATGATAGTCGCGCATGGTCTCATAGGTCGTGAGCACCACGCCCGCATCCCGCCATTCGGCGGCGTTGAGGGCGGCCTTGCCCGTCTCGATATCCCGCGCGCCGAACCCGTCCTCCTCGCGCAGGAGCTTGAGGTTGGCACCGAATGCCGGAACGAGCGTGCCGAGGCGGGGCAACGCGAGATGCTTGGCGATCTCGTCACGCCAGGTGCCCAACAGGCCAGTCGGGGCCACGATCAGGAAGGGCTGGTGATCGCGTCGTTCTAAGGCTGCCCGCTCTTGGAGATAGGCCATGAAGGCGATCGCCTGGAGGGTCTTGCCAAGCCCCATATCGTCGGCGAGCAACGCACCCGGACGCCCGCAACGGACCGCGTGGACCAGCCAGCCGAGGCCCGCGGTCTGATGTGGTTTCAGGCTGCTCGTCAATATCGCAGGCGGATCAATATCCGTCGCAGGCGGGAGGTCCGGCTCATCTTGTCCCGCAAAGGGCGCGTAGTCGACCTCCTCGAAATTGTCGCGCACGACGAGGAAGAGCTTGCCGCGCGTCGCATCCCAGGCTGGGTCGGCGAGATCATCCTCCGCCGCGTCGGCGGTCACCGAAGCGAAGGGGGCGAGCGCATTGAGGGCGGCCCGGCACTGGTCGTTGACGGGCAGTCGATCCGGCGGGGACGGAGCATCAGGTGTGGCTGGCTCCAGCAGTCCAGACACGTCGGCGCTCGCTTCACCGGCGGCGGCCGATGCTTCAAACCGCTCGATCACGGCCGCGACATTCTGGGCCGGTAGCGCGAAATAATCCTCGCCGACCCGCAATCCAAATCGTTCGGGCAACCAACTGTTGCCGCCCACGCCCGCCAACCAAGGAAGCACAGGGGTGCGCCAGACGTCGACCCCAGCGACGCGGGCGGAGAACTGCTCGGTGTCGATGAAACGATCGTCGAGCCCGACCGCATCCGATGCATCATCGCCCAACCGCTCACGGAACACGCGGCGTGGATTGAGGATGAAGTCGCGGCGTTCCACCTCTGGGGCCTCTTGGACCTGGCGGATCACATCCAGAAGCGGACGCAAAGACGGATCGATGAAGACATATTCGCCGTCACGCAGCACATAGGCTGGACGTGCCGTCGTCTCGCGACGGAAGCGATCCTCGGCGAAGAGGCGCTGCGACGCTGGGGGCAGGATGTTGTCGACATCCTCATCTACACCGGCAGGTCCTGCTCCGACGATGTCCTCGGCGACATCCCGGACATTAAACAGCACCGGATCGAAAGCCGTATGCTCAGGCGTGAGCGTCGTCAGCTTGAGCGAGACGCCAGCCGCATAGTGGATGCGCAGGTCCTTGAGGTATCCGTCCGATTCGACCGGCGTCCGCGGGTCCTCCGGCCAGACCCCGCGCAGCCTCGCAAGCGCCTCGAACCGCGCCGCGGTGTCGAGCGGCTGGGTCAATGGGGTCGAGGCCTGCAGGAGTTCGAACAAGGGCTGGGGGATGCGCCTCGGTCCAACCTCGGACTCCAGGATCGCACCGCGCGCGGTCGCGCGAACGGGTTGCCCTCCAGGTCGTACCCATCGCATGCGTACACGGAAGCTGTCCTGGTCGATCCGATCGATCGGATGGAGATCGAGCGCGAAGGCGGTCGCCGCCGGGAGGCCCAGTGCAGACGCCTCCTCTCCGTCCAACCCCGCGACCAGCGACGGCGCGAGTTGGAGTCCGTCCTCCCCTATGCTGGATCCCAGGCTTTGATCGTGGCTTCCCGCTTCGATCCTATCCCGGACCCGATCCAGCACCGGCGCCAATGCGGGCAGTGCGGCGCCCCATTCGTCGACGGGCAGCCGTCGTCCGGCGCGTTCCAGCCATAAGAGGACCATGTCCCCCTCGCTGGTCCAGCGGAGTACGGTCTGGGCGGTCGGCTTCCGCCGGAAGGCATCAAACACGACGCGGCCTCCATTCCGGCTTCTCGGTCCAGAAGGTCCGGCCTTCGATGATGCGCGCGAGCTTCTTCTGCCAAGCGTAGTTTGCGGGCGCCGAATGGCTCTCCTGGAGGGGCGCGCTGTAGAGTTCGCCCAGCCGATATGCCTGCTTGAACAATGCGGGGACGCCTTTCTCGCCCTTGCGCCACACATTGTATTTCGCGTTGTGGCTCCAATCGACGATCGTGAGGTCCCCGATCCGCACGATCAACGCAGCATGTTGGGGAGACTTGTCCTCCTGGCGGCCGAAGGCGGCGAAGGACCTGTCCCCACTCTCCCGCGCGGCCTGGGTGGCGAGACGCGCCCCGTCGTCGCCGAAGGCGACCCAGGCGGCATCGATCTGCGGCCCACCGCCGGTCCCCATCAGGTAGGAGGTCCAGAAGGCCCGCCGATAGGACCACATGCGCTTGACGTCGCTCTCTCGTAGGGATCGATCGACGATATCAAGGAACTGCAGGACGGACGCGCGGGTCAACCAGCGCAGGAGCAGTCCATACGCATCGGGGAAGCGTTCGACGACGGAGCGCCAGCGTTCTGGACGGACTCGGGGATCCCCGCCACCGAACCGTTCCAGGGTCTCGATCAGATGGACCTTGTGCTCGTTGTCAGGTTCGTTGGTGGTCCATGGGGTCAGGCAAGCGTCGACCAGGTCGGGCCACGCGCGGGCGTAGGCCAGTGCTCCTGATTCATCGCGGGCCCATCCGATCAGCCGCCGCTGTCCGTCCACCGCCTCGCGCCCACGCAACCGCGAGACGGCGCGGCACGCTCGAATGAAAGCCTCAGTGACGAGTCCCCCTTTGCGGCGCCCAGGGGTGGCCAGCCCCCAACGGTTGAGCACGTCGAGTGGCGACGCGCCGCCGCCTAGCACGAGGTCGGCCAGCTTCGCGGGGGCCCTTGCCGGCGCGAACAGGTCGAGCGCGGCGATATCGGTTGGCCAGTGATCGCCTTCGCGCCACCGCCATGCCCGCGCGGCGAGTGCGAGCTGTTCGGCGGTCGCCGCGATATCCTCATCCCCCTCATCGAACGCATCGATATAGCTGTCGATCAGGGCGAAGAAGGCGGCTCGACGCTCAAGCGAACGGACCTCGCCGATCAGCGCATCGCGGAGGTCCGGTTCCCGACCGGGCGGATCGGGGGGAAGCAGGAACGCCTTGCACCCCTCGCGCAGGTCACGCCGGGACAGGCGTCCCACCCCGCCACCGCGCACCGTCGCGGCGATCCGCGACTGGAGTATCGCGAGCGCTTCGACATCGCCATCACCCATCGCCTCCCCCTCGATCGCGGCGACCGCCTTGCGCAGCGCCGCAGGACCAGGCGCCTTGACGCTGAGGCGCGACAGCAACGCCTTGGGTTCGGAAAGGAGCTCCTTGAGTGCGCTCATCGCTTGTCGAGCCTATCGCGCAGTGCCTCCACCGATGCACCGGCATCCGGCGTCACCATGATCAGCCTGACGTCGATCCGGCGATTGAGGCGCTTGGTGGCCTCGTCGTTCGCGGGGCCCATGCTGACGGGGCGCTGCGGACCATAGCCGCTGACGTTGAGGACCGGCTCACATCGCGGGCCCTTGTCGACACACAGCGCCCCGAGTTCGGGCTTGATCTCGGTGAGCGCCCGATAGGTGTTGGTCGCGCGTACGACGGAGAGGTCCCAATTGTCCTTGAGCGCACCGGAGCCTGCATAGCGGTCGGCATCGGTGTGCCCCTCGACATAGATCGATTCGATACGGTGGTTGGTCTTGGGGCAAGTGGGTGCCCGTGGGGCGCCACCGTCGACATAGCAGGGCAGGACATCGCGTAACGCCTCTGCAAGATGGCCGACCGCTGCATGTCCCTCTGGCTTCAGCTCCGCCCGCGCGCTGTCGAAGAGGATCGAATCCGGAAGGCGTAGGACGCCGTTCTGGGTGTCGATCGAGACCTCGACGCCCTTCTCGTGGAGGGATTGCTGTAGCTGCTTCAGGATTTGTGCGCGCGTACGATCGGCTCCTGACAATTCCTCGGTGACATCGCGGAATTGCAGGGCGAAATACATCAGCAGGATGATGAACACGAATACGAGGCCGACCATCATGTCGGTCATCGAGACGAAGTAATTCTCCTCCTCGACGACTTCTGTCTCGTCCGCATGCTCCGCGATCATTCGGCCGCCTCAGCATGGGGAGCGCGCATCTCATTCACATATTCGTCGAGCGCCTCGGCATATTCCTGCACCTGTGTGAGCGTCCCCGAGAGCCTGCTCACGGCCGAAGCGAGTTCGCGATCGGTGTCTTGGGCGAACCGACGGAATTCGGCGAAGCTGTCGCCGAGCGTCTCGGCGAGCTTGCCCGTCGTCGCCGCCAGGGCGCGATCGACCTCTTCGAAGCGGCCGCGATATTCCCGCCACGCCACGTCTGCTGCCGCGTGCGTCTGTCGCATCGTCTCGGCGAGGGTGCGCATCTCGGCGATCGCGGCATCGTCTGCACGACGGTCCGTCTCGATCGTCGTTGCCAGGCGGTCGACCGCGGCGTTGACCGCTTGAGCGGCACCCGCGACTGGAGCCGCCGCATTGGAGAACCCCTTAGCGGCATCGTTGATGGACACGGCGACGGAGCGGCCATTGTCAGCCACTTCGCCCATGGCGACGGCAGCGCGCGCTGCGTTGTCCCCGCTCCTTGAGAAACCTTGACCCGCACGCTCCACGGTCTCGGCCGCTTGGCCGATCGCGCGGGTAAGGTCGTTCGCGGTACCCTTGAGGCCCTCAGCGGACTCCTCGACGGCCACGCGGAAGGTGCGCTGGCTTTCCGCCACACCATCGGCGAGGGCCTGCCCGACCTCACGCTGCATCGTTGTGGCGGCCTCTGCACCAGCGTGCTGGAGGCTCGCCACGATACCGGCCACCATCTCGGACGTGCGCGCCTGCGCCGCCTCGATGCCGGCGACCATGCCCGCAAGGCTCTGCTCTTGGGCACGTTGTGCAGCCTCACCCTGTTCGCTCAACCGGGCGCCCATATTGTCGACCCGACCGGTCAGGGTCTCGAACGCGTCGCGGATGTCGGTCGCGGCCTTAGCGAAATCAGCGCCGGCGAGACGGATTTGGTTGGAGGCGTCCTGGCTGGAACCTGCGACCGATTGGCTCACCACGTCGAGCCTCTGGCTGAGGGTGGCGAGGGTGTCGCTCAAGCCCCGCAATTGATCACCACTGACCTTCTCGATCGCCTCCTTCGCGCCCGCGCCGATCCCCTGGGTCACTGAGACCATGTTGTCATTCAAGGTGGAGAGGGAATGTGCGACCGGGGCGATCGCCTGTTCGAACTGCTTTCCGATCCGATCGGAGAGTTGCATCGCCACATCGGTGTTGAAGAACTTGAGCTGGTCGCGTTGTTCCTTCATCACCTCGAGCTGTTCGGCAGCGTAACGCTGCGGCGGGACATAGAGGAGACCCCGCTCCAGGAGCTGACACAGCAACTCGGTCTCGTGCCGTACGCGCCTCGCGAGGCCATGTTCGGCGAAGCGCAGCCAGATCGAGGCGCCGAGGCCGGCGACGGAGGTAAAGAACTTCGCTCCAGCGACCGTCAGTAGTCCGACAAGCGACAATTGCGCCGCCTGGACATCACCGCCGGACATCCCGCCCGCCGCGGTGTTGAGCGCGACGATCAGGCCGAGGAAGGTGAGGATGAGCCCCGCGGCGACGAAGATGTTGGATGCGAAAGTGAGCGTCGTCTGACGCGGCGCGGCCCGCTGGAAGAAAACATTCGGGCGGTTGGTGTTGCGGATCGGCGAGCTGGTCTCGTCGATGATCGTCTCCTGGAATTCACGCCAGGCCTGGACGAGCTCGTGCGCCCCTTGTCCCTCGGCGTTCATCGCTCCGCCGACCCGTCCGAAGGCATCGGCGAACGCCGCCCGCTCCACAACCGGGTCCGAATCCCCTCCAAGCGCGCTCTTCAAGGCATCGACCCGCGCGCGCGCGGCCTTCAGATAGGGCTTCGTCTTCCGCCAAGCTTGGAGGTGGATCCAACCGGCGATGCCGAACATGATGGGTAGCAACACCAACGGAGCCACCCACCGTTCGCGGTACACAAGCCCTAACGCCCACAGGATGACGTCGAGAATCCGATCCATGATACTCACCCCCTGCGTCGCGACCCTGAGGCCCCCCCACCTGGCAGACAGTCGTGAACGAATCGTGCAATATCAAAAGGCAGACCGCACGTCCAAGTCGACTATTATGCTGTCAGCGGGTTGGCAGATGTCGTCGATGAAGGATTGGTCAGGAAATCATTCCCAAATCCAGGGCATATCTCCAAGACCTGCCCATTCCGGATGTACTTATGCTCAGTCATTCCGGCCGCCGCTGAGTTGCCTCCAGCGCAGTGGTATGACGGAGGGAGAAGCGACCGGTGGCTCTAAAGGGCCACCCTTGGACCAGATAGGGGCGCCGGCGATCATGGAGGCGTTCGGTGCGATGCACTGGCGTTCGCATGACGAGGGCCAAAGGCGATCATCGAGCCGGCCCGTGCGATGGCTCCGCCCCGATTGTTGGTAGCTTCTGGCTCCATGATCAGCCGTCAACAAGTGACCCGCAGGTGCGCAAAATGACGTCGGAAATGCATCATAAGTAAAATTCGGAATGCCTTGACAAATGAGCCAGTGCGTACGGTATTAATGACGTTATATAATGATATTAACCTCTAAAGTATTGCGATGGTACTAAATTTATCCAGTAATTTCGGACTTTCCAAACTTTGACCGAAGGGTAGTCGGTCGCAATCGACATGAGCTGAGCTACGTCCTAATTCTTAAAAATAATCGTGTACGAGCGTGGACAAATCCGGACATTTTTGGCAGAATAACTCTAACCTGTTGGAAGATGATGAGGCACGGGTGGGATTCGACGTGGTATAGTGTTTGAGCGGAAGTAAGGTGTATATTTAGATCAATGTGTTAACATTGACATTAATACTTCCTCCCGCGCGACCGCTTGGGTCGGCAGCGGTCTGCTTACGCCGGGCCCTAAACGGCCGCTTTCCGTGGATCGCTCCCCGAAACCTGTCAGTCAGCAAGCGGCCCAGGAACTGCCGAACCGGTTGGGGGTTACTCGATGGAAATAGGCGCCATCTCGGTCGCGTTGGATCAGATTGATCGTTCCGCGACCTCGGCCGAGGTCGCGGCTAACCCGCGATCAGCGCCCATCCCTTCAATTGCAGGGTCGCGAGCGTGACCATGGCGGCAAGGTCGATCGACACATCCTTCGCGACAGCGGCCTTCTCGATTTTGGCGCCGGCGAGCGCATAGCTGCATACATGGATGATGACGCCGGCCTTTTGCAGTTCCTCGATCAGGCGGGTGTTGGGGTTGGCCTGGTGAAACCGGGCCTGATAGGCGGCATCGCTCAAGATCGACGTCGTTGCCGGCCCGTGGATCACGATTATGATGTCGCCGCGAGGCGGATGGACGCCCGACGCAGCCAGCAGGTTTACGAAACGAGCGACACGATCGAACGCGGGATTGATCTGCGCATTGTCGGATGCCGTACGTGTCACCTCAAACACGACGCGATAGCGTAGCGAGGGATCCGGCGGATTGCTGACATCCACCGCGGGCTGGATCGCGCCATAGCCGGCGATGACCGGATGACTGGCGTCCTGCGCTACCGCGCTGCCGGCCAATACTGTTCCCACAACCAGCCCGATCCCGGCCCGCTGGCACAGACGCGGGAGCGACAGAATTTTTCTTGATACCATGGTGTTATTGCCGCCTTTCCGCATCTTCGAACCGTATGGACAACCCGAAAGCCGTCTCGGGACCAATGGATAGGCCCCGGTCGTTAGCGGTGAAAGAGACATCGGCCGCAAGCAATCGCCTCGCTTCAGTCCCCAGGTCAGGAACGCGGACGGCAAACGAGCAGAGCTGGAGTTCGGCGTTGCCAGCACTATCCGGGGTGACGCGCAAACTCCCGTCATGCAGTTTGAACGACAAGCCGTCGGTGCCAGCCTCGGCCGATCCGCCGCTGAACCCGGACAGGAATTCCCGGTACATCTGTGGATCGCTCGCGGCCATGCCGACCTCGATGATGCCACTCGCCCCATTGGCGTGCCGCTGGAAAGCCGCGTTCCAGAAATTTTCCGGGAAATGCTGCTGGCAGACGAAAAAGCCGGCTCGAGGCGCCTTCTCGTGAGCGGCAAAAGCGAGCGTGAACGCGACATGCATCTCGCTACCGTCCGGCCTCTGGCCCTTGCGCTCGAAATAGAATGGCTCGAACGCTCCGATGCCAAGGTGGGCGAACCGCGCGGCGTCGGCCTTCGCGTCCTCGCTATTCAGCACCAGCATCGCGAGGCCCTCGCGCTGGGAAAGATAGTCACGCACGAAGGCGCCAAAACTGAACCGCCCAGGTGCATGATCAGGTATCGCGTCTGCATTGGGGCCGACCGTGATCAGTTCGATGAATGAATTGCCGAACTGGATCAGCCGGTTCTCGGTTCCCCACGGGTGGCGGTTGCGCGTGCCGACCTGAAAGCCGAGCTTTTCATAGAAGAGCCCCGCAGCGTCGAGATCATGGACGGCAACGACCAGATGATCGATCCGCCGCGGTGCATGGGTCATCAGGCCGATTTCCTCTCGTAAATCTCGATCCGCGAGGGCCGCGCCGCGCGCCAGACCAGCGGGACCAGCACCAGTGCGACCGTGGGCAACACCAGCCAATTGATCGCTTCCCAACCGGAGCTGTGGAGCAGCGATCCGGAAAAGAAGGAAGCGGTCGCGACCGTTCCGAACACCAGGAAGTCGTTGGCGCCCTGCACCTTGCTGCGCTCCGACGGTGTGTGACACGCCACCACCATCGCGGTCGCGCCGAGGAAACCGAAGTTCCAGCCGATCCCGAGCAATATCAGCGCGAGCCAGAAATGCGCGATGTCCACACCAGCAAGGGCGACCGCTGCCGACGCTGCGATGAGCGTCAGGCCGACAGCCGCGACGCGCTCCTTGCCGAAGCGCACCATCAACCGTCCGGTCACGAAGCTCGGCCCGTACATCGCGAGGATATGCCACTGGATACCAAGCGCCGCCTGATCGATTGAATGGCCATGACCGACCATCGCAACAGGTGAGGCGGTCATCACGAAGGTCATCAAGCCATAAGAGACGATGCCAGCGGCAATGGCGAGCAGGTAACGCGGCGTCGCCAGTATTTCGGCAAGGGGGCGATCCTGCGCACGGTCCGCGGTATAACCCGGCGGCGCAGGCGCTCGGCGCAGCGTCAGCAGGACCGGGATGGACAGTGCCGCCAGCGCGGCTTGGCTCAAAAAGCTGCCGGCGAAAGGTGTGCCGGGCAGTGCATCGCGCGTCCAAATGACGAGTTCTGGTCCAATCACTGCCGCGACCAGGCCACCGATCATAACCCGCGCAATCGCGCGCTGGCTGTGGGCACCGGTTTCGCTGTCCGCGGCTGCAAAGCGATAGCTTTGCACATAGGATGAGTAGAAGCCCGCGAGGCAGGTGCCGGTGCAAAAGACCAGGAAGCTCGCCCGCGCGATGCCAAGCGCGGTGACAAGCCCGGCGGTCAAGCCGATCAAGGCGCCAAGCAGATATCCCGACCGGCGCCCGAAGCGGCGCATGACCAGCGCCGCGGGTAGCGTCCCGAGCGCGAGCCCAAGGTTGAGGAGGCTGACGGGCAAGGTGATCAGCGCCGGATCGGTCGCAAGGCGTTGTCCGACCAGTCCGCCAAGCGAGATGACGATCGGCGAGTTCGCGCCGCCGAGCGACTGGGCGATCGTCAGGATCCAAACGTTCCGGTTCGCGACCTTTCGATCAGCGGTCACGCTATCCACGCGGTGAACCCGATCCGGCGAGCAGGGCCTCAACCGCCCGTCGTGCGGCAATCACCGCGCCAGCGAGATACCCTGCTTCCGAAGGGCTGGTTTCGCTCCCGGCCATCGTGAGCCGCTGGCTCCACGGTCCCGATACCCAAGGCGTGTCGCTCGGTGTGATATGGCCGGCTGCAGCGCGATCGGCCGGCGTCGCGGTCAACGGATCGGCCGCCCAATCCTTGAAGATCGTTGCAATCGGGGCGCGTGCTTCGTCGCCGAAGATGCGTGCGAACTGCTCTAGGCAGGCCTGGGCGATTTTCTCTTCGCCAAGAAGAGCGCGTTGATCAGCGGTGACGCCGAGAAAACCGAACAGAGCAGCGCCCCCCGATGCCGTCGTCGCGTCATGCATCTCGACCATCGGCCCGACCATGCTCTGCGCGGTCCCCGAGAGGCCGGCATTGCGCCAGAACGGGCGGTCATAAAGCGCAAAGAACTTGGCGTGCGGGGCCATCCAGGTCGCCGTGTCGCGCCAGCGCTGTGCCGTCTCTCGATCCTGCGGCGGCGTGAACGTGACCGTCGCATCGAGCAATCGCGGCGGCAAGGCGGCAATCACATGGGCGGCGGAGCGTTTCTCGGTCGTCCCGTCGGCACGCGCGATCGTCAGCTCGGCGCCGTGGCCGGTAAGCCGCATGGCGGTCACCCGCGTACCGAGCAAGATCCGATCGTCGGGCAGGTCCCGAGCAAGCGCAGTCACCAGCGCGCCGGTGCCGCCGAGGAGGCGCATCGACTGCTGTTCCTGAGCCTGCCCGCGATAGCGGTGTCGTCCTTCACGCGACATGCGCTCGAACACGACATCGCCGTCGCTGTTCTGGCAGTAGGACCGCAGCCCAAGGTCGGCCACCAGTTCCCCGATCGCGGGCTGCACCTGCGGCCAGTACCAGGACGGGCCAAGATCGAAGCCATCGTCGCTCGGCCTGCCGGCTTGATCGAGCGTAAGGATACGGCCGCCCAGTCGGTCGCGTGCCTCGATCACGACGAAATCAACCGCCGCGCGCTGCAGCAGGCGCGCGGCGTGGAGACCAGCAAGGCCACCGCCGACGATCGCGACATCGGTTTGGATCACGTCGCCAACTTCCTCAGGTCAGATGGCCAGCGCGACGAGGAAGCGCGACACCATGTTGTACGCCGCCACCGTCGCGACGGCTTCCACCGTCTGCTGCTCGCCGAAACGGTTGCGCAGGTTATCGATGACCTTTGCCTCGACCTCGACATTGCGGGTGGACTGGTCGGTCAATGTCAGCAGTGCGCGCTCCTCGTCGTCGAACAGCGGATCGATGCCGTCACGGCGCAGCGCGTCGCATTTCTTCTCGCTGCCTCCGGCGGCGAGATAGGCGGGCCTGTGGACATTCCACTCGAACTCGGCCCGGTTGAGCACCGCGACACGGCACATGATCAGCTCGCGGTACTCGAGGCTGAGCGCAAATTCAGCGCGCACGCGTCCGAGAAGGCCATTCCAGCCTGTCGCGAGCGGAAAGCTCTTTAGCAGCACGCGATCGATCCCGATCAGCTCGCCATTCGGCCGACGGGCCTTCATGCTAGCGAGGAGCTCGCCGGGAGCCGGATCGCCATCCTGCCAGGGAGTTACTCTTACACTCGTCATTGCACTCTCTTCTCACGGTCAAGAAGGAAGATTTGCCCGGCATATCGCTGATCAACCATCCGCCATTCCCGAGCCGGCCAGCACAAGGCCGGTCGCATACATGCCCAGTCCGAAGACCGAGTGCCCGATCACGCTCTTGAGCCGAGTCAGATTGGGGCTGGATGTCTTCGACCCGGCGGTGCCAGATCCCATGCCCGGCATCATGATGAAATATGGCGCCACGAGGAGCGCCCACGAAAGGATCAATGGCGGGAACAAAGTCGGCTGCGCGAACCATGAAGGTCCCCGAAGAGCGAGCAGTAACCAGCCGTAGCCGATGCCGATGGCATAGTGCGCGCTCCATCCGATCGCCGCTTCGCCCCGCACCGGCCGGGCGGTCATCATGTTCTGCTGGATGAATTGACCACGCGGCATGTTGCCGATCCAGCGGCCCACCATCGCCCAATTGATCGCGGGCATGTTCAGCATGCGCGCCATCAGCAGCGCCCACAGATCGAGTGCGACAGTTCCCCCGACTCCGATCAGGCTCGCGTCGATGAAGAGGTTTGCGCCCGTCATGCGCTTGACCGCGCACCCGAAGTTACATCCTCGAGCGCAACCACATCATCATGTAGCAGCGGCGCGAATTTGATCCAGACGCGCGCGCCCTTTGACCCGACCTGTGCATAAAGCGGCTCGCCCGCCGGCAAGCGGAGCCAGCTCCAGCGTTCGAGCATATCACCGCCCTCGACAAAGCATCCGTCGAGCACCAGCAGTTCGAGCCCGTCCGGGTTGTCCAGCTCGATGTCTGACCGCCATTCTTCTATCACGACACGCTCGTTCGCGCCGTCAAACAGAGTGCGGGACGAGGTGACTCCCGGCTGCCGCGGCATCGCCGTCCCCCCCTCCGGCGGCTGCGCGATGCGGGTGCGGTCGGCTTCACCAAATTGCCCGAGCTTGACGAAAATGGTGCAACCACTCGCGCTGCCGGGTGCGTGTCCAGTCCACGGCGGGTTGCGCACATAGGTGCCGGTCGGAAAGTCGCCGGTCTCGTCCTGGAATGTGCCCTCGAGCACGAGAAACTCCTCGCCGCCGGGGTGCTCATGACGCGCAAAACGGCTGCCGGGCGCGTAGCGCACGATCGAGGTGGCGCGCGCCTTCTCCTCGCCGATGCGGAACAGCATCCGCCGCTCGACGCCTTTTGCCGGGCTGGGCACCCAGCTCATTGCGCCGGCATGGACGACGGTGCGAGCGGAAAGATCGTCATTCAGCCGCATGGCTCACAACTCCGCCCGGCCGCCGTCGACGATGATCTCGGCGCCGAGCATGTAACTCGAGGCGTCGCTGGCAAGGAACAGCACCGCTGCCGCAATCTCCTCGGGGCGCCCCATCCGGCCCAGTGGCACTTGCGCGCCGACCTTCGTCGCATAAGCGCGGAACTCTTCCTCGCTCTGGTTCTTGCCGCGATGGATCGGCGTCTCGATCGAGCCCGGACTGACGGCGTTCACCCTGATCTTCCGATCGAGCAACTCCGCCGATAGGGTTCGCGCAAACGAGCGTACCGCGGCCTTGGATGCCGACAGCAACGCCCGGCCGGGTGCGCCGACCTGGTTGAGCCATGATGTATTGAGGATGATCGAGCCGCCCTCACGCATCAGCGGCAGGACAGCCTGCACCGTGAAGAAGACGCCCTTCACATTGACGTCCATCATACGGGTGTAAGCCGCTTCATCGGTCGTCGCGATTGGTGTCCCGAACGCGACCCCGGCGTTGGCGAACAGAATGTCGAGCGTGCCGAAGGTCCGGTGTACCACGTCGTGCATATGCGCGAGATCGTCGAATGAGGTGACATCACCGCGGATGGTCAGGACTTCGCCGCCGAGTTCGAGCGCGGCCTGATCGAGCCGGACCTGCGAGCTGCCCATGATCGCGATGCGCGCGCCGCTGTCGCGCAGCAATCGCGCAGCCGCCAACCCAATGCCGCTTGATCCGCCGGTGATCAGCGCCGTCTTGCCGAGAAGCGTCATCGAAACCTCGTTCTTTGGTCCGAAGATGGCCAGTGCATGGACAGACCGCGAGGCAAACGGGCGACACCGCAAAGAAAGAAAAACTTTGTCGTGGACGGTGCCTCAGATAATATGGGCGCCATGCGCTTCCTTACTCGCCTGAAATCCCTGCAAGCCCTGGAGGCCGCCGCTCGCCATGGGAGCTTCGTGGGGGCGGCGTCCGAACTCGATGTGACGCCGGCCGCGGTGGGCCAGCTTGTTCGGTCGCTGGAGGATTGGGTCGGTTACCCGCTGTTCCGACGTAGTCGCGCGGGCGCCGAGCGCCTGACGCCGGTCGACGAAGCGCAGGAAGCGCTGGACGATATCGCGCAGGGTCTCGACCGGCTGGAATCAGGGCTGAAGAAATTGCGCGGGCGTAAGGCGCGTTCGGTCGTGGTGGTGACCGCGTCGCAGGCGTTCGTTGCCAACTGGCTGTTGTCCCGGCTCAACGACTTCGCCGAAGCCTTTCCCACGATCGACGTCCGGCTCGATGTCTCGGATCGCATCATCGACCTCGCACAGGGCGAGGCCGATATCGGCATTCGCTGCGGCATGGGAACCTGGAAGGGCGTGAAGGCGACCCATCTTATGGATGAGGAGATCATCGCGGTCTGCCATCGTCGGCTTTTGCCTCAACACGATGAAATCACGGCGGGCTGGATTGCGGAGCAGACGCTGATCCATGATGGCACTCCGCATCCTGGCGGCGATTTTCCGAGTTGGAGCGAATGGCTGGCCCGATCAGGCGCGAACCAGACGCCGGCGGACCGCGGCCTCAAGATCAACTCGACCGCAGCGGTCATTCAGGCGGCAATCGCCGGACGCGGCGCGGCACTGGTGCGCAAGGCGCTTGTGACGCAGGAGATCGAGAGTGGGCGGCTCGTCCATCTGCTCCCGGAACAACGCTGGCCCGTGAAGTGGAGCTATTATGTGGTTGCCTCGCCGAAGGCACTCCGACGCTATGAGGTTGGTGCATTTCACGATTGGCTCGCGGGACAAGCGCGTCAGGAGCGCCTCTAAGGTAAGCGTGGTCTGCGGGCCGCCTTGCCCATCGAGCCGTAGCCGGGATGCTTGTC
>NZ_CALMPA010000044.1 GCF_937871615.1 uncultured Sphingomonas sp. | reverse complement strand
AGCATGGCGAGAACCCACCTTTTGACACCGCCGAGCACTATGGTTTCGGTTATCGCTTTATCATCCACATGATCGCCGTCTTGTAGCCTGCGCGCTCAAGGACCGTAATTTTCGAGGTCCATGCGGCAGGACACACCACCACGGCGGCGCTCATGCCACGGTCCACGAATGCCGCCTCTGCGGCACGCAGCAACGAGGATGCGGCCTCCACGCCATCGTGCAGCTCTGCGGGATTGGAATATTCCCTGTGATAGTAGTCATCTATTACGCCCGTTGCGCGAATGTCGTGGGCCGGGGGAAAATGCAGTCGCGAGGCTGGTTGCGCGATTACATAGCCGTCCAGGGCCTCCGGTGTTCCGCACACGAGCATATCCCGGTCGTTCATCGTCTGGCATCGCCTCATCCAGTTGCCGAACCGATCGTCAGCATCTGCGTGAGGGGTCCAGAATACATCCAGCTCAGCGAGTATCTTTCCTGTTTTCCGCGCTCCGCCTGACGATCCCCGCAATGTCGCTATCCGAAGCCGCGCGCACATCGAGGGGCGGGGTCGCGCCTTCAAGATTGCTCTTGGCGAGATAGAGCGTCAGCGGCCTATATCCCCGCTGCTCGAAACACACTCGCAAGTCGTTGCCGCAAACAAAAGAGGCCAACAGCAACTCTGCTCCCGCGTCCCGAAGGTCCGCTTCGGCAGCTTCCACAAGCGCCGGGATCGTGCCTGGCGGCGCGTCTGCTGTAGCAAAGCACTCCGGCATCAGTAGGCCGGGATCGCCCCATTTTCCGGCATAGATCGGAGGAACCGGCAAGAGCACGGAATGGGCAACGCCGACCAGCTCGCCGCCTGCGTCGGCAACTAGCCATTTTTGTCGGAATGGTTGCTTTTCCGCCGTTAGGGCGAATTTGACGGCCTCTCCCACCTTTGCAGGGGCGTCATCATCGAGCACCCATAGCACCGGGTCGTGGGCCTGCCTGCTACGGGCATCCTGCATCAAGAGATCGACCATCTGCGGTAAGTCATCGAGCGTGGCGGCTCTGATTTCAGCGGGCATATTGTCCCCTTTGGTTGTGTTTCGGCCGTCCCTACCTAGTCAGCGCATCATTGAGCGCCCTATAAAGGGTAGCGCGATGGACGCCCAGGAGCCGGGCGACTTCCGCAACTGGCTTCTTGTCCTGGTCGATAAGCTGGTGGGCGTGGGCGATCTGCTCGGCCGACAGGGTAGGGGAGGGGCCGAACCGCACACCTCGGGCTTTCGCCGCGATCCTGCCGGCGCTGGTGCGCTCCACGATCAAGGATCGCTCGAAATCCGCAATGCCGGCAAACACTGTCAACACCATGCGGCCGGCCGGCGTCGTCGTGTCGGCCCACGGCTCGGCCAGGGAGCGCAGACCAGCGCCGGCCTCCTTGATCCGCTCTGCGATGCTGAGAAGGTCGCCAGTCGATCGGGCGAGGCGGTCTAGCCTGGCGATCGTCACCACGTCGCCGGCGCGCAGATGGTCGAGCATCCGCGCCAGCTCGGGCCGGTCGCGCTTCGCCCCGGAAGCCTTTTCCTCGAACATGCGGACGCAGCCGGCCGCGCCGAGTGCGGCGCGCTGCTGGTCGAGGTCTTGGCCCTGGGTGGACACGCGGGCATAGCCGATCATCATGGGCGGCGGATTCCTGTCGCAAATCATGTCGCAAGTTTTCTACCACTTGCGACAAAGACTTGCGACACGAAAAGCCCTGATTTTCCGGGGGCCGCCGATCTGTCGCGGGTTTTAGGATTTTGGCGACAGACAGCCTCGCTTTTCGGCGGCTAGAGCATATGGCTCCGACTGTGCAAGGTGTCAGCCTGCACTCCCCCTGCTTGCTGCGATGAGTCGACGTGCAACCAGATCGTGGTTCAGCCACAGGACAGGCCCGGAGGGTTCGCTGACCTCGCCAAAGATCAACTGGCCGATCGCCTTGACCACATGATGGCTCAAGACGTCGCTCACGAGAATCCTGTTATCTTTGTGCAGTTGAACAATCTCCTGCGATGTGCCGATGGTCTGCTCCGCCTGAGCTGCGCTGTTCGGCAGCGGCCAAAGGTCGAAGTCATAATAGGGCTGCATCGCCTCGTTTTGCTGATAATCCAAAACAATCTGTAGCAGGGCTTCGAGCGTCACGCCGTCTTTCAGCAGGTCTTGGCATTCTTGCCAAAGCAACTCGACCCAGGCTCCCCCGCCTTCTTTCTTCAGCGCAGCCAGCAACGGTAGGAGCGACAGTTCGAGCCCGGCGAATACATCGGAGGAATTGGTGCGGATTTCGGGGCAATTGAACACCGTGGCCCTTACGCCTGTGCGCCATGCAGCTTCGGCAAAACCCTCAAGGCGCATCTTCGCATAGCCTTGAGTGTAGTTGGTGTAAGTCTGCCAGCGATAGCTGTCGCCAATCAGAACTTCGGTGCCGTGATAGCCGTAGGCGGTGTAACGAACCTGCCCGCCGGTCGCCTCGATCCGGGCACGGATGGCAGAGCTGGCTTCAAGCAGGTAGCCAAAGGTATTAGCCGAGACCTCGTCAAAGTTTTGCAAAACGAGCTTCCCGAGATCGCTTTCGATCAGCGACTGCGACGACATATGTCGCGCGCCACGACCCTTGTAGATGCGGTTTACGATAGCGAGAACGGCCTTGGCCTTCGGGATACCACCTGCCATTGTGTGTGCGAAGAAGACGTTCCTGCCGTCGGGGATCAGGGCATCGAGTTCCGCCATAACTGCGTCGAGCGCGGTCTTGAACCGTGTCAATCCAACCTCGTGGCAGCGCGCAATATAGTCCCAATCGAGGGTATCGGTCTGCCAGGTGTCGAGAGTCATCTTCCCGAGAAGATCGGTTGGGGTAGGACCGCCCTCGGGAGCATCGAGATCAAAGCCAGCCATCAGCGGAGTGTTGATAATCTTGCCGCCGAGATTGGCTTCAGCCGCAGCCAGTTCGTCATCAGCCAGGGCGCGCAATGCGTTATTCTCCTCGCGACGGCCGACCGTGACCCCCAGGATGGTCATGCCCGCCGCCTTGGCCTCGTCAAGCAGACCGGCTGCATAGCCACGGCCAAACAGCTCGCCAAAAAGCACGAAGAAATCTCCCTTACGGAAGAGAGTATTGGGGTTCATGGTCTTTTGCGGTGTGAGCTTCGTCATATCAGCCTTTGCAATTTGGGGATGCTTTCGGAGCGGAACGTCAAATATCGGGGATGGCCCATTGTCGCAAAAGTCCCGAAACCTGCATCCACCTCTACACTACCGCCCCGGCGCTGCCACCGTGATCGTGCATCGCTGATCCTCGCCGGCCGCGCGCGCGGCCTCGGCGCATTGGCCGATCGTCTCGGCATTGTCACGCACGAGCTGCGAGGAATCGACCACGCCGCGCCAGCCTTCGGGGTCGGCCACCCGCATCATGGTAACGCCGGCGTTCCATCGGTCCTGTCCCATGACGAAACCCGCAACGCGCGTGTCGAGCTGCCCCGGCAGCATGTTGGGGATGAACAACGTCAACACGATGCCGGCCAGGACGCCGGCGGCCCCGACGATCCACAAGAGCCGGTTCTGAGCATGGCGCTCCCGCGCGCCGGCGATGTGTTCGGCCAGCTCCCGCGCAACCCTCTGGAAATCCCGGCTCTCGTTCTCGAGCTGCTGCGCGGCGGTTCTCACCAGGCTCTCGCCGCTGCGCTCGAGCGCGCGGGCATAGTGCTCCGGGCCGTTGCGCAGGATGGGCGATTTCTCTACGGCCTCAAGCCGCTCATCGACAATGGCGAGGAACTGGATGATCTTACCGAGATCGGGGCCGTAATCGGGCAGCTGCCGGAACTTCTCGGACTGCTCCAACGCCAGCTCCACGCCCTTGCGGATGATGGTCATTTCCGCGTTGAGCTGTTTTCCCTGCGTCTCGACCGTGCGCCGCAACGCCTCGAACGCGGCCGCCGGGTCGCCGGCGTCGTCGGGCGAGGTCTCCGGCTCGAATCTCTCCCTGTCCTCGTCCGTCATGCCGTCTCCTACCGTTCAAGCCCGAGGCTGCGGCCGCGCGTGAGGCTCTGTTGCAGCTCGCGGGATATGCCTTCGCTCTGGCGCATGTGCTGGCCGATCCCGATTTCCTGCCGACGATTGCGCAGGATGGATTCAACCTGCGGGTCGCGCTCAAGACTCTTGGCGAGGCCCTGCATCTGGCCTTCCACCTTGCCGCGCGCCTCGTCGTGCTGCCAGCCGTGAAGCCGCTGGCGCTGCCGTGATAGCTCCTGCCAGCGTTCAACGAAGCGGTCGGCCCGCACATTCGGGTCGGCCTGCATGGCGCGCTCGTGGTCCAGCCGCTCGATGACCTGGCCGACGCGCTCCCGGCCGGAAAGCTCGGTCATGCTGCGGCTCATGTCCGGGTCGTAGCGCAGCGCCGAGCGCATCAGCTCGCGCGCGCCCGGCCGCGCCTGGTCGAGCTGCTGGCCGGCCTGTCGCAATTCCTGCTGCTGGCCGTCGAGGATGGGAAGCCCCTCGCTCCGCTGCCTGTGGGCCGATTCATAGGCCCGCGTGTAGCGGTCAACGGCCTGCTCGAACCCCGACTGCGGCCGCAAGCGTTCGACAAGCCGGTCTTTCGCCGGCGCCCGCCGCAAGCTCCCTTCCCTTTCCGGCCCGTCTGCGTGCTCTTGGGAAGCCTGTCGATCGGCCCCACGGCCAGCATTGAGCTGCAACCCGTCAAACATACCGCGCCGGCGCGTCTCGGCCTTCTGTGGGCGCTCCTGCGTCCGATCCTGGGCCGGCTCGTCGCGGTCCTGCGCGGCCGACGCGCCCCGCGACAGTTTCAGGCCCTCGAACCGGCTGCGGCGCTGCTGCCGATCGCTTCCCCGGTCCTGGGCGAGATCCTCGCGCGGATCTGCACGAAGATCCTGGGCGAGATCCGCGCCGACTTTTTGCGAGGATCTCCGATCAAGGGCATGATCCCCGGCCGTCGACTCCCGTTCTGCACGTAGCCCGGCGCGCTCGGCCGGAATCTCGATCTCGCTGCGGACGCCCATTTGCTCCGCGATCCCGCGCCGCTCGGCAAAGTCGCGGGTATAGTCGAGCGTCGTTTCCTTCACGCCCGACCGCGACAGGCGGCGTTCTAGCTGGTCATAGGCCAGCTCGCCGGCGTCCTGAACCTTCCATGCGTTGCGGTGCGTTTCCGTGCCATCGGGCAAGGTGACGGGGGTGGAACCTAGATGTTGAAGGCCGATCTTCTCCCCGATCTCCGGCGCGGCCTCCTTCATGGCCCGCTCAAGATCGACACCCCATAGGGTGCGACGCTCGCCCTTGTCGTTTTCCAGCGTCACGAAATAGCTATCGGACTTCTGCGGGTCATGCTCGAAGGGCGCGGCCCCATGCTCGACCAGGCGGCCGGCATTGGTGAACTCGTCCTGCGCTGCGTAGAGCTGCGCCCCGTCGCGGTGCCGGGTCATCGCGACATAGGTTAGATGCCGGTCCATCGTCCCCGACGCCAGCACATAGGCGCGATCAACGGTCGCGCCCTGGTTCTTGTGGATCGTCGTCGCATAGCCGTGGTCGATCGCCTGATAATCGCCCATCGGCACGGAAACGCTGTCGCCCCGGCCGTCGAGCGTGGCGATGATGCGGCCCGGCTCGACATGATCGACGGTCGCGAGCATCCCGTTTTTCACGCCAAGATCGCGGCTGTTCTCCAAGAACACGATGCGGTCACCCGTCGCAAAGTCGCGCTTGCCGTCATTGGTCTGGAAGGTCAGCGCCCGGCCCGGTCCTTCCCGCGCCTGGTCGATGTCGCGGGTGACGTCGCCCGACCCTGGCCCGTCCTCGGCCACGCGCGCCAGCTCGCCCCGGTCCTGTAGCTCGGAACGGATCGCCTCGTTGATGGCGCGAACATCGGCACGGCGATGCGCCATCGCAACGCGGGTGCCGTCCGGTCGCTCGTCGCGATCGGCAAGGTAATCGCGCACGATCTGGCCGCGCGCGTCCTCGCCGCTCTCGCTGAATCGAATGTCGCCATGATCCCGATAGGCGGCCAGGCCCTCGGCCGTCCGGTGCGTGGCGAAGCCAACCGACGCCTCCCGCTGCCAGTCCACGCGCTGCCGGCGAATCTCCGAAAGCTCGGCATGGCCGATCTGCTCGGCAATGGCGCGGAACGGTGCGCCGGCCCCGATCGCCTGTAGCTGCTCATGGTCGCCTACAAGGACGATCTTCGCCCCGCGCGCCTCGGCCTCGCCAACGAAGCGGGCGAGCTGCCGGCTCCCGACCATACCCGCCTCGTCGATCACGAACACATCGCCGCGGCCGATCGTGCCGCGGTCGTTCTCCCAACCGCGGGACCATGACGCGAGCGTTCGGCTCTGGATGCCGGAACTTTCCTCCAACCCCTCGGCCGCCTTGCCTGACAGGGCCGCGCCGTGGACCGTGTAGCCCTCGGCCTCCCATGCCTCGCGCGCGGCGGCGAGCATGGTGGATTTGCCAGCGCCGGCGAAACCGACAACGGCCGCGATACGCTCCCGGCCGGTGACATGCTCGATCGCCGCCCGCTGCTCGTCCGAAAGCCGGGCGGAAGCATCGCCGGCGCTGCGCTGAATGGCGGCGTCCTGGGCGGCTATGGCGCGATCGACATGCCGGCGATCGACGCCATGATTGCGCGCCTGGTGCATACGCTCGGCCGACGCGACCATGCCGGATTCGATCTCGACCATTTCCCGCGTCGAATATCGCGCAAGCTCGATCTCGCCCGTTCCCTGGTCGATGCGTTCCGGCTGAAGCTCGACCAACGCCGGCGATGCCATGACCTTCGCGAACGCGCTCTGGAACTCCTGCGGGTCGTCGTTGATGTAGCGATGCAGCGCCCGCGCAACATCGTGACGGTCGAACACGCTCTTTTCGTTCGTGATGAGGGAAAGCACCTGCTCGGGCTTCTCCCGGATCAGCTCGGCGTTGCGCCGGGCCGCGTCCTCGTCCAGCCGCGCCCGCGACACGTCGAGGCCGCGCCGCTCCATCTGCGTGGCATGGACACCCATATGCTCGGTCGGCGTGATCTCAAGCCCGCGCTCAAGGTGCGAACGATGGTCGATCCGAATATCCAGCCCGGCCCGCGCCAGGTGCTCGTTCGCGATCACCTCCCACGACTGGCGAATGTCGCGGAGCTGCATGTCGGTGGTCGGAAGGTCGTTCGACAGCAGCCATTTGTTCTCCCGCTCGATATAGGTCTTCTCGCCTAGCCCGTCCTCGCCAACCCGCCGCGTCGTCATCATCACATGGGCATGGTGGTTGCGAACGTCGCTCTCGCCATGCGGCGCATGGATGGCGAAGTCCACGGCCGCGCCGTAGCGGTTGGCGAGGTCCTGGGCGAAGTCCCGCGCTGCCTCTAGCCGCTGCTCGGCCGACAGCTCGTGCGGCAAGCCAATCTCGAACTCCCGCGCAACCCGCGCGTCCTTGCGTTTCTCGGCTGCCTCGGCGGCGTTCCACAACTCCGACCGATCACGCGCCCAATCGGCGTTGCTGCCTTCCGGCAACACGATCTCGGAATGCTCGACGCCCTGCTTGCGGGTGTAGTCGTGCGTGATGCCGTCGCGCTTGTTGGTCAGCTTTTCCGCGCAGCGATAGGCCGCCGATCCGACCGCGCTTCGGCCGGTCGCCCGAGAAATCGGCTTCATGCTGCAATGATAGATCGCCAAGCGCCGATTTCCTTCCTCTCCCGGTTTGATCCGCCTTCGCTTCTGCGCCAGTGCCGCACTGAGTTGCGCAGCAACTCGTAAGTGCGCCCTTCGTAATTCGCTCGCTCCGCTCTCTCATGCCTCCGGTGGGGCGCTGTGGCAACGTCAATGCGATGCGAATAAGGCCGCGATTGTGACTCCGCACGCTCCACTTTTCAAGGCCGGAACCATCCGTGATCCCCTACCCTGCCGAAAACCTGCTACGCTCGCCCGCGACCGGAAGCAGGGAGGCGACACGATGGCGCGCAAGACGATCGAACAAAGGCTGGCCGAGTTGGATGTGCAGCGCGCCACCCTCAAGGCCAGGCTCAACAAGCAGGAGCGCGCCAGGGACACGCGCCGCAAGGTGCTGCTCGGCGCGCTCGTCCTCCATCGCCTCGAACACGGCCGGGATGAGCTGTCGCGCGCCCTGCCCGACTGGCTGCGCCGCGAGCTGCCCGGCTTCCTCACCCGCGACGGCGACAAGGAACTCTTTGACGATCTGCTCAAGCCGGCCGCCGGCGGCGGGACCGGAGCGCCTGACCCATGAGCGATGTCACGTCCGCCTGGCTGGCCGCCCTCAAGAGGATTTTCCAGTCTGCCGGCCAACTCGGCCGCGACCAGCCGAAGGGAGGCAACCCCATGAATGATTTCCGGCTGGCCTGGGCCGCCTTCAAGAACATGCTGCGGGCGGCCGCGCGTGATCCCCTATGGGCCTTCGTCGCGATCGTCACCGCCCCGTTCCGCGCCGCCGGCTACATCGCCAGGGCCGGGGTGCTGTTCCTCTTGGTCCTGTTCATCGTCGGCGGCGGCCTCATGGCCCTCATGCAATGGGCCGGCATCCAGCGCGGCGATGCGCTCTGGTATGTCGGCAACCTCGCCTTCACCGCCTTCCTCGTCCTGCTCGTCTTCCGCCTCCTGTCCAGGCCGATGATACAGCACTTCGGGGACATGGACGCCGACACCCACGGCTCGGCCCGCTTCGCAACCGATCGCGAAACCGCTCCCCTCACCCGCTCGCAAGCCGGCCTCCTGATCGGCCGCGATCCGAAGACAAAGCGCCTCCTGCGCTATGACGGGCCGGCGCACCTGCTCACGATGGCACCGACCAGGACCGGCAAAGGGGTGGGAACCATCATCCCGAATCTGCTCACCGCCGACCGCTCCGTGATCTGCATCGACCCCAAGGGCGAGAATGCCAGGATCGCCGGCCGCGCCCGCCAGAAGTTCGGGCCGGTCCACGTCCTCGACCCCTTCGGCGTCACCGGGCAAAGCTCGGCCGCCTTCAATCCCCTCGATGCCCTCGACCCTGACGGCCTCGACGTGGCCGAGGACGCAAGCACCCTGGCCGACGCCCTGGTCTATGACGAACCAGGCACGGCCGGCGAGGCGCATTGGAACGAGGAAGCCAAGGCGCTGATCGCCGGAATCATCCTCCATGTCGTCGCGAACGAGCCGCGCGATCGGCGCACCCTCGCCACCCTGCGCGACAACCTCACGCTCGCCCCTGACGCCTTCACGGCGCTGCTCAAGGCCATGCAGGCGTCCACGGCCGCCGGCGGCCTGGTCGCGCGCGCCGCCAATCGTCACCTGGGCAAGTCCGATCGCGAGGCGGCCGGCGTGCTGTCGGCCGCGCAGCGCCATACCCATTTCCTCGACTCGCCGCGCATGGTCGCGGTCCTCGGCCGATCCGATTTCCGCTTTGCCGATCTCAAGGCCAGGACCGCCACCGTGTTCCTCGTCCTGCCGCCCGATCGCCTCGCCACCTATTCCAGATGGCTGCGCCTGCTCGTCACCCAAAGCCTCACCGACATGGCGAGGGCGGGCAGCTCGTCCCCTGCCCCACTGGCTGCGCCAGTCCTCTACCTGCTGGATGAGTTCGCCGCCCTCGGCCACCTCGCCCCCGTCGAGCGCGCTATGGGCCTCATGGCCGGCTACGGCGTCCAGCTCTGGCCCATCCTGCAGGACGTTCACCAGCTCCGCGCCACATACGGCGCGCGCGCCGGCATGTTCCTGTCGAACGCCGGCGTCCTACAGGTGTTCGGCGTCAACGATCACGAAAGCGCCCGCCTCGTCTCCGATCTGCTCGGACAGGAAACCGCCGTGTTCAAGACGATGGGCCAGGCGCTCGATTCCGATAAGTCCGGCATATCCTACGGCGAACACCATTCCGGCCGCCCGCTGCTCACCCCTGATGAGGTCCGCACCCTGCCGCAACACGTCGAAATCCTGTTTCTGGCCGGGCAACGCCCGATCCTCGCCGGCAAGCTCGCCTACTAGGCCCAGTCGGCCCGAATCTGCGATTTTGGCCAGGTTGAAGAACGAACACTGAAC
>NZ_CALMPA010000043.1 GCF_937871615.1 uncultured Sphingomonas sp. | reverse complement strand
CAATATCTGACGCTCGCCGCGCGCGAGGCGGCGGGCGCGAAGGCGGCCTCGATGGAAGAAGCGATGCCGGGGGTTTACGGCGAACTGGCCGCGGTGTTCGACCGGCTCGAAAACCATTATCGCGACATGCAGGACATCGAGTTCACCGTCGAGGCGGGGAAGCTCTGGATGCTCCAGACGCGATCGGGCAAGCGCACCGCCAAGGCCGCGCTCAAGATCGCGGTGGAGATGGCCGATGCCGGGCTCATCACCCGCGAGGAGGCGATCGCGCGGGTCGATCCGCAGGCGCTCGATCAGTTGCTCCATCCGACGCTCGATCCGCAAGCGGCGCGCGACGTGCTGACCAAGGGGTTGCCAGCCTCTCCGGGTGCGGCGAGCGGCGCGGCGGTGTTCGATGCCGACACCGCCGAACGCTGGGCGGCGGACGGCAAGGCGGTGATTCTCGTGCGCACCGAAACCTCGCCCGAGGATATCCACGGGATGCACGCGGCGAAGGGCATCCTGACCGCACGCGGCGGGATGACGAGCCACGCGGCGGTGGTGGCGCGCGGCATGGGGCGCCCGTGCGTTTCCGGTGCGGGGGCGCTGTCGATCGACGCCAAAGCCAAGATCGCGCGGATCGGCAGCCGCGAGGTGCGCGAAGGCGAAACGATCACCATCGACGGCACGACCGGCGAAGTGATGGCGGGCGAGGTCGCGACGATCCAACCCGAGTTGGCCGGCGATTTCGGCACGCTGATGGAATGGGCCGATGCGGTGCGCCGCCTCAAGGTGCGCGCCAATGCGGAAACCCCGCTCGATTGCCGCACCGCGCGCGAATTCGGCGCGGAAGGTGTGGGGCTGTGCCGCACCGAGCATATGTTCTTCGATGCCGCGCGGATCACCGCGGTGCGCCAGATGATCCTCGCGGCGGACGAGGCGGGGCGGCGCGCGGCGCTGGAGAAATTGCTGCCCGAACAGCGCAGGGATTTCGTGGAGATCCTTGAGGTGATGGCCGGATTGCCGGTGACGATCCGCCTGCTCGATCCGCCGCTGCACGAATTCCTGCCGCATGAGGAGGCCGAGTTCGCCGAAGTCGCCACCGCCGCCGGGGTGGATGTGGATACGCTGAAGCGCCGCGCGGCGGAACTGCACGAGTTCAACCCGATGCTGGGGCACCGCGGCTGCCGGCTGGGCGTGACCTATCCCGAAATCTACGAGATGCAGGCGCGCGCGATCTTCGAGGCGGCGCTCGATGTGGCGGACAAATCGGGCGAGGCGCCGATCCCCGAAGTGATGATCCCGCTCGTTGCAACGAAGCGCGAGCTGGAGCTGATGAAGGCGGTGGTCGATCGCACCGCCGAGGCGGTGTTCGCGGAGC
>NZ_CALMPA010000042.1 GCF_937871615.1 uncultured Sphingomonas sp. | reverse complement strand
GAAAGCGCGCTGCCGCTGCTGATCGAGAAGATGGAGCGCGCCGGCTGCCCCAAATCGGTCGTCGGGCTGGTCGTGCCCACCGGCTACAGCTTCAACCTAGACGGCACCAACATCTATATGACGCTCGCCGCCTTGTTCATCGCGCAGGCGTGCGACGTGCATCTCACGCTTGGGCATCAATTGCTGCTGCTGGCGGTGGCGATGCTTTCATCCAAAGGCGCGGCGGGGGTGACGGGGGCGGGGTTCATCACGCTCGCCGCCACGCTCTCGATCGTGCCCGCGGTGCCGGTGGCGGGGATGGCGCTGATCCTTGGCGTCGATCGCTTCATGAGCGAATGCCGCAGCCTGACGAACTTCATCGGCAATGCGGTGGCGACGGTGGTGGTGTCACGCTGGGAAGGGAAGCTCGATCGCGCGGCGTTCGATGCGGCGCTGGCCGGGCGCGAGCCGGCCGATCAGCGGCTCAAGCCCGCAAGCATCTCATAATAAAGCGGGGGCGGGATCGTCCGCGCCAGCTGGCAGCCCAGCCGCCCGCCGAGCGACCAGCGCACCTCCGCGCCGATCTGCCCGATCACCGGCAGCGTGAACGACAGCAGGGTGCCGGGTTCGGGCGCGTCGATGCTGCGCGCCATCAAGCCGGAGGGCGAGATATTGACGATCAGCAGCGACAGCGCCGGGCCATCCGCCCGCGTCGCCGAGGTGCGATGATATACCGGGTCGCGCAGCTCGCCGCGTGCATCGAAACCGATCGTTGCGGCACCGGATGCGGCCACGCGTAAATCCCTCAAAAGCCTCTTAGGAGGCTAGGATTTCCGCGTGAACCGATCCTCAACGGAAATGGTCAACGCGGCGTTGGTGTAGCTACGATTCCCCGTTCGCCCTGAGCTTGTCGAAGCCCTGTCCTTCTTCGCGCGTTAGAAAGGCAGCCCTTCGACAAGCTCAGGGCGAACGGTGCTTATTTCGCTACCGCCAACCCATGGCGTTTCTTGCCAAAGCTGATCTTGTCGCCGGGGCGCACGGTCGATTCCAGCGTGGCGATCTCGCCATTGATGCGCACGGCACCAGCCTCAATTCTCTGCCTCGCTTCCCGGTTGGAAGTGGTGAAGCCAAGCGCTGTATTTGCCTGCACAATCCCCATCCCTTCGGATGGCACGATCAAAGTCGGCAGCGCATCGCCGCTCGCGCCTTCCTCGAAGGTGCGCCGCGCGGTTTCCGCCGCTTGCTCCGCCGCGGCGCGCCCGCGACACATCGCGGTCGCCTCGTTGGCGAGGATCTTCTTCGCCTCGTTGATCTCCGCGCCGCCCAGCGCCTCAAGCCGCGCGATCTCGTCCAGCGGCAGATCGGTGAACAACCGCATGAAGCGGCCCACGTCGCGGTCGTCGGTGTTGCGCCAGAATTGCCAGTAATCGAAATGCGGGAGTTGATCCTCGTGCAGCCACACCGCGCCCGCCATCGTCTTGCCCATCTTGCCGCCGTCGGCGGTGGTGATGAGCGGGGTGGTCACGCCGAACACCTCAGCCCCGTCCATCCGCCGCGCGAGTTCGACGCCGTTGACGATATTGCCCCATTGATCGCTGCCGCCCATCTGGAGCCGGCAACCGTGGCGCTGCGCCAGTTCGCGGAAGTCATAGGCCTGCAGGATCATGTAATTGAATTCGAGGAACGACAAGGATTGTTCGCGGTCGAGCCTGAGCTTCACCGAATCGAACGACAGCATCCGGTTGACCGAGAAATGCTGCCCCACTTCGCGCAGGAACGGGATATATTCGAGCGCATCGAGCCATTCGGCATTGTCGAGCATGATCGCATCGGACGTGCCCTCGCCAAATGTCAGGAAGCGTTCGAAGATGCGCTTGATCGACGCGACATTGGTGGCGATCCCGTCCGCCGCGAGCAATTTGCGCGCCTCGTCCTTGAAGCTCGGATCGCCGATCTTGCCGGTGCCGCCGCCCATCAGCACGATCGGCTTGTGCCCGGCCTGCTGCAACCGGCGCAGCAGCATGATCTGCACCAGGCTGCCGACATGGAGCGAGGGCGCGGTCGGATCGAAGCCGATATAGCCCGGCACCACCTGTTTCAGCGCCAGCGCGTCGAGCGCGGCGGCATCGGTCATCTGGTTGATATAGCCGCGCTCGGAAAGCAGGCGGAGCAGGTCGGACTTCAGCTCGGTCATAATGCTGCGGGGCGTTACACGGCCCGGCGCCGTTCGTCACCCGCTTTGGGGTGCGGCGCCGGCCAGCTCCCCCACGAGTTTGCTGATGGAAGATCGGGTGGGGGAGCGCGCCGGCGCCGCGAAGCTGCTATCGCCGCGGCAGTTCCGTCAGCGGATCGACCGGGCCGCGGCCCTTGCGCAGCTCGAAATGCACCTCGGGCCGGTCGGCATAGCCGCTCTCGCCCGACAGCGCGATCGTCTGCCCTTTCTTCACGGCCTGTCCGCGCTGGACGAGCAGCTTGGCCGCGTGCCCGTAAACGCTGGTCCAGCCCTCGCCATGCTTGATGATGACGAGCCCGCCGAGCGAAGCGATCGCATCGCCGGCATAAGCCACGGTGCCGTCGGCGGTGGCGTGGATCGGGGTGTTGAGCGGCACGCCGATCTTGATCCCGTCGTTGCGCTCGCCGCTCTGCCCCGCGCCGAAGCGTTTCACGATCGGCCCGGTCACCGGCCACAGGAAGCGGCCCGGCGCGGCGATCGGCGCGGCGAGCGCGGCGGTCGCGGGGAGCGCGCGGGTGGGGGTGGAGACGGGCGCGGCGGGGCGCTGGTGCTGCGCGATCGCGGGTTCGCCGCCGGTGATGATGTCGTCGATGTCGAGCCGGAAGGCGGCGGCGCGCTCGGCGATGCTGGCGGGGCGATCGCCGCCGGGAATCAGCACGCGTTGCCCGGCGCGCAGCACATAGGGTTCGGCCAGATCGTTCGCCGCGACGATGCGGGACCATGGCACGCCATAAGCGCGCGCGATCGCGATTCCCGTCTGCCCCTGCCGCACGAGGTGATAGCGGCCCGGCGGGATCGTCAGCCGCTGCCCGGCGCGGACGACATAGGGGGCGGCAAGCCCGTTGGCGGCGGCGATCACGGTGATGCCCGCGCCCGTGCGGTCGGCGATATGGCTCAGCGTGTCGCCGGGGCGCACGATATAGGTTTGCGCGGGCACGTCGCGCGCATCGGCCTCCACGCCGCGCGTTTCCCACGCCGGGCGTGGCGCGGGGAGTTGCTCGACGCGGGCGGGCGGCTGCGCGCGGGGTGGCGGTGGCGCGGGATGGCGGACGGGCGGGGCGGGCGGTCGTGGCCGGTCGATCTGGGGAATGCAGGCACCGAGCATCAGGCACGTCGCCAATGCGCTCAGCCGCCGCATGTCGATCCTTTCGCTCACAGATACGCGTTGCGGAGCGCTTGTAGCGACGCGTCCAGCGTCAGGTCCAGATGCAGCGGGGTTACCGAGACATAGCCGTCCGCGATCGCGGCGAGATCGGTGCCCGGCTCCGGCGCATGATCGACGCGCCCGAGCGAGAGCCAGTAATAAGGAAAGCCGCGCGGATCGTCGCGCCGCTCGAACCGTGCCCGCCCGTAATCGCGCACGCCCTGACGCGCCACGCGCACGCCCTTCACCTGATCGGCGGCGATCGGCGGGAAATTGATGTTGACCACGCAGCCGGGCACCCATGGCCGGTCGAGCACCGGGCGCAGCACCCGCTCGCCCCAGCTCCGCGCGGCATCGAACGACACGTCGTCGCCCATGCCGGTTTCGGCGTAACGCTGGCTCAAGGCGATCGCCGGGATGCCCGCGAGCGCCCCCTCCATCGCCGCCGCGACGGTGCCCGAATACATCACGTCCTCGGCAAGATTCGCGCCGCGATTGACGCCTGACAGGATCAGATCGGGTTTCGCGGGCATCAGCTCGGCCAGCGCCATCATCACCGCGTCGGTCGGCGTGCCCGCCACGGCGAAGCGGCGCGCGTCGAATTGCCGGATGCGCAACGGGCGGGAGAGGGTGAGCGAGCGGCCCGCGCCCGATTGCTCCTCCGCAGGTGCCGCGATCCAGATATCGTCGGAAATCGTCCGCGCGATCTCCTCCAGCACGATGAGGCCCGGCGCATGGATGCCGTCGTCGTTGGTCAGCAGGATGCGCATCAGCGCGGTTCCAGCCGGTTCACCCCGCCGAGATAGGGCTGGAGCACATCCGGCACCCACACCGATCCGTCCTCCTGCTGATAATTCTCAAGGATCGCGACGATCATCCGCCCGACCACCAGCCCGGAGCCGTTCAGCGTATGGACGAAGCGCGTCGCCTTTTCGCCATCGGGGCGGAAGCGCGTGTTCATCCGCCGCGCCTGGAAATCGGTGCAGGTCGAGCAGGACGAAATCTCGCGATAGCGGCCCTGCCCCGGCAGCCACACCTCCAGATCATAGGTGCGCGCGGCGGTGAAGCCCATGTCGCCGGTGCACAATTTCATCCGGCGGAACGGCAGGCCGAGCCGCGTCAGCACGTCCTCCGCCGCCGCCGTCATCCGCTCATGCTCCGCCTCGGACTGGTCGGGGGTGACGATCGACACCATCTCCGCCTTGTCGAACTGGTGCTGGCGGATGAAGCCGCGCGTATCGCGCCCCGCCGCGCCCGCTTCGGAACGGAAGCAGGGGGTGAGCGCGGTGAAGCGCAGCGGCAGTTCGTCGGCGCTCAAAATCTTCTCGCGCACGATATTGGTCAGGCTCACCTCGGCGGTGGGGATCAGCCAGCGGCCATCGGTCGTCTCGAACAGATCCTCGGCGAATTTGGGCAATTGCCCGGTGCCGAACATCGCCTCGCTCCTCACCAGCAGCGGCGGGGAGACTTCCTCATAGCCGTGCTCGCGCGTCAGCGTATCGAGCCCGAACTGGCCGAGCGCGCGCGCCAGCTTCGCCATCTGCCCGCGCACCAGCGTGAAGCGCGCGCCCGCGATCAGCGCGCCCGTCTCGAAATCGAGGCCGAGCGGTGGCCCGATCACGTCATGCTCGCGCACGTCGAACGCGAAATCGCGCCGCGCGCCGCGTTCGTGGACCAGCGCGTTATCCTCCTCGTCCGCGCCCTCGGGCACGTCGGCGAGCGGCATATTGGGGAGGGCGGCGAGCAGATCGTCAAGCTCGCCGCCGAGTCGCGCTTCCTCCGCCTCAAGCTCGGGCATACGCTGTTTGAGCGCGGCCACCTCGGCCATCAGCGCGGTGGCGGTCGCCTCGTCCTTCGCCGCCTTGGCCGCGCCGATCGCCTTCGACGCTTCGTTGCGGCGCGCCTGCCCGGTCTGCAACTCGGTGATGAGTTCGCGGCGGCGGCGATCGAGATCGAGGATGGTGGCGCTTTCCGCCTCCTTGCCGCGCTTCGCCATCGCGGCGTCGAAAACGGACGGATTCTCTCGGATCAGGCGGATATCGTGCATCCCCGCGCTATGGCGGGGGCGGCGAGGGGAGGCAACCCGCGCGTGACGGCGCGGGCGCGGGTTCAGGCGGTGGCGTTGCCCTTCCGCGCCAGCCGCCGCCGCGCGACAAGGCCCGCCGCCGCCGCGCCGAACAGCAGCAGCATCGGCGGCGCGGGCACTGGCGTGGGGTTGCCGCTCGACGATCCGCTGCTGCCGTGATGCCCGCCGTTCGAAGACCAGCCGCCGTTGGACGACCATCCGCCTGTGGAAGACCATCCCTTGGAGCTTGAGCCGTAGGACGAGCTGGAGGTGGAAGACGAGGTGGAGGATGACGTGGAGGTAGAGACGTTGCCGCTCGAACTCGATGATGTCGAGGACGAGGTGGACGTGGATACGTTCCCGCTCGACGAGGACGAGGTGGAGGTCGAGACATTCCCGCTCGACGACGACGTGCTGCTCACGTTCCCGCTAGACGACGTGCTGCTGACGTTGCCGCTGGAGGTGGAGGAGGTGCTGCTCACCCCGCCCGTGGAAGTGGAGGACGACGAGCCGCCCGATGAGGTGGAACTGGAAGACCCGCCCGACGAGGTGGAACTGGATGAGCCGCCCGACGAGGTGGAGGTCGATCCGCCGCTGGAGCTTGAGGTGGAGGAAACGACGATCCCGCTCGATCCGCCACCGCCGCTGCCGCCGAAGAATCCGCCAGCGAAAAATCCGCCGCCAAAGCCCCCGCCGAATCCGCCGCCGCCGATCACCACCGGCGGTGGCGCGCTCGGCCCGGCGCTCGCCATCTGCGGCGCGGGCGGCAGCGGCACGGGCGGCGTCTGGGTGGAAACCGTCACCACCGTCGGCTCACATGCCGGCAGCGGGGCGGGCGGGCGCACTCGTGGGCGCGCCGCGACTCGCTCCACCCGCCGTTTCACCGGCTTCGCGGCGACCTTCTTCTTGCTGAATTCGGTGCGCGGCTTGCTGGTTTCGGCGACATGCACCGCGCCGCCGCCGATCAGCGCCCCCCCGGCGGCGCACGCCGCTAGTTTTGCCATCGCCATCCGCACAGACATGATACGTCTCTCTATCTTTTCCGGCGACCAACTCCCGCCGCGGTCCAACGCGTTTCGCACTTGCCGTAGCCGAGAAGTGCAAAACAAAGATTTAAGTGCAAGGTCGTTAACCACGAATACGCATGTGCCGATGCAACACTAGCCGCGAAACATGGGCGCGGCGCCCAAAGCGTTTCATTACGAGACAGGAATGTCCTGCGCACGCGCCTCGCGGCGGCCGCCGGTTCTCGCGGGAGAAAGATAAGCCCGCTCAAATGGATGATCGCGCCGGCCAATCGTCGTGTTCGCTTGTTTGCGCCCGCGCTCGCGACTATAGGCCCGCTCAGAAAGTGGACGGTGCCCCATAGCGCCGGCACGGCGGGGAGAAGGTCGATGGCGACGGCGTACGATCGAACAGCACAAGACGGCCTTGGCCGTGAAGCCGCTAATGATGGCGATGGTTATCGCCCACTGCCCGATGAACCTTTCATGTGCGATCGGCAGAAGGAATATTTCCGCGCCAAGCTGCATGACTGGAAGGAAGCGATCCTGCGGGAATCGCAGGGCACCTTGTCACAGCTTCAGATCGATTCGCTGCGCGAGGCCGATCTCAGCGATCGCGCCTCCAGCGAGACGGACTGGTCGATCGAATTGCGCACCCGCGATCGCCAGCGTAAGCTGATCGCGAAGATTGATGCCGCCTTGCGCCGGATCGACGATGGCGAATATGGCTATTGCGAAGTGACCGGCGAGCCGATCAGCCTTGGCCGGCTGGAAGCGCGCCCGATCGCGACGATGACGCTTGAGGCGCAGGAGCGCCACGAACGCCAGGAAAAGGTCTCGCGCGAGGATTGAAGGACGTGGCTGAATGAATGCGTTGGCAATTCGGCAAGATTTGACGGCGTATTGATGTGCCGATGAAGCATCCCGGCAAGAACGAATTTGCCGACGCGGTTCCGGCGGGCGATGGCGGGCGCGGGCGCGAAAGCGTCACGCTCGGCGCGCGATTGCGGATCGGCGATGCCAAACGCGCGACGAAGGTGCGCATCCGCAATGTCTCCACCGGCGGGCTGATGGCGGAATTGCCGCGCCCGATCGCGCCCGATGCCGCGATCGCGGTGGAGCTTGCCGGGCTGGGCTGGGTGCCGGGCCGCGTCGCCTGGCAGATCGAGGGGCGCGTCGGCATCGCCTTCGATCGCGAGATCGATCCCGTGCTGCTGCATCGCCCCGCGGGCGATTGACGCGCGCGGGCGGGTCGCGGCTCGCCGCATGAGCAAGGTGCGGCCCCCGAAGGCGGGCGATTGACACGCGCGCGGGTGGTCGGGGGCGCCCGGCGCCCGCGCCATCTTCACGCGCGTCCTTCTCGCCCGCGCGGCAAGGCGACCGCCGGCACGATCGCCGCGCGGCTGCCTCGTGCGAATCGCCGCGCTCATTTGCCCGCGAGTTGCTGTTCCAGCGCGCCCAGCACGCGGTAACACGGCATGACCTGCGCGACCGAGCCGTTCGGCTCGCGCCCCTCGCGGATCGCGGCGACGAATTCGCGGTCCTGCAATTCGATGCCGTTCATCGACACATCGACCTTCGATACGTCCACCGGCTCCTCGCGCCCGGTGACGAGATCGTCGTAACGCGCGATCCACGTCCCGTTGTCGCAGATGTAGCGGAAGAAGGTGCCGAGCGGCCCGTCGTTGTTGAACGACAGCGATAACGTGCAGATCGCGCCGCTTTCCGCCTTCAACTGGATCGACATGTCCATCGCGATGCCGAGGTCAGGGTGGATCGGCCCTTCGATCGCATTGGCCTCGACGATCGCGCCCGCCTGATAGGCGAACAGGTCCACCGTATGCGCGGCATGGTGCCACAGCAGATGATCGGTCCAGCTCCGCGCTTCGCCCTTGGCGTTGATGTTCTTGCGGCGGAAGAAATAGGTCTGCACGTCCATCTGCTGGATCGCGATCTCGCCCGCGGTGATGCGGTTGTGCACCCATTGGTGCGACGGATTGAACCGCCGGGTGTGCCCCACCATGCAGACGAGGCCGGTTTCCTGCTGTTTCCTCAGCACCGCCTCGGCGCCCGCCAGGCTGTCGGCGAGCGGGATTTCCACCTGCACGTGCTTGCCCGCGTTCATGCACTGGATCGCCTGATCGGCGTGCATCTGTGTCGGCGTGCACAGGATCACCGCGTCAACGTCATCGCGCGCCAGGCTGTCGGCAAGGTCGGTGGTGGCGTGGCCGATGCCGTATTTGTCGGCGATCGCGCGCGTAGGCTCGATCTGCCGCCCGACGAGCGACACCACCTCGACGCCCGCGATGTTCCTCAGCCCGTCGAGATGCTTTTCGCCAAAGGCGCCCGCGCCCGCGAGAGCGATCTTCATGTCAATTCCCTTCGTTACTGGTCGGGCCGATGCCGAGCGTCGCCCGCATCCAGCCGAGAAAAGCCTCGTTCGTCTGGCGCACCGCGATCGCCGATTCGCGATAGGGCGCGCCGCCCTCGTCGATCGTCACCGCCGGCCAGGTCGCCTGGTGCAGCGCCACCGCCGATCGCACCGCCGAGAAGCGCCGGCGGAATTCGCGCGCCAGCGCCTCGTCGCCCAGCAGCCGCGCCGATTGCGCCGCCGCGCCTGCGATCACGCCCATCTGATCGGCGAGGCTGCGGCGCAGGCGGACGAGATCGCTCTTGCGCGCTTCGTCCCGCCGGCGCGAGATATCGTGCAGATCATCCATGATCCGCTCCATTTCGGCGAGCGCGGCGGGCATGTCGGGCGTGGCGCTCATCCCGCCGGTTCGAGCACGAGATGGCCCACCGCCGTGTTGCTCGCCGGCACGTGATAATGGCGGTGCAGCGCGCGCGTCGCGCGGCCCAGCGCCCCGCGCATGATGAGCCACATCACCAGCTCGATCCCCTCGGACCCCGTTTCGCGCAGATATTCGATATGCGGGATATGGCGAAGCGAATCGCTGTCCCCGATCATCCCGTCGAGAAAGGCATTGTCCCATGCGCGGTTGATGAGCCCGGCGCGCGGCCCCTGAAGCTGGTGGCTCATGCCGCCCGTGCCCCATACCTGGACGTTCAGATCCTCGGGAAAGCTCGCCACCGCGCGCGCGATCGCCTCGCCCAGCGCCCAGCAGCGATTGCCCGATGGCGGGGGATAGGTGACGACGTTCACCGCGAGCGGGATCACCTTCACCGGCCACGCCTCGGGCTGGCCGAACATCAGCGAGAGCGGCACGGTAAGCCCGTGATCGACATCCATCTCGTTGATGATCGTCATGTCGAATTCGTCGAGGATCAGGCTCTGCGCGATATGCCAGGCGAGATCGGGGTGGCCGATCACATCGGGCACGGGGCGCGGCCCCCAGCCTTCGTCGGCGGGCCGATAGCGTTCGCCGCAGCCGATCGCGAAGGTCGGGATGATCTTCATGTCGAACGCGCTGGCATGGTCGTTATAGACGAGGATCACCACGTCGGGCTTTTCGTTGGCGATCCACTGTTTCGTCCAGTCGAACCCGGCGAACACCGGCTTCCAGTAATCCTCGCCCGTCTTGCCGAGATCGACCGCCGCGCCGATCGCGGGGACGTGGCTGGCGGCGACGCCAGCGGTGATGCGCGCCATCAGCGTTTCTCCCTTATTGATCGCACGCCTTCGGGCGAGCGGCCCCCGGCGATCATCATCGCCTGATAATCCTCGGTCGACATGCCGGTCATCGTTCCCACCGCCTGAACGAAGCTCAGCCCGTCGGTGGAGAAGACCTTGGCGAGGAAATAGATATTGCCCCCCAGATCGAGCAGCCGGTTGTAATCGCGCGCCAGCACCGCATCCTTCTGCGCATCGCTGAGCGGCCATTCATCCAGATAGGCGCGCTCGTCCGCCAGCCAGCGCGTGCGGTTTTCCGCCTTCATCAGGCTCATGCAGAACTGGTTGAGGTGATAGCCCGCCCGCGCGCGCTTCGCGGTATAGACGCGCGTGCCGGGGATATCGTCGAACTCGGCGAGATATCGGTGGATGTCTGTCGGCGTGCTCACAGTCCACGTCCTTTCAGCAGCGCGTCGAGCCGGGGGAAGACGCGCCGCGCATTGCCCTCGAAGATGGCGTGGCGATCCGCATCGCTGATCGGCAGCGCATCGACATAGCGTTTGGTGTCGTCGAAATATTGCCCGGTCTCGGGGTCGATCCCGCGCACCGCGCCCACCATCTCGCTGCCGAACAGGATATTTTTCGGCGCGATCACCTCGGCGAGCAGGTCGATCCCCGGCTGGTGATAGACGCAGGTATCGAAGAACACGTTGTTCATCAGATGCCCGTCGAGCGCGGGTTTCTTCAGCATGTCGGCAAGCCCGCGATAGCGCCCCCAGTGATAGGGCACCGCGCCGCCGCCGTGCGGGATGATGAAGCGCAGCGTGGGGAAATCGGCGAACAGATCGCCTTCCAGCAACTGCATGAACGCGATCGTATCCGCCGCGATATAATAGCCGCCGGTGGCGTGGAGGCCGGGATTGCAGCTTCCCGAAACATGGATCATCGCCGGCACGTCCAGCTCGACCATCTTTTCGTAGAATGGATACCAGTAGCGATCGGTGAGCGAGGGCGCGGTGAAATGCCCGCCGCCCGGATCGGGATTGAGGTTGCAGCCGATGAAGCCCATCTCGCGCACGCACCGCTCAAGCTCCGCGATCGAGCCGGCCAGGTCCGCCTTCGGGTTCTGCGGCAACATGCAGACGCCCGCGAAAATCTCGGGGTAGAGATCGACGCAGCGTTTGATGAGATCGTTGTTCACCCGCGCCCATTGCTTGGCGACCGCCTCGTCGCCGACATGCGGCGCCATGGCGGAGGCGCGCGGTGAAAAGATCGTCATGTCGGCGCCGCGCTCGCGGATCAGGCGGATCTGGTTCTGCTCCAGCGTCTCGCGGATCTCGTCGTCGGAAATCACGGGATAGGGCGGCGGCGCCTCGCCCGCCCTGAACGCCGCCTTCTGCGCCTCGCGCCAGTCCGAATGGCTGGCGGGCACGGTGGTGTAATGGCCGTGGCAGTCGATAATCATGCGGCGTCCGCCTTGTGTGAGAGGATGAGCGCGGCCTTGGCCGCAAAGCCTTCGGGCGAGGGCAGGCGGCGCGCGCCGATCGCGCGCTGGCGCGCGACGGTGCCGCGCGTCATCGCGGAGCCGGTGCCGAGCGTGTCGAGCGTCTTCACCACTTCCTCCATCTCGGCGGCGCGGCGCAGCCCGTGGATCAGCATCCGATCGAGATTGTAATCCGCGCGCTTGCGCCAGTCCGCGCCCGGCCAGCTCGCATCGAGCGAGGCGATCACCGCATCGGCCACCCCGGCGGCGTGCGCGGCAAGGAAACATTCCGCGCTCAGCGCCTCGATCCCCTTCACCATCACCGATCGGATCATCTTGATCGCGGAAGCCGCGCCGATGCCCCCGTCGGCGATCGAGACGTTGGCGAAGCCAAGCGCGCGCAGCGCGGCGGCGGCGTCATTGGCGTGCGGCCCGCTCACCAGCAGCGGCGTGGCGAGGCGCGCGGGGTTCACGGGCGCCATCACCGCGACATCGGCATAGCGCGCGCCCGCCGCCTCGATCCGCGCGGCGGCGGCGCGCTTGGTTTCGGGGGCCACGCTGTTCATGTCGCAATAAAGCGCGCCCGGCGCGATCCGGGCGGCGCTGGTTTCCGCCGCGCCCAGCGCCTGATCGGCGGTGACCAGTGAAAGGATCAGCCCGGCACCGTCGATCGCACCGGCATTGTCGTCGGCGGGGGAAACGCCGGCGGCGGCGAAATCGGCGAGCTTCGCCGCGCGGGTCGCGGGATCGTCGAGCTTCACATCATAGCCGCGAATGGTCCGTGCGGTGCCGCGAATGGGCGTCGCGAATGCGGTGGCGGCCTCTCCCAGCCCGATGAAGGATACCGTAACCATGGACATGTTCGTAGCCACGTCAATCACGGCGGGGCCAATCGGAACTTCTGGGCGGTTATTCGATTTTCGGAATATTGCTTTCGATCGGCACGGCGCTCAGAATGTCGAGGAAATGGCGCTGAGTTGCGGTCGGCTGCCAGTCCGCGCGGGTGGTCACGCCGATCGTGCGTTCGGTCGATGGCAGCGCCGCCGGCACCCTGGCGAGCAGCCCGGCGCGCAGTTCCAGCGCGATCTGATCCGGCGAAACCAGCGTCAGGAAATCGGAATCGAGCAATATGCCCCGGATCGCCATCACCGATCCGCATTCCACCGGCGCCGGCGGGCAGGGCAGGCCTGCGCCCTCGAACAATCGTTCCCAATGGTGGCGCAGCGGCGATGCGGCATTGCCGACGATCCACGGGAAGCGCGAAAGGTCCGCCGCCGATGCCGGGCGTTCACCGGCCAGCGGGTGGCCGGCGCGCGCGGCGATCATCAGCCGGTCGACGCACAAGGCGCGTTGCGCGAAATCGGGCGGGCGGGGATCGCGCAGCGCGCCGATCATCAGGTCGATCCGCCCGTCGCGCAGCGATTCGGATAGCTCGATATAGGAGCCTTCGACGATGTCGATCCGGCTCGCCGGCTCCGCGCGGATGAAGGCGGCGACCGCTCTGGGCAGCAGCAGCGCGCGGCACAGCGGCATGGCCCCGATCGAAAGGTGCGATCCGGTCGCGCCGGCCTGCGCTTCCTCCAGCGCGGCTTGCAGATCGGCGGCGGCGAGCCGGAATTGCCGCGCCAGCCGCTTGCCCTGCGCGGTCAGCGCCACGCCGCGCCCCTGTCGCTCGGCAAGCGGGGTGTCGCACAATCCCTCAAGCTCGCGCACCGCCCGGTGCAGCGCGGGTTGCGACAGGCCGGTCGCGCGCGCCGCGCCGATGAAGCTGCCCGCTTCGGCGAGGTTGAGCAGCGCGCGCACCTGCGTCGCGGTCAGCAGGTTTTCCGGGCGTTCGAACGCGCGTCTGCCGCCGCGCGCCAGCGGGCGCATCGCGCGCGCCAGCCGGTCGTGC
>NZ_CALMPA010000041.1 GCF_937871615.1 uncultured Sphingomonas sp. | reverse complement strand
GTTCCCAAAACGTTCTCCGACTTGGCCAAAATCGCAGCTTGGGGCCGACTGGGCCATCTTCGGCTGATGGCGGGCTGAGATGGAGATTTCCTACACCCACGCCCAGAGCCAGCGCGTTCTAAAACAACGCAACCTGCTCGTGATCGTCGCCGGCGTACTTGGCGCCCTCTGCGCCTTTCTTGGGCTCATCACCGCCACCCGCGACCGTGAGGTGGTCCTGCAACCGATCCTGGCGTCGCCGTTGGTTGTGAATTCTTCCGGGGTGTCGCGGCAGTATCTGGAGCTGGTCACGCGCGATACCGCGGTCCTGACGCTCGATCGCAGCCCGGCCAACCTCGAATATTGGATGAAGTCGGTGCTCGAGATCACCGCGCCAAGCGCGCAGGGCAAGATCCGCGCCGACCTCATGAAGATCGTGAACGAGCAGCGCGGCTCTTCCATCGCGCAGTTCTTCACCATCCAGACGATGGAGCTGGACACCAAGAACCTGCAGTCGACCGTCACCGGCGACCTGCACACCATCGTGGGCAACAAGGTCGTCTCCAGCGAGCGCCGCTCCTTCCGCTTCGATTGGCAATATTCCGGATTGTCCCTGAAGCTTGTGGGCTTTGGAATGGTGGCGACCGGCAAGGAAAAGGATCAGTGATGTCGGTCTACGTCATCGGCAGCGCCGCAACCGGCGCGGTCTTCCTGTTGCGCTACTACTGCCTTTTGAGCCGGCTGATCGGTGTCGCGCTGGTGGCGGTGAGCTTCGTGCTCGTCGTATCCCCGGCGTGGGCGGACCAGACCGTGATGGCGGCTGATGGCAGTCAGGTGGATTGCGCCGCCTCGGCAAAGGACCTGACGAGGATCAGCCTCGTCGAGGACGAGTTCGCCTCAGTGTCGAAGATCTCGACCGGCAACCCGCAGGACGATTTTTCCGTCGTCAACGAGCCGGTGCGCGGGGACATCTATCTGTCGGTCCCCGAGGGCTTTGCGCGCCCCGCGCTGTCCTTCTTCGCGACGAGCAAGCGGGGGTACGTCTACAAGATCGTCTGCCGGATCGCTGGCGAACAGGCCGTCCAGCTCTTCATTTCCAATCCGGCGATCGCAAAGGCCAAGGCGGACGAGAACGGCGCGCCCCAACTGGCGGCTGCCCCTAGCCCGCAGGAAGCGGCGGTCGAGCTGGTCCAGGCCATGTATTCGAACAGCGTCGCTGATGGCTACGAGATGCGCCAGCGCACCTTGCGGCCCGTCTATGTCGGCAATCTCAAGGTCCAGATGATCGCGGAATACCGCGGATCGGAGCTGACTGGCCGCGTCCTGCGCATCGAGAATCGCGGCGCCGAAGCCATCACCCTGACCGAAACGACGGTCGCGCCGAACAGTGCGCTCGCGGTGTCCATCGCCGAGCCGAAGCTCGATCCTGGGAAGGTCACGACGGCCTATCTCGTCTCACAAACCGGGAGGCAGTGACATGGCCTGGAATGACTTCCTGAAGCGCAAGCGCGAACCGCTGGATGGCGGCGACGGCGAAGGCGTCTCACCCATCTCGACGGACCTGTCCGCAAACGAAAGCGTGAGGAAGAAGCAGCGGATGCTGCTCGCCGGAGTCGCCGGCGTAGGCCTGGTCGGATCCTCCTTCTGGATTTTCGGTGGCGATCAAAAGGCCAGCGACGGCGGCGATGTTGGGACGGCGAAGGTCGAGGTGTCGACCAAGGACATGGTCAACAAGAACCTCAACCAGCAGGAGTGGATGGCCCTCTCCGAGAACCAGATGCAATCGGTTGAGAACCAGCTGAAATCCGTCAACGGTCAGCAGCAGCGGCTCGACCAGCTCTCGCAACAGGTCGAACTCCTGAAGGGCGAAAACCAGGCCATGCGCGCGGACGGATCGCGCGTCCTCTCTGCCTATCAGCAAGAGAATGAAGCGCTTCGGCGGCAAGTGGCCTCGGCGCGTGCCACGCCCGCGCCGGCACCCTCAACAGGGCCGGGCGCGATGTACGGCCCGAACGGGACGCAGGCGTATCAGAGGCCCGACGGGCAGAATGGGGCCGCCGGCAGCCGTCCGATGCCGATGGGCGGTGCTGCCGAGGTCAAGCTGGTCAGCTTCCAGACCGCAGACGCCGGCAATGCGACGCGGGTCGCCAAGGGAACGACCACTTTCAGCGACAGCATCAATTATCTGCCGCCGAACAGCTTTGCGAGTGCCAAGGTCATCGTCGGGGTCGACGCCAGTGCTGGGGTGAACAGCCAGACCGATCCCTTGCCGGTGGTGTTGCGCATCACTGGCCCGGCACGCTCCGTCTATCAGAACGGCCGGCTCCTCACGACCAAGATAGAAGGCTGCCTCATCAATGGCGCCGCGCGCGGCGATCTCTCCAGCGAGAAGGTCTACGTTAAACTCCAGAAGATGACCTGTCCTCAGCCCGGCGGCCGCTACGCGGTGTCCGAGGTCAAGGGATTCATCGCGTTCGGCGGCAAGACCGGCGTGCGCGGCCGTGTGGTCAGCCGCGAAGGATCACTCGCCATGCAGGCCTTCCTGGCCGGGCTGGTGAGCGGTGGCGGCAATGCCCTCAACACGGCGTTCAATCAGCCGCTCGCAAGCATCAGCACCGACGGGGAGGGGGGCACCAACCGTACCCCTAACTTCGGCAGCGTCGGCTTGCGTGCGCTCGGTGGCGGCGCCGCGGAATCGGGCAAGGACGTCTCGAAATATCTGATCGAGCGGGCCGAGCAGTACCAACCCGTGATCGAGATGCCGACCGGCATCGACGTCGAAATCGTCTTTCTGGAGGGTGTCTATGTCCGCAATTGATCGTTTGCGAAAGCTGCGTGCGTTCGCTCGTCCCGCGCCGATCGTGGCGGCCGCCGCCGCGCTCAGCGTCGCGGGCATTGCCCTTGCGGCCGACGTCGCCGGCAAGGACGAAACCAAGGTCAGCCTCCTCCTCAAGACACGGCTTCCCAAAACGCCGCTGACCAAGCTCGACTGCGAGAAGATCGAGGGATTGTGCGAGGTCACATCCGGGGCGAACCTCTTCTACGTCAATCGCGGCGCCCGATATCTGATCATCGGCCGGGTCTACGATATGGAGACCCGCCAGGATCTGACAGCGGCGCGGCTGCTCGAAATCAATCCGGACATGCTGGTGGGCGGCGCTGCCAAGGCGAACGCGGCGGCGACCGATGACGGCGACCAGGCTGATGTCACCGCGCCCGCGCGCGGTGTCGGCAAGACGAGCGTGCCAGTACGCCCGGCCGCGCTCAACCTGTCGGGCCTTCCCACCGAGGGCGCCATAGTCTGGGGCAATCGGGCCGCGAAGCAGAGCGTCACCATCTTCACGGACTTCCGCTGCGGCTACTGCAGGGCGCTCACGAACGTGCTGCGGGGCATGGATGTGAAGGTCGTCGAGCGGCCGATCTCGGTGCTCGGAAGCCGGGACATCGCCGACCGAGTCTATTGCTCGAAGAACCAGGAGCAGGCGCTCCATGCCGCCTATGCCGGCGAGCCCTTCAAGGCACCCGCGTCCTGTGACACCAAGGGCCTAGACGCGAATGAGCGATTTGCCCGCGAACACGGCCTCAATGCAACGCCGATTATCGTGCGCGGGGATGGCGCTGTTCTCGAAGGCTATCGGCCGAAGGAGTTTCTCGAGGCCTGGCTGCGGGGGGCCCAATCATGAAGGGGGCATTCCGTAGCACCCTGGCGTTGCGGGGCTCGTGCGCGATGGCAGCGCTGGCGGCGCTCTCCGGCTGCGCGACCTTCGGCAGCAACGTGAAGGGAAGTTTCTCCTGCACGGCGCCGGACGGCATCTGCGCGCCGTCCTCCTCGATCGACGATCGCGCACTGGCGATGATCGCCGGTGAGGGCGCAATCAGTGAGCCGTCGCCCGCACGCGACAGCAGGGTCCGCGGCACGGCGCCCAGGTCGTCCCGCGTTGCTTCGATGGGACAGGGGGCATCGACGTCGCAGATCGATGCCCGGCGGACACAAGAGCGCGTCCTGCGCATCGTATTCCAGCCCTACATCGATGAGCGCGGTCGTCTTCATGAAGTGACGGCGGTTCACGCCGTCGTCCAAAGCGGCGAATGGCAGCAGCAGCTCCTTGCCAACGCCAGCGCAATTCCTGATCGCAATGCGATGGCGCTGGTCGCGACACCTAGCTCGCTGGCCGATGCCGTCGATCGCGCCGAATTGGCCGACCGTGCGGCCGGCGGCGTTGATCCCAATCTTCCTGATCCAGCGGTTGTGGCGGCGGCTCGTGCCCGCTCAACCGACCCGGTCAAGGCAATCCAGGACGATGTTGCGGCCCGCCTAGCCCCCAGGACGGGTCTCAATCCGGCGCAACCGGCTGCCGAAGCCTCCAAACGACGTGCGGAAACCCGCAGCGTTGACGGAGCGGCGCCGGTGGCGCCGGCCACAGAGGCGAAGTCTGCGGCGCCGATCGGTTTGCCGAGCACCGCCGTGGGCGCCGACGCGGCCGCGCGCGTGAAGGCGTCCCCGGAATATAGGTCGCGCGCGGCCCAGGCGGAAAGCGACGCGAAGGCGGCGGCACTCACGGGCACGGTTCCAGCACAGGACGGCAAAGCGCAATCCACGGTGCGCGCGGCGAGTTTTCCGGCCGCAATTCCGGAGGAAAACTGACATGGCGCGCGGTTTCCTCGACGAGATGCTGTCTGGCATCTTTGGCGACAGCAAGCGGCCGGACGCCCAACGGCCGGATTTCGCCATTCCGATGCTGGCGCACTGGCTTCCCTATCGCAGCTACGATCCGAAGACGGGGATCTTCTACAACAGCGCTTCGCGCGGGTTCGTCATTGAGGCCGCGCCGCTGGTGGGTGCTGACGAGCGCACGGGCGAAATTCTGGCGCAGTTCCTTTCCGAGGGCATTCCGGCGCCGGGTTGCCTTCAGATCCATCAATGGATGTCGCCGCGCATCGGTGAGCAGCTCTCGAAATGGTATCTGCCGCGCTACTCGGCGAGGGGCGTCTATGAGCGGATGGCCAAGCACCGGGTGGATTTCCTGACCGACGGCGTCTGGGAATCCCTGTCGGCAGATGCGCCCTTCTGCCTGCGCCATCACCGCGTTGCCATCTCCTATTCCACCCCGGATTCCTCCTCGATCACGATCGAGCAGATCGTCTCATTGATGGATGGCCTGATCTCCGCGCTCCAGTCGGTCAACGTGTCCGCGCGCAAAATGGATCCCGTCGCCCTGATCGGTTGGATCGACGACATCACGTCGCCGACGACCGCCGCTGGTGACGATGCGGTCAGCTACAATCCGCTCGATCCGATCGCTGACCAGGCGATCCGCCGCGACATCGAACTGCACATCGAGCCCGATCGGATGTTGCTGCGAACCGAGCGTTTCCGTCCGACCGGCAAAACACTCAAAGGGGCCCCGGAGATCGGGGAGATTTACCCCGACGTGTTCGACGTGCGTTCCTTTTCGGTGCGCAATCTCCCCACGCGCTGGGCACCGTGGGACGTCACGCGGCTGATCGGCGACATCTTCACGGACAAGCTGCGCATGCCGTGCCCGGTGTCGACCAATCTGTGCATCGAGTTTCCCGATCCGCAGGCGTCGACCAACAAGGCCAGCTACAAGTTCATGCGCACCACCAGCCTGGCCGATTCTAAGTCGTCCCGGTTCCTGCCGCAGCTGCGCGAACAGTCGCAGGAATGGCGGCACGTCAATGAAGAGATCCGGCAGGGCCGCAAGCTCGTGCGGGTGTTCTTCAGCGTCACGTCCTTTTCGCCGAAGGGCCAGGGCGACAGCAATGAGCGCGTGCTGAAGTCGGTCTATCGTGCTGCGGGCTGGGATCTTCTCGATGACCGCTACCTGCAGGTCATGGGCCTCCTGTGCGCGATGCCCATGACGATGGCCAATGGCCTGTCGAAGGACCTCGAGCGCATGAAGCGGATGCGCACCCTGCTCACGACGACGGCCGCGAACCTCGCGCCGCTGCAGGGCGAGTATCTCGGCGGGAGCATACCGCATCTCCTGCTGATCGGCCGCCGGGGGCAGCCATTCTTTTGGAGTCCGTTCGAGAATGCCGCCGGCAATCACAATGTAGCGGTCTTCGGCAAATCGGGCTCGGGCAAGTCGGTCGCATTGCAGGAGCTGTGCGGTTCGCTCTGCGGGGCCGGGGCCCGCGTGGTCGTGATCGATGACGGTCGCTCGTTCGAACATTCGGCCAAGCTCCAGGGCGGCGCTTTTGTCGAATTCACGATGAGCTCGGGCTTCTGCCTCAACCCGTTCTCGATGATCGACGAGGCCCAGGCCGCCGAGGATGAGGACTATCTCCTCGACTGCATGGCGATGCTCAAGGCCATCATCAACCAGATGTCGCGGCACATAAACCTGCTCGACGATACCGAGCGCGGGCTGATCGATGGCGCCGTCAACCAGGTCTGGGAGGCTCACGGCAGCCGTGGTTCGATCGATCTCGTCATCGAGGCGCTCGAGGCGACCGGAAATGGGCTGGCCGCGAACCTTGCGATCGCCATGCGACCCTTCTCGTCCGGCGGCACCTACGGCCGCTTCTTCCAGGGCGAGGTTTCGTTCGAGTTGTCCGCCCAGCTCACGGTCTTCGAGCTCTCCGACCTGTCGGCCCGAGAGGAACTGCGCAGCGTCGTCCTGACGGCAATCATGTTCATGTCGCAGCAAATGATGCGCAAGCTCGACCGCTCGATCCCCAAGGCGCTCCTGCTCGACGAGGCGTGGCAGATGCTGCGCGGCGGGGCGATGGCGGACTTCATCGAGACCTACGCGCGCACCTGCCGGAAATACGGTGCGTCGCTGGTTACGGCGACCCAGTCGCTGAACGATTATTACAAGTCGGCGGGCTCGGTCGCAGCGCTGGAGAATTCGGACTGGTTCGTGATCCTCCAGCAAAAGCCGGAGACCATCGCGGATTTCAAGAAGCACGATCGCTTCGAGATGGATGACTATACCGATGCGCTGCTGCGGTCCCTGAAGCGTAACGGCTTCGAATATTCGGATATCATGATCAAAGGGCCCGACACGCTGGCGGTCGGCCGCCTGGTGCTCGATCCCTATTCGGCGGCGCTGTTCTCCTCGAGCCCGAAGACCTTCGCGGCGATCGACGCATTGATCGCTGAAGGTCTCAGCATGGACGAAGCGATCGAGCGCATCGCCTTTCCCAACAATCCCGAAAAGTGGGTCAGCAACCTCGTCCCATCGGATGAGGTCGCGATCGCTGCGGAGTGACAGATATGGCGACGCATTCAACCCAACGGACCAATCGCCGCCGCGCCAGGCTCACGCGGCGCGAATGGCAGAACGTGCTGTACTTCGCGCTCCACGGTCTTGGCTTTGTCGCGTCGACCCTGCTCATCACCTGGGGCCTGTTCTTTCTTTTCTTCCTCGCGATCGGCGGCTTCTCGTTCGATGGTTTGGTCCATCAGCTGAACAATTTCACGACCCGTTACATCGCCGCCGATCCGGCGCGGGCCGGTGCCTTCCTCAACATGTTCGCCATCGCGCACATGATCCTTTCCACCGCCGTCGTAGCTCTTCGCGCCAACCGCATCCTGCCTCCGCGCGCAGAGGAGGGAGCCCCCCGTCATGGCTGAACAACCCCAACTCGACCTTCCCATTCCCCCTTCCGCGCCAGAGACCCGAGCGGCGAAGCGCAGGGTAGGGTTTGGCGGCCTCACGCGCACCCAGATGCTGTTCCTGCTGCTGCTGATCGCGGCGGTTGTCTGGGGCATGTGGGTGACCCGATCGCTGACCCAGTCGAAACAGGACAATATCGTTTCGGCGCGGCTGTCGGCTCTGGTCGGCGATTATGTCGAGGCCCAGCGCTTTTCTGGCTCGCCGCCGGAACGCGTGCGAGCCGAGATGCAGGCGTTCATGGCGTCGCTCGAAAAGGAATTGCAGCGCCGGAGCCAAGGCGGCCAGATCGTCCTCGTCGGCGAGGCCGTCCTTACCAAGAACGTGCCGGACATTACCGACAGTCTGAAGAAGGCCGTATTCGCCTCTGGCGTGCCAGAACCCAAGCGCCTTTCCGTCGAGGAATTGCAGCGACTGCAGGAGCTTTCGGCCGCGCAGTCCGCGTTGGCCGCCTCGCGTTCCGCGCCGCAGCCAGTGCAGGGCGCCACCATCGATCCCATGGCTGGCGTGGCCGGCGGTTACGGACCCGCAGCGGCAGGACAGGCGGGGACTGTGCAGCCGGCGCCGGCGCAAATGCCTGGAGCGTCCGTTTCCACCTTCGGAGGCCCTGATGGCAACGGTGGCCAATAAGGTCGCGGCCCAGCCCTGGCGGCCGCGCAAGCGTCTCTGGGGGACGTTGGCGCTGGCCGTCATTGGGACCCTGGGGTTCAGCGCGATAAGCGCATGGCAAGATTGCCACATCATCCTGATCAACACGACGGACTCGCTGCCGAATTGGGCGTTTTTCATCGAGCGCCACAAGCTCCCGACGCGCGGGAGCTATGTTTTCTTCGATCCACCTGCGGGTGCTCTGCTGCGTCGCCATTTCGGGACGAAACCGCGGATGTTCGGAAAGATCGTCTATGGCATGCCTGGCGACATCATCAGCCATGTCGGCCGCACGGTCGCGGTGAATGGCCGCGCGGTCGCGGAGATGAAGCCGCTTACACGCCTCGGCGAGCCGTTGACCCCGGGCCTCACCGGCCGGGTGCCGGACGGCTGCTATTTTGCGGCAACGCCCCACAAGGACGGCTTCGATAGTCGCTACGCCGAAATCGGCTTCGTCTGCGCGCGCCAGATCATTGGGACAGGGGAGCCAATCCTATGAGGATGCTTGTCACGGGCTGCGTTTGCGCAGTCACGGCGCTTGGTTCCGCGCTCGTCTTGGGTCCGATGCGTTCGGAGGCGAAGGACTACGGCCAGGCGGCCCAAACATTCCCGGTGATTGAGCCGGATCTCCTTTCGACGATTGAGAGCCGTCTGCGCCGAGCCGAGGCCAGCGGCGAGCTCGCGCGCACGAATGAGATGTTCGCCAAGCGTGTAGAGGCGAAGGTTCGTCGCCCTGATCCGGTTGCGGGAATCACGCCGGCACGGGCTGCTCGCACATGGGATTTCGATCCGTCGGTCACGATGGAGCGCGATATCCGCGATCAGAAAGGGAACCTGATCGCCGCCGCCGGCCAGCGCATCAATCCGCTCGACTTTGTCGCGATCCGGCAGGACCTCGTCTTCATCGACGGCGACGATCCTGAGCAAATGGCCTGGGCGATAGCGCGCTATACCGATCTCAAGGCCAAGATCATCCTCGTCAGAGGCTCGCCTGTCGAACAGATGACCGCGAAAAAGCGGCGCTTCTACTTCGATCAGGCCGGAAAGCTTACGTCTCGGTTCGGTATCGAACACACGCCGGCGGTTGTGTCTCAGGCGGGCAAGGTGATGCGCGTCTCCGAGGTCGTCCTGAAGACCGGAGGGCCGGGCTGATGCCGCTTTGGCTGGACATGCTCCGCACCCCGATGGCGGCGCCAGAAAACCGTGCGCTCCGGCGCCTTCGCCTGATCTGGCAGGCGCTTTGCCTGTCGCTCGGTGCCAGCATTTTGAGCCTGCATCCCTTGCAACGCCAGTTCGGCCGAACGGCCGCCGCTGCGATCGCGGTGCTGCTGGTAGCGGTCGTCGCGACGACGGCGCTCTACCTGGTGCGCAAGCAGCGCGCGGACACGGCGTTTCTCGATGCAATCGGAGAGGAGCTATGATGCGTTCCGCTCGATCGGCCCTGCGCCTTCTTCTCGTCGCGATCGCCGCTTTCGTTCTCGCGCCAAGCGCACAGGCGGCAGGACCGACGTGTCACGGCAAATTCGTGAACCCCATCACCGATGTATGTTGGTCCTGCCTGTTCCCATTGTCGGTGGGCGGTCTCAAGATTTGGCCAAGCGGTCGCCCGGATACCGCGAATCCCGCGTCGCCGATTTGCCTGTGCGGGAGCCCCATTCCTCGCATCGGCATCTCCGTCGGCTTTTGGGAGCCGGCCCGCCTCGCGGACGTGACGATGAAGCCTTGGTGCTTTCCCAACCTCGGCGGCATCCGCATCGCACCGGGGTTCGATATTGGCCAGGGCTATTTGACGGGCCCGTCGATGGTTGGGGGACGATCCCAGAGCACGGCCAAATGGCACGTCCACTGGTACGTTTATCCGGTGCTCTACTGGATGGAGATCCTCACCGATTTCGTCTGCTTCGAGCAGGCGAGCTTCGACATCGCCTACATGACCGAGATCGATCCACTCTGGCAGGATGACTCGCTGACGGCGTTGATCAATCCTGAGGCGATCGTTTTCGCGAACCCTATCGCACAGGTGGCCTGCGCAGGCGATTGCATTGCAGGCACCGTCCACCTTCCGCTCGATCCGCTGTTCTGGTGCGCGGGCTGTCAGGGCAGCATGTATCCGCTGAACGGAAACGTGCCGTCCTCGATCGGCCATGTCCAATCCTCGCGGCTCGCGCTGTCGCGCTTCGCCTACAAGATGCACCGCGAGGCTCTTGCCTGGGGAACGATGGGGTCGGCGGGTCTTTGCAAGAAGTATCTCATGCCGATCATGCGGAAGCAGCAATACCGCTTCCAGATGGTCAATCCGATCCCGACCGTCAGCGGTCGCTTCGCCTGCTCCGCGATCGGGGCATCCACCATGCCGCCTGATGCTGGCCGTGCCTATCCCGCCGGGGGCGAGGACATGGGCTACCTGATCTGGCGCAAGCGCAACTGCTGCGTGCTCTAGGAGGGCTCTCGATGCGCGTTTATCTTTGGGCTTCCGCTGCACTCCTCGGGATCGCCGGCATATCTGCTGTGCTCGCGCAAAGCGTCGACGGGATCGACGTGCAGGCGATCAAGAAGCGTTCGGCAGAGCTCCAGGCCGATGCTGAGGCCTTCGTCAATCAGGTGAAGGATAGGGGCGACGCATTCCGAGAGGATGCCGCCAAGGCTGGCGATGCGGGCATGGCCAATATGCAGCGGGTCGCGAAGAGTGATTTGCCCAAAGGGCCGGCGGGTCCTGTCGATTTCGATGAGATCGTTGCAGGCGCCGCATCGAATGCCACGACGGGTAAGGGCGATGCGCCACAGTTCATCGTCTTCGCCAGCCTCTCGATGCCGCCGCGGTCGCTCAAGACCTTGATTGGCGACACCGCCAAAGCCGGCGGCGTCGTGGTTTTCCGGGGCTTTCCGAACAATTCGATGAAGGAGTTTGCCACTGCCCTCGGCAAGATCGTCGATCGGCAGGACGACTTTGCCAATGTCGGCATCGATCCGCGCCTCTTTCGCGCATTCAATGTCCAGGCCGTGCCGACCTACGTCGCGGTTTCTTCCGACTTCGATCTCTGCGCAGGATTCTCCTGCCAGACCAAGGTTCCTCCCTATGACCGCATGGTCGGCAACGTGTCGGTCCAGTACGCGCTCGAACAGTTCGCAAAAGAGCATGGGCCGGGTGCGCGTGTCGCCGCGGTCGGCCTTTCCAACATGCGCAAGGCCAATCCGTGAGGTCGATCCTCGCCTTTGCTGCGGTGCTTGCTGCACTGGCGGGCGTACCGCCAGCGCTCGGCCAGACGACCATCGAGGAGGCGCGGCAGCAGGGTAAGGCATTTGGGACGGAGAAGCGCAGCGATACGACGCTGGTGCCCTCCAGCGAGGCGCAGGCGGCGGCTGTGCCAGGCTATTCCGGCACCAATCTCCCCGAAGGGTCCTATTTTGACGATCCTGAACGATTGGAATCAGCCGCCCAATCCTCGAAATCCTCCAACGAACAATATCGCATCACCACAGATGCCGATCGTAGCCGTGCGACCTTCAGCAATTCGGAGGTCCTCGCGACCACGACGCGGGCCACGTCGATCGAGAATGATCCGTCGGCATATCTCGCCGGCGAGCAATATACTGGCAGCGGCGGTTCCTGCGTGCCATTGCCCCCCGCGACCGGCGGCGCTGGCTATTACGAAGCGAGCTGCAATGCAGGCAGCAAGGTCACGCCTGAAGCCCGCACCTGTGCCGTCACTCTCGATGTGCGCGCCGAGAAGCGGACGATCTACACCTATTATACCGGCAGATTGAGCTTTCTTCCGACAGACGGGGGACCTTATCCGGCCCGCGCCGCCTTCGACGACGAGATCGCGTCCGGTGTCTGCTGGGAAAGTCGGCCGATCGACTATTGCGGAAACATGGGCGCCTACGGCTACACGGCGGCGCCGAACTGCAGCAGCCTTGGGCATACCGCCGTGGAGGTCAAATGTACGGCGGAAGCGCAGGGCATCACGCCCGGCGAATATCACCCAGGCTATGTGATCTCGACGGGAAATTACTGGCTCACGAAGCAGGAGGAGTCCGCGGTGCCGGTGATCACCCGGAACGAGGGTCTCTGCGCGGCGAATGCTGCCGATGCCAATTGCACGCTCGAAAGCGAGGTCTGCACGTCGAGCGACCCGGTCACGAGGATCATCGATGGCGTGTCCGTGACTCAACCCTGCTGGGCCTGGCAGCGCACCTATCAATGCAATCGCGTCTCGGCGGCCAATGATTGCGGTGAGCTCGAGGCGAACGGAAGCTGCACCTATCTTCGCACCGAATGCCTCGACGACGATGGCAGCGGCGGGCCGTGCAAGGTCGAGAACCGCGTCTATCAATGCCCGACACCATCGGGTGGAACCACCGACGCGCCGCAATACATCTGCGGCAACGACATATATTGTATCAACGGCGACTGCGAACCGATCGTCCGCGAAGCGTCGACCGAGTTCAAGGATGCGCTCGTCGCACTCCATTCGATCGATCAGGCCGGCAAGGAGTTCGACGAGAACAATTTCACGGTCTTCAAGGGCAATCGTGAGAGCTGCCACAAGCCCGTCTTCGGCCTCATCAACTGCTGCGCGGGCAAGACGTCGGGCCTTCTGACGGTCGGCGCAGGCGCTGCGGCCCTGGCTGGCGGTCCTGCCGCTATTGCGGCGCTCGCCACGCCCTTCCTCACCCTTTTCGCCTGTTCGCAGGATGAGATGAAGCTCGACATCAAGGACCGCATGGGCCTGTGCCATAATCTCGGGACCTACTGTTCGTCGAAGATCCTGGGCATCTGCACCACGAAGCGGACCGCCTATTGCTGCTTCGAAAGCAAGCTCAGCCGCGTGCTTCAGGAGCAGGGCCGGCCCCAGTTGGGCAAGGGATGGGGTTCGCCCAAAAACGAGCAGTGCGCCGGATTTACTGTCGAGGAATTTGCCCGGCTCGATCTGTCGGTCATGAATTTCACGGAGGTCTACGCGGACTTCATGGACGCGGCCAAGTTGCCCGACGAAGTCCAGACCATGACGGACATCCAGTCCAAAATTCAATCCTACTACGATCTCCATGGCAAGTGACGGGGTCCTGATGGCCCCCGCCTTGCGGGAAGGCGCTGTAGGCTCCGGAAACAGGGAGACGAACCATGCCGCTGCCGCTTCTTGAGTTGCCCGTCATCGCGACCGCGCTCCTGCTGCATCCTTCAGAGACACCACCGTCGCGGCCGATGCAATGCGCTTCCCGGCATCCAGCCACGATCGCGGATTGCTGCGTCCACTTCCGCGATGGTGAGGTGAACGTCGATCGGGCCAGCAGGGTGCCGCAACAGCTCCCTGCACAGGAGAGTGAGGGGAGGGCGAACCATGCGGCGCTGTGACATGTGCGCAATTCTGGCGGCGCTGGCGCTGGCGGCGACGATCGGCACGCCACCTGTCGCTGCTCAGGATGTCCCGTCAGCCCGGAATGAGGCGATCGACCAGGACAGGCCGGATGATTTCTACTGCGGCGAGCGAAGGTTGGGGCAGTGGTTCTATTGCGCAAAGCCGAAGCCGGCGGACAATGCCAAACCTGCCACGCCGATCGAGGAAGAGCGCGCCTCAGATCGTATCGCCGCGATCACCAGGCAGCTCGATGAGTTGAAGGCTAAGGCGATCCTCGAACCGACCGAAGCCAACGTCATCAACTACATCCGCTTCCAACGCGAGCAGCTCGATCGCGCATCGACCTTCTCCGATACCTGGCAGCGTGCGCTGTGGCAGAACCCGGATCTCGACTACACGCTGCAACGCCCGGTCTCGACGGTGGGCAAACGTCTCTGGCTGGACAATCGCAAGGCTGATCGGGACACCGTCCTGACAAGCCTCGGCCAGCGTTATGGGTTGTTTTATTTCTACGCCCAAAGCTGCGGCGCCTGCGAGGTGTTCGCGCCCATCCTGCGGTCGGTGACCGACAGTCACCGGATGACGGTGATGGCCGTGTCCATGGACGGCGGCCCGAGCAAGGACTTTCCGAACTATGTCGTCGACTCCGGGCAGCGCGCGCGGATGGGCGTGCCCGGCAACGAGACGCCGGCGCTGGTTCTGTTCGACACACAGACCAAGCGGACCATTCCGGTTGGCTATGGCGTGCTCAGTGCCGACGAAATCATGGACCGCATTTTCATGCTGACCAACACGAAGGTCGGGAGCGATTACTGATGGCACAGGCAAGGAATGGCGCGCTGCGCCGGAAGCTCGGCACCGCCATGGCGCTAGTTGCAGCCTCCCATTTTGCGTTCGTTGGCGTCGCGCGCGCCGATGTTGCGTCCCAGATGAACGGCTTCTTCAACGACGCCGGCGGCGCGGCAAACGTCACCGGGCCGACCGCGTTCGAGGGCCAGTCGGCCGGCTATTATTCGCTCGGGAACGTCTGGACGCGCTTCCCGCAGAAGAGCGTTTCGCCGTTCAACCTGCAGCTTCCCAGCGCCCGGGCCGGTTGCGGCGGTATCGATCTGTTCGCCGGCAGTTTCTCATTCATCAATGCCTCTGAAATCGTGGCGATGCTGAAGGCGACTGCCAACAACGCACTGGGCTTCGCCTTCAAGCTCGCGATCGACTCCGTGTCGCCGGAGATCGGCAAGGTGATGGATGAGTTCAGCCAGAAGGCTCAGCTGCTCAACCAGATGAACATCTCGAGCTGTGAGACAGCGCAGGCGCTGGTCGGCGGGATCTGGCCACAGATGGAAACGACTCGGTCGACCATTTGCGAAGCGGTGGGCAACAGCCAGGGGGTCTTTTCCGACTGGGCCGCGTCGCGGCAGGGCTGCAACAACGGCAACCGCCGTGACAGCACGATCGCGGGCAACACGGATGCCAACATGAAGGATCAGCTCGTCGGCGAGCCGCACAACTACACCTGGGAGGCACTGAAGAAGTCCGCGAAGTTCGGTGCGTTCGACCAGTCATTCTCGGAATATATCATGACCCTGGTCGGCACCGTGGTGACGACGCCATCGTCTGATCCGAGCGTTGGCGGGAAGGTGGTGATGTTCGGCCCCGCGGAGGAAGCCGTTGTCACCGCGCTTCTCGACGGGACGGCGGGAGCGCCCGCCGTGAAGATGCTGAAGTGCAACGACACCGATTGCTATGATGTCGGCGAGCAGACCTTGTCGGTGCCCGCATCCTCCGCGTTGCGGCCACGGATTGCCAGCATGATCCGCTCGATGAGCAGCAAGATCCGCACAGATACCGCGCTCGACGCTTCGGAAAAGCAGCTCCTCAATCTCGCGACCGTCCCGCTTTACAAGATCCTCTCGGTCCAGGCCTATGCGCACTATGCGCTGACCGATGGCGAGATCGAGACGCTGTCCGAGATCGTCGCGGTCGACCTGCTGGCTGCGATGCTGGACAACATGCTCGACCGGGTCGAGCAAGCGCAGACCCACTATCAGACCTTCGACCAGGCGACCGCGACCCAGTGGAAACAGCAGATCGCCGCCACGCGGCAAAAATTCTCGCAGCGTGACGTCAAGCTGTCGAACAAGCTGCAGGTGACGATGCAGATCATCGATCGCAGCATCATGCTCGAGTCCACGCTCCAGAATTCGATGACACCGGGCATGGCCTCCGCGCTCAATTTCTCGCGCGGGTTGAACGCACAAGGGCTGAACTAGGGAAGGGGGCCGGCGCCATGCTCGAGGTCTTCACGGTCGGGGGCGGGGAGTATCTCGTCAACACGTTCAATGCCGTCGCTGCCTGGTCCGGGGGAGGGGGATATCGCTCGCTCCTCCGCGTCGTGATGGTGATGGGCCTCATCTACTCGCTGCTCGTCGTCGCGTTCACGATGAACTTCCGCGTCTGGATGAACTGGTTTCTGCAGTCGACCGCCATCTATCTCTGCCTCATGGTTCCGACCATCGATGTGAAGGTCACCGACCGGATCAATCCGTCCTTGGCACCGGCGACTGTCGCGAACGTGCCGCTTGGGCTGGGCGTGCTCGCGAGCTTCACCACGCAGATCGGTGACTGGCTGACGCGGACGGCCGAGACCGTTTTCGTGATGCCGAGCGAGCTCAATTATTCGACCAATGGCATGGTCTATGGCGCGCGTCTGTTCGACGCGACCCGCAATTTCGTCATCCGCGACGCCGAGTTTTCGACCAACCTCGAAGAGCATTTCAAGAAATGCGTATTCGGCGACGTGATGCTCTACCGGAAGTCGCTGACAGTGCTGGCGCGATCGAAGGATCTCTGGGCAGAGATCGGGCCCGGCTCGGAAGCCCGGTCACAGGAATGGCTTGAACGACAGGGTGACGGCACGGTCACCAGCGCGATCGTCACCTGCCGTCAGGCCTACGACATGCTCAATGCCCGGTGGGCGCCGATGATCGAGGCGAATACGCCGTTTTGGGGTAAGGAGCTTTATCCCAAGCTCAGCAATGCGCTGGCGGCCGATAAGCTGAAGCACGATCTGCCGATCGCCAACGCTGCCTTCACCGGCTCGGGCAGCAACTACAGCGATTCCATGCGGCAGAACACGGCGATCAACGCGTTCATGCAAGCTCGCAACAGCATGGCGGGAGGATCGGGCGCCGCGACGATCGACACCTTCGCGCAGACGCGCGCCGACATCCAGGCGCGCAACACCTATAACTCGATCGCGCAGCAGGCGATGGCCTGGGTGCCGATCCTCAACATCGTGCTGACCGTAGTCTTTTTCGCGATGTTCCCGGTGATTTTCCCATTGTTCCTGATGCCGCAGACGGGTCTGGGGACCCTCAAGGGCTATGCGATGGGCTTCTTCTACCTTGCTGCATGGGGTCCACTCTACGTCATCCTTCACATGATCTGCATGACGAGAGCCGAGGCGGCTGCTGCCGGCGTCGCGCCCGGCGGGATCACTTTGGGCACCTATGCGGGCATCGGTGCCGTGAACGGGGAGACGGCGACGATCGCCGGCTTCATGTTGATGAGCATCCCGTTCCTGGCCGCCGGCCTTGCGCGGGGCGCTATGTCGATCGCGGGGCAGGCGACTTCGATGCTCGCGCCCGCGCAGAACGCGGCAGAAGCCGCCGCGCTGGAGCAAACCACGGGGAATTATTCCTATGGCAATGTGAGCTGGGCAAATGCGACGTCGAACATGCGCCAGAGCGACCAGTGGTCCGTGGCGCCGAGTTTCATGGGAGGCGCGACAAGCGTGGGCTGGCGCCAGGACAATGGCGCCGTCGTGTCGGGTTTCGGCAATGGGCAGGATGTCATCGACATGTCGGGTGCAATTTCGCGCCTTGGCTTCACACCAACGATGAACAGCGGCACCGTTGCCGAATGGCGCGAAATGTCCAGCGCTGCCCATCGCCAGGCGGAGGCCTGGGAGAATGCGGCGCAGGACATTTTGACCAGCACGCATACGAACCGCAGCGCCTTCGGCGTCTCGTCCGAACGGTCGAGGGGCTTTGAGTCCGGGAGCGGCTCGTCGGCCAATACCAATGTCGAAAAGTTCGACCGTGTCACCGGATCGAGTTCTCAGGGCCTAGAGGAGCGGTCCTCCACCGGCCTGAGTGAACGAATTTCCCAGGGCCATGATCGTTCGGCCGGAACGCTCGACCAGGTAACCGGCGGGATCAATGGTGGGATTGGCGGCGGTGCTGGTGGTGGTAGCGGTCGCAAGGCTGGCGGTGGGCGTCCAACCTCCGGCGGCCTCTTGCCCAATGTCGGTGGTTCATTGGGGGTCAGCAAGACCGGCAGCCAGCAAGATACGTTGCGCTATGGTGCGGATCAAACGCGGTCGTCGGATAGCTCCAGTTCGTCGTCGAGCGGGGTGCGCGATGAGCATTCGAACGGCACCGGCGCGAGCACGTCCGATGGGACCTACGTCCGCTCTGGCTCCTTCAGCCGATCCTCCATGACATCGTCATCGTCGGCGAGCACCGAGGATGCGCTGGCGCGGGCAAAGTCTTATACCGAGGCGGCGCGGCGCATGGAGGAATTGTCGCAATCTCTGGCGCGCGACGCGAGCTTTGCCGAATCCCATGGCATGCAGCTCAGCGAGAATATGAGCCAGGACCTCGCGCAGTGGTACAGGCTGCAACAGGCGCTCCATCCGAACCTCGATGCGCCCGAACTTTGGGCTACCGACCTGACGTCGCAGCAGCGCACTGTGCGCGATCAGCTGATCCAGCAATGGGCGCAGGAAAAGCGCGACAGTTTGTGGTCGGAGATCAGCGGCGACGTCAAGGATCCGTCGCTGGTCGACGTCAATCGCATCAATCTCGACGCCGGCGGCGTGCGCGGATCCTACCGTCCCCATGGCGTGAGTGGGATCGGGAAGGGCGGTGGCTCGGGTGATCCCGGTGCCGCCGCCCGGATCATCTCCGACGGTCAAACCAGGCTCGAGGGCGACCGGGGAGCAGCGCAGGCGGCGCGCACCAATCGCGGAGGAGCAAACGCTGACCTCCAGTCAGAAGTAGGCCGAGAACTCGACCGCGGCTTCTTCACCGATCCGGATTTGCGGAAATAGGGTTGGGATCAGAGCGTCAGATAAAAATAGGCGCCGGTCACCACGAGCAGCACGAGAGATATCAATCCACCAATCACGCGGCCACGCGAGGGCTCGCCAAGTTCGTCATCGCTGTTATCGAAAAGCTCATGCGCCATCGGCTCGGCAGGGCGCAAGATCGGGCCCGCCGGGTTATTCTGGGTCAGTAAGTAGGTCGTTGTGTCTAACATTGATGGCTTCCATGCGGCCGCAATATTATCATCTGGTGTCGTCTTTTACAAATGGGAATGGCCCGACTCGGGGCTGTGCCGGAATTTGAAATCTGTAGAGCGATAATGTTGATTATGTTAAATATCAATATCTTATAGGAATATCAGTCCCGATACACCGCGGAGACCATTCATGGAAGTCCGATTGAGCGCGACGCCTAAAGGCAACGGATTTCAGGCAACGATAGCACTGCCCGACGGGGTATCGATCAGCTCGGCCGAATCCTATCCAACCGAAGCCGAAGCGATCACCGCGGCGGCCGTGAAGTTGTTGGAGATGCCCGATCGCCTGATGCGCGCGACCGCAGTAGAAGCCGATCTTGCGATCAGCGGCAGCTCATCGCCGGCGTAGCGCCGCCAAGGTGTCCGGCATGATCGTGTAGACTGCCTCGCGCTGGGCGCCGCGATTTTGATGATCCACCCGATAGCCCTGATAGTGGCGTCGCAGGAGGCCGCCCCGACATAGATCCGACACTGCGCGGCTGACATTGCAGCGGCCCGATTGGCGAACCCGCTCACGGACCCTTTCTTCAATGACACGGTCAGCCTGTGTCGGATCGGCCGGTAGTTCGTCAGCCTGCTCAAGGGCCGACCGCACGGTTTCGATCGTCGAACGGCGCCAGGGCGTACGCTGCGCGATCGGAGCCAGTGCATCGCACAGCCAGTCGCGGACAGGCACGGCGTCGCCGTTCACCATCACGCTCGGTCCAGCCCTGCCCTTTTCGTCAGCGACTTCCTCCAGGAGCTGGAGGAGCATGTAGGAGAATTTTGGCCGCGGCGAAGCTGCGGCGATCGCCGCCAAAAGCCCCGGCGTGTCCATCCCTCGCGCGGGTTCGGCGGATGCTTCGAATAGGTCTGCCTGATGGAACATAGCATGAATCTACTATGCACTTTGGTGGATGTGAATCCCACAAAGGACCGAAGGCGCTTTTTTTCTGGCGGATTCCACAGGCTTCGGAAGCGGTGCATTTGAGCTGCTTGACTCATCGCCGGGAACAGGAACAAATAAGGAACGAATCAACGAGTCCCGAGTCTCCTGAATGCTATGCGTCAATCAACCGTCCTTGAAGATTTGCGAGCGCGCATCGCGCGTATCGAGGGCGTAGGCGTTCAGCGCGAAGCGATCCCGTTCGGCATCGACGAACTGGATCAGCGATTGCCGGGCGGAGGCATTGCTGCAGGCGCTCTCCATGAAATGATGGGCAGTCCCGATCTCGCAGACGAGGCGAGTGCGACGGTCTTTCTGGCGGGAATCCTGGCGCGAATGGAAGGTCCCGTCTTCTGGTGCCTGCGCTGGCGCGACCTGTTTGCCCCTGCCCTTCATCTCGCCGGTCTTCATCCAGATCGGGTCATCTATGTCGAGGCCGGCAGCGATACCAATGTCCTGCTCGCGATGGAGGAGTGCCTGCGTCACCCTGGCATCGCCGGTGTGGTTGGCGAAGTCGGGAAATATTCGACTACTGCATCGAAGCGCCTGCAATTGGCGGCGGAAAGCTCGGGTGTAGCGGCCTTCGTGTTTCGTCGCGCGGCGAAGGCCGAACAGGTCGCCGAAGGGACGGCAGCGATGACACGCTGGCGGATCACCGCTTCACCAAGCGAAGATCTCGGTCTGCCGAGCCTGGGTCGCCCTCGCTGGCATGTGAATTTGGAACGTGTGCGCGGTGGTAATCCGCACGCCTGGATTGTGGAGGCGTGCGATGCGACGGGTCGTATCGCTCTTCCTGCCGCACTGGTCGACCGACCGGCTGCGGCGGAAGATCGCAAAATTGTCGCCTGAGTGCCGTGACGGCCTGGTCCTTGATCTTCCGCTGGTGACCGCGGTGCCCGATCACGGCAGGAAAGTCATTGCTGCCGTCGATGCCGAGGCAAAGGCGCTCGGTATCCGCGTCGGCATGACCGTGACGAAGGCCCGAGCGTTTGCCCCTGAGTTGCAGGTCGTCGATGCCGACCCAGAGGGCGACCTGCAGGGACTTCGCGATCTCGCGCTATGGGCGGGCCGCCGATACTCACCCTTCGTATCACCGGATGCGCCCGACGGAATCTGGCTCGACATCACCGGCTGCGCGGGTCTCTTTGGCACCGAGAAGGCGCTGCTCAAGGATCTCCATCGCCGTGTTGCCGCGTCGGGGCTAGCTCTGCAGATCGCTGTGGCCGACACCGCAGGCTGCGCCCATGCCGTTGCGCGGCATGTACCCGCCGGCCGGCCAGTCACGATCGAGCCGGGCGGACACCGCACTGCCATTTCCATCCTGCCGATATCAGCGTTGCGATTGCCAGGACGCGAGGTCGAAGGTTTGCGCAAGCTCGGATTTGAGCGGATCGAACAGCTCATCGGTGCGCCGCGCGGCCCTCTCGCCAAACGGTTCGGCCGCGAATTGCATCGGCGGCTGGATCAGGTGCTCGGCTTCGTGCCCGAGCCGATCGAGCCGATCTACCCTGAACATCTGCCGCGGGCCCGTCGAGGTTTCATGGAGCCGATCGCGACACCTGAAGCCTTCGCCCAGGTGATCGGCGATCTCGTTGCCGATGTGGTGGGGCAGCTCACCTGTATCGGCAAGGGCGCTCGCCGATTGGATTGCTATTTCCACCGTGTGGACGGCCACAATCAGGCGATCCGCATCGGGACCGCAACCGCATCCCGCGACGCAGGCCATCTCGCGAAATTGCTGCGCGCTAAGATCGAGACGGTCGAGCCAGGGCTTGGCATTGAGGCAATGACCCTCGTGACGCCGCTGGCTGACGCGCTCGCGGCCCAACAGGACGAAGGGTTGGAAAGCCCGCATCGCGGGCCGAACCTCGCCTCTCTGGTCGATGCGCTCGCCAACCGTTTTGGTCCACGGAGCCTGCATCGCGCGGCGCCGCACGCGAGCAGTATGCCTGAGCGCTCGATCATCGCGACGCCCGCCCTTGCGAAAGATAGCGGCGCCCAGTGGGACGATGACCTCCCTCGCCCCGCCCGCATGTTGGATCGACCCGAGCCAATCGACGTGGTTGCCCTGCTGCCAGACGATGCCCCTCGCCTCTTCGTGTGGCGTCGAAAGCGCTATCGGGTGACCCGAGGCGATGGTCCGGAACGCTTGCACGGCGAATGGTGGCGCGAGAGCGGCAATGAGGCCGACAAAGCGCTGATCGTCCGGGATTATTATCAGGTCGAGACCGAGACAGGCGGTCGATACTGGCTGTTCCGGCTCGGTGACGGCGTAAATCCGGCTACGGGCACCATGCGCTGGTTCATCCACGGTGCGTTCGCATGAGCGAGGTCGACGCCAACTATGTCGAGCTGCAGGTTACGACGCACTTCAGCTTCCTGAGGGGCGCATCATCCCCTGAGGAGCTATTCGCCGCGGCCGCATTGCTCGGATTGCCTGCTCTCGGCGTCGTTGATCGAGGATCGGTCGCCGGCATCGTCCGGGCCTGGGATGCCGAACGAACCACCGGCGTTCGTGCCATCATCGGATGCAGGATCGATCTGAGCGACGGCACGGCCCTACTGCTCTACCCGACGGACCGCGCAGCCTATGGCCGAATGTGCCGACTACTCAGCATAGGCAAGGAACGCGGCGGCAAGGGAGCCTGTCATCTCGACTGGTCGGATGTCGAACGATGGAATGACGGGCTGATCGCGATCCTGAGCCCTGACCGGGCAGACGTCGGCACCGAGGCCGCCCTTGCGCGAACGAAACGGATTTTCGCCGACCGTGCCTATCTGGCTCTGACGATCCGGCGGCGACCGAAAGATGCGATCCGGCTGCGTGATCTCGCGAACCTGGCGGCTGCAGCTCGCGTTCCCACGGTCGCGACCAATGACGTGCTCTACCACGCGCCGGAGCGCCGCATGTTGCAGGACGTCGTCACCTGCATCCGGGAGAAATGCACGATCGACGAATTGGGCGCTCGGCGCGAGCGGTTCGCCGATCGGCATCTCAAGACCGGTCAGGAAATGGAGCGGCTGTTCCGTCGCTATCTCAAGGATGCGTCGCCTGTTTCTCGCACGCTCGAGATCGCGGCGCGGTGCCGATTCAGCCTCGATGAGCTCCGCTACCAATATCCGGATGAGATCAATGTGCCCGGCCGGACGCCGCAGGAAGAGCTGGAGCGGCTGACCTGGGCGAAAGCCCCCGACCGCTATCCCGACGGGGTCGACGGCAAGGTGCGCTCGCAACTGATCCACGAGTTGAAGCTCATCGCTGACCTTGAGTATGCGCCCTATTTCCTGACCGTCCATTCCATCGTGACCGAGGCGCGGCGGCGCGAGATTATCTGTCAGGGGCGCGGCTCGGCCGCAAACAGTGCCGTTTGCTACGTGCTGGGCATCACCTCTATCGATCCGGTGCGCTCGGAATTGCTGTTCGAGCGTTTCGTGTCGGCCGAGCGGCGCGAGCCGCCCGATATCGACGTCGATTTCGAGCATGAGCGCCGAGAGGAAGTGATCCAGTGGATTTATGAGACCTATGGCCGCACGCACTCGGCGCTAACGGCGGTCGTGACCCGCTATCGCGCGCGGGGCGCGGTCCGCGAAGTCGGCAAAGCATTGGGCCTGAGCGAGGACATGACGGCGGGTCTGGCCGGGTCCGTCTGGGGATGGAGCCAGGATGGCGTCGAGGAAAAACACGCGGAAGAGCTCAATCTGGACCTCGCCGACCGGCGCCTGGTGCTGACCCTGGAATTGGCCCGTCAGCTCATCAATACGCCGCGCCATTTGTCGCAGCATCCTGGCGGATTCGTGCTGACACGCGATCGGCTCGACGAACTGGTGCCCATCGAGCCGGCTGCGATGGAAGATCGACAGGTGATCGAATGGGACAAAGACGATATCGATCTCCTGGGCTTCATGAAGGTCGATGTCCTGGCGCTGGGCATGTTGTCGTGCATGCGGCGGGCGTTCGAGTTCATGGAGAATGACAAGGGCCTGAAGCTCGATCTCGCGACCATCCCCGCCGAGGATCCGGCGACCTACGCGATGATCCGCAAGGCCGATACCTTGGGTGTCTTCCAGATCGAGAGCCGCGCACAGATGGCGTCCATTCCGTTAATGGCGCCGCGCACCTTCTATGATCTGGTCATTCAGGTGGCGATCGTGCGCCCCGGGCCGATCCAAGGCGATATGGTCCACCCTTATCGTCGCCGGCGCAACGGCGAGGAGGCCGTCACCTATCCGACCGAGGAACTGCGGCGCGTACTCGAGAAGACCTTGGGGGTGCCGCTGTTTCAGGAGCAGGCGATGCGCGTGGCGATCGAATGCGCTGGCTTCACACCGAGCGAAGCGGATCTGCTTCGGCGGGCGATGGCGACGTTCAAGCTGACAGGCGGCGTCTCACATTTTCGGGACAAGCTGATCGATGGCATGGTCGCGCGCGGATACGATCAGGAATTCGCGGAGCGCACCTTCAAACAGATCGAGGGCTTCGGCTCCTATGGTTTCCCGGAAAGCCACGCCGCGAGCTTTGCGCTGATCGCCTACGCCAGCAGTTGGGTGAAATGCCATCATCCAGATGTGTTTTGCGCCGCGCTGCTAAATGCCCAGCCCATGGGCTTTTATGCCCCGGCCCAAATCGTCCGCGACGCGCGTCAGCATGGCGTCGAGATCCGCCCGATCGACGTCAATCACAGCCGCTGGGATTGCACCCTTGAGCCAACGGGCGGCCGCTATCTCGCCGTTCGGCTGGGCCTTCGCATGGTGAATGAGCTCGCCAACCGCGATGCCGCGGCGATCGTCACGGCGCGCGCCGATCAACACTATGAGAGCGTCGAGGAAATCCAGCGGCGTGCCGGCGTGGGGCGCGGCGCTCTGGATCGGATCGGCGAAGCCGATGGGTTCGGCTCATTGGGGAACAATCGGCGTGAGGGACTGTGGAGCGTTAAGGGGCTCGGCAATGCAGCATTGCCCTTGTTCGCTGCGGCGGACGAACGTGAAGGCAAGCTACGCCAGGAAGCGATTGAGCCGACGGTCATCCTTGCGCCGATGGGCGCCGGCGCGGAAGTGGTCGAGGATTATCGGGCCTCTGGCCTGTCGCTGCGGGCTCATCCGCTGGCGTTCCTGCGCGACGAATTGCGCAATCGCAAGATGATCACCTGCGATGAGCTGCAGTCCATGAAAGACGGCCGCTGGATCAATCTTGCGGGGATCGTGCTGGTCAGACAGAAGCCGGGCTCCGCCAAGGGCGTCATGTTCATCACGCTGGAGGACGAAACGAACGTCGCCAACCTGGTGGTATGGACCAACGTGTTCGAGAAGCATCGGCGCGCCGTCCTGGGTGCGTCGATGATGGGCGTGCGAGGCCAGGTTCAGCGCGAGGGCGAGGTGATCCATGTGGTCGCCCAGCGGCTCGATGATTTGTCGCCGCTCCTCGCCAGCGTTGGCACACGCACGGATGTCGCCGATATCTACCGGGTTAGTCGCGCTGACGTGGCCAAACATCCGCTGCGGTGCGATCCTCGCGATCTGGTATCGTGGGATCGCAGATCGCTGACGCCACCGCCTGATCCCGGCATAAGGGTCCGTTCGCGTGATTTCCGCTGATCATGTCGAACCTCACCGGATCGCAACTCCAGGGAAAACGAGAGAAGTTCGGCGCGGTGGGAGCGTGTCCTTCGGCTAGCCGGTCGGCGCATAGGTATTCGGGCGAGAGACATCATTCCGGCTCATGGCAGGGAGCCTGGACCATCCCTATATCGCCACCGGGGGCCAGCTTACGGCCAACGCGTCACAGTGCTTCTGCCCACGCAATGACGTGCGAGCGGGTGAACGAGGCGCGCCAGCAACAGCCGGAGCAGGAAAGTAGCGTCTCATGGTATCTTCGTCCGCCGCGACAGTTGAAGCCCTCATCGCGACATTGCTTGCGACGCGGAATCAGGCCGACATGATTGCCAAACTGGGCCAAACGCCGCGGCCTGCGATGTCCAAGGCGATCGGCGCCGAGATCCGGTCCGCAATCGAGACGCTCGGCGATCATATCGAAGCAAAACGCCGCCGCGAGGCGGCCGCGACGCTCCTCGCGCTGTTGTACATCGATGCCGCATATGTGGTGCCCCGCCTGCGCCGGGCAGGTGTGCTGCGTGCCTCCCGTTACGGCTACGCCGGCAATCTGATCGGCACCCTCGCCAAGACCGCACTCCAGATACGACCGTTGTTGAACGCTCCAGAACGCGCACGCTATTTCGAGTCCGTGATTGCGCTCAGCAAATTGGCCTCCAACGCGCGCACGCTTTACGACGAAATCGTCAAGATCCTCGGGAGCCGGCGCGATTGCGTTCTCAAGACCCTGCTCGTGATTCTCAATAACCAGTTCTACCAGGGCTGGGTCGCCGACCCTTCGCAGCCGTCCTGGTCGCCTCGCCGCTACACCACGGAAGAATATGTGGATGGCGTCTCGCTGATCTTCTCGATCTACGCCTCGCTGTTCCCGGTCACCGACGAATGCTGCAATCACGTCGATATCGCTGCCATCACGACGGACGCGGTGGTCTATGAACGACTGCTCCTCGCGGCCGTGCGCCTCACAAAATTCAAGGACGCGGAAATCCAGATTGATGGGTTGCCCTACCAGGCGACCATCGAAGGCGAGACCGTCGCAATCTCATCGATCGACCCGGACATAGAGCGCTCCGTCCGCTTGGGTTACATTCAGAGCGACAATCAAGCGATCATCCGGATCCACCGTTTCCGGAACTCAAACCCGCCGATGTCCATGAGTGACTTTCTCGACATGGGCTTTGAACGTGACGCTTTTCCCGGCTTGCTCGAACTCGCGGAAAAGCCGGTCAGACGCTATCGAATGATGCTGCCGACGGCGCCGGAAATCTTCTCGATCTTCGCTGGGGACCAGATGTTTCGCGAGGAGGTGGAGAGCCTCCTCCTCCTCGATGTCAACAACTTTGGGAACGTCAGCGATCTGATCGCCGATGTGAATGAGCATGTCACCACCACCGACATCTTCAAATTTCAGAGGTACTTCACCTTCCTGAGCGGTGTGTACCAAAGGGCCCTGGCGCGGATTGAGGACGAGGCCGAGCGCACATTCCTCACCTTCACGTCGACCGTCTTTGTGATGTCTCACGACAATCTCTTCATGCAGATGATGTTGATTTTTAGGAGCGAAACAAAGGTGCGCTCCCTGATCGATCTGATGAAAATGACCATCAGCACCGGTCACATCGATCTGCAATATCGACCGTTGATCGACCTCGGCGGATATTACGTCATTGCCCCTCAGGTGCTGGCCGCCTCGAATCTCGTCCGCAACACCATCGTGGCCAACGGCCTGCGACCGATCGCACTCGGCCCCGAAGACCAGATGGTGAACGCAGTGATCGACGCGCTCAAATCCGCGGGGTTCAAGGTTGAAGCTGGCGTGGAACTGCGTGCTGGCGGGCTCGATTTTGAACTCGACATCGTCGCCTGGCGCGATGGCCATCTGTTTTTCTTCGAATGCAAGAACGCCTACCACCCGTGCTCACCCCACGAGATGCGCAACAGCTATGATCACATTAAGGTCGGGCGCGACCAGCTGGACAAGCGGCGGCGGGTCTTTTCGGAGACGACCCACAAGAGCCAATTGTTGAAGAAGCTTGGCTGGGCGGTCGATCCGTCTGCCGAAGTCCACACCGGAATCGTCACCGCAAATCGTATCTTTCATGGTGCGGCCCTGAACGGCCATCCGGTTCGCCAGGCGCATGAACTCATCAATGTCCTGACCATGGGCAAGCTGAGCGGTGAGGAGCGCAGTCTGTCGATCTGGGCCGGAAGCGAATTCCATGCGCTCGATCTTGTGACCTATCTCGAGGGCGATTCCATCGCCGCCAAGCAACTCGCGGCGCTCGACCCCACAGACTGGCAAGTCGCGATGGGATACAGGCGACTTACGCTCGCAACCTATGTCCTTGATCCTCTGAAACTTCAGGAGATCATGGAAGCAAGCTACCCGGCCGATGAACACGCATGACGCGGACAAGCCGATAGATGGCCGACAACAAGAATCAGCACTTCGTCCCTCGGGTCCACCTTCGGCCGTTCACGGTCAACGGAGAGGGCTTGGCGATCAACCTGTTCAATCTTGATCGCATGAAGGCCATTCCCAACGCGCCCGTCAGGAATCAATGCTCAGGCGACTATTTCTATGGGCAAAACAATCTTCTCGAGAACGCGATCAATTTCATCGAGGACCCATATGGGCCGATCGTCCGCCACCTGTCCGATGGCGGCGCGGTCGGTTCAGCGGTCAAGGTCGTCCTCAAGCGGTTCATCTATCTCCAATACCTCCGGACGGAAGCCGCCTCGCTGAAAGCCAGTGAAATGGCGCTGGCGCTGCAAGATGTTCCTGGATCCGACCTTCCCGTGCCAACGGTGAAGGAGGCATCGAAGGAGGCCGTCCAGGCCGCGATGCTGAACTACAAGGACACGATGCGGATCATCGACGATCTCACGCTTTGCATCGCGCGAAACCGGACAGGCCTCCCCTTTATCACCTCCGACGATCCGGCCATCCTGACCAACCGCCTGCATATCCAGCGGCCACGCAAGGGCCGACCGAGTTTTGGGGTGAAAACGGCGGGGGCCATCTTTTTCCTGCCGCTCTCACCATCTCTCTTTGCAATCCTGTACGACGGGGCTGTCTATACCTCTGGCCACCGGGCGCATTGGATCGACATCGATCGGCATCAGGATATCGAGGCGCTCAACGCCCATCAGGTTCTTGGCTGCTGGGCCAACGTGTATTTCCGGGAATGGGATGACCGCGATACAATCGCGTCGCAAGTAGAGGCCGCAAAACCCGGACGGCCTGCCACCCGGCAAACGGTGACTCAGGCCGTCCTCGAAAAGAGCGACGATCGGGGTGAACATTACGCCGTCAGGAAGCCCACCGATATCGGAAGCGGGGAGAAGGTGCTTGTCCATGTAGCGACGAACCACCCAGCCCCTCCGACCTGGCCCTCATTTCTGCGCTTCCGATCGAACGCGCACGCCTACTCGAATAACACCGGCGCTGGCTTGACCCGCCGCTGGTGCCTTGAACAGGGCTTCGTGCAGGGAAGCGGCTATCGAAAGATCTCGGTCTAGCGTGAGGGCGCCGACGCGCGATTTTTGCTGAAGCACCAAGCCTCTCAACGCGATGCAAGCGACAGCGCGTAGGGTTCTCTATTCGCCGCCAAATGCGGGATGATATGTGACGATACCGCTGCGGCGTTGCTCATCGAACGAAAGCCGCTGAAAATACTCTGGCGGGACACCTGCCAAACGCAGGTCAGGATCGACGGCAAAGCCGAAGCGGCGGTAGTAAGCGGGATCGCCGAGAACCACGCATCCTTTCGAGCCTTGCCGCTTCAGTTTGGCGAGTCCCGCCTCGATCAGCGCACTCCCGACGCCCTCTCGTTAGCATTTCGGGTCAACCGACACGGGGCCAAGCCCAAACCACCCGTCGAGAACGCCGTCGATCATGACTGGGGAGAAAGCGACATGGCCTACGATATTCCCACCGTCGGCCGCGACAAGCGAGATCGTCAGCGCACCTGCTTTTCGCAGCCCATCAACGATTGCCGCTTCGTTGCCGTCACTGTGCTCCGCCTCGAGGAAAGCGGAAGTGGTTACGGCGCGGATAAATTCCTCGTCCTCAAGTTTCTCGGGTCGTATCTGCATCGGTCTCATCATAGCAAAGCGTCGAAGGCCCTCAATCGTAGGGCGACGGCCTGTCGATAGGTTCAGCCTGACGGAGATGTCAGGCAACGTCGCCCAACAAGTCGCCCATGGCGTTGTTCGAGGTCGGTGTCCAAGCCGTAAGCCGTTCGGCGATCGCACAGAAGCAGCGCGCGAAGGCGACCTGGCCACGATGAATGTCAATCGCGTGGTCGGGCTCACCCGTATGAACGATTGCGCTGCGGGCATAATAGATCGCCAGAACGCTGGCCTGGTAGCTCGCCACGCCTGGCACCCCTTTCATGCAAATCCCAATCCGACGCCGCAGGCGCTCTGCAATCGCGGGAGCATATTGGTCCGTGAGCAGCGTCTCGAACGCCACCGCCAACGCGACGATCGCCTCCGCCTCGTTCGCGCGGGCACTGAACGATTGCCGGAACCAGTCCAGGGCGGTGAGCAGACGGCGGTACAGGCGGTTCTCCGGTTTCGAATGGGTCGCGATACTGACGTGACGGAAGTAGCCTCGCTCCACCGTGTTCAACGCCTGCGTCACCTTCGTCGCGAGCCGCCGCATGCGGGACGTCGCCAATGCGCTGGTCGAGAGCGTCGCGGCGACGTCGGAGAGCTTGGCCAGCTCGAGCTGGGAGACGTTCATGGGTACGCGGCGCGTGGACATCGGGCGGCCAGGGATTGCCTCACCGATCATATAATGGGCGATGTCGAGCGTCTCGAAATTGTTGACGAAAGACGAGTTGCGGTGCCGGTCGAGCGGCCCGACCGCCTCCTGCGACAGGCAATGCAGCATCAGCACGTTCGCCGCTGCCACCCTGATCTTGAGTGAATAAACGAACTGGTTCTCGTACATATCGCCAGTGAACGACGTGAGGCGGACCAGCATGAGCGGGTTCTTTCCGAACCACTTTGCCGAGTAGGCGAAGTGCCGGAAATCCGACTTGTCGATGCGCTGCTTCACGCCGAGACCCCTTGCCATCCGCTCAATGCTGGCGACGGCCGCATCGAACGAATTGCTTTGGGTGCTCACGGCGAAGCCCGCGTTCCTGAAAATCGCCTCGGAGCGGAGCTTGCTGTCCTTCGCGAAGATCCGCGGCATCTCCATCCCGAAACCTGTCAGCGGATAGAGGACGAAGCCCGGCCTGTCGGCGCCGGCGGTCGCGAGCCCGGCGATGACCCGCGCGGGCACATCCCCGCCCCCATCCTTGGCGGTGTGCAGGATATAGTCGTCGAGCAGCGAGCGTCCGACGTAGAACTCGTTCGACCAGAGCGTTCGCGCGATCGCCGCCCGAAGCTGCAGGATATGATGCTCGATCGCCTGGCGGTCCTTGGCAGACAGCTTGGTCTCGTCCGTGACGAGATCATCGATGCTGTCGAACTGGGTCAGCAGATTGTGCTTGGCCTTCAGGAAATCGTCGGACTGTTTGAGCTTCTTGCCGAGCGTGACGGTCAGACCGCCGAGCGTCGAGGTCATTCGGCCTCCTCGCTCTTGCGGGACGCCTGCCATTCCTGCGCCGCAGCCTCGATATCGAAATTCTCGATCGACAGGCCGACGATTGTGTTGATGAAGCTCTTCGCCTCGGCGATCACGGCTTCCGCCTCTTCGGGATTGCTGAAGGCTCCTTGGTGTACCACCGCGTTGCGCACTGTGTTGATCTTCTCAGCCGATGCCTTGAGCGCCTTGCCGATCTGGCTCTCGTCCGGGGTCGCAAAATAGACCGGCACGAACAGACGGGTTACCTTGAGCGGTAGGCCGTTCGCCCAGCGCAAGAACATGTCGATGATGGTGTCATCGAATTCGGTCTTGCGGGCCCATTCCGTCCGAATGGCATAGTTGGCCGCGATCTCCGCTGCCGTCGCGCAACGGACGATCGCCGCAGATGGCTCTTCTCGAAGGTGTAGGCCGGATAATTTGGTCCATTGTGACTGCAATTTTTCGAGATCTGTGCGCTCGTTGTAGGGCTTTGACGATTTCTTGCGATGCGCGTTGCTGTCTGCCTTAGTCATTTGCCCCCCTGATTTGCTGCCCTCCGTCTGATCGGGGCAAGCTCTTCAATATCTTTTCTACGATGAAGGTATAGCTTGCGATGCGGGGCGGGCTGATCGGAATTGCCCTGCAGGCAACGGGGGATTCCATGACCGCAGTTACGGCGGCGAATGTCTTTTACATCAAGCTGGGCCGGGGCGGCGATTGGGAGGCCGAGAGCATCCGCGATGGCGTTCTGCGCTTCGGCTATCGCGAAGTGCCGCACGACCTTTGCGTGGCGGGCGACTGGTCGGGCGTCTGGGAAGCGATGAAGGAGCGTCGCGGGGACGCCGGCGCTGCCACCCGCGATGTGAAGCAAATCCGGGCATTCTACGAGAGCGACGAGGATACCATTTTCATCACCTTCGTCGGCGGCCTGCTCTATTGGTGTCGGCCGGTAGGCGAGATCGAGATCCTGTCGGACAACAGCCACCGCCGCGCGACCTTAGATGGCTGGCACAGCACGTCGATCGGCGGCAGCTTGCTGACGGCCGACCGGCTGTCCGGACGATTGCTCAAGGTCCAGATGTTTCGCGGGACGATCTGCGACGTTCGCGCGGCAGACTATCTGCTGCGCCGACTGGGCGATGAACTATCCCTGGAAGTTGCAGCCGCGGAAGAGGCAGAACGCGCCCTCACCGCGGCGATCATCCCCTTGATGCGGCTGCTGACCTGGCAGGATTTCGAACTGCTGGTGGATCTGGTCTTCTCGAGCAGCGGATGGCGCCGGCTCAGTCAGGTCGGTCGGACCCAGAAGACGATCGACCTCGAACTCATGCTTCCAAGCACCGCCGAACGCGCCTTCGTGCAGGTGAAATCTCAGGCCACGCGGGCATCCCTCGACGACTATGTCGGCCGGCTGGCCGAGGCGGAGGCCTATGATCGCATGTTCTTCGTATGGCACACCGGCAACATTCCCGAGAATGAAGGCCCTGAAGGAGTGATTCTGCTCGGGCCTCAGCGCCTCGCGCGGATGGTCCTCGACGCAGGGCTGTCGTCCTGGCTCCGGGAGAAGGTCTCGTGAGCACTATTATCCCCGGACCGGCGCGATCGCGGCCGGCGCGAAAGGACTGACCGTGGACTACGAACCCTATCCCGACGAGGTGGATGATGAGCCCCGGTATCGTCCGCTGGCGGAAATCGGACAGGCCGAACTCTACGAAGCGCTGATGACCCTGGCGGGGTTCGGCGAGAATCCATTTTTGAGGATGCAGGCGAGCCAGCTGTGCCTGGTCGACAACATGCTCAATCACATCGAGCAGGAGATCCTTGAGCATCAGCTCGACGACGAACCGCCGCGCGGCCGGATGGCGCAGCTGTCGGCACTGACACCCATGTGGATCTATGCGGCCTACGAACTGCTCCGCACCTGGCGCCAACGGTGCGAGGAGGTCATCAAGCTCGCGGAGAATGGCGGGATCAATCTCAAGGCCACCAACCTCGAACGCGATCTCGGCTACCGGCATTACGATAGGGAGCTGCGGGCCCAACAGCTTCGCGATGCCCAGGAGCGACCCGAACTCGTCGATCAGATGCGGATCGATTTGCGCCGGACGGAAATGGGCTTCACCAGGCTGGAATTCCTGCGCGTCGCGCTCGCCAAGCATGAGGTAAGCAAGAAGGGGAACAAGAAGCCCATCGCCTTCGCGCCCGGGCTCGCCACCGTCGATCGCCATTGTGGATCGATGCAGTACGAGCTGAGCAACGGTGGCTCGATCATCGACTATGTTACGCGCCGCGATATGGCTGAGACGATCCGCTATATCCCCGAGATGGAGAATCCGAGCGACGAGGATCTTGCTGGCTTCAGGGTCTATATGAACCCGCCGGATGTTGAGCCGCCGGCGGCCTGAGACCTCAAAGCAGCGACGCTTGCGCCGCGGCCGGTGGATAGACCTGCAGCGGCAGGAGGCTGCCCTTCGGCAGGAGGCCAAGCACCTCCTCTGCTGGCACTGAGGGATCAAGCCAGTCGGCCCACCGGTCGCGCGGTAGCGGGATGATCTGACGGGAATGATAGGGCGCGACATCCTCGCCGGGTTCCATCGTCAGCATGGTGAATGCTTCGCCGATCTCCGGATGCGATCGCCAGATGCCGGCGATGCAGAACCAGGGATGGTCCTTCATCGTGAACAGCCATTTTGTCTTGCGCTTCTGGCCCGGCTCGAGCGGCGCCGTGAATTCGTAGAAACCGTCGGCCGGAATGAGGCAGCGGTGCGAAGTGAACTCGCGGCCCTCGGAGCGGAAATTATAGACCGGCCGCCCATTCTGGCCGGGCCAGCTCCATCGCCGATTGACGAGCTCGCCCGATCCCCTGCCCTCGCCACTGCGCACGATCGGCGCGATGTCGCTGATGTTGATGTCCGCGCGGGCCGCGACATTGGGCGTCCCTTCGGGCATTTTGATCTTGATCTTGAGGTCGTCGAAATCCTCAACGATCGAGGCGATATCGACCTCCAGGCGATAATCATTGCACATCGGTCATCCGTTCCACTGGTCCTTGCGATTCATCATCGTTCTATATATGTTCTTGCCATGGCGACGCCAACACCGTTCGACTCCGAGGCCCCCCTCGAGAAGCTCTTGCCCATCATCCGGCGAAATCCGGACGATATGTAAGAAATGGAAATGGTCGAGGCCCGGTGGGGCTCCAATCCACGCTTCAGCGGCGGCGCCTCCTTCCGCTTCGTGCGCGCGGAGGGCCAGACCTTCCCCAGCCAGCGCTGTCTGGTGCCCGCGTCGGAATTCCATATGACCGTAAGCGGCGGCAAGCAGTATCGAGTGCGGCTCGAGGACGGCAATTTCTTCTATCTCGCGGCGATCTGGGAGCCAGCGATGGCCGAGTGGCCCCTGTCCTTCCGCTTCATCACCGTCGCAGCCAACCCCGAAGTCAGCCACTACCAGGATCGACACGGTGCGATCATCCTGCGCCGGCAACGCATGCAATGGCTCGACCACCTGCTCCCAAAGATCGACCTTCTCGAAACACCGCCGGCCCGCACGTTCATCGTCGAGGAAATAAACGGCGGCCCGAGGCAGAAGAGGCTTGCCGTCTAGTCCGGGATCGGGATGTCCATGGCGGCCATCTGAGCGATCAGCTCTGCCCTGGTGATCGGAACATCGAAGCGCCATTCAAGGAGCCGCACACCGTGGCGAGCCAGCAGCGTGCGCTTTTTCTCGTCACGCAATTGGGTGAGCTTGAGCCCCTCTTCGCCGCCGAAGAGCGTCACGGGCGCGTAGTGCTGCTGCCCTTGATACTCGATGGCGAGGCCCAGTTCCGGCACATGGATATCGACCGATTGCATGCCGAGGAACGCCGGGCGCCATTGATGGACCGCGGAGGGCCATAGGGTGCGAACCAGATCGAGAAGCGCCACCTCGGACACCCAGCCCCGTCCGATCTCGGGAATCGACCGCGCGCGGCGGAATGCCTCTTCGGCAGCGACCATGGCGGTCGCAAAGAACGCCGATGCCCCGGTATCGGCGGCGCCGATGTTGATGGAGAAGATCCGGCCGCGCCGCGCACCATGGTTCGTGAACTGCGCCATATGGCGCCGATAGGCAGCCCAATCCGAAGCGGGCGGCATGGGCGGTATCATGGTCGACCCGAAATCCGGCCGAAGCCTGATCAGTTCCTCCAGGACAGGCGGCTCCAGCGCAAATTGCGCATCAAGATCGCCTAGAAAGGCCTCGAATTCCTCAAGCAGTCGCCCCGCAATGAGCGACGATTCCGCATGTTTGCGCGCCAGCACGCGGACATCCTGCGCGCGCAGCCGCGATCCTGTCAGGAACCTGAGATAGATAACTTCGTCGAACAGGGGCTCACGATCGCGACCGGGCACCGCATCGACCAGCGCGAGCGCCTCATCGAGGCGGTCAGCTTCCGTGAATTCAAGAACGCGCTGCCAATGCGGATCAGGGTCCCAAGGTCCGCCATCTAAATCGGGTAGGTCGGCTGGGAGGCCGGTCCCGTCAGCACCGCGCCATTGATCGCCAAGCAGGCGCGCCTGCAACCCGTAACCCCGGGCCCGCTGATTATCCTCCCACACACGGGCAATCGGCAGCGCTGGATCGAGGGGATTGGCCGTCCAGGATTGACCTTGGGCGATCCCTTCGGGTCGCATCACATAGCCGATGTCGAAACCTGCGGCGGCGTAATCAGCGATGGCGAGATCGCCGATGGCTTCGACGATGCGCTCGAACAGGCGGACCTGATCTTGACGAACCCCGACCGAAAGAAGGACGCGGCCGCGCGCCGAGGTCTGCCTCGAAATGCCGGGGGCATGGGCCGAAAGCTCAACGGCGCGCTGCCGTCGGATCCCCGGCCCTTCGAGGAAGTGAATGCGGTGGGTGATGTCGTCGGGGAAGTCAGGATAGGTCAACGGCACTGGCGTCATCGCCTTGGGCGACCGCTTCTTGGGCGGCCCCTCCGGACCATATTCTGTCAGCAGCTCACCGCAGAGCACCGATAGCCGAGTGAAATGAACGGCCGCTGCCGTGCCTGCCGCGCGTTTGCCGGCGAGCGTCGCATAGAGCTTCTGCCATTTTGCCAGATCCTTTCGATAGAATTCGCGGGACATCCGGCTGCGCAACGTATCCTCGTGGAGCTTTGCTGCCTCACGGAACGCCTGAAGACCGGCATCTCCCTCTTCCGGTGACGGGGGCTTGAGCTCCACCGCGCGGGCCCGGTCAGCCGAACGAGGGCGAGCCATCGGCCCAGCCCGACGCCTGCCAGAGGATATTGAACTGCTCCTGCAGCAGCGGCTGCATCGGCACGGCAAGATCGGTCACCTGACGCTCAGGCAGGAACAGCTCGGGCTTGCGGATCTTGCGGCCGCCACCGCGGGCGCGCGTTAGCTCGACGTCCTCCATCCCTCGAAATGCGATGGAAACGAGGCCGGAACCGGCAAGTCCTACGTCGGCGAGCACGGCGGCAAGGCGCTCGAGGTGGGCTGCGATCGATGCCTCCAGCGCGCGGCCATCCACCAGGATTTCGGGATCGTCGTCGATCCGGGCGCCGATCATTGCCTCGAATTCGATCAGACCGGGGCGAACCAGGCGCGTGCGCCACCGGGTCTCCGGGTTGTTTTCGGTCTGGATGAGCGGCAGGCCATAGCTCCACCACTGGCGCTCATCCGAATCCGACTGAACCCGGACCTGGCTGTCAGGCGGAAAGCGGAGCGCCGCTGCAAGGACGGTCTTTGGATCGAGAGCCGGCCGATCCATCGCAGCCAGCGGCACAATGCGCAGCGTCATGCTGGGCATGGCGACGATCTCGGGAAGCCCTCCTCGCATCCGGTCCGCCGCCAGCTCCGAAATCGCGGTCCGCGCGGCCTCCCAGCGGGGATCCACCGGCGCCGCCGCTGGCGCCGGCGGCGCGACACGGATTCGGGAACGCCCAACCTTCTCGAATGCGTCGATCGCGCCGATCAGCGTTCCGGCGCGCGCATTGAGCTCCCTGATCGCGTCCAGAGTGCTCTGCTGCATGCCGTGCCGCACGTCATAGTCGGTCTTCGGCCAGGCCATGTTGCGGTTCCGGTCCATCACATGGATGCGTTCATAGACCAGCTCCATGAGAGAGGTGTTCGCCGCGCGGACCGCCATGGCGGCCTCCTGTAGCGCGGGGTCCTCGAAATCGAAGGCAGCGCCCGCCCAGGTCGCAGCCATGTCATCGAGCGGATCGAGCGCCTTGCACGGGTAGGGCGTTCCGAAATTATGGTCTCGCAGGAACTGGCGCAGCAGCTCCGGGATTTGCTGGCGATAGCGCTGCAACAGCTCGACGTCGTGGGGATGAGGCTCGGCCGGCGGCGCAGCCGCCATAAGAACCTCATCGTCGAGGATCAGGCGGAGGGCACTCTCCAGATCCTTCTGAAGCCCCGCCCGTGCCGCCTGACGCTCCTCGTCGGTCGCATCGGCCGGGCAGTGGAAGAGGATCGGGCGTTTGAAATGAGTGAGGTCGAACGGAAGGGGATGCTCGTCGGGATGGCCCATCGCCGTGTTCATGACGCCGATCATCCTGCCCCACCCGCGCGATTTCAGCGCCCAGCCATGCTCTAGCAGGACATTGGGGTTGGGCGAGAGCTGGCCCTTGGCGCGCGTGGCAACATGCGTGAGGTCGGACAGGAAGGCGACCGCCCGGTCGATCTTTCCGAAGATGGTGTCCGCTAGCGGCGGCATTCCCGGCACATCCACTGTGTCGCGATCGGCGCGAAGCTCACGATCGGCAGGATCGACGTCGGCGTCCGCATTGACGGTGCGTATGGCGCGATCCAGCGCCCACTGGACCAAGCCGCGACCGATCCGGTTCTCAGTGTCGCTTTGCCAGGAATAGAAGATATGGTGCGGCATTCAGGTGGCGATTCTCGTCGTTATGACGGACGCCCTCGCTAACATGCCTGCCTGACTCAGGCATCAACGACGCACAGTCCCGCGCCCAATGATTGTCATCAATGACACTCTACCGGGCGCTTCTAGGTAAAGTGTCATTGATGGCATCTTAGGAGCAGGTAGGCCGGGCTGCCCCGATCAAAGCGGCGCGGGTCGCGAGCCCATCATCCGCGTCTCCAGATTGCCCCCCGGCCGACGATGCAGGTCGATGATGTGGCCCATCGTCGGTGTGAATTCTATCAGCTTGGCGACCGTCTCATAGGATGTGTTTGGCCCGAAATAGCGCTTCGCGCCGTGCCACTTCCGACCTTCGATCAGTCGGACCCGGTATGTCGTAGCGGCCACCGGCACGGTCACCCGTTCATTGGCGGCAACGTAGATCGACAGCGCATGGGCGTTCGTATCCGGGTCCATCAATTGCACCACTGCATTGGAATCGGCGGCCGCGATCGTTAGATAGCTGCGCGAAGCCAAACCTACCACATTGCCAGCGACGGTTACCGACCCGCTCTCCGGAAACGGCTGCGCCGGCTCAAGATCGGGAATCCAGCCATGACGCTGCGCATCCCCATAGAATGGGATCAGGATCAGCAGCAGGCCGAGCACCGGCAGGGCGAAACGGAAAGCGAGCGCCGCTGCAAACGGTTGTCGGCGATATCGCTGGTGGTGCGGATCAAGCCAGGCCGCCTCGATCCGCCCCCGACCCTCGTTCCATCTCGTGCGGTTGGCGCGCTGCCTGTAGCGCGCTCGCATATAGTCGCGATCATCGATGCCCATTGGACAACCGCCTACTGCCGAATGTCCGGGTCAAAGACGCCCCGATCAAAACCAACCGTCCTTGCGGCCTTCGCCCGTGTCGCGAAGGTTTCGGCCGTCGACGGCGGAACGACGGATCTCCAGCTCAACCTCATCACCCTTGCGCCGGGTGCGGAAGTCCGCGTTGCTGAGGCCGTTGCGCCGGGCATAGTCCTCGGCGGCCTTCTCGCTGCCGAACTTGCCGCCTTCATCAAAATCCCATGCCATCGTCAGTCTCCTTGCATTCAGCCGGCACCGCGCCGGCCGTTCGTCATCAAAGGTCAAGGCCCAGGCTGCGCTCGGGAAGCGGCGGCAGCAGGTCGGCCTTTTCGGGCTTGAGGTCCGGGGGTGCCTTGAGGCCGTCGCCCTTGATCGGAGCTGCGGGCTCGAGCGGCCCATCCGGAATGGGGGGAAGATCGGCGAGGATGTCCGGCTGATCCGCGAGGTTGATCCCGTCGATCGGACCGGGATCGAATTTCACCGGCTTGGCGCCGCCCTTCCTGCCGTCGATATCGAGACGGCCGACCGTCTCCAGGGCCGAGGTCTTGTTGCCGGCATTGTGGTCGAGCTGGCGTTCGAGCTTTTCCTTATCGTCGACGATCATGGTGAGTTCGTCGCGCACGCGCGTCACGCCGACATTGAACAGGCGCTGGTTCGACAGATTGCGCTCATGGCTGTCCATGACCGTGATCGCCTTGTCGGTGGTGATGCCCTGCGCCATGTGCATGTTGAGCGCGTAGGCGAGGTCCAGGCGTGAGAGCATCGGATCACCGGGCGCCAATGTCAGGGTCTGATTACCCGCCGTTTCGACGGTGATGCCCGAGGCGTCGGCCGAGATAATGCGGGCAAGCGCGGCATTGTGCAGGTCGCGGGGCTTGTCGTTCGCGGTCCAGCGGATGCGGTCGCCCTCGCGGATATGCAGATCCTTCTTCTCCGTGAGTTCGAGGCGGTCCCGCTTCTCCGTCGGCGAGAGGCGCTGCGGATCGAAACGGATCTTGCGGCGCCCATCGACCAGTTCGACCTTGCCCGAGGGCAGCACCCTGGAGACGTCATAGCGTCCTTGCGCGAGCCCGACGTCCTGCGCGCCGCCGCGGCCGACATCGAGGGTGAGGCCGGGCCGATAGCTGGCCGCGTAGCGCAACTCCTCACGGGTCAGGTTCACCCGGTCGTAGACGATGAGGTGGATGCCCTCGCCCCGCACAGTGCCTTCGGCGGCAAGGCCGTCCTGAATGCGCTGGTTGATGATGGCGCGGGACTCCCGGCCGGAGGCAAACACCTGGGTCGCCCCGCGGTCGTCCGCCCCCAGCGCGAGCCACTTGTCGGCGGCCTCTTCGGGCGGGTTCGCGCTTTCGTGGACGTTATCGCCCAGCACCTTCATCGCCTCGCCCGCCTTGCCGACATTGGCGAGTGCGGCGACGGTGCGCAGGGTGTCGGTTCGCTGGCGGATATTCTCGTCCATCCGGGCCATGGTGCCGCCGGCGGCCTGGATCATCGCGAAGGACTTGCCGGCGTCGATCGAGGAGAGCTGCTGGCGATCGCCGACCAGCACGAGCTTGTCGATGCCGAGCGCCTCGACGATGCTGTGGAGCTTCAGCATGTCGGCGCTGGAGACCATCGAGGTCTCGTCCACCACCAGCATCGCGCCACCGAGCCGATCGCGCGCCTCCTCGTAGCGCGGCGTATCGCGCTCGGTCAGGTAGCGCTCATTGGCCAGCACGAACGAGGCGATCGTCTGGCTCTTGATCCCGGCCCCTTCGGCGAGGTCGGCGACCATCTTGTTCTGGAAGGCGAGCCCCAGAACATCCTTGCCTTCGGCATCCGCGATCCGGGCGACCGCCTGCAACATGGTCGACTTGCCGGCGCCGGCGACGCCCTGGACCGTCACGGTCCGATCTTCAGAGGAGAGGATCAGGGTCGCGGCAGCAAGCTGGCCGGCATTGAGCGGGCGATCGGCGGCCTCCTGCAGGCGGGCGGGCGCATCCTGCGCGGGAAGTATCGGCGTCGCCCTGCCCACGCCCGCATCGACCGCCTTGAGGATCGCCTCCTCAGTGCGAAGCGCCTCCTGAGTGGTCACCATCTCGACGCCCTTGTCCCCGGCACGGGCGACGCCGGGGATCAGCTGACGGTTATCGTAGAGCTGCTCGATCCGATGCTCGACCGTCTCGATGGTGACGCCCTTCAGACCAAGATCCAGCGCGGTCTTGGAGAGCTTGTTGACGTCGAATGCCGCCTCGCGCTCGGCGAGGATGCGGACGGCCGAGGCCACCGCCAATTGCGTCCGGGCGACGGCCGGCGATTTGGTGGCACGGGCAAGGCCGCTGTCGATCAGCGGATCGGGCGAGCGCAGAAAGCCGCCGATGAGATCCCGCGCACCAGCGATCGCGTCGGTGACCGCCCGGAAGCCCCGCTCCAGCTTGTTGTCGGCTGCGCCCTGCCCTGCCCGGGCCAGCGCCGAGGCGAGCAGTCCCTTGCCGTCGAACCCGAGCTCCGCCGCCTTGTCGATCCAGCCTTTCTGGAGCCCGTCGCGGTCCTCGACATTGAGCTTGGGATCGCGGGTGGTGGTGGTCACGCCGTCGCGCCCCTTGGCCGAGACGATGCCGAGTTCGGCCGCCTTCTCGAGGATCGCCTCGCGCCGCTGGCTGAAGGCATCGATGATCGCCTTGGGCACACCCATGATCTCGAATGTGCCGTGCTTGCCCTTGAGCTCGACCTGGTAGCCGAGCTTCTCCAATCCGGCGCGCAGGTAGGCGTGGTAAATTGCCCCGATGACCGCGTTGTTCGACCAGATCTTGTCGGCGTGGAGGGCCTGCCATTTGCCGTCGGGCATCTGGGTCAGATTGCCGATGACAGAGTGGACATGGGCCTGCGGATCGAGCGCCCGGCTGGTGTCGTGCTGGAACAGCGCATAGACGAGCTTGCCGGTCGGCACCGGCACCTTGCGGCCCTCAACGTCCTTGCGCCCTTCGGCGAGATTCTTCTCGACCCACGCCATGGTTTTCTGGACCGCGGCCATGTTGGCGGCGAGCACCCGCTTGTCGCCGGCGACATAAGCCATGACCGATACGGACTTCGGCGCCGAGAAGGTGAGATCGACACCGTTGCGCCGGTTTTCGACCTGGGCGACGCCCTCCCCGCTCGGCAGGACGCCGCCCAGAATCTGCTCGAAACTTTCGCGACTGACTTCGCCATCGAGTGCGAGGGCGTCGGCCCCTGCCCCGCCCCAGGCGCTGACCTCGGACGAGCCATCCGCCGTGTAGTAATTGTCCTTGAAATCGTCCTTCGCGAAATAGTTCGCGGCGCCTGATGCGGAGCGGACGGCGGCGACCGAGAGCATGGATCAGATCCCCATGTCGAGATCGTCCTGGTCACGGCCCGCGGCGAAGCCCTGACGCAGTTCGATGATGGTCTGATCCTCGACCTGCGGCGCCTGCGGTGACGGTCCGCGCCGGTCGTCGGCGGGCCGCTGGCCGGCCTCCTGCTGGGCGTCCCGGCCGCGCGCGCCGTCCTCCTTTCCACCGCCTGACCCCTTCGCCTGAGGGGGCACCGGCCGGTCTTCGCTACGCGGGGCGATACGACCGGTTTCGGCGACCTGGCCCTCGCTCGGCGACTGCAGAATCCGCGCCGCCATTTCCTTGGCGAGATTGGTCGGCTCGACCACTTCATCCACGATCTGGACGGCGCCGTCCCTGCCGCCGGCCTCACTGCCCTCCTCCTCGAAAATCTCCTCCCCGCGCCTGGACCGAACCGGCTGCATCACGGGGCGCTTCAGGAAGCCCGGCGCGACGATCGGGTAGTCCTTCCATTCGAGCAGGATGCGCGCGGCCGGGAAGCCGTCGGGGAATTTCACGAAGCCGTGCATCGAGGGCAGGTTGGTGATGTCGTCGGGGATCACGAGAGGCTCGACCTGCTTGCGCGGGGTCAGGGTCGAGGCGTCGCGGTTGTTGTTATAGCCGTAGCTATAGGCCTCATCCATCTGCCGCACTTCGCGGTTGCCGATATATTGCGAGCATTCCTCGGCGGTCTTGAACTCGCTGGTTGCGAGGATGAGCTTCGAGCGGGCGAGCGAGGCGAGATTTCGCGCGCCCTCCTCGCCATAGACCTCGACCAGCTTCTGGAAGCTGTGGAGCCCCAGGATCATCGCGCCGCCGAAGTTGCGCGCGGTCTGAAGGCCCTTCTCGATCGCCGGCAGGCGGTGCAGCGCGCCGACCTCGTCGAACATGAACCAGGTCCGCAAGCTGCGCGTGCGCGGCAGGGTCATGAGGCTGGTGATGGCGATGTTCATCCAGAGCGTCAGCAGCGGCCGGTTCATCTCCAGGTCGTCGTAATCGGAGGTGACGAACAGGATCGAACCGGGTGCGCGCTCGGTGGTCATCCAGTGCCGGATCGAGAACGGCTCGCCTTCGTCGGGCAGGAAGCGCAGGACCTGCGCGTTGGTGTTGAAGACCGCCCGGATCGATTCCGCCATGCGGGCCGCTTCAGGTGCGGTCAGCGGGTCGGCAATGGTGTTCGCGAGGAAGCGATGCACCCGCTTCAAATCGGCGGTCATCAGGTTCTCGGCGAGCGCGAGATTGGTGGTCTGTCCCCGCTCCTGAAGCCGGACGCACATCTCGATGAACAAGGTGCGGGCCGCGAGCGCCCAGAAGGGTTCGGACGAGCCGCCATCGGAGGGAATGAGCGCCGCGGCGGCCGACGTGAAATGGCTGTAGGTCGAGCAGTCGTTGAAGATCGACCAGGCGGGGCAGCGCTGATCCATCGGGTTCAGGATCGTGTCGCGCATGGGATCGTAGAAGGCTTCGACATAGGCGCCGGTGAGATCGAAGATCACGGCGCTGTCCTGGCGCTGGCGCATCTGGCTGACCAGGCTCCTGAGCTCGGTGGTCTTGCCCGCGCCGGTGGTGCCGATCAGCATGGAATGGGACTGCTCGAGGCGGTGCGGATAGGGGATGCCGGCGAGCGTATAGGGATGGTGGATGCCGCCCGCCTTCCGTGTCACGAACGGCAGTCTGAGCACGGCGGCGGGCGAGCGGCCGGGGAAGAACTGGCGCGCGTCCTCCTCGAATTTCTCAGCGTTGTGCTGCGCGATTTCGGAGACCAGCACGGCGCGATCGACCAGCATGGCGCCGCGCTCGTGGCGTTCCTGAAGGATCGAACGCCCGCGCCTGCGCGAGATGTCGACGAACCAGATGGTAAGCGGCGCGACCACGAAAACCGAGACGAGGATCGAGCCGATCAGCGCCCGGATCGTGGTCTCCCAGGCCTGCTGCACGGCCGGGATATAGGGCACCACGGGCATGACCGTTTTGTAGATCTCGCCATTGGGCAGGGTGACGTTGACGCGCTTGTTGGGATTGAGGTCGACCCAGTTCCAGAGCGCCGAATAGACCTTCATGCAGACGAGCTGGAAACCATGCTCGTCGAGGCGGATCGAGAGGATGATGAACCAGGCCGCGAGGAAGGCGAAGAACCAGACCATGATGGGCAGCCGCGCGCCCGAAAACCACATCAGCATCTCGTGGGTGAGAAGCTGCGAGCCGCGGGTGAAATTGCCCGAGTTTCGCTGCACGCGGCCGCGCGCGGAGTGGTGGGTCAGCGGGATGTTTTTCCCGTTCGAGCGGATGTCCTCACGCGCCATGATATTGCACCAGGCGCTTGTCGGTTTCGGCAACGAGGCGGTCGCGCAGCTCGGGATATTGCTCGCGCAGAATGACGTCGAGCACGAGCTGCTGGAACTCGCTGATCCGGGCCAGACGGCGCTGGCTCGCGGTCAGCACGTCGGAGGATGAAAGGAAGACATTGAGGGCCGATCGGATGACGTCGGCGACGCTCAATTTCTGTTCGGTGGCGATCACGCTGAGGCGGTCCCATTGGGCGCGCTCCAGGCGGACGTTGTAATGCCGGTAACTGGTAGCCAAGACCAACCTCCTAGCAGGGAGGCTGGTGGGGACTGAAGAATGGCTCTATTTATAGCCGAGCGGCCCGGTTCCGGCAAGTTGATCGTCATGGACCGGCGGGTCGTAGTCTCACAGACTACGCACGAATGGCTGATTTCCGCCGTTCTTGCCCGCTCACATTGTCGTACTACAACGTAGTCTCCTTTCCTTCCGCGCTAACCCGTTGTGAAACAACGGAACTCATGCACCTTCAGGTGCGTAGGGTGTGCTGTCAAGTTCCGATATTCCCAGCGCCTGGCCCAGTGCGTTTGCGCCTTCTAATTTCGGACCAAAAGTCGGGATTTCCTGTGGGTTTGGGCGAGAAAGCGACAATCGAGCGTTTAACGCTAGGCTTTCATTTAGGCCGCCCTTGTTCTCGAAAAATTCCGGATTGGGGACCAAATAGCCATCATCTGTATCCATTCACACAAAAGCGCCAGCGGTCCTGGCCGCTGTCCGCACCAGCGCTTTGTTTGGGACGCCGCAAACAGCCGAGAAGCCCCGACGGCAGCAACCATCGGGGCTATTTCAGGTGACGCACGTTTGGCAAAGGCGGTGCTACTTCGAGCGCCGTTTCTTCGGTTCAGTCGTGGTCGCTTCCTTCGCCTTGGCGAGGAAGTCGACTTGCTCGGCAATGATCTCGCAGCCGTAACGGTCGATACCGTTTTGGTCGGTCCACTTGGTGTAGTGGATGCGGCCTGTCACCATGATCATCGCTCCCTTGCGGACATGCTCGGCGACGCATTTCCCGATGCCGTTGAAGCAGGTGATCCGGTGCCATTCGGTCTCGGTCTGGCGGTTGCCTTCGCTGTCCTTGAAGCTGTTGGTTGTGGCGAGCGAGACGTTGGTGATCGAAGCCCCCGATTGCGTGGTGCGGACTTCGGGATTGCTGCCAACGAAGCCGACGAGAGTGACGATGTTCTTCATGAGATTTGACCTTTCGAAGCTGTTCAATCCGTCCAAGGGACCATCCCTTTGACTGAGCCCCGATGAGGCCGGGCACGGACAGGTCTGCACCGAACGCAGAGAGGGAAACGCCGCTCGAAGGAGTGGTGCGGGCAGCCGACCGCAGGGCGGCAACACGGTCCGCATGAGCGCGCGTTGCTGGGCCTATCCGGGTTCGGCCAGGGGCGTGATCAGTTCATGAAAGGGGATGATTTCTTGGATGGTCGCGGTTTCGAAATAGGACGTCCAACCATCGGAAACTCTGCCGCTAGTTGCCAATCCCATGTTGTTCAGCGAATGTGGCCGACAAGATGAATACCGAAGCTGACACCTGCCGAAAGTATATTGTTCCGAAGCTGCAATCCGCAGGCTGGGACGATGCACCTTGCGCAATTCAAGAGCAGCGGACATTCACGGACGGTCGGGTTCTTTTCGTAGGCGGAGTGGCTCGTCGGGGCACACGAAAGCGTGCGGATTATATCCTGCGCTATCGGCCCGATTATCCGATCGCGGTCATTGAGGCGAAGGCGGCATATCGTTCTGCGCAGGACGGGGTTCAGCAAGCGAAGGACTATGCCGAGATCCTCGGCCTGCGGTTTGCCTATGCCAGCAATGGACGCGAGATTATCGAGATTGACCTGGTGCTGGGAACCGAGGTTCAGCGGGCTGATTTCCCGGCTCCATCTGAACTCTGGTCCCGGATCGAGAACCAGTTGCAAATTTCTGGGGATGGCTCTGCAAAGCTGCTGTCTGCAGGCTTTCCCGATCCGGAAAGGCCGCTGCGATACTACCAGGAGATCGCCGTCAATCGGGCAATGGAAGCAATCCTTGGCGGGCAACGTCGGGCATTGCTCAATCTCTGTACCGGGGCGGGAAAAACCGCAGTGGCATTCCAGCTCTGCTGGCGGCTGTGGTCGTCCGGTTGGAACAAGCGGGGCGACCACCGCAAGCCGAAAGTCCTGTTTCTTGCCGACCGAAACATTTTGGTCGATGACCCCAAGGACAAAACCTTCGCTCCGTTCGGCGATGCGCGTTGGAAGCTTGGCGCAAACGCGATCAGCCATGGCCGCGACATCTACTTCTCGACCTACCAGGCCATCGCCCGCGACGAGAACCGGCCCGGTCTCTACAAGGAATTCGCACCGGACTTCTTCGACCTCATCATCATCGATGAGTGCCACCGGGGAAGCGCGCGTTCGGACAGCTCTTGGCGCGAAATCCTTGAATGGTTTGAACCAGCCTATCAGCTGGGAATGACGGCCACGCCCTTGCGGGAAGAGAGCCGCGACACATACGCCTATTTCCAGAAGCCGCTTTACACCTACTCGCTGGCACAGGGGATCGAGGATGGCTTCCTTGCGCCCTACCGCGTGCATCGCATCGTCACCGATCTCGATGCTGTTGGCTGGCGCCCTTCGGCGGGCGAGCTGGACCGTTATGGGCGCGAGATTCCTGACGAGGAATACCAGACGAGGGACTTCGAGCGGATAGTCGCGCTCCGATCCCGGACTGAGGCCATAGCGCGCCACCTTACGGACTTCCTCAAGAACACCGACCGCTTCGCCAAGACCATCGTCTTCTGCGTGGATCAGGATCACGCCAGCGAAATGCGGAAGGCGCTGATCAATCTGAATTCGGACATGGTGGCGAAGTATCCCGACTACGTTACCCGCGTCACCTCGGACGAGGGCGACATTGGCAAGGGCAAGCTCAGCACGTTTCAGGATCTGGAATCCGAAACGCCGGTCATTCTTACCACCTCGCAGCTGCTGACCACTGGCGTTGATGCCCCGACCTGCAAGAACGTGGCGCTGGCGCGGGTAGTTGGTTCGATGGCGGAGTTCAAGCAGATCATCGGGCGCGGAACGCGGCTGCGCGAGGACTACGGGAAGCTCTGGTTCAGCATCCTCGACTACACCGGCACGGCGACCGAAAAGTTCGCAGACCCGTCCTTTGACGGTGAACCGGCAGACGATATTACGACAGAGATCGATGCCGCGGGCGAAGTCGTTTCAACGGACGAGGAACAGGCAGTCGAGCCGACAGAACCGACCGGTGAAGGCAGTCCTACAACGCTTCCGCCGGACGAACCCGACACCCTTCCGCGCAAGTTGTATGTCGATGGCGGCGAAGTCGAGGTTGTTGCGCATCTCGTTTATGATCTGGATTCCGATGGGAAGCGCCTGACCTGCCGCAAGCTCACCGACTGGACCGGGGAGAAGGTGCGGACGCTGTTCCCAACACCTGCCGCCTTCCGCGCCGAATGGGCCATTCAGGACAAGCGCAGCGCGATCATCGATGCCTTGGCCGAACGCGGGATCGATCTGGCGGCGCTTCAGGTGGATGCAGGCAGGCCCGAAGATGATCCGTTCGATCTGCTGTGCCATCTGGCATGGAATGCGCCACTCACCACGCGGTCGGAGCGCGCACAGCGGCTGCGCGCCAAGGCGCCCGATCTTTTCCAGCGGTATGGAGAGCCGGCCCGGGCCGTGATCGATGCCCTGCTTGAAAAGTATGCCGCGACCGGGCCTGACCAGTTGTCATTGCCCCAGGCGCTCAAGGTCCAGCCCATCTCGGACTTCGGCAACCCCAGCGAGATCGCGCGCTTGTTCGGCGGCCCCCAGGCCATGCGCGAGGCAGTGGCGGAACTGACCGAAGCACTCTATGCGGCCTGATAATCGATAAGGACAACCATGGCCCGCGCCCCGAAAAAGACCGCTCCCCAGACCACCGCCCAGCGCCTCGATTCCATCGTCAAGTCCGCGCGCAAGATCATGCGCAAGGACAAGGGACTGAATGGCGATCTTGATCGCTTGCCGGTGCTCACCTGGATCATGTTCCTCAAGTTCCTCGACGACCTTGAGCGGATGCACGCCGACGAGGCGGAACTGGCGGGCAGCAAATTCGACCACGCAATCGAGCCGCCCTACCGCTGGCGAGACTGGGCGGCGGACAAGGACGGCATCACCGGGCCGGACCTGCTCACCTTCATCACCGCCGAAAAGACGACATTGCCGGACGGCAGCGAGGGGCCAGGCCTGTTTGCCTACCTGCGATCCTTGCGCGGCACCAACGGCGGGCGCGACCGGCGGGACGTTATCTCGACCGTGTTCCGCGGCGTTACCAACCGCATGGAAAGCGGCTACCTGCTGCGTGACGTGATCAACCTGATCAACGGCATTCATTTCGACAGTTCCGAGGAAATGCACACGCTCGGGCGGCTGTACGAGACGTTGCTGCGCGAGATGCGCGACGCGGCTGGCGATAGCGGCGAGTTCTACACGCCGCGCGCCGTGGTGCGCTTCATGGTCGAACGGATCGATCCCCGGATCGGGGAAACCGTGCTCGATCCGGCCTGCGGCACCGGCGGGTTCCTTACCGAGGCTTTCGCTCACATGGCCTTGCAGGCCGATACCGTGGAGAAGCGGGAGCAGCTCCAGTCCGGCACCCTGATGGGCGTCGAGCCGAAATCGCTGCCCTTCCTGCTGGTGCAGATGAACCTGCTGCTGCATGGACTGGAAGCGCCCGAGATCGATCCGGGCAATGCCTTGCGTTTCCGCCTGTCCGAAATCGGCGAGCGCGAGCGGGTCAATGTGATCCTGACCAATCCGCCCTTCGGCGGCGAGGAAGAGGCGGGCATCTTGTCCAACTTCCCCGACGATCGCCGCACGGCGGAAACGGCGCTGCTGTTCCTGCAACTCATCATGCGGCGGCTGAAGCGCAAGGGCCAGGGCCGCGCCGCCGTGGTCGTGCCGCACGGCACGCTGTTTGGCACCGGTGTTGCCGCCCGGATCAAGGCGGACCTGCTGGAGAAGTTCAACCTCCACACCATTGTGCGCCTGCCCGAAGGCGTCTTCGCGCCTTATACCGACATTGCGGCGAACATCCTGTTCTTCGACACCACCGGCCCGACCGGGCAAATTGCCTATTGGGAGCAGCCCGCGCCCCAAGGTCGCCGGAAATATTCCAAGACCGCGCCACTTCAGTCCGCCGATCTGGCTGATCTGAGCGCTTGGTGGGACGCACGCGGGGACGATCCGCGCGCGTGGCTAGTCGATGGACAGGGGCTGATCGAACGCGATGCTGGCGGGCAGGTCGTTGCAGTTAACCTCGACATCAAGAATCCCAACGCCAAAGGGGCCGAAGATCACCGGATACCTTCAGAAATCGTCGAAGCTGCCTTTGCCAAGGAAGGTGAAGTTCTGCAGCTGCTGGGCGAGCTGCGCGCGCTCGTTTCGCAACAGGCGTTTGCATGAGCCGTTGGCCATCCGTCCCTTTGGGTGAGGTGCTCGAACCGAGCTCTGACCGGGTCCAACTGGACCCGGATCAGACCTATGCGCAGGTTACCGCCCGATTGTGGGGTAAAGGGCTTGCGCTTCGCGGGTTGGTCAAGGGTTCCGAAATTGCAGCCGCACAACAGAACCGCGTCTCAACCAATCAGTTCGTCATTTCCAAGATCGACGCCCGCCATGGTGCCTTCGGGATTGTGCCCGCCGAACTAGATGGCGCAGTCGTCTCGAATGACTTCCCTGCCTTCGATGTCGATCCTGAAAGGGCTCTCCCTGAGTATGTCGCTTGGGTGGCTCGGACCGCATGGTTCATAGCGATCTGCAAGAGTGCGAGCGAAGGTAGCACCAACCGGGTCCGGCTCAAGGAAAGCCGATTTCTCGCGCAAGCCATCCCATTGCCGTCAACTGCCGAACAGCAAGCTATCGTCGCGCGGTTGAACCGAGCCGCTGCGTCGATTGCCGAACGCGGGCATGCTGCCGAGCTGGTGGCAGCCGAAATCGACGCAACCCTGCGCGCGGCCTTTGCGCGGATCGTTGCGGATGCGCCGCGCGTGGCGATGGGGGAAATTGCACCGCTGGTTCGTCGCCCGGTCGTGATCGACCCGGATGCTTCCTATCCGGAATTGGGCGTCCGCTCATTCGGCAAGGGCCTTTTCACCAAGCCTGACCTCGTAGGGTCAGAACTCACTTGGCAATCGCTCTTTCGGATTGAAGCAGGCGATCTGGTTTTCAGCAATATCAAGGCTTGGGAAGGCGCATTCGCCGTCGCCGAGCGCGAACATGATGGCAAACATGGGGCTCCGCGGGAATTTCTTCAGCCGTGTACGCTAAGGGAAGACGAAGTTGCGAGGATTGAAGCGGTTGGCGCGGATCGGGCGATAGCGTTCGAGGGGTTGGTCAATCTCGTTCCAGAGATAGTCGCCGGTGAGCGCGATGTGGCTCCACGGCAGCGGCGCGATCTGGGCAAGTAGCGGGGCGGGGATCGAGACGCCCTGTTCCTCGACGTAGCGAACGGCGCGGCTGAGATAGACGGTGTTCCACAGGATGATCGCGTTGACGACGAGGTTAAGGCCCGAGGCACGATAGGCCATCGTGTCAGCGACGCGATTGCGCAGTTCGCCGAGTTGATGAAGGAACACGGCACGGGCCAGCGCATGGCGGCTTTCGCCCTTGTTGAGGATGGCGTGCGATCGCCGGCGCAGTCTGGGATCGAGCAGCCAGTCGCAGATGAAGATCGTCCGCTCGATCCGACCGATCTCGCGCAGCGCGATGGCGAGGCTGTTCTGGCGCGGCGTCGCGGCGATCTTCTTGAGAATCACCGACGGGGGCACGAGCCCGGCGCCGATCGACGCGCCGAGGCGGAGCACCTCGTCCCAATGGGGCTCAATCCGGGCCATGTTGACCGAACCGCCGATCAGCGCGTCGAGCGGATCGTAGGCGCTGTCGTCTGCGATTACGAACAGGCGCCGCCCGCCCAGGTTACGGATGCGCGGGATCAGCCGATAGCCGAACAGGTGGAACATGGCGAAGATCGTCTCGGTCGCCCCAGCGGTATCGGTCGCATGCTCGCGGATCTCGATCGCGCTTTCGTTGTGGACGAGCCCGTCGAGCACATAGGGCGCCTCGCTTTCGGAGGCGGATATCAGCCGGGAGAAGAAGGAAGCGAACCGGTTCGACAGGAATCCGTACAGCGAGGCGCCGGGTCGTTTGCCGTATTTGGCATTATAGTCGAGACTGGCTTCACCGCGCCCCCCGGCCGGAAAGAACTGCCCGTCGGACGACGAGACGTGCCCATCGCCCCAGATTACCGCGAACGGATGCGCCTGTTGCGCATCGACCAGGACGGCGGTCGCGGTCGCATAGGTTTCGGGGCGGAGATGCCGGTCGACCATCAGCATCATCTGGTGGATAGTGACGCCGCGCGAGCTTTCGGCCATGCGCTCGGCACCGGCGTTGGTGGCATCGGCCAGGATGGCGGCCATCAGCGCAGCCTCGTCACCGGCGGTATCGCCGGTACGGTAATGGGTGAATCTGTCGAGAAACCCGGTCCAGCGATGCACTTCGGCCAGCAGGCCGGTGATCCTGACGCGCGGGACCAGGGCGTACAACCGCCGGCTGAGTGCGACGATCCGATCGCGATCCTCCTCGCCGATCGGACTGATCGACAGCCCCTTGCCGGTCAGCGTGGCGTCGGGGATCGTGCCGTTTGCAGCCGCTACGGCAAGAGCCTTCAAACGGGCGTCCAGCGTCACGGTCCGTTCGCTCCGCCACGCCTCGAAGCTGTCCGGGACGGCAAGCCCGAGCCGCCCTTCGTCGCGCATGGCGACGAATGTCGCACGGTTCAGGAGGTAGTCCTCGAAGCTCCGCCACGCCCGGCTGCCCTCGACCCAGATGTCGCCGGCACGCAGCCGGTCGCGCAGATGCACGAGCAGCGCGACTTCCCACGCGCGGGCATCGAGATCGTCACCCGAGCGGACGCGACGACGCCATTTGCGCGTGAGAAAGGAGAGCGGCACCGTCCGGGGCAACCGACCACCCTCATACATCCCCCGGAGCAGCTGGATCGATGCCAGGATCTGATCGGTCGGTCGGAAGGAGCGGAAGTCGAAGGCGGCGAATATCAGTCTGGCGAGGGCGCGCAGCGACCGGTGCCGATCGATCAGGTCGTCGAACTCGTCGTGCCGGTCGGGGGCGACGATCCGGGAGGCGACCGTGATGCTCGCTTCCAGTGCGTCCCATCCCAGCGCCTCGCCGATCGCCGTCGCCATATCGATGCCGTTCGTGCGCGCCGCCAGCAGCGCCTGTCCGAGCCGGACATGGTCGACCGCGATGCCGTTCAGGATCTGCGCCTCCTGCAACAGGCGCTCCCTGCGGCTCAGTTCCGCCCTGCGCCCGGCGCCGCCCAGCAGTTTGCGAAACAGATCAATGGCCAGATCGGTGAGCGACGCCTGACGCTCGATCACGAAGGCGCACAGCGTGGCATGGCGGCGTTCGGTCGAGAAGCGGTGCATCTCGCGGGCGTGGAGGATGCGTGCTTCCCGGGCGATCACACCGTAACGGTTGGCGTGGATCCTCTTACGGCGCTCGTCGGAGATACCGGCGCGATGCAGTACTTCGAGGCGATCAATCACCGCCTTCAGGCTTTTGAGCTTCGCTCCTTCCGGTGCATCGGCGATCCAGCCCAGCAGCGTGCGGTCGCCGCTGCGTTCGGCGATCAGCCCGTCCAGTCGGGCAAGTGTTTCCGGATCAAGACCTTCGATCAGATTCCGATAGGCCTGTCGCCGTGCCATCGCCCTGCCCGCCAGGGCCAGTCGTTCGACCACCCGCGGAACCGGAACGACGATCCGCGCCGACTTCAGATCGTCGATCACGGCCAGCACGATCGCCTCGCCCCGCTCGGTGCCGACGGCCCCGGCCGCGCCGGCGCGGATACAGCGCCGGTAGTCGCTTTCCCGAATGGTCCGCAAGCCGAGATGCGCCATAATGTCGGCGACATGCTCGCGCCGGGTTTCGTCGCGGCGGGCATAAAGGTCGAATACGACCGGATCGATCCCGATCTGCTCCGCGACGGTCTCGACGACGGCAACAGGAACGATCTCGCCGGCCCGCAGCGGGCGTCCGAGATCGCGCACCAGCGCAAGCTGGACCGCGAAACCGAGCCGGTTGTGCGCTCGACGGCGACGTCGGGCGAATGCGATATCCTCTGCCGTGAGGGAATAGCGGGCAAGAGCCTCGTCGTGGGTGTCGGGCGGCTCGAACAGGATGGAGCAGGCACCGGCATCAAGAAACGCCATCGTGATGCGCCGATGCTATGCGGCGTTGACCGGCTTGCCGGCCGCGCCAGCGCCAACCCACCCGGTCCGTTTCAGCATATCAATCAAAGTCGATCGCGGCACCTGGAAGCTGCGGCACACCGAAGCTTTGCTGGCCCCGCCCTCGAGGGCGGCCAGGATCTGCTCGACCTTTTCCGCACCGATCGTGGGCGGCCTGCCGCCCTTGCGCCCCCGCCTGCGTGCCGCAGCAAGCCCGGCGTTGACCCGTTCCGTGATCAGCGCCCGCTCATATTCGGCGAGCGTTCCAAAGAGGTTGAACAGAAAATTGCCGTGAACGCTTGCCGTGTCGATCGCCTCGGTCAGCGAGCGGAGGGCGACGCCACGCTGTTTCAGGTCCTCGATGATGCGGACCAGATGCGACAGCGATCGTCCGAGACGGTCGAGCTTCCAGACGATCAGCGTGTCGCCGACACGCAGATCGGCCATGCATGCTTTGAGTCCCGGCCGGTCATCGCGCGCGCCCGAGGCCTTGTCCTGATGAAGATGCCGGTCATCGACGCCAGCAGCGATCAGTGCATCGCGTTGCAGATCGACCGATTGGCGCTCATCGCTGCTCGACACGCGCATGTAACCGACCAGCATATGCGACAAACCCCGAAAATGACGTTGTCGTGCATCGTAGCGATCCGACAGGGTTTGTCGCGCAGAATATCGGACAAATTTGCAGCCAAGCGCGTCACCGCTCCGCCGGCCACGGCAAACACATGTTTCCCGTTATGGCTGCCCAGCTCAAAAATCGTTAGGCACGAAACTCGATTGGGTTGCCGTCAATCACTACAACACCGGCCATCCCCATGTGCATATCGTCGTCAACGGCCGTGACGATACCGGCGGGGATCTAGTCATCAACGGCGACTACCTTTCCGCTGGCCTTCGCGAGCGTGCCAGCGAGCTTGCCAGTCTGGAACTCGGCCCCGTCACCGAGATCGAGCAGACCCGCAAGCTGTCGGCCGAGATCGACCAAGACCGTTTCACCCGTATCGACCGCGCCATGGTCGAGGAAGCCGATGCCCGTTTCCTCGACCTGCGCCATGAACCGGCAGCGCCGAGGCGGCAGTTCGAGCGGACGCTGCGCCTGCGAAGGCTCGGCAAGCTGGAGAAGATGGGGCTGGCGACCGAGCACGCGCCCGCCGTTTGGGAATTGAGCAAGGATATGGAGCCGGCGTTGCGCGAATTGGGCGAGCGCGGCGACATTATCCGCACCATGCAGAAGGCGCTCGGCCCGCAGGGCGGCGAACGCGATCCCATGAGCTTCCAAATCCATGACGGAGCGCCCGAGACACCCATCGTCGGGCGCGTCGTGGACAAGCACCTGTCCGACGAGCTGGGGGAGAACCTGACCGTTGTGGTGGACGGGATCGACGGGCGGACGCACCACATCGCCGGCATCGCGCCCGAGCGGCTGGAGGATGCCCGCATCGGCAGCGTCATCCAGATCGGCCCGGCCGAGGCGGCAGCACGGCCGTCCGACCGCACCATTACGGCCATCGCCGAGGACGACATCTATCGCCCGAGCCGCCATCTGGAGCAGGCGAAGTTCGAGGGCCGCGTTCCGGGGGACGATTACGAGGGCTATGTCGATGCCCATGTCCGGCGACTGGAGGCGCTACGCCGGGCCGGGATCGTCGAGCGGATCGACACCGACCAATGGCGCATCCCCGATGATCTGGTCAGCCGCGCCACCGCCTATGACGCCGGCCGCGACAGGCAGGCCAGCGTGCGCGTGCTTTCCCCGGTCGATCTGCAAAGGCAGATCGGTTCGGATGGCGCGACCTGGTTGGACCGGCGGCTGATCCATGGCGAGACGGCCGACCTTGCTCCGGTCGGTTTCGGCCAGCAGGTGCGCGACGCCATGGACCAGCGGCGCGAGCATCACATCGAACAGGGCGACGCCACCCGAGCGCGGAACGGCCGCATCTTCTACCGCCGCAGCCTTCTCGCCACCCTGCGCGAGCGCGAGGTTGCCCGCGTCGGCGCAGAGATGGCCGAGAGCAAGGGACTGCCGTTCCGCGCCGCCACGGACGGCGAAAACGTCAGCGGCAAGTTCACCGGCACCGTGCAGCTATCAAGCGGCAAGTTCGCCGTGGTCGAGCAATCCCATGAATTTACGCTAGTCCCGTGGCGGCCGGTCATCGACCGCCAACTCGGCCGCGAGGTCATGGGCGTCGTGCAGGGCGGATCGGTGTCGTGGCAGTTGGGGCGGCAAAGGGGGTTGGGACTTTAGAGCACCTGAAACGGCGTTGCGACACCGGCGCTATTCGGATAGGAGATAGATATTCGTATTGCCAAGTGTGGAGCTATCTGCATGGGAAACGCTAAGTCAGCAGACAAGTAAGCCGCAACAACAAACACTGTTGTTGCGGCGTTCTGTAAGATCAATCCCAATCTGATTGTTGACGAGCAGGCGCCGCCCGGAATCCTTAATCGAGCGGTTGATTCGTCATGACTATCACACGCCCCGCGTGGGCCTATACGTTGCCGGCAGCCCTGCTGCTGATGGCTCCCTTCGACATCCTCGCGTCACTGGCGATGGATATTTATCTCCCCGTCGTCCCAGCGATGCCCGGCATCCTGAACACGACGCCATCCATGATCCAGCTCACGTTGAGCCTCTACATGGTTATGCTCGGCGTGGGGCAGGTGATCTTTGGTCCAATATCGGATCGCATCGGGCGACGGCCGATCTTGCTTGCGGGTGGGGCGCTTTTCATCGTCGCTTCTCTCGGAGCGGCATGGTCGTCAACGGCCGCAGCCTTCGTCGCTTTTCGCCTGCTACAAGCGGTCGGCGCGTCGGCGGCGTTGGTGGCGACGTTCGCGACGGTTCGCGACGTTTATGCCAGCCGCCCCGAGGGTGTCGTCATCTACGGTCTTTTCAGTTCGATGCTGGCCTTCGTGCCCGCCCTTGGCCCCATCGCCGGAGCACTGATCGGCGAGTTTTTCGGATGGCGGGCGATATTCGTCACGCTGGCTGCACTTGCGTTGCCTGCACTCTTGAACGCCGGTTTCAGATGGCACGAAACCCGCCCCTCGGATGAAGTAAACACACGCCGTTCCGTTTTGCCTATCTTCGTGAGTCCAACCTTTTGGGTTTACACGGTCGGCTTTAGCGCTGGCATGGGCACCTTCTTCGTCTTCTTCTCGACAGCCCCCCGAGTGCTCATAGGCCAAGCCGATTATTCCGAAATCGGGTTCAGTTTGGCTTTCGCCACTGTCGCACTGGTCATGATTGTGACAACCCGTTTCGCGAAGTCCTTTGTAGCCAGATGGGGCATTGCGGGATGCGCGGCGCGTGGGATGGCGTTGCTCGTTTGCGGGGCGATTCTGTTGGGAATCGGTGAACTTTTCGGCTCACCATCGTTCCTCAGCTTCATCCTGCCAATGTGGGTAATGGCAGTCGGTATTGTCTTCACGGTGTCCGTCACCGCCAATGGTGCTCTCGCACAGTTCGACGACATCGCAGGATCGGCAGTCGCCTTCTACTTCTGCGTCCAAAGCCTGATCGTCAGCATCGTCGGGACACTAGCGGTAACGCTGTTGAACGGAGATACGGCTTGGCCCGTGATCTGTTACGCCGCGACGATGGCGATGCTAGTTTCGACGGGTCTTGCGCTACTTCGATTCCGTGAGGTTCACGCCGAGGGGTCGCCGGTCGTCTGACCGGCGACTGGCAGGACGGTCGGCACCCATGCGGCGCACCCGTCATCGCAGCTTCATGAATGGCGGTATCCTGTCCGGCAGGATACCGCTCATTTCCCTTGTTCAGTTCATGGCCGTTGCCGAGCATCTGAATTTTCGGCGCGCGGCCAACGCGCTCGGCGTCAGTCAGTCGAGCGTCAGCGCGCGCGTGAAGGCGCTGGAGAAAATCTTGGTGTCCTGCTGTTCGAGCGCCATGCGCGAGGCGTCCGGCTAACGGATGCAGGCAGACATTTCATGGAGCTGGTCGCGGTGGGCGTCGATCAGCTCGATCACGCCGTCAAGACCGCCGGCATGACAGCGCAAGGCGAATGCGGCCGGCTACGCATCGTTGTCTATGCCCTGATTCCGGGCAGCTTCCTTGCAGAGCTGGTCGCCAGTATCGGAAGGACCATCCCAATCTCGACATCGAAATCACGGAGGGCACCGCTGGCGGCCGGTCATCGACCGCCAGCTCGGCCGCGAAGTCATGGGCGTCGTGCAGGGCGGATCGGAATCGTGGCAACTCGCGCGGCAGAGGGGGATAAGCCCCTAATCTGTTGTAGATGAACGTAGCCGCTCGAAACCGGTGATGAGGCTGTCAAGTCCGAAGTTGAACGCAGCATCTATGCCTTCTGTTTCCAACTCGTGAAACAGATCGTGCAGGAAGGACGATGCTGCCTGCCCGGACACATCTGATCTGTCCGACATTCTCTCATCGGCATCAGATGCCTGCTGTTCGAGAACGGAACCGACCACATAGTGACTGACCGCCCGGAGCGCCCAAACAGCGTGCTTCGGACCAAAGCCCGCCGCGCAGAGAAAGCGTATTTGTGTCTCGGCAGCGCCAAAATTCGGTTCTGTCGGTCGAGTGCCGGCATGGATGCGCGCCCCGTCGCGATAATAGAGCAACGCCGTTCTGAAACTCTGGGCGTTCTCTTTCAGGAATAGCCGCCAGTCTTCGTTCTCTTCGGGTAGCGAGCGGGTGTGGCGTTCCGTCAGCATTGCCTCGGCCAGTGCGTCAAGCAGCGCGCGCTTATTCTGGAAATGCCAGTAAAGCGCAGGCTGCTGAACCTTGAGGCGTTCAGCGAGCTTTCGCGTCGTCAGGTTGTCCATGCCAACCTCGTTCAGCAGCTCCAGCGCCGCTGCGATCACGGTGCCCTTGTCCAGTTTGGTCATTCACGTTCCTTCGCCAACGCTTGACAATTTATCACCGATAAGTTCTATGTCTATGTCCTTATCATTGATAAAGTCGCTCGCATTGAGCGGCGCTGGAGTTTCAGGTGCGCAGCTCTGCCATCATCGCCCTGCTGATCGTCAGTCTCGACGCCATGGGACTCGGCCTCATCATGCCGGTCCTTCCGACGCTTCTGCGCGAGCTTGTGCCGGCGGAGCAGGTCGCTGGTCACTATGGTGCTTTGCTGTCACTCTATGCGTTGATGCAGGTCATCTTCGCGCCCGTGCTTGGACAATTTTCAGATGCTTACGGTCGGCGTCCGGTGCTTCTGGCTTCTCTTGCGGGGGCCGCAGCCGATTACACAATTATGGCATCAGCGCCGGTCTTATGGGTGCTCTATATCGGCCGACTCGTCTCCGGCGTCACGGGCGCAACCGGAGCTGTAGCTGCCTCAACCATTGCGGATTCGACGGGGGAAGGTTCTCGCGCACGCTGGTTCGGCTACATGGGGGCCTGTTATGGGGCAGGCATGATTGCCGGGCCAGCACTTGGTGGTATGCTCGGTGGTATTTCTGCCCATGCTCCGTTTATCGCCGCTGCCCTTCTCAACGGCTTCGCGTTCCTGCTAGCCTGCATTTTCCTCAGGGAGACTCGTCGCGGCGATGGCGAGACCGGAAAGCCGGTTCGCATCAAACCATTCGTTCTGTTCCGGCTGGATGATGCATTGCGCGGGCTAGCGGCCCTTTTCGCAGTTTTCTTCATTATTCAACTGATCGGCCAAGTGCCTGCGGCCCTATGGGTCATCTATGGCGAGGACCGTTTTCAGTGGGACACCACGACTGTTGGTTTGTCGCTTGCGGCATTTGGAGCAACACATGCGATCTTCCAAGCGTTTGTTACCGGTCCGCTTTCAAGCCGGCTTGGAGAGCGGCGCACGCTACTCTTTGGCATGGCTGCGGATGCGACTGGCTTCATTCTTCTGGCTTTTGCCACGCAGGGATGGATGGTGTTCCCGATTTTGTTGCTGCTTGCCGCCGGAGGTGTTGGCATGCCGGCCTTGCAGGCAATGCTTTCAAATAATGTCAGCAGTAACAAGCAAGGAGCTTTACAGGGAACGCTTACAAGCCTCACCAATCTAAGCTCAATCGCGGGACCGCTTGGCTTCACGGCACTCTATTCTGCTACCATAGGAGCATGGAACGGTTGGGTTTGGATTGTCGGCGCGATCCTCTATTTAATATGTCTGCCAATACTACGCAGACCTTTCGCAACTTCATTGTGATTGAGTCATGGCGAATTGGTATGCGTAGACTTACGGGGAATGACGGATTAAATCCGTTGAGCCATCATCTCCTCTCGGGGCGAGTGCCGATGATGACCTTAGGGTCAAAACTCAATCAGCCTCTTGAATCGCAGCCGGTTTCCTGATTCACCTG
>NZ_CALMPA010000040.1 GCF_937871615.1 uncultured Sphingomonas sp. | reverse complement strand
CGCCAGGGCGGAGGCGGCCAGGCCCGCGCCTGTCGCGGCGCCGGCGCGCGCCGATGGCGATCGCGTGAAGGCCAGCCCGCTGGCGCGGCGGATCGCGGCGCAGAAGGGGGTCGATCTCGTGGGTGTCGCCGGCTCCGGCCCCAATGGGCGGATCGTGAAGGCCGATGTCGAGGGCGCGAAGCCCGGCGCGGCGCCGGCTACCAGCGCGGCGCCCGCGATCAGCGCGCCGCTCGCCCCGGCGCAGGTGCCCGATATCCCGCACGACACCACCAAGCTCAGCAACATGCGCAAGACGATCGCGCGCCGCCTGACCGAATCGAAGCAGCAGGTGCCGCATATCTATCTGACGGTGGACGTGCGCCTCGACAGGTTGCTCGATCTGCGCACCGAGCTGAACGCCAGCCTCGCGTCGCGCGGCGTCAAGCTGTCGGTCAACGATCTGATGATAAAGGCGCTGGCGGCTTCGCTGATGCAGGTGCCCAAGTGCAACGTGATGTTCACGCCGGATCAGCTCATCAGCTTCCACCGCGCGGATATCTCGGTCGCGGTTTCGACGCCCGAGGGCCTCATCACCCCGGTCATCACCGAGGCGGATAGCGCGACGCTGTCTTCGATCTCCACCCGGATGAAGGATCTGGCGGCGCGCGCGCGCGACAAGAAACTGAAGCCGGAGGAATTCACCGGCGGCACCGCCTCGCTCAGCAACATGGGCATGTATGGCATCAAGCAGTTCGAGGCGGTCATCAATCCGCCGCAGGGCATGATTATGGCGATCGGCGCGGGCGAGAAGCGCCCCTATGTGATCGGGGATACGCTCGGCATCGCCAATGTCATGTCGGCGACGGGCAGCTTCGATCACCGCGCGATCGACGGCGCGGACGGCGCGGAACTGATGCAGGCGTTCAAGGCGCTGATCGAGAACCCGCTGGGGATGCTGGCCTGAGATGAACCGCGCGACCGTTTTCGAGCTGCTGTGGCACGCCGCCGCGCTGGCGATAACCGCGCTGTTCTTCTGGGCCGCCGCCTGGTCCTATCCGCAGGGTGGGGCGACGATCTGGCCGATCGGCTGGGCGACGATGGCCGCCGTGCTGGCGATGAGCCTCTATGAAATCCGCCGGACGTGGACGCGCCACGGCGAAATGCGAGACAATTGATGGCTGACACCTACGACCTTATCGTGCTCGGTTCGGGGCCGGGCGGCTATGTCGCCGCGATCCGCGCCGCGCAGCTCGGCCTCAAGACCGCGATCGTCGAGCGCGAGTTGCTCGGCGGCATCTGCCTCAACTGGGGCTGCATCCCGACCAAGGCGCTGCTGCGCTCGGCGGAGGTGTTTCACCAGATGCGCCACGCCAAGGATTACGGGCTGATCGCGGAGAAGATCTCGGCCGATCTCGATGCGGTGGTGAAGCGTTCGCGCGGGGTGGCGAAGCAGCTCAATCAGGGCGTTACGCACCTGATGAAGAAGAACAAGATCGCCGTTCACATGGGCGAGGGCAGGCTGACCGGGAAAGGCAAGCTCACCGTCACCGACAAGCAGGGCAAGACGACCGAACTGGCCGCGAAGAACATCATCCTCGCCACTGGTGCGCGCGCGCGCGACCTGCCGTTCGCCAAGGCCGACGGCAAGCGCATCTGGACCTATCGCCACGCGATGACCCCGGCGGAAATGCCGACGAAGTTGCTGGTGATCGGATCGGGCGCGATCGGGATCGAATTCGCCAGCTTCTACAACGATCTGGGCGCCGACGTGACGGTGGTGGAGATGCTCGATCGCGTCGTGCCGGTGGAGGATGCCGATGTGTCCGCCTTCCTCGAAAAGGCGCTGACCAAACAGGGCATGAAGATCATGACCGGCGCGGGCGTGAGCAAGATCGAGACCGGGCCAGGCGGCGTGAAGGCGACGCTGAAGGACAAGGCGGGCAAGGAAAGCACGGCCGAGTTCAGCCATGTCATCGTCGCGGTGGGCATCGTGCCGAACACCGAGAATATCGGGTTGAAGGAACTGGGCGTCGCGGTGGACGATCGCGGCTTCCTCAAGACCGATGCGTCATGCCGCACCAATGTGGCGGGGCTGTGGGCGATCGGCGACATCACCGCGCCGCCATGGCTGGCGCACAAGGCGAGCCATGAGGGGGTGATCGCCGCCGAGGCGATCGCGGGCGGGCATCCGCACGCGATGGACCCGCTCAACATTCCGGCGTGCACCTATTGCCATCCGCAGATCGCCAGCGTCGGGCTGACCGAGGCGAAGGCGAAGGAAGCGGGCTATGCGGTGAAGGTCGGCAATTTCCCCTTCATCGGCAATGGCAAGGCGATCGCGCTGGGCGAGCCGGAAGGCTTCGTGAAAACGGTGTTCGACGCCAAAACCGGCGAATTGCTCGGCGCGCACATGATCGGCGCGGAGGTGACCGAACTGATCCAGGGCTATACCGTCGGCAAGACGCTGGAGACGACCGAGGCGGAACTGATGGAAACCGTCTTCCCGCATCCCACCTTGTCCGAAATGATGCACGAAAGCGTGCTGGCCGCTTACGGCCGGGCGCTGCACATCTGATCCAGATATGACGATGCCGTCCCCCCGCGATCGCGCCATGCGCGCGATCGGCGGGGGGATGTTCGCGTGCTGGGCGCTGACGCTAGCCGTCTTCCGCCCCGGCTTCGCGATGTTCGATACGCTGGTGCAATATCGCCAGTTGCTGTCCGGCCAGTTCGACGACTGGCATCCGCCGGCGATGGCGCGGGCGTGGCAGGCGCTGGCGCCGCTCGGGCATGGGCAGGCGCCGCTGTTCGTGGTGCAGGTGACGTTTTACTGGCTCGGCATCGCGTTGCTGGCGATGGCGCTGGCGCGTGGTGGGCGCTGGCGCGCGGGCGTCGCGCTGGGGCTGATCGCGCTGCTGCCGCCATTTCTCGGCTGGCAGATGGCGGTGCTGAAGGATGCGCAGATGGCCGGCGCGCTGCTGGCCGCGACCGGCGTGATCGGCGCTTACCGGCTGGGCGGCGCGCGGCCCGGTGCGCTCGGTTGGGTGGGTGCCGGGTTGCTGCTGCTCTACGCCGTCCTCGTCCGCGCCAATGCGGTGTTCGCGGTCGCGCCGCTGGTGGCGATGCTGGTGCCGCTCGGCTGGCGGGGGCGGGTGGCGGTGGCGCTCGGCGGCATGGTCGCGGCGATCGCGCTGTCGCCGGCCATCAACCACCGGATTTTCGGGGCGGCGGATAGCGGGGTGGTGCGGACCCAGCCGATCTATGATCTCGCCGCGATCGCCGTGCGCGTGCCGGGCGCGGCGACCGGGCTGGCGCCGGGCGCGGTGATGCAGATGCGTGCGCGCGGCTGCGTGAAACCATATTTCTGGGATTCGCTGAGCGATTCCGGCCCATGCGGCGGCGATGTCGCGCCGCTGGTGGCGATGCCGCCGGCAAAGCTCGAACTGCTGTGGGCGGGAGCGATCGTCTCGCACCCGCTCGCTTATGCCGTGCATCGGCTCGCGCACCTCAATTCCACCATGCGCTGGCTGGTGCCATATCGCTGGCCCGGCGCCGCGCCGCCATTGATGAGCGAACGCAACGATCTCGGGCTCGGATCGCCGGGGCGAGTCGCGCGGGCGTGGCAGCGCCTTGCCGGATATGCGGTCGAAACCCCGCTGGGCTGGCCCTTCGCGTGGCTCGGGTTGGCGCTGGCCGGGCTGGTCGCGCTTGGCCGGAGCGAAGGCCGCGCGGCGGAGGTGGCGCGCGCGCTGTTCGTCTCCGCGCTTGGTGGCGAGGCGAGCTTCGCGGTGGTGAGCATCGCGTCGGACCTGCGCTATCACCTGTGGATGATGATGGCGGCGGCGATCGGCGTGGCGATCGGCTGGCCGGCGCTCGATCGCCGGCGATGGCGGATCGGCGTCGCGCTGGTGGCGCTCGCCTGCATCCCCGCGATCGCGGCGCGGATCGCGTTGCCGCTGCCGCCGCAGACCTATGCGGGGATGCTGGGTTAGGCGATCAGCGCCCGATATTCGGCGATCAGCGCGGGATATTCACCCGCCTCAGGAAAGCGCGCGAAGCTGTGGCGGGCGCCGGTTCGCGCCCATGGCAGCGCTTCGCTCGTATAGCTTTCGATGAACGGCGCGAACCAGCGCGGATCGTCGAGCATCGTCGCGCGCACGTTGACGAACCCCATTTCCGGCGCGAGTCGCGTGAAGACCCAGCTTTTGCACCAGTCGCAATGATGATGGTGGGGATAGCCGTGCAGCCCGCCGATCACCGGCTCGCCCGCGATCACGGCGAACCCCGCCTCGGGCACGGCGAGCGAGGTGGAGAAGGCGCTCCCCGTCATCCGCTGGCAGCCGGTGCAATGGCACGCCATCGCCAGCAGCGGCGGCGCGCTGATGCGGAAGCGCACCCGCCCGCAGCGGCAACCGCCCTCGATCGGCAATTCGGACAACGACATGGCTTTCCTCCGCACAACCGCCACGCCATGATAGGCCTGAAAAGAAACGGGGGGAATGTGATGACGATATCGGGAATCCTGCGCGCGTCGCTCGTATCGGCGCTGGCGATGGCCGCCGCCGGGCAGGCCATAGCCGAGACGACGGTGATTACCGCGGCGCGGATGCTCGATGTGGAAAAGGGCGCAATGGTCGATCGCCCGACGATCGTGGTCACCGATGGCCGGATCAGCGCGATCGCGGTTCGCGGCGAAGCGCCCGCAGTGGTGCCGGCGGACGCGAAGAAGGTCGATCTGGGCGACGTGACGCTGCTGCCGGGCCTGATCGACATGCACGTCCACCTGACCGGGCTGGCCGAGATCGGTGGCTATCAGTCACTCAAATATACCGACAGTTTCTGGGGCGCGGTGAGCGTGGGCAATGCGCTCAAGACATTGCGCGCGGGGTTCACCTCGGTCCGCAATGTCGGCGCGGCCAATTTCCAGGATGTCGGGTTGAAGGAGGCGATCGATGGCGGCTGGGTGCCTGGGCCGCGCATCACGCCCGCCGGCTATGCGCTCGGCGCGACCGGCGGGCATTGCGACAATAACGCGCTCCCGCCGAGCTATGACCGCAAGGAACCCTCGGTGGTCAACTCGCCACAGGAGGCGCGCGCCAAGGTGCGCTGGCTGCACAAATATGGCGCGGAGGTAATCAAGATCTGCGCGACCGGCGGCGTCTTCTCACTCGGCGATTCGGTCGGCGGGCAGCAACTGAGCTATGAGGAGATGAAGGCGATCGCGGACGAGGCGCACATGCTCCACATGCGGGTTGCCTCCCATGCGCATGGCGATGAGGGGATCAAGGCGGCGATCCTCGCAGGCATCGACACGATCGAACATTGCAGCCTTGCCTCCGACGAGGCGATGAAGCTCGCGATCCAGCACAAGACCTGGTTCGACATGGATATCTACAACGACGATTATATCCTTGCGACCGGCACCGCCAACGGCACCGAGCAGGAGAGCCTCGACAAGGAAAAGGCGATCGGCCTGAAACAGCGCCAGACCTTCCAGCGCGCGGTGAAAATGGGGGTGCAGATGCTGTTCGGCACCGACGCGGGCGTCTATCCGCACGGCGACAACGCCCGGCAATTCGCCAAGATGGTCGAATGGGGGATGACCCCGATCCAGGCGATTCGCGCGGCCACGACCAGCGCGGCGCAGGCGCTGGACCGCAGCGACGACGTTGGCGTGCTCGCGATCGGCCATTACGGGGATATCGTCGCGGTGAAGGGCGATCCGCTCACCGACGTGCGCACGCTGGAGCATCCCGTCGCGGTGCTGAAGGGCGGCGTGCCGGTGGCGATGCGCTGATCGGGGCGCGGCGGCTGCCCGTCAGGGCGCCGCTCCGCCCGGCGGCGCCCGAAGGGGCGTGAGCGATCCCCCTGACCATCGACCGGCCCGCGCCATCGACCGGCCCGGCCATTGACCCGAACGCGGCCCGAGCGTATAGGCGCGCCCGTTCGTGGGGCCTTGTGCCCTTCAGACATGCTTGAACATTGCTGGGTGCATGAAGGGCCGGGAGGTCGCGCGCGACCGCCCTGTGGTCCTTTTCGTATTCCGTAAGCTTGTGAAGGCTCCAGCAAAGTAACCTAATGAAAGGTGAAGGCTTCAATGCCGACGATTAACCAGTTGGTCCGCAAGGGCCGCGATCCGCAGAAGGCCGCCAGCAAGGTCCCTGCGATGGAACAGAACCCGCAGAAGCGCGGCGTTTGCACGCGCGTCTACACCACGACCCCGAAGAAGCCGAACTCGGCATTGCGCAAGGTGGCCAAGGTTCGCCTGACCAACCAGCGCGAAGTCATCAGCTACATTCCGGGTGAAGGCCACAACCTTCAGGAGCACTCGGTGGTGCTGATCCGTGGCGGCCGTGTGCGCGATCTTCCGGGTGTGCGCTATCACATCCTGCGCGGCGTGCTCGACACCCAGGGCGTCAAGGACCGCAGGCAGTCGCGGTCGAAGTACGGCGCGAAGCGGCCGAAGTAAGCCGTTTTTCCGCTGCTCTTCCCATCTGTTTGAAAGGTTTTTGCCATGGCGCGTCGTCGTCGTCCCGAGAAGCGGGAAATCCTGCCTGATCCCAAATTTGGTGATGAGGTTCTGTCGAAGTTCATGAATTCGGTGATGCTGGACGGCAAGAAGTCCGTCGCCGAAGGTATCGTGTACGGTGCGCTCGAAACCGTCGAGACCCGCGCGAAGAAGGAGCCGCTCGGCGTGTTCCACGAGGCGCTCAACAACGTGAAGCCGGGCATCGAGGTCCGCAGCCGCCGCGTTGGCGGTGCGACCTATCAGGTGCCGGTCGAGGTTCGCCCGGAGCGCGCGCAGGCGCTGGCGATCCGCTGGCTTATCGCCGCGGCGCGCGGGCGCAGCGAGAACACGATGGCGGCGCGCCTTTCGGGCGAGCTGCTCGACGCGTCGAACAACCGCGGCAACGCGGTGAAGAAGCGCGAGGACACGCACCGTATGGCCGAGGCGAACCGCGCCTTCAGCCATTATCGCTGGTAACCTGGCGAACGCCGCACAACTAACCATATCGTGGGGAGCCGGATCGTCCGGCTCCCCGCATCGTTGAGGAAGCACGACAATGGCCCGCAGCCATCCGCTCGAGAAATATCGCAATATCGGCATCATGGCGCATATTGATGCCGGCAAGACGACCACCACCGAGCGCATCCTTTATTACACCGGCAAGTCGTACAAGATCGGCGAAGTGCATGAAGGCACGGCGACGATGGACTGGATGGAGCAGGAGCAGGAGCGCGGGATCACGATCACGTCGGCTGCGACCACGTGCTTCTGGAACGATCACCGCATCAACATCATCGACACCCCCGGCCACGTCGATTTCACCATCGAGGTGGAGCGTTCGCTGCGCGTGCTCGACGGCGCGATCACCGCGTTCGACGGCGTTGCCGGCGTGGAGCCGCAGTCGGAAACCGTGTGGCGCCAGGCGGACAAGTATCGCGTGCCGCGCATGTGCTACGTCAACAAGCTCGACCGTACCGGCGCGAGCTTCGAGCGTTGCGTGAAGATGATCAAGGACCGTCTCGGCGCGCGTCCGGCGGTGCTGTATCTCCCGATCGGCATCGAGAGCCAGTTCATCGGCCTCGTCGATCTCGTCCATGACCGCGCGATCGTGTGGCTTGAGGATTCGCTCGGCGCGAAGTTCGAATATCGCGACATCCCGGACGACATGAAGGACGCCGCCGCTGCCGCGCGCGCCGAGCTGATCGAAATCGCGGTCGAGCAGGACGATGCCGCGATGGAAGCGTATCTCGAAGGCAATGAGCCTGATGTCGCGACGCTCAAGAAGCTGATCCGCAAGGGCACGCTGGCGTTCGATTTCGTGCCGGTGCTGTGCGGCTCGTCGTTCAAGAACAAGGGCGTTCAGGCGCTGCTCGACGCGGTTGTCGATTATCTGCCGAGCCCGCTCGACGTGCCGGCGATCAAGGGCGTCAAGCTCGACGGCGAGACCGAGGATTCGCGCCCGGCCGACGACAATGCGCCCTTCTCGGCGCTGGCGTTCAAGATCATGAATGATCCGTTCGTCGGCTCGCTCACCTTCACCCGCATCTATTCGGGCAAGCTCGAAAAGGGCTCGTACCTGAACAGCGTGAAGGACAAGAAGGAAAAGATCGGCCGCATGTTGCTGATGCACGCGAATTCGCGTGAGGACGTGGATGAGGCGTTCGCGGGCGATATCGTCGCCATCGCGGGGCTGAAGGAAACGACGACCGGCGACACCTTGTGCGCGCCGGCGGCGCCGATCATCCTTGAGCGGATGGAATTCCCCGAGCCGGTGATCGAGCTGTCGGTGGAGCCGAAGACCAAGGCCGACCAGGAGAAGATGGGCATCGCGCTCAATCGCCTCGCGGCGGAGGACCCCTCGTTCCGCGTTTCGACCGATCACGAATCGGGCCAGACCATCATCAAGGGGATGGGCGAACTCCACCTCGAAATCCTGGTCGACCGCATGAAGCGCGAGTTCAAGGTCGAGGCGAATGTCGGTGCGCCGCAGGTGGCGTATCGCGAATATCTCGGCAAGAAGGTCGATATCGACTACACCCACAAGAAGCAGTCGGGCGGCTCGGGCCAGTTCGGCCGCGTCAAGGTGACGGTGGTGCCGGGCGAGCGCGGTTCGGGCTTCCAGTTCTTCGACGAGGTGAAGGGCGGCAACATTCCGCGCGAATATATCCCGTCGGTGGAAAAGGGCTTCCGCGAAACCGCCGAGACCGGCTCGCTGATCGGCTTTCCGATCATCGATTTCGAAGTGCACCTGACCGACGGCGCCTATCACGACGTCGACTCCTCGGCGCTCGCGTTCGAAATCTGCGCGCGCGGCGCGATGCGCGAAGCCGCGCAGAAGGCGGGTATCAAGCTGCTCGAACCGATCATGAAGGTCGAGGTCGTGACGCCGGAGGATTATCTGGGCGACGTGATCGGCGACATGAACAGCCGGCGCGGGCAGATCCAGGGCACCGACACGCGGGGCAATGCCCAGTGCGTCGAGGCGATGGTGCCGCTGGCGAACATGTTCGGTTACGTGAATCAGCTGCGTTCCTTCACGCAAGGCCGCGCGAGCTATTCGATGCAGTTCTCGCATTATGACGAGGTGCCGCAGAACGTCGCCGACGAAGTGAAGGCGAAGATGGCGTAAATCCGGCACCTCCCGTTCCGCCCGCCCTGGTGGTGGTCGGACGGCGGGGGGCTGGCATTGGGTGAAAACAGTCGCTATGGGGCCGCCTTCACGGCGAGTCCTAGTGCGGCTCACACGGAAATTCAGAAGGTAGGGAATCAATGGCCAAGGCTAAATTTGAGCGGACCAAGCCGCACCTGAACATCGGCACCATCGGTCACGTCGACCATGGCAAGACCTCGCTCACCGCGGCGATCACCAAGGTGCTCGCCGAAACGTCGGGCGGCGTCGCGGTTGACTTCGCCAACATCGACAAGGCGCCGGAAGAGCGCGAGCGCGGCATCACCATCTCGACCGCGCACGTCGAGTATGAGACCGCGAATCGCCACTATGCGCACGTCGACTGCCCCGGCCACGCCGATTATGTGAAGAACATGATCACCGGCGCGGCGCAGATGGACGGCGCGATCCTCGTCGTGTCCGCCACCGACGGCCCGATGCCGCAGACCCGCGAGCACATCCTGCTCGCCCGCCAGGTCGGCGTGCCGGCGATGGTCGTGTTCATGAACAAGGTCGATCTGGTCGACGATCCCGAGATTCTCGAGCTGGTCGAGCTGGAAATCCGCGAACTGCTCAGCTCGTATGAATTCCCCGGCGACGATATTCCGATCATCAAGGGTTCGGCGACCTGCGCGCTGAGCGGCTCGGATCAGAAGCTCGGCCAGGACGCCGTGCTTGAGCTGATGAAGGCGGTGGACGAATATATCCCGCAGCCGGAGCGTCCGCTCGACAAGCCGTTCATGATGCCGATCGAAGACGTGTTCTCGATCTCGGGCCGCGGCACGGTCGTCACGGGCCGCGTCGAAACCGGCATCATCAAGGTTGGCGAGGAAGTCGAGATCGTCGGCATCCACGACACCCGCAAGACCACGGTTACCGGCGTCGAAATGTTCCGCAAGCTGCTCGATCAGGGCCAGGCCGGCGACAACGTCGGCGCGCTGATCCGTGGCGTTGCGCGCGACGAGGTGGAGCGTGGCCAGGTGCTCGCGAAGCCGGGTTCGATCACGCCGCACACCGAGTTCAAGTCGGAAGTGTACGTCCTGTCGAAGGACGAGGGTGGCCGTCACACGCCGTTCTTCGCGAATTATCGCCCGCAGTTCTACTTCCGCACGACCGACGTGACCGGCACCGTCGAGCTGCCTGAGGGCACCGAAATGGTCATGCCGGGCGACAATGTCGCGCTGGGCATCAAGCTCATCGCGCCGATCGCCATGGACGTCGGCCAGCGCTTCACGATCCGCGAAGGCGGCCGCACCGTCGGCGCCGGCGTGGTCAGCGCGATCGACAAGTAAGCGGCTCGACGCAAATCAGCCGCCCGGCACGCCGAAAGGTGTGTCGGGCGGTTGCCTTTTTATGAGGGCGCAGTTATTCGCCGCGCCTTCGGTTCGTGTTTGAAAACAGCAAGAGGCGGCCAGTGATTCGCCATCCACTTCGGGATGGCGCGTGGTTGAGTTGCCCCGCTCTTTCGCATCGGTAGGGAAAATGGACAGCAATATCCGCATTCGCCTGAAGGCGTTCGATCATCGCGTGCTCGATCAGGCAACCGGCGACATCGCCGAAACCGCCCGACGCACGGGCGCTCTTATCCGCGGTCCAATCCCGCTCCCGACGCGAATCGAGAAGTTCACGGTCAACCGTGGCCCCCACATCGACAAGAAAAGCCGCGAGCAGTTCGAGGTGCGCACCTACAAGCGTATGCTCGACATCGTGCAGCCCACCCCGCAGACGGTCGACGCGCTGATGAAGCTCGATCTCGCGGCGGGCGTTGACGTAGAGATCAAGCTGGCGTAATGGCCGGCATCCCGCGGTTGACGCCGAGTCCCGCGGGTTTGTCGTTCCCGGTGGTTCGGGGGCGAGCTTTGGAAACCCTGCCGACGCGGGGCGACTGAAAGACAAAGAGATACCGCCGGAGGGCATCGCCTTTCGGGACAGCGTCTCCCGTCATGCCCCCTTCGCGGGGGCGCCGGCCCGGGACGGGGGCGCTTCGCATTTTCCGGGCCGAACCGATCATCCCTATCAACAGGGGTGGTCACAAGCACCTGCGGGATGGGCCTGCAGGTGCCTCTGTAAGGAGCTTGTAGATCATGCGCACTGGCGTGATCGCGAAGAAAATGGGGATGACCCGCCTGTTCCAGGACGATGGCCGCCACGTGCCGGTTACCGTTCTGCAGATCGAGGCGCTTCAGGTCGTCGCTCGTCGCGAACAAAATCGTGATGGCTATACAGCCGTCCAGCTTGGCGCCGGGAGCGCCAAGGCGAAGAATGTCGCCAAGCCGCAGCGTGGCCATTTCGGCAAGGCCGAAGTGGAGCCGAAGGCGATCGTGCACGAATTCCGCGTGACCGAGGAAAACCTCCTCGACGTCGGCGCGGAGCTGTCGGCCGATCACTTCGTCGCCGGCCAGTATGTCGATATCCAGGGGCGCACGCAGGGCAAGGGCTTTGCCGGCGGCATGAAGCGCTGGGGCTTCGGCGGTCTGCGCGCCACGCACGGCGTGTCGGTCTCGCACCGCTCGCTCGGTTCGACCGGCCAGCGCCAGGATCCGGGTCGCGTCTTCAAGAACAAGAAGATGGCCGGCCACATGGGCGACAAGAATCGTACCCAGCAGAATCTTGAGGTCGTCGGCACCGATGCCGAGCGTGGCCTCATCTTCGTCAAGGGCTCGGTCCCCGGCTCGAAGGGTGGCTGGCTGTTCGTCAAGGATGCGGTCAAGGAACCGCGTCACGCTGACGCGCCGCTGCCCGCCGGCCTGAAGGCTGCCAACAGCAACACCGCTGCGGATACGCCGGCCGAGGCTTCGGTCGCGCCCGAAGCGACCGACGGCCAGGAGGGCTGATAAGTGAAGGTCAAGGTATCCTCCTTCGACGCCAAGGCGAAGGCCGCGGACGTCGAGCTTTCGGACGAGGTCTTCGGCGTCGATCCGCGTGCGGACATCCTGCACCGCGTCGTCACCTGGCAGCTCGAAAAGCGCCGCGGCACCGCGCGCGGCACCCGTGAGCGCAGCGATGTCGCACGCTCGGGCAAGAAGCTCGGTCGCCAGAAGGGCGGCGGTGTCGCCCGTCACGGTGATCGCCGCGCCCCGGTGTTCATCGGCGGCGGCAAGGCGCACGGTGCGCGTGTTCGCGATTTCAATCCGTCGCTGAACAAGAAGATCCGCGCGCTGGGCCTGAAGATGGCGCTTTCGAGCCACGCCAAGGCTGGCTCGCTGATCGTGCTCGATGCTTTCGAAGTCGCCAAGACCAAGGAGCTGAAGGGCCATTTCGAGACGCTCGGCGTCGGCAAGCGGACGCTGGTTATCGACGGCGACGCGGGCGCGGGTTTCCGTTCGGCGCGCAATCTGCCGGGCGTGGATCTGCTCCCGGCCGTGGGCGCGAACGTCTATGACATCATCAAGGCCGACACGCTGGTGATTACCCGCGCTGCGGTCGAGAAGCTGGAGGCGCGCTTCAATGGCTAAGAAGCCGACCAAGGCGATCGACAATCGTCACTATGACGTGATCGTCGCGCCGCACATCACCGAGAAGGCTACCCTTCTCTCCGAGCAGAACGCGGTTGTGTTCAAGGTGGCGCGTGACGCCTCCAAGCCGGAGATCAAGGCCGCCGTGGAAGCGATCTTCGACGTCAGCGTCGTCGGCGTGAACACGATCGTCCAGAAGGGCAAGACCAAGCGCTGGAAGGGTGCTCCCTATCAGCGGTCCGACATGAAGAAGGCGATCGTCACGCTCAAGGAAGGGCAGTCGATCGACGTGACCGAGGGGGCCAAGGCGTAATGGCACTCAAGCATTATAACCCGACCAGCCCAGGCGTTCGTGGCCTGATCCTGATCGACCGCTCGGCGCTCCACAAGGGGCGTCCGGTCAAGGCCCTCACCGAGGGCAAGACCAAGACGGGTGGCCGCAACAACAAGGGTCATGTCACGTCGCGCGGCATCGCCGGCGGCCACAAGCAGCGTTATCGCTTCATCGATTTCAAGCGCCGCAAATGGGATGCCGAGGGCATCGTCGAGCGCCTGGAATATGACCCGAACCGCACCGCGTTCATCGCGCTGGTGAATTATGCGGACGGCGAGCAGGCTTATATCATCGCGCCGCAGCGTCTGGGCGTCGGCGACAAGGTGATCGCCGGCAAGAAGACCGACGTGAAGCCGGGCAACGCCATGGAGCTGGGCCAGATGCCGGTCGGCACCATCGTCCACAACGTGGAGATGAAGCCGGGCAAGGGCGGCCAGATCGCCCGCTCCGCCGGCACCTATGTGCAGGTCGTCGGTCGCGACAAGGGCATGGTGATCGTCCGCCTGAACTCGGGCGAGCAGCGCTATATCCGCAGCGATTGCATGGCGACGGTTGGCGCGGTGTCGAACCCCGACAACCAGAACCAGAACTTCGGCAAGGCCGGCCGCACGCGCTGGAAGGGCAAGCGTCCGCTTACCCGCGGCGTCGCGAAGAACCCGGTCGACCACCCGCACGGCGGCGGTGAAGGCCGCACCTCGGGCGGCCGTCACCCGGTCACCCCGTGGGGCAAGCCGACGAAGGGCGCCCGCACGCGCCACAACAAGGCGACTGACAAGATGATCATTCGCAGCCGTCACGCGAGGAAGAAGTAATGGCGCGCTCAGTCTGGAAGGGTCCGTTCGTGGACCTGCACCTGCTCAAGAAGGCAGAAACCGCGCAGGACAACGCTGGTCGCGCCGGCCCGATCAAGACCTGGTCGCGTCGCTCGACGATCCTGCCGCAGTTCGTTGGGCTTACGTTCAACGTGTATAACGGCCGCAAGTTCGTGCCCGTCTCGGTCAACGAGGACATGGTCGGCATGAAGCTCGGCGAGTTCGCGCCGACCCGGTATTTCCCGGGTCACGCGGCTGACAAGAAGGGCAAGCGCTGATGAGCAAGCCTGCATCCCCCCGCAAGGTCGGCGAGAAGGAAGCGCTCTCGGTCGGCACGCAGATCCGCGGTTCGGCGCAGAAGCTGAACCTCGTCGCGGGCCTGATCCGTGGCCGCAAGGCCGGCGACGCGCTGAACATCCTCGCTTTCTCCAAGAAGGCGATGGCGGTCGACGCGCGCAAGGTGCTCGCCTCCGCGATCGCCAACGCCGAGAACAACCATAACCTCGATGTCGACGCGCTCGTCGTCGCCGAGGCGTCGGTCGGCAAGTCGATCACCATGAAGCGGTTCGCGACGCGCGGCCGCGGCAAGTCCACCCGCATCCTGAAGCCGTTCTCGCGCCTCCGGATCGTCGTGCGCGAGCAGGAAGAAGCCTAATGGGTCACAAGAGCAACCCGATCGGTCTGCGCCTGCAGATCAACCGCACCTGGGACAGCCGCTGGTACGCCGACGGCGCGGATTACGGACGCCTCCTGCTGGAGGACATCAAGATCCGCCAGTACATCCTCAAGACGCTGCCGCAGGCCGCGATCTCGAAGGTGGTGATCGAGCGTCCGGCCAAGCTGTGCCGCATCTCGATCTATGCGGCGCGCCCCGGCGTCATCATCGGCAAGAAGGGCTCGGACATCGAGAAGCTGCGTCGTGCCATCGGCGCGATGACTTCCTCCGAGGTCAGCCTGAACATCGTCGAGATCCGCAAGCCGGAAGTCGATGCCAAGCTCGTCGCGCAGGGCATTGCCGACCAGCTCGAGCGCCGTATCGCGTTCCGCCGGGCGATGAAGCGCGCGGTGCAGTCCGCGATGCGCCTGGGTGCCGACGGCATCCGCGTGCAGTGCGGCGGTCGTCTCGGCGGCGCCGAGATCGCGCGCACCGAAAGCTATCGCGAAGGCCGTGTGCCGCTGCACACGCTCCGCGCGAACATGGATTATGCCGAGGCCCAGGCCCACACCGCTTATGGCGTGTGCGGCGTGAAGGTCTGGATCTTCAAGGGTGAGATCCTGGGCCATGATCCGATGGCCACCGACCGGCTGATGATGGAGGCTCAGACCTCCGGCGTGCGCCCCGCGCGCGATGACCGCCGCTAAGGAGTAAGAGACGTGCTGCAACCGAAGCGCACCAAGTTCCGCAAGGCGTTCAAGGGCCGTATCCACGGCGACGCCAAGGGCGGCACCGCGCTCAACTTCGGGGCCTATGGCCTCAAGGCGATGGAGCCGGAGCGGATCACCGCACGCCAGATCGAGGCGGCCCGCCGCGCGATCACGCGTCACATCAAGCGCCAGGGGCGTTTGTGGATCCGCATTTTTCCGGACGTGCCGGTTTCGTCGAAGCCCGCCGAAGTCCGCATGGGCAAGGGCAAGGGTTCGCCCGAATTCTGGGCGGCACGGGTCAAGCCGGGTCGCATCCTGTTCGAGCTGGACGGTGTTCCGGGCGCGCTTGCCGCCGAAGCGTTTGAACGCGCGGCGATGAAGCTCCCGATCAAAACCAAGGTCGTGGCGCGTCTCGGCGACACGTCGCACCTCGGAGGCGAGTAAGATGTCGAAGAATAGTGATTTCACCGGGCAGAGCGACGACCAGCTGGGCGAAGCGCTGGGCCAGCTGAAGCGCGAGCAGTTCAACCTGCGCTTCCAGGCCGCGACCAACCAGCTCGAAAAGCCGAGCCGCGTTCGCGAGGTCCGCAAGGACATCGCCCGCATCAAGACCCTGCAGGCGCAGCGCGCCGCAGTGGCCAAGTAAAGGACGAGAAGACATGCCGAAGCGCGTGCTGACCGGGGTGATCGTCTCGGACAAGGGCGATAAAACGGTGGTCGTGAACGTGGAGCGCAAGGTCAAGCACCCGCTCTACGGCAAGATCATCCGCCGCTCGAAGAAGTATCACGCCCATGATGAGGCGAACGAGTTCAAGGCCGGCGAAACGGTGCGGATCGAAGAGACCAAGCCGATGTCGAAGCTGAAGACCTGGAAGGTGCTCGATCGGGTCAACACCCGCGCGACACCGGAGCAGGTCGATATCGACGGCGACGTCGCGGCTTGATCGTTCGTCCGGGCGACCGGGCAATAGTTTGAAGGCGGCGCTGGGTCGGTATCCAGCGTCATAAAGCGAGAAGGAAGCGGATCAATGATCCAGATGCAATCCAATCTCGACGTCGCTGACAACAGCGGCGCGAAGCGGGTGCAGTGCATCAAGGTGCTGGGCGGCTCGAAGCGCCGCACGGCCAGCGTTGGCGACATCATCGTGGTGTCGATCAAGGAAGCGCAGCCACGCGGCAAGGTGAAGAAGGGCGACGTGCATCGCGCCGTCATCGTGCGCACCGCCAAGGACATTCATCGTGCGGACGGCTCGACCATCCGTTTCGATTCGAACGCCGCGGTGCTGGTCAACAAGAACGAGGAGCCGATCGGCACCCGTATCTTTGGCCCGGTGGTTCGCGAGCTGCGCGCCAAGAAGCACATGAAGATCATCAGCCTCGCGCCGGAGGTGCTGTAATGGCCGCCGCGAAGATCAAGAAGGGTGACCGCGTGATCGTCCTGTCCGGCAAGGACAAGGGCAAGACCGGCACCGTCACGCTCGCCATGCCGAAGGACGGCAAGGTCGTCGTGGAAGGCGTCAACGTCGCCACCCGTCACCGCAAGCCGAGCCAGGCGAACCCGCAGGGTGGCCTGGAGCGTTCGGAAGCGCCGCTGCACATCTCGAAGGTGGCGCACGTCACCGCCGAGGGCAAGCCGACGCGCATCCGTTTCGAGGTGCAGGACGGCAAGAAGGTCCGCGTGGCCGTGAAGTCCGGGGAGAAGATTGATGGCTGACGCTTACAAGCCGCGCCTCCGCAAGCTGTACGACGACAAGATCGCCAAGGCGATGGTCGAAAAGTTCGGCTACAAGAACGCGCTGGAAATCCCGCGGATCGACAAGATCGTCATCAACATGGGCGTCGGCGAGGCGACCCAGGACAAGAAGCGCGTCGAGCAGGCCGCTTCGGAGATGGAGCTGATCGCGGGCCAGAAGCCGGTGGTCACCAAGGCGAAGAAGTCGATCGCGCAGTTCAAGCTGCGTGAAGGGATGCCGATCGGCGTCAAGGTCACGCTGCGCCGCGAGCGCATGTATGAGTTCCTCGACCGCTTCGTCACCATCGCGCTGCCGCGCGTGCGCGACTTCCGCGGGCTGAACCCGAAGAGCTTCGATGGCCGTGGCAATTATGCCTGCGGCCTGAAGGAGCAGCTCGTGTTCCCGGAAATCAACTATGATCGCATCGACAAGGTGCGTGGTATGGACATCATCGTGGCGACGACCGCGAAGACCGACGACGAGGCGCGCGAGCTGCTTCGCCTGTTCGGCTTCCCGTTCCCGCAGGATGCCGATGCCGAAGAGAAGAAGGCGGCATGATCGCCTTGATTACGAATCCGAACGAGAGAGCTTAAGTCCATGGCGAAACTGAGTTCCGTTAACAAGAACGAGCGTCGCAAGAAGCTGGTGAAGCAATATGCCGGTAAGCTTGCTGCGCTGAAGGCGAAGGCGAACGACAAGTCGCTCGACGAGACCGAGCGTCTCATCGCGCGCCTCAAGATGGCCGAGCTGCCGCGCAATGCGAACCCGACGCGGGTGCGCAACCGCTGTGAGGTGACCGGTCGTCCGCGCGCCTATTATCGCAAATTCCGTCTCTGCCGCGTGCAGCTCCGCGAACTGGCCAACAAGGGCCTGATTCCCGGTGTCACGAAGTCGAGCTGGTAAGGATCACGAACAATGGCAGTGACCGATCCCCTGGGTGACCTGCTCACCCGTATCCGCAACGGCCAGCGCGCGCGCAAGGACAGCGTCGTGTCGCCGGCATCGAAGATGCGGACCCGCGTGCTCGACGTGCTTCAGCGCGAAGGCTATATCCGTGGCTATAGCGCCGAGGACATGGGCCCCGTGAAGGGCGTCCGCATCGAGCTGAAATATTTCGAGGGCCAGCCGGCGATCAAGCACGTCGCGCGCGTCTCGAAGCCCGGTCGCCGCATCTACAGCGGCTCGCAAGAGCTGCCGCGGGTGATGAACGGCCTTGGCATCACGATCGTTTCGACGCCGCGTGGCGTTCTGTCGGACGCGGAAGCGCGCGAGCAGAATGTTGGTGGCGAAGTGCTGGCGGAGGTGTTCTGATGAGCCGCATCGGCAAGAAGCCGGTCGCGATCCCTTCGGGCGTGACCGCGAACATCGCGGACGGCACGCTGAGCGTGAAAGGCCCCAAGGGCATTCTTTCGCTTCAGCTCGCCGACGAAGTCACCTATGACGTCCAGGCGGACGGCATTTCGGTGCAGCCGGCCAACGAGACCAAGCGCGCGCGCGCCTTCTGGGGTATGCAGCGCACGCTGGTGCAGAACCTGGTGACCGGCGTGACCGAGGGCTTCAGCAAGAAGCTGCTGATTACCGGCGTCGGCTATCGCGCCGCCGCGCAGGGCAAGAAGCTGAAGCTCCAGCTCGGCTACAGCCACGATGTCGATATCGACGTGCCGGAAGGTCTTGAGGTCAAGACCCCGGACAACACGACGGTGGAGATTTCGGGCGCCGACAAGCAGAAGGTCGGTCAGCTCGCCGCCGAGATCCGCCGCTGGCGTAAGCCCGAGCCGTACAAGGGCAAGGGCATCAAGTACGACGGCGAGTACATCTTCCGTAAGGAAGGGAAGAAGAAGTGACCAAGGGCCTTTCGCTTTTCGAAAAGCGGCGTCGCCGCAATCGCACGGCGCTGCGCGCGCGCGCTGGCACTCGTCCGCGTCTGTCGGTGCATCGCTCGGGCAAGCATATCTATGCCCAGGTGATCGACGACGAGGCGGGCCGCACGCTCGCGTCGGCATCGACGCTGGCCGGGCACGAGGGCAAGACCGCGACCGTCGCGGCGGCGTCCGAAGTGGGCAAGCGCGTCGCGGAAGCGGCGAAGGCCGCCGGCGTCACGCAGGTCGTGTTCGACCGTGGTGGCTTCCTGTTTCACGGCCGGGTGAAGGCGCTGGCGGAAGCCGCGCGCGAAGCCGGACTGGAGTTCTAAGACATGGCTGACGAGAACAACACCGAGGTGCAGGCCACCGCAGCCGCGGCTCCCGAGGCGGGCGCTCACGCGGGCGGCGAAGCGCCGCGCGGTCGTGGTGCGCGTGGCGGTCGTGGCGCGGGCGGCGGCGATCGTGGCCGTGGTGGCCGTGATGGCAACCGTGGTCGTCGCGATGATCGTCGCAACAACAACGAGGATGGTGGCGAGGAGCTGATCGAAAAGCTCGTCCACATCAACCGCGTGTCGAAGACGGTGAAGGGCGGCAAGCGCTTCGGTTTCGCCGCGCTCGTCGTCGTCGGCGATGGCAAGGGCCGGGTCGGTTTCGGCCACGGCAAGGCGCGCGAAGTGCCGGAAGCCATCTCCAAGGCGACCGCTTCGGCGAAGAAGCGGATGGTCCGCGTCGCGCTCAAGGAAGGCCGCACGCTGCATCACGATGGCAACGGCCATTTCGGTGCGGGTCGCGTCACCCTCCGCTCGGCGCCGCAGGGCACCGGGATCATCGCGGGCGGTCCGATGCGCGCCGTCTTCGAGAGCCTGGGCGTCCATGACGTGGTCACCAAGTCGGTCGGCACGTCGAACCCCTATAACATGATCCGCGCCACCTTTGAGGCGCTGAGCAGCCAGACTTCGCCGAAGTCGGTCGCGCAGCGTCGTGGCAAGAAGATCGCCGATCTGCTCGGTCGTGGCCATGGCGCTGATGCGCAGACCGCCGCTGCCGAAGCCGCGGCCGTCACGGAGTAAGCCGGCATGGCGAAGATCAAGATCAAGCAGACCGGATCGCCGATCCGCCGCACCAAGGATCAGCGCGCAACGCTGGTCGGGCTCGGCCTCAACAAGATGCACCGGGTTTCGGAGCTGGAAGACAGCCCCGAAGTCCGCGGGATGATCCGCAAGGTGCAGCACATGGTTGAAGTGCAGGGCTGATCGCCCGGCATTTCACCTCGTGACAAATCGGGGGGAGGGGGCTAACGCGCCCCCTTCCCTTTTCCATTGCGCGTAACAAGCGAAAGCGAGTGCACATTATGAAACTGAACGAACTCCGCGACAACGAAGGCGCCCGTCATCGCCGTATGCGCGTTGGCCGCGGCATCGGCTCCGGCAAGGGCAAGACCGGCGGGCGCGGCCAGAAGGGCCAGAAGAGCCGTGAAGGCGTTTCGATCGCCGGCTTCGAGGGCGGCCAGATGCCGCTGCACATGCGTCTGCCGAAGCGCGGCTTCAACAACATCTTCGCCAAGGATTATGCCGAGGTGAACCTCGGCGCGATCCAGAAGGCGGTCGATGCGGGCAAGCTGACCGCCGGCAGCGATGTCGATCACGCCGCGCTGAAGGCCGCCGGCCTGGCGCGCGGCGGCAAGGATGGCGTCCGTCTCCTCGCCAAGGGCGAGCTGAAGGCGAAGCTGAACTTCACCGTCGCCGGTGCCTCGGCCTCCGCCCGTGCCGCCGTCGAAAAGGCTGGCGGCGCGGTCTCCGTGATCGAGGTCGTTCCGGCAGCCGAAAAGGCCAAGGCCAAGAAGGGCACCGCCCTCGCCGCCAAGGCCGCCAAGAAGGGCTGAGTCGCTTCACCGTTCGCGCCGCGCCGATCGAGAGTGTTTTTCCGCCACGCGCGGGGCACAAATTTGATCGGTTCGGCGCGGACGGTGAAAGCTTATCGCCCGCGGCATTAGACATGGCGCCTGGCGCGCCTATATGAGCGGCGGGGCGGGGCATCAGCACCATCCCGCCGTTTTTCGTTTCCGAAGGCATCAACGCACGATGGCATCCGCAGCCGACCAGATGGCGCAAAGCATCAGCCTCGCGAAATTCTCGCAGGCGACCGACCTGAAGAAAAGGTTGTGGTTCACGATCGGTGCGCTGATCGTCTTCCGCATGTTGAGCTACGTGCCGCTTCCCGGCATTGATCCCACCGCTTTGGGGCTGCTGAGCCAGCAGACCAAGGGCGGTGTGCTCGATTTCTTCAACACCTTTTCGGGCGGCGCGCTTACCCGCATGTCGCTGATCGCGCTGGGCGTGATGCCGTACATCACGGCCTCGATCGTCGTGCAGCTCGCGACATCGCTGTCGCCGCAGCTCGCCGCGATCAAGAAAGAGGGCGAGAGCGGGCGCAAGAAGCTCAACCAATATACCCGCTACGGCACCGTCGCGCTCACCGCGATCCAGGGCTATTTCATCGCGGTCGGGCTGGAGGCGCTGGGCGCGAACCAGGGCGTGCAGGCGGTGATCCAGCCGGGCATGATGTTCCGCATCGCGGCGGTGATCTCGCTCGTCGGCGGCACGATGTTTCTGATGTGGCTGGGTGAACAGATCACCAGCCGGGGCATCGGCAACGGCGTGTCGCTCATCATCATGGCGGGCATCGTCGCGCATCTGCCGACGACCTTGTTCAACCTGCTCGAAGGCGGGCGTTCGGGCAGCCTCGATCCGATCAAGCTGATCGGCATCATCGCCGCCGTCCTGCTGCTCGTGCTGTTCATCTGCTTCATGGAGCGCGCGCAGCGGCGCATCCTGATCCAATATCCCAAGCGCCAGACGCAGCGCGGGATGCAGGCCGAGCGCAGCCACCTGCCGCTCAAGCTCAATACCGCCGGCGTGATCCCGCCGATCTTCGCTTCGTCGCTGTTGCTGATGCCGCTCACCATCACCCAGTTCGCGGGCAATCGCGTATCGGGCGAGAGCCGGATGGGCGATATCATCATCACCCTGAACCAGTATCTGCAGCACGGCTCGGTGCTTTATATGCTGCTGTACGGCGCGGGCATCGTCTTCTTCTCGTTCTTCTACACCGCGGTGCAGTTCAACCCGGAGGAGACGGCGGAGAATCTGAAGCGCCACGGCGGCTTCATCCCCGGCATCCGTCCGGGCAAGAATACCGAGCAATATTTCGATTACGTCCTGACGCGCATCACTGTGATCGGTGCCGCCTATCTGACGCTGATCTGTCTGCTGCCGGAATATCTGGTCACGGCGCTGTCAATTCCGTTTTATCTTGGCGGCACCAGCCTTTTGATCGTCGTCAATGTCACGATGGATACGGTAACGCAGATTCAGTCGCATCTGCTGGCGCACCAATATGGCGATCTTATCAAGAAGGCGAAGCTGAAGGGCGGTCGCCTGCGTTAAGCGCGCGGATTTGGGGGAGAGGAATCGCGTGAATATTATCCTGTTGGGGCCGCCGGGCGCGGGCAAGGGGACGCAGGCGGCGCGGCTGGTGGCCGACCGGGGCATGACGCAGCTTTCCACCGGCGACATGCTGCGCGCCGCGGTCAAGGCGGGTTCGCCGGTCGGGTTGCAGGCGAAGGCGGTGATGGAATCGGGCGGGCTGGTCTCGGATGAGATCGTCTCCGCGCTGATCGGCGAGCGGCTCGATCAGGGCATCGGTGCCGGCGCGATCTTCGATGGCTATCCGCGCACCGCCGCGCAGGCCGAATCGCTTGATGGACTGCTCGGCTCGCGCGACGCGAAGCTCGATTACGTTATCGAGCTTGCGGTGGACGAGGATGCGCTGGTCGAGCGGATCGTCGGACGCTTCACCTGCGCCAATTGCGGCGAAGGCTATCACGACAGGTTCAAGCAGCCGAAGGTCGCGGGCACGTGCGACGTGTGCGGCCATCACGAATTCAAGCGCCGCGCTGACGATAATGAGGAAACCGTGCGCACGCGCATGGCCGAATATCGCGCTAAGACCGCGCCGATCATCCCGATCTACGAAGCGCGCGGGCTGGTCCGCCGGGTCGACGGCATGGCGGATATCGCCGAGGTGACCCGCGCGATCGAGGCGATCTTCGACGGCAAGTGACGCATTGCCGCCCCGCCGCCTGTCGTGGCGGTGTGGGGCGGGGTGATGTGCGGTTTTCGGTTCGTAGGCGGTTCGCGCGCGAACCGGGGCGTTCCTGCGCTTCCGTGCCGCGCGCGCATCTGGATCGCCTTTTCGCCGATTCGTTCCTGAGCGCGCGATTCGTGCGGTGCTGCGCGACGATGCTGCGCCGTTCGCCGGTTGATGAACAAATTGTCATTCCGGAGCCACGCGGGTGATGCGTGGCGGGTTCTATCTCGTAGGTCATCGTCGGCGGTCCCCTCTGCCGGCGCCGAGGATCAGGTGTCTCCTGACCACGAGATCGGTACCCGAAACTCCCGGGGGTACCGAGGCCGGCGGGAAGTTCGCTTCCCGCCGGCTTTCCGTTTTTGGGAGGGCGAGTTCGTCGACGGCGTCGCTTGACAGGAAAGCCGCCAGTCCGTAGTGCCGGGCGCTTCCAACACAACGGTTGCCGGCGGCGCGTTTTTGCGTTCGCCGCTTTCCTGCGTCATTGGAAGGCAATGCGACGAGATAAGGCAGGCTGCAGCCATGCAGGGCCTTGTGGAGCACAGGAGAAAAAGTTTCATGGCACGTATCGCGGGTGTCAACATCCCGACCAACAAGCGCGTGGTGATCGCGCTCACCTATATCCACGGCATCGGCCCGACCAAGGCCAAGCAGATCACCGAGAAGCTGGCGATCGCACCGGAGCGCCGCGTGCAGGATCTGTCGGATCAGGAAGTGCTGCAGATCCGCGAGACGATCGACGCCGATCACACCGTGGAAGGCGACCTGCGCCGCGAGACCGCGATGAACATCAAGCGGCTCATGGACCTCGCCTGCTATCGTGGCCTGCGCCACCGCAAGGGCCTGCCGGTCCGCGGCCAGCGCACGCACACCAACGCTCGCACCCGCAAGGGCAAGGCGAAGCCGATCGCAGGCAAGAAGAAGTAAGCCGGTCGCGAAGCCGCTCGTCCGGGCGGTTTCGCAGGGTTTGCTCCGCCGGCGGCGGGTTTGAGGCGCAACGTCTCCCCACCGCCGTGTTGAAAGAAAGGTCAGGAATACCACATGGCACAGGCACCGCAGCGCCTTCGTCGGCGCGAACGCAAGAACATCACCGCGGGGGTGGCGCACGTTAACGCCAGCTTCAACAACACGATGATTACGATCACCGATGCGCAGGGCAATGCGATCAGCTGGTCGTCGGCCGGCATGATGGGCTTCAAGGGCTCGCGCAAGTCGACCCCTTATGCCGCGCAGGTCGCCGCCGAAGACGCCGGCAAGAAGGCCGCCGAGCATGGCGTCCGCACGCTTGAGGTTGAGGTGAAGGGTCCGGGTTCGGGTCGCGAATCCGCGCTGCGCGCGCTGCAGGCGGTTGGCTTCCAGATCACGTCGATCCGCGACGTGACCTCGATCCCGCACAACGGCGTGCGCCCGTCCAAGCGCCGTCGCGTCTGATTTTACGGCCCCCGGCTGACGAGTCGGGGTTCTTTTGCACCAAGGCCGGGGCGAGCCCCCGTTCCGGCCCAACTTCAGGGGACGTGAGCTTGTCCGTCAACGCAAAGAACTGGCAGGAACTGAAGAAGCCCAACGCGCTCGAGAAAAAGAGCGGCGACGGGAAGCGCAAGGCGAGCTTCGTCGCCGAGCCGCTCGAGCGCGGGTTCGGCCTGACGCTTGGCAACGCGCTGCGCCGCGTCCTTCTGTCTTCGCTCCAGGGTGCTGCCGTCACCTCGATCAAGATCGAGAACGTGCTGCATGAATTCAGCTCGCTCGCGGGGGTCCGCGAGGATGTCACCGACATCGTGCTGAACGTGAAGCAGATCGCGCTCAAGATGCAGGGCGAGGGGCCGAAGCGCCTCCAGCTTTCCGCCACCGGCCCGGCTGCCGTTACGGCGGGCGACATCGCGGTGAGCGGCGATATCGAGGTGATGAACCCCGATCTCATCATCTGCCACCTCGATGAAGGCGCGACGCTCAACATGGAGCTGACCGCTGATATCGGTAAGGGCTATGTCCCGGCTGTCGCCAATCGTCCGGCGGATGCGCCGATCGGCCTGATCCCGGTCGATGCGCTCTACTCGCCGGTGCGCCAGGTGAGCTACAAGGTCGATCCGACCCGCGTTGGCCAGGATCTCGATTACGACAAGCTCACGCTGTCGCTCGAAACCGATGGCACGGTCACCCCGGAAGATGCGCTCGCTTATGCCGCGCGCATTTTGCAGGATCAGCTCGCGCTGTTCGTCCACTTCGACGATTCGGCGGTCGCACGTTCCGCCCCGGTGGGCATGGCGGCCCCGGCTGCCGGCGCGGAGCCGCAGGGCGATACGCAGCAGATCAACCGTTACCTGCTCAAGAAGGTGGACGAGCTGGAGCTGTCGGTCCGTTCGGCGAACTGCCTGAAGAACGACAATATCATCTATATCGGCGATCTCGTCGGCAAGACCGAGGCGGAAATGCTCCGCACCCCGAATTTCGGCCGCAAATCCTTGAACGAGATCAAGGAAGTGCTGTCGTCGATGGGGCTGCGCCTGGGCATGGAAATCCCCGGATGGCCGCCCGAGAACATCGAGGAGATGGCCAAGAAGCTCGAACAGGAAATCATGGGCTGAACCGCACCGGGTTAGCGTGGCTAACCCGGAGACGGCGCAGCCCGGACGGCGGGTCGGCAAAGCCGAACCCGTCCGACGACGCGGGATTAACTCCCGCGTCGATCCTGCGAAGAAATTGGGCCTTTGCCACGGCAAGGGCGGCGTAAATCGAAGGTGGGCCGCGCCTCCACCGGGTCTGGGGTTTCCGTAAGACGGCCCCCGAACGAACGAGAAGGAAGATATCATGCGTCATAAGGTTGGCGGTCGTAAGCTCCAGCGTACCTCCGCGCATCGTCTCGCGCTGTTCCGCAACATGGCGGCGGCACTCATCAAGCATGAGCAGATCACCACCACGGTGGCCAAGGCGAAGGAGCTTCGCCCCTATGTCGAAAAGCTCGTCACGCTCGGCAAGAAGGGCGGCCTGTCGAATCGCCGTCTCGCCCATGCGCGCCTGCTCGATGACGCGCAGCTCGTGAAGCTGTTCGACGTGCTCGCCAAGCGTTACGCCGATCGCAACGGCGGTTACACCCGCATCATCAAGGCCGGCATCCGCGCGTCGGACGCCTCCCCGATGGCGGTGATCGAATTCGTCGACCGCGACGTTTCGGCCAAAGGGCAGGATTCCGGCCCGGTGATGACCGACGAGGATCTCGACGCGGCGGCCTAAGGCGTAGCGCAGCTACGCCGAGGCTAAAGCCGCGTCCGGCCGGCGGCGCGAAGGGCGCCGTCCGACGACGCAGCTTAGCTGCGGCGGACCGATAAAGAAGGGCTGCTTCCCCAACCGGGAAGCGGCCCTTTTCGTTTGAAAACTGGCGGCCGCGCAAGGCCGGGGGTGGCGGGGGACGGTTTGAGCCTCTTTCGCGCGTCGCGCCACATCGCTACAGGCCCGTCATGGAACATCCCGACAGCATCCTCATCGTCGATTTCGGCAGCCAGGTGACCCAGCTTATCGCGCGCCGCGTGCGCGAGGCGGGGGTCTATAGCGAGATCGCCCCGTTCCAATCCGCGGCGGCCGCGTTCGAGCGGATGAAGCCGGCGGGGGTGATCCTGTCGGGCGGCCCTGCCTCGGTGCTCGATGAAGGCAGCCCGCGCATCCCGCAGGAGATACTCGATGCGGGCGTGCCGCTGTTCGGCATCTGCTATGGCCAGCAGGCGCTGATGGCGCAGCTTGGCGGCACGGTGGAGCGCGGCAGTTCGGGTGAGTTCGGTGAGGCGTTCATCGACATCGCCGATCGCTGCGCCTTGTTCGACGCGGTGTGGCGCGAGGGCGAGCGGCATCAGGTGTGGATGAGCCATGGCGACAAGGTGACGGCGCTCGCCCCCGGCTTCCGCCCCGTCGCCGCCAGCGCGGGCGCGCCGTTCGCGGTGATCGCCGACGATGCGCGGCGCATCTACGCCATGCAATTCCACCCGGAGGTGGTGCATACGCCCGATGGGGCCAGGCTGATCGCCAATTTCGCGCGCCACGTCTGCGGGCTGCATGGCGACTGGACGATGGCCGAGTTCCGCGCGACCAAGATCGCGGAGATTCGCGCGCAGGTCGGCAAGGGCCGCGTGATCTGCGGGCTTTCCGGCGGGGTCGATTCGGCGGTCGCCGCGGTGCTGATCCATGAGGCGATCGGCGATCAGCTCACCTGCGTGTTCGTCGATCACGGGCTGATGCGCAGCGGCGAGGCCGATCAGGTCGTCAGCCTGTTTCGCGGGGCGTACAACATCCCGCTCGTCCATGTGAACGCCGAGACGCTGTTCATGAACGGGCTTGCCGGCGTCACCGATCCGGAGGCGAAGCGCAAGTTCATCGGCAAGACCTTCATCGAGGTGTTCGAGAGCGAGGCGAAGAAGATTGGCGGGGCGGAGTTCCTCGCGCAGGGCACGCTTTACCCCGATGTGATCGAAAGCGTCAGCTTCACCGGCGGCCCGTCGGTGACGATCAAGAGCCACCACAATGTCGGCGGTCTCCCTGAGCGGATGAACATGAAGCTCGTCGAGCCGTTGCGCGAATTGTTCAAGGACGAGGTGCGCGATCTCGGGCGGGAGCTTGGGCTGCCCGATATCTTCGTCGGTCGCCATCCGTTCCCCGGCCCCGGCCTTGCCATCCGCATCCCCGGCGAGGTGACCAAGGAGCGTTGCGATATCCTGCGCAAGGCCGATGCGATCTACCTTGAGGAAATCCGCAACGCCGGCCTCTACGACGCGATCTGGCAGGCGTTCGCGGTGCTGCTCCCGGTGCGCTCGGTGGGCGTGATGGGCGACGGGCGCACTTATGACAGCGTGCTGGCGCTCCGCGCGGTAACCTCCACCGACGGGATGACCGCGCAGGCGTTCGAATTCCCCGGCGGCTTCCTCGCCCGCGTCACCACGCGGATCATCAACGAGGTGAAGGGGATCAATCGCGTCACCTATGATTACACCTCGAAGCCGCCGGGCACGATCGAGTGGGAATGAGGGGGATTTGGCGCGCACTGCTGGCGGCGGCGTTGCTGCCCGCCACCGCCGCCGCGAACCCGCCCGCCTGGACGCGGTCGGTCGCGCCGTTGCACCTGATCGGGCCGATTGATTATGTCGGTACTGAGGGGCTGGCGGCCTATCTGATCCATACGCCCGCTGGCGCGATCCTGATCGACGCGCCGATGGCGGAGAATGCCGCGCGGCTGGAAAAGAGCATCGTCGCGCGCGCGAAGCTGCGCGATGTGAAGCTGATCCTGCTCAGCCATGCGCATTTCGATCATGCCGGGGGCCTCGCGGCGCTGAAGCGCGTGACCGGTGCGCGGCTGGTGGTGGGCGCGCGCGATGCGCGGGCGGTGGAGACGGGGACGCCGCCCGGCGAGACGAACTATGGCGTGATCCGCTTCCCCGCCGCGCATGTCGATCGGGCGATCCGCGATGGCGAGACGGTGACGCTCGGCGGGGTGACGCTGACGGCGATGGCGACGCCAGGCCACACGCCGGGCTGCACGAGCTGGAAGATGCGCATCATGGATCGCGGCCAACCGCGCGACGTGCTGTTCGCCTGCAGCGTCACCGTGGCGGGCAACCGGCTGGTCGGCAACCGCGCCTATCCCGGCATCGTCGCCGATTTCCGCCGCAGCTTCGACCGATTGGGGCGCGAGCGAGCGGATGTGGTGCTGCCGTTCCATCCCGATTTCGCCGATCTGTCCACGCGCGCGCGGCGCGGCGATCTGGTCGATGCGACGGCGCTGCCGAAAATGGTCGCCGATGCTCGTAGCGCGTTCGACGCCGATCTCGCGAAGCAGCAGGCGAAATGATCGCCGAGGCGACCGGAGCGGACGAAGCCGCGCTCATCGCATTATGGGATGGTTGTGGCCTGACGCGGCCATGGAACCCGCCTGCGGACGATATCGCGCGGGCGCTTGCCGGCCCCGCCTCGGCTATCCTCGTCGCGCGGCGCGCGGGGGCGATCGTCGGCAGCGTTATGACGGGGTATGACGGGCATCGCGGCTGGGTCTATTATCTCGCGGTCGCGCCAGACGCGCGCCGCGCCGGGCTGGGCCGCGCATTGATGGACGCGGCGGAGGCATGGCTGCGGGCACGCGGCGCGCCCAAGCTGCAATTGATGGTGCGCGCGGGCAATGAGGGCGCGCAGGCTTTCTATCGCGCGCTCGGTTTTGTCGATCAGCCGGTTGCGGTGCTTGGCCGTTTCCTCGATTGAGGGGGGATGATTACGCTCTATGGCATCCCCAATTGCGACACCGTGAAGAAGGCGCGCGTCTGGCTTGACGCGCGCGGCGCGGCTTATGCCTTCCATGATTACAAGAAGGCGGGTGTCGACGAGGCGGCGTTGCGCGAGTGGGTGGCGCGGCTCGGGTGGGAAAAGCTGCTCAACCGCGCCGGCACGACGTTCCGCAAATTGCCCGATGCGGCAAAGGCCGATCTCGATGCGGAAAAGGCGATTGCGGTGATGCTCGCCAATCCCTCCGCGATCCGCCGCCCGGTGGTGGTGAGCGGCGACGCGCTGGTGGTCGGGTTCGACGCGGCGCAATATGAAACGCTTGTGTAACGGATATTTGCGGGGCACATTCGCGCTTCGCAGCCGGGGGACATCGAATGAGCCAGTTCGCAACGCGCGTGCCAATGTGGTTTCGGATCGCGGCCCTGTTGCTGGTCATCTGGGGCGCCGGGGGCGTTTTTTCCTGTGTCCAGCAGTTCCGGCTTGGCGCCGATGCGATGGGCGAGGCGACGGCTTATGATCGCGCGCTCCATGCCGCGCTGCCGGGCTGGTATAATTGGGTCTATGCGCTGGCGGTCGGCAGCGGCTTTGCCGGTGCGGTGGCGCTGCTGCTCGGCAAGGCCGTGGCCCGCCCGTTGTACCTGATCTCGCTGATCGCGGTGATCGCCCAGTTCGGATATTTGTTCGCGACCACCGATATCATCGCGGCCAAGGGCGTGTGGGTGACGTATTTTCCGCTGGCGATCGTCGCGATCACGTTGATCGCGGTGCGGCTGGCCGGTGTCGCGCGGCGTAGCGGCTGGGTGCGATAGGCAAGGCTGGCATCGCGGCAAGGGACTCGATAAGCCACCGCTCATGTCCACGACTTTCACGATCGACAGCTCCACCAGCCGCGCGACGCCGGTTTCCGCACCGATGAAGCGCGTCACCGTCCCCGCGGTGCGCAAGCGCAAGGGGACGGAGCCGCTGGTGATGCTCACCGCTTATACCGTGCGAACCGCGCAATTGTTCGATCCGCATTGCGATCTGCTGCTGGTCGGCGACAGCCTGGGGCAGGTGATCTACGGGCTGCCTTCCACCGTGCCGGTCACGCTGGAGATGATGGCGGCGCACGGCGCGGCGGTGGTGCGCGGCAGCTATCACGCGATGGTCGTCATCGACATGCCGTTCGGCAGCTATGAGGCGTCGCCCGAAAAGGCGTTCGAGAGCGCGGCGTGGCTGCTGAAGCAGACCGGCGCGGCGGCGGTGAAGCTTGAAGGCGGGGTGGCGATGGCGCCGACCGTGAAGTTCCTCGTCGATCGCGGCATCCCGGTGATGGGGCATGTCGGCCTTACGCCGCAGGCGGTCAACATGCTCGGCGGCTATGGCGCGCGCGGCCGCACGCAGGAGGAAGCGGCGAAGATCATCGACGATGGCCAGGCGATTGATCGCGCCGGCGCGTTCGCGATGGTGGTGGAGGGCGTGGTTGAGCCGATCGCGATCGAGCTGACCCGCTCGGTGGAGTGCGTGACGATCGGCATCGGTGCATCGGCGCGGTGCGACGGGCAGGTGCTGGTGGCTGAGGATATGCTCGGCCTGTTCGAGCGCACCCCGCGTTTCGTGAAACGCTATGGCGACATGGCGGGCTTCATCTCCGAACGTGCCGAAGCTTATGCGAGCGAAGTCCGCGCCCGCGCCTTTCCGGGTGCGGAGCAGACCTATCAGCCGAAATAGCAATCCGCTTCCGTTTCTCCCGGCGCGTCGCTAAACAGGCGCGCTTTCCCCGGACCCGGAGTTCCCCTTGGCCCTGACGCCGCAAAATAACGAAGCCTTCCTGCGTGAAGTCGATGAGGAATTGCGCAAGGATCAGGCGCTCGATTTCTGGCGGCGTTACGGCAAGTGGCTGGTGGCCGCGATCGTCGGCGGGCTCGCGGTGTTCGCGGGTTTCCTGATCTGGCAGAACCAGCGGCACAAGAGCGCCGAGCGCGAGGGCGAGCAGCTTCAGGTCGCCTATGACGATCTTGCCGCGGGGAAGGCGGACGCGTCCGCCAAATCGCTGGCGCAGCTCGCGCAATCGAAATCGGATGGTTATCGCGCGGTGGCGCGCTTCACTGAGGCCGATATCGCGCTGCGCAAGCAAGACCTGAAGGGCGCGGCGCGGGCGTTCGGCGCGATCGCGGAAGATCAGTCGATCGCCAAACCGTTCCGCGATCTCGCGCTGATCCGCCAGACCAGCGCGGAATTCGATACGCTGAAGCCGGATGTGGTGGTCAGCCGGCTGCGCGGTCTGGCGATCGCGGGCAATCCGTATTTCGGCAGCGCGGGCGAACTGGTGGCGATCGCTTATCTGAAGCAGGGACGGCGCGATCTCGCCGGGCAATTGTTCGGGCAGATCGCTGCATCGGAGCAGGTGCCGCCCTCGATCCGTCAACGCGCGGTTCAGATGGCCGGGGTATTGGAAGCGGGCAACGCGAAGAACGCGAGCGGCAACGAAAAGGCCAAACAGTAATGAAGAAGGTTTTGGCTGCGCCGCTGGTGATTGCCGCGCTTGTGGGTTTGAGCGGCTGCGGCATTTTCAAGGGGCAAGGCCCGAAGAAGACGCCGACGCTGGGTGAGCGCATCCCGATCCTGGTTGCGGAAAATGGCGCGGCGGTCGATCCGTCGCTCGCCGGGGTGGCCGTGACGCTGCCGCCCGCCGCACCCAACGACGCCTGGGCGCAGCCCGGTGGCAACGCATCCAAGACGATGGGCAATCTCGCACTGGCCGCATCGCCGAAGCGGGCATGGTCGGCGCGGATCGACGGCGGCTCGAACCGGCAGCGGCTGGGCGCTGCGCCGGTGATTGCGGATAACAAGCTGTTCGTGGTCGATGTCGATGCCGTGGTCCACGCGTTCCGCGCGGATAGCGGGGCGCCGCTGTGGACCACCGCGATGGCGAGCGGCAAGAAGAACGCCGCGGCGCGCTTCGGCGGCGGGGTCAGCTTCGAGGACGGCAAGGTTTACGCCACCGACGGGCTGGGCGACGTGGTGGCGATGAACGCCGCGGATGGCGCGATCCTGTGGCGCGCGAAACCGGGCGGCCCGTTGCGCGGCGCGCCGACCCTCGCCAACGGCCAGGTCTATGTGCTGAGCCAGGACAATCAGTTGTTCGCGCTGGGCGAGGCGGACGGCAAGGTCATCTGGGCCGAATCCGGCAGCCTCGAATCGCAGGGCGTGTTCGGCGTCGCGGCGCCGGCGGCGGCGGCCGGAACGATCGTCGCGGGATTTTCGTCGGGCGAACTCAACGCCTATCGCTACGAGAACGGGCGCACCTTGTGGCAGGACGCATTGTCGCGCACCTCGATGTCCACCTCGGTATCGAGCCTCGCCGATATCGACGCCGATCCGGTGATCGCCGATGGCCGCGTCTATGCCGTCGGGCAGGGCGGGCGCATGGTCGCGCTGGAGATTTCCACCGGCCAGCGATTGTGGGAGCAGAATCTCGCCGGAACCTCCACCCCGTGGCTGGCGGGCGAGTGGCTGTTCGTCGTCACCGATGACGCGCGGCTGATCTGTCTGTCGCGCGCGAACGGCAAGGTGCGCTGGATATCGCAACTGCGCGGCTACAAGAACGTCAAGAAGAAGTCCGGCGCCTATGTCTGGTTCGGGCCGGTGCTGGCGGGCGACAAATTGTGGCTCACCAATACGCGTGGCGAAATCGTGGGTGTTTCGCCCACCGATGGCAGCGTGGTGACGACGATCCAGCAGGGCGCGGAGCTTGGTTTGCCGCCGGTCGTGGCCAATTCGACACTCTATGTCCTCGATCAAAAGGGTCGATTGACCGCCTATAGGTGACGGCGGCGCGGATCGCGGCTATTGCGCCGCGATGCCGCTTCCCACTGTAGCGATCGTCGGCCGGCCAAATGTCGGCAAATCGACCCTGTTCAACCGCCTCGTCGGCAAGAAGCTCGCGCTGGTCGACGACCGGCCCGGCGTGACGCGAGACCGGCGCGAGGGCGATGCGCACCTGCTCGGCCTCGATTTCCGCGTCGTCGATACCGCGGGCTATGAGGATCACGATCCCGATACGCTCCCAGGCCGGATGCGCCGCCAGACCGAAGCGGCGGTGAAGATCGCGGACGTCGCGCTGTTCATCATCGACGCGCGCGCCGGGATCGTTCCGCTCGACGAGGAAATCGCGCGCTGGCTGCGCGGCTCGACCACACCGATCATCCTGGTCGCCAACAAGGCGGAAGGGCGCGCGGGCGAGCAGGGGATTCTCGAATCGCTCGCGCTCGGCTTTGGCGATCCGGTGCAGCTCTCGGCGGAACACGGCGAGGGCGTCGCCGATCTGTTCGAGGCGCTGCTGCCGCATCTTGAGCGCGAGGAGGAGGGAGAGGCGCCCTTCGCCGACGAGGACGACCAATCCGACGAGGACCGGCTCAATGCGCCGCTCCAGCTTGCGATCGTCGGGCGGCCCAATGCGGGCAAGTCGACGCTGGTGAACCGGATGCTGGGTGAGGATCGCATGATTACCGGCCCCGAAGCGGGCATCACGCGCGATTCGATCGCGATCGACTGGGAATGGCAGGGGCCGGATGGCCCGCGCCAGGTGCGGCTGATCGACACCGCGGGGATGCGCAAGCGGGCCAAGGTGCAGGACAAGCTGGAGAAGCTTTCCATCGCCGATGCGCTTCACGCGGTCGATTTCGCCGAAGTGGTCGTGCTGCTGCTCGACGCCACTTTGGGGCTGGAGGCGCAGGATCTGCGAATCGCGGACAAGGTGCTGTCCGAGGGGCGCGCGCTCATCATCGCGCTCAACAAATGGGATGTCGCGGCTGATCCTTCGGCGTTGTTCAACGGCGTGCGCAAGGCGCTGGAGGATGGGCTGAGCCAGGTGAAGGGCATCCCGCTGCTCACCGTGTCGGCGGTGACGGGGAGGGGCATCGACCAGCTTATCGGCGCCGCGTTCCAGACGCGTGCGGCATGGTCGCGCCGGGTCGGGACGGGTGAGCTGAACCGCTGGTTCGAACGCGCGATCGAGGCCAATCCTCCGCCCGCGCCCGGCGGCAAGCGGATCAAGATGCGTTATGTGACGCAGGTGAAGACGCGACCGCCCAGCTTCGTGATCTTCGGCACGCGCGTCGATCAATTGCCGGCAAGCTATGAACGCTATCTGACGAACAGTATGCGCCGGGAACTGGATTTCGGCGCGGTGCCGATCCGTCTGTCGCTGCGCGCCGCGCGTAACCCTTATGCGAAAGACTGAAAGTCCGTTCGTTTCGTGTGCGAAAAGTTTCACCGCGCTAACCCATGCTTACGCGGTGTTTACGAACGTGGGTTAATGACGGCGCCGGACGCCGCGATCGAAGCGCGAGCATGGAGGGGCAAGTGACGATCGAAAGCTCCACGCTGGTCGATTGGAACATTTTCGCACGCGCGCGCACCGAATTGGGCGCGGGCTTCATCCGCATTCTCGGTTATTTCCGCGAAGACGGGGTGAAATCGGTCGATGCGCTTGAGCGGGCGGCGCAAAATCATAATGCCGCCGCGATGGTGATTCCGGCGCACACGCTGAAAGGCGAATCGCTGCAATTCGGGGCGGAGCCGCTTGCGGCGCTTGCCGAATCAATCGAGCTTGCCGCGCGCTATTGCGTCGAAACGCGTGATGCGCCGACCGGGCTGATCGAGCATATCGTCAAGCTGCGGCCATTGTTCGATCAAACGCTGGCGTTGCTCGAACAGGAGGCCAATCCGCTGGTCGAGCGGCGCTCAGGCGGGTTTGGCCGTCGTGCGGGCCTGAACGGCTACGGCCACGAATAAGGCGCTCGTCCGCGCCCATCGCGGGCGCGGAGAGGTGTGTTCGGACGTTCAGCCGTCCTGCTCGCTCTTGGCATTGAGCTGGATGTAATTCTGGATGCCCATCCGCTCGATCATGTCGAACTGGCGCTCCAGCGTATCGACATGTTCTTCCTCGCTTTCGAGGATCTTGGTGAACAGATCGCGGCTGACGTAATCCTTCGCTTCCTCGCAATAAGCGATCGCGCCCTTGAGCTGCGCGACGGCCTCCTCCTCCAGCGCAAGATCGGACTTCAGCACTTCTTCGACGGTTTCGCCGATGCGCAGCCGTCCGAGCAACTGGAAATTGGGCAAGCCATCGAGGAACAGGATTCGCTCCGCCAGCCAGTCGGCGTGCTTCATCTCGTCGATGGATTCGTGGCGTTCGAACTCGGCGAGCTTCTTGACGCCCCAATGATCGAGCAGGCGGTGATGCAACCAATATTGGTTGATGGCGGTCAGCTCATTCTTCAGCGTCTCGTTGAGCAGTTCGATGACGCGCGCGTCGCCCTTCATTGATCCATAACTCCGTTTGTCGTGGCTGTTTTACGCCCCGATGGGCAGCCACGGCAACCGGGAAAATGGCGGATTTCTGCGGATTTCGTTGCTGCGACTGTTACGCAGCAGCGCGTTCTTCGTCGATAATGGCTCGCGCGAACGTGACGCATTGGCCGCATTTCGGCTGGCGACCGAGCGAGCGATAAGCCTGGCAGGTCGTCTTCGACCCGGTTCGCGCCGCTTCGCGTACTTCACTCTCACGGATGGCATTACAAACGCAGACAACCATGCGAATCTCCCTCGCTCGGCATGGATTTAATGTTATTGCGATGCGCTCGCAAGTGCTTTTGCGGATGGTTCGCAATTACAGGTCAGGCGCGTCGCCGCAACGCCTGCCAGCGCCCGCGCGCCATGCTGCGCCACAGCCATTCGCACGGGCCATAAGCGAATCGCCCCAGCCACGGCGCCGACCACAGCAGCATCGCGATCCACACCGCCGCCACGACGGGATAGAGCTGCCACCGCTCAAGCCGACCGAACCAGCCAAGGCCGTAACCGTAGAACAGCAGGGTGCAGACGATACTGGTGGCGAGATAGTTGCTGAACGCCATGCGCCCGGCGGCGGCGATCCGCGTCGTCAGCCACTGCACCCGCCCCGAAGTGACGAACAGGATAACGAACGCGGCGTGCGCGATCGCAAGCCATGGGCGCAGCAGAACGAGGTGCAGCGGTTCGCTCAGCATCAGCACGATCGGGTCGAAGCGCGTGCGCGTCAGCCAGCCGGCAAGTGCGATATAAAGCGGGAGCGTGAGCGCATATCCGCCGATCGCCACACCCCAATAAGCGCGCCGCGACCATGCGCCGGAGAAGAAGCCGGTGCGGAACAGCGCCATGCCGAGCAGCATCAGGCCGAGCGTTTCCGGCAGTATCGCCGGCATGACCTGTGTTTCGAGATGGAATGCCGTGCTCGCGCGGGCGCGGGCGATCGTGGGCCAGTCGCCGCGATAGGTCGCGATCTCCTCGGCGGCGGGCGGGTGCGCTGGCACCAGCGCCGCGCGATAGCTTGTCCATTGCGCCCGTGTCGTCTCGTTCGCGTCGGGCGCATTGGCGACCGACTCGAACCGCCGCGTGTCGATATAACCGAGCGCACCGAACGCGAGTTGCCACAGCAGCAGCCCGGCCCCGACGCCGACCAGCAGCCGCACGGGCCAGCGCCACATCGGGAACAGCAGCGCGCCGCAGATCGCGTAGAGCGTCAATATATCGCCCGCCCAGATCAGCCAGGCGTGAACGAGCCCGATCGCCAGCAGGCTAGCCATCCGCGCATAATGCACCCGCGCCGGGCTGTCGCCGCTCGCCAGCGCGCGCTCCGCGATCAGCAGGGTCGATGCGCCGAACAGCATCGCGAACAGGCCGCGCATCTTGCCGTCGGCGAGGACGAAGACGATGGCCCAGCTCAACCAGTTCGCGCCTGTCGCGCCGCCGGCGAAATTGGGATCGACATAGGCGTAGGCGGGGAGCGCGAAGGAAACGATGTTGAGCAGCAATATGCCCATCACCGCGACGCCGCGCACCGCGTCCAGCGTCGCGATACGCGGCGGCGGGGGGGCCGCGCCGGGGAGCGGGATCACCGCCGTGCGATAAACGCGATCGGCAGGCCGACCAGCACGATATGGCAGAACAATTGCGTTTCAACCGCGAGCGTTGACGGCATCACGCCGAAACGCAGCGGCACGACGACGAGGTTCATCGCCGCGAAGGTGATGAGGCCATAAGCGACCCCCGCGACAACCGGCTGGCGCCGCAGCCATGACAGGCGATCCGCCGCGAGGACGAATGCCGCCGCCATCACCGCCATCAGCGTGAAATGCACCGCAAGCCCGAGTAGCGCGACCGGAAGCCCGCGCACCGGCACGCCCGGAAACGGCCCGGACGCGACATAAGCGAGCATCTCGGACACCGTGCGCCGGCCCGCAAGCAGCGTCAGCCCGGTTGCCGCGAGGATATCGAGCGTTCCGGCCACCAGCGTCGCGCGGATGATGCGGGTGATGGGGGGAAGCGTCGCGCGGGCTTGCTGCATGTAATCGCCTGCCTTCTCTGGTGCGACCGACGGCATAGATTGCCGGCGGCGGATTGCCAATTCGCCAGTGGATGCGTTTCCCTGGCCGGGCCACGTTCAGACGATCGCGGCGCTCGCCAGCCCGCATTCAGCCTCGCCCGTCTCGATCTGGATCGTCGCGTGGCCGATCCCGAAGCGTTGGTGGAGCATGGCCTGCGCGGCATGGAGGAATTCGTCGCCCGGATGCCCGGCGGGGATTTGCAGATGCGCGGTCAACCCCGGCTCGGTGGTCGACATCGGCCAGATGTGGAGATCGTGGACATCGCTCACACCCGGCAGCGCGGCAAGCGCGGTCGCCACGCCATCGTAATCAATGCCGCGCGGCACGGCGGCGAGCGCCATCTCCACCGTTTCGCGCAACAGGCCCCATGTCTGCCAGAAGATCAGTGCGGCGATCAGCAGGCTGACGGCGGCGTCGATCCATCCCGCGCCGGTCAGCCAGATCACGATGCCCGCCACCACCACGCCCGCCGAGACCATCGCGTCCGCCGCCATGTGGAGATAGGCGCCACGGATATTGGCATCGCCCTTGCGCCCCGAGGCGAACAGCAGCGCGGTGCCGGCGTTGACCAGAATTCCGATCCCCGCGACCCAGGATACCGTCAGCCCGGAGATCGGCTCCGGCTCGCCGAAACGCTGCACCGACTCGAGCACGATCGCGCCGAGCGCCACGAGTAGCAACAGCCCGTTGGCGAGCGCGGCGAGGATCGTCGATCCCTTCAGCCCGTAGGTGAACCGCTTCGATGGCGGGGTGCGCGCCAGCGCCGCGCCGCCCCACGCCACCGCGAGGCCAAGCACATCGGACAGATTGTGCCCGGCATCGGCGAGCAGCGCGACCGAATTGGTCAACAGCCCGGCGATCGCCTCCGCGATCAGATAGGCGAGATTTAGCCCGATCCCGATCGCGAAGGCGCGATCCCAGCGCGCTGGCGGGGCGTGATGGTGGTGGCTGTGGCCGTGGTCATGGCTATGCCCGCCGCCATGGTCATGCGAATGATCGTGTCCGTGTCCGTGTCCGTGATGATGCAGCCCCATCAGGCAGCCTCCAGCAATCGTTCGGCCTGCGCGCGCGCCTCGTCGGTGATCGTCGCGCCCGAGAGCATTCGCGCGATTTCCTCACGCCGATCGCCATCGTCCAGCGCGGTGACGCCGGTGCGTGTGACGATCCCGTCGTGGCGCTTGGCGATCAGCAGATGCGCCGCGCCGCGCGCCGCGACCTGCGGGCTGTGCGTCACGACAAGCAATTGCGCGTGGCCGGCGAGCCGCGCCAGCCGATCGCCGATCGCAGAGGCGACCGCGCCGCCCACGCCGCGATCAATTTCGTCGAACACCATCGTCGCCGCGCCGCCTTCCGCCGCCAGCGCGACCTTGAGCGCGAGGATGAAGCGCGAAAGCTCGCCGCCGCTGGCGATGCGGATCAGCGGCGCGAAGGGCGCGCCGGGGTTGGTCGCGATCTCGAACTCCACGCGATCCTTGCCCGCCGCGCCCCAGCCATCGGGGGCGGCGGGGGCGATCGCGGTGCGGAAACGCGCGGCATCGAGCTTGAGCGGGGCGAGTTCGCCCGCCACCGCGGCATCGAGCCGGGCGGCGGCGGCGGCGCGCGCTTCGCTCAACGCGGCGGCGGCGGCGTCATAATCGCGCGACGCCCGCGCGACGCGCGCCTCCAGCGCGGCGATGCCCTCCTCACCGGCGTTGAGCCGGGACAGGCGCCCGCGCAATTCGTCGGCCAGCGCGGCGAGATCATCGGGCTGAACACGATGCTTGCGCGCGAGGGCGCGCAGCTCGAACAGCCGCGCCTCGTCATCCTCCAGCGCGCGCGGATCATAGGCCAGCGCGATCCGCGCATCATGCAGCCGTTCCTCAACTGTCGCCGCTTCGGAAAGCGCGCGGTCGATCGCGGTGAGCGCGTCGGCCAGCGCGGCGTGATCGGGGGCGATCCGCTCCAGCACTCGTGCCGCCTGCCGCAGATGCGCGAGCGCGCCGTCCGATCCCTCAAGATGATCGGCGATCGCGCCCAGATCCTCGGCGACCTTCGCCGCGCGCTGCATCGAGCGGCGCTTGTCCGCCAGCGCCTGTTCCTCGCCCGGTTCGGGGGCGAACGCATCCAGCTCGCTCACCGCATGTTCGAGCCATTCGCGATCGCGCGCGGCGGTGTCGATCTCCGCGCGCGCGGCGGCCAGCGCATCCTCCGCCGCGCGCCGCTGTGCCCAGGCGGCACTGGCGGCGGCGGTGTCGATCCGCCCGAACGCGTCGAGCAATGCGCGGTGCCCGGCGGGCGCGAGCAGCCCGCGATCGTCGTGCTGGCCGTGAATCTCGACCAGCAGCGCGCCGATCTCGCGCAGCAAGGCGGCGGAGGCGGGCTGATCGTTGATGAAGGCGCGGCTGCCGCCATCGGCCTTCACCGTGCGGCGGATGATGAGCGGCTCGCCCGGCTCGGCTGCGAATCCGTTGGTGTCGAGCAGGCGCAGCGCTTCGGCGGGGGGATCGAAACTGGCGGTGACCGATGCCTGAGCGGCGCCGTGGCGCACCAGCCCGCTATCGGCGCGCTGGCCCAGCGCAAGCCCGAGCGAATCGAGCAGGATCGACTTGCCCGCGCCCGTCTCCCCGGTCAGCACGCCAAGGCCAGCGCCGAATTCGAGATCGAGCGCCTCGATCAGCACCACGTCGCGAATGGACAGCGCCGTCAGCATCGCGCGCGGCCATGCGCGCGCCGCCCCGGCGAATGGCCAGACCGGGCGGCAGCGATCCGCGCCCGGATCATGCCATCAGTTTCCCGGCGTGGCGGAAGACGGGCTCGCCGGTGTCGGCGTGCCGGGCGCTTCCACCGCGGGCGCGGCGGATGGCGCGGCGGTGCCCGGCGCCGCGGCTGGCGCGGTAGCCACCGGCACGATCGGCTGGCCGCGCGGGATCGGCGCGATCGTCGCGGGCGGATATTCCTTCGTCAGCTTATATGCGCGGGCATACCAGTCTGTGCCGGGATAGTTCGCGCCGAGCACGGCGGCGGCCTTCTCCGCCTCGTTGCGCACGCCGAGCGCGAGATACGTCTCGGTCAGCCGCATCAGCGCCTCGGGCGTGTGGGTGGTCGTCTGATATTCGTCGATCACCTTGCGGAAGCGCAGCGTCGCGGCGAGCCACTGCCCGCGCCGTTCGTAGAAGCGCCCGATCTCCATTTCCTTGCCGGCAAGGTGATCGCGGACCAGATCGACCTTCAGCCGCGCATCGGCGGCATAGCGCGAATTGGGGTAGCGGCGGATCAGCTCGCCCAATGCGTCCTGCGCCTGCGAGCTGATCTTCTGATCGCGCGTCACGTCGCTGATCTGCTCATAATAGCACAGCGCGATCAGATAATAAGCGTAAGGCGCATCCTTGTTGCCCGGATGGACCGAGATGAAACGCTGCGCCGACTGGATCGATTCGGTGTAGCTGCGCGCGAGATAGTGGCTGAACGCCCCCATCAATTGCGCGCGGCGCGCCCAGATCGAATAGGGGTGCTGCCGCTCAACCTCGTCGAACAGCGCGGCGGCTTCCTTGTAGCGATGCTGATCGAGCCGGTTCTTCGCGGCGGTATAAAGCGTCCCCACGTCGCGCGCGACATAGGGCAGATCGCCCTTGGCGCGATTGCGGGCGCAGCCGGCGATCGGAATGGCGAGAGCGGCGACCAGCGCCAATGCCAGCGGACGAGAGAAATGGGTACGCATCTGCAACGCCTTTAGCCTATGCCCGCCGCCGCGAACAACGGGGAAACGCATTCGATGCGACGCGCGTTGAATGCTGGTGATCGAGCTATTCGGAGAAGAACATGACTGCGACCTTGCTGGCGACGAAACGCGTCGAAAAGCCGTGGGGGCGCCATCAGCTCTATCCGGGCTTTCCCGATCCAGCGCCCGGCGGCGAGCCGATCGGCGAAGTGTGGTTCCAGTCGCCGCACCCGCAAGAGCCGGAATTGCTCATCAAATATCTGTTCACCAGCGAAAAGCTTTCGGTGCAGGATCATCCTTCCGATGCCGAGGCGCGCGCGCGCGGATTGCCGCGCGGCAAGGACGAATGCTGGGTGGTGCTATCCGCCGAACCCGATTCGACGATCGCGATCGGGCCGAAGGCGCCACTGACCGCCGGTGAACTGCGCGAAAGCGCGCTCGACGGGTCGATCGAGGGCAAGCTCGACTGGAAGCCGGTGAAGGCGGGCGATTTCTATTATTCGCATTCCGGCGTGATCCACGCGATCGGCGCCGGGCTGACCGTGATCGAGGTGCAGCAGAACGCAGACATCACCTATCGCCTCTATGATTATGGCCGGGGGCGGGAATTGCATCTCGATGATGGCGTGGCGGTGGCCGATCTCGATCCATGGACCGCGCCGCCGATGCCGGGCGAGGTGTCGCCGGGGCGCACGATATTGGTGGAGGGGCCGAAATTCGTGCTGGAGCGCTGGACCGGCGGCGATCGGGAAATCCCGCTGCCAGAGGGGAGGGCGGGGTGGCTGGTGCCGATCAGCGGCGCGGGCGTGATCGGCGGCGTGGCGTTTCGCCCGGGCGAATGCGTGATGGTGTCCGGCAGGGAGGAACTGCGCGCCGAGGCCGGAAGCGATCTGCTGTTCGCTTATCCGGGGACGCGGCGGATAGCGGCGGCGACTGTCGGTTAAGGATATGCCGTCCCGAAACAGGATTCATTGTAAGAAATTGCAACGTGAACGAATCATTAAGTCCCGGTAAAAGGCCCGTATACACACGCCATATATCGAAAAGTTTGGGTCGCTTTTGCATATACGCGATTGCAGGAGATTCGGGATGTTTACGAAATTTGGGGGCGCCGCGACGCTGGCTGTTTCCGCACTGATCGCCGCAGCGCCGGCACAGGCGGCCACGGTGTTTCAGTCGAACTTCCAGGGGGCGACTTTCACGCTGACCCAGAACAGCGCCACGAGCGCGACGTTCGACATCGCGGGCGTTAACAACCTGACCGGCAACTGGTCGACCGCCTCGTTCCTTGGCGCCTTTTCGTTCAACGGGCTCGGTGTCAGCGCGGCGACGGCGACCTTGCTCGGCGGCGGTTCGACCACCAACTCGCAAAGCGGCGGCCTCAATGCGAATGGCTGCAACGGCAACGGCGCCGGCTTCATCTGCTTCGATCTTTCGCCGAACGTGGCGATCGCGGGCAAGAACAATCTGACGTTCGATCTCCTCGCCACCAGCGGGATTTTCAATATCTCCGCGCCGCACCTGAAGATCCTGTGGTCGAACAGTGCATCGAGGGACAATAAGGTTGGCGATTTGTATTCGCAGGATCTGAAGTTCGTCGGGAATGTCGGCGGCGTGCCGGAACCGGCGACCTGGGCGATGATGATCTTCGGCTTCGGTGCCGTAGGCGGCATGATGCGAATCCGCCAGCGCAAGGTGCGTTACGCGGTCTGAGCGATCGCGATCATCCACGCAAAAAAGGCGCCGGTCGGAATACGACCGGCGCCTTTTTTGCGTCTCGATAATGCCGAGCGGGGCGGCGGGCCAACGATCATTCTGGCCCAGGCCCGATGCACCTGCCAAATCTCCCTCGCGATCGGGCTGGCGAGCGAGCGATCGAAGTGCGCGTCAGAGCGGTTTTCGATCCGATTGCATCGGATCGCCGCTCAACTTTCCTTTGTTCGCCGCGATTTTACGAGCCAGCAGGTGATTCCACCTGCCTTGAAATCGCGCTAGGGCCAATCGACATTCAGGTCAGGTCGAGCCGAAAATGGTGGTTTCTCGTGACCCGCAAGCGCAGCGTACTAAAGGTACGTGAGCACCGAAAAGCACGGGAAACCGCCATTTGCAGGCCGGCATGGGTTGAATGTCGCGTCGTCCCTAGCGCTGTCTGTTCTGCGCCTTCTCGAACATCTCCAGCCGCTCGCGATCCTCGTTCGAGACGAATTCGCACGCCAGCATCGTCCGGCCCTTGAGCCCCGGTCCCTGCCGCGCGACGATCGAAACCAGGCCCGTGCCCTTCATCGGTTGCTCGGCATCGGGCAGCGCGCGCGCGAAGCCGAGCGAGGATGCGCCGAGCAGATGCGTCGTTTCCGGGGAGAGGTGATAGGTCTCGGCCAGTTTCGCCGCCACCTCTCCGGCGATCAGCACGCCATAGGCGGAGCCGGCGAACAACACGTCCTGCGTGGTGAAGCCATCGCGCGTGATCGGCGCGGGGAGGTGATAGACCGCCCCGCCCAGCCCGGACGTGTCGGCTTTCCCCAGCTTCTCCGCCGCGTGATAAAGCGCGGTTGCGCCGTCGATCGAATAGGGCGGCTGGCAGATCGCGCCGCCGAAGAAATCGGGCTGCGCGGCTTCCTCGGCGCCCGCTGGCATCGCCGTGCTCGCGAGCGTCGCGAGCATGGCGATGCGAAGCGCCGCGGGCATCACGCCTGCATCAGCTTGGGGAAGAAGCCTTCGTGCGCCGCGCGCAGCACATCCAGCGCCACCACGTCGTCGCGATTGGGGCGTTCGAAGATCAGGCGCTTGCCGCCGGTGCGGCCCAGCGGCTCGGCCTCCACGCCCGCCTCATGCGCGGCGGCGAGGAAATCGGCCAGCGCATGATCGTGGACGGTCACGACATAGACACCCTGATCCTCCGCGAAGAACGATTCGGCGCAACCGAACGGCTGCTTGCGGTCGATCATCGCGCCGATATCGCCCGCGAGCGCCATTTCAGCGAGCGTCACCGCGATGCCGCCATCGGATACGTCATGCACCGCCGAAAGCTGGCCCGCCTGAATCCCCGTGCGAATGAGATCGCCCGTCGCCTTCTCCCGCGTGAGGTCGACGCGCGGCGGCGGGCCTTCCTCGCGGCCATGGCATTCGCGCAGCCACAGGCTCTGCCCGAGATGCCCGTGGCGCGTGCCGATCGCGAGGATCACGTCGCCCGATCCCTTGAACGCGATCGTTGCTGATTTCGTCCAGTCCTTCAGGATGCCGACGCCGCCGATCGCGGGGGTGGGCAGGATCGCGGAGCCGCCGCCGGTAGCCTTGCTTTCGTTGTAAAGGCTGACGTTGCCCGAGACGATCGGGTAATCCAGCGCGCGGCACGCCTCGCCCATGCCTTCGAGGCAGCCGACGATCTGGCCCATGATCTCGGGCCGCTGTGGATTGGCGAAATTGAGGCAATTGGTGATGGCAAGCGGGGTCGCGCCCACCGCGGTCAGGTTACGCCAGGTTTCGGCCACGGCCTGTTTGCCGCCCTCCACCGGGTCCGCGAAGCAATAGCGCGGGGTGCAATCGGTGGTGATGGCGAGGCCCTTGTCGGTGCCGTGAACGCGCACCACCGCCGCGTCGCCACCGGGGCGCTGCGCGGTGTCCGCGCCGACCATGTGATCGTATTGCTCCCAGATCCAGCGGCGGCTGGCGATATCGGGCGAGCCCATCAGCGTGACGAGATCGGCGGCGATATCCTCAGTCTGCGGCACGTTCACCAGCGCCTTCGCCGGCGGGGTGGGGACGTGCGGGCGATCGTAGAGCGGCGCTTCGTCGGCGAGCGGCCCGAGCGGAATGTCGCACACGACATCGCCCTTCCACTTCAGCACCATCCGCCCGGTATCGGTGACATGGCCGATCACCGCGAAATCCAGCTCCCACTTGCGGAAGATCGCCTCCGCCTCGGCCTCGCGACCGGGCTTCAGCACCATCAGCATCCGCTCCTGCGATTCGGAAAGCATCATCTCATAGGGCGTCATGCCGGTTTCGCGCTGTGGCACATCGTCCATGACCAGTTCGATGCCGACGCCGCCCTTCGACGCCATCTCGACGCTCGACGAGGTTAGCCCCGCCGCGCCCATGTCCTGGATCGCAACGATCGCGTCGGATGCCATCAGCTCAAGGCAGGCTTCGATCAGCAGCTTTTCGGTGAAGGGATCGCCCACCTGCACGGTGGGGCGCTTCGCATCCGCATCCTCGCCGAAATCCGCGCTCGCCATCGTCGCGCCGTGGATGCCGTCACGCCCGGTCTTGGAGCCGACATAGACGATCGGATTGCCGACGCCCGAGGCAGCGGAGTAGAATATCTTGTCGGTATCGGCGATGCCCACCGTCATCGCGTTGACGAGGATGTTGCCATCATAGGCGGGGTGAAAATTCACCTCGCCGCCCACCGTCGGCACGCCGACGCAATTGCCATAGCCGCCGATGCCGTGGACGACGCCCGAAATCAGGTGGCGCATCTTGGGATGATCGGGCCGCCCGAAGCGCAAGGCGTTCATATTGGCGATCGGCCGCGCGCCCATCGTGAACACATCGCGCAGGATGCCGCCCACGCCGGTCGCCGCGCCCTGATATGGCTCGATGTAGCTCGGATGGTTGTGGCTCTCCATCTTGAAGATCGCCGCCTGCCCGTCGCCGATGTCGATCACGCCGGCATTCTCGCCGGGGCCGCAGATCACCCATGGCGCCTCGGTCGGCAGCTTCTTCAGGTGGATGCGGCTCGATTTGTAGCTGCAGTGCTCGGACCACATCACCGAGAAGATGCCCAGTTCCACCATGTTGGGCGCGCGGCCCAATGCGTGGAGCAGCCGGTCATATTCCTGCGGGGAGAGGCCGTGCTCGGCAACGATCTCGGGCGTGATCTGGGTCATGCCAGCGCCCTTAAGGCGCGAAGCCGATCGGAACAACACCGGGATGGCGCGATCGGGGATCGAAACGGCGTTATCGCCACAAATTCGCGCGGCGCCCCAGCCGCCGCAGCAGCCCGCGCTTCGACAGCGGCTCGAACATCTCCGCCGGGCCTTCGGGATCGAGCACCTCATTATCGGCGAGCCATTTCTCCACCGCGTCGAGATCGGGCACCTTATAGGGGATCAGCGTTCGCCCCGCACCGCGCAGCGCCTCGATCGTGGCGATCAGCCCCTTGTCCGCGATTCCCGCGGCGATTTCGGCGGGATCGCGGCCAAGGTGCTCGGCGATCAGCCCGTCGCGGATCTGGGCGATGCGCGGGCCATCGTCGACGATCGTAACGTCGCATTCGGTGTCGAGCCGGAGCGAGCGATTGTTGAAGTTCGACGAGCCGACGCGGATCACCGCCTCGTCGATTACCAGCACCTTGGCATGAACATAGATCGCCCGGCCCGATGCGGCGATCGGGTGATACATGCGCAGCCGGTCATGCCGGTCGTGCCGCTTCAGCGCCTGGAACAGCCGCGCGCGGGCCGTATCCATCGCGATCGGCTCCAGCCAGCCCTGCGCCACGACCGGGTTGATGATGACGATCTCCGGCCCATCCGCCTGGGCGAGCCGCGCGGCGATCGCCTCCGCCACGCGGCGCGATGCGAAATACTGGCTTTCGGCATAGATGCGCCGTTTCGCGCGGTGGATCAGATGGACGTAAAGCCGCTCGATCTCGCGAATTTCGGGCTGTTCGCGGTAATGCGGCTGGGTTCGCGAAATGGCGACATCGGTGTCGATGAAGTCGGGCGCGAGGCTTGGCGGCCAGCAATCGTCGTGGGTTGGCGGTGGTGCGACGGGCGCGCCACCCGCGAGCCGCCACCGCTCGCGGCACAATTCGCCAAGTGCTGCGGCGACCGGCCCGGCCAGCGCGGTGGTGGCGTCATGCCAGGGTTTGTAGGGCTTGCCGCGCGGGGTGATGCGGTGCGGGTCGCCATCCAGATGCGCGCGGGTATCCCAGCGGGCATCGGTCATGTCGATCCCGCCGCAAAAGGCGATCGAATCGTCGATCACCACGATCTTCTGGTGCTGCGAGGCGGCGATCGGATGGTAATTATCGAGCTTCAGATGGATGCGCCGCCGCGCGAAACGCCATTTGGTGAGCGTCCACAAGGTCTTGCCGCGAAACAGCGTTTTCAGCGCGCCCTTGTCCCAGCGCAGGATATAGACTTCCAGCCCCGGCGTGCGATCGACCAGCCAGCCGATGAACTCGCCCACCGTTACCGGCGCATCCGGCTGGTCATCGTCCCACACCAGCCGAATGCGGGCGTCGAAATCCCAGCCGACCAGCAGGATCTGGTGCCGCGCGCGTTGCATCGCCTCCCATGCGGCGCGGAAATAATCCGCCGCGTCGATCACCACCGTCGCGCGCCCGGCACGCGCGGCGCGCCACCGGGTCGCGCCGGGAAGCGTCACAATATCTCGTGCACGCGTTCAGGCGGGCGGGCGAGGACGACGCCCTTTTCGGTTTCGACCACGGGGCGTTCGATCAGCGCGGGGTTCGCCACCATCGCATCCAGCGCCGCGTCGTCGCTGGCGAGCGCCGGCGCATCCTTGCGCATCGCCTCGCGCGGCGCGATTCCGCCGCGCGCATAGACGCGCGCCAGTTCCTCGCGCGTCGGCCCGGCCTTCAGATATTCGACGATGGTGACATCGGCCCCGGCCTCGTTGAGCAGGGCGAGCGTCTCGCGTGATTTGGAGCAGCGCGGATTGTGCCAGATGGTTGCCTTCATATTTTCTTTCTAGGGTCCAAACTCGACCAGGACAACGCCGTGACGGAGCGGATTGTGGTGCCAGGCAAGGAGCAAGGAGGGAGCGATGCTCAAGCATTGTGACCGAAGCAGCGACGCCGCATGGCGCCGCAATCCGCCCGCCGCATAGCGGTCGCGCGGAGAAGCGGGCTTCTCCGCGCGATCACGGGGCTGTCTAAACTAGCCGGACGCGCGGTCCACCCTTCAGCGCACGTGCGCGCGCGACCCAGAAAGCGAGCGCGGCGAGCAGCGCATAAGCGACCAGCGCGAGTAAAGGTTGCGACGCGGGCACCGGATTGATCGGGGTGGCTGGCTGCGGTTCCAGCCAGTTGAACGCCTGCAACCCGGCAAGCGTGGCGGCGAGCAGCGCGAGCGATACGCGCCCGCCCGCGCCGCGCGGCTCCGTGCGGGCGGCGTAGAACAGCAGGGCGCCGCCGGTCAGCCCCAGTTCGAGCGGCATTTCGATCGCCGGATGGTTCCACAGCCCGAGGCCATAGCGCGGGCCGGCGCCGAGCAATGTCAGATCGGGCGCGTGGACCAGCAGATCGAGCAACCAGTGCGATGCCACCACCGCCGCGCCGATCGCCGCCGCCGGCCAGCTACCGCCCAACAATCGCGTGCCGACCGCCCAGGCCGCCGCGAAGCCCAGCGCGCCGATCAGGCTGTGCGTATAGGGCATGTCGTACAGGTCCATCGCGTTCATCGCGGTGAAGCCGGGCACGGCGCGCATATGTTCGATGCCGATCAGGACGAAGCCGAAGAAGGCGATGTCGATCAGTTGCGCGGCGACGAACAGCGCGCCCAGTCGTTGCGCCTTCGGGCTGGTCGCGGCGATGAAAGCCGGTGCGTAATGGCCGATGAACATGCGCTGCTCCCCCCAAGCCGACCGGGCCGACCGCCGATCGTTGCCCAACGCCCCCGGCGATGCAAGCAATCTCCCCGCCAGCGAAGGCGGGGGGAGAAAGGCGAAAGAATGGAGGCTGTGCCCGAAGCATCATGCGCCGGGCAGCGCATGTTCCGTGAAGCGAACCATCGGGCGGCGAGGCGAAGGGGCGATCGCCGCCCGACGGCGATTATTGCTGCTCGGCCAGCCACTCCTCCAGCCATTTGATCGTATAGTCGCCCTGCTGGAAATCGGGATCGTCGAGCAGCGCCTGATGCAGCGGGATGGTGGTCTTCATCCCGTCGACCACGAATTCCCTGAGCGCGCGGCGCAGGCGGCGCAGCGCGCCCTGCCGCGTGGTGCCATAGACGATCAGTTTGGCGATCATGCTGTCGTAATAAGGCGGCACGCGATAGCCCGCGTACAGCCCCGAATCGACGCGGACATGCATCCCGCCCGGCGCGTGGAACTGCTTCACCAGCCCCGGCGAGGGCGCGAAGGTGCGCGGGTCTTCCGCGTTGATGCGGCATTCGATCGCATGGCCGCGAATCTGCACGTCCTGCTGGCGCAGCGTCAGCGGATGGCCTTCGGCGATGCGGATCTGCTCGCGCACCAGATCGAGGCCGGTCACCATTTCGGTGACGGGATGCTCGACCTGAAGGCGGGTGTTCATTTCGATGAAATAGAACTCGCCGGCCTCCCACAGGAATTCGATCGTGCCCGCGCCGCGATAGCCCATGTCGGCCATCGCCTTGGAAACGATCCCGCCCATCCGCGCGCGCTCGGCTTCGGAGATGACGGGGGAGGGAGCCTCCTCAAGCACCTTCTGGTGGCGGCGCTGGAGCGAACAATCGCGCTCGCCGAGATGGATCGCATTGCCGTTGCCGTCGCCGAACACCTGAAATTCGATGTGGCGCGGGTTGCCGAGATATTTCTCCATATAGACGGTGGCGTCGCCGAACGCCGCCTTCGCCTCGCTGCCGGCCTGCTGCATCAGCGTTTCGAGCTGGTCCTCGTCCGGCACCACCTTCATGCCGCGCCCGCCGCCGCCCGACGCGGCCTTGATGAGCACCGGATAGCCGATTTCGGCGGCGAGCTTCTTCGCCTCCTCCACATCGGTGATCGCGCCGTCCGAACCGGGGACGAGCGGCATACCCAAAGCGCCGGCGGTGCGCTTGGCTTCCACCTTGTCGCCCATCGTGCGGATATGTTCGGGCTTGGGGCCGACGAAGATCAGCCCGTGCGCCTCGACGATTTCCGCGAACTTGGCGTTTTCGGAAAGGAAGCCATAGCCCGGATGGATCGCGTCCGCGCCGGAGATTTCGGCGGCGGAAATGATGTTCGGGATGTTGAGATAGCTTTCGGCGGCGGACGGCGGCCCGATGCAGATCGCCTCATCGGCCAGCCGCACGTGCATCGCATCGGCATCGGCGGTGGAATGGACCGCGACCGTCTTGATGCCCATTTCATGGCACGCGCGATGGATGCGGAGCGCGATCTCGCCGCGATTGGCGATCAGCAGTTTCTTGATCTGGGGCATGAATCCGAAGCCTAGATAGCCACCGTTCGGGCTGAGCTTGTCGAAGCCCTGCCTTTCCTCGCCGCGAAGGGCAGCCCTTCGACAGGCTCAGGGCGAACGGTGGAAAAGAGTGTCACTCGACGACGACCAGCGGCTGATCGAATTCGACCGGCTGGCCGTTTTCGACCAGCACCGCCTTCACCGTGCCGGCGGCGGGCGCCAGGATCGGGTTCATCACCTTCATCGCCTCGACGATCAGCAACGTGTCCCCCGCCTTCACCTGCGCGCCGACCGAAACGAACGGCGCGGCGGCGGGATCGGCGGCGAGATAGGCGGTGCCGACCATCGGCGAACGCACCGCATTGGCGTGGCTCGGCGCGGCTGGTGCCTCGGCGGCAACGGTGGGTGCTGCGTGCGGCGCCGGCGCGACGACGGGCGCGGGGGCGTAGTGCATCGCCGGCGCGGTGGCGGCGGCCTTGCGCGCGACGCGGATTTTGCGATCGCCTTCTTCCACCTCGATCTCGGTGAGGTGGGTCGCGTCGAGCAATTCGGCGAGCTGGCGCACCAGCCCGACATCGACCTTCATCGCGCCTTTGTTATCTTCACTGTCAGCCATGTGACCAATTTTCCCCTGGGAATTTCAGGGCGCGCGCTCTGTCAGAACCGCGCCGCTGCTTCAAGCGCGAGCATATAGGACATTGCGCCGAAACCGGCGATCGTGCCCTTCGCGGCGCGCCCGACGAAAGAGATATGGCGGAATTCCTCCCGCGTGTGTGGATTGGACAGGTGCACCTCGATCACCGGGGTCCGCACCGCCTTGATCGCGTCATAAAGCGCGATCGAGCTGTGGGTGAAGGCCCCGGCATTGAGGATCACGGCTTTCGCGTCATGCGCCTGTGCTTCATGCAGCCAATCGACGAGGTGCCCCTCGTGGTTCGATTGGCGCATGTCGATTTCCAGCCCCAGTTCGCGTCCGCGATCCTCCAGCCGCCCGGCGATATCGTCGAGCGTGTCATGCCCGTAAATCTCCGGCTCGCGCGTGCCGAGCAGGTTGAGATTGGGGCCGTTGAGGACATAGACGAGGCTGCTCATCGCCGCCCTTGTCGCATTGCCGCACGCCAAGCGCAACATTGCCCCTGCCGCATGACCGCCCTAGATGGCGCGGCATGACGCATATCGACGGCACAATTTCGATCACCGTGAACGGCGAGCATCGCCGCGTCGCGGCCGGCCTGACGCTCGCGGGCCTCGCCAGTGAACTTGGTTTTCCGCCGGAGAAAGTGGCGGTCGAGCGCAATCTGGTGGTGGTGCCGCGCTCGACATTGGGCGCGGTGCAACTGGCGGATGGCGATGAGCTGGAGATCGTGCATTTCGTCGGCGGCGGCGATCATTCGGGCGACACATGGTCGGTGGCGGGGCGGACATTCCGGTCGCGGCTGATCGTCGGCACGGGCAAATACAAGGATTTCGCGCAGAACGCCGCCGCGCTGGAGGCATCGGGGGCGGAGATCGTCACGGTCGCGGTGCGGCGCGTCAACGTCAGCGATCCCAAGGCGCCGATGCTCACCGATTTCATTGATCCCAAGAAGATCACCTATCTGCCGAACACCGCCGGTTGCTTCACCGCCGACGACGCGATCCGCACCTTGCGGCTGGCGCGCGAGGCGGGGGGCTGGGATCTGGTGAAGCTGGAGGTGCTGGGCGAGGCGCGCACGCTTTATCCCGATATGGTGGAAACGCTCCGCGCGACCGAGGTGCTCGCGAAGGAGGGCTTCCTGCCGATGGTCTATTGCGTCGACGATCCGATCGCGGCGAAGCGGCTGGAGGATGCGGGCGCGGTGGCGATCATGCCGCTGGGCGCGCCGATCGGCTCTGGCCTCGGCATCCAGAACGAGGTGACGATCCGCCTGATCGTGGAGGGCGCGGGCGTGCCGGTGCTGGTCGATGCCGGGGTGGGGCAGGCGTCGGACGCGGCGCGTGCGATGGAGCTTGGCTGCGATGGCGTGTTGATGAACACCGCGATCGCCGAGGCGAAAGACCCGATCCTGATGGCGGCGGCGATGAAGGCGGCGGTGGAAGCCGGGCGGCTGAGCTATCGCGCGGGCCGGATGGGGAAGCGCCGCTATGCCGATCCGTCGAGCCCGCTCGCCGGGCTGATCTGAGGCGCGACGACCCGAGGAACCGCGCGCCGGATGGTCCGTTGGCTTTCCATGGATGCCGCCCCCGTGCGCGGCATTTCCCGCAGGAGACCGGACATGGGCGAGTTGATCGACAGGATCAAAGGCGATGTGAACGAGGCGGTCGGCAAGGCGAAGCGGGCGATGGCGGAGAAGGATTCCGCCGCCCGCGCCGACAAGGATGCGAAGCCGGCGGTCGAGCGCGCCGCGCAGGAAGTGAAAAGCAAATCCCGCCAGTTCATCGGCAGGGTGAAGGCCGCACTAGGCGACGATTTCTGACCGCCATCTGATCGCGGCGATGCAAATGGCGGCGCGTGAACGGGGGGGCGCTTGCGGCGGTGGCGCATTAATATGCGCGCAGAGGGTCAGGGGAGAGGGGGGGCAATACCGATGACCGCTGACGAGTTTCGCGCGGCGCGTGCGTCATTCGGCATCTCCGCCGAGGCGCTCGCGCGCATCCTCAAGGTGCAAGGGAGCAGGACCATCTACAAATGGGAGCGCGGCGAGTGCGCCGTCCCCGGCCCCGTCGCCGTCCTCGTCACCGCGATGCTGGAGAGCGAGGACGTGCGGGCATATTTTGGCCTCGCCCGATAATCACGCATCGCCTGATGCGCCCGATATCGAAGCGGTGCCCGGTGATGCTCCAGCGGAATTGATCGACACGGTAGGGCTGCATGGTTGGCCCATTTCGCTTCGGTTACGACCTCGCAGGGCAGGGCGGCCCTGCCCTACCGCCTCGCGATCGCCGAAAGCGTCGTGCCGGCGGTGATCTGCTCGATATCGGTTTTCACATGGAGCAGCCTGACGCCGCGTTCGGCCAGCGCGCGATCCAGCGCGGGGGCGAAGTCGGCTGTGCGCGTCACGGTTTCGCTCCATCCGCCATAGGCGCGCGCGAGCAGGGCGAAATCGGGGTTGGCGAGCCGGGTGGCGGAGATGCGCCCCGGAAACTCGCGCTCCTGATGCATACGGATCGTGCCGTAAGCGCCATTGTCGACGAGAATCACCAGCAGGTTCGCGCCATGCTGCACGGCGGTCGCCAGTTCCTGCCCGTTCATCAGGAAATCGCCATCACCCGCCAGCGCGACGACCATCCGTTCCGGGTGGCGCAATGCCGCCGCGATCGCCGCAGGCACGCCATAGCCCATCGCCCCGGCGGTCGGCGCGAGTTGCGTCCCCGGCCCCGCATAGGGCCAATAGCGGTGCCACCAGCCGGAGAAATTGCCCGCGCCGTTGCAGATGATCGTATCCGCCGGCAGCCGATCACGCATCGCCGAAACGCATGGGCCGAGGTCCATCGAAACGCCCTCGCGCGGGTGCGGCGTGGACCATGCGCGATAATCGGCGTGCGCCGCCGCCGCGTCCGCCCGCGCGGGGGAGTCGATCGCGGCGACCGCGCTGGCGAACCCCGCCATCGACGCGCAGATCGAAAGATCGGTGGCATAGGTCATGCCCAGTTCGTCCGCATCCGGGTGGACGTGGATCAGCTTCTGGCCGGGGTGATCGGGGGTGATGAGCGTATAGCCGTCGGTCGTCGCCTCACCCAGGCGCGCGCCGACGACGAGCAGCAGATCCGCCTCGCGCACCCGCGCCGCCAGCCGGGGGTTGGGGCCATAGCCGAGATTGCCGGCATAGGCCGGGCTGTCGTTGGGCACGGCATCCTGCCGGCGGAACGCGGCGATCATCGGCACGCCCGCGCGATCGGCCCAGGCGGAGAAATCGCGCGCCGCATCATGATCCCATCCGGCGCCGCCGATGATCGCGACCGGACGTTCAGCGGCGGCGAGCAATTCCGCGAGCTGGTCGATCGCCGCCGTGTCGGGCGCCTGCGCGACACGTTCGACGCGCGCGCGGTCTATCGCCTCCACCCGATCGAGCAGCATATCCTCGGGCAGCGCCAGCACCACCGGGCCGGGCCGCCCGTTCATCGCCACGGCATAGGCCCGCGCGACATATTCCGGGATGCGCCGCGCATCGTCGATCCGTGCGGCCCATTTGGCGATTGCGCCGAACATCGCCTCGAAATTGATCTCCTGAAACGCCTCGCGATCACGCGTGCCGCGATCGACATCGCCGACGAACAGGATCATCGGCTGGCTGTCCTGCATCGCGACATGCACCCCGATCGAGGCGTTGGTCGCGCCGGGGCCGCGCGTGACGAAGGCGATGCCGGGGCGATGCGTCAGCGTGCCGTCGGCGCAGGCCATGAAGGCGACGCCGCCCTCCTGCCGGCACGTGACGACCTCGATCGCCGGCGTATCGACCAACGCGTCGAGCACCGCGAGGAAGCTCTCGCCCGGCACGGTGAAGACGCGCTCGCAGCCTTGCGCGACAAGTTGATCGACGAGGATACGCCCCCCGGTGCGGTTCTTGCTCTCCATGCCGCCGGGTCTAGCCGCGCCATCGCGAGGGCGAAAGGGCGGCTATTGCTAAGTCGCTCGCCTTAACCGATGCTCGCCGGCAGAGGATGCAAGGAGAGCGATGGCGTGAGCGATTTCACCCTGGTGGCCGATGGCCTGCGTTTCCCCGAAGGCCCGGTGTGGATGCCCGACGGCAGCATCATCCTGGTCGAGATCGAATCGGGGCGGATCACCCGCATCGCCCCCGATGGGCGCAAGCAGACGGTGGCCGAGCCGGGCGGCGGCCCCAACGGGCTGGCGATCGGGCCGGACGGGATGCTTTATTGCTGCAACAACGGCGGGTTCGAATATCTCGAATCGAACGGCTATCTCGCGCCGCACGGCATCGCGAAAAATTATTCCGGCGGGCGGATCGAGCGGATCGATCCGGTGAGCGGCAAGGTGGAGGTGCTCTACAAATCGGGCGATTTCGGCTGCACCTTGCGCGGGCCGAACGACATCGTGTTCGATTCGCACGGCGGCTTCTGGTTCACCGATCACGGCAAGATCGACTATGCCAGGCGCGCGCATGACATTGTCGGCATCTTCTACGGCAAGGTCGATGGCAGCCATCTGGAGGAGGTGATCTTCCCCTCGAACAATCCCAATGGCTGCGGCCTTTCGCCCGATGGGACGATCCTCTACGCCGCCGAAACCTATACCTGCCGGCTGATGCGTTTCAACATCACCGCGCCGGGCAAGGTCTCGCCCGATGCCGGGCCGGGTGGGCCGGGCATCCCGCTCTATCGCCCCGCCGGTTACAAATTCTTCGATTCGCTGGCGGTGGAGGCATCGGGCAATGTCTGCGTCGCGACGATCGGGGAATGCGGGATCAGCGTGATCTCGCCGGCGGGCGAACTGGTGGAGTTCATCGCGACCGACGATATCTTCACCACCAATATCTGCTTCGGCGGCGCGGACATGATGGATGCGTGGATTACATTGTCCGGCACCGGGCGGCTGGTGAAGACGCGGTGGAAGCGACCGGGGCTACGGCTCGAATATTGATCGGCGGGCTTGCGCGTCGCCTCTCGTCGCGGCACGGAACGGGCGATGAAGCGCGATACAGTGATCTTCGATTTCGGCGGGGTGGTCACCTCCTCCCCGTTCGCGGCGTTCAACCGGCTGGAGCGGGAGCACGGCCTGCCGCGGGATTTTGTCCGCAAGGTCAACGCGCTGTCACCGGATGACAATGCCTGGGCGCGGTTCGAGCGGGCGGAGATCGATTCGGCCGGGTTCGACGCGGCGTTCGCGGCGGAGGCGCGCGCGCTCGGCCATGAATTGCGCGGCAACGATGTGCTCGCGGTGCTCGCCGGGGATATCCGCCCGCGCATGGTCCACGCGCTCGATTGGCTGAAGCGCCACGGCTACCACATCGGCTGCATCACCAATAACGTGCCGGCGGGCGAGGGCGCGGGGATGGAGCGCACGAGCGAACGGGCGATTGCGGTGAGCGAGGTGCTCGCGCGGTTCGATTGCGTGATCGAATCGAGCAGGGTCGGCATCCGCAAGCCCGATCCGCGCATCTATCAGATGATGCTGGCGCATTTTTCCAAACCCGCGTCGGCGTGCGTCTATCTCGACGATCTTGGCATCAACTGCAAACCGGCCGCCGAGCTTGGGATGCACGCGATCAAGGTGACCGGCGAGGCGCAGGCGCTGGACGACCTTGCCGACGCGCTGGGCGTGGAGCGGGGATTGTTCTGAACCGCGCGGCGTGCGCGCCAGACGACAAAGTTGAATAGTCATTCAAGTTGGCTTGCGGTGGCGCGCGTCCCCGGCTAACCCGCCGAGCCGGACGAACGGAGAGTCACCGGCCGATGAAAAAGCTCTACCCCGACGCCGCCGCCGCCCTCGATGGCGTGCTGTTCGATGGCATGACGATCTGCGCGGGCGGCTTTGGCCTGTGCGGCATCCCGGAACGGCTGATCGACGCGATCCTTGGTGCGGGCACCAAAGGGCTGACGATCGCCAGCAACAACGCCGGGATTGATGGCGAGGGGCTGGGCAAGCTGCTGCGCAGCCGGCAGGTGAAGAAGATGATCTCGTCCTATGTCGGCGAGAACAAGGAATTCGAGCGGCAATATCTGGCGGGCGAGCTTGAGGTTGAGTTCTGCCCGCAGGGCACGCTTGCGGAGCGTTGCCGGGCGGGCGGCGCGGGCATCCCCGGCTTCTACACCAAAACCGGCGTCGGCACGCAGGTGGCCGAGGGCAAGGAAGTCAAGCTGTTCGACGGGCAGGAATATATCCTCGAACGCGGCATTCGCGCCGATCTCAGCATCATCAAGGGCTGGAAGGCGGACGAGGCGGGGAATCTGATCTTCCGCAAGACCGCGCGCAATTTCAACCAGCCGATGGCGACGGCGGGCAAGGTGTGCGTCGCCGAGGTGGAGGAAGTGGTGCCGGTCGGCAGCCTCGATCCGGATCATATCCACCTGCCGGGCATCTACGTGAACCGGCTGTTCCTCGGCGCGCCATATGACAAGAGGATCGAATTCCGCACCGTGCGCGAGCGCGCCGCGGCGTGATGCGGCGCGCGGGCCTTGCCGCGCTCGGCCCTGTGCTCGGGCTGGCAGCGTGCGCGACGGCGCCCGTCGCGCCCATGGCGCGCCCTCCCGCGACGGTGGCGCCCGCGCAGATCGCGCCGGGGGTCCAGTATCTCTACGGCTCGGCGGAGGGTGCGGCGATCAGTATCCAGGCGTGGAATGCGCTGGTTGCTTATGCTGCCGGCCAGGTTCGCGCCCGCCCGCGAGACAGCGTGGTGCTGGCCGAAGGTGCGACGCTCGCCGCTCCTGCGTGGGAGTCGTGCGGCGACAAGCCGTTCGCGGCGGTGTTCGACGTGGACGAAACCGTGCTGCTCAACCTCGGCTATGAGGCGGATGACGCGCAGCATCCCGGTCGCGCGTTCGATGCGGCGCGCTGGGATCGGTGGGAGCGCACCGGCATGGGCAAGGTCGCGCCCGTGCCCGGCGCGCGCGATGCGCTCGCCGCGCTGCGTGCGATGGGCGTGACGGTGGTGTTCAACACCAATCGCGCGGCGAAGAACGCCGCCGAAACCGTCGCGACGATCGAGGGCGCGGGGCTCGGGCCGGCGAAGCATAAGGATACGCTTTATCTCGCCGGCGACGACAATACCGGCAGCGCCAAGGACGTTCGGCGGTGGTGGATCGCCGATCGCTTCTGCGTGATCGCGATGGGCGGCGATCAACTCGGCGATTTCAGCGATCTGTTCAACGCGATTTCCAATCCCGCCGCGCGCCGCGCCGCCGCGAGCCAGCCCGCGATCGCGCGGCTGTGGGGGGCGGGCTGGTTCGTGCTGCCCAATCCGGTTTACGGCACCGCGCTGAAGGGCGGCCTCGACGATATTTTTCCCGCAGACAAGCGCTGGCCCGATCCCGGCGCGCGCAAGGAGTAAGCCATGGCCTGGACCCGCGACGAGATGGCGGCGCGCGCCGCGAAGGAATTGCGCGACGGCTTCTACGTCAATCTCGGCATCGGCATCCCGACGCTGGTGGCGAATCATATCCCGGCGGGCGTGGAGGTGACGCTCCAATCGGAAAACGGGATGCTCGGCATCGGGCCGTTCCCGTATGACGATGAGGTTGACCCGGACCTTATCAACGCCGGCAAGCAGACGATCAGCGAACTGCCGCAATCGGTCTATTTCGGCTCGGACCAGAGCTTCGCGATGATCCGCGGCGGGCATATCGACCTCACCGTGCTGGGCGCGATGGAGATTGCAGAGAATGGCGATATCGCCAACTGGATGATCCCCGGCAAGATGATCAAGGGCATGGGCGGCGCGATGG
>NZ_CALMPA010000039.1 GCF_937871615.1 uncultured Sphingomonas sp. | reverse complement strand
CGCCCCCCGCACGCGCGGCCGCGTGGCGGCGCGGGTTTTGGCAAAGGTCCGGGCCGCAAGCCGGGCGGGCCGCGCGGCCGGCAGGGCTGAACCGCCTCGTTTCGATACGCTGATCGTCATCGCCCGGATGCCGGGGCGCTGGCGATCGGCGCATATTTCTCCTATCCGCGCCGGGGTTGGGAGGGACGGGCTGTGACTGAGCAATTCGAGGCGCTGGCCTCGCTCGATGCTGCACTGGCGAGCGCGGTACGCGCAACCGCGGGCGCTTGCTCATCCGGCGGGCGATTGAACACTGCCGCGCTCGATGCGCATCAGTCGATCACTTATGATCTGGCGTTGTGCTACGCGGACCTGCTCGCCGCCCGGTACGCCACATCGGATGTGGGCGAGCGATCCGCGCTCGACATGCGGCTTGGCCTCGCCTTCGCGGCGGAGGTGGCACCGCTGGTTCTCGGGCGGCTGGAAGGCATCTTCCTCGCGTTGGGGCTGCCGCTGGCCACGCTGGATGCGATCGTCGCCGACGTGCGACGGTTGAGGCGCGAGGCGGGAACGCCGGAGTCTCTTGCCGCGCTGGGGCAGGCGGTGGCCGAGGCAACCGGCGAACTGGGCGATGTTCCGCTTGATGAGCAGACGCTGCTGGCGCGCGACGCCTTCCGCCGTTTCGCGCGCGATATCGTTGCGCCGCTGGCGGAGGAGATTCACCGGCGCGATCTTACCGTGCCCGAGACCTTGCTCGGGCCGATGCGCGAGATGGGGGTGTTCGGGCTTTCCATCCCGGAGCAGTTCGGCGGCTCCGCGCCGGCGGAGGGCGAAAACACGCCGATGATGATCGCGGTAACGGAGGCGCTGTCCGAAGCGTCGTTGGCGGCGGCGGGTAGCCTCATCACCCGACCGGAGATCCTGAGCCGCGCGCTGATGGCGGGCGGAACGGAGGCGCAGAAGGCACATTGGTTGCCGCGCATCGCGGCGGGCGATCCGCTCTGCGCAATCGCCATCACCGAACCGGATCATGGCTCCGACGTGGCGGGGCTGACGTTGCGCGGCATGCCCGTCGACGGCGGCTGGCTGCTCAATGGCGCCAAGACCTGGTGCACCTTCGCGGGCAAGGCCGGGCTGCTGATGGTCGTCACCCGCACCGACGCGGATCGCTCGCTCGGTTATCGCGGGTTAAGCCTGTTGCTGGTCGAAAAGCCGTCGTTCGACGGGCATGATTTCATCTGCGAACAGCCCGGCGGGGGTGTGTTGCGCGGACGGGCGATCCCGACGGTCGGCTATCGCGGGATGCATTCGTTCGACCTCGCCTTCGAGGACTTCTTCGTGCCGGACGGCAATGTCGTCGGCGGCGAAGCCGGGCTCGGGCGCGGTTTCTACCTCACCATGGCGGGGATGACCGGGGGGCGCATCCAGACGGCGGGCCGCGCGCTGGGCGTGATGCGCGCCGCGCTGAACGCGGCCATTGCCTATGCGAAGGATCGCAAGGTGTTCGGCGCACCGCTCGTCGATTACCAGCTTACGCGGGTGAAGATCGCGCAGATGGCGGCGCGGTTCGCCGCCTGTCGCGGGCTGGCATATGCGGTTGGCCGCGCGCTGGACGAGGGCGGGGGGCGGATGGAGGCGAGCCTCGCCAAGCTGATCGCCTGCCGCTCGGCAGAGATGGTGACGCGTGAGGCGCTCCAGATCCACGGCGGCATGGGCTATGCTGAGGAAAGCGCGGTCAGCCGCTATTGGATCGACGCGCGCGTGCTGTCGATCTTCGAAGGCGCGGAGGAAACGCTAGCGCTCAAGGTGATCGGTCGCGGCTTGCTAGAGCAGGCGCTGGCGATCGAAGGAAAATAAGGCGCCGATCATCCGCGCTGGCGGTGATCGGCGCATTCGCTTCAGTAAAAGCGGATATTGTCGATCGCGAAGGTCATCGTCTGGCCGCTAGGCCGCGTGCCGCCCAGTTCGATCTGAACGATATCGTCGCCAGACCATGGCCTGCCCGCGCGATTGCCCATTTTGACCGGCTGGAGCGCGCTGAACGGCACCTCGATGCTCGTCCAGCCGACGGCGCCCTTCACCGGGGCGGACCAGCTACCCTCCAGCCCGTTCAGTCGCAGCGCGAAATCGCCGGGGCCTTTGATGTCGAACCGCACGCCCGTGTAGCGGCGCACGTCCACCGGCTGGACCGAGCCGCGCGTCAGCGGCACCGCGAAGCCGGCATAGGCGCCGTCCTTCACCGCCATCCGCGCGGCGAGTTGCAACGCGTGGCCGCCATCGGCGCGTGGCACGATCTGCGTGATTTCCAGCGAGCGATCCATCCCGCCATCGCCGGTTTCGAGCCGCAGCGTATCGAGCGCGCTGCGCCCATCGGGCTTCTCGAAATCATCGACCAGCGCCGGGACATTGGTGGCGGGCATATGCGTCGCGCGGTTCGCCGCCGGCAGCGCGGGGGCGCCGGGGCCGAACACCAGCCGCCCGTCGATCATCACCCGCGACACCTTGTAAACGTCGCTGATCCGTTCCCACGGCTTGCCGTCGATCAGTACGAGATCGGCGCGTTTGCCCGGCACGATCGTTCCGCGATCGCCATCCTGCGCCATGATCTTCGCGCTGGTCTGCGTCGCGGCGATCAGCGCCTGCGCCGGTGTCAGCCCGGCGCGGACGAGCAATTCCATTTCGCGTAATGTCGAGCTGCCATGCGGCGTCGCGGGCATCCCTGCATCGGTGCCAACGCCGATCGGCACCCCGGCATCGAACAGTACCTTCACATTATGCAGCGCATGGCTGAACTTCGCGAGGCTCTGGCGATAGCGCGGATCATCCGGCCGGGCCGGGCCGTTCTTGTCGGGATCATAGACGGCGAGCGTCGGCACCACCGCCATTTTCGTGGCCGCGATCGCCTTCGCCTCGTCGGCCGTCATGTCGCGGTCCTGCGGATCGTGGGCGAGCGAATCGACGCCGCTGCGCGCCGCGACCAGCCCGCGATCGACGGTGACGGTATGGGTCAGCACCTTCCATCCCGCCTTGTGCGCCGCATCGGTGAGCGCATTGAGCGTCCAGCCGTCCATGCTCGTGTTGTCTGGCGCGGTGCCATAGCGCCAGCCGTCGGTGAACGCCTTGATGAGATCGGGCTTGTATGGTTTCAGCGTCTCGATCGCGGCGCGTGCGGCGGTGGGCGTGTTGATCCAGATCGTCGTCGCCTGATCGCCCCAATCCGCGCCGTGCCCGCCCGGCGTGCTGATCCGCGCGGCGAAGTTGACGTGCGGCGAGACGAGCGTTTTCAGCCATTCGCGACGCGGGGCATAGCTTTCGGGCTGTTCGTGGAAATCGTTGATCGTGGTGACGCCGGATTTGACGTAATCGGTGGCGATCTGTGGCGTGGTGCTTGGCTCGCCCGCCGGGGTCCAGTGCGTGTGGAGATCGAAAAAGCCGGGGAGCAGCGCCTTGCCGCGCGCGTCGATCACGCGCGCGCCGCCGGGCGCGCCGGTGCCGGGCTTCACCGATACGATCCGCCCGTCGCGGATCACCACCGTCGCCACGTGCGGCACAGCGCCGGTGCCGTCGAACACGGTTGCGCCGACGATCGCGATGGTGCCGTCGCCGGGCGCGGCGGCCAATTGGCTGGCCCCGAGTAGCGCGCCGGAGGCAAGCAGCACGAAACCAGCGCGGGAGAATGTTGAAAGCGTCATTGGAGCGTTCTTGTCGTGCCCGGCGCGCTCTGGCCAGTCGTTTTCAGAATTTTGCGACCGGGCCGGCGGGCGCCCGTGGCCGCGCCGCAGGGCAAGGGCGTGCTATTTCACGAGTTCAGGTTCAGCGGGTGCGCGCTTGAGCAACGGCGCGAGATAATGGCCGGTGAAGCTGCCCTTCGCCGACGCGACATTCTCCGGTGTGCCTTCGGCGACGATCTCGCCGCCCTTCACCCCGCCTTCGGGGCCGAGGTCGATGATCCAGTCTGCCGTCTTGATGACATCGAGATTATGCTCGATCACCACCACCGTATTGCCCTGCTCGACCAGCGCGTGCAGCACCTCCAGCAGCTTGCGCACGTCCTCGAAATGCAGCCCCGTGGTGGGTTCATCGAGGATGTAGAGCGTATTGCCGGTGGCGCGGCGGGATAGCTCCTTCGCTAGCTTCACCCGCTGCGCCTCGCCGCCCGACAGCGTCGTCGCCTGCTGCCCGACCTTGACATAGCCGAGGCCCACTTCCGTCAGCATCGCCATCTTGTCGCGGATCGGGGGCACCGCCTTGAAGAATTCCGCGGCATCCTCGACCGTCATGTCGAGCACGTCGGCGATCGAATGCCCTTTGAACTTCACCTCCAGCGTTTCGCGGTTGTAGCGCGCGCCGTGGCACACGTCGCAGGTGACATAGACATCGGGCAGGAAGTGCATCTCGATCTTGAGCACGCCGTCGCCCTGGCACGCCTCGCACCGCCCGCCTTTGACGTTGAAGCTGAACCGGCCGGGCTTGTAGCCGCGCGCCTGTGATTCGGGCAGGCCGGCGAACCAATCCCGAATCTGGGTGAAGGCGCCGGTATAGGTCGCCGGGTTCGATCGCGGGGTGCGGCCGATCGGCGACTGGTCGATGTCGATCACCTTGTCGAGATGCTGCAACCCGCTGATTTTCTCATGCCTGCCGGCAAGGATGCGCGCGCCATTGAGCTGCCGCGCGGCGGCGGCGTAAAGCGTGTCGATGGTAAAGCTCGACTTGCCCGATCCGGATACCCCGGTGATGCAGGTGAAGGTGCCGAGCGGGATGCTCGCCGTCACATCACGCAGGTTGTTGGCGGTCGCGTTATGCACGGTGAGCTTCTTGCCGCTGCCCTTGCGGCGCTTCGCGGGCACGGGAACCGCGCGCGTGCCATTGAGATAATCGGCGGTGACCGATCCTTGCGACTTCAGCAACTGATCGAGCGTGCCATGCGCGACGATCTCCCCGCCGCGCACGCCCGCGCCCGGCCCCATGTCGATCACATAATCGGCGGTGCGGATCGCATCCTCGTCATGTTCGACCACCAGCACGGTGTTGCCGAGATCGCGCAACCGCCGCAGCGTGGCGAGCAGCATGTCATTATCGCGCTGATGCAGCCCGATCGACGGCTCGTCGAGCACGTAGAGCACGCCGGAAAGCCCGCTGCCGATCTGGCTGGCGAGGCGGATACGCTGGCTTTCGCCGCCGGAAAGCGTGCCCGAGGTGCGATCGAGGTTGAGATAATCCAGCCCGACATTGTTGAGGAAGCCCAGTCGCTCGACGATCTCCTTCAGGATGCGTTCGGCGATCGCGCGCTGCTGATCGTTGAGGTGATCGGGCAGCGTGTTGAACCATTGCAGCGCATCGACCACCGACATGCGCGTGGCGTGGCTGATATCCTCGCACGCGATCTTCACCGCCAGCGCCTCCGGCTTGAGGCGCGCGCCGTCGCACACTTCGCACGGCTGCGATGATTGATATTTGCTCAGTTCCTCGCGCATCCAGGCGCTCTCGGTCTGGAGCATACGGCGGTTGAGATTGCCGATCACGCCCTCGAACGGCTTCTTCACGTCATATGATTTCTTGCCGTCGACGAAGGTGAGCGTGACGGGCTTGCCGCCGGTGCCATGCAGGATGATTAACCGCACCTCGCCCGGCAGTTCTTTCCACGGCGTTTCGAGGTTGAAGCCGAATTCGCGCGCGAGGCTGCCCAGAACCTGCATGTAATAAGGCGAGGGCGGGTTCGATTTCGCCCATGGCACGATCGCGCCCTTCTTGAGCGTAAGATCGTGATTGGGGACGACGAGATCCTCATCGAAGATCAGCTTTTCGCCCAGCCCGTCACATGCCGGGCACGCGCCCTGCGGCGCGTTGAACGAAAAGAGCCGCGGCTCGATCTCCGCAATGGTGAAGCCGCTGACCGGGCAGGCGAATTTTTCGGAAAAGACGATGCGGTTGGCCGGGATGCCGGCATTCTTCATCTGCCCGCCGGCGGATGCCTCATCCTCGCGCCCCGGCACCACGCCGTCGGCCAGATCGACATAGGCGAGGCCATCGGCCAGCTTAAGCGCGGTTTCGAAACTGTCGGCCAGCCGCGTCGCGATGCCATGGTTCACCGCGAGGCGATCGACCACCACCTCGATATCGTGCTTGTATTTCTTGTCGAGCGCGGGCGCTTCGTCGATCTCATGCAATTCGCCGTCGATGCGCACGCGGGTGAAGCCGGCCTTCTGCCACTCGGCGAGTTCCTTGCGATATTCGCCCTTGCGACCGCGCACGACCGGCGCGAGCAGGTAGAGCCGGGTTCCTTCCGGAAGCGCCATGACGCGATCGACCATCTGGCTGACGGTCTGCGCGCTGATCGGCTCCCCGGTGGTGGGCGAATAAGGCACGCCGACCCGCGCCCACAGCAGGCGCATGTAATCGTAGATTTCGGTGACGGTGGCGACGGTGGAGCGGGGATTGCGGCTCGTCGTCTTCTGTTCGATCGAGATGGCGGGGGAAAGGCCCTCGATATGATCGACATCGGGCTTCTGCATCAGTTCGAGGAACTGCCGCGCATAGGCCGACAGCGACTCGACGTAGCGGCGCTGCCCCTCGGCATAGATGGTATCGAAGGCGAGGCTCGATTTGCCCGATCCCGACAGCCCGGTAATCACCGTCAGCGTATCGCGCGGGATATCCACCGCGACGTTCTTGAGATTGTGCTCCCGCGCGCCGCGGACGGATATGTGAGTCAGCATGAAAGAGGTTCTACTTCTGTTCCGCGAGGCTTTCCAGCCCTGTAAAGATGGGGGCGGCAAACAAAAGCGGCAAGCCGAGCGGCGGGGCTGGCGGATCGGTGGATGTGTCTTATATCAATGGCACACTGGTCGGCGTGGGAACGGATGATGGCGAAGAAGGACGGCAAGAAGGCGAAGCGGATTCCGAAGAAGATCGCAGGCCTGAAGATTCCGAAGGAACTGCGACAGGCGGGCGAGGTGCTGCTCGACAAGGCGAATTCCGCTGCCGGGCGCGAAATCATCGCCTCCGGGCTGACGATGGCCGCCGCGGCCGCTGCAACCGCCGCGATGAAGCATCGCGTCAATGCCGAGGCGGCGGGCTGTTGCGCGAAGCCGGGCGATCCCGGCATGATCGACCCGCTGCGCGTGGCGGATACGGTGAGCGAAATGGCTGATGCCGTCCTCGATCGTATCTTCGGCGCGAAGACGGCGCGGTAGGCGGATTCGACGCAGCCGGAACTGCCTGTTGGCCGGGAAAGCGCGACGGACGATTACCGCGATTTCATCCGCCGGACGCGATTGTGTCAGGCGGCGGCTGCCAGAAGATGCGCTCTCGCTCAGGAGGAAATCATGAAGCAATCGAAGTTGATGCTTGCCGCAGCCGCCGGTGCGCTCGCGCTCAGCGGATCGCCTGCGCTCGCCAAGGGGTGCATCCGCGGCGCGGTCGCGGGTGGTGTCGCCGGGCATTATGCCGGGCATCATGCCATTGCCGGCGCGATGGCGGGCTGCGCCGCGGGCCATTATTATTATAAGCACAAAGCCAATGTCGCCGCGCAGAAGCAGGCGCAGGCGGCGCATCCCGGCGCGGCACCGGCGCACCAGTAAGCCGCAGCCCTTCAACCATGCCCTTCTCCGGCACCATCGCCGGAGGAGGGCCGTGGCCGTTTCGGGCAGGGCGATTGCGCGCCGCCCGAGGGGGTTATTTCCCCCGGCGCTTGCGATGCGTTTCGAGATCGAGGACGGCGGAATCCTCGCCCTCGGGCAACAGCCCCAGCCGCCGCGCGACCTCCTGATACGCCTCCGCCTCGCCGCCGAGATCGCGCCGGAAGCGATCCTTGTCGAGCTTTTCGTTGGTGGTCATGTCCCACAGACGGCAATTGTCCGGGCTGATTTCGTCGGCCAGGATGATCCGGCCATAATCATTGTCCCAGATCCGGCCGAATTCGAGCTTGAAATCGACTAGCCGGATGCCGACGCCGGCGAACAGGCCCGACAGGAAATCGTTGATGCGGATCGCGAGGTCCGCGATGTCATGCATCTCCTCCTGCCCCGCCCAGCCGAAGGCGGCGATATGTTCGTCGGTAATCAGCGGGTTGCCGAGCACGTCGTCCTTGTAATAATATTCCAGGATCGTGCGCGGCAGGCGGGTGCCTTCCTCGATGCCGAGCCGCTTGCTCAGCGATCCGGCGGCGACGTTGCGCACCACCACCTCGATCGGCACGATCTCCACCTGTCGAATGAGTTGCTCGCGCATGTTCAGGCGGCGGATGAAGTGCGTCGGCACGCCGATATGATCGAGCAGGGTGAAGACGTGCTCGGAAATGCGATTGTTGAGCACGCCCTTGCCGTTGATCGTGCCCTTCTTCTGCGCGTTGAAGGCGGTCGCGTCGTCCTTGAAATACTGGATCAACGTGCCGGGTTCAGGCCCCTCATAAAGGATCTTCGCCTTGCCTTCATAGATCTGCCGCCGCCGCGCCATCACCAATCCCCTGAAAAGGAATAGCCCCGGCGGCGCGGTGCCGCGCGGCCGGGGCGGGAGTCTCGAACCCGCGCTATACGGGAAGGGGACGGTGCGCGCAATCAATCGGCCATCGTATGGCGCGGATCAGTACTATGCGCCGCCTGCGAACCGAGGTGCGAGCGCCGCGCCGATCAGCGTTTTGGCGGTTGCCCATGCGGCGGATTCGGGTGCGACCAGTTCGACGTGCCCGGTCGCGGGGATCGTATGCAGCGCCACCCGGTCCCCGGCGGCGGTGGCGGTGGCAAGATAGTCGGTCGCCAGGCGATAGGGGACAATGCGATCCTCGCGCCCGTTCACCAGATCGTGCGGCACGCCGAGCGGCAGCAGGTGCGGGATCGAGATGTCGGCGAACGGCGCCGGTCGCGAGAAATCGGCGAGCCGCGCGATAACCTCGGTGCCGCAGCCGTTATCCGGGCTGGCGGCGGTCGCTTCCAGATCGGGGAGCCCGCCCAGGCTCACGACATGCGCGATCTTGAGCGGATCGGGGCGTCGCAACGGGCTGTCTGCTGGAAGGCGCGCGCGTGCGGCAAGCCAGAGTGCGAGATGACCACCGGCGGAATGACCCACGGCGACGATGCGCCGGGTATCGAGCCGGAATGCCGTTGCGTGGATCGCCAACAGATCCGCCGCCGCGCCAGCATCTTCGAAGGTGCCGGGATAGCCGCCGCCGGGGCGATCGACGCCGCGATAGTCGATATTCCACACCGCGATGCCGGCGCGGCGGAGATCGTCGGCCAGCCAGTCCATCAATGTCCGGTCCGCGATCGCGCTCTCCCAGCACCCGCCATGGACCATCACCACTGCGGGGTGCGGCCCGTCACCGGCGGGAAGCCATAGGTCCACCTTCTGATACGGGTCCGCGCCATAGACGAATGTGCGATCGCACGAAGGGCGCGGTCGGCCGGTGAGATCAGCCCAGGTCAGGAATGCGCGCGCGGTCATGGATCGGGAAGGCCGAAATGGAATGTGAGCGCCTATCTATCGCCGCTCACATCCCCTTTGTCTCGTGTCGATTTTTCGGGGACGCGGATTCGGATATGGATTCCCGGCTGTCGCGGCGAGCGACCGATCGGCGGCGGGATGAGGGGCGGAGCCGCCGATCGCTTGGGGGAGGTCGCTTTCGCGCGCGACGCCGGGAAAGGCGATCAGCCGCAGTGCGGGTTGTGTTGACGCCATGGGGCGTCGAACTGCTGCCGATGCAGCCGCGCGAAACCGATCCTGGCCGTGGCGGCAAAGCCCGAAATCGCCGCCGCCACCGAGCGGGTGAACGAAAGATGTGAATTTGCCCAGGACTGGGTTAGAAAATCGTCGCGCAATTCTTCCTCCTGTCCGTTTGCGTTGACCTGGCCCCAATGCCGCAGGACGCCGTTTGGCGCCAACAAATCGCTCGACTCGATAGACAAGCTGTACTTATTGATGGGCGATGCGCCGAATCCCTCCGCTTGCCGCCGTCCGCGTGTTTGAAGCCGCCGCGCGGCATGAGAATTTCACCGCCGCCGGGCAGGAACTGGGCATGACCCAGGCGGCGGTGAGTTATCAGATTCGCTTGCTGGAGGAGCGGCTCGGCACGCAATTGTTCCGCCGCGAGCGTCGCCGCGTGATCCTGACCGAGCCGGGGAAACGGGCCGCGACGCAGCTTACGCGGGCGTTTGATGCGATCGACGCCGCGTTCGCCGGCATCCGGGCGGAGGATGAGGCGGTGCTGACGCTTTCCACCTCGAACACCTTCGCGAACACCTGGCTGGTGTGGCGGCTTGGCGCGTTCCAGATCGCGCATCCGGAAATGGCCGTGCGGCTGCAGACCAGCGATACGCTGACCGATTTCGCGGCCGAGGATGTCGATATCGCGATCCGCGCCGGGCTTGGCGGATGGGGCGGCCTGTCGCAGGATCTGCTGATGCGGGTGGATTTCACCCCGATGTGCAGCCCTGAATTCCTCGCCGCGCATGGTGGCCGGCTTGCGCCCGCCGATCTGCTCCGCCTGCCGCTCATCAGCCCGCAGGATCCGTGGTGGGCGCATTGGTTGCGTGAGGCGGGGGTGGAAGTCGCGCCGGGGGCGCTTCGTGCCGGGATGCGGCTCGATTCTCAGGCGCATGAGGGCAATGCCGCGATGGCCGGGCAGGGGGTGGCGATGCTGACGCCGTTCTTCTGGCGCAACGATCTGGCGGAGGGGCGGCTGGTGCGCCTGTTCGAACAGACCTCGACGCGCAATTTCGGCTATTGGCTGGTCTGCCCCGAACATCGCCGCCGCGTGCCCAAGATCGCGCGCTTTCGCGAATGGCTGCTGGCCGAGGTGGCGCGGAACGCGCCGTTGTCCTGATAGCGTTTGCCCCTTAAAGCCCGATCGCTCATGGCCACCGACTTCGCAGAACCGCCGATCGGCATCCTCGACGCGCCGTTCGATAGCGCGCTTTCCGAACGCTATCTCGTCTATGCGCTCTCCACGATCACCGCGCGCTCGCTGCCGGATGTGCGCGACGGGCTGAAGCCGGTGCACCGCCGCCTGTTATGGGCGATGCGGCTGCTCAAGCTCGATCCCGCTTCCGGATACAAGAAGTGCGCCCGCGTCGTCGGCGATGTGATCGGCAAATATCACCCGCATGGCGATCAATCCGTTTATGACGCGATGGTGCGCCTCGCGCAGAATTTCGCGCTGCGTTATCCGCTGGTCGACGGGCAGGGCAATTTCGGCAATATCGACGGCGATAACGCGGCCGCCTATCGCTACACCGAAGCGCGGCTGACGCAGGTTGCGATCGACCTGATGGACGGGCTGGACGAGGATGCCGTTGGTTTCCGCCCGACCTATAACGGCGAGGATCAGGAGCCGGAGCTGTTCCCCGGCATGTTCCCCAATCTGCTGGCGAATGGCGCGAGCGGTATTGCGGTCGGCATGGCTACATCGGTCCCGCCGCATAACGCCGCCGAATTGCTCGACGCGGCGATCACGCTGATCGACAATCCCGCCGCCGATCCGCTTGCTTATGTGGCGGGGCCGGATTTCCCGACGGGCGGCTTGCTTGTCGACAGCGCGGCGGTGATCCGTGAAGCCTATGCCACCGGGCGCGGCAGTTTCCGCGTGCGCTGCCGCTGGACGGTGGAGCGCGAAAAGGGCGGCGGTTGGCAGATCGTCGTCAGCGAAATTCCCTATGGCGTGCAGAAGGGCAAGCTGATCGAGCAGGTCGCCGCGCTCATCAACGAAAAGCGGCTGCCGATTCTCTCCGACGTTCGCGACGAGAGCGACGCGGAAATCCGGCTGGTGCTGGAGCCGCGCAGCCGGACGGTCGATCCGCAGGTGTTGATGGACGGGCTGTTCCGCCTCTCCGATCTCGAAACGCGCGTGCCGCTCAACCTGAACGTGCTCGACAAGACGCGCACCCCGCGCGTGATGAGCCTGAAGGAGGCGCTTAAGGCGTGGGTCGAGCATCAGTTCGTCGTGCTGCGCCGGCGCACCGAACATCGCCTTGCCAAGATCGCTGACCGGCTGGAACTGGTCGGCGGCTATATCACCGCCTTTCTCAACCTCGATCGGGTGATCGAGATCATCCGCACCGAGGATGAGCCGAAGCCCGTGATGATGGCCGAGTTCCAGCTTACCGACCGGCAGGCGGAAGCGATCCTCAACATGCGGTTGCGCTCGCTGCGCCGACTTGAGGAGATGGAACTGAAGCGTGAGCAGGACGCGCTGCGCAAGGAACAGGCCGAGCTTCAGGCGTTGCTCGGCTCCGACGCGCGGCAGCGCACGCGGCTCAAGAAGGATATGGCGAAGGTCCGCGATCGTTATGGCCCGGAAACCGCGCTGGGCAGGCGCCGCACGACGATCGAGGAAGCCGCCCCCGCGCGCGAAATCCCGCTTGAGGCGATGATCGAGCGCGAGCCGATCACCGTCATCCTGTCGCAGCGCGGCTGGATCAGGGCGATGAAGGGCCATGTCGATCTCGCCTCGGCGGAGACGCTGAAGTTCAAGGAAGGCGACGGCCCGGCCTATGCCTTCCACGCGCAGACCACCGACAAGCTGTTGCTCGCGGCGGAGAACGGGCGGTTCTATACGCTGGCGGCGGATAAACTGCCTGGCGGGCGCGGTTTTGGCGAGCCGGTGCGTGCGTCGATCGACCTCGACGGCAGCGTCGGGATTACCGCGTTCATGAGCGCGGCGCGGCTCGACAAGATCCTGATCGCGGCGAGCGACGGGCGTGGTTTCGTCGTGGCGGCGGCGGACGTGACCGCCGAGACCCGCAAGGGCAAGACGGTGATGACCCCGCGCACCGGCGCGAAGCTCCTCCTCGCCAGGCCGATCCCGGAAGGCGCGGATTACGTCGCCGCGATCGGCGATAACCGCAAGATGGTGGTGTTCCCGCTATCCGAGGTGGCCGAGATGACGCGCGGGCAGGGGGTGCAGCTTCAGCGCTATCGCGATGGCGGCCTCTCCGATGCCATCGCTTTTCGCTATGCCGATGGCCTGAGCTGGTCGATGGGTGGCGAGACGGGGCGCGTGCGGACCGAGAGTGACCTGTCGCCGTGGCGCACGGCGCGCGGGGCCGCAGGGCGGATGCCGCCCAACGGCTTCCCGCGCGACAACCGTTTTTAGCGCAGCGCGCCGGGCGACGAACACAGGCCCGTTTTCAGCTTCTTCCACGAAGCACTTGTATGTTTAGGTCATCCTTAACGCTCCATATGCCAGACGGAGCGTTGATGACGACAGGGGCAGTCTTCGCGAAAGCCATCCCGTCGGTCATGCCCGTTGGCATGACCGCGGCTGAGGGCGCGCTTGAGCTGTTGCCGATCGCCGCGGTGATCGCCGGTGTCGATAACGGTCGGCTGGTGCGCGAGATGCCGAATACCGCCTTTCGCCGGCTGGCGCTGGATCGCGGGCTGGATGAAATGGCGCCGCGCGTGGCGGCGTTCCTCGATCGCGGCGATGCCCGCGCGGAATTCACCTGGAACACCGGAAATGCCGTTGAGCAGCGCCATTTCACCGTGACGCTCGCGCGCGTCGATTATTGCGCGGAGCCGCGCTGCCTCGTCAGCTTCATAGATCATACCGGCGAATTGCGTACCGAGCAGAATCTGCGCCGCGAAATGACGATCGACAGCCTTACCGGCCTGCCGAATCGCGGCGGGTTCGGCGATATGCTCGAAACCGTGATCGCCGCGGGCGATGCGGCGTGCGCCGTCATGGTCGTCGATCTCGATCGGTTCAGCCGGATCAACGCGTGCCTCGGCAGCATGGCGGGCGACGAATTGCTGATGGCGCTGGCGCGGCGGCTGAAAGGAGCGCTTCGCGCGCGCGATGTGCTGGCGCGCACCGGCGGCGACGAATTCGGCATTTTGCTGTCGATCGACGAGAGCCGGGACGAGGCGGAGCATGTCGCCAAGCGTATCCGCGCGGTGCTCGCCGCGCCGTTCCGGCTGAGCGATTACGAGATTCACGTTTCCTGCTCGATCGGCATCGCCTTCGTCGATGAAACGGCAGGGGAGGCGGAAGATGTGATCCGCCACGCGCAATTCGCGGTGAAGCGTTCCAAGCAGAGCGGGCAGGCCGAGGCTTACCAGAATCAGGCGTTCGTTCGCGCGCGTGAGGAATTTGCGCTGGAAACCGCGCTGCGCCGCGCGATCGAGGATCGGCGGTTGACGCTGCATTTCCAGCCGATTTGCGATCTTTCGAGCGGGCGGATCGTCAGTTTCGAGGCATTGGCGCGCTGGACGGATGAAGACGGGCGCGCGCGTTCGCCCGCCAGCTTCATCGCGGTGGCGGAGGAATCGGGGCTGATCCTCCCGCTTGGTCGCTGGGCGATCGACGAGGCGGTGCGCACGCTGGCGGCGTGGGATCAGCGCGCGGGCGGGGATTGCGGCGTATCCATGTCGGTCAATCTCTCCGCGATCCAGTTGCAGCGCGATGCGGTGGCGCCGATCGTCGCGGCGGCGCTCGATCTGCACGGGGTGCCGGGGCGGCGGCTGCGGCTGGAGCTTACCGAAAGCGCGCTGGTTTCCGAACCGGAGCGCATCGCGCGCGTGCTTCATGCGCTGAAGGAACTGGGCGCGACGATCGCGATGGACGATTTCGGCACCGGCTATTCGAACCTCGTCTATCTCCAGAAACTGCCGATCGACATCCTCAAGATTGATCGCAGCTTCGTCACCGGGATGCTGGCCGATCGCGACAAGGTGGCGATCGTCCGCGCGGTGCTGGGCCTCGCCGCCGCGCTGAACATGGATACGGTGGCGGAGGGCATCGAGGCCGACGAGGTGGGCCAGACGCTCGCGGCGCTCGGCTGCACTTACGGCCAGGGCTATGCCTATGCCCCGCCGCTGGAGGCGGACAAGGCTTATTCGCTGCTGCGCGAACGCAACAACTGATCGGCGATCGCGATCGTCTCCGCCGCGCCGGGGAAGCCGCGCGCGATCCATTCGCTTTCCACCTGCCGCAGCAGCTTCGCGACCTCCGGCCCCCTGGCCACGCCACGCGCGACGATTTCGCCGCCGCCGATCGGCAGATTGGGCGGGGTCCAGCCCCGTAACGGCGCGACGCTTTCGCCCGCGAGCAACAGGCGATCGGTGGCGATCGCCGGGCCGACGCGATAGGCGAGCGCGCGCGCGCCCTCGTCGCCCGCGCCGCCATGCGCCGCCTGCAATCGTTTGCGATCGGCATTGGAGAGCTTGAGCCGCGCGCCGACCGCTTCGGCGTCGCCCGGCGCGATCAGCGCGGCGAGGCGGCGGATCGCATCAGGGGCGACACCTTGCGCCGCCTCATGCGCCGCGAGCACCTCGAACGCGGCCATGCAGGTGATCTCCGGCAGGACCGGGCGGAAAATGCCGCGCTCGATCATCAGCCTGACCACCGGCACCGCACCCGGCGCGACGAGCAGCCGGAGCAGTTCCGCGGCGATCCGCTCGCGCGATAGCGCCATCAGATCGTTCGCGCGCGCGGTGCAGGCGGCAAGCCCGTCGGCATCAATCGCGTCACCGAACCGGGCGTGGAACCGGAAGAAGCGCAGGATCCGCAGATGATCCTCCGCGATCCGCTGATAGGGATCGCCGATGAAGCGCACGCGCCGCGCGGCGAGATCGGCGAGCCCGCCGAACCAGTCATGAATCGCGCCGGTGAGCGGATCGGCGTAGAGCGCGTTCATCGTGAAATCGCGCCGCGCTGCATCCTCGCGCCAGTCATCGGTGAATGCCACCGTCGCCCGGCGCCCGTCCGTGGAAACGTCGCGGCGCAGCGTGGTTACCTCCACCACCGTTCCACTGGAGATGGCGGTGACGGTGCCATGGTCGATCCCGGTCGGGATCACACGGATGCCGGCGGCTTCCAGCCGCGCGATAACCTCGGCGGGCGGGTGGCGGGTGGCGATATCAATGTCCGCCACGTCGAGCCCGAGCAACGTATCACGCACCGCGCCGCCCACGTAGCGCGCGTCCCCGGTCGCTGCGCCCAGCGCATCGGCCAGTCGATCCAGCCCCGGTCGCTTGAGCCACTCAGCGGCTGGGAGCTTTATTTTATAGATGTTTATGCCGTCCATCTCAGTCGTCGTGCGAGGTTTACGATCATCGCCGCGGTCGCGCCCCAGATGCGTTGCCCGTCCCATGTGATCTCGTAATAATGGCGCTCGCGTCCCTGCCATTCCACCGTGGCTTCGATGTGATTGGCGGTATCGAGCAGGAAATCGAGCGGCACTTCGAACACCGCCGCCACCTCCGCCGCGTTGGCGACCAGATGCAGGTCCGGGGGCACCACGCCGATAACCGGAGTTACCAGAAAGCCCGTGACGGTGCGGTAGCGATCGACCGCGCCGATCACCGCGACCTGGCCGCGCGGGAGGGCGATCTCCTCCTCCGCCTCGCGCAGGGCGGCGGCCACCGCATCCTCGCCGGGATCGAGCCGGCCGCCGGGGAAGGCGATCTGCCCCGGATGGCGGCGCATCGTTTCGGGGCGCCGGGTGAGGATGACGCCGGGGTGCGGGCGATCGGTGACGGGGATGAGCACCGCCGCCGGGCGCATCATCTCATCCGGCCCGAGATCGCGATCGGCGCGGTCGCCGGTCAGCAATGTCGGCTGTTCGGCCAGCCCGGCGGCGAGCGCGCGATGCAGCCGGTCGGCGAGGCTGCTCATGGCACCAGCGGGAAGAATGCCCCCGCGCTCCACACGCCGATCGACTCGTCGTCTCCCGCAAGCGCGCGTTCGGCGAGGTCATAATAGATCGCGCGTGTCACCAGTGCGTCCAGCCCGCCGCGCACGCGCAGATAGGGATGCGGGCCATCGGGCCGTTCCGCGAAACTGAGCGGATGATCGGCGGATGCGGTGACGAGATCGCCGGTATTGAGCCGGAAGGCGAGCGTCGCGTCGCGTCCGCTGCCCTCCGCCTTCATCTCCACCGCGACGAAGGGCGCGTCCTCCACCGCGATGTCTAGCTTTTCCACCGGCGTGACGAGGACATAGCCGCCGTCCGGCTCACGGCGCAGGATGCGGCTGAACGCGCGGACCATCGCCTGCCGCCCGATCGGCGAACCCTGATGAAACCAGGTGCCATCGCGCGCGATCCGCATTTCGCTGTCGCCGCAATGTTCGGGATGCCAGCGTTCGACCGGCGGCAGGCGATCGCCCTCCGCCAATCGCGCGATATCGGCGATCGTCAGCGTTTCGAAATCGGGCGGCGGCGCCATCGGCATAACCAGCGCGTAGGGGAGGGGGGCGTTCTCGTAAAGATCGGGGCGGTAAAGCTCAGGCGGATATGGCGAGGCGCGGGCCGATCGTGCCAGCGCCATCCGGCACGGCGTTTCCGCGCGCGAGCAGGCGATGCCGTTCGACCGGGCCGGGCAGGCGCCAGCCGGCGGTGCGCTCGGCACTGAAGCCGAAGAAGCGGCTGTAATATTCCGGATCGCCGATCAGCATGATCGCACTGTCCAGCCGCTCGCGGACGGCGGCGTCGAGGCTGGCGGTCATCAGCAGCCGGCCGATCCCGTCGCGTTGCCGCCCCGGCTCCACCGCGACCGGCCCGAGCAAGGTGAGCGGCACCGCACCGCCCTTGTCGGCGGTGAAGACGACCGGCCAGCACTGGATCGTCCCGACCAGCGCTCCACCATCCAGCGCGGCGAGGCTTAGGCCGGGGATCGGCTCGGTTCCGGCGCGCAGCCGGTAAGCGGTGCGCCCATGGCGATCCCTGCCGAACGCGCGATCGAGCAATGCCTCGATCGCGTCGCTATCAATTTTGTCCAGTGCGACAAGCTCGATCAATCGCCTCATTCCCTGATGGACGCCAAGGGCGGCGCGGATTAGCGATAGTGTGTCTGAACGCAAGTGGAATGACGCCGTGAAGCTTTACGATGCAGTCTGGGCGCCCAGCCCGCGGCGGGTGAGGATCTATCTCGCGGAGAAGGGCATCGCCGTGGAACGGGTGATGATCGACCTGCGCGCGGATGAGCAGCTTGGGCCGGCCTATCTCGCGGTAAACCCGCGCGGCATGGTGCCCGCCTTGCTGCTCGATGATGGCGAGGTGATCTGCGAATCGGCGGCGATCTGCCGGTATTTCGAGGCGCTGCATCCCGATCCGCCGCTGTTTGGCGGCAATGCGCTGGAAATCGCGCGAATCGAAAGCATGACGCGGCGGATCGAGAATGAGGGCTATGCCGCCGCCGTCTATGTGCTGCGCAATGGAAATCCGGCGTTCGCCGGGCGCGGTGCGGCGGGAAATTGGCCGAATATGGCGCAAATTCCACAACTTGCTGCGCGGGGCATGTTGATGTGGGACATGTTCGTCGACATGCTCGATAAGGAACTGGCGGCGCGGCCATGGATGACCGGAGAAACCTATACCTTCGCCGATATCACCGCGCTGGCGACGATTGATTTCGCCAAGGCGGCCAAGCTCGTGGTGCCCGAATCGGCGGCCAATCTCAGGCGCTGGCACGCCGCGGCGAGCGCGCGCCCGAGTGCGGCGGCCTGATTCGCTTGCCCCGCCGCGGGGGGCGGCCTAGACGCGCCGCTTCTTCCGCATCGGCGGACAACCCCCTCTGACGAGCGCGTGATGGACGACAGCCTCGAACTGGAAGTGCACGATTTGGAGGTGCCGGTGCTGACCGGCATCTATTCCGAGGAAACGCATCTGCCGCAGCCGTTGCGCATCTCGATCGGCGTCAGGCTCGAAGCGCCGGCTCATTACGCGCCGGATACGCCGCTCGGCGCGTCGAAGAACTATCTCGATCTGAAGCGCGCGGCGACCAGCGCGTTGCCGCCCGGCGTGCATTTCACGCTGATCGAGGGCGTCGCGGACCATATCGCCGAAACCCTGTTCCTTCAGGATCGCCGCGTGCTGCGGGTGACCGTGAAGATCGTCAAGCTGGCGATCGCCGAAGCCGGCGAATCGATCGGGATCACGCTGGTCCGCCACCGCCGCTGACGGGCGGGCGGGTGCGCCCGCACGGGCCGAGCCGCTCCAGCACGAGGCGATAATCTTCGCGCGCCTGCGCCGAATCGGCGGCGGAAAGCGATGCCACGCTGTCATCGGGAAGCTCGCGCGGCAGCCCGCACGCGAGGCGATACCATAATAATGTGTCGGGCTTTGGCGGTGCGGCCGCGTCGTCGATGATCTCAGACAATGCCACCGCCCAGCGCGGGCGCTCGCCGGGGCGGCGAAGAATCGACAGCGAAACAGGGCGGTGATCCGCGGTGCGCAGGAATATCTGCGTCTCGCCCTCGCCGGGTAACGAGCCCGCGACGTGGAATGCATTGCCGACGCCGATTACCACCGGCGGCGTGTCGCTGGCGAGCACCTCTCCGGTGATCCGCCGCGCGAGCGCGTCGCTCGCCGGTGACCAGCCAAGTTGCGCCCCCGGCGTCACGAGCTGAATCTGGTCGCCGCGACCGGGAACCGGGCGGGCGAACAACAGGACGCGGGACTTTTTATATTTCGGTATGCGCCCGGTTCCGTCCGGCGCGGCATCGAGCAGATAGCCGATGCGCGGCGGAATCGCGCCGGGGCCGCGAATCAGCGCATTGACGTCCGCTTCGACGTAGAATCGGGTCGCGCCGGGGGCGAGGCCAGGCGCTTCGACGGGTTTTATCTTAGAAGTCGAACGAATCGTCGCATCGATCACCAGCGGGCTTGCGATCACCAGATCGGCCATGTCGGCATAGGGCGGGGCGATGGGGCCAGGCTCCGCCAATGGGGCGGCGCGTTGCTGCGCGAAGGCCGGAAATCCGGGCGAAACGGCGAGCGCGGCCAGTGCCAGCGCGCGGGAAAACATGCGTGATTTCATATCGCCTGGATTAGGCCATTGGGGCCTTCCGATACAGAAATAATTCTGTCATGCGGGGACCGTACGTTTGCTGTGCCAGACAAAGCGTTTGCACGCCTCGGTACGGCGCGATAGGAGTCGCGCCGTACCGTGGGATGTTCTAGCTTACGGACGTACTGGGTCGCCGGTTCGATGCGCTGGATCGGGGGTCCGGCCCTAGTGGCCCTAGGGATGAGGGAGTTTCACTGCTGAATGGCCTACGCTGACCAGAAGATGAGCGGGAGCAAGGTCGTCGCGATCGTTATCGTCGCGGCGATTCACCTTGCGCTCGGCTACGCCTTCGTCACCGGCCTCGCGTACCAATACGTGAAAAAGGTGTCGGAGAAGTTAAATACGTTCGACGTTGAGGAGCCACCGCCCCCGCCGCCGGATGAGCCGCCACCCCCGCCGCCAGACGTTAAATTGACGCCACCGCCGGTGGTTGCTCCGCCGCCGATCGTCCAGACGACGAGCGCGGCGCCGGTGATCTCGGTTGTGCCCAATCCGCCGCCGGCACCGCCGGTGCTCGCGCCGCCGCCGCCTCCGGCGCCGCCGCCTGCGCCACCGCGGATTTCGCATGCGGCTGTCGCGAAGGGTAATCCGGGTCAGTATTTCAACTCGGACAATTATCCCCCGTCGGCGTTGCGTGCAGGTGAGCAGGGGCGCGTCGTCGCGGCGCTCACGATTGGCACTGACGGTCGCGTGACCGACTGTGAGGTGTCCACGTCCAGCGGCAGTGCCGCGCTTGACCAGGCAACGTGCCGGATCGCGAAAAGCCGCGTCCGCTACACGCCTGCTAAGGATGAGAACGGTCAGCCGATCGTGTCCAGGACCTCGCTGCCGGTGAAATGGGTCATTCCGGAATGACCCATTTCCACACCACCTTCTGACGCCATTCGTTTTTCAAGGGACTAACAACTTTATGATCACCACCATTCTCGCGGCTGCTGCCGCGCCGGCCGCCCACGGCGACAACCCGTACGGCCTGATCCCCGCCCTCAAGGAGGGTGGCCTGATCTCGCAGACCGTGTTCGGCATCCTCGTGCTGATGTCGATCGTCTCGTTCTACATCCTGTTCTCGAAGCTGTTCGAGCAGCAGAAGATCATCAACCAGGCGAAGCGCGTTCGCGAGGGTTTCTGGAACGCTAACTCGCTGCGCGAGGGTTCGGCCAAGCTCGAGAAGAACTCGGCCTACAAGCAGATCGTCGACGACGGCCTTGCCGCGCAGGACCAGCACTCGCGGCTGACCGATCCGGTCGAGGCGCATGACTGGCTGCATGGTTCGCTCGCCCGTTCGGAAGCCTCGATCAACTCGAAGCTCGGCAGCGGCCTGGCGTTCCTCGCGACCGTCGGCGCGACCGCGCCGTTCATCGGCCTGTTCGGTACGGTTATCGGCATCTATCGCGCGCTCATCAAGATCGGTGCGGCGGGCCAGGCGTCGATCGACGCGGTTGCCGGCCCGGTCGGTGAAGCGCTCATCATGACCGCGCTCGGCCTCGTCGTCGCGGTTCCGGCGGTGCTCGCGTACAACTGGCTGCAGCGCCGCAACAAGGGCATCGCGGAAGACCTCTCGGCCTTCTCGAACGACGTTCTCGGCTATCTCGCGTCCAAGGGCGCGGTTCGTCCGTCGCTGGCCGGCGCGCCGAAGCCGGCGCCCGCGAAGCCCGCGGCTGCCGCCGGCACGCAGACCCGCGCGTAAGATAAAATAGGGAAGGCGGGGCCGTTCTCGTAACGGCCCCGCCAACCCGCCGAAGGGTGAGCCCGACGGCCGAATGAGTAGGAAAGCCTGACACATGGCGATGAGCGTTGGCGGTGATTCCGCTACCGAAACCCCGATGTCGGACATCAACACGACCCCGCTGGTGGACGTCATGCTGGTGCTCCTCATCATCTTCCTGATCGCGGTTCCGGTCGTGGTCCAGAGCGTGAAGCTGAAGCTTCCGGACGTTCGTTTCGACCCGACGACGACCAAACCCGAAAACGTCTCGCTCTCGATCACGAGCGCGGACGGCGTCTGCAAGGTCTATTGGGGCCTTACCCCGGTGACCCACCAGGAGCTGCTCGATCGCGCGGTGGCCAAGCTGAAGGCCGAGATCGCCCGCCAGGGTGGTCCGAACGCCCCCGGCCTCGAACTGCCCGAGGCGCATATCCGCGGCGACGTGAATACGCCGTGGCGTTGCATCGGCGGCGCGATCTTTAACATGCAGATGGCTGGCTTCGCCAAGGTTGGCTTCATTTCAGAGCCGCCGCCCGGCGAAAATCCCGAGCGGCTGTAAGCGAAGCGGTCAGGAGTAACACGACATGGCAATGAGTGGCGGCCGCGACGACGGCGAGCCGATGATGGAAATGAACACGACGCCGTTGATCGACGTCATGCTCGTGCTCCTCATCATGTTCATCATCACCATCCCGATCCAGACCCACGCGGTTAAGGTTGATCTGCCGCAGAATCAGGCAAACCCGACCCCGCCGCCGGTCGAGCCGGACAAGAACAAGGTTGCGATCGCGGTCAACGGCACGGTCACCTGGAACGGCACGCCCGTCGATATGGTGACGTTGCGTCAGTATCTCGATGTCGCGGCGGGCATGGTCCCGGAACCGGAACTGCACTTCCAGCCTGATCCGCAGGCGCGCTACGAAGTGGTCGACCGGACGCTCGCGGTAATCAAGCGTTCGCGCGTGACCAAGCTCGGCTTCATCGGGAACGAGCAATATTATCGCGATTTCTAAAGGCTTCGGCTTGAGATTGCGATTAGGTGAGGGCGGTCCTTCAGGGCCGCCCTTTTCTTTGGGGGCTTTCAGCGCGCGGAGGTCGGGCCGGTTATCGAATACGAAGAATCGAGAGTGTGGCGTAAGGCGGATCACTCATTCCCTCGTCGCCCTGGAGGTTGTCGAAGGGTATTTGCCGTCTGCGAATTCGGGCCTCGGCGAACAATCCATATCCAGTGTTCGACGCTCTAATCGTCTTCTTGCGCCTTGGACGGCATGAACTTGCCTCGTTCGTAGATCCATAATGTCGCGTGTCGAAGACCGATCTCGGCTGTGCTTTCGTAGGTGCGAATGACGGCGTGCCCAGCCCTGTCGCTCAAGAAGTCTGGCCTTCCTCGACTCGACAGTTCGGCGATCTTGAGCGCTCCGGCATTGGTTACGCGCCAGACACGGACCCGATAAGTCGATCCGGCGCTCCACAGTGAGAACAGCAGGTCGTCCTAATCGCGGGTGAACAGTCCGAGCGGGGTATCGCCTATCGGTTCGCGCAGGCTGGTGAAGTGACTGCAGGTACGCACGCAATCGAATTGGATCTGATATCCATTCGATTGATCTTCACTTACAATGACGGAGAAAGCGGACTCCCCGCTTTCCATACGTAACGAGGCAACGGGCGTTGCGAGCGCCGTCATTAGCGGGACGGCTACGGATATCAGACCGAGCATCCGTCCGATGTTACCGACGGCCAAGGCGTTCGCAAGCTGGCGTTAGAGTGGCGCGAAACTTCGCCCAGAGCGCCCGATCGTCGATAGCTGCTCGGTTGGCGCACCGGCATGAACTCGCATCGAGCGCCATCCACACCTACAACCGCGGCAACGTCACCCCGCGCTGGCCCATATATTTACCGGCCCGGTCGGCGTAGGTCGTCTCGCATGGCTCGTTGCCCTGCAGGAACAGGAACTGGCACGCGCCTTCATTGGCGTAGATTTTGGCCGGCAATGGCGTGGTATTGGAGAATTCCAGCGTCACATGCCCTTCCCAGCCGGGTTCGAGCGGGGTGACGTTCACGATGATGCCGCAGCGCGCATAGGTCGATTTGCCGAGGCAGATCACCAGCACGTCGCTTGGCACGCGGAAATATTCCACCGTGCGCGCCAGCGCGAAGCTGTTCGGCGGGATGATGCACACGTCGGTCTTGCGATCGACGAAGCTGTTCGCCGCGAAATCCTTCGGGTCGACCAACGCATTGTCCACGTTGGTGAAAATCTTGAATTCGTCGGCGACGCGCGCGTCATAGCCGTAGGAGGACAGGCCGTAACTGATGCAGCCATCGCGGCGCTGCGCCTCGACGAACGGCTCGATCATATTGTCGGCGATCGCGCGTTCGCGAATCCAGCGGTCTGACAGGATGGACATCGAACGCTTCCCCTTTTGACGGATGCTTTTGCCGCGCGCCGCGCCGCTGGCAAGGGGCAAGATGGGTTGACCATTTCGTCCGCGCCCCCCAACGACCTGAGGGAACTAAGGAGATGGCGGATATGGCTTTCAGGCTGGATGGGCGCGTGGCGCTGATTACGGGTGCGTCTTCGGGCTTTGGCGCGCATTTCGCGCGGCTCTATGCGAATGCGGGCGCGAAGGTTGTGCTCGGCGCGCGGCGGGTCGAGCGGGTCGAGGCGCTGGCGGCGGAGATCGGCGCGAACGCGCTGGCGGTGGCGCTCGACGTTGGCGACGAGGCCTCGACCATCGCCGCTTATGACGCGGCGGAGGCGCGGTTCGGGACGGTGGACACGATCGTCGCCAATGCCGGCATGAGCCACTCCGGTCGCGCGACCGAGGTGTCGGTGGAAGGGCTGCGGCAGTTGCTCGACGCCAATTTCCTCGGCGCCTATCTCACCGTGCGCGAAGGCGCGAAGCGGCTGATCGCGGGCGGATCGCGGGAGAGCGGCAAGGGGCGGGCGATCATCATCGGCTCGATCACCGCGCATCTCACCGGGCATGGCGACAGCGCCTATGCCGCGTCGAAGGCGGGCGTGGCGCACCTCGGGCGCAATCTGGCGCGCGAATGGGTGCGACAGGGGATCAACGTCAACGTCATCCAGCCCGGCTATGTTCAGACGGAAATCGCGGGCGACTGGTTCGAGACCGAAGGCGGCGCGAAGCAGATCGCGGGCTTCCATCGCAAGCGGATGATGGGGATCACCGCGCTTGATCCGATGATGCTCTATTTCGCGGCGGATGCCTCCGCGCAGGTAACCGGCGCGGTGATCGACGTGGATGACGGGCAGTCGTTGTAGCTTCTCGCACGCGCCGGATATTCGGCATCCGTCTTCGTCGATCGGCTCCGTTGGCGCGGGAAATATACCTAACCTAAACGGCGTTTCCGTTAGACCGTCCGGATGAAAGGTCTTTTCGGCTTGATCGGGCGAACGGGCGCCGGTGCGAGTCCGCGCCTTGTCGATCCAAATTGGCGCTTCCATTGGCCGGTTGGTATCGGATTCGCCCTGCTTTGCTTCTTGCTGAACTATCCCGGCAGGCTGAATGCTGATTCCCTCTTTTCTGTCGTTGCGGCAGAGGCGCCGGGTCTGACGAACAATTGGCATTCGGCAACTCTGGGATGGTTCTGGAGCCTGCCTGCTCCGCTAGAGCGGACAACCGGCAGCCGCCCTGATAATGCAGGTGACGCTTTTCGGCATCTTTGCCGGGTTTCTACCGCGTTTTCCCCGCAACCCAAGGGAACAGGCGGTGTTGACGGGTGAACTGCTGTTGCGCCTCGTTCTGTCCGGCAGCCTCGGTTATATCTGCAAGGATTCCACGATATTTTTGACGTTACTGATTGCGGTCCAATTAGCGCGACGGTCAATTGGTCGTGGATTTAGTGTAATGGGAATGGCGATATTCATTGCAGTTATTGCGCTATTTCTATTGTCGAAGACGCCGAACTTCATGGTCATCGTCGTTGCCGGAGCTGTCATAGCCCCTTTTTTTTGTCAGGTCGTGGCGATGTTACCTTGTCCTGATGATAATCCTTCTCGTGGCGGGGGCGTTGGCCATTCCACTCAATCGGACGGTAGATTCCAGGATTTTCGCGGCGCGCAACCTGCACCCTGATAAGCAACTCGTCCTGTTCGATCTTGCGGGCATATCGGTCAGAACCGGTCAGAACGCCTTTGATTCGGTACGCGGCTGGCCGACCAGCACGCTGCAGAGCGTCGCGTCTTGCTACGTTCCCTATATGTGGGACAGTTTTGCACATTGGACGCCGTGTGGAGGTTATGCAGCGGCCTATGATCGCCTCGATGGGCCATTGACGCAGCGGTGGCTGATCGAGATTGCGCGCATCCTTTGGCCTATTTTCGCCACAGGCTGACCTATGTGCGTTATTTGCTTGAATCGCGGGATCACGCCACGTGGGGCATTGATGGTCAGGCAATCAATGACGCAACCAGTCCCGATGCGCTGGCGGAAATGCGTCGGGAGATGGCTGACCTTCACAGCGATCGGGTGGTCGGCTTGTGGCGACCGTCCGCTGCGACAGATGCGATGCGTTGGCTGGAGCGATTGTTGTTCAAATTTCCCAAAGCACAAGGCGCGGGGCTGATTGCCTGCCTTTCGGTGTTGCTGTTGAGCTGTATACGCCGGAACGATGGCGTTAGATTCGGTGCGATCCTATCCGCAGGGTTGGGCGTCGGAAATTTCGCGATGCTGGTCGTATTCGGCGTCGCCGATCCGGGCCGATATATGCTGCTGACCATTGGCCTGGCTTATGTAGCTCTTCTGGCGTTAATGGCGCCAGTTCGAGAGGCGAGGCCTAACCTCCCGTCACCCGCAGACCTTCCAGCCGCCGGCGCATGATATCGGGAATCCCTTCCCCCGCAGGCGTGGTCATCACGATCACCGTGTCGCAGGTCGCGATCGCGTGGCCGTTCTGGAACATCGCGGCGAGCATTTCCCAACTGCGGTTACCGATTGTGCCGATGCCGATCGCGATCTCGACCGGATCGGGAAAGCTGCCTTCCGCGAGATAATTGATTTCGTTGCGCGCGACGACGGCGCGAAAGCCCGGTGTCGCTTCCCGGCTGCCGAGCGACTGGTTTATCCGCACCCGCGCGGTTTCGAACAAAGCGGCGAAGGCGACGTTGTTGAGATGCCCGTTCGGATCGAGATCCTGATAGCGCGTCTGGATCGTCTCGCGGATCGGATAAGCGTCTGGCGACAGGCGCCATGCGGCGGGGCGGGGCATCAGCGTGATCCTAAATGGACGAGGGACGACGCGGGAGTTAATCCCGCGTCGTCGGACGGGTCGCTATGCGACCCGCCGGCCGGCCTTGCGCGAGGCGCGGGTTGGCGTGGGCCAGCCCGTCTCCCGCGCTGCGGCTCACCGCGGGGCCATGCGGATCGCGCCGTCGAGGCGCACGTCCTCGCCGTTGAAATAGCCGTTCTCGATCATCAGCGTGGCGAGCGCGGCATATTCGGCAGGATCGCCGAGGCGCTTCGGGAACGGGACGGAAGCGGCCAGCGCGTCCTTCACGTTCTGCGGCGCGGCGGCGAGCAGCGGGGTGTTGAAGATGCCCGGCAGGATCGTGTTGACGCGGATGCCTTCGCCCATCAGATCGCGCGCGATCGGGAGCGTCATGCCGACGACGCCGCCCTTCGATGCCGAATAGGCCGCCTGACCCATCTGGCCGTCCTCCGCCGCGACCGACGCGGTGTTGACGATCGCGCCGCGCTCGCCGTCTTCCATCGGATCGAGCGTCAACATGCCCGCCGCCGATTTGGCGATGCAGCGGAACGTGCCGACGAGGTTGATCTGGATGATCCAGTTGAACGCATCGAGCGGGAAGTGCTTGATCGAGCCGTCTTCCTTGCTGCGGCTCGCGGTCTTGATCGCGTTGCCGGTGCCGGCGCAGTTGACGAGGATGCGCTCCTGGCCGATCGCGGCGCGCGCCTTGGCGAAGCCTTCGTCGACCGAGGCTTCGTCGGTGACGTTGACCTTGCAGAACACGCCGCCGAGTTCCTTGGCGAGCGCTTCGCCCTTTTCCTCTTGCAGATCGAACAGCGCGACCTTCACGCCCTTCGCTGCGAGCAGCCGCGCGGTCGCCGCACCGAGGCCGGAGGCACCGCCGGTGATGACGGCGGAGACAGTGTTATCAAGCTTCATCTTTAACCCTCACTTTTTCCCGTGAAATCGCGGCTCAGGCCGCTTTCCAGTCGCAATTCTCGATGATCGTGACATTGGCCACGCCGCCGCCCTCGCACATGGTTTGCAGGCCATAGCGGCCACCGCGACGGCGCAATTCGTGGACGAGCGTTGCCATCAGCTTGGTGCCCGACGCGCCGAGCGGGTGGCCGAGCGCGATCGCCCCGCCGTTGACGTTCAGCCGATCGGGCTTCGCGCCGGTATGCTTGAGCCAGGCCATCGGCACGGAGGCGAACGCCTCGTTCACCTCGAACAGGTCGATATCGTCGATCGACAGGCCGGCTTTCTTCAGCGCCTTGTCGGTGGCGAACAGCGGCTCCTCAAGCATCACCACCGGATCGCCGGCGGTAACGGTGAGGCCCACGATCTTCGCCAGCGGCTTGAGATTATATTTCTTCACCGCCTCGGCGCTGACGATCAGCACCGCGCTCGCGCCATCGCAGATCTGGCTGGACGAGGCGGCGGTGAGCACGCCGGTTTCCGAAAGCTTCTTCACGCTCGCCATGCCCTCGGCGGAGGCGTCGTAGCGGATGCCTTCGTCCGAAGCGTGCTGCTCCTTGCCGTCGGGCGTCTCGATCTCAAGTGCTACGATCTCATCCCTGAACTTGCCCGCCTGCGTCGCGGCGACGGCCTTGCGGTGGCTGTTGAGCGAAAACTCATCCAGCGCCTCACGCGTGAAGCCGTATTTCTTCGCGATCATCTCGGCGCCAGCGAACTGGTTGAAGACGATGCCGGGGTATTTCTCCTCCAGCCCCGGCGACTTGTTCTTGCCGAGCCCGGCATCGTAGAACAGCTTGAAGGTGGAGCCCATCGGCACGCGCGTCATGCTCTCCACGCCCGATGCGATCACCACGTCCTGCGTGCCCGACATCACCGCCTGCGCCGCGAATTGCATCGCCTGCTGGCTGGAGCCGCACTGGCGGTCGATCGTCACCGCCGGCACGCTTTCCGGCAGCACCGATGCGAGCACCGCGTTGCGGCCGACCTGCCCGGCCTGTTCGCCGCCCTGGCTGACGCAGCCCATGATGACGTCTTCGACGGCCTCGCCGGGGATGCCCGACCGTTCCACCACCGCATCCAGCACCTTTGCCGCGAGATCGACCGGGTGCCAGCCGGCGAGCTTGCCGCCACGCCTTCCCCCGGCCGTCCGAACCGCTTCGACGATATACGCCTCAGGCATCTTCCGACTCTCCATAACAGATGTTATCCCGGCACCGCATTTGGCGCGGATTGACGCGAACGGCAAGGGGTGGAGAGCATAATGGACGTGAGCACGGCGATAGGCGAGCGGCGATCGGTGCGCGGTTTCCTCGATCGGGCGGTTGATCCGGCGCTGCTGCGCGAACTGGCGCTGACCGCCGCGCGCGCCGCAACCGGCGGGAACCTCCAGCCCTGGCATGTCGATATCGTCCACGGCGCGTCGATGGCGCGGCTGAAGGAGATCATGCGGGGCAAGATCGAACGGCGCGAAAGCGAAACGCCGGGCTATGATATCTACCCGCGCGAGATTCCGGAGGTGATGAACGCGCGCCGTTTCCAGATCGGGGAATTGCTCTACGGCCATCTCGGCATCCCGCGCGAGGATCGCCGCGCCCGCGCGATCTGGTTCGCGCGCAATTTCCAGTTCTTCGGCGCGCCCGCCGCCTATTTCGTCACGGTCGATCGCCGGATGGGGCCGCCGCAATGGGCGGACCTTGGTATGTACCTGCAAAATCTGATGCTGCTCGCGGTGGAGGCGGGGCTGGCGACATGCCCGCAGGAATGCTGGGCGGTCTATCCGCAGACGGTGGAGAATTTCCTCGGCACCCCGGCGGAGCGCATGGTGTTCTGCGGCGTGGCGATCGGCTATGAAGACCCGGAAGAAGCCGCCAATCGCACGCGCAGCCCGCGCGCGCCCGAGGATGAGTGGTTGACGGAGTTGGGATGAGCCTGGTCGCGCTGGCGGCGGCAGCCGCGATGGTGGCGTTGCCGATCGGCGAGGCACCGCCACGCGAGGAGGCGATCACCGCGCCGGGGCCGCTGGGCGCGCTTGCCGGCACCTGGGCGCGGACGAAACCGGGCGCGCCGATCGTACTGATTATCCCCGGTTCCGGGCCGACCGATCGCGACGGCGACAGCCCGCTTGGCATAACCGCGCAGTCCTATCGCCTGCTCGCCGACGCATTGGCCGAACGCGGTATCGCCAGCGTGCGGATCGACAAGCGCGGGATGTTCGGCAGCAAGGCCGCTGTGGCGGACCCTAATGCGGTGACACTCGATGATTATGCGGCGGACGTTCACGCGTGGATCGCCGCGATCCGTGCGCAAACCGGCGCGCGGTGCGTGTGGGTCGCGGGGCATAGCGAGGGCGGGCTGGTCGCGCTCGCCGCCGCGCGGCAGCCGGCTGCGATTTGCGGACTGGTGCTGATTTCCGCTCCGGGTCGCCGGCTCGATGTGGTGATGCGCGCGCAGTTTCACGCCAACCCGGCCAACGCGCCGATCCTCGCCGATGCTGATGCCGCGCTGGATGCGCTTGCCGCCGGGCACGACGCAGATGTGAGCAGGATGCACCCTGTGGTGCAGCGCATCTTCGCGCCGCGTGTGCAGGGGTTCCTAAAGAGCCTGTTCGCGCTGGACCCCGCGCGGCTGATCGCGGGCTATGCCGGGCCGGTGCTGATCGTGCAGGGCGATCGCGATCTTCAGGTGTCGGTCGCCGATGCCGAGGCGCTGCACGAGGCGCAGCCCCACGCGCGGCTGGCGATCATCCCCGGCATGAACCACGTGCTGAAGGCGGTGGCGGGCGATGATCGCGCCGCCAATCTCGCCACTTATGGCGATGAGTCGCTGCCGCTCGCGCCCGGCGTGGCCGAAGCCATCGCCGGGTTCATCGCCGCGCCGCGCTGACCCGTTCAGGCGCCGGCAGGCGCGCCGGGGCCGCGACCACGACCACGATTGCGGCCACCGCCGCCACCACCAGCGCCACCGCCGGGGCGACCGCCACCGCCGCCGCCACGCCGGCGGCTGGCGTTCGAATAGTCGCGGGTCGCGGTCGGGCTGTGGCTCGCCTTGGGTCGCGCCGGGCCGCGTGGTCCGCGCGGACGATCCTCGCGCGGGGCGGGATCGGGGCCGGCGACGCGCACGCGCGCGGCCTTGAGCGCCTCGGCACGGTTCATGAAGTCGGCGGGCAGCGCACGCACCGGCACGCGCAGCCGCGTCAGCTTCTCGATGTCGCGCATATAGGGGCGTTCATCCTCGGCGCAGAATGAGATCGCGACGCCGCTGGCCCCGGCGCGCGCGGTGCGGCCGATGCGGTGGACATATTGTTCCGGCACGTTGGGCAGTTCGAAGTTGAACACATGGCTGACGCCGGAAATGTCGATCCCGCGCGCCGCGATATCGGTTGCGACGAGGATCGGCACGTCGCCCGATTTGAATGCCGCCAGTGCGCGTTCGCGCTGCGCCTGGCTCTTGTTGCCGTGGATCGCGCTTGCCGCGATGCCGTTGCCGCCGAGCAGGCGGACGACCCGGTCCGCGCCGTGCTTGGTGCGGGTGAATACCAGCGCGCGGTCGATCGGTTCCTCGGTCAGCAGGATGGTGAGGAGCGCCTGCTTTTCCTGTTGGTTGACGAAGGTGACGCACTGATCGACGCGCTCGGCGGTGGTCGATGCGGGCACGACCGAAACGGTCGCCGGATCGTGCAGGAACTGGCTCGCCAGCTCGCGGATCGACGTGGGCATGGTCGCGGAGAAGAACAGCGTCTGGCGCCGGCGCGGGACCATGCGGACGATCTTGCGCAGCGCATGGATGAAGCCGAGGTCAAGCATCTGATCCGCCTCGTCGAGGACGAGGATTTCGAGCATCGACAGGTTGCAGAAACGCTGCTCCACCAGATCGAGCAACCGGCCCGGCGTGGCGACGAGGATGTCGACGCCGCGCATCAGATCATGCCGGTTCTTGGAAATGCTGGTGCCGCCAAACACCGTCGCGACCGACAGTTGCGAATTGCGGGCATAGCCGCGCGCGTTGTCGGCGATCTGGCTGGCAAGCTCGCGCGTCGGCGCGAGAACGAGCATCCGGCAATGCGTCGGCAGCAGCTTCTTGGGGGATTCCGCCAGCCGCTGGATCGACGGCAGCACGAAGGCCGCCGTCTTGCCGGTGCCGGTCTGCGCGATGCCCAGCAGATCGCGCCCGGTGAGCACGACGGGGATGGCGTCGCGCTGGATCGGGGTGGGGGTCTCATAGCCTTTGGCGTCGAGCGCGCGGACAAGCGCGTCGGTCAGGCCGAGTTCGGAAAAGCTCATGAAATGAAATACCTGCAAATATGCCGGGCCGCGCGGGCCGAAGGGCGCGCGCGGAGGCGGGAAGATTGACGCCCCGCGTGACTTGGGATGCCCGAACGACAATCGAGGCGGAGCCGGGGCCGCGAAAGGCCCGATCACGCTGCGTTTTTAAACGCCTCGATCGGCGGCGCAGATGCGGGCGCGGCGGCGAAATGTCAAGTCACGGCACGCGAGAGGCGGCTGCGGCAAGCGCGGCGGCGAGGCGTTTTGCGCGTGTTTCCGGGCGTTTGGCGCCCTCGATCGCTTCGACATGCTCGCGCTGCGCGGTGAAGCTCAGCCGGCCCCATCCGGCGCGCGCGTTCGCCGTATCGAGCATCGCGGCGAGGTCGGCGGGCAATGTGACGATGCGCGGTTCGGTGTCGAGCGCGAGCGTCACGCCAAAAGGCTGGCCGGGCACAACACCCGCCGCCTGCTGGTGCGATCGGCGCAGCGGCACGAATGCCTCGCCGCGCATGATCGCGATCGTGCTGCGATAGCTGTAGCCGTTGATCGTCACCACCACCGGCGGTCGCGCAGTGCCGAACACCGCGCGCTGATCGAAGTCGATCGGGATCGCCGACATGTCGCCATCGGCGCGCGGGGCGACGGTGAAGGTGATCGCGGGCGGCATGGCGCGAGGATGCCGCGTTTGGAGGGTATTTGCCAAGAGGCGCCTGCGCCGATGTCTCAGCTTCTTTACGCCAGCCTTTCGGCTCCGTTGGTCCGCGCGGGGGAGTGGGGCGTCGCGCCGTCGGCCGGATCGGGCGCCATTGAAGGGCGCCCGTCCGCCGGCCGCGCAAGCTGTTCGCTGCGCGACCGGCGCGGACGTAGCCGCGCTTACAGCTTGCGCGCGATCACTTCCTTCATGATCTCGTTCGTGCCGCCGTAGATCCGGCTGACGCGCGCGCCGCGCCACATGCGGGCGATCGGATATTCGTTCATATAGCCCGCGCCGCCATGAAGCTGGAGGCACTTGTCCATCACTTCCCACTGAAGATCGGTATGCCACAGCTTGGCCGCCGCGCCTTCCTCGTTGGTCAGTTCGCCCTTCAGGTGGCGCGCGATCGCCCAGTCGAGGTGCGCCCAGCCGATCTGGAGCTTGGACTTGATGTCGGCCAAGACGAACTTCGTGTTCTGGAAATCGAACACCGTGCCCTTGAACGCCTTGCGTTCCTTGGTGAAGGCGACCGTGTCGTCAAACGCCTTCTGCGCCGATGCCTGGCAGGAAACCGCGATCGACAGCCGCTCCTGCGGCAACTGGCTCATCAGATAGATGAAGCCCATGCCTTCTTCACCGAGGCAGTTGGTGATCGGCACGCGCACGTCTTCAAAGAACAGTTCGGAAGTGTCGGCGGCGTCCTGCCCGATCTTGTCGAGCTTGCGGCCCTTCGAGAAGCCTTCACGATCGCTTTCGACCAGAATGATCGACATTCCCTTCCACGCCGGCTGCGCGTTGGGATCAGTCTTGGCGACCACCAGCGTCAGATCGGTGTTCTGGCCGTTGGTGATATAGGTCTTCGAGCCGTTGATGACATAGTGATTGCCATCCTTGCGCGCGGTGGTGCGGATCGCCTGAAGATCGCTGCCCGTGCCCGGCTCGGTCATCGCGATCGCGGTTATCACGTCGCCCGACACCATCTTGGGCAACCATTCCTTCTTCTGCTCCTCCGAGCCGTAGGTTTCCATGTAACCCGCGACGATATCGGACTGGAGCGAGAAGCCGGCGGGCACGCCCGCATAGGCCATTTCCTCGTCGACGATCGCGTTATAGCCGAAATCGAGGCCCAGCCCGCCATAGGCTTCCGGCACGGTGGGGCAGAGCATCCCGATTTCGCCCGCCTGCTGCCAGAAGGATTTGGGCACCAGCCGATCCTTTTCCCACTGATCCGAATTGGGCACGCCTTCCTTGGCGAGGAAGCTGCGGACCGTCTGGCGGAACGCCTCGTGATCCTCGTTATAGGCGAAACGACCGGCGACGGTATCGAGCGACATGCTGGGCAATCCTTATGTCCAAAACTGTTGTGAGCCTTCTCGCGGTGCGCAGGCGGGGGGTCAAGTAACTTTTGTTATGGAGCGTTGCGGCGGCTTGCGCGGACGCGCGCGTCGGCCCACGCTCTCGACTCAGCCGGCCGATCGCGGCAAAGAGCCGGCGAAGGAGATCGTAACAAATGAAACTAGCAAGCCTGAAGCATGGTCGCGACGGAAAGCTCGTCGTGGTTTCCAGCGATCTCGCCTGGTGTGCCGATGCGACTCACCTTTGCCCGACGCTGCAGGCGGCGCTGGATGACTGGGATCGGATCGCGCCACTGCTTGAGCTTCTGGCGACGGATCTGGAGCATCAGACGATCCCGCGCGAACGTTTCCACGAGCATGATGCCGCCGCGCCGCTGCCGCGCGCTTTCCAATGGGCGGACGGATCGGCCTATGTGAACCATGTCGCGCTGGTGCGGCAGGCGCGGGGCGCGGAGATGCCCGAGAGCTTCTGGCGTGATCCGCTGATGTATCAGGGCGGGTCGGATGGCTTCCTCGGCGCGCGTGATGCGATCCCGCTCGCCGACGAGGCATGGGGCTGCGATCTTGAGGCCGAAGTGGTGGTCGTCACCGGCGACGTGCCGCTCGGCGCGACGCGGGAGGAGGCGCTGGCCGCCGTGCGGCTGATCGGCCTCACCAACGATGTGTCGCTGCGCAATCTCATTCCGGGGGAATTGGGCAAGGGATTCGGTTTCTTCCAGTCCAAGCCGGCGTCGGCCTTTTCTCCCGTGTTCGTCACGCCCGACAGCCTTGGCGAGTGGTGGCGGGACGGCAAATTGCATCGCAAGCTGATGGTCGACGTGAACGGCGCTGCATTCGGCCGGGTCGAGGCGGGGGTCGACATGACGTTCGATTTCGGCACTCTGATCGCCCATGCGGCGAAGACGCGCGCGCTGGGCGCGGGAACGATCATCGGCTCGGGCACGGTATCGAATAGCGATGCGAATGGCGGTCCGGGCAAGCCGATCGCGCAGGGCGGCGTGGGCTATTGCTGCATCGCCGAGGTGCGCACGGTGGAGACGATCCTGGCCGGCAAACCGGCAACCCCGTTCCTGAAACGCGGCGATACCGTGCGCATCTGGGCGGAGGACGATCGGCATCACCCGATTTTCGGCGTGATCGAGCAGGTGATCGGCAGTTGATCGGGGCGATGGCGCGGGTGGCCGGAGGATGACCACGAATTAACTGGGATTTTACCCGATGTGCGGGCAATGTCGCGTCGCGTGTCCGCCGATGGCTCGGCGGACGCGGACGAGAGAAAACAAGACGGAGGTGAGAGATCATGAAAAAGATCGTCCTTCTCGGAGCACTCGCGTTGGGGATGTTGACTGCGGCAGGCTCCGCGTCGGCTGCGGATTATCCTCCCTGTTCGGCCACGGTGCGCGACAATTGCGTGCAGGGTGTCCGTTCGGCCAGCCATCATATGCGGCAGGCACGGCATCATGAGGCGAGGAAGCATCACGCCGCGAAAAAGCATCATGTGAAGCGTTCGCATCACGCGACGCATCACCGTGCGAAGGCGCATCGCGCTCATCACCGTTCAGCAAAAAAGTAAGGGCATGACAGCCCCGGCGTGATCGCCGGGGCCACTGCCGCCAGCGTCGGTGAACGGCGAACCGCGCGTCACGGCAAGCGGCACGGCGGATCGGTTCCGTTGCGTGCTGTCAGTGTGGATCGAGAAACAGCCCGCCGTCGCTGCGAGGGCCACGTTTGCCCTTGCGTCCGCCCGGCACAAACTCCCGCAGCCGTTCCCATTGATCGTCCCGAAGTACCTCGCCTGTCACACCAGCATCCAAAAGCCAGTGTTGAATCGGAGATCCTGGCCCCTGTGAATCTCTAAAATGTCACTGCACCCTGGGTCAGTCTGTTAACTAACAATGATGGTGGGATGGACACAGGGTCGGGACTCGCAACAGGAAATAAGTTCCTATTTTGTTCTCACCAAGGGGGCGAGTCAATCGCGCATCCGCAGCGTGACGATTTCGTCATGTTGCTGAAACCGCGTGAATACAGGTGGATTGATATTGCGGGCTCATGCACGGAAAACCGGAAATCGTGGCGAACAGGCAAGGCAGGCGCTGGGTGCGGCGATTGCTGGCCGGCCTTGCGGTGCTGGCGCTGATCCTGATCGGCTTGCTTTGGCGCGGCAGCTATTTCGATCGCGATCCATATGAAGCCATGGCGGCGACCGGGCCAGCGCATGGAGACGTCGCGGCCCTTTATCTCTCCGGCGACATGGGCCTGCGCTTCGGGCCGGGCGACACCATGGCCGATCTGCTGGCGGCGCGCGGGATTCCAGTGATCGGGTTCAACACCCCGGTTGCGTTCCGCGCCCGGCGTACCGCTGCCGAGACCGATGCGATCATCGCCGATGCGGTGCGCACCGCGCTGGCGGCTTCCCACGCCGAACGGCTGGTGCTGATCGGTCGCTCGTTCGGCGCGGACGTGCTTGCCGCCGCGCTCCCGGCCCTGCCCGAAAATCTGCGCCACCGCGTTGCGGCGGTGGTGCTGATCGTGCCGGGGCGGCATGTGTTCTTCCGCGCCGATCCCAGCAACATCACCTACCTCGGCACGCCGGACAGCGACGCGCGGCGCGGCATCGGCGCAATCACCTGGGCGCCGCTGGTCTGTATCCATGGCGCGGAGGAAGCCGACAGTGCCTGCGCGGGCATCACCCAGCCGAATGTGACGAATATCGCGATGCCCGGCGGCCATTTCCTCGATTTCGATACCGCTGCGATCACGCGCAATGTTATGAGCGCGCTCGCCCGCGTGACGGCATTGCCGATGCGGGGATCGGGGGGACGGGGATGAAAGGCTGGAAGACCGTTGCGGCGATCACGCTCGGCGCGCTGCTCGCGGCGCCCGGCGCGGCGGCGGCGATCGCCATGCCGATCGGCGTGTGGGGCAATCCGCGCGGCACGCTCGCGGTGCGCACCATGCCGTGCAACAATGGCGTGTGCGGCACGATCGTCTGGGCCAACGATCAGGCGATGGCGGATGCGCGTGCGGCTGGTATAACCCACCTTGTCGGCACGCAATTGCTGCGCAACTATCACCCCAGCCGTGGCGGCACATGGTCCGGCCGGCTGTTCGTGCCGGATATGGGGCGCAGCTTCCCCTCGCACATCAGCCTGATCGCGCCGGACCGGCTGAAGATTTCCAATTGTCTCGTCCGGCATTATTTCTGCCGCTCGCAGGAGTGGCATCGGCTCAGGTGATGCAACGCCGGGGCCTCGCGATTTCTGAGCTTCTTTCGCGCCATCGCCGCTGGTGGGTGCCCGCGGGGGTGGCGTGCATGGCGCTGCTTGGCTTCATCGCGTTGCGGCTCGTGCTTGCCGAAGTTCATCTGCATGAGGTGCGCGCGGCGCTCGGCGCGGTGCCCGCGGAACGGATCGCGCTCGCGATGCTGCTGACCGCGGCGAGCTATACGTTGCTGACCCTGCACGACTGGATCGCGCTGCGCGTGATCGCGCGGCCGCAGCCGTGGCAGATTGGCGCGACGGCCTCGTTCCTGGGCAATGCGATCAGCTACAATCTCGGCTTGTCGCTGCTGACCGGCAATTCGGCGCGCTATCGCATTTACGGGCAGGCGGGGCTTTCGCTCGCCGATGCGGTGAAGGTCGGGGCGATCGGCACGCTCGCCTTCTGGAACGGCATCGCCGCGACAGCGGGCGCGGCATTGCTGGTGCAGGACGCGCCACTGCACATCGCGCATTGGACGCTGGAGGCAAAGGCGGCGCATGGCTGCGGCCTTGCGCTGCTGGCGGCGGCGCTGGTGCTGCCGATCCTGCGCGCGGGGGGCATCCGCCGCATCGGGATCGCGCGCTTCGCGCTGCCGCTGCCCGAGCCGAGGCATCTGCTCGCGCTGGTCGGCGTGTCGATCGTCGATCTGGTACTCGCTTCGTCGGTGCTGTTCGTGCTGGTGCCGGGGCTGTCGATCGAGGCTTATCCCACATTCTTCGTCGCTTATGTGCTGGCGATCGTCATTGCGGTGTTCGCGCATGTGCCGGGCGGGCTGGGCGTGTTCGAGGCGGTGGTGCTCGCGGCGCTGCCGGCGGACAAGCCGGCGGTGTTCGCCGGGCTGCTGCTCTATCGGCTGGTCTATTATCTCCTGCCGCTGTTCCTCGCCGCGATCGTGCTCGTGCTGCGCGAGGCGAGCGCGCTGCGCCGCCCGATCGGCGCCGGCCTCTCGATGCTCGACAAGGTGGGGCGGGCGCTGGCGCCCAATGCGATCACGCTGCTGGTGTTCGTGGCCGGGTTCATCCTGCTCGTATCGGGGGCGCTGCCCGGTGCGCGCGGGCGGCTGAGCGATCTCGATGAAATGCTGCCGCTGCCGTTCATCGAAGGATCGCATCTCGCCGGCAGCCTGGTCGGCACGCTCCTGCTGCTCGTCGCGCCCGCGCTCAACGCGCGGCTGCGCAGCGGCTTCGTGCTGGCGCGAATCCTGCTGATCGCGGGGATCGTCTTTTCGCTGCTCAAGGGGCTCGATTACGAGGAGGCGATGTTGCAGTTCGTCGTTCTCGTCGTGCTGCAATATGCGCGGCCCGCCTTCTATCGCCGCGGCGGCATCGCGACCGAGCCGCTCGACGGGCGCTGGCTCGCCGCGGCCGCCGCCGCGCTGGGCCTGAGCGCATGGGCCGGTTTCTTCGCCTATAAGCGCGTGCCGTACAGCGACGCCTTGTGGTGGAAGTTCGCGTTGCACGGCAATGCGCCGCGCTTCCTGCGCGCGACTTTCGCCGCCGGAGTGCTGATAGCGGCGATCGCGATCTGGCACCTGCTGGTGGGGCGCAGCGCGCGCCCGGCGGCCAGCGCCGAGCTGCCGGAAGCGGTGGCGCAGGCAGCACTCGCGCATACCGCGCGGGCCGATGCGAATCTTGCGTTCACCGGCGACAAAAGGTTCGTGATCTCAGCCGCCGGCGATGCTTTCCTGATGTATAGTGTGCGTGGCCGCACCTGGATCGTGATGGGCGATCCGGTGGGGCCGGAAGCGGCGTGGGGCGAACTGGTCTGGGCGATCCGCCACGCCTGCGACGCGGCGCACGGGCGCTTGTGCTTCTACCAGATCAGCAGCGAGATGCTGCCGCTGATGATCGACATGGGGCTGGAGGTGATGAAATATGGCGAGGAGGCGCATGTCGATCTTGCCGATTTCTCGCTCGAAGGCCCGCGGGCGAAGGATTTCCGCGCCGCCTTGCGCCGGGCGACGCGCGACGGGATGAGCTTTGCCGTGATCCCGCCAACGCAGGTTCCGGCGGCGATCGCGGAACTGCGTGCCGTTTCCAATGCGTGGCTGGCGGGCAAGGAGGGCGAGGAGAAGCGTTTCAGCCTTGGCCCGTTCGACGCCGATTATCTTGCGCGCTTTCCGATCGCGGTGGTGCGACAGGGCGAGAGGATGCTCGCTTTCGCCAATATCTGGGCAAACGGGGCGGGGGGCGAGATGTCGGTCGATCTGATGCGTCACCTGCCCGATGCGCCCGCCGGCACGATGGACATGATGTTCGTGCGGCTGTTCCAATGGGGGCGGGAGCAGGGGCATGAGACGTTCAACCTCGGCCTCGCGCCGCTTTCGGGGATGCCGGAGGATCGCCTCGCGCCGATCTGGGCGAAGATCGGGCGCGCCCTGTTCGAACGCGGCGAGCGGCTCTATCGCTTCACCGGGCTGCGCGCGTTCAAGGAGAAATTCCAGCCGCAATGGGAGCCGCGCTACATCGCCACGCCCGGCGGCGTGCCGCGCCTGCGCGCGCTGCTCGCGCTGGTCGGCGCGGTGAACGGTTGAACAAGGGCAGGAACGCGCCGAGCATTCCATCGTTCTTTCCTCGACAGATCAGGAGATAGCGATGCCCCCCGAAAGCCACGATCCCCGGCAGGATGCCGGGCAGGACGCGTCGATCGCCCGGCGTTTGCGGGAAAATCCTTCGGACAAGCAGGCCAAGCTCGATGTGGGGCTGGATGAGTCGATGGACGCATCTGATACGCCGTCGACGATCCAGCCGCGACATAGCCACGATCCCGCGCCATCGTCTGGCTATAGCGAGGAAGCGGAGCGCCAGCAGGATGCGTGATTGTTGCGCAAAAGGCGCACCATGACATTCAAAAGCAACAAAATCCCTCGGTTCGTCGCTCGCTTGTTGTCGCGGCGCGGGCTCCGTGATTCAATCATTAACGCCGGACATCACGGCGTTAAGGGAAGGGTTAACCATCCCGGCGCATGATGATCCTGCTCGATTGGTACGAGACGAGGTGGATCGATGAGTGCCAGGATGAAGCCGGCGGAAGGTGCGATGGCGCTGGCCGAAATGAAGGAGTTCGCCGGGTTCGCCGCATCGACGCAGCGTTATATCCGGCGCGCGCTCGATATCGGCCTGGATCGCGAGGATGCGCTGGCGCGCTGGTCGCGCGATGTGGTTGAGGCGGCGAGCATCCGCGCACAGGCGCATCATTATGAGCGTCTCCCCGAAATCCGCGCGTTGATCCCCGATGACAGCGGGCTCGATCGCGTCGAAGCGTTTCTGGCGCCGCTCATCACCATCACCGCCTTCGATCTGGGGCAGGGGCGGCTGCTGACCTTCTCGGCCTATCGCTTCCTTTACGAGCGGCTGATCGGCGCGAACGTCAGGCCGTGGCTGCCGGGTGCGTTCTGCGCCGCCGCCGCGTTGCCGCACCTCCATCCCGAATTGCGCCGCAAGCTGCTCCAGTCGATCAGCGAGGCCGCCGCCACCGCATCGGGCTGGTCATCCCGCCAGCCCAGTTTCTTCCCGCATTGGGTGGAGAAAGTGGAGGAAGGCGCGCTGCCGCACTGATCGCGTTGGCGCGTATCAGCCGCGCATCGCGCCGTCGATCGGCTCGGATGTCACCGGATAGCCGGCGTCGTCGGGGATGCAGAGATGCTGCTCCCCGTCGCGTTGCTCCACCCATGGCGTGATCGTGCAGACCGGCGTGCTGTTGGCGTGGGTGGCGGCGTCGGCGAAGCTGCCGAACTGGGCCAGCCGCTCCAGATTGCGCCGCGTCGGGAAGATGATCGCGAGCTTGCCCGCGTCGGCATCGTCCAGCACCGATTGCGCGGTTGCCCATACCAGCCGGACATTCTCGGTCGCGTCGACCGTCGCGCGGGGCGCGTCAGCCGGCAGTTCCGCGAGGTAGAAACGCGTGTCGAAGCGCCGCATATGGGCATGGGCGGGCAGCCAGCGCGCCCAGGGGACGAGCGGCTCAAGATCAAGCTCCGCACCTGCTTCCGCCAGCACCTCGGCGAAGGGCTTGCCCGCGTGAAGCCCGCCGCGCATCGCCTCCAGCGCATCGACGGGCAGGCGATTCTTCAACCCCACCGGCAGCCCGGCCTCCTCGATCGTCTCGCGGATCGCGGCGATGCGCGCGGCTGCTTCCTCGCCGCCGCCGAAGCGCAGGGCGAGCGCATGATCGCCCGCATCCACCCGGCCACCGGGAAACACCATCGCGCCCCCGGCGAACACCATCGCCTTGGCGCGTTCGACCATCAGCAATTCCGGCGCGCCGGGGGCGGCGCGGAAAATCACCAAAGTCGACGCAGGGATCGCTTCCGGCAGATCGTTATCGCTCATCTTTGGATTGCCTGCCTTTCCGTATGCCCGTTCGGGCGGGCGCTTCCGCGTCGGGATCGCATCATCACCCGCCGGGGCGGATGGTCAATGCACGAATTGATTTTGCGCGCAGGGATCGCCCCCGAGCGTGGCCGCGTGATCGCATCGGGCGATATCGAGAAAATCGGGCGGGTGGTGGAGCCGAGGGGAATCGAACCCCTGACCTCTGCAGTGCGATTGCAGCGCTCTCCCATCTGAGCTACGGCCCCGCCCGGTCTCCGGCTTGCGCCGGGAGCGACGCCCTTAGCGACCTCTTTGCGGCGATGCAACGCCTCTCGTGCGACACGGGCAAACTTTACCCGCAGGCACGCGTTTTCGCTGTGCGTCCAGCATTTGATACGCAAGTGTAACATATGGAACAATAATGGTTTCCGGCGCTTTTTCGCATAGCGATGCCCGCTCGCGACAAGTGTGGGCGGAAAGCGTGGCGACAACGCCTATTTTCCTGGAGGGAAAGCGATGAGCTACGAATTTTTTGGCGAGAAAGCGATGCGCTACGATCGCAATCCGCGCCGTGGCGATCCATCGAATTTCGGTCGCGATTACGGATCCGGACGCGACTATAGCTATTCCAGCGCGCGCGAATATCTCGCCGCCGGGATGGCTGACGCCGATCGCGCCCGGTTCGAGCGCGAGCGCTATGGCCCGGAAGCCCCGCTGCCCGAATATCACGGCAGCTACGCATCGGGCGGACGCCGGTTCGAGGATGTCGGCCACCGCCGCGACTGGGACGACGATGAGCGCCATGCCGCGCGTCATCGCGATCGCGGCATCCGTTATGCGCGCTCGGCGCGGGACGACGATTATCGCGATCGCGGATTCCTGGCGCGCGCGGGGGATGAGGTCCGCTCCTGGTTCGGTGACGAGAATGCCGAGCGCCGGCGGCAGGCCGATATGTGGTCGGACGAGCGTTTCGGCGGGGCGCCGGCGAGCCGCGATGACGTTCATTACGGCGATTGGCGCGACGCGCAGATCGCCGCGCTGGACCGCGATTATGAGGAATTTCGCCGGGAAAACCGGGTGAAGTTCGAGCAGGAGTTCATCAACTGGCGCGCCAATCGCCAGACACAGCGCGACTCGCTGGGCCGGGTGGTCGAGCATATGGAGGTCGTCGGTATGGACGGCGCGCATGTCGGCACCGTCGACAAGGTGCGGGGCGATCATATCGTGCTGACGAAAAGCGATGCGGATGCCGGTGGCCGGCATCATTCGATCCCATCGGGCTGGATCGCGGAGGTGGACACTCGGGTGACGCTCATCAAGACGGTGGAGGATGTGAAACAGCATTGGCGCGATGAGGATCGCGATCAGGCACGCTACGGCGGCGGCGATCGCGGCGGCAGATGGGATCGCCGCCTCTGAACCTCGGCCCGCGCGTCACCCGCCGATAATGGTTGGTGCGGTGCGCGTGCGGGTGCTTCGCTCTTGTCTTTGCCGCCGCGTGCGCCATACCGGATGCTCAAAATCAGCGAGAGAGGATAAGAGCGATGCCGCGTGCCTGGAGCTTGAAATCGCGTCCGTCGGGAATGCCGGAGGATGGCAATTTCGCATTGCTGGATTTGCCGTCCGCGCCGCTTGGTGAGGGGCAGGTTCGCGTCGCCAACCGCTGGCTGTCGGTCGATCCCTATATGCGCGGGCGGATGAACGACGTGAAAAGCTATGTCCCGCCGTTCGCGCTCGGCGAGCCGATGCAGGGCGGTGCGGTGGGCGAAGTGGTGGAAAGCCGGAACGCCGATCTGCCGGTGGGCGCGAAGGTGCAGCATATGCTCGGCTGGCGCGAAGAAGCGGTGCTGAACGCCGGCGAGGCGCAGAAGCTGCCCGATCTGGGCGTGGAGGATCAGGCATATCTGGGCCAACTTGGTATGCCCGGCACAACCGCTTATTTCGGGTTGCTGGATATCGCGGCCGCGAAGCCGGGGGATGTGGTGTTCGTCTCCGCGGCGGCGGGCGCGGTCGGCTCGACGGTGGTGCAGGTCGCCAAGGCGAAGGGCATGACGGTGATCGGCTCGGCCGGCGGCGCGGAAAAGTGCGCCTGGGTGAAATCAATCGGCGCGGATCATGTGATTGATTACAAGGCGGGCTCGGTCACGCGCGGGCTGATGGAAGCGGCGCCGGAGGGCATCGACGTTTATTTCGATAACGTCGGCGGCGAACATCTTGATGCCGCGCTGCTAGCCGCGCGGATGAATGCGCGCTTCGCGATCTGTGGCATGATCGACATCTATAATGACGGGAAGCCGCAGGAGCTGCGCTATCTCGCCAAGGTGATCGGCGCGCGGATCAATATCCGCGGCTTCATCGTCAGCGATTTCATCGGGCGCGTGGGGGAATTCTATCGCGACATGAGTGCGTTGTTGCAGGCGGGGAAGCTCCAGCGCCACGAAACGATCCATGACGGGATCGAGGCGATGCCGACCGCGTTTCGCGGCCTGTTCACCGGCGGCAACACAGGAAAAATGCTGGTACGGCTGTGATGTCCGCGCCCGCGCGGCTCAGGCTGCGCGGGCGAAGCGGTCTGCCGGGCGCGCGACGCTCTCGAACGCCGCTACAACCGCCGGGATGACCTGCGGCGGCAAAGTGTGGCCCATGCCGGGCACTTCAACCAGCCGGGCGCCGCGGATGCTCGCGGCGGTGTCGCGTCCGCCGGCGATCGGCACCAGCGGATCATCCACGCCATGCACGACGACGGTGGGCGCGGTGATCGTCTTTAGCCGCTCGCGCCGGTCGCCATCGGCGAGGATCGCCGCCATCTGCCGGATGAAACCCGCAGGCTCATGGTTGCGCGTCACCTCCTCGCGGTAACGCTCGGCCATCAGCGCCTCGTTTTCCTGGAAACGCGCGCCGACCACCTTCGATGCCTTCACGCCATGCGCGACGATCGCGGCCGGATCGCTGCCGCGCGGGCGGCGCAGCAGGATAGCCATCGCCTGCAATGATGCGCCGGGCAGCGCGGGATTGCCCGTGGAGGACATGATCGAGGTGAGCGACAATGTGCGCTCCGGCCAGTTAGCCGCGAAAAGCTGCGCGATCATGCCGCCCATCGACGCGCCCATGATATGCGCCCGCTCGATACCCAGCGCATCGAGCAGCCCGGCGGCATCCGCCGCCATGTCGGAGAGGGAATAGGGCGCGCGCACCGGCCGACGCAGCACGCGCGAAACCGCCATCAGCGCAAGGCTGGGCGTTCCAGCGGCATCGAACTTGGTGGAAAGGCCGCAATCGCGATTGTCAAAGCGGATCACGCGATAGCCGCGCGCGACCAGCGCATCGACGAGGCTCATCGGCCAGCGCACGAGTTGTGCGCCGAGCCCCATAATCATGAGCACTGCAGGCGCATCCTTCGCGCCGAACTCGTCATATGCGATCTCGATACCGTTGGCCGAAACCTTCGCCATCTTGCCCGTGCCTCCATAGCAACGGGGCAGAATGCCTCGTCCGTCACGAAATCGCAACATATTGGGTCAGGCGGTAACGATCGCGCCGTCCCGCACCGCGACGGGCCACGCCGTCAGCGTGGCGCCGGGGCAGGGGCCGCCAAGGCATTTGCCGCTTGCGATATCGAACACCGCGCCGTGCCAGCTACACGCGATCATCCCGCCCGTGACATAATCGTCGAGCGTCTGCGCCAGCGGCAGGCCCATATGCGGGCAGCGATCGACATAGCCGAACGCATCGCGCCCGCGCCGCACGACGAAACCGTGGAACCGTCCGGCGCGCATCTCGATCACGAAATTGCGCGCCGCGCCGTCGGCGATCTGGTCAAGCGGGCCGAGCGCGATGCCGGGCGGCGTGGCGGAAAGGCGCTCGCTCAGGGCAAAATCGCCTTGGGGAAATCGGCCCAGCATTCGTCGTAATCGGGCTGGGCATGGGCCTGCGCGAAATCGGTCGGGCGATAGGGCCAGCAGCTTTCGAGCATGAAGGCCATCGTGCCGGTGATCTTGTGCGGCTGGAGCGCGGCGTTCGACGCGGCCTCCCACGTCGCCTTGTCCGGGCCGTGGCCCGACAGCATGTTGTGGAGCGAGAGGCCGCCGGGGCTGAACCCTTCCGCCTTCGCGTCATAGGCGCCGGTTATAAGCCCCATCGCCTCCGACATCACGTTGCGGTGGAACCATGGCGGGCGGAACGTGCCCTCCGCGACCATCCAGCGCGGCGGGAAGATCACGAAATCGGCGTTGGCCCGCCCGTGCACGTCGCTGGGCGAGGTGAGCACGGTGAAGATCGACGGATCGGGATGATCGAAGCTCACGGTGTTGATCGTGTTGAATCGCGCAAGATCGTAACGCCAGGGCGCGAGATTGCCGTGCCACGCCACCACGTCGAGCGGCGAGTGGCGTAATTCGGTGCGCCACAAATGGCCGAGATACTTCTGGATCACCTCGACGCACGCGTCGCGATCCTCGAACCACGCGACCGGCGTTTCGAAATCGCGCGGATTGGCAAGGCCGTTGGCGCCGATCGGGCCTAGATCGGGCAGGCGGAACATCGCGCCGTAATTTTCGCAGACATAGCCGCGCGCGGCGCCATCGGGCAGCAATGCGCGGAAACGCACGCCGCGGGGCACGAGCGCGATCTGACCGGGGGATACCTCGACGCGGCCAAGTTCGGTCAGCAACTCCAGCCGCCCCTCCTGCGGCACGAACAGCATTTCACCATCGGCATTGACGAACACGCGCTCGGCCATGTCGCGCGTGGCGGCGTAGAGATGCAGCGCGACGCCCTCCAGATGCGCGGGGTCGCCGTTCGCGAGCATCGTCGTCATGCCGTCGATCAGGTCGGTGCCGGCGGGCGACGCGGCGATCGGATCCCAGCGCAGCCGGTTGGGCGCGAGCGGCCCCGCCACGGTCGCCGGTGAAAAGCGCGGCGCGCCATCGTAGCGGACGAACGGCGGATGCTCGGCAGACGGACGCAGGCGATAGAGCCATGAGCGGCGGTTCTCGGCGCGCGGCGCGGTGAAAGCGGTGCCGGAAAGCTGCTCGGCATAGAGGCCGAACGGCGGCTTCTGTGGTGAATTGCGACCGATCGGCAGTGCGCCGGGCACCGCTTCGGTGGAGAGGTGGTTGCCGAAGCCGGGGAGATAGGCGGTGGTCATCCTATTGCTTTCCTTCGCAACCCGCCGGGCGTCGGACCCGGCAAAGCCGTGCCCGAAGCCCGGCTTGCCGTGCCGGCCGGTCGAGGCCGAGCGCCTTCGCGCTCGCATCCGGTCGATGCTTAGGCATCGACCTTGATGACGCCTCGACGAATCTGATCCAACTCGATGCTTTCGAACAGCGCCTGGAAATTGCCGTTGCCGAAGCCTTCGTTGCCCTTGCGCTGGATGATCTCGAAGAAGATCGGGCCGAACATATTCTCGGTGAAAATCTGGAGCAGGATGCCCTCATCGCCGACATTGCCGTCGATCAGGATGCGATTTTTCCTGAGTCGCGCAAGATCCTCGCCATGGCCGGGGACGCGCTTGTCGACCAGTTCGTAATAGGTCTCGATCGTGTCCTGAAGCTTCACGCCGCGCGCGCGCAGCCGCTCCACCGTATCGTAGATATCAGGGGTGGTCAGCGCGAGGTGCTGGATGCCCTCGCCATGATATTCGCGGATGAATTCCTCGATCTGCGACTTGTCGTCCTGGCTTTCGTTCAAGGGGATGCGGATCGCCTTGTCCGGCGCGATCATCGCCTGGCTGAACAGGCCCGTCGCCTGGCCTTTGATATCGAAATACTTCTGCTCCTCGAACGCGAAAAGCGTGCGGTAGAACTCGCTCCACACCCGCATCTGCCCGCGGCGGACATTGTGCGTGAGATGGTCCAGCAGATCGAGCCCGACATTGTTCTTCGCCTCCGCCTCGCGCCAGCCGGGCATTTCCGCCCAGTCGGCATAAAGATCGGTGCCGTCCTTGATGAAATAGAGGTAGCTGCCGCCGATCCCCTGGATCACCGTATCGTCCTCATCGGTCGGCTTGGCGCCATGCGCCAGCGCCCATTTCATCGCCGCTGCCGGATCGGCGACGCGGAACGCCATCGCGCTGGCGGAGGGGCCGTGCTCGCCCCGGAACGCCGCGACGCGCCCGGCCTCGTCGCGGTTGAGCATCAGGTTGATGCGGCCCTGCTTGTAACGCGTGATGTTCTTGGTCGGGTGACGATGCGTCGCGGTGAAGCCGAGTTGTTCGAATTGCCGGCCCATCGCCGCTGGATCGGGCGAGGTGAACTCGACGAACTCGAACCCGTTCAGGCCAAGGGGGTTGTCGGCAGTCATGGCGAATCTTCCATAAATGGTAACAATTGAAACCAGTATCGTGTGTTGAGCCTGTCGTGTCAAATGCTACGATGCCCTGGATGACCAATCGCCTTCAGCTGGATAGGTTCCTGCCGTATCGCCTTTCGATCACCTCGAATCTGGTGAGCGACCGCATCGCGCGCGCTTATGAATCGATGTTCGGGCTCAGCATCCCCGAATGGCGGCTGGTGGCCGTGATCGCCGAGTGGGACGCGATCAATCAGGCCGAAATCGGCGAGCGCACACGGATGGACAAGGTGACCGTCAGCCGCGCCGCGATCGCGTTGGTCGATCGCGGGCTGCTGGCGCGCGCGCCGAACGCGACCGACAAGCGTTCGCACCTCTTGTCGCTCACCGCGTCGGGGCGCGAGCTTTATGCGCTGGTCGCGCCCAAGGCGCTTGAGCTGGAGCGGCGCATCTTCGCAAGTTTCGCGCCCGCTGAACTGGAGGGGTTCATGGCGCTGCTGCGGCGCATCGACGCCGCGGTGCTGGAGACCGAATGAGATGCCGCAAGCGCCGCTGATCGCGGGCATCGAACTGGGCGGCACCAAATGTATCGCGATCCTCGCGCGCGGGCCGGATGAGATAGTGGCGCGCATCCGCGTGCCGACGACGCGGCCGGAGGAAACGCTTCCCGCGCTGGAGGCGGTGATTGACGGCTGGCAGGGCTTCGCCGCGCTTGGCATCGCGAGTTTCGGCCCGATTTCGATCAATCGCCATTCGGCGGATTACGGCAGCATCACCGTCACCACCAAGCCGCATTGGTCCCACACCGATATCGCGAAGCGGCTGCGCGCGCGTTACAATGTGCCGGTGGGTTTCCACACCGATGTGATCGGCGCGGCGCTGGCCGAGGCGCGCTGGGGGGCGGGGCAGGGGCTGGCGGACCTTGCCTATGTCACGGTGGGGACGGGGATCGGCGTGGGGCTGATCGCTCGAGGATCAGCGGTCGACGGGCTGACGCACGGCGAGCTTGGGCACGTCCGCCCGGCGCGGATGACGGGGGACGACTGGCGCGGCGCCTGCCCGTTTCACGGCGCCTGCATCGAGGGGCTGGCATCCGGCCCCGCGATCGCCGCGCGGACGGGGATCGCGGGGCAGGCGGTGCCGCACGATCATCCCGAATGGCGATCGGTGGCGCATACGCTGGCGCAATTGCTTCACGTGCTGGTGATGACCGGCGTGCCGCGCCGGATCGTGATGGGTGGCGGGGTGATTACTGGCAACCCGTTTCTGTTTCCGCTGATCCGCGCAGAGCTGTATCGCTCACTCAATGGCTATATCGCTTTGCCCGAGATTGCGGAGGTGGACACGTTCGTCGTCCCCGCCGCGCTGGGGGACGATGCGGGGCCGCTCGGCGCGATCCTGCTCGGCGAGCAGGCGCTCGGTCGCGGTTGACGCGCTCAGGCGAGCGGTAAGGCGGGCTGCGCCGCTTCGCTTGCATCGAGGATGTTCGATAGCGTCAGGCCGAGCAGGCGGATGCCGCCTGCAACCGGCAGTTCGCGGAGAAGCAGTGCCTGGCCGATCGCGGCGAATTGCGTCTTGTCCGCCACCGGATCGGTTAGCGAGCGCGCGCGGGTGAAGGTGCGGAAATCCGCGCGGCGGAACTTCAGGGTCACGGTGCGGCCGCGCTCGCCGCTGCGCGCGACGCGCTCCCACGCGCTTTCCGCGACGTAATCGAGCGCGGCGATGATTTCATCCGTGTCGATCAGGTTGTGCCCATAGGTTCGCTCAGCGCCGATTGATCTGGTCGGGCGGTCGGCGCGCACCGGGCGCTCGTCGATTCCGCGCGCCGCGCCATAAAGATAGTCGGCGTGGCTGCCGAAATGCGCGCGGAGGAACTCGCGGCTCTGCCCGCGCAGATCCTCGCCGGTCTCGATCCCAAGCGCCGCCATCCGCCGCGCGGTGACCGGCCCGACGCCGTGGAAGCGCGATACGGGGAGCGCGGCGACGAATGCCGGGCCTTTCGCGGGCGGGATAACGCACAGCCCATCGGGCTTGTTCTGATCCGACGCGAGCTTGGCGATGAACTTGTTGTAGCTCACCCCGGCGGACGCGGTCAGCCCGGTTTCGGCGCGGATGCGGGCGCGGATTTCCTGCGCGATGGCGCGTGCCGATCCCAGCCCGCGCCGGTCCTCCGTCACGTCGAGATACGCCTCGTCGAGCGCGAGCGGCTCGATCAGCGCGGTATAATCGGCGAAGATCGCGCGGATCTGCTGGCTGATCGCGCGATAGACATCGAAGCGCGGGCGAACGAACACCAGCTCCGGGCAACGCCGCAATGCGGTTGCCGAGGGTAGTGCCGAACGCACCCCGAATACGCGCGCTTCATAGCTTGCCGCGGCCACCACGCCGCGCGCCTGCGCGCTGCCCACCGCCACCGGGCGGCCGCGCAGCGCGGGATCGTCGCGCTGTTCGACCGACGCGTAGAAGGCGTCCATGTCGATATGGATGATCTTGCGCGGGGGAAGGGCGTCCGACACGCGCGGCACCTTGCCACGAAAATCACGGCGGGAGAACAGGGGGCGAACATGCGAAAAACCCCGGCCCGTGGTGGGGCCGGGGCTTCGGTGCATGGTTTCCCGCCTCCGTTCGCCCTGAGCCTGTCGAAGGGTTGGCCTTCTTCCAATGAAGAAAGGGCAGGGCTTCGACAGACGCAGGGTGAACGGGGAGAGATTGCCGAATAGCCTTACAGAACCTCGAACAGCCCCGCCGCGCCCATGCCGCCGCCGACGCACATCGTGACGACGACATATTTCGCGCCGCGCCGCTTGCCCTCGATCAGCGCGTGGCCGGTCATCCGCGCGCCGGACATGCCATAAGGGTGGCCGATCGAGATCGCGCCGCCGTTGACGTTGAGCAATTCATTGGGGATGCCCAGCTTGTCGCGGCAATAGAGCACCTGCACCGCGAACGCCTCGTTCAGTTCCCACAGGCCGATGTCGCTCATCTTGAGGTTGTAGCGCTCAAGCAGCTTGGGGATCGCGAAGACCGGGCCGATGCCCATCTCGTCCGGCTCGGTGCCCGCCACCGCCATGCCGACATAGCGGCCAAGCGGGGTGAGCCCGCGCTTCTCGGCGAGCTTTTCCTCCATCAGCACGCTGGCCGATGCGCCATCGGAAAGCTGCGAGGCGTTGCCGGCGGTGATGTTGAGATCGGGGCCGAGCACCGGGGTGAGCGCCTTCAGCCCCTCCAGCGTGGTTTCCGGGCGGTTGCCCTCATCCTTGGCGAGGGTTACTTCCTTATAGGAGACTTCCTTCGTCTCCTTGTTCACGATCGCCATGTTCGCGGTGACGGGAACGATCTCCGCATCGAACTTGCCGGCGGCCTGCGCGGCGGCGGTGCGCTGCTGCGACTGGAAGCCATATTCGTCCTGCGCATCGCGGCTGATGCCGTAACGCTTGGCGACCACCTCGGCGGTTTGCAGCATCGGCATATAGATGTCCTTGTGCATCGCGATCAGTTCGGGATCGGGCTGCACGCGCATCTGCGGGGTCTGGACGATGCTGATCGATTCGACGCCGCCGCCGATCGCGACATCCATGTTGTCGACGATGATTTCCTTCGCGGCGGTGGCGATCGCCATCAGCCCCGAGGCGCACTGACGATCGAGCGACATGCCCGATACCGACACCGGAAGCCCGCCGCGCAGCAGCGCGGTGCGCGCGATATTGGTCGCCTGCGCGCCCTGCTGGAGTGCTGCGCCAAGCACCACGTCCTGCACTTCGGCGCCGTCGATCCCGGCGCGCTCCACCGCGGCGCGGATCGCATGGCCGGCGAGCGTCGGCGACAAAGTGTTGTTGAACGCCCCGCGATAGGCGCGGCCGATCGGGGTGCGGGCGGTGGAAACGATGACGGCGGAACGCATGGCTTATTTCTCCTGAAACATGGACTTTCCGGGGGAGGGAAAATCAATCGCTGGCCGCAAGGGTCAGACGAATATCTGCGTGATCCATTCGGCGATCATCGCGGGCTTTTCGGAGCCTTCGATCTCCACCGTGGTTTCGGTGGTATATTGGAACTGGCCGGGGCGCTTTTCCTCGAACTCGGTGATCTTCGAGCGACCGCGCACACGCGAGCCCGACGGCACCGGCGCGAGGAAGCGCACTTTGTTCCCGCCGTAGTTGACGCCCATCTTCACGCCGTCGAGCTTCGGTGCGTCGGGGTTCTTCGCCGACATCAGCGGCAGCAGCGACAGCGTGAGGAAGCCGTGCGCGATCGTCGTGCCGAACGGCGTCAGCTTCGCGCGCTCGGGATCGACATGGATGAACTGATGGTCGCCGGTGGCGTCGGCGAATTTGTCAATCATGTCTTGCGACACGTCGATCCAGTCGGACACGGTTTCCTTGCCGATGCTGGCTTTCATCTCGTCGATCGTCACGAACCCTCCACTGGTTTGACCTCACGCCTGAAGCGCGATCTCGCTCCCTCTAGGCGTGGAACGCGGGGGGTCGCAAGCTTTCCCGACCGCAGGCTTTAAGAATGCACGCCGCACCAGTGGCCCGCGCGAACCCGATGTTCGAAAATGCGCCGGCGGGCGGCTATCCGGCGGAAGGCGCCGCCGCGCCCTGTGCCGGATCGGGATAGGGCATGATACGCTGACCGTCCGGCGCGAGCGCGACGCTGGACTGGGTGGGATAGGGGATGGTGATGCCCTGTTCCTCGCACATCCTGAGCAGCGCGATGCCAACCTTGTGGCGTGCCTCGAAAAACGCGGCGTAATCGGCGGATTCGCTGTCGAAATCTATTTCGAAATCGAGGTTGTATGGCGAGAACTGGATGAACCCGCAGCGGATATAGACCAGCCCGCATTCCTCGATCACCTGCTTCACCAGCGCGGGGAAGCGTTCGAGCTTTTCCACCGGGGTTTCATAGGCCAGCCGCAGGACGAACTTGCTGCGCCGATAATCGCGCTTGGAAAGGTTGAGGATTTCCTTGTCGAGCAATTTGCGGTTCGAGATGATTCGCTGTTCGCCGTCATTGCCGCGCACGCGGGTGGATTTCAGCCCGATCTCCTCCACTGTGCCGGAGGACGTGTCATAGGAAATCGAATCCCCGCGCCGGAACGGACGATCGAAGATGATCGCCAGCGCCGCGAACAGATCAGCGAAAATGCCCTGCGCGGCAAGGCCGATCGCGATGCCGCCCACGCCCAGCCCGGCGACCAGCCCGGTCACGTTCACGCCGAGATTGTCCAGCACCACGATCAGCGCGATCGCGAACACCGCGAAGCTCACCAGCACGCGGATCACGCCCATCGCGCTCATCAGCGCCTCGCCGGAATAATTGTCCGAATGCGTGTGCCGTTCGATCGCGCCGATAATCACCTCGCGCGCCCAACTCGCCGCCTGAAACACCGCGACGATGGTGAACAGGAAGTTGATCGTGCCGGCGACCGGGCGTGGCGCGTCGGCATAGCCCAGCACCAGTTTCGCCGCGAGCAGCGCGATGAACAGATTGCCGGTACGCTGGATCGCGCGGCCGAACACCGCTGGCCAGCCCTTGCCGCTGCGGCTGCGGCTGGCGAGCCTCGGCCCGAGGCTGCGCGCCCAGATCAGGATCGCGGCGATCACTGTTGCGATCGCGATCGCGACCGCGATCTGCGCCCAATGGTCCGCGAACCATTCGGCGCTCGAATGATAGAGCGCGCGGAACTGCTCGTCCCAGTTCCGGTGGGGCAGGAGGGGCGCTTTCGCCGCGCTGCTGCTGTTGCTCATCTGCATTCCTTTGGTCAGGCCGCCGGGGCGGCTGGCGTTCCGGTTATCGGGAACGCAATGACGCCGCGTTCGTCATCGCTCAAGTGGCGTGTATTTCAGCGCGCGCGCAAGGCCTTGTGAAACGCCGTCAGCGTGCGTTCGGCTGAATCTCTCTCGCGCGCGTCGATCCTTTGCTGTGCGCGGATGCCTATCCGGCGGCGGCGGCGGTCGGTTCGTGCGCCGCACGGACGCGATATGATTGGCGCCACACGCTTTCCCGCTGGCGACGGCCAAGATAGCTATCCAGCCCGATCTGCGCGCCGAGCAGCATGTAGATGAACGGCTGGAACGCGATTCCGACGAATGCGCCGCCGAGCAGATAGATCAGATGCGCGTGTTGCAGCGCTCCCGCCAGCGCGCCGCCCCAGGCATATTCGCCCTCGCGATGCCGCCGCCGCAATATCTCCATGCGGATCAGCCCGATCACGCTGATCGTCAGCCACAGCGCAAGGCCGGGATACCCCTGTTCGCCGAGCATTTCGAAATAGCTGGAATGATAGGCGCGGCTCTTGTCCACCGTCAGGCTGCGCTCCACGGTGGTCGATGCGCCCGATCCCTTCACGGCCACGGTATCGTAGCGGATCTGGTTCTGGCGATAGGCCTCGAAGCCGCCGCCGAACGGATGGGTCTTGGCGTATTCCCATGTCCATTGCCACACGGCGATGCGGGTGGAGGCGGATTCATCCGCCTTGTAGGTCTTGATCGTCGCCATGCGATCGCTGAACGCCGATGGCAGGAACGGCACCGCCACCACCCCGGCGAGCGCCAGCGCGGCGAGATAGAGCATCGGGCGTTTCACCTCGCGCAGCATCAGCGCCGCAAGCAGCGCGATGCACAGCAACCCGGTGCGTGCCGAGGTGCCGACCGGGATCAGCAGGCAGGCGAAGATCAGGGCATAAGCGAACATCTTCACCCGCCAGCCGGTGCCGAACAACGTGCCATGCCGTGAAAGCCACAGCACCACCGGCACGATGCAGATCGCGACGGTGGAGATGATGCTGCCCTCGTACAGCCCGGAATTGTTGGCGACCATCAGGTTCAGTTCGCCATAGCCACCGCCGGACGCCAGCGTCTTGATCCCGCCGACGATGATGATCGACGCGGCGGACAGCGTCATGAACAGGAGCAGTGCCTCGATCCTGAGCCGCGTGCGCAGGGTGAGCGGCAGGAAGGCGGCGAAAACCAGCGCCTTCCACACCCAATCCCATTTATCCAGCGCCTCCACCGGGAAATCCGCATTGCGCGTGGTGATGCCGCAATAGAGCATCAGCAGCAGGATCAGCGCCTGGCGCGGGGCGAAACGCGAATCGCGCTTGTCGTCGAACAGCAGCCACCCACCGACCGCCAGCGCCACCGCGATCAGCGAGATCGGCACGCTGTTGAGCAGCATATAGGTCAGCCGCTGCGGCGAGACGATGTCGATATAGACATAGGCGAGCACGAACAGGAACGGTTTGCGCAGCCCCATGCCGAGCAGCGCGACCAGGAAGCCGATGAAAGCCAGATCACGCACGCGGGCGGCGCCCCTTGCGCGGCGCTTCATCGCGCGGAGAAGCCTCGCGATCGAGATCGGGGCGGCGCAACAGCAGAAATGCGGCGAGCAGCAGCAATCCGTGCGTCAGGCCCAGCGCGAAATTGTCGATCATCTGCGCCTGCGTTCCATATTGCTGCGTCCGCCGTGGTCGATCCCGCTCTAGCCGCGATGCGGTTGACGCGGCGTTAAATGATCGCGTGGCAAGAGCTTGCGCGTGATGCGTATTCTCCACATCCTCGATCATGGCTTGCCGCTGCATAGCGGCTATACCTTCCGTACCCGCGCGATCCTCACCGCGCAGATGGCGCGCGGGCTGGAAGTGGCCGCCGTTACGGGGCCGCGACAGGGGCCGACCGAGGCGCGCTTCGAGCGCGTGGACGGGATCGACTTCCACCGCACCGTTCCGCCGCGCGCGCTTCCCGCGCCGATCGGCGAACTGGCGGAGATCGCGGCTTTCTCGCGCCGGATCGAGGCGGTGGCAGAGCAATTCCGCCCGCACGTGCTCCATGCCCATTCGCCGGTGCTTGGCGCGCTCGCGGCGTTGCGCGTCGCGCGGCGGCGGGGGCTGCCGCTGGTTTATGAGATCCGCGCGTTCTGGGAGGATGCGGCGGTGGGCAACGGCACGGGGCGCGAAGGCTCCGCGCGCTATCGCGCGACCCGTGCGCTGGAAACCTGGGCCGTGCGCCGCGCCGACGCGGTGGCGGTGATCTGCGAGGGGCTGCGCGACGATCTGATCGCGCGCGGCATTGATCGTGAGAAGATCATGGTGTCGCCCAACGGCGTCGATCTCGGCCTGTTCGGCGCGCCCGGCCCGCGCGACGACGCGCTTGCCGCCGAACTCGGGCTGGAAGGCGATACGATCGGCTTTATCGGCAGCTTCTATGATTATGAGGGGCTGGACGATCTGATCGCCGCCATGCCCGCGCTCGTCGCGGCGCGCCCGAAGGCGCAACTGCTGCTGGTAGGCGGCGGCCCGATGGAGCAGGCGCTACGCGCGCAGGCGGCGGCGTCTCCGGTGGGCGCGCACATCCGCTTCGTGGGCCGCGTGCCGCACGATCAGGTCGAGCGTTATTACGGCCTCATCGAGGTGCTGGCCTATCCGCGCAAGCGGATGCGGCTCACCGATCTCGTCACGCCGCTGAAGCCGCTGGAGGCGATGGCGCAGGGGCGGCTGGTCGCGGCATCCGATGTCGGCGGCCACCGCGAACTGATCCGCGATGGCGATACGGGCACCTTGTTCGCGGCGGACAATCCGCAGGCGATCGCGACCGCGCTGGCCGCCTTGCTTGCCGATCGGAATGAGTGGGATGCCCGGCGCCAGCGCGCGCGCGCCTTCGTCGAGGCGGAGCGTAACTGGTTGTCAAATGTTTCTCGTTACGATCCGGTTTACCAGCGGCTGAGCAACGCCGCGCGTATGGACGAGTCATGGTCGCAGATAACCGCTACAAGCAGTTCCGCATGAAGGGAATCCTTCCCGTCCTGTCGTTGGCGATCGGGCTGGTCGCGGCGGGCCTGATCGCCGCCGCGCCCGCCGCGCTTCTGGATGGCGTGATCGAGCGATCGCGGCTCGCGATGTTCGTGCCGCTTGCCGCGCCGCCGATCGGGGTGACCGGGCGGACGTTGCTCGCGCTTGCTGGTGGTGGGGCGATCGCGCTGCTCGGGCTGATGCCGCGCCTCGTGTCGTCGCTGTTCGTGGGCCGCTCGCGCCGCGCCACGCGGCTTGGCGCGACGCCGCTGCTGCGCCGGGCGGATGCGCATCCCGATGCACCCGCGCGCGCGCCGATCGCGGCGCGCAGCGAGCTTGGCGATCCGTTGCCGATCATTGGCGAGGGCGCGGTGCCGGATGGGCCGGAACAATCATTGCCCGACGATCTTGATCTGCCGCTCGCCGCGTTCGATCCCGATGCGCTGGCGGGCGTGCCGATCGCGACCGGGGCGGCGGAACGCGGCGAACGATTTGAAACCTTTCCCCTGCCCGGCGCGCGAGAGGTGGCGGATCAGCCCGCCGCGTCGATCAGCGCGCTGCTCGACCGGCTGGAGCGCGGCGCGACGCGCCGTGCGGCGACGCGAGACCAGGCGCAGGGCGTGGAGGATACGCTTGGCGCGCTGCGCAAACTGGCGGCGAACTGACGCCGCAATTCTCCCGCGTCACGCCGCAAAACTGCCGCAACTCGCGGCGATGGGGTCTTGATGGCCTATCGTTCAATGATGGCGTTTGGAGCAATTCTTCTTCTGGCGGCTCCTGCGATGGCGGAAACGCCCGCGATCCTCGGGCCGGAAGCGGCGCATTGCGCGCCGGGCGGTGGCCCGGCGATCCTCGTCAACATCACCGGGCTGAAGAATCGCCAGGGCACGGTGCGCGTCCGCACGTTCGGCGGCGATACGTCCACCTGGTTCGACAAGGTGAAGTGGCGGACCAAGGTGGAAATTCCCACGCCGCGCACAGAGCCGATCCGCGTCTGCATGGCGGTCGCCGCGCCGGGCAATTATGCGATCGACGTGCGGCATGATGCGAACGCCAACAATCAGACCGATCGCTCGGACGGGGGCGGTGCCTCGGGCAATCCGCGCGTGACGATCTGGGATTTCATCTTCGGCAGGAAGCCGTCACCCAAGCAGACGGCGGTGAAGGTGGGGCAGGGGGTGACCGAGATTTCGGTGACGATGATGTATCTGAGCGGCACCTCGCTCAAGCCGCTCAGCGAAACGCGGCGCTGATCGGGAAGGGGCTGGTTTCGCGTCACTTTTTGCCGTTGAAGCAGGATCGCAACTTCACTGGCACTGGACGTTGAGAAACATCGGGTAGCGTCATAGGCTGGGGCATGGGCCATGCGTCAGACGAAAAGCTTCAGAGGTTAGCCGATGCTTGGCTGAACGGTCGCTCGCCGGGGAATGGTATGGGGTTGCTGTGGCATTTGGCCCTCCGGCGCTATCCGAGCGCCATGACTGAGCTAAGCCGGCGTATTGGTCATGATGGTTTTTCGGCGTCCGACCCATTTTCGGTTAAAGGCTTAAACTATCGAGCGTTTCGTCGAGGCGATCCGGTCGCCGCCTACAACATGGCGATGTTGTGTTTTAATCAACGCGATTTGCGAGGTTATCGGCATTGGATCCGTCGTGCGGCCAAAGCGGGCGACGAAGATGCACGGCGACAGCTTTGTCATTTCGAGACCCGTTTGCCCCATGGCGCGGCTCGTGACATCCGACGTGGTCGACCGCGCCGAGCCTACGACTGAGCCTGTGGGATGGCAGCTAATGCCGTATCACCATCCCGAAACGTAACCACCCACCATAAGCCGTCACCTCGCGCTCCGTCCCCTCAAACCAAAACCGCCGGCCTCTTGGTGGAGGCCGGCGGCGGAAGGATCAGAGGTCGATCAGGATGCGGGTGGGATCTTCCATCGCGTTCTTCAGCGCGACGAGGAAGGTCACCGCCTCGCGTCCGTCGATCAGGCGGTGATCGTAGCTCAAGGCGAGATACATCATCGGGCGCACCACGACCTGCCCGTTGCGCACCACCGGGCGATCCTCGATCCGGTGGAGGCCGAGCACCGCCGACTGCGGCGGATTGATGATCGGGGTGGACATCAGCGAGCCGAACACGCCGCCGTTCGAGATGGTGAAGGTGCCGCCCTTCATCTCGTCCATCTTGAGCGTGCCGTCCTTGGCGCGGCGACCGAAATCGCCGATCGTCTTTTCGATTCCCGCGACGGTGAGCTGATCGGCATCGCGGATCACCGGCACGACCAGCCCGTTCGGCGCGCTGACCGCGACCGAGATATCGGCATAATCGTGATAGATGATCTCATCGCCCTCGATCGAGGCGTTGACCGAGGGAATATCCTTCAGCGCCATGCACGCGGCCTTCACGAAGAAGCCCATGAAGCCAAGGCGCACGCCGTGCTTCTTCTCGAACAGATCCTTGTATTTGGCGCGGGCTTCCATCACCGCTGTCATATCCACGTCGTTGAACGTGGTGAGCATCGCGGCGGTGTTCTGCGCTTCCTTCAGGCGCTTGGCGATCGTCTGGCGCAGGCGCGTCATGCGCACGCGTTCTTCCTTGCGGCCGGTCGAGGCGGTGGCGGACGGCGTGGCCGGCGCGGCGATCGCGGGAGCCGGGGCGGCCTTGGCGGTCGCGGCGGCGGCGTCGATATCCTCCTTGGTCAGGCGACCGTCCTTGCCGGTGCCCTTGATCGTCGCGGGATCGACGCCATGCTCCAGCACGGCGCGGCGCACCGAGGGGGAGAGCGCGGCAGGGGTGTCGCCAGCCGGCTCGACCGCGGGAGCCGCCGGCGCGGCGACCGGCGCGGCAGCAGCGCCGCCGGCCTCGATCGTCGCGATCATCGCGCCGACCTGAACCGTATCGCCGACCTGCACGGCATGTTGGCCCATCACGCCCGCGACGGGGGAGGGGACTTCCACCGATACCTTGTCGGTTTCGAGGCTGGCGATCGGCTCGTCAGCCGCGACCTTGTCGCCGGGTTGCTTGAGCCATTCGCCCAGCGTCGCCTCGGTGATCGATTCGCCCAGCGTTGGGACCAGAACTTCGATTGCCATCTCTACCTCGTCATCCCTGCTTGAGCCGGGATATTGCTGTCACTGTGAGGCCCCGGCGGCAAGCGCCGGGGCAACGGAAAGGTCACGCGCCGGCGTTGCCGGTCTTCTTCGCCGAATCGCCCTCGCGGGTGCGGCGGATTTCCTCGCGAACATTGTGGCCGAGCGCATCGGCCACCAGCGCGCCCTGTTCGGCCTGGTGGCGCTTCATCAGCCCGGTCGCGGGCGATGCGGCGGCGGCGCGACCGGCGTAGCGCGGGCGCTTCACCGGGCTTTTCGCGTTGACCAGCGCCTGCTCGATATAAGGCTCGACGAAGAACCAATAGCCGTTGTTGCGCGGTTCTTCCTGCGCCCAGATCACTTCCTCAACGTTCGGCATCCGCGCCAGGCGCGCGGTCAGCGGCTCGCCGGGGAAGGGATAGAGCTGCTCGATGCGGATGATCTGGGTGTTCTTGTCACCCGCCGCGTCGCGCGCCTCGATCAGATCATAGGCGACCTTGCCGGTGCACAGCACCACCCGCTTCGTATCCACGTCCGCCGGGGCCGACGGATCGGACAGGATACGGCGGAAGTGGCTGTCGCCGAGGAAGTCCGCCGCGCTTGATACCGCCATCTTGTGGCGCAGCAGCGATTTCGGCGTGAACACCACCAGCGGCTTGCGGAACGAACGGTGCATCTGCCGGCGCAGCAGGTGGAAATAGTTCGCCGGCGTGGTGCAATTCGCGACCTGCATATTGTCGCCGGCGCAGAGCTGGAGGAACCGTTCCGGCCGCGCGGAGCTATGCTCCGGCCCTTGCCCTTCGTAACCATGCGGCAGCAGCATGACGAGGCCGTTGGCGCGCAGCCATTTCGCCTCGCCGCTCGCGATGAACTGGTCGATCATGATCTGCGCGCCGTTGACGAAATCGCCGAACTGCGCCTCCCACAGCACCAGCGTTTTTGGATCGGCGAGCGCATAGCCATATTCGAAGCCGAGCACGCCATATTCGCTCAAGGGGCTGTCCAGCACCTCGAACCGGCCATGTTCGACGTTCGCCAGCGGCACATATTTGTGCTCGTCATTCTGATCGACCCACACGGCATGGCGCTGCGAGAAGGTGCCGCGCCCGGAATCCTGCCCCGAGAGGCGGACGCCATAGCCTTCCGACAAGAGCGCGCCATAAGCCAGCGCCTCGCCGGTCGCCCAGTCGAAATGCTCGCCGGAGCGGAACATCTCGCGCTTGGCGTCGAGCACGCGGGCGAGCGTCTTGTGGATCGAGATCGAATCCGGAACAGTCGTCAGCAGGCGGCCTAGCGCGTCGAACAGCTTCGGCTCCAGCCCGGTGTCGGCGATGCGGCGCGCGCTTTCGGGGTCAGCCGGGACGGACAGGCCGGACCAGCGACCGGCGAACCAGTCCGCCTTGTTCGGCTTGTAGCTGGCGCCGGCCTCGAACTCGCCTTCGAGCAGCGTGGTCTGCTGCTTCACGGTTTCGTCGATCCACGCCTGGTCGATCACCTTTTCGGCGATCAGGCGCTGGCCGTAAATCTCGCTCACCGGCGGATGGCTGCGGATCGCCTTGTACATCAGCGGCTGGGTGAAGCTCGGCTCGTCGCCCTCGTTGTGGCCGAAGCGGCGATAACACCACATGTCGATCACCACGTCGCGGTGGAAGGTCTGGCGATATTCGATCGCCATCTTGCACGCGAAGGTCACGGCTTCGGGATCGTCGCCGTTCACATGGAAGATCGGCGCCTGCACGCCCTTCGCCACATCGGACGGATAGGGCGAGGAGCGCGCGAACTGCGGGCTGGTGGTGAAGCCGATCTGGTTGTTGATGACGAAGTGCAGGCAGCCGCCGGTGTTGTAGCCGCGAATGTCGGAAAAGCCGAAGCATTCCCATACGATGCCCTGGCCGGCGAAGGCCGCGTCGCCGTGGATCAGCACGGGGAGCGACTTCGAATGTTCGGCCAGATCGCCCGCGATCGTCTGGATCGCACGGGTCTTACCGAGCACCACCGGGTCCGCCGCTTCAAGGTGCGACGGGTTGGCGACGAGCGACATGTGGACCTTGTGCCCGTCGAACTCGCGGTCGGTGGAGGTGCCGAGGTGATATTTCACGTCGCCCGAACCGCCGATATCATCGGGGTTGGCCGAGCCGCCGGCGAATTCGTGGAAGATCACGCGCAGCGGCTTCGCCATGACGTTGGCGAGCACGTTGAGCCGGCCGCGATGGGCCATGCCGTAGACGATTTCGTTGACGCCCATCTGGCCGCCATATTTGATGACGCTTTCCAGCGCCGGGATCATGCTTTCGCCGCCGTCGAGACCGAAGCGCTTCGTGCCGACATATTTCTTGCCGAGGAAGCGTTCCCACTGCTCGGCCTCGATCACCTTGTTCAGGATCGCCTTCTTGCCGTCGGCGGTGAACTGGATCGCCTTGTCCTTGCCTTCCATGCGCTCCTGGAGGAAGCGGCGCTCCTCCACGTCGGCGATGTGCATATATTCAAGGCCGACGTTGCCGCAGTAATTGGCGCGCAGGATCGCGACCAGTTCGCGCACCGAGGCCCATTGCAGGCCTAGCGTGCCGCCGAGATAGACCGGGCGATCGAGATCGGCGTCGGAGAAGCCGTGATATTCGGTGGTGAGGTCCGCCGGCAGCTCGCGCAGGCCCGACAGGCCGAGCGGATCGAGATTGGCGGCGAGGTGCCCGCGCACGCGATAGGTGCGGATCAGCATCTGCGCGCGGATCGCATCGGCGGCGGCCTTGACGATCGCATCTTGGCTGGGGGCGGGCGCCGACGCGGCGGCGGCGGGCTTGCCCTTGGCGGGCCTGGGCGCCGGCTCCATCTGGGTCGGGTCGAGCGCTGCCGTCAGGTCGTCGGTCGTGGTCAGCGGCCAGCGGTCGCTTTCCCACGAGGGGCCGGTCGCGGCACCCTCCAGCCCCTCGAAGAAGCCGCGCCAGCCCGGCTCAACGCTTTCCGGCGCGGTCTTGTAGCGCGCATAGAGCGCGTCGATGAACGCGGGCGAAACGCCGCCTGCGATATCCGAGAAATCCTGGCCTTCGTAGCCCATTTCAACTCAACTCCGCCGCCCCGGCAGGTGCCGGAGCCTCAGGCCGCCGGCCCCCCGCACTGCGCCGGGGGCGGCGGCCTGACACATCAATTTAGCCCTTCAGCACCTCAAGCAGCGTCGAGCCGAGTTCGCTCGGGCTCGCCGCAACCTTGATGCCGGCTGCTTCCATCGCCGCGATCTTGTCTTCCGCGCCGCCCTGGCCGCCCGACACGATCGCGCCGGCGTGGCCCATGCGGCGGCCCGGAGGCGCCGTGCGGCCCGCGATGAAGCCGGCCATCGGCTTCTTGCGACCGCGCTTCGCCTCGTCGCGAAGGAACTGTGCCGCTTCTTCTTCGGCCGAGCCGCCGATCTCGCCGATCATGATGATCGACTTGGTCGCCTCGTCCGCGAGGAACAGTTCGAGCACGTCGATGAAGTTCGTGCCGTTGACCGGATCGCCGCCGATGCCGACCGCGGTGGTCTGCCCAAGGCCGGCGTTCGAGGTCTGGAACACCGCCTCATAGGTGAGCGTGCCCGAGCGCGAGACGACGCCGACCGAGCCCTGCTTGAAGATGTTGCCCGGCATGATGCCGATCTTGCACTGGCCCGGCGTCAGCACGCCGGGGCAGTTCGGGCCGATCAGCCGCGATTTGCTGCCGGAAAGCGCGCGCTTCACCTTCACCATGTCGAGCACCGGAATGCCCTCCGTGATCGTGACGATCAGCGGCACTTCGGCGTCGATCGCCTCAAGGATCGAGTCTGCCGCGAAGGGCGGCGGCACGTAGATCACGCTGGCGGTCGCGCCGGTCTTGGCGACGGCTTCGGCGACGGTGTCGAAGTTCGGCAGGCCGAGTTCTTCGTGGATCGTGCCGCCCTTGCCCGGCGTCACGCCACCGACCATCTGCGTGCCGTAATCAAGCGCGGCCTTCGTGTGGAAGGTGCCGGTCTTGCCGGTCATCCCCTGGGTGATGACCTTGGTGTTCTTATCGACGAGAATGCTCATGCGGGTTCCCAACTTCTTGTGCTCCCGCGTAACCGGGGGCCGGGACTGCGCTCCCGCGCGCGCGGGAGCCGGGTTGTCTCTTTCGGTGGCCCGGCCCCGCGTCGACGGGGCCGGGGGCACGATCACTTCAGTGTTTCGTCGATGCCCTTGCAGGCGACGAGAAGTTCCTTCACCGCGTCGACCGAGACCTGAAGGCCGGCCTTGGCGTCGTCGCCGAGCTTGACCTCCACGATCTTCTCCACGCCGCCCGCGCCGATCACCACCGGCACGCCGACATAGAGATCGTCGACGCCATACTGGCCCGAGAGATAGGCCGCGCACGGCAGGATGCGCTTCTGATCGTAGAGATAGGCTTCCGCCATCGCGATGCCGCTGGTGGCGGGCGCGTAATAGGCCGAGCCGGTCTTGAGCAGCGCGACGATCTCGCCGCCGCCGCCGCGCGTGCGCTTCACGATCTCGTCGACCTTCTCCTTGGTGGAGAAGCCCATCGCGATCAGATCGCTGACCGGGATGCCGCTGACGGTGGAATATTCGAGCACCGGCACCATCGTGTCGCCATGGCCGCCGAGCACGAAGGTGTTCACGTCCTTCACCGACACGCCGAATTCGTCGGCGAGGAAGTGGCTGAAGCGTGCCGAGTCGAGCACGCCGGCCATGCCGACGACCTTGTTGTGCGGCAGGCCGGAGAATTCGCGCAGCGCCCACACCATCGCGTCGAGCGGGTTGGTGATGCAGATGACGAAAGCGTTGGGGGCATTGGCCTTGATGCCCTCGCCGACCGACTTCATCACCTTCAGGTTGATGCCGAGCAGGTCGTCACGGCTCATGCCCGGCTTGCGGGCGACGCCGGCGGTGACGATGATGACATCGGCGCCCGCGATATCCTTGTAATCGTTCGTGCCGGTGATCTTCGCATCGAAGCCCTCTACGGGTCCGCACTGCGACAGATCGAGCGCCTTGCCCTGCGGCACGCCTTCGACCACGTCGAACAGGACGATATCACCAAGGCCCTTGAGGGCCGCCAAATGCGCGAGCGTGCCACCGATGTTTCCGGCGCCGATCAGCGCGATCTTCTTGCGGGCCATTCCATCCCTTTCCGTCAGTAGTTGCGGCGTGAATGGATAGGTCGCCTACGCCCATCCGACGCTGGGGGCAACCTATAAAGATCGCAGGTTAAGGAATTTACTGCAATCAGTTCGCAATAGCAATAAGGTGCATTTCATCGCGTTTCAAGCTGTTCCATTGCCGGCTCGGCTCAGTTCCCGTGGCCCGTCGCGAGATATTCCTCGGAGCGCATTTCCTCCAGCCGGCTGACGGTGCGCTGAAATTCGAACCGCCCGTCGCCGCTCGGATAAAGCTGGTCCGGCTGCGCGTCCGCCGCGGCGAGCAGCTTCACCTTATATTCGTACAGCGCGTCGATCAGGCTGACGAAGCGCGCCGCCTCGTTGCGGTTTTCCGGGCCGAGCACGGGCACGCCGACGAGGATGACGGTGTGATAGCGTCTTGCGATCGCCAGATAGTCCGCGCTGCCGCGCGCCTCCGCGCATAGCCGCTTGAAACTGAACACCGCGACGCCCTTCAGCGATTTGGGCACATGCAGCGCGCGGCCCTGCACGAGAATATCCTCGCTTGGCACGTGAGCGCGATCCTCGGGCGGATAATCGGTGAGGCGGAAGAAGGCGGCGGACAGTTCGGCGGTTGCCTTCGCGCCGTTGGGGACCAGCCAGGTATCCTGTTGCCCTAGCCGGTCGCGGCGGTAATCGACCGGGCCGTTGAGCGCGAGCACGTCGAGCCGCTGCTCGATCAGCGCGATGAACGGCAGGAAATGTTCGCGGTTGAGCCCGTTCTTGTAGAGGTCGGCGGGCACGCGGTTCGATGTGGTGACGACGGTAACGCCCATTTCGATCAGCGCGGTGAACAGCCGTGACAGGATCATCGCGTCCGGCGAATTGGTCACCATCATCTCGTCGAACGCGAGCAATTGCGCCTCCGCCGCCAGCGCGGTGGCGACGGGGATGATCGGGTCGCCCGCTTCCTTGCGGCGCTCGATCGCGATGCGGCCATGGACCTCAAGCATGAACTCGCCGAAATGGACCCGGCGTTTCCGCTGACAGGCCACATTGGCGAAGAACAGATCCATCAGCATTGATTTGCCGCGACCGACATCGCCCCACAGATAGATGCCGCGCGGCGGCACGGGGCGGCGGCGGAACAGTCCCTTGGTCTTTGGATTTTCCAGTTCGCTCGCCAGCGCGTCGAGCCGGCGCGCGGCGGCGCCCTGCTCGGCATCGGGGCGCAATTCTCCGGCAGCGATCAGCGCGTCATAAGCGGAAAGGACTTTACCCAATTATCTGCTCCATTCGCCGCCCCGGCGCGATGAGCGGGGCGACCCGGCCTTGATAGCGAGTCAGCGTTTCGCGCCGGGCTTTCTGATCGTGCCGGAAAATTCGGCCACCACGCCGGCATCATCGCCCTGCACGATCAGCCCGCGCAGGAACAGCATCCGCCCGGTTTCGCGCAACAACTCCACCCGCGCCTCCAGCGGCTCGCCGATCTTGCCGCCGCCGATGAAATGGGTGTTGAGATCGAGCGTCACGGCGGTGCCCGCCGCAACCAGGCCGAAGCTGCGCGCGGCGGCGAATAGCGATACGTCGATGAAGCCCAGCATCGCCCCGCCGTGAACGACATTGGCGAGATTTGAGTGTTGCCGCTCCGGCGTCATCCGCACGTGGGCGATGCCGTTCTCCACGCGGACGATCATGTCGCCGAGGAACGCGTTGTAGCGCGTCGAATCCTTGAACCCCCATTTCATCCAGCCGGGATGATCGGGGTGCTCCTCGTAGAGGAATTCAGGTTTCGGCTCGGTCATTCTGTTTTCCGGCGGCACCTACGGTGCGACATGCATCGCAGGTGCATTCCAAAAGGGCCGCATCAGACGACGCGTTCGGCTTCCATCTTCTTGATTTCCGCGATCGCCTTGGCCGGGGAGAGGCCCTTCGGGCAGGCGTTGGCGCAATTCATGATCGTGTGGCAGCGATACAGGCGGAAGGGATCTTCCAGCGCGTCGAGCCGCTCGCCGGTCATCTCGTCGCGGCTGTCGGCCAGCCAGCGATAGGCCTGGAGCAGGATCGCCGGGCCGAGGAACTTGTCGCTGTTCCACCAGTAGCTCGGGCAGGAGGTGGAGCAGCACGCGCACAGGATGCATTCGTACAAGCCGTCGAGCTTGGCGCGATCCTCGGGCGACTGGAGCCGTTCCTTGCCGGCGGGCGCCGGCGTCACGGTCTGCAACCACGGCGTGATCGAGGCATATTGCGCGTAGAAATGCGTGAAATCCGGGACGAGATCCTTGATAACGTCCATCGCAGGCAGCGGGGTGATCTTCACCTCGCCCTTCATGTCCTCGATCGCGGTGGTGCAGGCGAGGCCGTTCTTGCCGTCGATATTCATCGAGCACGAGCCGCAAATGCCTTCGCGGCACGAGCGGCGGAAGGTGAGCGACGCATCCTGCTCGCTCTTGATCTTGATGAGCGCGTCCAGAACCATCGGGCCGCATTCGTCGAGATTCACCTCGAACGTGTCGTAGCGCGGATTCTCGCCCGAATCGGGATCGTAGCGATAAATCTTGAAATTGCGCATCTTGCCGCCGGGCTGGGGCGAGGGGATTTTCCGTCCGCCCTTGATCTTGCTGTTCGCGGGCAAGGTGAATTCGGCCATCGTTCTTCCCGATTCAGTCTGTTGCGGTCGCGGAGCGGAGGCCGCTCCAGTCGAGATTTCGCGTCAGGTACATGATGCAGGCCAGTGCCGCAAACAGGAGAATCGCTCCAATCGGCAATGAATAGGCTTCACGGCTGAGCGAAAGGCGCGCGATCGTGCAACGCGCGGGCGCGCTTTGCGATGTGCCGCGCGGACGGATCGCACCGCGCATTGCTGCGTTCAATCGGCGATTGCCCGTGCGACATGCGGAGGGTGCGGGCCGAATCGGAAAAAGGGGAAACGAACGATGCGTATCGCCATCGCGGTTCTGGGGGTGATTGCCGTGGCGCTGCCCGCCGCGCTTTCCGCGCAGGAAGTGCAGGACAACAACGCCTCCACCCTGTCCGAAGCGGGGAAGATCGCCGCGCGTCCCGCGCATGATGTGGGCATCGCCAACAAGAAGGTGCCGCCGGTGCTCCAGCGCGCCGCCGCCGCGCCTTATGCCATGCAGGGCACCGCTTCGTGCGCCCAGCTTTCACATGGTATCGCCGCGCTCGATGCGGCGCTTGGCCCCGATTTCGGCGAAGCGGCGCCGGTATCGGGCACAAAGGCGGGGCAGATCGCCAAGGTGGCCGGGGAAACGGTGGTCGATACGATCATCCCGTTCCGCGGGCTGGTGCGCGAGGTGAGCGGCGCCGCCGCCGCGCAGCGCCGGATGCAGGCGGCGACCTATGCCGGGCTGGCGCGGCGTGGCTTCCTGCGCGGCCTTGCACGCGGGAAGGGATGCAAGGTGTGAGCTACAGCCGCGTGCCGACCACGGCGCAGGCGAGGAACATCAGCAGCCCCGCGAAACGGTTGGCGCGGAAGCGGGCGAGGGCGCCGGCGCCATCGTCGGGCCGGAGCGTCAGCACCTGCCAGCCGAGATGCGCCGCCATCGGCAACAGCGCGACGAACACCAGCGGATCGGGCCGAACCAGCCACAAGGCGCCACTCCACAGCGCCAGCGCCACGGCGTAGAAGGCGGAGACCCCCGGCACCACATGCCTGCCCATCGCCAGCGCCGATGAACGGATGCCGATCAGCGCGTCATCCTCGCGATCCTGCAGGGCATAGATTGTGTCATAGCCGATCACCCAGCAGATCGACCCGGCGTAGAGCAGCAGCCCCGGCAGCGCGACCCCGCCCCATGCCTCGTTCCAGCCGACCAGCGCGGCCCATGAAAACACCAGGCCAAGCCAGGCCTGCGGCCACCAGGTGATCTTTTTCATGAACGGATAGGCGGCGACCAGCGCCAGGCTGGCGACCGCGATGATCGCGCTATCCACCCTCAGTTGCAGCAGCACCGCCAGCCCGACGAGGCTGAGCAGCGCAAGCCAGGCCCACGCCGCCTTGAGTGACACCGCGCCGCTCGCCAGCGGGCGCGATCGCGTGCGCGCGACGCTCGCATCCAGTTCGCGATCGACGATATCGTTATAGACGCAGCCCGCGCCGCGCATCGCGATGCTGCCCGCGAGCAGCCACAGGATCAGCGGCCAGCGTTCCGCCGCGCCGCCAGCCAGCGCCACCGCCCATGCGCCCGGCCAGAACAGCAGCCACCAGCCGATCGGGCGATCGAAGCGCGCGAGCAGCGCGAAGTTGCGCAATCGCGCCGGGAGCGCGGCGACGATCCCGCGATGTTGCGTATCGGGGACGATATCGGATGTGTCGGTCACGCGATGCTTCCTATCCGCCGCGCCTCGCTTCCGCCACAGCCGGTTGGCAGGGTTTGCCGTTCCTGATCGGCTGCCCCTAGATATGGGCGTCGGCGAAAGGGAGTGTTTGCGTATGTCCTTGATGCGGATCGCGGCGATGGCCGCGCTGGTTTCGATTGCCATGCCGGTCGCGGCGCAGCGCGGGCCGGCGCTCGCGGGCACGTGGCGTAATGATGCGGATAGCGTGCGTATCCGTATCGCGCCATGCGGGCGGGGGTTGTGCGGTCGCGTCGTGGCGGCGAACGAGAAGGCCAAGGCGGATGCCGCGCGCGGCGGCACGGATCGGCTGATCGGCACCGAATTGTTTCACGATTTTCAGCGTGAGGAAGATGGCCTGTGGTACGGCCAGGTCTATGTGCCGGATATCGACAGGACGTTCGATGGCACGCTGGAACTGGTCGATCGCGACACGATCGTCGGCACGGGCTGCCTGTTCGCGGGCTTCGGCTGCAAGACGCAAAGCTGGAAGCGCGTCCGCTGATCCATCTGTCGGTAGCGATCGGTCGATTCGTCGAGGCCCTGTTCTACGCGATCCTGCGGGTGGCGGGGGTGATTACGCTGGCGGTGATCGGCATTGCCTTCGCCGGCTTCCTCCTGTTCATGCTCGCGCGATGGATGATCGGACGAGGCCGAACGAAGTGATCGCTACTCCCGCCTGGCCGCCGCGCTCCACGCCGCGCCTCTATGTGGCCGAGCCGCTTGCGCCCGGCGCGCGGCGGATCGACGGGCCAGCGGCGCATTATCTGGGGCAGGTGATGCGGATGAAGCCGGGCGATCCGGTGAAATTGTTTGATGACGCGACCGGCGAATGGCTCGCGGTGGCGCAAAGCGTCGGGCGGCGCGAGGTGATGCTCGACGTGCGCGAGCAACTCGCCCCGCGTGAGGCGGTGCCCGATCTGTGGCTGATCGCTGCGCCGCTCAAGAAGGGGCGCGTCGACTGGATGGCGGAGAAAGCGTGCGAGCTTGGCGTCGCGCGGCTGGTGCCGGTGGTCACGCGGCGCACGGTGGTGGACAAGCCGAACACCGATCGGCTGCGCGCGCATATGATCGAGGCGGCGGAGCAATGCGGTCGCACCGCGCTGCCGCAAGTGGCGGAGCCTGTGAAGCTCGCCGCGTTGCTGCGGGAGTGGCCGGCAGATCGCGCGCTCTATTTCGCCGACGAGCAGGGCGGGGCGCCCGCGCGCGTGGCGATGAAGCCGGGCGCGGCGGCGATCCTGATCGGTCCCGAAGGCGGCTTCGATGATGATGAGCGCGCGGCGATTCGCGCGACGCCGGGCGCGGTGGCGATCTCGCTTGGCCCGCGCATCCTGCGTGCGGACACCGCCGCCGCCGCTGCCGTTGCGATATGGATGGCCGGCGCTGGCGACTGGCGGTAACGCTCTCCCCGCCGCAATGTTTACGGCGGAAACTTCGTGATTGACTCCGGCGGCGGCGCGCGGCATTACGATGTTAACAGCGAAAACATTGGGCGATACGATCATGCTCAGGCCGCTTGTCTCTGCTCTGGTGCCACTGCTGCTCGATTCGCTCGGCGTGATCGTCTTCGCGATCCTGCTGGCGGCGCATGTTGCGCTGGTTCCCGCGACGATCGTGGGTGCGGCGGTTGGTTGCGCGGTGGTGGGGTGGGAGGCTCTGCGGCATCGGCGCGTGCCGGCGCTGCAATGGGTGAGCCTCGCGCTGATCCTGCTCTCCGCAGGGGCGGTGATACTTGGCGGCGATGCACGTTTCGTGATGGTGAAGCCCAGCGTCATCTATGCGGTCGTCGGGGTGGCGATGCTGCGCCGGGGGTGGATGAACCGCTATGTCTCGCCGGCGGATCTGGCGCGAATCGGCGATCTGATGACGCTGTTCGGCTTCGTCTGGGCGGCGCTGATGCTGCTGACCGCCGGGCTGAACCTGCTGTTCGCGCTGGCCTTCACCGCGGCGTGGCCCGCCTTCATCGGCATCTTCCCGCTCGCCTCGAAGCTGCTGTTGTTCGCGGCGCAGTTCCTGACGGTCAACCTGATCGGTCGCGCGCGGGCGCAACAGGCCCTCTAGCGGACCCGTTCATCCCCGCGTAAGGCGCGAGCATGACGACCAAGACCGTTTCGGAAAGCAACTCGCCGGTCATCGAATCGCGCGATCAGCTAATTGCCAGCTTCGCGCGCGGCGAGAAGCCAAGGGAACGCTGGCGCATCGGCACCGAACACGAAAAGTTCGTCTATTCAATTGCCGATCATCATGCCCCGTCATGGGACGAGCCGGGCGGCATTCGCGCGTTGCTGACCGAGCTTCAGCAATATGGCTGGCAGCCGGTGGAGGAGGGCGGCAAGCTCATCGCGCTTACCGGCCCGGATGGCGCCGTCAGCCTGGAGCCGGCGGGGCAGTTCGAATTGTCCGGCGCGCCGCTCGACAACCTTCACCAGACCTGCGCCGAAACCGGGCGCCATCTGGAACAGGTGAAGGCGGCGGGGGAGAAGCTCGGCATCGGCTTCCTCGGCCTCGGCATGTGGCCGGACAAGACCCGCGCCGAACTGCCGATCATGCCCAAGGGCCGCTACGCCATCATGCTGCGCCATATGCCGCGCGTCGGCTCGATGGGGCTGGACATGATGCTGCGCACCTGCACGATCCAGGTGAACCTCGATTACGCCAGCGAAGCCGATATGGTGCAGAAATTCCGCGTCGGCCTCGCGCTTCAGCCGCTTGCCACCGCGCTGTTCGCCAATTCGCCGTTCACCGAAGGCAAGCCCAACGGCTATCTTTCGTATCGCAGCCATATCTGGTCGGATACCGATCCCGCGCGCACGGGGATGCTGCCGTTCGTGTTCGAGGATGGCTTCGGTTATGAGCGTTACGCCGAATATATGCTCGATGTGCCGATGTACTTCGCTTATCGCGAGGGCAGATATATCGACGCGGCGGGCCTGTCGTTCCGCGATTTCCTGAAGGGCGAATTGCCCGTCCTGCCCGGCGAGAAGCCGACGATGGAGGACTGGAACGATCACCTTTCCACCGCTTTTCCCGAAGTGCGGCTCAAGACCTTCCTTGAGATGCGCGGGGCGGATGGCGGGCCGTGGAGCCGCATCTGCGCGCTGCCGGCATTCTGGGTGGGGCTGCTCTACGATCAGGGCGCGCTCGACGCGGCATGGGATATGGTGAAGCACTGGACGATGGAGGAGCGCGAGGCGCTGCGGAGCGCCGCGCCGAAGCTCGGCCTCGCCGCGCCGCTCCCCGGCGGCGGCACGCTGCGCGATATCGCGGGCGCGGTGCTGGATATCGCCAGCGCCGGCCTCGCGGCGCGCGCGCGGCTCAGCCGCTCCGGCGACAACGAAACCGGCTTCCTCGATCCGCTGCGGGAGATCGTCCGCAGCGGCAAGGTGCCGGCGGAGGTGCTGCTGGAGCGTTATCACGGCGCATGGGGCGGCGATGTGTCGCGGGTATATGGCGAGGAAAGCTTCTAAGGTGCGTTGAGTGTGGTGTATATATTTCAACGCGTTAATGGCTATTATTCGTTCATCCCGATAATTCGCTCGTGTGAATTTCGCGAGCTTTGCCGCTCGCCCATGCGAAGAAGCGCGGCACCGGCGCGTTGCGCGCCATCCACGCGCTATAGGCGCGATAATCGGGATCGGCGGACAGGTGGCGCTCCTCCGTCCGCGCGCGCCAGTAATAGACGCCGCTGACCACACCAAGCAGCAGCGTCGCGCGCGTCGCATCTACGAGGCTGCCGGTTGACAGGATCGGGATGGTGGAGAGCCACCAGAACAGGTTCTTCGACAGATACGCCGGATGCCTCGACCACGCATATGGCCCATGCGTCAGGATGCCGCGATGCGTGAGGTTCGAAAAGCGCATCCCGAACGCCACCGTCGCCCAGGCGTAGATCGCGGTCAGTGCCACCAGCACCGCGCCCAGCGCCGCGAGCAGGATCGGGTGGCCCGCCAGCCAATATGTCCATTCCGCGGTGCCGGGATGATAATCGAGCGGGCCGCCCGCATCCATCAGGATGAACGGCGGATAGCACATCAGCGCCGCCATCCACGCCGCCGCATAGGGGTTTGCCGTGCGGATATGCGCGTCGAGCGGGCGCATGGTCAGCAGATATCCCACCGTCGCGAAGGCCACGTCGATCACGAACATGAAGGTGATGAGCCAGTTCGCCAGCCGCACGGGATCGGTGACCAGCCCGAAGGTGTCGGTGCGGATGAACTCGCCGAATCCGGGCGGCACGATCGCCAGCATGAAGGCGAGGAAGAAGCCCTTCACCGCCCATGAGCGCAGGTGGTTATATATCGCCTCGCGATCCGGCCTGCCCTGCCCGAGCAACCATGCGCCCAGCGCCCATGCCCCGTCGCGCGGCTCGATCAGCCGGCGGTCGAGCCACAGCACATAGGGAATCGAGAGCGCAAACAGGAAGGGCGCGGCACGCTCGAAACACCACATGGCGAACTGGAAATTGCCCTCCCAATAGAAGCGCCCGGTGGCATAGATCAGCGCGATCGCCGCCCAAGTCACCCACAGGCCGGTGAGTTTGGTGAGGCTGATGTCGATCGTTTCGCGCCACGGCCTGGCCGTGGCCCAGTCGATCCCGGTCGAGGGGTTGCGGTGCACCTTGTCGACCAGCAGCGACCACAGGATCATCGGCACGGCGCAGGCCGCGACGTTGACCAGGGCGGCATAGGGGCCGTCCATCCCGAAATGCCGCGCCACCGCGATCCACGCGATCAGCCCGGCGAGCCCGGCGATCCCTACGCCGCGCGACACGGCGGAGGCGGGGCGCGCATCGGCGCCGAGGTTCAGGGCAAGCGCGGGATCGTGCAGCATCGCGCGTTCGCCTAGCGCGGCAATGGTAAGGATCGCGTGAAGGATGCGGGGTTCAGCGCATCGCGCGGAAACCGGCGCGCAATTCCTCGACGAACAGTTCGGGTTGCTCGAAAGCCGCGAAATGGCCGCCGCGCGGCGGCTCGCCCCAATATACGATGTTCGGATAGCGCCGCGCAGCCCAACGCCGCGAGGCACCGAAAATCTCCTTGGGGAACAGGCTGCACGCTACAGGCACCTCGATCCTGCCGGCGGCGAAATCGTTGAAGCTCTCCCAATAGAGCCGTGCCGATGAAGCCGCGGTGCCGGGCAGCCAGTAGAGCATGATGTTGTCGAGCAATTCGTCCATCGTCAGCGCGTTGAGCGGATCGCCGCCGCAATCGCTCCACTCGCGGAACTTCTCGAAGATCCACATCGCCTGGCCGGCGGGCGAATCGGTCAGGGCGTAGCCCAGCGTTTGCGGGCGGGTAGCCTGCTGGCGGGCGTAGCCATTGCCGTCGGCCATATAGCGTTGCAGCGACGCCAATGCCTGCTGCTCCTGCGGCGTCGCGCCGGCGATGTCTTCGGGAGAGGGCGGCGAGACGATCATGTTGACGTGGATGCCCGCCACCGCCGGATCGCCGCTCGCGCCGATCGCCGAAGACACCGCCGAGCCCCAGTCCCCGCCCTGCGCGACGAAGCGATCATAGCCGAGCCGCTTCATCAACGTGATCCAGGCCGCCGCGATGCGCGGAACCGGCCAGCGATCCGCGGGGCGATCCGAAAAGCCGTAACCGGGGAGCGAGGGCACCACGACATGGAAGGCATCGCGCGGGTTCCCGCCATGCGCGGCGGGATCGGTCAGCGGGCCGATCACCTTCAGGAATTCGATCACCGATCCCGGCCAGCCATGGGTGATGACGAGGGGCAGCGCATCCGGCTCGGGCGAAGGCACGTGGAGGAAGTGGATGCCGGCGCCGTCGATCGTGGTGCGAAACTGGCCGATCGCGTTGAGCCGCGCCTCGCACGCGCGCCAGTCATAGCTGTCCCGCCAATAGGCGACGAGCGCCCGCGCGCGATCGAGCGGCACGCCCTGATCCCAGCCATCCACCGTCGCGGGTTCGGGCCAGCGCGTAAGCGCGAGGCGCGCTGCGAGATCGTCCAGTTCGGCCTGCGCGACATTCAGGTAATACGGGGTGATCGCCTCGTTCATCATCCTCTCCCTAATTCACGCCCATGGTTGACCCATGCGGCATTGCTGTGGCAGGCGAGCGCCCGGCGCGCGGGTATAGCACAATGGTAGTGCAGCAGCCTTCCAAGCTGAATACACGGGTTCGATTCCCGTTACCCGCTCCATCCTCCCATTGTCCGTTGATGTTCGTATCCGTCCGGACGCCCCAGGTAACGACTGAAATATCGCGTGGCGAAGCTGTGTCATTGACCCTGTTGAACCGGATCGCTGCCGTGTTACATATGCAATACAGTTGAATGCGATGCGCGAACGCGTCATGTTCGCGGAGCGCTGGAGGAAATGATGGCGACGACCCCCGAGACGATCACCGACGAGCCGGCGTTGAAGCTGACGCCGCCCGATCCGGTTCCGACCGTGCCCGCCGAGAAGGCCGCCGGCCTCGTCCCGGTCGACGATGGCACGAAATCCAGGCTGGAGGAACGCGTCGACCATTTCGTCGAGCAACTGGTGGCACAGGATGCCAATTCGCCCGAATTCGGCAAGCGCGTCGATGCGATCACCGCGATGGGCGCGAAGGAAATCCGCGACGCCGCCGGCCAGTCGAACCGCTTCCTCGATCGCCCGGTGCGCGCGATGGATCAGGAAACCGGGGTCGGCAAGGATCTGGCACAGCTCCGCCGCGTCGTTGAAGACCTGGATCCCGGCCGGAAGGGCAATCTCTCCGCGCCGCAGAAGCTGTTCGGGATCATCCCCTTCGGCAACAAGATGCGCAATTATTTCGACTCCTATAAGTCGAGCCAGACGCACATTTCCTCGATCCTGCGCAGCCTTGCATCGGGCAAGGACGAACTGCTGATGGACAATGCCGCGATCGACACCGAGCGCGCGAACCTGTGGTCCGCGATGGGCCGGCTGGAACAGATGATCCATCTGTCCAAGCTGATGGACGGCAAGCTTGAGGACAAGGCGAACGACCTCGACGCGACCGAGCCGGCCAAGGCGAAGGCGATCCGCGAGACGGCGTTGTTCTACGCCCGCCAGCGCACGCAGGATCTGCTGACGCAGATGGCGGTGACGGTGCAGGGCTATCTCGCGCTCGATCTGGTCAAGAAGAACAATGTCGAGCTTATCAAGGGCGTCGATCGCGCCTCCACCACCACCGTTTCGGCGCTGCGCACCGCCGTCACCGTGGCGCAGGCGATGACCAACCAGAAGCTGGTGCTCGATCAGATCACCCAGCTCAACACCACCACCGCCAACATCATCGATTCGACCGGCAAGCTGCTGCGCGCGAACACCGCGCGCATCCATGAGCAGGCCGCGTCTTCCGCGATCCCGCTGGAAACGCTGCAACGCGCATTCCAGAATATCTACGACACGATGGACGCGATCGACACATTCAAGATGAAGGCGCTCGATTCGATGAAAACCACGGTCGACACGCTGGGCCGCGAAGTGGAGAAATCGCGCGGCTATATCGCGCGGGCCGAGGGTGCGGCGCAAAACCAGATCGCCGCGCCGCAGGATGATTTCAAGCTGGAGTCGGTGTGAACGACACCCCGGATCAAACGATCGCCGCGGCCCGCGCGGCATATGAGCGGATCACCGGCGCGCGCTACGACAGCAACTATATGGCGCGTCGCCGGCGCGGCGCGGGCGCGAAGCGGCTCGGCCAACGGCTGGCGCGGATCGCGATCGCCGATGCGGTGATCCTGATCGCGGCGGTGGCGATCGGGCTGGTCATGCCGCTTGGCATCATGGGGGCGACGGCGGTGATGGCCCTGCTGCTCGCCGCGACGGTGACGCTGGCGATCTGGCCGGCTGACGCGCCGGTCGCGCCGGAGCGATTGCGCCAGGCCGATATCCGCGCGCTGCCGACGCAAACCGCGCGTTGGCTCGACGCGCAACGCCTGGCGCTTCCCGCACCGGCGATATCGGTCGCCGATCGGATCGGGGTGCGGCTCGATACGCTCGGCGCGCAACTGGCCGCGCTGCAACAGGAAACACCCGCCACCGCCGAAATCCGCCGGCTGGTGGGCGAGCAGCTTCCGGAATTCGTCCGTGATTATCAGCGTGTTCCGCGCGAATTGCGCGCCACCCCGCGCAACGGCAAGACCCCGGATCGGCAGCTTGTCGACGGGTTGGAACTGATCGAGCGCGAGATCGGGCAGATGTCCGAGGAACTCGCGCAGGGCGATCTCGATTCGCTCGCCACGCGCGGGCGCTATCTCGAAATCAAATATCGCGGCGAGGAATCCTGAGCCATTTCGCCTGGGCGGTGGCGACAATGCGATGCGGATCGGCTAGCCAATCTGCATGACTGATCGCGTGCTGAGCTTCGAAGGCATCCACAATTTCCGCGATTATGGCGGTTACGACACGCCAGCGGGCCGCATCCGCACGGGGCTTTTGTGGCGCTCCGGCCAGCATGGCGACGCCACGCCGGGCGATCTCGCCAGTGTCGCCGCGCTCGGCATCGCCACCGTGGTCGATCTGCGCGGCGATATGGAGCGGCGGATCAGCCCGTGCCTGCGGCATCCCGGATTCGATGGTGTGGTGATCTTCGCCCCCGGCGAGACGACCGGCAGCGAACTCGCCCCGCATGAGGAGGCAGGGGCCGGAATCACCACCGCCGATGAGGCGCGCGCCGGGATGAAGCGGCTTTACGCCACCATGCCGTATCGCGATGTGCTGATCCGCTCGCTCAGGCTCTATTTCGAAGCGCTGGAGACGCGCGGCGCGGCGAGCCTGCTCCACTGCCTTGCCGGCAAGGATCGCACCGGGCTGGCGGTCGCGCTGTTTCACCATCTGCTGGGCGTGAACGACGATGAGGTGATGGCGGATTATCTCCTCACCAACACCGCCGGCGATCCCGCGCGCCGCATCGCCAGCGCGGCGGGCTCGGTCCGCGAGCGTTACGGCCCGCGGATGAGCGATGAGGCGGTGATCGCGCTCATGTCGGTCGAGGCGGACTATCTCCGCACTGCCTTTGCCGCGATCCGCGAGCGGCATGGCGATATCGCGCGCTATGCCGAACAGGTGCTGGGCGTGGACGCCGCCCGACGGGAGGCGATCGCCGCGCGCATGATCGGCTGAGCCGGCTTAGCGATCGAACGCCAGACCCCATAGCAGGATCGCGTTCAGCACCACGATCACGCCAGCGATCACCCAGGCGAGCGCCCGGAGCCAGCGCGGCGCGGCGTGGGCGCCCATCACCCTGCCGCTGCCGGTGAAGGCGACCAGCGGGATGACCGCGAACGGCAATTGCATACTGAGGATCACCTGGCTGAGCAGCAGCAGCCTGGTCGCGCCGCCATCGCCCATCACCACCACCACCGCGACCGCCGGCACCAGCGCCAGCCCGCGCGTAACCACCCGCCGCAGCCACATCGGCATCCGCAGATCGAGGAACCCCTCCATCACGATCTGCCCGGCGAGCGTGCCCGTTACGGTTGAGTTCTGCCCGCTCGCCAGCAGCGCGATGGCGAACACCGTGCTCGCCGCGCCCACGCCAAGCATCGGCGCCAGCAGGCGGTGCGCATCCTCGATCTCCGCCACATCGGTGCGCCCCGCTACGTGGAAGGTCGCCGCCGCCAGCACCAGGATCGCGGCGTTGATGAAGAATGCAAGGCCAAGCGACACGGTGGAATCAATCGTCGCCATGCGGATCGCCTCGCGCCGCTCCCCTTCGGCGGGCCCGAAGGCGCGGGTCTGCACGACGGCGGAATGAAGGTAGAGATTGTGCGGCATCACCGTGGCGCCGAGGATGCCGATCGCGATATAGAGCATCGCCGGATTGCGGACGATCTCGGCGGTCGGCACCAGCCCGCGCGCCGCCGCGCGCCAGTCCGGCCCGGCCCAGATCAGTTCCAGCGCGAAACAGCCGGCGATGATGATGAGCAGCGCGGCGATAAACGCCTCCAGCCGCCGGAAGCCGAAACGCTGCAACGCGAGGATCAGGAGCACATCGAGCGCGGTGACGCAGACGCCGGCGACCAGCGGCAGGCCGAACAGCAACTGGAGCGCGATCGCCGTGCCCAGCACCTCCGCCAGATCGCAGGCGACGATCGCGATCTCGCACAGCACCCACAGCACCATCGACACGCGGCGCGAATAATAAGCGCGACACGCCTGCGCGAGATCGAGCCCCGCCCCAATTCCAAGCCGCGCGGCCAGCGCCTGAAGCACGATCGCCATCAGGTTCGACAGCAGCACGACCGAGAGCAGGGCATAGCCGAACGCCGATCCCCCGGCGATGTCGGTCGCCCAGTTGCCGGGGTCCATATAGCCGACCGCGACCAGCCAGCCCGGCCCGGCAAAGGCGAGGAATTTACGCCAGAAACCGGCGCCGCGCGGCACGGGGATCGTGGCATGGCTTTCCGGCAGGGAACGCATCGTCTGAATGAGGGACCGGGTCATCCCGGCCTCAATGCGGGACGGTGCGATGCGGTTCAACCGCGATTCACGATCAATGGAAACAGGCTTGCCGAAAGCCGCCGCTGGCGGCACCTTCGCCCGATGCACCGCCTCCCCCCGCTCGCCGCCGCGCTGGTTCTCGCCGCTTCGTCATGGAGCGCCTATGCCGCGGAGCCGATCGCCGGGCGCTATTTCACAGCCGATGGATCGGGCATCGTCGCTGTCGTCGCGTGCAACAATGCGATGTGCGGCAAGCTCGCGACGATCGTGAAGCCGACGCCGGGAGCGCCGACGACGGATGTGAAGAATCCCGATCCCGCGCTCCGCACGCGCCCGTTCCTCGGAATGCCGATCCTGCTGGGCCTCACCGATCAGGGCAAGGATTGGCGCGGCGAAATCTACGATCCACGCCGGGGCAAGACATTCAAGTCGATCGTCGTCCGCAACGCGGATGGCTCGCTCAACGTGCAGGGCTGCGTCGCGATGTTCTGCCAGACGCAGGTGTGGCGACCGGCGCGGTGAGGGCGGGCGACTGGCGGCGGCGGGAAGCGCCGCAATAATGGCCGTTCGCAAGGTGGCGCATTTTGCCGCGCGAAGCGGAGGGCGAAATGATGAGTGAAGGCGTTTACAGCCCAATGCTGATGGTTTGCGTCACCGGCTTGTTCGGATGGCTCCTCGTCAATGGCTTTCGCTTCGGCACTATGGAGTGCGGTTATTTCGGCCTCCATCTATCGGGGAACCGCCAAAGCGAGCCAGGTAAATTCTGGGCCGCAACCGCGCTACTCGCAATCCCCTTCTGCCTTGGAATTATCGGCACCGCTGCGATGGTACTTTGGCCTCACGGGATCGGCAGCTAACCACCTACCTCAAGCCGTTCGCTGGCGCGAAACCGGCCGCCAGCACCGGGCAGGCCGTTGGCGCCGCAGTTGTTGCCGTTTCCGGTGCGGTTGGCCATTCTCGATTGCAGACATAGCCGCGCTGGTTGATGCTGCTCGTATGAGCGACGACAATTTAGCCTGGCTCAGCCGCTGGTATCTGGCCCAATGCGATAGCGACTGGGAGCTCTCCTACGGAGTAAAGATCGACACGATCGACAACCCCGGCTGGTCGCTGAAGATCGACTTGGCCGACACGCAGATGCAAGGTCGAGCCTTCGAGCGCGCGGAACATGGTGAGCCTAGCGGTGATCTGGAGGAATGGCAGCGGACCGGAAGCTGGTGGGTCGCGCGCCTAGAAGGCGACACCTTTGCCGTTGCCTGCGGACCGCTGGACTTACTGGCTGCCATTGGAGTCTTTCGGCAATGGGTCGAGGCGTCAGGATAAGTGGCCGGTTTTCGCTTATCTTCGACGAAAGCCGCTAGGCTGCTTCCCACCCAATCCTGGCTGTTTGCCCCGCAAATTCACGCGGGCACGAACTGCCCTGCTAACGCCCGGACACGCCAACCTCGCCGCCTGGTCAGGTTATGCCGCTCCCCCACATTCACACCGGCGCGGCATCCACTCCCGCGCCATAATGGTGCCAGGTGAAGATCGCCGCCGCGCCGCGATGGGGGCGCCATGCTTCGGCGAGGTCTCGGGTCAGTTTCTCGCTCGGGCGGGTTTCGTGGCCGAGGATACGCCCCACCTCGATCTGCACCGCCAGATCGCCCGCCGGCCAGATATCGGGGCGCCCTTCGGCGAACAGCAGATAGATTTCCGCCGACCAGCGACCGATGCCTTTCACGCGAATCAGGTTCGCGATCGCTTCCTCGTCGTCAGCGGGAAGGTTGGCGAGATCGAGCCGCCCGCTCAGCACTTCATCGGCGAGGCTGCGCGCATAGCCCGATTTCTGGCGCGAAAAGCCGCAGGCGCGCAGTTCCTCGTCACTGGCGCGCGCGACGATTGCCGGATCGGTGGGGTCGCCGATCTGCGCTTCCAGCTTGCGCCAAACGGCGTCTGCCGCCTTCACGCTCACCTGCTGCCCGACGATCGTGCGCAACAGCGTGGCATAGCCGCGATCGCGAATCCGGGGCGCGGGATAGCCGACGCGGGCGAGCGCGGACGCGAATTTGGGCTCGATCACCCCCAATTCGTCGATACCCGCGCGAAGTTGCGCCTCGCTCAGCCCCATTGCGGCATCTCGCGAAGGAAGGCATGGGGCTGGGAAATTTCAACGGAGAGCATGATGCCGAAGCTTATCGTCGTAACGCGGGATGGGGAAGAGCGCGCGCTGGACGGCGAAGCGGGTCTGTCGGTGATGGAGGTGATCCGCGATGGCGGCATTGATGAGATCCTGGCGCTGTGCGGTGGCTGCTGCAGCTGCGCCACCTGCCACGTCCATGTCGACCCGGAATTTGCGGCCAAACTGCCGGCGATGAGCGAGGACGAGAACGACCTGCTCGATTCGTCAAGCGATCGCGACGCGCACTCGCGCCTGTCGTGCCAGATTCCGTTCACCGCGGAGCTTGACGGCCTGAAGGTGCGCATCGCCGAAGAAGACTGACGGGCGAAGGCGCGCGGGCCGCACGCCGGTGCGCAAAGCGTATCGCCCGACACGGCCAGCGGGCCGCGCCAGCGGACCCGTCCGACGGCGGCTTTGCCGTCGTCGCTTGGTGGCAGGATAGCTTCCCCGGCTTCGCGCCGGGGTTCACGGCGCGCCGCCCGCACGGTGACGGCGCAGCGCTTTCCTACCCGCGCGCCGCGACCGCATAGAGCGCGATCGCGGCGGCGTTCGATACGTTCAGGCTCTCGACCTTCGGTGAGATCGGCAGCTTGGCGAGCTGATCGCAATGCGCCTCGGTGTTCTGGCGCATTCCTTCGCCCTCGGCGCCCAGCACGATCGCGATCCGCTCATTGCCGATCGCCTCGCCCAGCGTCAGCGTGGCATGGCCGGTCAGCCCGATGCGCCAGAAACCCGCCTCCGCGATTTCCTCCAGCGCGCGGGCGAGATTCACCACGCGCACCCATGGCACGGTTTCCAGCGCGCCCGAGGCGGATCGCGCCAGCACCCCGGATTCGGGCGGCGCGTGGCGATCCTGCGTGATGATGCCCAGCGCATCGAATGCCGCCGCCGAGCGCATGATCGCGCCGACATTATGCGGATCGGTCACCTGATCGAGCACGACTAGCGGGCGCCGATCGTCGCGCCCCTGTTCAAGCAGGTCGCCCAGCCAGATTTCCTCCAGCGGATCGACCTCGGCCACCAGCCCCTGATGCGGCGCATCGCTGGGCACCATGCGACCGAGATCGGCGACATCGGCGAAGACCACCGGCAGGTCCGACGGGAGATCGAGACCGGCCAGCGCCTCGCGCGTGCCCCACATCTTGCGCACGACGCGTTCGGGGTTGGCCAGCGCCGCGATGACGGCGTGGCGCCCCCAGAAGCGCGTGCGGCCTCCGCTGGGCTTGGAGGGGCGGTGTCCACGACGGGCCATCAGTTGTTTTCCGGATAGGCAAAGGGATCGGTGACAACCGGCTTGGTCGGCAGCGGCGGCCGGGGCAAGGGCTTTTCGGCATTGGCCGCATTCAGCAGGAAGGAGGCAAGGATCGTCGCGCCCTGCCGCATATCATCCGCCTTCAGGTGATCGAAGGTGTCGGCGGACGAATGATGCGTGCGGCTGCCGTAATCGAGCGGATCCTGAATGAACTGGAAACCGGGCGCGCCAACCGCCTGCATGAACACGTGATCGGTCCCGTCGGTCGGCGCGATCGCCACCTGCGTCATCCCCATCGCGCGGAACGGCGCCATCCATTCGGCGAATATCTTGCCCGCCGCCGGATTGTTCTCGGCATAGATGCCGCGCAGTTTGCCGGAGCCATTGTCGATATTGAAATAGGCCGCAAGCGCATCATAGCCCGGCTGCCTGTTGATCGGCCAACGCTTGCCCCATTCGTAATAGCGCCGCTGGCCGGTGAGCGGCGGATCGTTCGCCGCGCCGCGCGTGGCGAGATTCTTTTCCACCCAGGCAAGGCTGCCGAGCAGCGCCTGCTCCTCGCCCGTCCATAGCGCGAAGCGAATCGTCCGCTTCGGGCGCACGCCGAGCGTGGAGAGGATGCGCGCCGCCTCCATTATCATCGCCGAACCGGCGGCATTGTCCGTCGCGCCGTCACCCGCCACCCAGCTATCGAGATGCGCGCCGGCCATCACATATCCCGCCTTGGGATCGGTGCCGGGGATTTCCGCTAAGATATTGTAGGCGTTGACGTCGCTGTCGTCATAATGCGTCAGGCTGTTGATTTCGAGCGTCGGGGCATCGCCGGTCTTCGCCAGCCGCGCGAGCCGGCGATAATCCTCCGCCGCGATCTGCACGCCGGGCAGGGCGGGGGATTTGCCCGCCTCGAACATATAGCCTTCGCCGTGCAGCAGCATCCCGTCGCGATAGGAGATGGTGGCATAGGCGAGCGCGCCCTCCGCCTTCAGGAAGGCATCGCGCTGTTCCTCGAAATCGGCGTGCTCCAGCGTGCGCTTGTCGGCATCGGGATCGAATTTCGGCTGTTCGAACTCGTCGAGCTTGGCGAGTTCCTCGCCGGTATAGCGGCGGAACGGCGCCCGCGTGCTCTCCGATCCGGTGCCGGGCTGCGAGACCAGCACGATCTTGCCGGCGAGCTTGCCCTTATATTGCGCGAAATCCTGCACGCGCTTCATTGGCGCGACGAAGATCGGCGCGCTCAACGTGCCATTGGTCGGCGGCGTCCAGGCGATCGGGATCGCGGTCAACTGGATCGGGCGCGGCGTCACCATCCGCACGCTCGATTTTTCGATCCACCAGCCGCGCCCGAACAGATAGCCTTCCTTGTGGACGTTCTTCAGCCCCCAGTCGCGAAATCTCGCCTGCGTCCATTCCTCCGCCTTGCGGATCGCGGGTGAATTGGTGAGGCGCGGGCCGATCACGTCGGTCAGATGCTGCGCGGTTAGCATCACCTGCGAATGGCTCATGCCCTCGTCGATGATTCGCGCGGTAGCCGCCTGATCCTGGGCGAGAGCCTGAAACGGCACGGTGATGACCGCCGCCGCCGCGAGCAACAGATGTCGCATATGCCTGTGTCTTCCCTTCCGGCGTTATTTTGTTGCGCGATGCTATGCCCGTCGCCCGCGATGAACACCAGTGCGTTGACACCGCCGCCCGGCTTCGGCATTGGGCGCCCTCGCTTCGACGAAGCGACACCTGGGAAGGGTGGCCGAGTGGTTAAAGGCAGCAGACTGTAAATCTGCCCACGCAAGTGTACGCTGGTTCGAATCCAGCCCCTTCCACCACCGCTCGTCGAAGCGGTTCCTCCGGACAGATACGGTGATATCGCGGCAGAAGCTGCAAAGCGCGGCCCCGCGGCGAAGCCGCACGGGCCGCCGTTCACTCCCGGATATCAGGATCGAGACAGGATGCGCAGGGCGCTTACCAGGCGGTCGATCTCACCGATCCCGGTAAAGATGCCCGGCGTGACGCGAACACATGCCCCGCGCGCAGGCCCGTCACGATCGACGGTGAAGATGCCGAAGCGATCGAGCAATTGCTTCGCCAGCGCGCGATTGTCGGCGATGCTGGTGCGCCCGCTCATCCGGAATGAGGTCAGTGCGCAGGTCATGCGCGGATCGCTCGGGGTCAGAACGTCGATCGCCGGCAGGCCGCGGGCCTGTTCGGCCCAATGGTCCCGCAGATGGCGCAGGCGCGCTTCCTTGGCGCGGGCACCGATCCGCTGGTGGAAATCGAGTGCGTCGTTGACCGTCAGCAGCGCGGCGATATCGGTGGTGCCGGTGTGGATGCGCTGCTGCGTGGTATCGCGCGGCGCGGCATCCTCGCCAATATTCACGTCTATCGCATCGAGCCGATCGCGTCGGATATAGATCACGCCCACGCCGAGCGGTGCGCCGATCCATTTCTGGCAGGTGAACCCGACGAAATCGGCGCCAAGATCATCGACCTTGAAATCGAGCTGCCCCCAGGCGTGCGCGGAATCGACGATCACGTCGACGCCGCGCTGTCGCGCCATGGCGACAATCTCGCGCACCGGCAGGACGAGCCCCGTCCGGTGGCTGACATGGGTGAGCAGCATCAGCCGCACGCGTGGATGCGCGGCCAGCGCCGCCGCATAAGCGTCGATTACGCCCTGATACGTCGCTGGCTCGGGCAGCGCGATGCTGATCGCCTCCAGCCCCCGCCGCCGCGCGACCGAGCGGATCCCGGCCTGCATACTGTCATAATCGAGATCGGCATAAAGCAATTGATCGCCGGGTCGCAGCCGGTTGTAGCCGCCGATCAGCGAAAGGAGTGCTTCGGTCGCGCCGCGCGTGAAGGCGATCTCCGCCGGCGCGGTGCCCAGTTCGGCGGCGACGCGCGCGCGGATCGCCGCTGCGTCCGCGCCGAAACCACGTCGCGAATAATAAGACGTATCCGTGTTCACCTGCGCCAGCCGGCGCTGATAGGCCGCCAGCACCGGGCGCGCCATCGCGCCCCAATTGCCGTTTTCGAGCTGGACGATGCCGGTGGGCAGATCGAACTGGCGCGCGACGCGGCGCCAATAGGCTTCGTCATCGGGCGCCGCGCCACCGGCGGGAAGATCATCGGCGCGCGCGGCAAGCGGGACGGCAAGCGCCCCGGTTGCCGCCGTGATGCTCAGCACCTGCCGGCGCGTAGGGTTGCTCGTCATCTCGCTCCTGCCTCAATATTTGAATTCGAGGCGCGCGTAATAATTGCCGCCGTTGGTATCGTATGGTGAGTTGCGCGAATAGACGAGGCCGCGGCTGGCCTGGAACAGCGCCTTGTCGGGATAGGTGTTGAAGATATTCTCCGCGCCGATCCGCACGGCGACCCGCTGGTTCACCGCATAGCTGACCGAGGCGTCGAAAAAGGCAAGGCCGCCGAAACGCTGGAAGATATCGCCGGTGGCATTGCCGCTCGAATCCGTCCACGCCCCATAATAACGGCTGCGGGCGAGCAGCGTCAGCTTGCCGATGTCATAGGTTATCGTCCCGGTGGCGTTGTGCCGGGGAAGGCCGTTTTCGAAGATCGTGCGCTGCGTTACGCTGTTCGCGCTGGTCAGCGAGCCGGAGATCACCTTGGTATCGGTAAAGGAATAAGCAGCGGTCGCGTTGAGGCGGCCCGGCCCGACGGGGTGATTGTACGACAGCACGAAATCCAGCCCGCGCGTGCGGGTGTCGAAATCATTGGTGAAGAAGTTCACGTTGGTGAAATCGCCCGCGCCCGCCACGCCGAGCGCGACGAGCTGGGCGCGGATCGCCGGGGTCACGACAAAGGTGGGAGAGAGGCTGAAGCGCTTCGTCACCTTGATCTGATAGATATCGAGCGAGCCGCTCAGGCCGCTGCCGGTGCGCCATACGAAGCCGGCGGTCGCGGTTTTCGATTCCTCGGGTTCGAGCGCCTTCGCGCCGAAGAACGCCGCGACGGGATTGAGCGGCGAGAGGCGGCCTGTGGTGAACAGTTGCAGCGTTTTGGTATCCAGCCCCTGGCTGATGCTGGTCGCGTTGAGCTGGCCGGGGCTGGGGGCCTTGAACCCGGTTGAAAACGCACCGCGCACCGCGATGCCGGGCGCGAACTCATAACGTGTCGCGATCTTGTAATTGAACGTGTTGCCGAACGTGTCGTAATTCTCGTCGCGCAGCGCGCCCTCGATCGTCCACGCCTCGGTCAGCGGCACCTGCACGTCGAGATAACCGGCATAATCGGTCTGGCTCCACGATCCTGCCTGCGAGGGGCCGAAGCCCGGAAACCCGTTCGACTGCGCCGCCAGCCCCGCCGCCGCGCCGGGGCCGACCGCATAGGAGGCCGGATCGCCGGCGATCACCTGATAGGTCTCGACCCGCCGCTCCGCGCCGAACGCGATGCTCACCGGGCGGGGCAGGCCCGCCATATCGAGTTGATAGACGGCATCGGCGTTGAGATTGAACTCGCGTTGAATCTGGTGGCCGAGATTGAAATTGAACGGGCTTTTCGGGCCGAGCGAGGCGTTGATCGAATTGTTCAGCACGAATTGCGTGTTGTTCACGCCATAAGACGCGCTCAAATCCCAGGTGAAATTCCCGCTGCCGGTGCGGCGTACGCCGCCCACCGCCTGGCCGTCCTTCGCCCGGATGCCCTCATGGGGGGTGAAACCGGCCGGGAAAAGCTTGTTGAGATCCCAGCCGGGGAAGATCGCGGTGGTGCCGAAGATATTCGCGTTGGTCGACGGATTGCGCCAGTTGATATCGTTCATGCCGCGCGTGCGGGCGAATGTGCCGAACGTGTAAAGTTCGATCCCCGGCGCGATCGGCGTGGCGGCATCCACCACCAGCTTCAGCGCCTTTACCTCCGGGTTGCCCCAGTTCTGCACCGGATCGGGCACCTTGATCTGCGGATTGGCGGCCTGAAACGCGATCGCGTCCGGGCGCTGGCGGGTGCGCGAGGTTGCGCTCGCATTGCTGTATTCGCCGGCGATGACGAGGTGGCCGCCGCCTTGCAGCCTGAAGCCGGCGCGGGCACCCGCCTGCCACTGCGTGCCGTCTCCCGCATAATATTGCGAGCCTTGGGCATAGGCCGAGAAGCCGGGCTTTTCATCGAGCATGACGTTGACCACGCCCGCGATCGCATCCGAACCATATTGCGCCGACGCGCCATCGCGCAGCACCTCGACATGGCTGATCGCATAGGAAGGAATCTGCGCGAGATCGGCGGCCTGCGCGCCGCCGCTGCCGAGGAATGCCGAGCGGTGGAAACGCTTCCCGTTAATCATCACCAGCGTCATGTCCGGCGACAGGCCGTTGAGCGACGCCGGGCGGACGAACTGCAGGCCATCCGACGAGGGAAGGCGCTTCACGCTGAACGAAGGGATCAACTGCGCCAGGCTGCCGTCCAGGCTGCTGGAGACGGTGGATTGCAGCGTCTTGGCGGAGAAAACGTCGATCGGCGACAGGGCGGTGAACTGCGTCTGCGCCTGCGATCGGGTGCCGGTGACGATGATGAGGTCGGCGGTTTCAGTGTCATCGCCGGGAGCCGGGGCGCCGCTGGCGGGCGGGGCATCGGCGGCATGGGCCAGCGCCGGCATCGCCAGCATCGAAATCACCACCAACCCACTGTATCCGAAACGAAACACCGAATTCATCTGTTGCCCTCCTGGCAGGTTCCAGGCGGGCCTATCGCAGTGGCGGATGACGCATTGGCGACGGGCGGGTTACGTAAATGAGAAACCGTGGCGGCGATGGCTTAGGTCGCTGTTGCGGTGTATTCGCGGGCCCGGTGGCGTGGCGCGGCGAGCGATCCGTTCAGACGGGCTGGCGGCGGCTTGAAAACGCTTTGCGCGCTGGCTCTAGTCGCAATGCAGCAAATGCGCTATCGGCGCGCGCAACGCCGCGCGCCCTGCGGCCATTCCAGGAACACCGATGAATCTGCGCAACATCGCCATCATCGCGCACGTCGATCATGGCAAAACCACTCTCGTCGATCAGCTTTTCCGCCAATCCGGCACGTTTCGAGAGAATCAGCGCGTCGAGGAACGCGTCATGGACTCGAACGATCTGGAGCGGGAGCGCGGCATCACGATCCTTGCCAAGCCCACTTCGATCGAGTGGGAAGGCACGCGGATCAACATCGTCGACACCCCCGGCCACGCCGATTTCGGCGGCGAGGTGGAACGCATCCTCTCGATGGTCGACGGCGTGATCCTGTTGGTCGATTCGGCTGAAGGCGCGATGCCGCAGACGAAGTTCGTCACCGGCAAGGCGCTGGCGCTGGGCCTGCGCCCGATCGTCGTGGTCAACAAGGTCGATCGCAGCGATGCGCGTATCCAGGAAGTGCTGGACGAGGTGTTCGATCTGTTCGTGACGCTTGAGGCGTCGGACGAACAGCTTGATTTCCCCGTGCTTTATGCCTCTGGCCGCAACGGCTACGCCTCAACGGACATGGATGCGCGCGAAGGCACGCTGCGCCCGATGTTCGAAACGATCGTCAATCATGTGCCGCCGCCCAACCTGGACAAGGACGCGCCGTTCACCTTCCTGGTGACGCTGCTCGATCGTGACAACTTCCTTGGCCGCATTCTCACCGGGCGGGTCAATTCGGGCACGGTGAAGCTCAACCAGCCGATCCACGCGATGGATAACGACGGGAAGATCGTCGAAACCGGGCGCGCGTCGAAGATCATGTCGTTCCGCGGGCTGGATCGTGTGCCGGTCGATGAGGCCAAGGCGGGCGATATAATCTCGATGGCCGGCCTGACGGTGGCGACGGTGTCGAACACGATCTCGGACACCAGCGTTCTGGAGCCGCTGCACGCGCAGCCGATCGACCCGCCGACGCTGTCGATGCGGTTCGCGGTGAACGATTCGCCGATGGCCGGGCGCGAAGGCAGCAAGGTGACCTCGCGGATGATCCGCGATCGCCTGTTCCGCGAAGCCGAATCGAATGTCGCGATCAAGGTGACCGAGGCTGCCGACCGTGACAGCTATGAAGTCGCCGGGCGTGGCGAGCTTCAGCTCGGCGTGCTGATCGAGACGATGCGCCGCGAAGGCTTCGAACTGGGCATCAGCCGCCCGCGCGTGCTGTTCGGCGAGGACGAGGACGGCAAGAAGACCGAGCCTTATGAAACCGTCGTGATCGACGTGGACGAGGAACATTCGGGCACGGTCGTCGAGAAGATGAACCTGCGTAAGGCCGAGCTGACCGACATGCGCCCGTCGGGCGGCGGGAAGACCCGCATCACCTTCAGCGCGCCCTCGCGCGGGCTGATCGGCTATCATGGCGAATTCCTGTCCGACACGCGTGGCACCGGGATCATGAACCGATTGTTCGAGAAATATGGCCCGCACAAAGGGAATATCGAAGGCCGCAAAAATGGCGTGCTGATCTCGAACGGCGCGGGCGAGGCCAATTCCTATGCGCTCGGCCCGCTCGAAGAACGCGGCATCCTGTTCGTCGGCCACGGCGAGGCGCTCTACGAAGGCATGATTATCGGCGAGAACGCCAAGACGGATGACCTTGAGGTCAATCCGATGAAGGCGAAGCAACTGACGAACTTCCGCGCAAGCGGCGGCAAGGATGATGCGATCCGCCTGACCCCGCCGAAGAAGATGACGCTGGAACAGGCGATCGCCTATATCGACGACGACGAGATGGTCGAGGTGACGCCCAAGTCGATCCGGCTGCGCAAGCGCCACCTCGATCCGCACGAGCGCAAGCGCGCGTCGCGGGCGAAGCAGGCGGCGTAACCTCCTGAAAGCGCCCCTCCCCCTTGGGGGAGGCGTTGGGGTGGGGCCTGGCCGCAGGCAGCAGTCTTGGTGAGACATCCCCCACCCCTGAAGGGGAGGGGCTTAATCAATAAGAAAAAGGGCGGGGTGGCATCAGCCATCCCGCCCTTTTTTCGTGCGCCCGTCCGGGCATCGCCCGACGCAGGATGCCTTGGGCGGATCGGCCAGCGACCCGCCCAAGGCGTTCGATCAGTTGAAGCGGCCGGAAACCGACACGCCGATCACGCGCGGCTCGTTGAACACCGCCGCCATATAGTTTTCGATCACGCCCTTCAGGTTCTTCTCGCCCGTGACGTTCCGCGCGAAGGCGGCGATCTCATACTTCTTGTCCGGCGTGGTGTAGCCGGCCTTCAGGCCGAGTTCGAGGTTGCCGTTCGCGTAGAACTCCTTCGTGCGATAGAGCACGAAGTTGGTGTAGCCCTGCACATTGGCATCGGCGCCGACGAAGAAATTGCCGCCATTGCCAAGCGGGATATCATAACGCACCGCCCCGTCGATGTTGAACGTCGGCGCGTTCGGCAGCGAATTGCCGTTGATCGACGCGAAATAATTGTTGCCGACCTTAATCATCGGATCGAGCACGGTGCGCACGACCTGCCCGTTGAGCGCGCAGACCTGCGCGTAGACGCGGCTGTCCTTGATCTTCGTGTGCAGTGCGCTCGCGCCCAGCGTGAAGGTGATGTTGCGGATCGGGCGCCACTCGGCCTCAGCCTCGATGCCATAGGCATTGGCGTGGTTGGCGTTGAACAGCACGCCATTGCCGAACTCGTCGTTGCCGTTGAGCTGGATGTTCTTCACCGTATAGGCGAAGGCCGTGGCGTTGAAGCGCAGGTTCGAGGTCGGCTGCGATTTGAAGCCGGCTTCATACGACATGATCGTTTCCGAATCCGCCGTGGTGAAGGCCGCGCCGAACACCGCCGAACGCCCCTGGATCGTCGGGCCACGGAAGCCGCGCGCGACGCGGGCGTAGAGGTTCACGTCCGGGTTGACCGCATATAGCGCGGAGATATCCCAGCTCGGTTCCTTGCCGGTGAGCTTCACGTTGCGCGGCGCGTTGGCCGGGAAGTTCACCGTGGTGCCCGCGGCGTTCATCGCGGCCTGAAGCAGCGTGGTTTCCTTGCGATCCTCGGTGTAGCGCGCACCGGCGGTCAGCGTCAGCTTGTCGAGCGTGTAGCTGGCCTGACCGAACACCGCCCAGGACGTGTTCACGTCATGCAGCCGCACCCAGTTGTTCGGATTGTTCGCGGGCGGCGTCAGGAAATAGGCGCGCTGATAGAAATCGGTGATGTCGCGGCTGTCGAAATAGAAGCCGCCGAACTGCCACTTGAACGCACCGCTATTGTTCGACGAGAGGCGCAGTTCCTGCGTCCACTGATCGAGCCCGCGCAGATAGCCTTCGCTCTGGCCGAAGCCGTTGGGTTGGCCGTTGACGGGGAAGTTCACCGCCGCGCCGCCATCGGTATCGCCGCGGCTATAGCCCGAGGAATGCTCGTAAGCGGTGATCGAGGTCAGCGTCGCGCCGCCGAAATTCCACGCCGCGCGCACCGACGCGCCCTGCGTCTTGTATGCCTGCGGATTGCCGGCGGCTTCGTCATAGGCAACGGCGTTGCGCGGCTCGGCCTGAACATTGTTCGAGCCCTTCTTCAGCGCGGCGCGATGGAACAGCGTCGAGGTGCCGTCATAATCGCGGACATGGCCCGAGACGTCGACCGAGAAATTGTCGGTCGGGGTGAACAGCAACTGGAGGCGGGCGTTGCGATCGTTGAAACCGCCCATCTGCTTCTTGCCGCCCGTGGTGCCATCAGCGCCGACGCCGGTGAAATTGTTGTCGACCCAGTTATCGCGATGCTGCCACAGGCCCGAAACGCGGAACGCCAGCTTGTCGGCGACGATCGGGCCGCCGATGCCGACGTCCGCCGACACGGTATTGTAGCTGCCCCATGAGGCGGTGCCACGGCCTTCCCAGTCCATCGTCGGCTTGTTCGTGTCGAACTTGATGATGCCGGCGGTGGTGTTGCGACCGAACAGCGAGCCTTGCGGGCCGCGCAGCACTTCGACCTGTGCCACGTCATATACCGGGTTCGATTTCAGCACGACATGTTCAAGCACCACGTCGTCCTGGATGATCGACACCGGCTGCGACGCGCCGAGATAGAAATCGACGTTGCCGAGGCCGCGGATGTAGAAGCGCGGGAAGATGCGGCCGGTCGTCGTTTCGACATACAGGCTCGGCACGCGGCCGGAGAGGGCGAGGATGTCTTCGCCCGCCGCCTGGAAATTGCGCATATCCGCGCCGCTGACGGCGGCGACCGAAACCGGCACGCGCTGCATATTCTCGCTGCGGCGTTCGGCGGTGACGACGATTTCGCTCAGCCCGCTGCCTTCGGTGGCTGCGGCGGCGGTGTCGGCGGTCTGGGCGTATGCGGGGGCCGCGAAAACGGCGAGGCCGGCAGCCGCGCCCGCGAGCAGCACGGGGCGGAAGCGATGACGAATGGACACGTTGGTTCCCTCTTTGCTTTTAATCCGACGGGTTTACCGCAGCACGAAAGACGCGAACGGCGCTCCCCTGATGGGCGCGCGCGATTGCGTTCTCCGTCTTAATGCCGCTGTGAACCTGCTGGGGGTGGCCGCTAGAGGCGGTTTGTGTCCGAAAGATGAAATGCCGCCGCATTCCGGGCGCTTGCATCAACCTTTGGACATCGCCGTGATGATTTCCCATTCGGTGTTGCCGACGGGTGACACCGACAACCGTGACTGGCGGAGCATCGCCAGGCTGGCAAGCCCCGGCGCCGCCTTCATTGTGGCGAGCGTAACGGGAAAGGGAAGGGGGGCGACCGGCCTGATCGCGACCGATACCCAATTGCCTTCCGCGCCGTCCTTCCGCGGCCCGCGCGTCACCTCCGCGATGCCGACCGCGGCCTTGTCCTTCCCGCTATGGTAGATCAGCGCATGGTCGCCCGGCTGCATCGCGCGCAGATGCGCGGCGGCGGCATGGTTGCGGACGCCATCCCATTCGGTGGCGCCATCGCGCACCAGATCGTCCCACGAATAGCTTTCGGGTTCTGATTTCAGCAGCCAATGGGGCATGATCGCGCACCTAAACCGGGGGTGAATGTCATATTCCGGCCCCATTCAGCCCGACTCGCCTAGCAAAGGCAACACGGTCGCATCATTGTGCGTTGGTCAGGCGGACCGCTGTATGAGTATTTGGAGGTTCGATATGAATGGCTTTCTGAAAAAGGCGGGCCTTGGGGTCGCGCTGGCCGCGACCGCGCTCGTTTCCGCGGCGCCTGCGGAGGCGCAGCGGTGGGGCGGTTATCGCCACTACGGGCATCGCGGCGGTGACGCTGCCGGTGCGGCGATCGTCGGCGGCATTATCGGCCTTGGCGTCGGCGCGGCGATCGCGTCGAGCAACCGCGATCGCTATTATGATCGCCGCTATTATGATCGCGATTATTATTACGCGCCGCCGCCCGAGCCATATTATTACGACAATTATCGGCCCTATTATCCGCGCTGCTGGACCAGTTTTCGCTGGGATCCCTATTGGGGCCGCGATGTGCCGGTACGCGTCTGCCGCTGATCGGGCGCGCGCTGAACGATGTCACGCAGCGACGGCGCGGGGTTCCCCCCGCGCCGTTTTTGCGTTGGTTCGGCGGCGATGATCCGCTAAGCGCGCGGCGCATGAGCGATACCATTCCCGACCATCTGTCGATCGACCCCCGCAGCCCGCATTTCCACCGCGACGCGCTGGAGCGCGGCGTCGGCATCCGTTTCAAGGGTGTCGAGCGCAAGGATGTGGAGGAATATTCGATTTCCGAAGGCTGGATCCGCGTTGCGCTGGGCAAGAAGGTTGATCGCCATGGCCGCCCGCTGACGATCAAGCTTTCCGGCCCGGTCGAGGCATGGTTCGAGCGCCCGGCGGAAGAAACGAACGAGGGCGAGGAAGCCTGATACCGGGGGATCGCCGGCTGAACGGCGATCCCGATCAAATAGGTTCTGGCCGGGCTTGGCCCCTTCCCGCGTATGGAAGGGGCGCGGCTTATGCGTCCTCCAGCGCCTCGCTCGCCTCCAGCCAGCGCGCCTCGGTGGCGTCGATCCGCTCGGTGAGCGCGGCGCGACGCTTCATCAATTCTGTCATGGTGAGTTTGGCGAGCGCCGGCTCCGCGCCGGATGGGTCGAACATCGCGCGGTCGATCGCCGAACGCTCGTTCGTCAGCTTCGCCAATTCGGTTTCGGCGGCCTGTGCTGCCTTGCGCATCGCCTTGGCCGCTTCGCGCTTTTCGGCGGCGGCGCGGCGCTCCTCCTTACGATTGGCCTTCGAGCCTTCGGTCTTTGGCTCCTTCGCCAGCACCATCGCGACATAATCGTCGAGGCTGCCGTCGAATTCATGCGCGGTGCCGCCATCGACCAGCACCAGCCGGTCCGCCGTCAGCTCCACCATATGCCGGTCATGGCTGACGATCAGCACCGCGCCCTTGTAGCCGGCGAGCGCCTGCACCAGCGCCTCACGCGCATCGACATCAAGGTGGTTGGTCGGTTCGTCGAGGATCAGCAGGTGCGGCGCGTCACGCGTAATCAGCGCCAGCGCCAGCCGCGCACGTTCCCCGCCGGACATCTTGCCGACCTTGCCCGTCGCGCGATCGCCCGAAAAGCCGAAACGGCCAAGCTGCGTGCGCACCGCCGCCGGCGTGGCGCGCGGCATCACCCGCGTCATATGCGCGAGCGGCGTATCGTCGGCGTCCAGCTCCTCCACCTGATATTGGGTGAAATAGCCCACCTTCATCCGGTTGGAGGAAGCCATATCCCCCTCCATCGGCGCGAGCTGCGCGGCGATCAGACGGGCAAGCGTGGTCTTGCCGTTGCCGTTGCGCCCGAGCAGCGCGATGCGATCATCAGGATCGAGCCGCAGGTTGATCCGTTTGAGCACCGGCGTGTCGCCATAGCCCGCCACGGCATGATCCAATGTGATGAGCGGCGGGCGCAGCGGCTCGGGATCGGGGAAGTCGAACGACAAAGTGGGATCGTTGGCGACCTCGGCGATCGGCTGGAGCTTGGCGAGCATCTTGGCGCGGCTCTGCGCCTGTTTCGCGGTGGAGGCGCGGGCGGAATTGCGCGCGACATAATCCTGCAACTTGGCGCGCTGCGCATCCTGATTGGCGCGGGCGGCGGCCAGTTGCGCCAGGCGCTCGGCGCGCTGGCGTTCGAACGAATCATAGCCGCCGACGTAGAGCGTGGTCTTTCCGCCTTGCAGATGCAGGATGTGATCGACGACATTGTTGAGGAAATCGCGCTCGTGGCTGACCACCACGATCGTCGCGCGATAGGATTTGAGGAAATCCTCCAGCCACATCACCGCTTCGAGATCGAGGTGGTTCGAAGGTTCGTCGAGCAGCAGCAGATCGGGTTGCGAGAACAGCAAAGCGGCGAGCGCGACGCGCATCCGCCAGCCGCCGGAGAAGCTGTCCAGCGGGCGCTGTTGCGCGTCTTCGTCAAAGCCAAGGCCGACGAGGATGCGCGCGGCGCGGGCAGGGGCGGCATGGGCGTCGATCGCGATCAGCCGCTCGTGAACCTCGCCGATCCGATCGGGATCGGTCACCGTTTCGGCCTCGTGCATCAGGCGCGCGCGTTCCACATCGGCGGCGAGCACCGTTTCGAACGGCGTGGTCTTTCCTGCCGGCGCCTCCTGCGCGATATAGCCGACGCGCGCGCCACGCGGCATCTCGATCGCGCCGCCATCCGGCTCGATCATCCCGGCGATCGCCTTCACCAGGGTCGATTTGCCCGCGCCGTTGCGCCCGATCAGCCCGACACGGCTGCCCGGCGGAAGCGAGGCGCTGGCGCCGTCGAGGATCGCGCGCCCGCCAAGACGGACGGTAATGGCATTGAGGGTAAGCATGGCCGCGCGCCTAGCAGAACGGGGCGGATGCCGCCACACCGACCGTAACGGGGAATGCGCGCGCCTACTTCAGGCCCCGCGCACTCCTTCCCCGTTAGTGAACGAACCGCGCCACCACGTCGCGATAGGAACGGCTGACCTTCACCTGGGCGCCCGAATCGAGCACCAGGAAGCATTCACCGTTGGTGTGCGGCTTCACCTGCTTGACCAGATCGAGATTGACGATCGTTGAGCGGTGAACACGCTGGAAGCGGCGCGGATCGAGCCGCTTTTCCAAATCCTTCATCGTTTCGCGCAGCACGAGCGAATTGTCGCCCGTCTTGATGACCATATAATCGCCAGCCGCCTCGATCAGCTCGATCGTATCGACATCGACGCGGAAAATCTGGCCGCGATCCTTGATGTTGATGAGCTTTTCAAAGCGGTTGGCGTTGACGTGATCGCCATCGCCGCCGGCGATTTCCGCTGCCGCTTCCGGCGCGTGCTCGGCCAGCGCTTCCTTCAGCTTCTCGGTTTCCTCGGCGCCCTTCTTTTCGCCGATCCGCTGCCGGACGCGATCGAGCGTGTCGGCGAGCCGGGCTTCTTCCACCGGCTTCATCAGATAATCCACCGCCTGCGCCTCGAATGCGCGCAGCGCGTGATCGGAATAAGCGGTGACGAATACGAACAGCGGGGGCTCCACCTCGAGCAATCCCTGAACGACCGAGAAGCCGTCGAAGCCGGGCATCTGGATGTCGAGGAAAACGAGATCGGGCTTGTGCGTCTTGATCGCGCTGATCGCCTCGCGCCCGTTCTGGCATTTGGCGATGATTTCAACATCGTCATGGGCTTGAAGCCGCAGTTCGAGGCCCTGAATCGCCAACGGTTCGTCGTCGACCAAAATGGTGCGGATGGTCATTGCCTTGGTAGTCTCCAATCGGTTCGTCGGGCCTTGTTCATTCGGCTCGGCGCGCCGCTTTCATTTTTCCACACCCCTGTTGTTTCACTCACTCGTTCTGGAACGGGATTTCGATTTCGACCCCGAACCCGCCCAGCGGCATGGCCTGGATCTCGAAACGATGATCCGCCCCATAGGCCTGCGCCAGACGCTCCCTGATATTAGCGATGCCGACGCCGGTTGAAAGGCTCGGCCGGTTTTTCGTTCCCTGCAACCCCGGACCCGTATCGGATACGGCGATCTGCACGCGATCCCCGGCGAGCCGCGCCGTAATGCGGATTTCGGCGCCTTCTTCCTGCGGCGTGACCGCATATTTGATCGCGTTTTCGACCAGCGGCTGAAGCAGCAGGGAGGGCAGATGCGCGTTCTCCACCGCTGGGTCGATATCGAATTTCGGTTGCAGCCGATCCTCGAAGCGCATCTTCTCGATTTCGAGATAGAGCTTCAGCGTCTCGATCTCCTGCGCCAGCGTAACGTCCGCGGTCGGCTCGTTGATGAGGGTGTAGCGCAGGAACGAGGCGAGGCGCGACAGCATCGCATTGGCCCGATCCGTCTGTTTCAGCAGCACGAGCGTGGAGATCGAATTGAGCGTGTTGAACAGGAAATGCGGGTTGAGCTGATAGCGCAGCATGGCGAGTTGCGCCGATGATGCCTGGGTTTCCAGATGCTGCATCTGATCTATCTGATCCTCGATAATCAGATAGAAATTGATCCCGAAATAGAGCGCGGACCACCCGGCGAGCACGGTGAAATTGAGAAATAATGCGCCGATCAGCAGCTTCACGTCGATGCCAGGGGCAGCGAACTTTATGAAACTGAACGAGAATGTATCGAGCAGCGCATAGAGGAACGTCGCCGCGCCCAATGTCAGCAGCGTCAGGATGATGCCGGCGATGCGCGGGAAGCCGCGATAATAGCCGTAGAGCGTCGAAAGCAGCAGCGTGATGCAATAGCCGACGATCGTTTCGACGATATTGGTGACCACGCCCTGCATGGAAAAGCCGTTCGAGATGCTCGATACGGTGCGCAGGATCAGATAGCCCGACCAGCCCGCCGCCTGGAGAAACCAGAAGGCGCGCGCCTTATCCTCGAAGAACGGGCGGGCGAACATTGGCGAGGTTCGCACCGATACGCCCCCGAACGGGAGCGGGGAGCGCGCGCCATTTGCCGGCGGCGTGCCGGTTGCGGGGGCGGAAAACGTGGTCGCCATCGCGCTCGCCTTACACGCCTGATCGCCGCGGTGCAAAGCAAGAGGGCCGCCGTTCCGGAAAGGAACGACGGCCCCAAAGCTTGCCGATCGACGGGTGCTTAGAACGAGAAGCGCGCGCCGATGCGGACTGAGAACAGCGACTGACGCGGATAGATCGTATCGGTCGGGGCCGCGTTCGGCGAAAGGTAGCGATACTGGACACACTTGTCCGTGGAAGTCGCCGCCACGAAGCCGGTCGCGGGCGTGCCGGTGGGGACCGGCGCCGTCAGGCACTGCGCGCGCACCGCCGGGACGACATAGGGGAAGGTGTATTCGCGGATCTGGCCCCAATTCTTGTTGATGAGATTGGTGACATTCTCGATGTCAGCGAACACCTCGATCCGGGATTTGCCCACGAACGCCGGGATTTCCTGCGCCAGATGCAGGTCAAAGCGGGTGAACCACTTCGAGTTGAAGGCGTTGCGCGGCGCGATCCGCCCGCGATATTTCGACAGGCCGCTGGACTGGATCAGCGCCTCGAACGTGTCCTTCGTCGCCTGCGTGTCATACGACACCAGCGGATCGTTCGCGGTCGGCACGTACAGCAGATAGCGGCTTGCCGATTGCACGGTGCCGAAGATCGGGCTGCGCGCGCTTGCCGCATCCTGCATCGTGAAGCTGTACGGGCGACCGATCCGCGTTTCGCCGAACAGCGCGAACGTGGTCTTGTAATCGCCGAACAGCGCCGGGTTTACGGTCAGGCTATACTTGATGCTGTGCCGCACCTCGTCGTTCGACGTGCCATAGGCAGCGCCATTCGCGTCGAGGAACGCGCCATTGGCATAGTTGGAAGTGGCGGTCGACGAGGTTGCCGGCGCCTGATCCTTCACGCTCTGGAAAGCGTAGCTGATCCCGGCATCCAGCCCCCAGTCGAACGTCTTGTTGGCGCGCAGAACCCCGATCAGGCTGCGGCCGCGATGCGTGTTGGTGAGGATGATGTCGTAATTGGTATCGCCAAAGCTCGTCACCGGGCTGTAGCGGGTGCGACCGTCCGGCGTCATCAGGCCGTTGGCGCGCACGCGGGCATCGGTGAAGAACACCTGGTCGCGAACCTTGGACCAGAAGAAGTCCGCGCCGAAATTCCAGCCCGTGCCCAGCCCCGAGTCACCGAAACGCGGCGACCAGTCAGCCGACAAAGTGCCGCGCCACTGCGACGGCAACTTGAACTTCGGATCGAGCGCGTTGGTCGGCGCCGGCGAGGTTGCCGAACCCGTGATGCTCTTGAGATAATCGTTGACGGAACCCGCGATGGTCGTGCCGTTCACGTTGGTCAGCGCCGCGGTGCCGACCGCGAGCGCGTTGGCCGCGCCGGGCGCCGAATAGCTGCCGTCGTTGTTCTGGCGGATGTCGATCGAGTTCGACAGGAAGCCGGTGTTCGAGAAGCTGTTCGAGACATAGACGTCCGGCGAGCCGCCCGAGAAGATGCCGATGCCGCCACGAATGCTGACCGTGGTGGTCGGCTTGAAATCGAAGCCGATGCGCGGCTGAACCACCGAACGACCGCTGATATAGGCCGTGTTGGCATAGCCGATCCGGTTCACGAAGCTCTGGTTGAGTGCCGGGCGGGTATGGCCGCCATACATATCGAAGCGGATGCCGTAATTCAGCGTGAAGATATCGCTGATCGTCCAGGTATCCTGAACGCCGAACGCATAGGATTGATAGCGGAACTGCGCCGCCGCGTCGTTCGGGTTCAGTGACGGCACGGCATTTTGATAGCGCAGGCGCTGGGCATTGCCCGCCTGGAAATCAGCGATCGAATCGAAATAATAATTGCCTGCGCTGTTCTGCAGGAACGCGTTGAAGATCTTCGTATCCTGGAAATCGACGAATACGCGCAGATTGTGATCGTTGCGGTTCAGGCGCGCCTGCACCAGGCCGCCATAGGTGCGGCTGGTCAGCGCGTTGGTCTGGCGCGAGGAATCCGGGCCGAAGGTGACCGTGCCGAAGCCGGGCTGGCACGATGTGGATGCGCCCGAGCCGGCGCTGCCGGGGTTGCTGCGATCCGAGGTCGGCGCGGTACAGACCTGCACCTGCGCGAAGCCGCGGCCCAGGATCGGATCCTGACCGCGCTTATAATCCTTGTAGAAGGCGCGCACCTCGGTCGAGAATTCGTCGGTCCAGTCCGAGTTCAACTGGAAAACGCCGGTGTGCAGCCGGTTCGACGCGATATAGCCATCCGATTCCAGGCCGAGACCGGGGTTGCCGGTCACGAAGGTGTTCTGGTTGAAGCGGATCGAATCCTTCGTGTACAAATAGGTCAGCGATGCGCGCTGCGTATCCGAGATATTCGCGTCGATGCGCGCCACCAGGCGATCGTCGCTATCCTGCGAATTGTTCAGGATGCCGCCGGTGTTGTAATTGTATTTGCTCTTGGCGATCTGCGAAATCTGATCGACCTGCGCCTGCGAGATGTTCGGGATCACCGTGCCGGCGTTATTCTCCGCCGTGCCTTCCGGGATCGGCGTGCCGGCGCGAATGCGCTCGCCCGCGACCATGAAGAACAATTTGTCCTTGATGATCGGGCCGGAAATCTCGGCGCCGTAATTCTCCACCTTGAAGCTCGGCAGGGTCACGCGACCGGTGGGGACGCCGGGGCCGGCCTTGGTGCGCTTGCCGGTCAGGCCATCACCCGAATAAGCGTAGAAGCCCGTGCCGTGGAACTGGTTGGTGCCCGATTTCAGAATGGCGTTGATCGCGCCGCCCTGAAAATTGCCCTCGCGCACATCATAGGGCGCGACCTTCGTCTGGAACTGGCCGATCGCGTCGAGCGGCACCGGCGAGCGGCGGGTCGGCAGGCCATCGGGGTTGAGGCCGAAATTGTCGGTGACGGGAACGCCGTCGATCGAGAAGCGGTTGTAGCGCGCGTTCTGCCCCGCGAAGCTGACCGCGCGACCGCCCGAGGGGGTGTCGTCAAGGCGGGCAAGCGGATCGCGGCGCATCAGATCGCGCACGTCGCGGTTGAGCGTGGCGACATTCGCGATCTGCGCCGCGGAGAGGACCATCGCCGGCCCCTGGCTGACCGTGCGGGCGTTCGCGATGCGCGAAGCGGTGACGACGACGTCGCCGGTGCCAGCGGTTTCGGCTGCCGGCTGCAACTCGATCGGGAGATCATAGGTCTGCGCGACGACCGTGAAGATGTCCGTCACCGTCGTCGTCGGGAAGCCGGGGGCGGTTACCGAAACCGAGAAGGGGCCGCCGACGCGCAGGCCGGATGCGTTGAAGCTGCCGTTCGCGGCGGTGACGGTGTTCGCCGTGGTGCCCGAGGGGACATGGGTGATCGTCACCGTCGCGCCCGCGATCGGTGCGCCGCCCGCCGTTACCGAGCCGCGAATCGTCGAGGTGGTTTCCTGTGCCATGGCCGCAACCGGCGCGAGGAGCGCAGCCGCAGCCACGCCCAGAAACAGGTTGTTTCGCATCGTCTTAAAGTCCCCTTGTGAGCCTGTGCTCAGGTTCCCGGCGGTTCCCTGACCGTCCGCCGAGCCCGTGCCCCTGCAATATTAAGCTTCGATGACAGTCGCGAGTCGATTCCGAATTAATGTTCGACTCACATCATGATGCGTTGCAAAAAGGCGACACTTCACGCGCGGAATTCAGCCGGCGGCGGCGACAATCGCCTGCCATCCGGCCTCGTCGACCACGCGGATGCCCAGTTCGGCGGCTTTTCTGGCTTTCGATCCCGCGCCGGGGCCTGCGACGAGCAGATCCGTCTTCGCCGACACCGATCCCGCGACGCGCGCGCCGAGCGATTCGGCCTGCGCCTTCGCCTCCTCGCGGCTCATCGTTTCCAGCGAGCCGGTGAAGACGACGGTTTTGCCCGACACTTCCGACGCGCGGGTTTCGACGACGAACGGCGGCGGCGTTACCTCGCCGAGCAGATCATCCCACACCGCGCGGTTGTGCGCTTCGTGGAAGAAGTCGGCGAGCGCGTGGCCCACCGCCGCGCCAACATTCTCAACACCGATCCGTTCCGCGATCGCCTTGTCCAGCCGATTGCGGAATTTGGCCTGCTCCTCGCCGAGCGCCGGCGTCGCCGCATCGCGCAGCGCGATGATTTCCCCGGCGAGCGCGCGGATCGCGGGCAGGGCGGCGTAATGTTTCAGCAGATCGCGCGCGGTGATGATGCCGATGTGGCGGATGCCCAGCCCGAACAGCAGGCGCGCGGCATCCGGCTCGCGACGGGCGGAGATCGCGGCGAGCAGCGCATCGACCGATTTCGCCTGCCACCCCTCGCGCCCGATCAACTCGTCGCGGTGAGTTGCCAGGCGAAAGATGTCGCCCGGCTCCGCGATCCAGCCGAGATCGAGAAATTCCACCAGCGTCTTCTCGCCAAGCCCGTCGATGTTGAGCGCACCGCGCGAAACGAAATGCTTCAGCCGTTCGAGGCGCTGGGCTGGACAGACCAGCCCCCCGGTGCAGCGCACATCGACCTCGTCCTCCTCCGCCACCGCTTCGCTGCCGCATTCGGGGCAATGGGCGGGGAAGGGCCATGGCGCGCGGCCTTCCGTACGCGACAGGTTTTCGACGATCTGCGGGATCACGTCCCCGGCGCGCTGGATCACCACGCGATCGCCGGGATGCGCATCGAGCCGCGCGATTTCGTCGGCATTGTGCAGCGTAGCATTGGAGACGACCACGCCGCCCACCGTAACCGGCGTGAGCCGCGCGACCGGGGTGAGCTTGCCGGTGCGGCCGACCTGGATATGGATCGCCTCGATCGTGGTCTGCGCGCGCTCGGCGGGGAATTTGTGCGCGATCGCCCAGCGCGGCGCGCGCGCGACGAAGCCCAGCCGCTCCTGCCAGTCGAGCCGATCGACCTTGTACACCACGCCGTCGATATCGAAGGGGAGATCGGCGCGCAGAGCCTGAAGCGCGGCATATTCGCCGAGCAGGCCGGCGGCCGTATCGAAAGCGTTCAACGGGAAGCGCGTGGGGATGCCCCAGCCGTGGATTGCGGCCATCACGCCAGCTTGCGTGTCTGCGGGGAGCGCCGACACCTCGCCCCAGCCATGCGCGAGGAAGCGCAAGGGGCGGCTGGCGGTGACGCTCGCGTCCTTCTGGCGCAGCGAGCCGGCGGCGGCGTTGCGCGGATTGGCGAACTGGCGCGCCTCCTTGCCAGTCTCCGCCGCTTCGGCGGCAAGCCGGGCGTTGAGCGCGGCGAAATCGGCTTTCGCCATGTAAACCTCGCCGCGCACCTCGAACAATTCGGGCGCGCTGGCGGGCAGCGCCTTGGGAATGTCCGCGATCGTGGCGACATTGGCGGTGACATCCTCGCCGGTCGTGCCGTCGCCGCGGGTCAGCGCCTGCACCAGCCGGCGATTTTCGTAGCGCAGGGAGCAGGACAGGCCGTCGATCTTCGGCTCGGCGGTGAGCGCGATCGCCGTGTCGTCCGCGAGGCGCAGGAAACGGCGCAGGCGCGCGACGAATTCCGCGACATCCTCGTCGGAGAAGGCGTTGTCGAGGCTGGTCATCGCCCTGGCGTGCCGCACCTTGGCGAGATGCGAGGCGGGCGCCGCGCCGATCAGGCGGGACGGCGAATCCGCGCGGACGAGGTGGGGGAAGGCCGCCTCGATCGCATTGTTGCGGCGGACGAGCACGTCATAATCCGCATCGGAAATCTCCGGCGCGTCGTCCGTATGATAGCGGCGGTTGTGATAGGCGATTTCGCGCGCGAGCCGCTCCAGTTCGGCGGCGGCTTCGGCTTCGGCTTCGGTGGCGGGCAGGGCGGTCATCATCGCCCTCTAACCCGTTCCCCCCCCGGTTGCGAAGGGCGAACGGGCCACAGGCTCGGATTAGGGCTGCTCGCCCACGGGCGCGACATATTCGCCCATGTCCTTGCCCTCGATCTCGTCGAGGCCCTTGTAGAGGCGGGAATTGTGCATCCCGTACACGAAATACAGCACGATCGCGCCGATCGAATACCACAGGAAGAACATCAGCACCCGCGTTTCGACCGAGAAGATCAGCCCGAAACAGAACAGGATGCCGAGGATCGGCACCACCGGATAGAGCGGCACCCTGAACCCGCGCGGCAGATTGGGGTGCGAACGGCGCAGCCACACCACCGTGAGGCAGACGATGCCGAACGCCGCCAGCGTGCCCACCGAGGTCATGTCGCCCAGCGTGTTGATGTCGAAGAAGCCCGCCGCGCACGCGACGATCATCGCGACGAGGATCGTATTGACCCACGGCGTCTTGAAGCGCGGATGGACGGAGGCGAACACACGCGGCAGCAATCCGTCACGCGCCATCGTGTAGAAGATGCGCGTCTGGCCGTACATCAGCACCAGCACGACCGAGGTGAGGCCGACGATAGCGCCGACCTTGACGATCTTGGCGAACCACCCCCATTGCGGACCGAGCGCATCGACCGCCACCGCGACCGGATCGGGCACGTTGAGCAGCTTGTAATTGACGATCATCGTCATCGTCACCGATACCAGCATGTAGATCACGGTGCAGACGACGAGGCTGCCGATGATGCCGATCGGCATGTCGCGCGATGGATTCTTGGCTTCCTGCCCGGCGGTGGAGACCGCCTCGAACCCGATATAGGCGAAGAATACGATCGACGCGGCGCGCAGGATGCCGCCCCAGCCGAACTCACCCTTTTCGCCTGTCGCCGGCGGAATGAACGGTTCCCAGTTCGTCTTCAGCGTGCCGAAATTCTGGATCACGAACCAGCCGACGATCAGGATGAAGGCGATGATTACGCCCATCTTGACCACCACGATGGCGTTGTTGACCTTCGCGCTCTCGCTCACGCCCACGACGAGCAGCGCGCCGAGCAGCGCGCAGATCGCGAAAGCGGGCAGGTTGAACAGATAGGTCATCGGCGCGCCGTTCGCGCCGAGCACCGCCGCGCCATTCTGCATGATCGCATGTCCGCTCGGGCCGGTAAGCTCGATGGGGATGATGATGCTGTAATCGCGCAGCAGCGACACGACATAGCCTGACCAGCCGACCGCCACCACCGATGCGGCAAGACCATATTCGAGCAGCAGTAGCGCGCCCATCACCCATGCGGCGAACTCGCCGATCGTGGTATAGGAATAGGTGTAGGCCGATCCCGAAACCGGGAGCGTGGACGAAAGCTCGGCATAGCACAGGCCCGCGAGCCCGCAGATGATGCCCGCGACGACGAACGAGATCAGCACCGCCGGCCCGGCATGGAGCGCGGCGGCGTTGCCGGTGCGGACGAAAATGCCCGCGCCGATGATGCATCCGATCCCGAGAAAAACGAGATTGGCGGCGCTCAGCGTCCGCTTGAGTTCACTTGCCTGTGTCTCGCGCTGAATCTGCTCCACCGTCTTGCGGAGCAGCATTCGCCCGATAAGACCTCCTGCGGGTCTAGTTGCCATAATCCTCCCTCGACCACCCCCCGGCGGCCATAATACGTTAATTGACGGAACCTAGCCGCGAATGGCCCATCCGCAAAGTCTCAACATGCCCCGATGCGGTCAACGGCGGCTGTCGTTCTGCACCAGCATTGGCCCGAGCGGCCGCCCGGCGAGGATGTGAACGTGGAGATGCGGCACTTCGGCATGGGAATTGAGCCCGGTATTGGCGAGTACGCGATAGCCCGGTGCGACGAGGCCGGAATCGCGTGCCACCTTGCCCACCGCGCGGATGAAGCCCGCGATCTCCGCATCGGATGCCTTGGCGGTGAAATCATCCCAGGAGACGTATTTCCCCTTGGGAATCACCAGGATATGCGTGGGCGACCATGGCGCGATATCGTGAAAGGCGAGTGCGAACTCATCCTCATACACGCGGCGCGCGGGAATTTCATCGCGCAGGATCTTCGCGAAGATATTCTGGTCGTCATAGGGCAGGGTGGCGTCGACGGCCATTGGGCTGGCTCCTATTCGGGGCGGAAGGAAAGCGGGCGACCGGCCTTTTCGTCATGGCCCGACTGGCCCTCGCGGCGTTCCAGTTCCTGGCGCACGTCGTCAAGGGTGAGATCGGCATCGGCGAGCAGGACGAGCAGGTGGAAAATCAGGTCCGCGGCCTCGGGGATGATCTTCGCATCGTCGCCCGAACAGGCGGCGATAACGGTTTCCACCGCCTCCTCGCCCAGTTTCTGCGCGATCCGCTTGCGCCCCTGAAAGAACAGGCTCGCGGTATAGGATTTCATTGCCGCGGCGTCCTTGCGCGCGCGGATCGTCGCCTCGAGGCGATCGAGCATATCGTCGGCCATGGCGGCAGCGGTGCCGCGTGGCGCGCGCGCGGTCAACCGTCCGGCGGCGGTTTTCGCATCCGTCGGCGCAACGCCCGGCGTGTCAGCGCCACCGCAAGGATGGCGAGGGCGAACAATGCGATGTCCGAAAGCTCGGGCGCGGTGCGCTGGCGGATCGTGCCGCTATGGGCGCCATCGCTGGCCGTCGCGAGGATCGTGAGGGCGGGCACCTTGCGTAGCTATCCCGCCGTCAGCGCCAGAGCGAGGCGACCCGCTCCGCCGCGCGATGCCAGTCGATCCCGCGCTCCGCGAGCCAGGCGTCGTCATAATAGGTGCAGCCATAGCGTTCGCCGCCGTCGCACAGCAGAGTGACGATGCTGCCGCGCTCGCCGGCTGTGGCCATCTCCTCGACGAGTTTCGCGCAGGCCCACAGGTTCGTGCCGGTCGATCCGCCGACCCGCCGGCCAAGCCGCGCCGACAGGGCGCGCATCGCCCCGATGCTCTCGGCATCGTCCACCGCGATCATCCGATCGATCACGCCGGGCACGAAGCTCGGCTCGACGCGCGGACGACCGATCCCCTCGATGCACGAGCCGCAGCCCTCCGGCAGTTCCTCCACCGCATGATCCGCATAGTGCCGGTGGAATACCGAATTGACCGGATCGGCGACCAGCAACCGGGTGTCATGGCGCTGATAACGGATGAAGCGCCCGATCGTGGCCGAGGTGCCGCCGGTGCCCGCGCCGCACACCACCCAATCGGGGATAGGGCGTTCCTCGCGTGCCATCTGCGAGAAGATGCTTTCGGCGATATTGTTGTTGCCGCGCCAGTCGGTCGCGCGTTCGGCATAGGTGAACTGGTCGATATAATGGCCGCCGGTTTCCGCCGCGAGCCGCTGTGCCACGTCATAAACGGTGCGCGGATCGTCGACGGTATGGATTTCGCCGCCTTCGAAGCGGATAGCGTCGAGCTTGGGCGCGGCGGTCGTGGCCGGCACCACGGCGATGAAGCGCAAGCCCAGCATCCGCGCGAAATAGGCCTCGCTCACCGCGGTCGAGCCGGATGATGCCTCGATCACGCAGGTATCCGGCCCGATCCATTCGTTGCACAGCGCATAGAGGAACAGCGAGCGCGCCAGCCGGTGCTTCAGGCTGCCGGTGGGATGCGAGCTTTCATCCTTGAGATACAGAGTGATGCCGGGATGGCGCGGCAGATCGACGCGGATCAGGTGCGTGTCGGCCGAACGGTTGAAATCCGCCTCGATCCGCCGGACCGCATCGGTGAGCCAGGCGCGATGCGCGGCTGAATCGCGCACGATATCTCGGTGGGGAATGATCGGGGACGGCGCGTTCATGACAGATTCTTTTTCCGGAGCCGATGAATGTTACCAAACCGTCAGTGCGCGGCTTTGGCGGGCATGTCCACCATCGCGTGCCCGCGCGCTTTGCCCTAAAGGACGCTGCTTCAGGATAGGAAAGACGAGTGACTGACAACGATCCGGCCAGCGGCGCGCGTACCGATTTTTCCGATGCGATGTCTTACGGCGATTATCTGCGGCTCGATCGCATCCTCGATGCGCAGCACCCGCTTTCCGCCGCGCATGACGAAATGTTGTTCATCATTCAGCATCAGACATCCGAATTGTGGATGAAGCTGGCGGTGCATGAACTGACGAGCGCGGTCGCCGCGATCCGCGCGGATCGCTTGCAGCCCGCGTTCAAGATGCTGGCGCGCGTCGCGCGGATATTCGAGCAGCTCAACAGCGCGTGGGATGTGCTGCGCACGATGACGCCGAGCGAATATACCGAATTCCGCGCCTCGCTCGGCCAGTCTTCGGGTTTCCAGTCATGGCAATATCGCGCGATCGAATTCCTGCTCGGCAATCGCAACATGGCGACGCTTTCGGTTCACGCGCACCGGGCGGAGGTGATGGCCGGGCTGGACGCGATCCTTGCCGCGCCAAGCCTTTATGACGAAGCGCTGATGCTCGTCGCGCGGCGCGGCATCCCCGCGGGCGAGCTTGCCCGCGACTGGCGCGCGCAACGCCCGTGCGATCCGGCGGCGATCGCAGCCTGGCGGCGGATCTATGAAGCGCCGGAGAAATATTGGGATTTGTATGAGCTGGCGGAAAAGCTGGTCGATCTGGAGGATTATTTCCGGCGCTGGCGGTTCAATCACGTCACCACGGTGGAGCGGATCATCGGGCTGAAGCGCGGATCGGGCGGCACCGCGGGCGCGGCCTATCTCCGCAAGATGCTGGAGGTGGAATTGTTCCCCGAGCTGTGGCGGGTGCGCACCGAGCTATAGCATTGCGTGTTGGTGTATTATGCCGATAAGGCGCGTATTCCGCCAACATCCGGCGGCGGGATGGTGACGATTTCATTTTAACATATTGAATAACAACAAATTATTTGTTTGGCACGGCTGATGCAATTCCGAAATCGCAGCACGAAAGCGCTGTTCGGATTTTCGGAAGGAGGAAGCCATGAAGACCCTGTTCCTGATCGCCGCCACGTCGATCGCCGCCGCCATTGTCGCTGCTGTTCCGGCCGGCGCGCGCACCGTCGCGCAGCCGCCCGCCGCGCCGGCTACCATGCCGTCAACCACGCCGTCGCCATCGCCAAAGCAGCGCATCTGCGTCGTCGATACGATGATCGGCACGAACGTTCCGACGAAAGTGTGCCATACCCGCGCGCAATGGAGCAATCTGGGGATCGACCCGTTCGCCAAGTGACGGCGGGCAGGCGATCCGTGGCATCCTCGCCACGGGTCGCCTGCACCCGTTACAAATCCCGCGCGTAGATCTGATAGGCCTTGTTGACCTTGCTCTGGATCGCCTCGGCGATCGAATTCATTCCCTGATTGTCATCCAGCACCCAGCCGATCTCGGCGCGGGTGGCGCCATAATGCGCCACCGCGTCGCGACGGATGAACTCGATCATCATGAAGGCAAGCTGGCTGGCGAGGCGCGACGCCTGAAGCTCCTTCAGTACGCCCATCAACGGCACGCGCATCGTCCGCGCCTTGGGCTTGCGTAGCCACAGCAGCAATTTCGCCCAGCCGAACGGCAGCAGATTGCCCTTGAGCGGCTTGATCGCCTCGTTGAGATCAGGGAGCGTCATCATGAACGCCACCGGCCTGCCGTCCACCTCCGCGATGCGGATCAGATCGTTGTACACGATCGGCTTCAGCTTGACGCCGACATCCGCGATCTCGGGCGGGGTGAGCGGGACGAAGCCCCAATTGTCCGACCAGGCATCGTTGAGGATGGCGAGGATGATCGCGGCCTCCTCATCGAACTTCGTCTTGTCGACATTGCGGATGCGGATGCGCGGATTCTTCTCGCCGGAGGCGACGATGCGGTTGACGATCGGCGGAAAGCCGTCGGCGATCGGCAGGTCATACGTGAGCAATTGCTTCACGGGCCGATAGCGGGCGCGCTCCACCCAGCCCTGATATTCCGGCCTGGCGTGGCCCATCATTACCGTGGGCGGATGATCGAAGCCCTGGATCAGCAACCCCGGCTCCTCCCAGATCGACTGCGAGACCGGGCCGATCACACGGGTCGTGCCCTGTTCGCGCAGCCACGCCTCGGCGGCGGCGAGCAATGCGACGAAGATGTCCTCGCGCTCGGCCTCCATCAGCCCCCAGAAGCCGGTGCCGGGGCCAAAGCCCTGCTCGGGCGGCATTTCCAGCGCGAGCGTGTCGATATGCGCGGAGATGCGCCCGACCGCCCGGCCGCCTTCCTCGGCAAGGAAAAGCTGGGCCTTCGCATGGCTATACCAGCCGTTCTTCTCGGGCGTAATTAGCCCCAGCGCCTCGCCCTTAAGCGGCGGCACCCAGTTCGGATCGTCGCGATAGAGGTGGAAGGGGAAATCGACGAAGGCCTTGCGATCGCGCTTCGTCAGGACGGGGCGGATGGTGAGCGGGGATGCCATGGATCAAGCGCAATAATCACCCCGAGCGATCATGGCGAGTGACGTTTCCGTTATGATTGGGGCTGGAGGCGGCCTGTAAAGGCCACCGTCTCGCCACTATCTTGCGGCAATGGGCCAGATCATGACGACCATCACTTTTGAGCGGGATGCCACGGCGGCGGACGCGCCCCGCGCGCCGATCGCGGATGACCGCGCGATGCTGAAAGCCGCAGCGGACCTCACGCGCGATATCAACGCGCCGCGCGCCCGCGTCTATTGGGGCGATTTCCTAGGATCGGTGGCGCTTGGTTATGCCGGGCTGGTATCGGCGATCGCGCTCCACTCCACCGCGTGGACGATCGCCGCCGGGGTGATCGCGGTGCTGGCGCTCTATCGCGCGCTCAGCTTCATTCATGAGTTGACGCATGTGCGCCACGCCGCGCTGCCGGGTTTCCGCTTCGCCTATAATCTGTTCATCGGGGTGCCGATGCTGGTGCCGTCGTTCATGTATGAGGGCGTGCATAACCTGCATCACGCCCGCACCCGTTACGGCACGGTGGACGATCCCGAATATCTGCCGCTCGCGCTGATGAAGCCGTGGACCTTGCCGGCCTTCATCATCGTCGCCGCGCTGGCGCCGGTGGCGCTGATCTTTCGCTATGGTGTGTTGTCGCCGCTCTCGCTGGTGATCCCGCCGCTGCGCCGCGCCGTGGTGGAGCGTTATTCCGCGCTCACCATCAACCCGTCGTTCCGCCGCCGGATGCCGGAGGGCGAATTTCGTACCCAGTGGAACCGGATCGAGGCCGCCTGCGCGGTCTGGGCGGTGGCGCTGATCGTGCTGGTCGCAACGGGCACGCTGCCGCTGCGCGCGTTTGCGATCATGCTGGCGGTGGCATCGGGCGTTGCGGTGCTCAATCAGGTCCGCACGCTTGTCGCGCATCTGTGGGAGAATGAGGGCGAGGCGATGACCGTCACCGCGCAATATCTCGATTCGGTCAACGTGCCGCCGCCGGGCCTGCTGCCTGCGCTGTGGGCGCCGGTGGGCCTGCGCTATCATGCGCTGCATCACCTGTTGCCGGGGCTGCCCTATCACTCGCTGGGCGAGGCGCATCGGCGGCTGACGGCGGCGCTGGAGCCGGCGTCGCCCTATCACAACGCCAATTATCGCAGCCTGCCCTATCTGATCGGCAAGATCGCGCGTAGCACGATGCTGCCGCGCGGCTGAGCCTGAGCCGGGATCATTCCTCGGTGCGCAGCAGCACCGTCTCGCCGATGAACAGGAACAGCAGGAACGGCGCCCAGGCCGCGAGGAACGGCGGGTAGGCACCGAGATTGCCCATCGCCAGCGCGAAATTGTCCGCGACGAAATAGGCAAAGCCCAGCGCCATTCCGATCACCGCGCGGACGAACAATTTGCCCGATCGCGCGATGCCGAACGCCGCCACCGCGCCGAGCAGCGGCATCAGCACGGAGGAGAGCGGGCCGGACAATTTGTGCCACAGCGCGCCTTCCAGCGATTTGGTCGGGCGGCCCGCCGCGCCGAGATCGTCGATCGCCTCCTTCAGCGCGCGGAACGACAATTCGTCCGGATCGACCGAGGAAAGGGTGAACTGATCCGGCGTCACCCCGGTGGCGATTATGGTTTCGCCAAGCTGCGTCACCTTGCCGCTGGCGACATCGAAGCGTTGCGCCGGCCAGATCGCCCAGCCATCGCCCGAACGCTTGCCGAACCGCGCCGTGACGATGGCGCGCAATTCGCCGCCGTTGCGATCATAGACGGTGATGCCGCCGAGTTGCGCCGCAGCACCGCGCCCGCTGATCCGATCGACCTCGATCAGATCAGGCCCGGAACGCACCCAGACGTTCGTTCGATCCCCCCGATCGACCGGCATCGGCCCGTAATCGACCTTCTCCCATCGGTTGAGCGTCGCTGTCGCGCGCGGCACGACGCGATCGTTGAAGGCGAAGCTCAGCGCCGCGACACCGATGCTGGCGACGATCAGCGGCGCCAGCACCTGATGCGCGGACATGCCCGCGCCCTTCAGCGCGATCACCTCGCTGTTCTGGTTCATCGTAATCAGCGTGAGGATCGTGCCGAGCAGCACCGAGAACGGCAGGAAGCGCGCGATGATCTGCGGCACGCGCAGCGAGACATAATGCCACACCTGGGCATCGCCATTGCCCGGCACCGCGAGGATCTTGCCCGATTCCCCCAGCAAATCCAGCGCCTGGAGGACGAGGACCAGCCCGGCGAGAATGCCGAACGTCCGCACGAGGAACATCCGCCCCATGTAGATCGAGATGGTGCGCGACGGGAAAAACGAGGTCATGCCGGGGCTCCCGCGCGATGCCGCCGGCCCGGCAGGTGACGCACCACGGATTTCCATGCCTTGCCCGCCACGCGTTCGAGCGCGCCGATCGGCTGGCCGCCGGGGACGAAGGCGATCGTGCGATACATCCACAGCACCAGCGCGGCGAAGATCGCGAACGGCACCCATAGCGCGAAGAACGGATCAATCCGCCCGAAATGGCCGACCGAGGCGGCATATTGATTGACCTTGTGATAGGTCACGATGATTACGATCGACAGGAAAACTCCCAGCGCCGAAGTCGATCGCTTCGGGGGCACGCCCAGCGCCACCGCGAGCAGCGGCAGAAGGAACATCGAGGCCACTTCGGCGACGCGGAAATGGAATTCGGCGCGGCTGGCGTCGCGTTCCTGCTCGGTCTGCCCGTGGCGGCCGGTGCTGGCGAGTTCGGGCAATGTGGCCTCAAGGCTTTCGCCGCTGCGCACGCGGAACTGCTCGAATTTCGGCAGGTTGATCGGCAGATCGTGGCTGCTGAAGGTCAGTACGCGTGGGGTGCTGAAATCGCTGCGGTTGTGCACCAGCGTGCCGCTGGTCAGGCGCAGGATAATCACGTCCGGATCGTCGGTGGCGAGAAACTGGCCGCGCTGCGCCGTCACGCCGATCCAGTCGCCCTTCTGCGTCTGGGTGTGGACGAAGATGCCGGAAAGCTGGCGCCCGTCGTCGCGGCTCTGTTCGATGCGCAACGTGGTGCGATCGCCGAGATGGGTGAATTCGCCGACCTTGATCGACGCGCCGAGCGCGCCGGTGCGCAATTCGAAGCGCAGTTGCTCATAAGCGTAGCGCGCTTTCGGCTGGACATAGCCGACGATCGCCAGATTGAGCAGCGCAAGCCCCACCGCATACATATATGGCACGCGCAGCAGCCGACCGTAGCTCATCCCCACGCCGCGCATCACATCCAGTTCGGACGAGGTGGCGAGTCGGCGGAAGGCGAGGAGGATGCCCAGCATCAGCCCGATCGGAATGCCGAGGCCGAGATATTCCGGCAGCAGATTGGCGAGCATCCGCCACACCACCGAAACCGGCCCGCCCTCGGTCGCGACGAAATCGAACAGGCGCAACATGCGATCGAGCACCAGCAGCATCGCGGCGAGCACGAGCGTGGAGAACAGCGGCAGCGCGATCAGCCGGGCCATGTAGCGGTCGATCGATTTCATGGGCGGGTAACGGTCACTCGTCGCTGCTGGACTATCGGGGCGGTATAGGAGGCCGAACGCCGGGCGTCAGCCGAAATATCGGCCCCCGCGCCCATGGCGACTATTCCGCCGGAACGCCTGGGGCCGCAAGCGCGCGATCCGCGCTGGTCGCCGCGGAAATCGCGCGTTCGAGCGCGGCCAGCGTGAAGGGCTTGCGCAGCACATGGTGGCCACCGAATCCGCCCGTCTCCGCCAGTTCGCCGGCGTAGCCGGTAACGAACAGCACAGGAATATGGGCATGGCGCGCATCGAGCGCCGCGATCATCTCAGGCCCGGTGCGGGCGGGCATCAGCACGTCGGAGATGATGAGGCCGACGGTTTGATGCTTGGCAAGCACGCTCGGGGCAAGCAGCGGATCATCGCAGGGGATCGGATCATGCCCCAGTTCCTTGAGCGCGCCTACGGTCGCCGCAAGCACGCGGGGATCGTCCTCCACCACCAGCACCTCAAGCGCGGCTGTCACTGCCGCGGGCGCGCGCTGAATGGGCTGGGCGGGGGGTGTTGTGGCAAGGGCGCTCGCGTCGCGCGGAAAATAGAGCGTGATCGTCGTGCCCTGGCCGGGTGCCGAGGCGATCGCGATCGCGCCACGCTGTTGCCGGACAAAGGCGAATATCTGGCTGAGGCCAAGCCCCGTGCCCTTGCCGACCGGCTTGGTGGTGAAGAACGGCTCGAAGGCGCGCTCGGCTGTTTCAGGCGTCATGCCGCAGCCGGTGTCCGTAACCGCGATGGTGAGATAATCGCCCGGCGCGCATTCGCGCTCGCCTTCCGCCAGCGTCGCGGTGCCGGCGGCGATGGTCAGTGTGCCGCGCCCGTCCATCGCATCGCGCGCATTCACCGCGAGATTGACCAGGCTGTTTTCGAGCTGGACGCGATCGGCGCGCAGCCGCCATCCAGCGCTGCGATCGTGGATGGTGACGGTGATCGCGTCGCCCAGCGTCCGGTCGAGCAGTTCGGACATACCGCGCAGCAGATCGTCGACCGCCATCACCTCGGGATTGATCGCGGTTTCGCGGGCGAAGGTGAGCAACTGGCCGGTCAGCGCGGCGGCGCGCTTCGCGCCTTCCATCGCGCTGTCGATGTGGCGGCGGCTCTCCGCGTTCGCGCTGGCGTCGGCCAAGCCGCGCTGGGCAAGTTCAAGCCCGCCCATCACTACGGCAAGCATATTGTTGAAATCATGTGCGATGCCGCCGGTGAGCTGGCCCACCGCTTCCATTTTCTGCACCTGTCGCAGCCGGGCCTCCTGGTCGCGCAGTTCGGCGGTGGCGACCGCCACGGCGGCAGCGAACCCATCCGCCCGCTCGCGCTGGGCGGCGGCCTCTGCCTGCGCGACGCCGCGCTCGGTCAGTGCGCGCACGGTGAGCGCGCCGAGCGTGATCGCGCCGAGCAAGATGAGGATGCCGAAGGCGGACAATATCCGGGCGAGCTTCGCCGATCGCTCGATCGCCGCGCGCGTCTCTCGCGTGCGCTGATCGAGCAGATCGCGTTCGCTGCGGGTGATCTCCTCCAGCGCGCGGTTGATCGCCGCCAGCGACGGGGCTTCGCGCGCCCGATAATAGAGCGACAATGCCTGGCTGTTCTTGCCGTAATTGGTGTTGAGCGCGATCAGCGACAGTTCCTTGCCGCGCTCGTCATAGGCGCGGCGCAACTCGTCCATGCGCTTCGCCTGGCTGTCGTTCTGCCGGGTCAGCGTCCCCAGCCGGTCGATCTGCTTTCCGGCGAATTGCCAGTCGTCGTAATAGAGCCGACCGAGTTGCTTATCGCCGGAGATGACGAAGCGGCCGAGCGAGGCTTCGGATTGGGCGATGGTGCCCCCCAGCGTCCGCGCCAGCACCATGATGTCATAGCTGTGCGACTGGAGCCGGATCGCGCGATCGCGCTGGCGGTTCGCTTCGCCCAGCGTGACGATCAGGCCGAAAAGCACGGCGACGCCCAGCACGCCCATCACGGCCAGCATGACGGTGCGCAGCTTCGCTACCGATCCTTTCGGAATGGTTCCCCCGAGGTTCGCGCTCACCAGCGGATCACTATCAGACGATGCGGCGCTGGAAAAGCGCGCCCGGCGGATCGACCGACCGGGCGCACCGGGAATATCAGGCGATCGCCCCCGTCGCGCGGCCGGCGCCCTCGAACATCGCGATCACCCGCGCGATCTGCTCGCTCGTATGCTCCGCGCAGACGGAGCAGCGCAGCAGGAACGTCCCGGCGGGGGTGGCGGGCGGGCGCGCGACGTTGACGTAAAGCCCCGCCTCCAGCAGCGCGTGCCACATCGCCACCGCCTGTTCCTGATCGTCGAGCAGTACCGCGACCACGGCGGATTGCGGCTCCTCCGTCGGCAGGCGGAAGCCAAGACGCTGCAGCCCGCCGTGCAATTGCCGCGTGTTTTCCCACAGATGCGCGCGCTTGTTGTGCGCGTGCATCAGCTTGCGGATCGAGACGGCGGCGCTCGCCATCACTGCCGGGGGCAGGCTGGCGGTGAAGATATACGGGCGGCAGACGAAGCGCAGGATATCGAATTTCGGATGGTTCGAAACGCAGAAGCCGCCGACCGTGCCGACCGACTTGGAGAAGGTGCCGATCACGAAATCGACCTGATCCTCCAGCCCCTGTTCCTCGTAAACCCCGCGCCCGTGCGCGCCGAAGAAGCCCATCGAATGCGCCTCGTCGACCAGCACCATCGCGCCATGCTTCCTGGCGACGGCGACCATTTCCTTAAGCGGCGCGACATCGCCGAGCATCGAATAGACGCCTTCGAGCACGACGAGCTTGCCCGGCTCCTTCGGCAGGCGCCCCAGCCGCTTGTCGAGATCCTCGACCGAATTATGACGGAAGCGCACCACCTCCGCATTGCCCATCGCGCAGCCATCGTAGATCGAGGCATGGCTGTCGGCATCGAGGATGATATATTCGCCCTTGCCGGCGATCGCGGAAATCACGCCGAGATTGGCCTGATAGCCGGTGGAGAAGACGATCGCGCCGGACATGCCGTAGAATTCGCGCAGTGCCTGTTCCACCTCCATATGATCGTGGAAGGTGCCGTTGAGCGCGCGGCTGCCGTTGGTGCCGGTGCCGAATTTGTCGAACGCTTCCTTGCCCGCGGCGATCACGTCCGGATCGAACGTCATCCCCATATAATTATACGTGCCGAGCAGGATCGTCTCGCGGCCCTTGATTACCGCGACGGTGGGGGATTTCACCTCCTCCATCACGATGCCGAACGGATCGCGCAGGCCGGATGACAGCAGCGCCTCCCGTTCCGCGATCAGCGGATTGAACTTGTCGAACAGGTCTCTTTCGGCGGCGATCGGCGCGCCTGCCGGGGAAACGTCGGATTGCAATCCGCTATCGCTCATCTCAGGCCTTCAGCTTGGCAACGGCGTCGGCGAGCTGGCCGACCGTCTCGATTTCCGCCTGCATGTTCATCGTGATGATGATGTCGAATTCGTCTTCGATCGCGGCGACGAAATCCATCACCGTCAGGCTGTCCCATTCCAGATCGCCCTGAAATGTGGTCGCATCGGTGATCGCGATGCCCTTCTTGTTGAAAGCTTCGATCTGCGCCTTGATGGCGGTGAGGATGGTATCGCGGTCGCTCATGTCCCGGCCTTTAATCGGTCAGGCTCGGCCTTGCCAAGCGATTGCGGCGGAAGCTTGGCCCAATCGCGTCGGGCACGCGATTATGGCCGGGTCGACGGGCCTGTCCGCGTGCGGGATCAGACAGGCCCGTTGATGAAGGCATCCTTGATCGAACACGCCGCCGGCCCGAGAATGACGACGAACAGCACCGGCAGGATGAACAGGATCAGCGGCACCGTCATGATCGCGGGCAGGCGGGCGGCCTTTTCCTCCGCGCGCATCATGCGCTGGTTGCGGAATTCCGCGGACAGCACGCGCAATGCGGAGGCGAGGGGGGTGCCGTATTTCTCGGTCTGGATCATCGTGGTGACGATGCCCTTCACCTCATCCAGCGCGATGCGGTTCGCGAAGTTCTCGAACGCCTGGCGCCGATCGGTGAGAAAGCCCAGTTCGATCGCGGTCAGCGCGCATTCGTCGCCCAGTTCGGGATAGGCCTTGCCCAGTTCCTTCGCGACCCGGTGGAAGGCTGCGTCGACCGTCAGCCCCGCCTCGGCGCAGATCACCAGCAGATCGAGCGCGTCGGGCAGGCCCTTGCGGATCGCCGCCGAACGCTTGGTGATCTTGTTTTGCAGGAAGATATCCGGCGCTTTGTAGCTGAAGATGAACGTGGCCGCGACCAGCCCGTAGCGCTTGAGCGGGGTCCAGTCGGCGAAACTGTTGGTGCCGTAAACGATGAACAGGATGATGCCGCCAAGCACGATCGGCAGCACCAGCCGACCGAAGATCACGCCGACCGCCCATTCCTTCGAACGGATGCCAGCCTGAAGCAGCTTGCGCTGCGCTTCCTTCAACTGGCTATCCTGCAACACTTGGAGCGAGGCGAGGAGGGTGCGAATGCGATCCGCCCCTTCGCTGCGGCGCACCAGCTTCGCGCGGCGCTTGCCGGTGGACGCGGTGATGCCGGCCTTCAGCTGTTCGCGGCGCTCGTTCAGCGCCTTGACGCGACGGGCCATCGGATCGTGCACGCTGAGCGCCGCGTAGATCGCGACCAGCACGGCGAATGTCGCAATGCCCGACAGGATCGTCGCGGCGAGATAGACATCGACCCCAAGCAGTGTCGGATTCTGTACCGTTTCCATCGCGTCAGATCTCGAAGTTTATCATCTTGGCCATGATGAACGCGCCGATGCTCATCCACACCATCGCACCGCCGCCTGCGACCATTAGCCGCTGATCGACGAAGAAGGTCTGCATATAGGCGCCGTTGATGAACCAGATGAGGATGAACACGATGAACGGCAGCGCGCCGATGATATAGGCCGATGCCTTGGATTCCGAGGACATGGCCTTGATCTTCAGCTTCATCTGGCCGCGCTGACGCAGCACCGTCGCGAGATTCTGCAAGGTTTCGGCGAGGTTGCCGCCGGTTTCGCGCTGGATCGCGATGGTGATGCAGAAGAACTGGAATTCGGGCGTGTTGATCCGGTCTGCGGTTTCCTGCAACGCCACTTCCATCGAACGGCCGATCTTCATCTTGTCCGAAACGGTGCGGAATTCCTCGCCGACGGGGCCGGGAACCTCGCTTCCGACGACGGACATGGTTTCGGTGATCGGCAGGCCCGAGCGCAGGCCGCGCACGAGCAGTTCGATCGCATCGGGGAATTTCGCGTTGAACTGCGCGAGCCGGCGCTTGATGAAATAGCCGACGATATAATGCGGTATCCCCGCGCCAAAGCCCAGCCCGACCAGCAGCGAAAGCAGCAGCGGAAGCCCCTTCAGCGAAAGCAGGAGCGTGATGACCGCGGTGATGCCGAGCGTGGCGATGCCATATTGGCCGAGCGTCCAGCTCTTGCCGGAACGGTGCAGGCGCTTTTTCAGCTCGGCGGGCTTCGGCAGGAAGCGCATCGCCGCCTTGTCCGCCTTGGTGGCGTTCTTGCCGGTGATGCTGCGCATCTGCGCCTCGACCGCGAGCGCGGGAGAGGTGGAGTGGCGCTCGCGCAGCGCGCTCAGCCGGCGCCCGCTGGCCCGCGCCGTGGAGGGGCCGGCGAAGGCGAACGCGATCATCCCCATCACGCACAGCGCGCCCAGTGCAAGCATCGCAATCGGCATCAACGGCATCGCGCCCTCACTTATCCTGGACGGCGACCGCGCGCGGGAAGGCGCGCGGTCGCGATCACTTCGCTTTCGCTCCGGCCTGCTTCTTGGGCAGGAGGGATTTCAGATCGGTGAATCGCTCCATCAGCGATCCGCCCTTCGTGCCCTTGTCCGGGGTGTTCTTCTCCCCTTCGGCATCGCCCGCCGCACAGAGACGGGTGGCGAGTTGGGCGAGGGGCACGATCGTCTTGGAGCCCTTGCCGGCCTCGGCAAGCGGCTTGCCCAGCTTGGCGGCCTGCGCCGCGAGCTTCTGATCGAACGGAACGACGAAGTCGATCTTGCGCTCGATCGAGCCTTCGAAATCCTTGCGCGAGATTTCGAGCTGCTGCCCCGGATGCACGCGATTGGCGACCAGCATCACCGACATGTGCGGCGCATTGGATTTCAGCCATGGAAGGATACGGATCGTATCGCGCGCCGCCGCCAGCGTCAGCTCGGTAACGATCACCGCGCATTGCATGTCGCTGACCAGATGCGGATGGGCGACGAGCATGTTGCGCGGCAGATCGACCACGGTGCATTCGAACGCGGCGCGCATCTCCTCCTGCAACTGGAAGAAGGCGGAGCCATCGGTGACGATCGGCGAACTGATCGGGGCCTCCGCCGACAGGACGGAAAGCTTGTCCGAGGCGCGGATCATGGCGCGTTCGATGAACAGGCCGTCGATGCGGCTGGGGTTCTCGATCGCGTCGGTGAGGCCGCGTCCCGGCTCCAGATCGAGCGCGAGCGCGCCGGTGCCGAAATGCACGTCGAGATCGAGCATCGCGGTGGTGCGCTGCTGTTTCTCGCTCATCAGCCAGGCGAGCGAAGTTGCGATGGTCGAGGCGCCGGTGCCGCCGCGTGTGCCGATTACCGCCACGGCATGATGCGGGCGATCGACGGCGCCGCCTTCGACGGCCTTTGGCGCGTTGAGCATCGCCTGAGCATGGCTGAAGGCCTCGCGCAGCGCGTCCGGGCTGATCGGTTTCAGCAGATAATCCTGGATGCCGCTTGCCACGAGATCGCGATACAGCCGCACATCGTTGATCTGGCCCGCCGCGATCACGACGGTTCCCGGCTCGCAGACCTCCGCCAGCGAATTGATGTCGCTCAATGGATCGCCGGATTCCGCGAGATCGACGAACAGTATCTGCGGACTAGCCGAAACGGACAGCGACTGGACCGCGTTGCGCAGCCCGCCCTTGTTCACCTTGTCCGTCGACCAGCCCATTTCGGTGGCGACGGGGCGGATCGCCTCCGCCGTCGTTTCATCGCAGACGAAGGCGACGAACGGTTCGCGATGCGCCACGCCGGCGGGCTTCCATGGGGCATTCATCTTACTTGCTCCCGGCTTTTTCGGTTTTCAGCGTCGTGCCGCCGTTTCCGGTCGGCTTCGCCTGGCGATATTCGGTGATCGCGCGCGTGCCGGTCGCCGCGTCATAGACCTGCGTGCCCGGCTCCCCGCGCACCAGATCGAGCGGATTGGCGACCATCGCGGCAAGGTTCGAGTTGATCGCGCACCCCTGGTTGGACGAGGTGTTGCTCTCGAACTCGGGCTGGCGCGTGCGCGAGAAATCAGGGCAATTGGGAACGCGCGCGCGCGTGCGGCTGACCACCACGCGCAACGTGCCGGGAACGACGGGGGCGCCGGTGATCGCGGCGCTCTCCCCGACGAGCAGGCCGAAGCGCGCCGCCGAACGCGTCACCGCGTTGCGCGCCGCCGGGCTGACCCCGGCGGGATCGTCGATCGCCACGCTGTCGCCGTAGCCGAGGCGGAGCGAATTCATCCAGCCGGCAAGCCGCTGTTCCTCGCCGGGCGCCAGCCCGCCGGGGGCGGTGGCAACGTCGAAGCTGTAATCGGTGCGGCTGACCACCGGCTGGTGGACGGATTCGAGCCCGCGATTCTTGGTGCCGCTGCAACCGCCAAGAACGATGGCGGGCAGAACGGCGAGGAGCAGGGTGCGCTTGACCATGTTCATGTCCTCGGGTTGGCGGGTCAATTGATCGAGAAGCCGGGGGCCGGGGCGACGGCGGCGGGCGCCGCCTTGCCCTTGGGCTTGATCGCGGCCTTGCGATCCGCGTCGTCACGACGTGGTTCGGGCGTGGGGATCGGGGCGACCGGCGCGGCTGCGCCGACGGCGGGCTGGGCGGGCGGCCCGGCCTCCATCGACGGCTTCGGGCGCGCGCCGCCGCTCGTCCCGCCGCCAAGCTGGCCGAACAGGATACGATCGAGATCGGTCGGCGCCTTGTAGCCGTCGGTCGGCAGCACGATGTCGTTCGCGTTGACCGGCTTCACCAGATAGGGCGTGATGACGATCACCAGCTCGGTTTCGTTGCGCTGGAACCCGTTGGAGCGGAACAGCGCGCCGAGGATCGGCAGATCGCCGACGCCGGGGGTCTTGTCGATCGAGTTGTTGTGCGTGTTCTGCAACAGGCCCGCGATCATGAAGCTCTGGCCGGAGCCAAGCTCCACCGTGGTTTCCGCGCGCCGCGTGGTGATCGCCGGGATCGACGTGCCCTGGAAGGTAACCGCGCCGTCGGACGAAAGCTGCGATACCTCGGGGCGCACGCGCAGGCTGATCCGCCCGTCCGCCAACACCGTGGGGGTGTAGGCGAGGCTGACGCCATATTGCTTATATTCGATCGACACCGCGCCAAGCCCCTGCGCGATCGGGATCGGGATTTCGCCGCCCGCGAGGAACGTGCCGGTCTCGCCGGAAAGCGCGGTGAGGTTGGGATTGGCGAGGCTCGTCACCTGGCCGAGCCGCTCGCCGAGATCGAGCGCCTGAAGCACGTCCAGCCCGAACAATCGGCCCGCGAGGCCAAGCGTGGTGCGATCCGTGGTGCTTTGCGTGAACGTATATTGCGTGCCGGTGGCGAACAGCCCGGTTCGCGGATCGAATGGCTGCGGCGGGATGGTGCCGGGAGGAAAGCCGAACCGGGTCGAAGGATCGACAAGCGGCAGGCCGGCTGTATTCGTGCTGCTGCCGGTGATCGTGCCGGGATTTCGCCCGGATGCCACGCCGAACGTGAACCCGCCGGAGGTGTCGCGCGTCAGGATGTTCGAGCCGATATTCTTGACGAAGCTGCGGCTCACCTCGGCGAAGCGCACCTGAAGGTTCACCTGCAACGGGGTCGCGGTGCGCAAGCGGCTGATTACCTTCGTGCCTTCACCCACGAAGGCGGTGACGAGGCGTTCGGCCTCCGCGCCGTCATCGGGCTGCGCGACGGTGCCGGTCAACAGCACCACGCCGTTCATCGTCGTCGCGGTGATCGCGGCCTCGGGCATCGCCAGCTTGAGCATCTGGCCGATCGAGTCGAAATTGTTGCCGACGCGAACCGTGGTCGAATAGACGACCTGGCCGGTCTTCGACGTGGCCGAGACAGTCGTTTCGCCCGCCTTCTTGCCGAAGATATAAAGCTGCGTGGGCGAACGCACCTGCACATCCGCGATGTCCGAATTGGCGACGAACAGATCGCTCATCGGGCGGGCCAGCGTTATCAGCCGGCCACGATTGGTGGCGAGCTGGACGATGGGCGCGTTTGCGGCGGGCGCGGACTGGGCGGGCGCCGCAGCCGGGGTCGCGACGACCGCGGCGGAGGCAAGGGCGGCGGCGAGCGGCACCCCGATCGGCGTTGAGCGAATGCGCATCATTTCTTCCCCCCGACCGGAACGTCGGTCACCGTGTTGCCGCGCGCGATGCGCACGACGGGGCCGATCGCCAGCGCCCCTCCTGGAATTGCCCCCCCGGCGCCCGGATCGGCGGGTGAGCTGTTATCCTGCGCCTTGCCGGGCACGGTGCGGCGCTGGAAGCGCGAGACATCCGCGCCGACCGAGAAGGTCGAATTGCCGTTCTGCGGCTGGCTGGCGAGTTGCACCATCAGCGCCTTTTCCGCCTTCGGATCGCCGTTGACGGGGAGTTTCACCGCGCCCGAGGCGATCGCCTGATCCAGTTCCGCCTGATTGTCCGCGATCGAGCGCAGCGACAGGGAGAGCGAACCGAGCGTCTGCGCCACCGCGATCTCCTCGGCGATCTTGGGCGTCGCCTCGATCGTCACGGTGGAGAAGGTGTGAACCACGGTGTTGCCCTTTTCGTCCTTCTCGTCGGACGTGCGCTGATCGGTCGCCAGCACGCGCAGGTTGCGCATGATCGTTTCCGAGGTCTTGAGCGGGGGGCCGTCACCGCCGCCGGCCACGGTCTGCGTCAGCAGCAGGTCGATGCGGTCGCCCGGAAAGATGAAGCCCGCGACCGACGACTGGGTGGAGACGGGCACGGTCACCGCGCGCATCCCCGGCCCGAGCGCGGCGGCGAGGAAGCCGCGGTCGCCCGGCTTGACCAGCGCGCCCTGGGTGATCGGCTGGCCGGCGGTGATCGCATTGCGCACCACCGTGCCGACGACATTCTTCATGTCGAAGCCGGTGCCCTCCTGGAAATAGGCGCCCTCCACCAGTTCCTTCGGCCACGGCTGGAATTTCACCGCCGCTGGATCAATGATCGTGCCGACCGGCAGCGCGCGCGTGGCGACCAGCACCTTGGGGCCGTCGATAGCGGCGGGGGCGCCAGCCATCGCGTTCGCCTGCGGCGCTGCGCTTCCCGCGATCAGCGTTCGCGCGAAGAATGCGGTGATGGCAGCGACGAATAGCGCGCCGACCAGCAATACAACCTTCCGAGTGTCCATGACTCAACGTGCCTTTCAAGCGTTCGGCGGTCCGAGGTATTCCCGGCTATGATTACGCAAACTGGTTAAGAACAGGTTGGTGAAGAACGGCGAGTGCCGCGAAGACGATCGCGACACCGTAGGGGACTTCCAGCGTTCGCCCGTTTTTCCTGATGCGGTGATCGGCGAGCATGATGAGCGTGAGCGCGCCGCCGGCGAGCGACATCACGATCAGCATCTGCATCAGCGGCACGAGCGGCAGCCACAGCGCCAGCGCGCCGATCAGCTTCACATCGCCGCCGCCCATCTGGCCGAAATGAAACGCGACGCAGAACAGCGCGAACACCGCCAGCGCCACGCCCAGTTGCGTCGCCATCCCTGGCCAGGCCGGCAGCCCGGTCGCCACCCACCACAGCGGCGCGAGCAGCGCGATTCCGCCGGTCTTCCAATTGGCGATCTCACGGGTGCGCACATCCTCCACGCCCGCCGACAGCAGCAGCAGCACGAGGATCGCGGGGAGCAGCCAGTGGAGAATGGTCCAGTCCATCCCGACACGCACTAGACGGAATGGCTTTCCAAACCGTAACCATGCCCGATGACCATCGTATCGCCCATCCGCCGCACAATTCCGGCCGGCGCCTCGATTTCCCATTGGGCGGCGCCTGACGGCTGGTCGATCCGCCGCTTCGACTGGCCGGCGGAAGGGGCGGCGCGTGGCGCGATCCTGTTTCAGGGCGGGCGCGGCGACGTGTTCGAAAAGTATCTGGAAACATTCGCCCACTGGCATGACGCGGGCTGGACGATCGCTTCGTTCGACTGGCGCGGGCAGGGCGGATCGGGGCGGCTGTCGCCCGATCAACATGTTGGCCATGCAAGCGATTTCGCGCCGTGGATCGCCGATCTCGCCGCCTTCTGGCAAGCATGGGACGTGCCCGGCCCGCGCGTCGTCATGGGCCATTCGATGGGCGGCTATCTCGTGCTGCGCGCGCTGGTGGAACGCGCGGTGGACCCGGCGGCGGTGGTGCTTGTCGCGCCGATGCTGGGGCTGCGCGCGCCCGTTGGCCCGTGGCTGGGCGAGCAGGTCGCGCGGCTGATGTGCCGGCTCGGCAACCCGGCGCGCGCGGCGTGGAAGGGGCATGAGCGGCCCGGCGCGCGACTCGACCGGCAGAAGCTGCTTACCCATGATGCCGGGCGCTATGACGATGAGGGTTTCTGGTACGAACAGAAGCCTGAAATCCAGCTCGGGCCGCCGAGCTGGGCGTGGCTGGCGCAGGCCTTCGCCGGCACGCGCGCGCTCGCATCCGATCCGCGGCTCGCGGCGCTCGCCACGCCGGTGATGATGCTGGTCGCGGAGGCCGATGCATTGGTCGATCCGCGCGCGGCGCTCAGCATCGCCGATCGGCTGCCGGCGGCGGAGGTGGCGCGTTTCGGCCCCGAATCGGCGCATGAAATATTGCGCGAGGCCGATCCCGTGCGCGATCGCGCGCTTGCGGCGATCGACGCTTTCCTCGCATCGCACGCGCGATGAGCTACGATATCGCGATCATCGGCGCCGGGATCGCCGGCGCCACCCTTGCTGCCGCGATCGGGGATCGCGCGCGGGTGCTGATCCTCGAGGCGGAGGACGTCGCGGGTTATCACGCCACGGGGCGTTCGGCGGCCTTCTGGTCCGAAACCTATGGCGGGCCGGGGATACAGCCGCTGACCACGCTGTCCGGGCCGATCCTGCAGGCGGGCGGCTTCCTTCAGCCGCTGGGATCGCTGCATATCGGACGGTCGGGTGACGCGACCCTCGCCGATGCGTTTCTGGCGGAGTTCGCCGGTTCCGGCGTGGCGCTGGAGCGGGTGGACCCCGCCGCGCATATCCCCGGCCTGCGCGCGGGCTGGACCGTCGGGGTATATGAGCCGAGTTGCGCCTATATCGACGTTGCCGCGCTTCACGCCGATGCGCTGGCGAACGCGCGGCGGGCCGGCGCGACGTTGAAGCTTGGTTGCGCGCTGAAATCCGCGCGGCGGGAAAATGGGCGGTGGCGGATCGAGACGACCAGCGGCCCGCACGAGGCCGCCGTGCTCGTGAACGCGGCGGGCGCATGGGTGGACAAGGTGGCGCTGGCCGCGGGGGCGGCGCCGATCGGCATCCAGCCCTATCGCCGCACGCTGGCGCAGTTACGCACCGATCCCGCGGTGCCCGCCGGGATACCGCATGTCGCGCATCTCGACGGCTCATTCTATTTCAAGCCGGAAGCAGGCGGGCGGCTGTGGCTTTCGCCGCATGACGAAACCCCGGTCGAGCCGTGCGATGTCCAGCCCGAGGAACTCGATGTCGCGATCGCGATCGATCGGATGGAGCAGGCGGTCGACTGGCGGGTGTTGCAGGTGGAGCGGAAATGGGCGGGCTTGCGCAGCTTCGCGCCGGATCGGCTGCCGGTTTACGGCTTCGCCCACGATATCCCCGGCTTCTTCTGGTTCGCGGGGCAGGGCGGTTTCGGCATCCAGACCGCGCCCGCCGCCGCGCGGATCGGCGCGGCGCTCCTGCTGGGCGATACGCCGCCTCCGGGCATTGATATCGCCCGCTATACGCCCGCGCGTTTCGTCGATAAGCTCACCCCGCCCAACTAGAGCGGGAGGTTTCGATGGCACACAAGTTCACGATCAAGAAGAACAAGGCCGGCGAGTTCGTGGCGTACTTCAAGTACAACAGCGAAACGATCTTCTGGACGGAAGGCTACAGCAACAAGGCGAGCGCGATCAACGCCATCGAATCGATCAAGAAGAACGGGGTGGGCGCCCCGACGATCGAAGAAGAATAAGCGCGCCGCCGGGCGAGGTCAGGCCCTGCGCCCGGCTCGCCCGGCGTCGATGGCGGCGTCGCTTGCCAACCTGTCGGCGCGCTCGTTTTCGGGGTGGCCGGCATGGCCCTTCACCCAATGCCATTCAACGCGATGGGGCTTCGCCGCCGCGAGCAGCGCCTGCCATAATTCGGCGTTCTTGACCGGCTTTTTGTCGGCGGTGCGCCAGCCGTTGCGTTGCCAGCCGTGAATCCACTTGGTCAGCCCGTCCATGACATAGCGGCTGTCGGTGCAGAGCCGTACCTGGCAGGGCCGCGTCAGCGCGTTGAGCGCCTCGATCGCGGCGGTCATTTCCATGCGGTTGTTGGTGGTGGCGGGATCGCCGCCGGACAATTCCTTTTCGCGATCGCCCATGCGCAGCACCACGCCCCAGCCGCCGGGGCCGGGATTGCCCTTGCACGCGCCATCGGTGAACGCCTCTACCTTCGGCATTTCAGTCATGCGGCGCGCGCCGCCAGTGTGGGATCATAGTGATGGAGGCGGCGCATGTAGGCGAGCGGATCCTTACGCATGACAAGGGCATCGGGAGGCGTGTTGAGCCAATCCCACGCGCGTGACAGCGCGAAACGGATGCACGCGCCGCTGGCGAGCGTGGCGAATAGCGCGCGTTCCGTTTCGGTGAGCGGGAAATGGTGTTGATAGCCGGCGACCAGCGCATCGCCGACCGCCGCGTCATAATTGCGGCCCGCATTGTCGAACGACCATGCGCTGTGCATGATCGCCAGATCGTACACCCGGATATCGGTGCACGCGAAATAGAAGTCGATCAGGCTGGTGACGCGATCGCCCAGCATCAGCACGTTATCGGGAAACAGATCGGCGTGGATGGCGATGCGATCGAACCCGTCGCGCGGCCACGCCGCCTCCACCTTGTCGAGCGCCCGGCCAAGATCGTCGTATAGGCCGGGCGCGATCTGATCGAGGCTGTGGCCGCAACGCGCGAACAACGCTCGCCAGGTATCGACGCCCATGGAGTTTTCGCGCGTCGGCGCGAAATCGGCGACGGCGTGGTGCATCTCCCCCATCGCCTTGCCGGCGGCGAGCGCCTGCGCCGGCGTGGGATGTGACAGCGATACGCCGGGCATGAAGCGGATCAGGCACGCCGGGCGGCCTTCCAGTTCCTGAATCTCCACGCCGCCACGATCCTTGATCGCGGGCGGGACGGGCAGGCCCTTTTCATCGAGATGATCGAGCAGCGCCATGAAGAACGGCAGGTCGGTGGCGGCGACGCGCTTTTCATACAGCGTCAGAATGAAGCGATCGCGCGTCGTTTCGACGAGGAAGTTCGAATTCTCCACCCCTTCCGCAATGCCCTTGGCGGAGACGAGTTCGCCGACATCATAGCGCGTAAGGAACGCGGCCAGCACCTCGGCTGAAACCTGCGTGTAAACGGCCATGTCAGCGCGCGCCTGCGCGCGGCGGATTATCGGACAGGCGCATCATTCTTTCCCCGTGGTCGCGTTGGCTTGGGTCGCGGCAATGCCAGCGTCAGGCAGCGGTTTCCAGCCCGCGCGGCAGCTTGAACGCGATTGATTCGCGCGTCGTCTCGACCTCGCTTTCGTTGACGGTGAAGCGCGTCGCGAGATGATCGACCAGTTCGCGCACCAGCAATTCCGGAGCGGAGGCGCCGGCGGTGAGGCCGAGCTTCGCTACGCCATCGAGAAACGACCAGTCGAGATCGGTGGCGCGCTGGATCAGCGCGGCGCGAATGCCCTCACGCTCCGCCACCTCGACCAGCCTGACCGAGTTGGACGAATTGGGCGCGCCGATCACCAGCACCGCATCGCACGTCGCGGCGATCGCCTTCACCGCCGCCTGACGGTTCGAGGTGGCGTAGCAGATGTCCTCGCCGCGCGGCGCGCTGATCGACGGGAAACGGCGCTGGAGCGTGCGGACCACTTCCGCGGTATCGTCCACCGACAAAGTGGTCTGGGTGAGGAAGGCGAGATTGTCGGGGTTCGCAGGCGTCAACGCCTCCGCGTCTCGCACATTCTCCACCAGCGTCATCGCGCCTTCGGGCACCTGGCCGAACGTGCCGATCACCTCGGGATGGCCGGCGTGGCCGATGAAGATGATGTGATGGCCGGCGGCGACCAGCCGTTCCGCCTGCCGGTGAACCTTGCTCACCAGCGGGCAGGTCGCGTCGAGATAGTCCAGCCCGCGCGCCTCGGCATTGGCGGGCACCGATTTGGGCACGCCGTGCGCGGAAAATACCACGGGTGCGTCGTTCGGCACCTCGGTCAATTCTTCGACGAAGATCGCGCCGCGCGCCTTCAGGCTGTCCACGACGAACTTGTTGTGGACGATCTCATGCCGGACATAGACCGGCGCGCCATGTTTCTCGATCGCCAGTTCGACGATGCGGATCGCGCGATCCACCCCGGCGCAAAAGCCGCGCGGGGCGGCGATCAGCAGGTCGAGCACAGGCTTTTCGGACATGGCGGAGCCTTTACGGGGCGCGGGCGCGATCGGCAACCTCACGCCGGGCGGAAGATGAGCGCCACGCCGTTCATGCAATAGCGTTTGCCGGTGGGCTTTGGCCCATCGTCGAACACATGGCCGAGATGGCCGCCGCAACGCCGGCAGTGGACTTCGATGCGCGACATGCCGAGCGTGCTGTCGGTGCGCGTGCGGACCGCGTCGGGGAGCGGCGCCCAGAAGCTTGGCCAGCCCGTGCCGCTGTCGAATTTCGTCCGCGCGTCGAACAATGGCAGCGCGCAACCGGCGCAGAGATAGCGGCCAGGGCGGTGCTCATCATCCAATGGGCTGGAGAAGGGGCGCTCGGTGCCGTCATGGCGCAGCACGCGCCAGGCGGCGGGAGACAGCCGCGCTTTCCATTGCGCGTCGCTGAGGTTGATCTCGAACCGCTCGGGCGCCGCCTCCGCCGGGGTTGCGCGGCAGGCGGCGACGATCGGCCCCGCCAGCCCGGCGGCGAGGAGAACGAACAATGTTTCGCGTCTGTCGTGCATCGTCATCGGGCGAGTTCCTGCATCCCGGCCATCGCGATATAGCATGGCCCGCCCCTCGTTTCATCGCGCAGCCCGCTGCCGGTGGAAAAATGCCGGACGTGAACGGCCTAATCGACTCGGCAGCGGCGGCCTCGCGTGATAGGCGCGCCAGCGTGATGCTGGATATTCCTTCCCCCGCCGCGATGATCGCCGCCATGGCCGCCGAAGCGCGTGCCGCCGCACATGCGCTCGCGCAATTTTCGACCGAACAGCGCCGCGCCGGGCTGCGCGCCGCCGCCGGGGCCTTGCGCGCCGCGACGCCAGCCATCCTCGCCGCGAACGAGGCGGATATGGCGCGCGCCGCCGCCAACGGGCTGACCCCGGCGATGCTCGATCGCTTGCGGCTCGATGCCGGGCGGGTCGCGGCGATGGCGGATGGCGTGGCGACCGTCGCGACGCTGCCCGATCCGGTGGGCGCGGTGATCGACGAGGCGACACGGCCCAACGGCCTCGTGCTGCGCCGCGTGCGCGTGCCGATCGGGGTGATCGGCATCATCTACGAAAGCCGCCCCAATGTGACGGCTGACGCCGCGGCCCTGTGTGTGATGTCCGGCAACGCGGTGGTGCTGCGTGGCGGCTCCGAAGCGGTGGAGAGCAACGCGGCGATCCACCGGGCGTTCGTCGCCGGGCTGGCGGAGGCCGGGTTGCCGGCGGGCGCGGTACAGCGTGTCGCGACCACAGATCGCGCGGCGGTCGGCGCGATGCTGACGGCGGACGGGCTGATCGACCTGATCGTGCCGCGCGGCGGCAAGAGCCTGGTCGCGCGGGTGCAGGGAGAAGCGCGCGTGCCGGTGCTCGCGCATCTCGATGGGATCAACCATATTTTCGTCCATGCCTCCGCCGATCAGGCGATGGCCGAGCGGATCGTGGTGGATGCGAAGATGCGGCGCACCGGCGTTTGCGGCGCGATGGAGACGCTGCTTGTCGACGCCGCCTATCCCGCGGCGCCGGCACTGCTCGCGGCATTGTCGGCAGCCGGCTGCGAGGTGCGGGGCGATGGGCGTGCCTGCGCGATGACGCCGGGGATCGCGCAGGCCGATGATGCGGACTGGGATACCGAATATCTGGATGCCATCGCCTCGGCGGCGGTGGTGGACGGGCTGGAGGGCGCGCTTGCGCATATCGCGCGCCACGGCTCCCATCACACCGATGCGATCGTCGCCGCCGATGAGGATATCGCGCACCGCTTCCTCGCCGAGGTCGATTCGGCGATCGTGCTGTGGAACGCCTCCACCCAATTCGCCGACGGCGGCGAATTCGGGCTGGGCGCGGAGATCGGCATCGCGACCGGGCGGCTGCACGCGCGCGGGCCTGTCGCGCTGGAGGGGCTCACCACCTATAAATGGATCGGGCTGGGCACGGGGCAGGTGCGCGGTTGAGGCGCATTCTTTCCTTCGCTGCGCACATCGCTGATAACAGGCGATAAAGCCCGCGGCGCTGCACGCTTGTCAGGGATCATGTTCCCGCACTATCCTCTGCCTCGCTCAAAAGAGGTGGGATTTAACTATCGCAAGGAGGACGGGGATATGGTGCCAATTCACAAGCGTTGCATCGCGGAATTGTTCGGAACCTTCTGGCTGGTGTTCGGCGGCTGCGGCAGCGCCGTCCTCGCCGCCAAATTCCCGGAAGTCGGCATCGGGTTCGCGGGCGTCGCGCTTGCGTTCGGGCTGACGCTCCTCACCATGGCCTATTCGATCGGCCATATCTCCGGCTGCCACCTCAACCCGGCGGTGACGCTCGGGCTGTGGGCCGGCAAGCGTTTTCCGACGAAGGACATCATCCCCTATATCATCGCGCAACTGATCGGCGCGATCATCGCGGCGGGGCTGCTTTATTGCGTCGCCAGCGGCAAGGCGGGTTACATGCTCGCGCCCAACGGCCTTGCGGTGAACGGCTATGGCGAGCAATCGCCCGGCGGCTATGGCCTGCACGCAGCCATTATCATGGAAGTGGTGATGACCTTCGGCTTCCTCACCATCATCATGGGCGCGACCGATACCCGCGCGCCGAGCGGCTTCGCGCCGATCGCGATCGGGCTGGGGCTGACGCTGATACACCTTATCAGCATCCCGGTGACTAACACGTCGGTGAACCCGGCGCGCAGCACCGGCCCGGCGCTGATCGTGGGCGGGCTGGCCTTGCAGCAACTCTGGCTGTTCTGGATCGCGCCGATTGTCGGCGCGGTGCTGGCGGGCATTTTCTATCGCAGCCTTGCCGGCAATCCGCCGCCTGCGCCGCCGATCACCGGCGAGCCGCTCTGACATGATGGATGGCCGGTTGCGGTGCGGCGTTTGATCCGCACCGGCCTCCTCGGCGGGTCGTTCAACCCGGCGCATCGCGGTCATCGTGGGATCAGTCTCGCGGCGATCGCGGCGCTGGGGCTGGATGAGATGTGGTGGCTGGTTTCGCCGGGCAACCCGCTGAAGCCGGCGGACGGCATGGCGCCGCTGCCCGCGCGACTCGCTTCGGCGCGCGCGATGGCGCGCCACGCCCCGATCCGGCCGACCGATATCGAGGCGCGGCTCGGCACGCGCTATACCGTGGATACGCTAGCCGCACTCGTCCGCCGCTATCCGCGTCGGCAGTTCATCTGGGTGATGGGGGCGGACAATCTCGCCCAGTTTCACCGCTGGCGCGACTGGCGACGGATCGCGCGGACGGTTCCGATTGCGGTGATCGCCCGACCCGGATATGATGCCCCGGCCCACGCGGCCCCCGCGATGGGCTGGCTACGGCGCTTCCAGAGGCCCGCGAGCCAGGCGAGGAACTGGACCGAGTGGAGTGTACCAGCACTGGTGTTGCTGCGTTTCCGACCCGACCCGACTTCCGCGACGCAGCTTCGCGCTGCTGACCCTGCCTGGCATCGCCGCTATACCGGCGCCAACGCCAAACCCCGTACCCAGGAGTAAACTTGCCCGCATCCGCCAACGCCTATAGGTCGCCCGACGCAGACAGCGTCGCGGTGCTCCATAAGCTCGTGCTCGACAGCCTGGACGACGATCAGGCCGCCGATATGATTTCCATCCCGCTCGCCGGGAAATCGTCGATCGCCGATCATATGGTGATCGCGTCCGGCCGCTCGACCCGCCAGGTCGCCTCGATGGCGGCCAAGCTGGCCGAGAAGATCAAGGGCACGACGGGGCGCTCGCCACGGATAGAGGGGCTGCCGACCGCCGACTGGGTGCTGATCGACGCGGGCGACATCATCGTTCACCTGTTCCGGCCCGAGGTGCGTTCCTTCTATAATCTGGAACGTATGTGGTCGTTCGGGGATGCGCCGCCGGCGCCAGCCGGGAACGCCTGATCTGCTGCTGCATATCGTCGCGCGCGGCCGGATCGGTCGCTCGCCCGAGGCTGAACTGGTCGATCGCTATCTGAAGCGGATCGCCTGGCCGACGAAGATCACCGAACTGCCCGATACGGGTGGTCGCGTGCCGGATGTGCCGCCGCAGACGCGCCGCGTGCTGCTAGACGAGCGCGGGGAGGTGATGGGTTCGCTGGCCTTCGCGACCCTCATCGGGCGCTGGCGCGATGATGGCGTGCGCGAGACGCGCTTCATGATCGGCGCGGCGGACGGCTTCGACGACAGTGCGCGGCGCGGGGCGGATCTGCTGCTCTCCTTCGGTCGCGCGACCTGGCCGCACCTGCTGGCGCGCGCGATGCTGGCCGAACAATTGTTTCGCGCCACCTCGATCCTTGCCAATCACCCTTATCATCGCGAAGGTTGAACGCATGAGGGGCAGGGGGGCGATGCTGGGGGCGCTGGCGGCGATGCTGCTCGCCGCGCCGGTGGCCGCGCCGGCGGAGGATTCGCTGGCGGTCGCGCGCGCGCGGCTGGCGCAAGCCCGCGCGGCTGCTGACGAGGCGAACAAGCGCGCAGCGTCGCTCGATCGGCAAGCGGCGGCGGAGCGCGATGCCTCCGCGCGCTTCCGGGTGGAGGAACAGGCGGTTTCGGCGCGGATCGCGCGGGCCGAGGCCGATCTTTCCGCCGCACAGGCGCGAGTCGCGATCGTCGCGCGGCTGCGGGAACGTCAGCGCGATGAACTGGCCCGCACGCAGGAGCCGGTCGCACGCTTGCTTGCCGCGCTCGCCTCACTGGCGGGGCGACCCGCGATCGTCGCGGTGGCACAGCCGGGGTCGATCACCGACATGGTGCACCTTCGCGCCGCGCTCGCCACCGCCGTGCCGGCGATCGACGCGCGCACCGCGGCGGTTCGCGCCGGGCTGGCGGAATCGCGCCGGCTGGAGCGCGCGGCGGCGCTGGCGGAGACCGGATTGCGCGATGGGCGCGCGAGCCTGATCGCCGAACGCGGGCGGCTGGCGGCGCTGCGCGACCGCCACGACAGCGCCGCCAGCCGCTTCGATCATGATTCCCGCGCCGCTACGGACCAGGCGATCGCAATGGGCGAGGAAGCGCGCGATCTGGTCGATCGCATGACGGCGATCAGCGACGAGCGGCTGACGCTGGCGACACTGGCGCGTTTGCCCGGCCCGCCGGTGACCGATCCGGCACCCGCGGGGCCGCCGGCTGCGTATCGCCTGCCGGCGGTGGGGCGGCTGGTGACCGGGCTGGGCGAGATTTCCGACAATGGCGTGCGCGCGCGCGGCCTCACCTTCGCCGTTCCGCCCGCTGCCGCGCTGGCGGCGCCGGCGGCGGGCATCGTGGTCTTCGCCCGGTCGTTTCGTGGTTATGGCGGCATCGTCATCATCAATCACGGCGCGGGCTGGAGCACGCTCGTCACCGGCTTCGGCACGATCGCGGTGAAGCGCGGGCAGGCGCTCGCCGCCGGGCAGTTGCTCGGTCGTGCGGGCGATGGCGAGGAGCCGCGCGTCACCGTGGAACTGCGTCGCCGCGACCAGCCGGTCGATATCACCGCGTTGATCGGCTGACCGCGATTGCCCACCCGCCGCTCAGCCCTTGTTCAGTCGCGCTGGCGCTTTGCTCGCCTCGCGATATGGGGCTAATGACGCAAGGCCCCTCTCGTCAGGACGTCCAGATGAAGTTCAAGCTGTTTCAGGCCACCGCCCTTGTCGCGACCCTCGCGCTGGTGCCCGTCGCGACCGGCGCGATGGCCGCTGTCGATACGGACACCTATCGGCAGATGGACAAGTTCCTCGACGTGTATAACCGCGTGAAGGCGGATTATGTCGACAAGGTGAGCGACGAACAGCTTATTCGCGGCGCGATCGACGGGATGCTGGCCTCGCTCGATCCGCATTCCAGCTATGTCGACGGGCGCGATTTTGACAATCTGCGCATCCAGACCGAGGGTAATTACGGCGGCCTTGGCCTATCCGTTACGATGGAAGACGGCGCGGTGAAGGTGATCGCGCCGCAGGAGGATACGCCGGCGGGCAAGGCGGGGATCAAGCCCGGCGACTACATCACCCATATCGACGGCAAGCTGCTGTATGGCGGCACGCTGGACGATGCCGTCGCGCAGATGCGGGGCAAGCCGGGAACCAAGCTTACGCTGACGATCGTGCGGCCTGGCCGCGACAAACCGTTCGACGTGACGCTGACGCGCGAAATCATCGTCCAGCGCCCGGTGAAGTGGAAGCTGATGGGCGATGTCGGCTATGTCGATATCAACACCTTCTCCGAAACCACCGGCGCCGATACGCGCGCCGCGCTGCTCGCGATCGACAAGGCGCTGGGGCATCGCCCGCTGGGCTATGTCATTGATCTGCGCTCGAACGGCGGCGGGCTGCTGACGCAGGCGATCGAAGTGTCGGATGCCTTCCTCGATCATGGCGAGATCGTCTCGCAGCGGGGCCGCGATCCGCGCGAGAACCAGCGTTATTTCGCCAAGCCCGGAGACGATGCGCACGGCCTGCCGGTCATCGTGCTGACCGATTCGGGCACCGCGAGCGCGAGCGAGATCGTCGCGGGCGCGCTGCAGGACAATCATCGCGCGCTCATCATGGGCGAGCGCACGTTCGGCAAGGGCTCGGTCCAGACGCTGCTGCCGCTCGGCCCGACCACCGCGCTGCGGCTCACCACGGCGCGTTACTACACGCCGTCGGGCCGGTCGGTGCAGGAAGGCGGGATCGAGCCGGATATCATCGTGCCGCAGCTTTCCGATCCGGATTACAAGGCGCGCCCGGTGTTCCGCGAAGCCGATCTGCGGCGTCACCTCATCAACGAGGTGAAATCCGACAACAAGGTGCTGGAGGAGGATACCAAGGAGGATCCGCGCCTCTCCGCCACGCCGGATATGCTGAAGAAGGAACGGATCGACGACTTCCAGCTCTGGTATGCGTTGAAGACGATCGCGCGGCTGGGCGGCCCCACGCAGGTTGCCGCCGCGACCACCGCGTTGCAGAAAGATTTCAAGAACACGAAGGACGTAGCGGCCAAGTGAACCGTTCCCAAAATCTGGCCCGCGCCATCGCGCTGCTCCTTCCCGCGGCGTTGCTCGCCGGCGCATGGGGATCGCAACTGATCGGCGGGCTGCAACCGTGCGAGATGTGCCACTGGCAGCGCTGGCCGCATTACGGCGCGCTCGCCGCCGCCGCTTTCGCCTTCATCGTGCCGGGGCGATCGGTGAAGCTCACGCTCATCGCGGGCGCGGCGGCGATGATCGCGGTATCGGGCATGATCGGCGTGTTTCACGCCGGTGTCGAATATCATTGGTGGCAGGGGATCACGGCGTGTTCCACCAGCGTGACGGGTGAGGGGATCAGCACCGATGAGATGCTGCGCCGAATTCTCGCCGCGCCGGTGGTGCGCTGCGACGCGGCGCAATGGACGTTGTTCGGCGTTTCGCTCGCCGGGTTCAACGCGCTTTTCTCGCTGGGCGGCGCGGGGGTGATCGCCTGGCTGATCCGGAGGCGGGGATGAGCTGGAAACCGGGCGATCGCCGCCACGACACCAGATCAATGATCCGCGTCGATCAGGCGGGTGAATATGGCGCGACCCGCATCTATGCCGGGCAACTCGCGATCATGGGGCATCGTTCGCCCGCCGCGCGCAAGATCAGCGGGATGGCGATGCAGGAGGAGCGCCACCGCGCCTTCTTCGACCGGCTGATCGCCGAGCGCGGCGTGCGGCCGACGTTGCTCCAGCCATTCTGGAATGTCGCGGGCTTCGCGCTGGGGGCGGCGACGGCGGCGATCGGGCCGGAAGCCGCGATGGCGTGCACCGCGGCGGTCGAAACCGAAATCGACAGGCATTATGAGGAGCAACTGGAGGGGCTGGGCGACGACGATCCCGAGCTTGCCGATGCGATCCGCGAGTTTCAGGCCGAGGAGGTCGAACACAAGGAAACCGCGCTTGCCAGCGGCGCGGAAAACGCGCCCGCCTACCCCTTGTTGTCGGGCGTGATCCGGCTCGGTTGTCGCATCGCAATCGCCACGGCAAAACGCATCTGACGGGAGAGAAGGATGCCTGTGCGTTCGATCATCATCGCGGTGCTGGCAACTGTCGCCGCCCCGCTCGCGGCGCAGACCGCGCCCGCGCCAGCGAACCCCGCGCCGCCGCCGCTCATCATCCCGCCGCCCTCCGCGAAGGAGGTGGCGTTGCCCGGTGCGCCGCGCGTCAGCCACCAGAGTGTTTCCACCGCCATCTCGCGCAATGCGCCGATCAACGGCGTGCTGACGCTGTATGGCAACGAACGCTGCCCGACGAACAAGGAAGGCGCGGAGGTGGTGGTGTGTGTCCGCCGCTCCGCCGAGGAGCAGTTCCGTATCCCCAAGGAATTGCGCAATTTCGAAGTGACGCCGGAAAACGCGGCCTGGGCGGTGCGCGAAAAGGGCAACGCCGATGTCGGCGCGGCGGGTATCGGCAGTTGTTCGGCGGTCGGCGTCGGGGGAGCATCCGGCTGCTTCATCCAGAGCGCGCGGCAGGCAAAGGCCGAATCGAAGGCGCGCGCCAAGGAGGCCAATCCCGATCTGCCGAACTGACGGGGATGGCGGGCGGGCGCGTTATGCGTTAGTTTCCCGCCCGTCGCGTGACTGGCGCAGCCGTGGAGCACCACGAGGGAGCGCGACCCGATAGACGCCGCGCGCCTGGGCACCCTTCGATTTGCGAAAGGAGCCGGCTATATGCGTATCGCTTTTCTGTTGTTTCCGAACGTCACCCAGCTCGATCTGACCGGGCCGGCGCAGGTACTGTCGCGGATGGGCGAGGGTACGCAGCTCGATCTGGTCGCCGCCACGCCCGATCCCGTGCCGACCGACGCGGGCTTCGCGATCCTGCCCACCGCCACTTTCGATGATGTGACCGGCGCGGACATTCTGTGTGTTCCCGGCGGCTTTGGCACCAATGCTGCGATCGCGGACGATCGGACGATGGATTGGGTGCGCGACGTGGGGACGCGCGCGCAGTGGGTGACGAGCGTTTGCACCGGATCGCTGGTGCTCGGCGCTGCCGGTTTGCTCGAGGGCTATCGCGCGACCTGCCACTGGGGGCAGCGCCACATGCTCCCGCTGTTCGGCGCCACGCCCGTCGCCGAGCGGGTGGTGGTGGATCGCAACCGGGTGACCGGCGCGGGCGTGACGGCGGGGATAGATTTCGCCTTCCGCCTGATCGCGCTGATCCGGGGCGAGGAGCGCGCGCGGTTCGTGCAGCTCAGCCTCGAATATGATCCCGATCCGCCGTTCGATTCGGGCTCCCCCGATCGCGCGGATGCGGCGCTGGTCGCCGCCTATCAGCGCCGTGTCGCCGAACTGGCGCCGGGGCGGGAGGAAAAGCTGCGCCGGCTGGCGGCGATGCGCGGTTACGCCTGAGAGCGCTTCTTCAGCCCGCGCACGCGATGCCACAGATAGAAGCCGCCGGCGGCAACGATCACCAGCCCGATCGCGAGATCCGCCTGATGGAAGAACGCCTTGAGCCGCGGATCGCTGTTCCACGCGGTGCCGAGCTTCATGCCCACCCAGGCCAGCAGGAAGCAGAATGGCCATGAGCCGATGAAGGTATAGAGGTGAAACGGGATCAGCTTCATCCGCGCGACCCCGGCGGGGAAGGCGATGAACGTGCGGATGATCGGCAGCATTCGCCCGATCAGGATCGCAAGCGACCCCCAGCGATTGAAGAAGCGATCGGCCATGTCCAGTTCCCCCGGCCCGATCAGGACATAGCGGCCCCAACGCTCGGCGACCGGGCGGCCACCGCGCTTGCCGATCTCATAAGCGACGATCGAGCCAAGGTTGCATCCGATCGCCCCGGCGGTCGCGGCGAGATAGAGATCGAACTGGCCGGTTGAAACGAGATAGCCAGCAAACGGCATGATGATTTCCGAAGGCAGCGGGATGCACGCGCTTTCGATCGCCATCAGCAGCACGATGCCCCAGTAACCCATTGCGGAAATGACGGTGACGGCAAAGGTGGCGAGTATGGCCAGAATCTTTTCGATCATGGGCATTGCGCATGGGCGAAGGGCTCGTGTCGGTCAATCGCCGGCGGTGCGCGGCAACGAACGGTAACAATCTTGGCGTGCGCGAAAAGTGGTGAATTTGGCGCGACATATCGCGAATCCGCCGCTTCTCATCCCGAAAAGCCGGATCGGACGGGGGAATTCGATAATATTAGATCAAACTGATGCGACTGAATCCGCGATCGCTCGTTGTCGGAGGATGATGGGCATGATTTGCTAGGCGGGGAGGCCATGGGGGCGGTTCGTAAAGCGTTGTTCTGGGCGGTTGTATCGCTCCTGGTTACCGTGATTCCGATGTACGGTCTGTCGCATATTCCGGGGCTGAGGGTTCCGTTGCCTTATTGGATTTTCGCGAGCTTCACCTCGGGCGGGGTCTCGTTCCTGGTTGCCTTGCGCCTTACGGTGCAGAGCGAGCGGCTGCGCCGGCTCAACGAGGAACTGAAATCGGCCGAAGCGCAGCTCAAGCGCGCCGCCGAATCCGATCACCTCACCGCCGTGCTGAACCGCACCGCTTTCCTGAAGCGCGCCGAGGCGCATCACACGAATACCGATGGCTGGATGCTGTTGCTCGACATAGATCACTTCAAGGCGATCAATGATGGTTTCGGGCATGAAATGGGCGATCGCGCGCTACGGCATGTTGCGGACGTGTTGCGCGAATCGCTGCGTTCGGGCGATCTTGTCGGTCGGCTGGGCGGCGAGGAATTCGGCATCTACCTGCCCGGCGCCGGGCGGGAAAAGGCGATGCAGATCGCCGAGCGTGTCCGCTGCAACGTGGAAAGCGCCGCCGAGTTCGCCGCGATGGGCATCACGCTGACGGTGAGCATCGGGCTGGCGCAAGCCGATCGCCGCATGGCGGTGAGCGAGAGCCTGCGCAACGCGGACTTCGCGATGTACGGCGCCAAGCACGACGGCAGGAACCGGATCAGCCTGACGGCGAGGCCGGGGGATCCGGGGATGAATGGGCCGCCGCGGATGGCCAGGCCGCGCCCTCATTCCGCCGCGAGCAGGGTTTCGGCCGCCTGAAGATCGACCGAGACCAGGCGGCTGACCCCGCGCTCGACCATGGTTACGCCGAACAGCCGATGCATCCGGCTCATCGTCACCGCATTATGGGTGACGATCAGGTAGCGGGTCTGCGTTTCGCGCGTCATGCGATCGAGAAGATCGCAGAAACGCTCGATATTGGCATCGTCGAGCGGCGCATCGACCTCATCCAGCACGCAGATCGGCGCGGGATTGGTGAGGAACAGCCCGAAGATCAGCGCCACCGCCGTCAACGCCTGTTCCCCGCCGGATAGCAAAGTGAGCGATTGCAGGCGCTTGCCCGGCGGCTGCGCCATGATCTCCAGCCCGGCTTCGAGCGGATCATCCGAATCGACCAGCTCAAGATGCGCCTGCCCGCCGTTGAACAATGTGGTGAACAGCCGCCGGAAATGCCCGTCGACCGCCTCGAACGCGGCGAGCAGCCGCTGGCGCCCTTCGCGATTGAGCGTGCCGATTGATCCGCGCAGGCGATTGACCGCCTGACCCAATTCCTCGCGCTCCACCGCATTGCCGACCGCGCCGGCCTCCAGTTCCGCGAGTTCTTGCTCGGCGACGAGATTGACCGGGCCGATCCGCTCGCGATCGAGCGTCAGCTTTTCGTGCGCGCTCGATTCATCCTGCGGCGTGCGGACGGTCGCGCTGTCGAACCCGGCCCTGGTGGGCAGCACGGGGGCGGGGCATTCGAACCTTTCCCCCGCGAGCCGGCCCAGTTCCACCCGGCGCATTTCCTGATTCTCGGCCCGCGCCAATGCCCCCGCACGGGCCTCGCGCATCGCGGCCAGCGCCTCGCCCGCGATACGCGCGGCTTCCTCGCAACGGCGGAGCGCGGCTTCGGCCTCGCGCTCGGTTGCGGCAAGCGTGTCGGCGGCGGTGCGCGCGGCGTCATGCCGGGCGGAAAGATCAGCGATTTCAGCCGCCAGCACGGACGGGCGGGGGGCGAGCGTTTCGCGATCCTGCGCGATCTCCCGCTCGCGTTTCGCCATGTCGGCGATGCGGCGGGCGGCGTCTCCGGCGCGATTCTTCCAGCTTTTTGTTTCCGTCTGTGCCGCGGCGAGCCGCTCGCGCGCGGCGCCTCCGGCGCGCTCGCGCGCGGCGCGGTC
>NZ_CALMPA010000038.1 GCF_937871615.1 uncultured Sphingomonas sp. | reverse complement strand
TCGGCGCAGAGCGACAGCCTACCTCTGACTGCCGCCAATCTTTGCAACAGAGCCAGGTGTAGAGACTGCTGGAATATCTTTCGGCGTGGGCATAGCGGCGGCTGTCACGCGGGCTGCTGTCGAAACCGATGAGCCGGATCACCTTCTGACCGGCAGCCCAGGCCTTCTGTGCCGGGGGCCAGGTTTTGGTCCAGGCATCCTGTGGGCCGACCTTCCAGCGGAGCGAACAGGTTCCCCGGCCGAAGGCGATCGATGGGAGAGCGCCGTTGACCAGACAGGCTTCGAGAAGGTCAAAATAGGCCGGGGATGTGCCGAAACGCCGCGGCCTGTTGACGACGATCTTATTTGGGATGTCGCGATCGTCCATCCAGCGACGGAACGCCGGAATGAAGGCCTGGGTCTCGGGTTTTTCTGGCATTTGCGCGATCAGCACCATGTCGATGCGTTCGCGCCGTGTTGCCATTTCGAGGATCATGGCAGTGGAGTCGACGCCGGCGCCCCAGGCGACGATGACCGGCGGACTGGCGGGGGCCGTCATTGCGATGCCGGCGATGATAGTTCGTCAAGGCGATCCTTGATCGGTTTCCAACGGCAGAGATCGTCGCTCTCGGCGTCACACGCATGGCAGGTGGTGGACTTGTAGGTCGCGCTCAGCACCCATTGTTGGGTATCGCTATCCCAGGCCACGAAGGCGTCGCGTGTCAGGTTGGTGCTTCCGCAATCGCGGCAGGCCGGCTCAACCGGCTCGTCTTTTCGGTCGGCACTCTGTTGCAGCTTCGCATAAGCCGCTTGAAAACGCGCAGCGTCGGTCGCTATGCCAACCGCTTTGAGCGCGACCGCAAAGCGGCCGCGCGCCGCATCGCTTTCGAAGACCGGCTCGGCGCCGGTGATGGTTTCGTGATAGGCAAGCGCAAGCGCTTCGGGATCGCCGAGGACGATATCGGCGAGCGCCTGGAGATGGCTGATACGCATGTTGCGTCTCCGGATATGATCGGGATGTTGGGGAACGTGCCGCGTCAGGCGGCGAGATCGGCGGGGCCATCGAGGCGCAATTCATGCCGTATGCGGGTTGCCAGGGTGTCAGGATCGAGGAGCTCGTCGATCGAAGCCCAATGATTGGGGCCGCCAGTATAGTCGTTTCGGCCCTCGACACGCCGGAACATCACATCGTGGCCACGGCCCATCAGTCCGATGGAGAGCTGGACATAGATTTGATCGGAGTGAAGGATAATTTCACCGGCGACGGCGATGCCGCCCTGGCAGAAACGCACTTGGTGGCTTCCACGGGCAAGGCCGAGGGCAGCAGCGAGGCGTTTGATGGCCTTGCGTCCCTCGGCATGGAAGGTGGCTTTGGCATCAGCGTCGTAGGAGACGCCTCGTTTGGCCAGTGCAATCAGCATCGGGGTTTTCCCGAGGGCGGAGATGGCTTCCATACAGGCCGTGCGCAGCACGGCTTGTTCGGGCCTGTCTTCAAGGGCAAGGCAACCGATGTGGCGGGCGAGCAGAAGCACGGCGGGATCTTGATCGATCTGGTGCCGGGACTTTTCGCAATCCGCAACTGCGGCGTTGAGCGTGGTGAGCGCTTCCGCGATCGTGGCAATAGAGCGGGCGGCTAGAGCCTTATGGTGACGGGCGGCGGGATCGAACATCGGGTGTCTCCTATGAATGGGAACACACCTGCTCCTCCCCCTCCTCTTGTTGTCGGCCGGGAGGCCGTCATACGCTTCGCCGTTTTTGTTGATGAAACGGAATAGGTGGCGTTCATTCGAGCATGTTCCGGCGCCGCTCGCTCGAATGGGCCCGTGCCAGGGCGTTTGCGTCGGCGCGCATCGGAGCATTGCCAACATAGGTATCGCAAAAACGGATGACGAAGCGGCGTTCGGCATATCCGCAGAATTCAAGCCGGATGCAGTAGCGGCGGTCTATCCGGCCGTCGGTATGGCGTGGCGGACCGTTGTCGGAGATTGGCATAAGGAACTCCAGGCATAGGGGGGCGTAACCCTCCCATTCCCCCTCTCCTCTGCCTCCAATTGTCTTGATCGCCGTATGTGCCGCGTAATGTGCAGCAGTTTGTGCCGCATTGGCGAGTGTTCGTAGACCCTCTCTGAGGGGCAAGTGGACTGTTCGCTGCATAGCGTGGGGCAGCCGTTCACCACTCATAGGAGTCGAGTCCGTCGACGGCCGGTCCGTCGCAGTCGAGCAGGAGATGATCGCAACCGCGAGTCAGGGTGAAACGCATAACCGCCAGGAGATCGGCCGGCAGGCCTCCAAGTGTATCGGGGTCGGCGCAGGAAACCGGGATGAACCAGCCGTAGGGTGTCTTGCCGATGGTCAGGGGGACGTCGAGCCTTCCGCGCGAACCCCAGTCGTCAAGCTTTTGCGCGGTTTCCTGGGTGATATGTCCGGTCGTGAGGACGAGACAGGTTTCGATATCGAGGGATTGGGGATCATCCTGGGCGGCGGCGGTGATCTTTACCAGCTCGACGCCGGGAATATCGTCGCGTGGATCGAAGCAAATGCGCAGACAAGCAGCGGGATCGGCATGGTCGCGTGGTCCACATAGCGCGGTGAACTTGTCGAGCAGTTCATCGGCGAGCCGAGTGGGCTCTGATGGGTCGAACACCTTGTATGGCAGATGGTCGCGAATGAAGAGCTTGAACGTCTGATCCCAGAGGGCCTGGGGGTCATTGACGACTGTTTTGAGCGTCACGCTGTTTGTGTGAGTGATTGGGGGCTCCTTCAGCGCGTCAATCTGCCCGCGCATAAGCCAGCTTGTGCTGCCGCCGATGATATCATCGTCGGTGATAATGTAGTAGCCGCCGCCGAATTCGCTGGGCCGCAGGCGGTCGCAATCCTGGGACCACTCGAAACCGAAGGGCAGAACGCTGGGTGCGCATTTCTGGATCAGGCTGGCGATCGCATGGGGATCTGCCTGAGTTCCGGCGATCAGATAGCCGTCAACCTCCGCACTGCCGAAATACTCGCAGTCGAAGGTTGGAAAATCCTGATCGCTGAACAGCTCGAGAAAGGATGCGAACGGATCGGGCGGGGGCTGGTCCGGCTCCTCCGATTGATCCGGCGGTGGCGGGAAGGCTGCCTTGAAGGCGTCCGACATCGCATCGTAGCGTGCTGCCAGGTCATCTTCGTCGATATCGGCAAGTTCTTCCGACAGCGCGTGGCATTCGTCGAGCAATGCTTCTTCCTCACCCGTCGGCGTCAAGACGAAGGAGAGTTTGAGATAGTTGTTGGCCATGGTGCAGCCCTCCAAAAAAATGGGAAAATCCGGTGGAATGACCGGCATTCCGATCCCGGCTCCCATTCCTCGCCCCCTTCCCTCTCCCCCGCGGTTGCTTGTGCAGCGGAGTATCAGGTCAAGCCGACCAATGCCGGTGAGGTCGCCTGAAGCATCCAACGCTGGCCCTTCAGCCGTCGCAGGAAATCGGGCGCGGCGGGCATGCGGCCAAGCATCGTACGGACATGCTGTTCGGCAACCACACGCGTTGGTGCTCCAGATGCACCGTTGTCGATCGCCGGCCCAAAGCGGTGTTCGGCCTCATATATTCCGAAGGCATGGTGACGAAATATGAGGTGGGCGGGCGTGTTCGCCCACGATGCTGTTTCGAGAAACCAGCGATGAAGCGGAAGATAGTCGGTTTCCTCGCCGCCGAAGCGCCGCGCACTGGTTCGGGAGAGGTGTTCTGCGTCGGGCATCGGGACGTGAAGCCAGTCTGGCGTGTCGAAATCGTCGAGCCAATCCGCAGCGGAGGGAAGATAGCTGCAGTCTTCCTCGATATGCTGGACGGCGATCGCACGAACCTCGATTTCTGCGCCATCCGCGTTGGTGATCGTGTCTCCGAAGACGGTAACCGCTTCGGCGATCCCTTCGTGGTGGTGGCGCAGCGCGCGGTGTGTAAAATGGCAGTGTGCGGCCTTGGTGGCGTCGAACCAGGCGTGGATCGGGTGGTAATCCTGCCAGCGGCCGCCATGGACTCGCGCGGAAGAGCGCGCGTGATCAAAAGGGTTCATAATAGAGTTCTCTTTGATCGGAGGTGCAGAGCGATCGAGCGAGCGCGCTGAGAATATCATCGAGCGCGGCGGTGAGTCCGGAATGCTCGCACCATTCGTCGTAGGTCTCCGGCGCGCCACGCGGGAGCAGAACGCGGTAGAGTGGCCAGGCGCGGCGGGCATGGTCGAGGGTGAGCCTGCTACGCCGATAATAGTAGTCATCGGCATCGGCTACGGCATCGCGATGCGCGGCAAGTTCCTTGATCGCCACCGGGTGAAGCCCGTCGCGCAGGTCGGCGAGGAAGTCGCGTAGCACTGCGAAGGCTTCGGGGTTGGGCCTGACATTTCCACGGGCCTTGAACTGGCCGACGTTGATATTGAGGGAATTGCCCGGCAAGTCGGTAATCAGCAGTTCGAGGGTCGCCACATGGTTGGAGCCGGACCGCAGCGACAGGATCTGGGTGTCGCCCCGCCGGCATTGGGAATAATATCCACCAACGCAGTGGTTGAGCGCATTGCCCTCATCGACAAGGGCTTGCGCGCTGGTGAGCGGTATGAAGCTATGCGGCCCGCAGGGGGACTGCCAGGTCGGGCAGAGCGCCGGCCAACCGGGCCGATCGGCATTGTTCTCATGGCGCAGCGCGGCGGCGCTGGCTGCGCGGCGGTGCCATTTCGCGATGGCCTTCTGGAACGAGCGCGGCCTGCGGGGTCCGATGATCCCACGATGCAAGCTTTGCAGGAGTTTGCGATGGGCAGCGGTGTCGCAGAGTTTCAGTGGAACGCCCAGGGTCGCCACGAAATTGTCGAGCGCGTGGATTCGCCGAGATAGGCCCAATGCTTCGAGACGTGCGCCCGCGAGTGGGTAGAGGAGATCCTCGCGCAGCGCCTGGAGCGTATCGCGGGTTTCGACCGAGCTATCGAGGTAGTCAGGCCGGAAAAGAGGATCGCAGTTACTTTGCTCCCAGACACGGCGGCCCCATTCACTGCTGTCCGGCCATTGTTCGAGGGGGATGTCGTGGCGGACCAGAGCGCGCACGGCGGGCATATGGTCATAGAGGGCGTTGTATGCAGCGTCTTTGGGCGTTGCACGGCGCAGGCGGCGCAATTGCGCTTCGCTGATGCCGACCGCGGCGGCTAGCACCGGCTTGAGGGGCTGCGCGGCATCGATCGCGGCCGTGACCTCCGGCTTGAGCAGGATGGTGGCGACGGCGCCGTAGAGGCTTAGCGCCTGGCCGCGGTTGCGTATCACGGTCTTGCGACCCGGGTCACCTTCGAGATCGGTTGCGAGCGCCCAGTGGATGATGCGACCGAGCGAAAGGATCTTGTTGCCGGAGCGATAACCAAGGTCACGAAACAAGATGGCGCGCAGATGGGCCTGCATAAGTTCGACCAAGCGCTCGCGCAGTTGCAGGATCGCGGTTCCGATCGTCTGCGTCATGTCCGTGATCCGGCGGTGGTCGGCGCCGGACAGAACGAGATCGGTGACGAGATCGAGATATCCGCTGTCGTTGACGGTCTGTTCGAGGCTGATGGAGAAGTGGGTATTGGGACTATGGATTGTCTGGAGGATGGCGGTGCTGAACTGGTCGATAAGCATCATCGCTTTGGGAGAGTGGGCTGGATCAGGATGGATTGTAATCATGGGTGCGAGCGCGCCTTCACGCCGCGTGAAGCGGATTTCGCAGCGGGATAGCGCGATCAGGGTCGCCGCAAGGTCGAGTGGGTCCGATCGCAGCCGTGTGGTTTGAGGGACGATGCGATGCAGGGTGGTTGCGGCGCGCGCGAGACAGCGTTCGAAGGATGGGTTGTTGTGCCTCATGCCTGTGCCTCCCCGATGATGATGGCGGGCGGGCCGGCAGGCGCGGTCTCGGGGTCGAGGACGAATGCCTCCAGGTCGTCATCAAGTTCGTCGTCGTCTTCCCAGTCCCCATCCTGGCGATAGGTCATGTCGCAGTCGCAGGGGCAGTCAGCGAAGGGCTGGATGGTGACGGTGCCATAGCCGCCCTCATTGTTGCACCAATCGCCTTCAGGAAGATCGGCCGCGAATTCGCTGAGGGCATAGCAGAGCATGGCAGGGCGTCCGACCGCGTCGATCCCGACCGGAACTTCCGGGATAGACATATTCTCGGTGCCGTCGTGGTAGCGCACGTGATCGAGGTCGGTTTCGCCCTGGTCGCCGCCGCCGTTAAGCGAGAAAGACACTTCGGTGATCTGAAGGGCGCGGAGCAATACCAGGAGCTTGCTGAATTGATTGTCGTCGGCATTCGGATCTGCCAGCTGATGAAGTCGGCGAGGCATATGGTCCTCCCAAATGCAAAAAAGCCCGCGAAAGCGCGGGCTGTGGTTGCGGTTGTCGGTGATGTGATCGTGCGGATCAGAGGGCGGAGTTGTGGGGTGCGCCGAAGATCTGCATGATCAAATCGCACCATCCCTCTTCGCTTTGTGCGCCGCAGGCGCGCGGGATTGAAAGCGATCGGTCAGGCGGCGTCCTGAATCCACTCGTAGAGCAGGTGATCATCGGGATCCTCGTCACGTCCGTTCGCGATGCGGATGAGCTTGCCGTCGCAGGCGAAAGCGGATGCACGGGGGAAGGAGAGATAGGACCGGTCTTCGAGAATGAGGTCGCCCGAGCGGACTGCTGTGACGGTCCGGATAGTCCCGAGGGCCCGGTGGCCGGCACGCGCGGCAATCAGTTTCAGTTTGTGGCCCGGCCTGAGCTGGCGCTTGAACCGCGCGAGTGGGATGCGAGCCTCGACAGGATTGGCATGGCCGCGTCTGGCGGATAGCGCTGACCAATAGGTTGTGCCGATGCTCACGCGCAGGAAGAATGAGCAGATCATATAGTCCTGCAGAAGATTGCCATTCGCGACATTGAAACGTTCCGCCTGGTCGCTGATGAGGGTTTCGAAGGCGCGGCGCGCGTCCTCGTCGGAAAGATCCCCGGGCGCATCGAGAAGCTCAACGCGGATGCTGCGCCCGCCGGAGAAGCGCTCGCCGGTAACGGAAAACCGTGCGCCCACGATAGTTCGTGTCAGATGGAGATCGATCCTGCGGCAGAGATCAGGAAGATGCTCGCCCGCGATATAGAGGTCCCCGCTATAGGCGAAATTGCCGCGGTCATCGCAGTGGGTCTGGCTCCATAAGCGGGGTTCGGTGCTGGAGAATGGCTGGGTCATCGGCGGTCCTTTCGGAAGACGGCTTGGGGCGAAAGGGCGCCGAAACCGGTGGACATCACACGATCAGCCGACGCTCCGCCCTTCTCCCTCCCCCTCCCCTTGCGCCGGCGACGCGCCGGGTTGAGCGAGGTCGCAAGGTTTGTGGTCGCATCCGTAGAAACGGGATTTCTCGAACTGCGGGTCGCCGGTCTCGTCGACCAGGTAGCCGCTGATTTCATCGGCGGGTTCGGCGTCGAGAACTTATGATCCGCCGGGGACGAGGCGCACGGGATAACTGGACTCCGTCATGATGCTGTCGGCGTGTTTCATCGCGTCGAAATGATCGGTCGCGGTCACGGCAAGCTTGATGCGAACGATGGCATAGACATGGACATGGTGTGTGATGGTCACGGTCAGTTTCCTCATCAAAAAAGGGGAACGGTCGTGCCGGCGTGCCCTCACACCCGATTGACCGGGTGTGAGGGGTGCGCTTCGTTCTGGCTGGCGATCTGCGTCAAATGCTGGTCGCGTAGGGTCGCCACATCGGTGCGCAGGGCGTCGATGTCTACGTCGAAGTCTTCCCAGTTCTGCTCTTCCGGGCAGTGGTCGAGAAGATAGGCGGAGAGGAGGTCGTGAATCCGCACGAGAAGCCACATGCGTGCTTCGTCGGAAGGTCTGTGACCCCCTGCCCTGTTCACGCTGCCTGGCCTAGGGTCTCAGCGCTGGCTTCATGCTCGCCTACGATTTCGAGCCGCGCGCCGGTATAGTGATGGCTGGAAAGCCAGTCCTCGGCGGTAGCCATGTCCGGAGCGAGATGGCGCAGCTCGTCTTCGCCCTGGAAGCTGGTGAGAATACGGACCGAACCCGGCGCAGGTTCTTCGACGATCTCGAAGGTGAGCGTGCTGGTGACGGAAAAGCTTTTGTGAACCACCAGGACGATAACGCCTTCGCTCCCGAAATTGCCTTCGTGGAGCGTGAAACCGGCCGGGTGGGTGTAGGTCGGGCGTACCGCTTCGTGTGTCTTGCGAACGACACGGCCCGACCCGTTGCTGCTCTTCCATGCGGCAAGCTTTTTGCGATGGCATTCGGGCGGCATCGGCTGGCCATTGCTGTATCGAACAAGCGCTCCGAGCGGGGCGTGGGTGTAGATCGACTGAGCGGACATAGCGTGTCTCCTTGTTTGGCTTGGGTCCACCCCGCCTTCTCTCCCTCCACTCTTCGAATTTGCGGGTCCGGGAACCGGATCAAGCGGCGTGGGACGGCAGCGGCCGATGCGAGTGGTCTCAGCGCTGCGGCGGCTTGCCCGCGCTCGGGAAGAGCGACAGCTGAATAGGGGTATGCAGACTGGCGGAACCGTCAGGCGGTGGAAGGAATGGTTGTCGGTTCTGGAGTGAGGCCGGTGCCTCACCATCCGATGGAGCATCTGCGGCATGGCACTTGGCGCGCGCGGCGAGCTTTGCATTCCAGCCGCCGAGAATATGGGCGGGCGTGTACCAGAGTTCGCGTGTTGTGCCGGCGAGTGAGTCGCCGATGATGACGATTGCCGGCACATGGAGCAGCGTGAACTGGATGTAGGCCATATGGACCGCGCGTGGATCGATATCGATCGCGGTCACATGGAGGTGCCGCTGATAGTTGATCCCGGCGTCGCGCAGCGTTTCGCAGGTCGCGATCACCATGGCGCCTGCCCCGCAGGCAGGCTCGCAAAGGGTCAGAAATCCCTCCTTTGCGATTCTGTCCTCAGGACACGAGTCCGCGGTCATGGTCGCCATCATCCGGCAGATGCTGTAGGGGGTGAAGAACTGGCCGCGGGCGGCATTGGCGAGACCGAGCTCGCCGAACACGCGGCCCAGCACGTCGCACGTCTCGGCCTCCATCGCGAAGGTGACTTCTGCGAAGATGCGCGGGAAAGTGTCGATGACGTCGCGGTCGTACCGCCCGATAATCTCCATGTAGCGCGTCTCGCGGGCTTGGCTCTGGGTGAGATCGACACTGTTGGACAGGCTGATCGCTGCGGCTTCGATGAAATCCGAAAACAGCGTGTAGCGATCGTGACGATACTGGCAGGCGTCGAACAGCTTGCAGATCGCCTTGATGTGGCGGTCGGCGGAGCCCATCGGGAAGCTCCTTTCTGTGAGTGATTGGGGGCAATGGTGGCGATTGCGGTCGTTCGACCGCTGAGGTCACTACTCTGCGGAGAACGGTGCTCCGGACCGCCGAGAATCAGTAATCCTCGGGCAGCATGATGGTGAGGACGCGGGTGGTTTTCGCCGCGTCGGCTGGATCTTCGGAGCCGAATTCCAGATTCTCGTCATAGTAATCGATCTTGAAAAGGATTTTGACCTCGCGGACGGTGATTGAACCCATGTCGCGTTCAGGGCTGTCGCGATCGAAGCTCGCACCGCGCACGGCCGCCATGATCGCCGCTTGCGCGAGCAGCTCGGCAACGAGGCCACCTTCACCAGCCAGGCGGGCAAGGCAGTTTCTGGTGATAACAGTGCGCGAACCGCGATCGAGGCCCTGCCGGCAGCGGTCGTTGAGGATGGCGATGCGCTCGGTGCGGGAACCGGCCTGCGGGTTTTTGTGCATATCTATCTCCGGGATGGGCGGGCAAACGGCGGGACTGCGTTGCGCGATCCGCCTTGCCGCCCCCCTTCCCCACCCCTCTCAGCTTTGGGCCATGAGGCTCGCGCGTGCGCGATATGGCCGCGATCTCGGAGAGCGTGGGCCGGGGTCTGGCGGTGATCTGGTGGAGATCCGATTGTCTACCCCTGTGATTTAGGAGAATCAGGCAGCGTGCTGTAGGCTCATGGGGTTCGGGATCCAGATGCGAAAGGTGAAGGCGAGATGTCGCAAGCCGAGATCATGAACTGGACGGCGCTGTATGCGGCGACCACGCTTGTCTGCATGCTCACGCTCTTTCTTTCGGGGACAATGGTCGCGGTTCAGCTGTGGCGCGAACGGTTTTGGCGCGGCCTTGGATCGGTGCGCGCGGTCCTGCTGTTCGTGCCGGGAACATGGTGGCGCTGGCAGAAGCTCTATCTGACCGGAACGCCGGTAATTCTGGCAATTGTCGCAGCCTTTGCGCTCACGCTCGAATGGTGACAGCCCGTGGGGCTGGTGTCATCCTTGTAAATCTTCCGGCACATGGAAGATTTACAAGGATGATCTCGGCGACGCATCTACCAACTCAGGTCATGTATTGCCCTAACGGTCTGCTCCATTCTCTGCGGTTCACTCACCCACGACCATGTCCAGCACCGGCTCCACGCAATCGAGAGCCTCGCCATCGCCCCGGTCAGCCCGTGCCTCATCGTCATTGTCGGAATCGAACTCACCCCTGGTCGCGGCCAGTTCGGCTTCGAGTTCTGCCAGTTCGCGCTGTTTTTCCTCCAGCAACGCGGTTTCGGGGAATTCCTGACCAAGGCGTGCCTGGAACGCGGGCAGGCGCCGCTCATTGGCTTCAAGACTTCCTCTCGCTTCGGCCAGGTCGGCATCGAGATTGGCGAGAGAGGATTCCAGTCGGCCAAGTGCTGTGCTCCACCGGGTCTTCTCGCTGATCTCGAACGCACGGTCCTGGCCGTGATGTACCGGTGCGATCATCACGCGCAGGTAGCGCCTGCCGTCGTCACTCAGGGCGGGGTGGCTGGTGACCTTGAGGTCGATGCCGCTCAGTGATCCGATGATAAGGGTGTCGGCGCCACTCTTGCGCAGGTCGAGGGCTTTCCGGATGATCCGCTCGCCGGCAGCCTTGCGGTCGGAGATGATTTGGCCTTCCAACGCCAATATGACCTCATCCTCCCTCGCTGGTATACGCTGGGCTATATCCTGTTCGAGCCTGACGATCCGCGCCCTGCCCTCATCGATCGCGTCGATCGTGCGCCTGATGGTTCTGCGGATATTGAACTGGTCGTCGACATGGGCATCGCGCAGCCGCTCCAGCCGGGCGACTTCGGCATCCAGCCCGGCTTTTCTCATCAAACGGTCATCGCCGGACGCAAGGGCTTTCGCGAGGGCGAACTGGCTGACGTTCGAACCGACATCTTCGATCCGGCGAATGGAGCGGTCGCCCGACATGGCCATGGCGATAAAGCGGGCCTTGCGCTCGAGCATCTGCCAGTTGGTCGCGTCCATCGAGCCGCTTGTGGCATAGCCATAGAGTTCGATTTCGTCGTTCTGGTTGCCCTGGCGCTCGATCCGGCCTTCGCGCTGCTCGATATCGGAGGGAATCCACGGCACATCGAGATGATGCAGGGCTTTCAGGCGCTGCTGTGCGTTGACGCCGGTTCCCATTGTCGCTGTCGAACCGAGGACGATCCGCTTGCGCCCCTGGTTGAGGTCATTGAACAGGCGCTGCTTGGCGCTGTTCTTCTTGTAATGCTGCATGAAGGCGATCTGATCGGCAGGGATGCCCATCGCGATCAGCCGGTCACGAATCCAGACATAGGCGGAGAAGCCGCGCGTCTCGATGGCGGCCTCGGTTCCGAGATCCGAAAAGATCATCTGTACGGCGCCGGGCAGCTGATAGGGCTTGCCGGTTTCCGGGTCGGTGTAGCGGTTCTCGCTGGTCTCCCGCCAGATGCGGTGGACGTTCTCGATCAGGAGATTGAGCTTGTTGCCCTCTTCGTTGCCGATCCCGGCATCGACGAAGCGCAGGTCGATCGCCGAGTGCCTGCCGTCGGTGATGACCGACAGGATGATGTCATCGCCCTTCTGCGGGCGACCGCTACGGCTTTCGATGGCTTTGATGCGCTTGGCGAGCACCCGCTGATAGGCTTTGAAGGGCGCGGCGGACTGGGCGACAACGATCTGCCGCTTGCCGCCCCGGATGGTGGGGAGCTGCACATATTGGCGCAGGTCGTCCTTCAGCACGACATCGGCGACGCTGCGGTACATCGCCATCAGGTCGGCGACGTTGACGAATTCGCAGAAGCGGGTGACCGGCTTGTAGCTACCGCTGGGCTGCAGTTCGAGTTCGGTGCGCGTGTCGCCGAAATTGGCGGCCCAGGCGTCGAACTCGTGCAAACCCTTCGAGTAAAGCTCGTCGTGCTGCATGAACCGCTGCAGCGTGTACATTTCGCCGAGCGTGTTGGTGATTGGCGTGCCGGATGAGAGGATCAGTTCGCGTCCGGGATTGATACCGGAAAGGTAGCGGGATTTGACATAGAGATCCCACGCGCGCTGTGAACCGACAGGATCGACGCCCTTGAGGTCGCCGAGGTTCGTCGCGAAAGTGAGCTTGCGGAACTGCTGGGCTTCATCGACGATGATCTGATCGATGCCGATCTCGCCGATATGGACGAGATCGTCCTTGCGGGAACGCAGGTTCTCGAGGCGACGCTGAAGCCCTTCCTTGAGGCGCTCGACGCGTTTGCGGGAGACGCGGTCATTACTGTCGATGTTGTCGACGAGGGCTTCGTAGCTCGCGAGTTGGTCTTCGATGAACTCCTTCTCGAACGTCGCCGGAGTCGGGATGAACTTGAAGGCATCATGGGTGATGATGATCGCATCCCAGTTGCCGGTGGCCGCGCGCGCGAGGAATCGCTGGCGTTTTTCCTTCACGAAGTTGGTGTCGTCGGCGACGAGGATCCGTGCGGTCGGGTAGAGCATCAGGAACTCGCGGGCGATCTGGGCGAGGCAGTGATTGGGCACTGCGACCATTGGCTTGTTGGCGAGACCGAGCCGGCGCTGCTCCATCACGGCGGCGCAGAGGCTGAACGTCTTGCCGGCGCCGACCGAGTGCGCGACGTAGGTGGAGCCGGCCGCGATGATCCGCCAGACGACACGCTTCTGGTGATCGCGCATCCGGATGGCGTCCGATGCGCCCGGCAGCTTCAGGTGCTTGCCGTTGAAGGCGCGGGGCACGAGATTGTTGTAGGCGTCGTTATAGATGCGAACGAGGCGGTCAGCGCGGTCGCTTTCCTGCCAGACCCATGTCTCGAAGGTCGATTTGATGGCCGTCAGCTTCTCCTTGGCAGCCTCGGTGTCGATCGTGTTGAGTTCGCGCCGCTCTGATCCGTCGGCCTCACGGATGACGTCGTAAATTTTGGGAATGTGGGAGTTGAGCGCGTCCTCGATGAGGTCGGCGGCGCTGCGGCGCGGGGTTCCCCAGGTCGAGGTCGAGCTAACATGTCCCTCGAAGGGAGACTTGTCGACGGTCCAGCTCGCGATGTTCACGGTGTGAAAGATGCGGGTCTCGATCTCCATCGTTTCGGCGATGAAGGTCTCGATGACATCGGTCGGTATCCAGGGAGCTCCCAGCCGCGCGGTGATCTCGCTCGGCTTGAGATCGACCGGCTGCACGTCCTCCAGCGCCGCGGCGGTGGCGAGGAAACGGGGATCGAGATCGGCCTTTTCTCGCGCTAGGGCGAGCTTGGTGCGGACCGGGCCGGAAAGCGCCTCGTCTGCGGGAACCCAGTTGTTGAAATGCGGCGTGCTGCGGATGGGGTCGAGATAGACGTCTTCAGCCAGGTCGCTCAGCGCCTGTGCCTCGCTGGTGCCGAGCAACTCGGCTATCAGGGTTATATCGACCCGTCCGCGTTCATGGAGGGAGAGCGCGAGGGCATCCTGCGCGGAGTGGATTTCATGAGTAACGGGGGGCTTGACGACGCGCTCGGTGAAGATCGGACCCGGCGTGCCGACGTCGTTCGCCTCGTCATAGGTTTCGATCGAGGCGACCAGCCAGACATCGGGGTCGTCGAGGAAGGGCTGAAGATTGGGGCGCCGCTGATATTCCTTCTCGGCTCCCGTGTCCGGGTCGGTACGGATCGTGGTGACGGTGCGGTTGATCGGGCCGTTCTTCTTGACGAAGGCCCGGTAGTGCGTGAGCAGCCGCTCCTGCAGGATGGTGTAGGGTTCGTCGTTTAGCTGGGCGCGCAGAATGGTCCGGACGGTGTCTCGGATCGGGATGAGCGCGCGGATGACGTTGGCATGTTTGGCGAAGAGACCCGGTTCGCCCCGGCCGGATTTGACCGCGACGGTCGTGGGTATGCCATCGACGATCTGGTGCAGTGCGCCGCCGGATACGAGATAGCTGCCTTCCTTGAAATCGGCCTCGTCGGCCGCAGTGCCGATCGAGAGGTCAAGCGAGACGTCCGTTCTGTCGCGGAGCGAAGTCGTCCGCTCGATTGGCCTGAAGGAACCGGCCTCGCGGGACGCGATTTCCGTCAGCGTAGCAGCCAGCAGGGCGGGAATGTCGGCGTCAGGTGCGGCGGCGCAGCCATATTCCATGCCATATTGGCCGCTGCGCCATTCATGAGTGCCGAGCACATGATCGGGATGATCGAGGAAGTAGCTGTTGATCCGCAGCGGACCACTACCCTCGTCGCTGCCTTCTATGTCGGCAAGGTCGAGCCAGTGGCGCCGGGGACGGGAGGCATCGGGCTGATGTTTCTGGAAGAGGAGGATGTCGACGACGACGTCGGTGCCCGCCTCGTCGCGCATGGCTTTCCCCGGCAGGCGCACCGCTCCGAGGAAATCGGCCATGGCATCAATATGTTGCCGCGCTTTAGGATCGCTCTTGTCGAGTGAATATCGCGACGTGACGAACATGGCGATGCCGCCGGGGCGAAGCTGCTCGATGGACCGGGCGATGAAGAAATCATGGAGCGAGAGTCCCAGGCGTCCGGGAGCCGAACGGTTCTGCACCGTTACGTTCGAGAAGGGCGGATTCCCGATCGCGAGATCGAAATCGCCGGGCAGCGATGCCTTGTCGAAATCGATGCAACGGATGAGCTGGCTGGGATAGAGGGCACCGGTAACGCGTGCGGTGACTGGGTCGTTCTCGATACCGACGAAGAGCGTGTCGCTGGAGAGGAAGTCCGGCCGCAGCCCCATGAACAACCCGCTGCCGCAACCGGGTTCGAGGATCTGGCCGCCGGTGAAGCCGAGGATGCGGGCGGCCTCCCACATGGCCCGGATGATGTATTCAGGCGTATAGTGCGCATATTGCGTGGCACGCTTGAGCGACTGAAGTTCGGTTTCGGTGGTTTCAGCGACAAGGCTTTGCCCGAGTTCTTCCCAGCCCTGCCGGTATTCATCGCCACGGCGGGCGAAGATGTTGTTGGCAAGCTCGGACGCGCCGAAGCCGATGAACTTCGCGATCGCTTCCTGTTCCGCACGCGTCGCAGTTCGATTTTCGCGATCGATCAGGTTCAGCAGGCGGATCGCCTCGATATTGTCATGGGCGCGGCCCTTCCACGACGGGGCGAGTGTCCTTCCGCCAGCGAACGAGAAATCGACCGGCAGCACGTGCGGCGGCTTTGCCTTCACCTCGAACAGGTCGGAGGCGATAGGGGATGTCTTCGGCGGTTCTGGCGAGGGCTTGATGGGCTGGTCGAAGTCCAGGCACAGCTGGAGCGCCAGCGCGGATGCACTGTTTCGCATGGAAGCTTCCTTTTCAGGCGATGTTGAGGGCTCGGCCTGCCCTGGGGGTGCGGGGCACGTCGGGGCGAGCAGTCCATGCGGGAACGGGAGTGACGCTAAGGGCGTCGCAGCGCGGGCATGGCAAAGATCGCGGTCAGGCCCACGGCCCGACCTGGAGCGTCACTAACGGGTCATCAGCAGGTCGAGGGCGTGCTCGAAGACCTCGTCTCCGGCGCCATTGACGACGACAGCCTTGGGATTGGTGGCGAGCACGGCGCTAGAGATGGTAGCGATCGGGCGCTTGCGCAGTGGATGTTGGAAGATCTGGTCCTTCTCGATGGTGACCAGATTGGTGCGCAGCAGACGTTTCAGCCGTCGGCCTTCGAGTGCGCGTGTCAGCAGATCGCTCACTTCGGCTTCGAGATCATGATCGAGGGTTATGTCGCCCAGAACGGTTGGCGCCCGGTTGGCCTTCAGCCACGTATCGACCTCAGCCAGATCCCAGCAACCGACCTTGTCGAAGAAATCGGCGGACCCGTGCCCCTGGTTATGGGCATGGAAGGCCAATTCGCCATCGATCCAGATTTCCGCGCGATAGGCAGTGGTTTCTTGGGATAGCGCGGCGCTGTGGGTGATACGTCGCAGTTCGATTTTCATAGGGGGACTCCTGTGATGCTCCAATGGCAAGCACCCGCCCCTCTCCCCCTTCCCTTTCCTGTCAGCGCGAAGCGGGGCGGTCGGATTGGAGCTGATCGCGCATCGGATCATCCCAGGCGCAGGGCCGCGGCATATTGGCGCAGCAGCTCGGTCATCGCGGATCGCAGATGGCTCTTGTTGCCGATAACGATTTCGGGATTGAGATCATGGCCGCGCGCAGTGCGGTAACCTGTTGCGGTCTCGCCATAGGCGTCTTCGACGATGATCCGGTGTCCCCGCGGATGCGCGGGGCCGGCGTAGCGGACAGTGAAATCGCCGAGACGTCCGGAGAGCCCTGCTGCCATTTTGCTCCAGCGAATATGGCCGGCTGCAAACTGCTCGCCTCGAGCCCGACCGCGGGCAAGCCAGAGACGAAACTGCGTCCGTTGTTGGAGCAGCGAGTTGCGCGTGCGCTCCATTGTTCGCGCAAGTGGCAAGATATGAGAGTCGGTATCGAGTCGTGCGAGTTCAGCTTCTTCCGCAACCGCGAGTATGTCGGCATAATCACGCTGACGAAGATGCGCCCGGAGTGCTTCGTCATCCCCGGGTGGCAGCCCGGTCGCGCCAGAAAGGGCGTAAAGGCCGGTCTGGGCGTCGATCAGACAAACTGTGGTTTCGTCATGGCCTATCCGCTCATGGAGCATGGCGAGGATGCCGATTGTCCCCGCGGCGTGTTCAGTCGCGCCGAGAAGCAGTAAACGCCGGTGCCATGAGACGGGTGTCGGCAGATCGGTGGGCGCGGGCCACTGGCTAGGCAGAGGCCGTGAGGAGGGCGGGCTGGTGGCTGTGGCAGGTTCGGGGGTGACTGCGGCAAGGGATCGGCGGGCGACGTCGAAAATGTCATCGGGCCGCCCTCCCCCATCGAGAAATCCCTGGTCGTAGGCGCCGCGGCGGCGATCGGGTTTGCCCTGGCGAGTAAGGGATGGTGGCCGGGCCTCCCATCCTGCCTTCGCTGCGTAATTGCCATCGGCCCAGGCTACCGCTTCGTCCCAGTCATAGCCATAGACGGCACGGGCATGGAGAATGCCCCTATCCCGGCTGTCGGTGCTGCCCCCGGCAACCTTCCGCTCGACATGGGCGAAGTTTGCCGCCTGGCGTTGTTGCTCGCCTTCTTGCACTATTCGTTCGTGGAGTGGCTTGAGCATCGCGGTGCGCTCGCGGGTGCGGGCCATGCGCGCTTCGAGCGGCGTATCGTTTGGCAGGTCAGGAAAGGCGCGCCAGGCATTGGCTATGGCATGAGCATGATGCGGGGCACGGCCATGCGCTATCCAGCACGCCGCATCGGCGGGATCGAAGGCGTCGGTCATGTCGACTGGTCCTCGCGCGAGGGCTCACGCTGCATGGTGGAGCAGCGGCAATGCGGTTACATCGCCCAGCGTCGCGCTTCGATCGAGTACCGGATAGGGCAGGCTCGGAACCTTGCGCGCCGCGATCCGTGCCGCTTTTGTGAGGGGGAAGAGATAGGTATGACATCCGGGATGGCGTCGTCGGCGCAGGAAGCCCGTGCGCTCAAGATCGGCGAGCCAGTCCGCGCGGTCTTCGCCGAAGCGGGGTGGGCGTGCCCCGGCACTGAGGAGCGCATCGATCGCATAGCGTTGTCCGCATTCGGCGTTGCGGATCTTGGACAGCGCGCGTGAAGAGATCGGCTGCCCGTCGGGCAGGATGAGGTCGGTGCGCGGGCTCGATCTGCCGGAATATTGGCTGTTTGCGGCGCGATAAATGAGGCCGCAATGTCCGGGGAGTATCACCCGCCCGTCGGGATCAACGCGGCGGACCGGATCGGCATAGGAGATGACGGAGAGGATTTCGGGTTTCTCGCGGCGCAGGAGCCGAAACGCGCGGGCGATCAGGAAGGTCTCGGCATTGCCACCCTGAGAATCGTCTATGACAAGACGACCGAGATCGCAGGCGGTGCGCGGATCGGCAAGGCCCGCGCTCTTGGGAACGCTGGCGTTGTTGACCGGGTGCGAGAAGACGCAAACGCCGACCAGTTCCGAGCGGCCGCCTCCCGCATTGGCGAAAAGGCCGGCCGACAGGCGCGCGACAGGCATCGAGGCGGTGTAGTGATGTGCCCGCACGAATGGGGCCGCCTGGTTCTTCGTGCTTATGACATCGACGGCAAGCTGTTTCGGATCGATTTCCGTCGCGTCTGGTATCCAGTGGCAGCGCCGGTCGCGCCAGCGCTGGCTGCGTGTGGTGAGCATGATGGTGATCTCCTTTGGATCACCATTGCCCCTCCCCCTTCCCTAACGCGGCCCGTAGGGCCTGAGAACCGTCTGGGTTTGCTGATTTGGAGGCATTGATCACCTCAAATGCTTATGCTTGAGCGTGAGTAATGTGAGGACTCAATCTCGATTGATTCCGGTCGCGTTGGCTTTGAGAGCGGAAATAACTGCATTGGTGAAGCCTGGAGGCATGCGACCGGCAACATAGGAAGGTTCCGGTGACACAGGTCGGATATCGTAACCAATCCAGGTGAAGTGATTATACTGGTCGACGACGACTGAGGTGCCGCGGGCGATCCCCGCAGCGTCCGCTACCTGATCGGGTATTGCCAGGGTTGAGGCTTGCCTGTCGGCCTTCGTCGTGATCGCGACTGTAAACACCCGCTGTCCCTGTGTGGCGATTACCATGACAGGGCGTGTTTTGACGCCCTCGTCGCGACCAGCTTGCTGTTCGTGGGTGAACAGGTAGACGTAGTGGAGTATGTCACCGACCTTAGGAAGCGGGGTCATCGTTCCAACGATCTGACGCGATTTCCTCTCTCGTCGGACGGGCCGCTTCGAAGAGGGCCGCATGCTCACTGGTCATGTCGGCGGCGTCGACGGCAACCAGATCCAGAACCGAGAGAATTTGACCGGCCGCAATTCGTTCAAGCCGCTCGAAGTAGGAAGCTTCGGCCAACGTGATGTCAGGTCTTCCATGCTTGGTGATGGTGACAGGTGTCCGGCGCCCGAGATCGAGATATTGTCCCGTGTGGTTGTGGAAGGTGGTCAGCGGAACCTTCTTTTTCGGGGGTGCGGCGATTGCGGGATCGGCCATGCGACTCTCTTTGGCTAAATGATCCTCCCAAAATAGCAAATATGGCAATTTTTGCAAGTTTCAGCAGATTCGTGGGAGCGGGATTGGCACGGTCTGACCCGAGCCAAGGTTGATGAACGCACCAGCGTGGCCGATGGAACCGCGGCCAAAGAGGTCGAACAGAAGCGCGAGTGCGTGGCTCGCGACGACGCGGTTGATGAACAGCGATTGCCGTTCCAGCGCCTCGGCGATCGAGCAGGAGGGCGCGTCGTTATCGGGCAGTGTTTCATGGCTGAGTTCGGGAAAGGCTTCGAGAACGGTGGGCAGGCGTGCTTCTTCCTCGCCTCGCTCAGGCGCTGGGCAGCCGATGATGAACTGCCCGTCATTTGCGCGGTTTCCAAGGTCCATCCAATAGTCGGGCTTGTTGCGTTCCTCTTCCATCGCCGCGCCGATCGCGCGACGCGCGGACGCGGTGTCGACACAGGTGATGAGGAGATCGGTGGCATCAAGCCTAGCGGCGTCAGGAGCGCGGCCATGGATGGCCTTCCAGTCGAGGCCGTGCGCGAGATTGATCCGTTCGGTTAGCGTGCGCGCCTTCGAGGTTCCGACATCGCATGGGTAGAAGGGTTGACGGCCAAGATTGGCCTGGGTGACGATGTCGTCATCGACCGTCGTCACATCGAGAGAGCGCGAGGAGATGGCGCGTAGGGCGGTATCGAGAGCCGTCAATCCCATGAGCATCTGCGAGCCTGAGCCGCCGCACCCGACAAGGAGGATCCGGATTGGTCGATGGCTGAAGGCGGCGGGGAGGAAATGGCGCTGTGGCATGTCATTGTGCATGACGTTCTCCTGCGAATGGGCTGCGTGGCAGGGGGAGGAACATGCCGCCGGCGCACAGGCGCGAGACCATTTCGGGGCCGGTGGGATCATCGATCCTGCCGAACACGAGCGCCAGTTTGGTCGTATCGGCATCGTCCGCATCATCGGTGGCGCTGAAGAAGGCGCGCGCTCGCCCATGGCTGTGAACATCCGCGACCATATAGCAGCCAGGCGGGAGGACGGGTGTACGGTAGACGAGGCGCGAGGGCGTCGCTTCGTCGATCGTCGGGTAACTGAGCGAGAATTGCCGGGTGACCTCGTTCCATAGCACGAATACCGCTGCCTCATTGGGGAGTGCGGCGCGAAAGTGATCGAGCATGGAGGTTCGAAATTCTTGCGGAATCAGGCCGCAAAGGAGGTCGGCACGGGGCACTCCTGCAGAGCCATAGGGAAGATAGCCGGCGATCGCGGAAGTGATTGGAACATCGAGCGCGAGCCAAGGCCGGCGCAGGATCAGCATGACAGCGTCGCATCCCACCGCGATGCCATGACCGGCAGGCGCGGATCGCAGAGCATCGATTGCGGGCGACTTGCCGGATGGCGGAATGGGGTAACAAGGCACGGCGGCGAGAATAGCCGCGGCCGTCGGATCGTCTGCGATCATGGTCATTTCCTTGCGATTGCGGCGATCAGGCGCTCGAGGGTGAACGGATCGCCTGGGTTGGCGCGCTGCTTTTGTCCGGTCCTTCGGCGGGCGCCGGCGATGAACGGCTTGAGGCGGCTCACCGGAAACCGGCGTGCCCGACGTGCGGCGAGATCGTCCCAAAGCGCGATCAGACCGCCCTTCCCCTTCACCGTAAACTCCTGACCGGGATTGGGATGGGTGGACCAGCTGTCGAACACGGCGCGCTCGAACTCGGGGATGGCGGCGGGAGAGAGTTGTTTGGGCCGCGCGATGTTACCCCAGCACAAATGTCCTTCGACAAAGACGTTGAGGATCGGCGAATGCAGCAGCCTGGTATCCGCCGTGGGCCTTTGGTTGGCCGGCAGGGCGAAGATTCCGAGGCCTGACCGGGTGGCGACGAAGAGGTGTGCCGGATAGGGAACGGGGACGATGGTCCGTGCGCCAAGTACCCGCAGGTCGTCCGGTGGGGAGGATAAGGCGAAATAGGCAGGACGTACCTGCTCGGCCACCCACCAGACGAGGACGTCAGGGTTCGAGACAAGCACATTCTCGGGGAGGATATGGGGGATGGCGGTGCGGCCGAGTGCCTCGGTCCACTGGCGCAGATGCGCGCGGGTCAGCGGTGTTCCCGCTTCGATAGTGGGGCGATCCTCGCTGTCGAGCGTGACCGGGTGCATGCTGGCGAAGGCGAAGCTGTCATCGCCAGAGGAACGGGACAATCCCCGTGTATCGCTGCGGTAGAGCAGGATCGCGTTGGCCAGGACGAGACGGCCGTCAACGGCTTCGAAATGGGTCGAATAATCGGACATGAAAGTCTCACCTTCTTGTCGGGTCGTATTTGAGCAGGGCCTGGGCGCAGTCGAGGAAGCGCGCGCCGGCGCGCAAAGTGGCGAACCAGTCGTCGATACGCTTGGCGTCCGGCAGAGGGCACAGGCCGCAAAAGTCCATGAAGCCCATTTCCATGCCATGGCGGCCGATATCGTCGAGTTCTCGCGCGAACTGGTCGAAGGGTACGAGGGTCAGCGGCGGCAGGGTTGCGCATTCCTCGATGCCGGGGACATATTCGCAGACCGTCTCGAAGTCGAAATGCCAGGCGCTGCGTTTCGGATCGCATTTGCCGAGCGCTGCATGGGCGTCGTGAAGTTCGGCGAGGAGCTGGCGCAAGCGTGCCGGGAGACGTGAGGGCCGCGCGGCATTGTCCGCGATCATCCATTCGGGGCGCCGCGCGTTCATCGTCGACGGCAATGTCATCTCGCTGTTTTCGATTTCGTCGGCGCCGTACATGTCGATCATGCTCTGGCGGGCGGCTTCATCGTCGGTCTCGCCTTCCCAATAGTACATCGAGACTTCTTCGAAGAGGTCGTCGTATCCGAAGATCGGAAGAGCGCGGCCCAGCGTCTGCCCAAGCGCCTTGTAGACAGTGGCGCGCCAACGGATCGGGGCATCACCGGTTTCGATCCAGCCAAGGTCAATCTGGCCCAGGCTATCGCAGACGACTGCGATTGCAGGCGGTCCGTGATCGTCACCGTGAAGAACAACCGTGCGTAGCTCGACCATGTCGACGGGGCCGAGGATTTCGTGAACCGCCTTGCTGAAGACCCGTTCGATATGGCGGCGCGCTTCCGGACGCGTGAAGCTTTGCGTCTCCGCAGTGCGCGCCGCGACCCATTGACCGATCAGCTTGTGGTGCGGCGCCAGCGGTCCATCGAACAGGACGGGGATATTGTTCGACACCGCGGGTGACCGCCCGACAAGATTAGCCGAGCGGCGGGAGTGCAAGTCCCGTGGGGGCGGGGATCGGTTCGGAGATACCATGCCCGGCCAGGGCTGGATTGGTGGCGACCCGCGCATGGAGGGTCTGGGCCTTGATGCTGCAGGCGGGGAGCTGGGTTCCAGGAGGATTGCCGTCATCGCATTCGATCCATTCGAGCAGGGATTTGCGGGGCGCGGGCGGTATGGGTGCGGGCTTGCGGCGCGCCATACTCAGCCCTTTGTCCCGACGGCGCGGCGATATTCGGTGACATGGACGCCTCCGACCACGCCGGCATCGACGATCTCTGCGTTGATAATCGCGGGATAGAGTGTCGCATGGTAGGTGCGCAGGGCGTTCGGCTCGGCCGCGAGGTGCGGAGGCACGGGGAGGTCAATGCCATCGTAGCGGTAGGCGCGTTCGAGATGATTGATCTGCATTAGGGTCTCCTGACTGCTGGTTGTCGAAACGGATGGTGAGGGATCAGAACAGGCTCGCAGGCTCGTCCGCTTTCGCGTCCGCGGGCGGAGAGGCCGGAGCCGGGGCTTTGGCCGCGGGGCTGGATGCCGGGATCTTGGGGGTCGAGGCTGATTTCGCCTTCGCTGCTTCGATCGCGGCCGTCTTGGCGGCTTCGGCGACCTCGCGCTGTCCTGCCAGCTGGTCAGCGAGCGTCTTGCGCGCGGCGATGAGCTGACCGAGTGCTCCTTCGGATCCCCTGGCGAGTTCGGCATCGATCTCGGTCGCGCTTGCCGTAATGGCGATCGGGCGTGTCTCGCTTTTGTCGAGAGTGTCGCTGGCGCCTTCAGCCTTGCGGGGGATGATGGTCAGGGTGACGGTGTCGTCAGGTCCTGCGACAAGATCGAAGCTGAGCGAATAGCGGGCGAGCAGCGGCAGCAGGCTTGTGACAAGCATGGTGTTCAGTCCTTTCGTGTGGGGATCGGGAGGGTAATCAGGCGACGAATTCGGCGACGCGCGCGGGGGCTTCCTCGGGAACGGGTGTTGGGGCCGGCGGCGGGCCATAGATGCTGTCGAGAGTCATTGCGCCGGGCAGTCGTCCGGCCCAGTCGAACCCACTGCGGTTGAGCATACCGGTGATGAGTTCGGTCTTCTTGGAGGCGAGAAGCTTGGCGAAAGCCTTCGCGCCGATGTGGGCAACGAGGCCGCATTCCTGGGCGATGAAGCTGAGTTCGTCCTTGGTGTACCGCTCGAGAAAGGATTGATCGGCCTGCCAGCTGTCGCGCAGATCGACCTGGAACACGCGTGCGAGATCGGCGACGTGGCTGAAGCTGAGGACGTCCTTGGCATAAGCGGCGCCAATGACGGACAAGACGTTCGCCGAGCGGGCATCGTTCAGCGCCTGGATCTGAGCGATCTTTTCCGCATAATCGAGATCCGGGAAAGTCTCGCCGACCAGGAAACCTGCGCGCGATGTCAGCGTTTCGGCCTTGATCTGTGCAAGGCTGCCCGACATCGCCGCAACAAGGATGGTCGTCCGGGCGTGATCGGTATTGCCGGCAAGCGCGCGCGCAAGGGCGGTTCGCCATGTCGCTTCTCGAAATTCCTTCGTGCGTGCGGCGATCGATTTGGCGGTCACACCGGGCTTCGGGGAGCTTTGCGTCGCTTTCACCGGAGTGGCCGGAGCAAGCGTCGGCGATGGATTGGCTTCGGACTGTGCCGAAGGTGGCTCGCCCTCCCCTTCCCCATGCTGCGAAGTCGCGGACGGCACGGTATCGGTATCCGTATCGGCGGGCGGCGCCCCGTCATCATTAGGCGATCTTGCGAGCGCAGCCCTTGCCGCGGCTTCAGCCTGCGCTTCTTTCTCAAACCGGATCACCTCGGCGGCTTCGGTCTTGAGCTGGAAGCATCCGGCATTGGTGCAATAGCCGTCGTCGACATGGGTCTCGAAGAGCGCGCGCTGGGTTGCGGAATTATAGGGGCACCTGGTGCATTCACTTTTGTCAAAACAGGCGGACGCAAGGTCCTGTGTCACACGCTTGAGAAGCTCCTGTGTCTTGGCGACGTCGAGCTGGGCCGTAAGGATGGTTTCGAGAGCCTTGTCCTGCTTGTCCTTCGGCACCGCGGCGAGCAGTTCGGCATGGCCGACCTTGATCCGGCGTTCATCCAGCGCGGTTTTGACCGGTTCGGATAGTTCCGCGAGGGCAAGCCGGCGATCGAACATGGTGCGTGACCATCCCAGACGCTTTGCGGCTTCCGCGCGGTCACCATGACATGCGGCAAGGACGCGCACGGCGGCATCGGCCTGTTCGGTCTCCGATGCGTTGTCGCGATCGTGGTTCTCTGCGATTGCCGCTTCGAGGGCTTCCTGATCGGTCATGTCGCGAATGACGACCGGGATTTCGCCTTCCGGGCCGTAAACCTCGAGTGAGGCCCGATAACGCCGCTCGCCGGCAACGATAGCGAAGAACCCTTCCTTTGGTCGGAGCAGGATGGGCTGCAAGACGCCGCGCCGACGGATCGACGCCACGAGTTCCTCATGCTTGGCTCGGTCGAAATAGCGGCGCGGATTATCTCCTTTGACGATTTTGGAAAGCGGCAGGGTGATTTCGGGACTGGGTTCTAGTGCGTCCAAGACACGTCTCCTTGCGGAATGTCGCGGACCCGTCCTTCACGGCCGTGCGCCTTCATTCCGGCGAGTCCATTCCGCTCCCCTCCCCCTTGCCTTTCGTGGCCCATCGGGCCTCAGGCCAGGTTGGTCGTTTTCGTGTGTTTGGAAAAAATGATGGCGAGCCAGGCCGCGGCTTCAGCCGCTGGTGATCAAATCCAGCAGACGTGCGTGCAGTAAGCCGTTGCGAAGTTCAGCGTCATTGATATCGATGACTGGGCCGATCTTTTCCATGCGCGGATGCGTGATCGCCTTGGCGTCGCGGTAGGCGTCTGTGTCGAAGCCCATCGCCTCGACTATGGCGATACGGTTCTCGCCGGTTTCACGAGAGTATGTTTCGATGATGAAGTCGGGCCGGCAGTTCCCAACGGGTGTCTGGATATCGAACAAGGGCTTGGTGATCGCGCTGTCGTAATAATGTTCGTCGAGCCGGTGCTGGATCCGCAGGAGATCGCGCAAGACGGTGCGTTCGAAATCGGAATCGACCGGTATGAAGCGCTGGCCGGAATAGATGGGCTGGGCGTAAGCGCGCAGCGGCGCGTAGCCTTTCACCTGCGGCAGCTCGCCGATGACGATCAGTGCCAGATAGGGGCCGGCGACGGGTGTGCCATGGATCGATGGGTGCTGGATGCGGGTCGCGATCTCGATCGGATCGCAGCCGGCGGCATGGATGATATTGCCCTCGATGCTGTTGGCAAACAGCAGGAGGAAACCTTGCGGCGCGTGTCCGCGTGGCCAACGGGGAGCAAGCGCGCGAATACCGGCATAGACGCGCCGGTGCCGGAAGGCCGAACCGTGCGTCCATAGCACCCTCGCCAACTCGACGCCTGGGGCAACTTCGATATGAGCGGCGACCTGCTGGATTGCGGCAAATTCGCTGGCGATGCCCCGTTCGTCACTGGGCGACAGCATGGCCTGGTTGCGACCTGCAAGATCGAGTAGTCGCCACATCAACCGGGCAAGCCGCGGGATATGTGGTTGGCGAATACGTCCGCTCGCGCTGTCGTCGGGTGCGCGCGCGAGACGAACCGGAGCCCTCTTCAGCACCGAGAAATAGCCATCGAGACGGTCGACTGGCCGAACCGGATCGGCAGCCGCCATGTGTCCGGGAGCGGCCTGGGCATGGAAGAATGGACAATCGAGGCGATGTTCGGGTCTTCCCGGACCCGTCAGACGTCTGAGGTAGAAAGTTTCCGCTTCGCTGAGATAGGCCGGGGTCATCAGCGGCGGAGCGACTTGCGCGCCCAGGCAGTCGCAAGCGATCCACATGTCGCCGAGCCTAGCCTGTTCGACGAGCACCACGCCGGCTTCTTCGTCGTCGTGATTGCCCTTTCCGACGTACCATCGCACGAGCGCGTTGCGCACGATCGGATCGATCGGGATACGTTGGTGCCCCCTGCCCCCGCGATCAACCAGCCACATGGAACGATCCAGGGCGACATCGGGGGCATGCCGCTGATCCTGTCAGCATGCACATTCTCCTGTCCACTGGCGTTCGGTGAGGAGCATAGCACATGGCGTATCGCCTGATAACGGTCTGGAGGAAGTTGCTCTGGTCGATTGGCCCTGTTCGTGATATGTTCCTATTTTTGCTTGTCTAGGAGATGTCACATGAGCAGCCCGAAGAAACTGCCTGGCCGGATCGATATCGACATCACGCTTGTCGATGCGTCGCTGGATCATGTGCAGCGTCCGGAGCGCCGGGCGATTGCGGCGCTGTCGATCGGTGTCGAAGCGAACGACGCGTATTACTCTGTGGTGGAGCTGCTCGAGGCTGTGCATCTTGTCGGTACCCGCCATCCAGATGGTCGGCGAAAGCTGGGCCGGATTCTGGGAGAGCGAGGCGATGATTACCAGCGTTCGATCTATTATGCGCTCGCCGGACGCGGTGCGTCCCATATGCTCGACGATCTCGACTGGCTTGCCGGGATACTCAAGACACGGGGCAGTGTAGCCCGTCACCATCCCGTGAGCGATCCGATCTCACCCTATGTATCGCCGGAACCGGATGGCCCGGTCGGCCTGTTCACACCGTCTTTTCCACTTGGTCGATCGTGGCGGACATTTCGGGCGCCAGCTGGTTGAGAGAATAGAGGGTTTCCGGGCGGGGTATTTTGTCACGGCATGACCTGTGCAGCAATCTCGGCGTTTTTGTCTGGGGTTGCGGTGACCAGGAATGGCTGTTCGACAAGACCGGTTCGTACGATGGTCTGGGGATAGCCGGCCCGCTCGCTCCGACGGCAGGCATATTCCCAGGCGCGCTGGAAGCTGTTGAGTTTGCGCTCGGCGGAGGTTTCCGACGTGGTCGGCATAGCAGGGGCCTTTCATCAGAGTAAGGGGTGAGGGATTGTCGCAAACCCTGCGTTGGGCAGTGAATCGCCCTCCCCCCTCCCCTACTTGGACCTTGACGTCGCTCGAAGCGCGTTATGAGAGGAATACCGTGGCGGACAGCGCCAGCTGATAGCCCTGATAGCCGCGTTACGTCGCAAACGGAGGTGGAGGCAATGTACGCTGCGATGGTCGACAGTTTGCTGCCTCTAGCATAATCAAAGTGCCAGGGCCGTTGTTTGATGCGCTGTGGGTTACGGTGTCCGATTGGGCAGGCCGGTGGTGTCTGGAACGAACCTCGCGGTTGCATCCCTCTTAAAGAATCATCTTATAAAAACGCCCAAGCGGAGCGCGGGAGCTTCTATAGATTCAGGATTCTAAGATTCAGGGCCATTTAGTCGTTGAAACTCAATGCGTTGATATGCCTCTATATGAGCCGGTGGGGGCTTTAGCGTGAGCGCGAGGGGGCTTTAATGCGAGCGGAAGGGGGCAACTAAATGAGCGTCCGGGGGTTAATGTGAGCGATTGGGGGTGGCCGGGATTCGATATGAAGTGGCCTTTGGAAGGGCTTGATTCAGCCCAATGAATCGTTTTGTTGGCCGACTGTGCTGGATTTGGGGTCGATTTTGAGGGCGATGGTGGCGGTCGGGATTGGCTGACGCCGGTCGTGCGGTTCTTTATATGAGTGATCGGGGGCGTCTGGGCTTGCAGTGGTAAGCGGTCAGTCCTTTGGATCGGCGTTTATATGAGTGGACGGGGGAGCCCCGGAAAACCGATTCGGATCAGCAGCTTGGCGCCGCGTTATTGTGAGTCGCTGGGGGCGCACATTGTTTGGTCTTTCGGCAGCTGAATGATCTAGGCCAACCGATCGTGTTTATGTGAGGAATCGGGGGCGCTCCTAAACCCGTGTATTTCTGCGGGTTTCGCGGCGCGTTCATGTGAGGACTAGGGGGCTGGTGACAGAGCGCCCTGCCCTCTTTCATGAGGCGGCGGGGGTTCGTCTATGTGAGTAAACGGGGGCGGGTTCTCTTTATGACACGTTGATGGTATGCAACTCATATGAAGCTCGATTCGGACATATCGGAAATCGAGGTAACATCAGGGCTGGAGAGTCTGAGCCGGACGCTGCGCGTTGCGGATGTGATTCGCCGCCGTGATCTCGATTTTGTAAGCAAACCCGGCGAATTGGTCGAGTCCGAGTTCGAGACCGGCTCGCTTGGCGCTGCTGCGCGCAAAGCTTTTGCGTTGATGCTGCGCAAGGCTGGTCCGGAAGCCTATGAAGACAAGACGTTCGTTATTACGAAGAAGGAGCTTCGAGGCTCCCACAAGGGTAATGAGCGTATTCAGACCGTGATGGATGAATTGCTTCGGGTCATTGTTCGTATTCGGACGACGACGTCGAAGGGTAAACCTGCGGTGATGTCCCAGGCGTTGCTGGCGAGCTGTGTCGAGGAAATTTCCGAAGACGGGATGAGCGTCGTCGAATTTCAGTTCTCGGATAATTTCAAGCGGGTGTTGCAGCGTTCGGACTATTATGCGCGCGTCAATCTCGGTGTGATGCTTGCGCTGCAGTCTCGCTATGCTCTCTCCCTTTACGATCTGGGGTGTCTGATCATCAATCGGCAGAACCGGGTGTACAAAATGAAGGTCGATGAACTGCGGCGGAAGCTTGGAGTTCCTGACGGCAGCTTTAAGAACTTTGCCGAGTTCCGGCGCGATGTGCTGGCGAAGTCGAAGGCGGAGATCGATCAACTGGCGGATTTCACGGTTGAATGGGAGGAAATCCGGGGATCGGGCCGCGGTCGGCCGGTCGAGGCCGTGAAACTGATGTTTCACCCCAAGGATCTTGAGGATCAGAAGGAAACCGCGCGCGAATTGGATCGTCCTAGGGTTGGTCGGCGCGCGCGGCGTGAGGGCACGGTGGAGACGATCGCGATCGCGGATCGGCCGAAGATTATCGAGCGTAAGCCGTTTCCCCGCGATTCCCTGCACTTCTGCCCCGACACGCGTTTGTTGACGATCGTTGCGGATTATGGCGGTGGTTGGGACAAGGATCTCATTGCGAGCGGGTATCGCAAGACGATGGGGTCTCGATTGGATAACCTGGTTGGGGATGCACTTTACAAGTCGTGGGAGGGGTTTTGTAAATCCTTCGTGCAGCAACGTGGGCGTGCATAGGCCCCTGCCCCCAATTACTCACATAAACGCATCCTGGGCGTCAGACCGGCCCCTCCCCTTCGGCGAGATCGAGCAAGGCGATGATGCCGTCGGGTAGGCTGAGGTTTCTGGCCTCGCACCAGAGGACTAGTCGGTCACGCTCGGGCTGCGACAGGCGCATAGTGATATGTTTGGTCCGCGCTGGCCCGCGCATTGGTTTGCGCTTGGGAATTGCGGCGGTTTCGGCTTGGACCTGCGGAAAATAATTCGCCGGGGGCGTTGGCCGGAGCGGTTCCCGGGTTGGGGATGGGTCGACCGCGGCACCCGCCGGCGGTGTAGACGCGATCAGGCTTTTGAGGCGAGCGGTTGGATCGTCATTCGTTTCGAGGCGCTGCCGGGTTTTGCCGATGATGTCACCCATGGCCGGAGTTGCGGGTTTGGGTTCAGCCATTGGATGCTTCCTTGTTCTGAATTTCGCCGAGGACGTCGGCGAGGATGCTCTGGGCTATGCGCCGGGCTTTCTCCGTTTTGGCGAGACCAGCTTGCTCCACTTCCGCGAGGGTCATGCGGAAATTCGACATGGCGCGGAATGCATCGAGTGTGTGCATTTGCTCCTTGAATATCGGCAATGCACTGCTGATTTGGGCATCGATTTCCCACTCGGCGCGCGAGCGCGCGACCTGTCCGGTTTGGGTAATGAGGACTCGGTATGGCACCCCGCCACCCATCTTCTGCAGCATTTCGCTGGTTTCCACGGTTCTTTCGAGGTCGAGGCGCGAGGAGCGGGTTGGTATCACGACAAAGTCAGAGTCCATCGCGGCATATGCGGTCTTGAAGTTGGACGTCCCTTCAGAATCCACGATCACCAGTTGTGCACTTTCCCTCGCCCTTTTGATAGCTGCGCCGATCTCGGCGTCGCGGATCTGGGAGGCATCCTCCACAGTGATGAGGGAGTCACCTCCCCTTCCCTCTTCGCGGCGATCGCGGTGCCAGTTTAGCAGGCTGTTCTGGCGGTCAGCATCGAGCATGAATACGGAGCCGCCTAGTGCCTCGAATTCAGACGCGAGCGCGAGAGCGAGTGTGGTTTTACCCGCGCCTCCTTTGCTCTGCGCGATGGTGATGACCGGCATTCGTTAGCTCCTCTAATATAAGGCCGCGCGTTCACCTGCGCGGCACAGGCCGACCGTGCGTAAGGATGCGCAGCACCAACCGTATGCGGATGTGATAACGCGGGTATAGGCGCTGTGCAAGTATGCCGCGCGTCCGCACTCGAACGTGCTGGGCCACGCGATGCTGCATGCACATCACCATCACACTGTAGCGGCGCGTTAGAGCGCGCGCGTAGCCGCGCAGTCGCACGCACATGCGAATACGCCCGCGCAGCACACAGCGCGTTATACATTGCGCTACAAGACGCCGCACGATATGCGGCACATAACGCTGCACAAATATAAGTGGCTGATAAAACGCATATTTCCTGGAAGGGAGAAGCGCGCTTTGGAATTAATTGAGCTCGCATTTCCTAGCGAGGAGATTGTCTAATGCAGCCATTTCGGTGTCGAACGCATCGAATACCGCAGCCAGATCGCGATCGACGGGAAGGGGAGGGGGCTCTTTAGCAGGCCGTCCCCGCTTTGGCCGCACATAGCCAAAATCTGCGGCCAGGTCCGGCGTCAGAAATTGGCGCCAGCTTCGCCGCTGCGTAATTTCCACGAGCAGACCGGCCGTCGCGGCGCGCTCGAACAGCTTGCTCGCTCCGGCGATACTCATGCAAAGTAACTCTGCAGCCGATTGCGGGGAGAGCAAAGGGCGATATTGGATCAGCGCCAGCAGCGCAGGGAGGGCGCCAGGGCGGTATTCGGCGGCGATCGCGCGCTGAGCGTCGCGATAGTGCCGCTCGAGGCTGTGCAGCCGCTGCAGCGCGATCGTCGCCGCGCTTTCGAGGGCGCGCAGCACGGCCAGCCAATCATCGTCATTGGGCCGGGGCTTCAGCCGGAACGCCTTGGCGCCGCCGGCAAGGCAGGGGAGGGGGCTAGCCACAAGGCCGCGGTCGCGCAACGCGAATGGCAAGGACAGCCAGGCCATGATGCTGTGGTCGATCCGCGCGAGCTGGCGGACGGTATCGAGCGCGCGGACAAGGGGGGCGTGCTCGGTCGCCGTTGCTGGATCTCCGATCGCGGTCGGCAGGCGGTCGCGCCAGCGAAGCCGATCGTCATCCTGCAACGCTGCTCGCCATTCCGCGAAGCGGTCGAACAGGTCGAGATGGCTGGGGAGGGGAGGACGACCAGGGATTTTGAGGTCGCAGCCCCACGAAAATACGTCAATTTCCTCAACCTCGGCCGACTGCAATTGCAAGGCCCGCGCATAGCCGCTCCACGCGGCGCGCGTGGACCATGCTTTGGCCACCGGACTGACGATAATCCGGGCATCGAGACGGGCAATCGCGGCTGTCGCGGCCGCTATCGCCGTGACCATTTTTGGGGTATAGTCGGGACCGTATCGGATGGGCGAGGGCCGGTTTTCCATAGCCAATAGTGAACTGAAACGACCTCTCGGTAAAGCATGCCCGGACGCATAGTGTTGATAATGGATCGTTATCAACACCCTATACATTGGAAAGTGGGCGCGCTATCCCTCGGCGCATGAGCGCGCTCCCGCCTGAAACTCTTCCTTCCGGGCCGCCAGCGGCCTTGCCGCCCCCCTCGGCCGATGTCGGGGAGGTTGTCGACGATGTGCGCGCGCTCGCCGGAACCGTGCGGGAGATCAAGGCTGAGCTGATCGAGGCGGCCGTGCGGGCCTGGTCGCACAACACGCGTCGCGCCTTCCGCTCGGATCTGAAAATTTGGGGAGCGTGGTGCCGTCGCCGGCGTCTCGATCCGCCGAAGGCGGAGGTCAGCGCCGTGGCGGCCTATATCCGCCAGATCGCCGGGATTGACGCCTCGGCCGAAAAGGTCCGCGCGATGGCGACGATCGAACGCTACATCGTCAACATTGGCTGGGCCTATCGTATGGCGGGCCTGCCCGATCCCACCGCCGGGGAGCTGGTCACGCTCGAAATGAAAGCGGCGCGCAAGACAGTGGGCGTGCGCCAGAAGCAGGCCCGCGCGATCCGCTTCAAGGGCGACATTGCCGATTTTGATTCACCGCCCTCCGGCGTGTGCCTCGCCCATCTTCTCAAGGCTGTCCGGCGCGATCTGCTGGGCTATCGCGACGCGGCGCTGCTGCGCGTGGCCTATGACAGCGCTGGGCGCCGCTCGGAGTTGGTGGCGATCGCCGTCGACCATATCCACGGGCCGGATGCGGACGGGGCAGGGGCCTTGTTCATTCCGACAAGCAAGACAGATCGCGAAGGGGAGGGGGCCTGGGCCTATCTTGCGCCCCCGACGATGCAGGCGATCGCGCGCTGGCGCGCGGCCGCGCATATCGACAAGGGGCCGTTGTTCCGGCGCGTCGAGACGCATTTTGACGGGACGGTCGCGGCGATCGGGCGCAGGGCGCTGCATCCCAACAGCATCACGCTCATTTACAGGCGGTTGATCCGCGCGGCCCATGCGAAGAAGCTGCTCGGCGAGATGTCGAACGCCGAGCTTGAGCGCTGGGTGACGGCGGTGTCGTCGCATTCGATCCGGGTCGGGGTGGCACAGGACAACTTTGCTGCCGCTGAAAGTCTGCCGGCGATCATGCAGGCCTATCGCTGGCGTGATCCCAAGACCGTCATGCGATATGGCGCGAAGCTTGCCGCAAAAGGTGGAGCAGGCGCCCGCATGGCGAAGCGCTTTGCGACTGCATAGAAATCCGCCATGCTCAGGGTGTTGGTTGGGTTTGGACACATCTAGCTGGACTATCCGAATGACGGTTCGGTTCATTCTGGCGATCGGAGATATTTGATACCAGAGCGCCGCTGGATAGCGAGCTATGGAAGGTGTTCGTTTCACGTCGATTACTGGTTTGCATCGATATCAGAAATGATTTTCCCGGCTTCTGCAAAGGCAGTATTGGCGGCGGGCACGCTGGCTTAGATAGCGATTTGCATGGGCACTTACGTCAACTCGTCGCGCGTGAAGCCGCCACCGGTCAAGCCGGCGCGGACATGGAGTGCAGACTCTTCCCAACGGCCGAGGCTGGCGGCAAACGCCAGCACAAGTAGGCGCCGGATATGGTCATCGAGCCCGGTGCGGCCTGGATTTCATTCCAGGCGATACGTGTAATCATCGCCTAGAAATCGCTATTGCACGATGTGCAATTGGCGAGCGAGCGGTCCACCCATTCGTCGCCCAAAACACGACGACGATTGAGCAGGCCAGCCTCGAGTGGTAGCCTTTTCATCGGGCTCCGGCAGTACGAAGCTTCTGAGCGCGGACGGCAGCGCTGCGGGCGCCTCGAGTGACGGCAGATGCGCTGAGTCCCGTTTGAGATGGCGTTTCCCTGCGATAGAAGAGAGCGGTGACTGCATCCCGAATTCTGGACCGTTTTGAGCTGGAAAATTCCAATTATGATCGGGTGTAGTTTATGAAGGAGCCGGACGCTGCCTCGGACTGGTAACAATCAGGGAAGCACGTCATGCCGGATAAACCGAAGACGCCCACATAATAGTCATTCTGTCGAACAACTCGCCCCTTAGCGCCGACGTGCGGTTATCGTAAATCTTAGTGCTTATATCGTCTCCAAAGGTAGGCCGACATAATTTTCGGCCAACGATCGCTGCGCTGTTATCGAGCCGCGGATGTAATCCAGCTCCGCCATCTGGATGCGACGATCGAACCCATCCATGTTGGGAAAGCGGTGCGTGATAGACGTAAACCACCACGAAAAGCGCTCCGCCTTCCAGACCCTCGACAGTGCGCGTTCAGAGTAGCTGTCGATGCCTGCGGAAGAATGGTCGCGATAAAATTCGCGCAGGGCTTGACTAAGCATGATCACATCCGACGCTGCCAGATTTAAGCCCTTGGCGCCGGTGGGAGGCACGATATGCGCTGCATCGCCCGCCAGAAACAAACGGCCCCAACGCATCGGCTCGGATACAAAGGAGCGCAGCGGCGCGATGCTTTTTTCGAATGATGGACCTCGCGTCACTTTGGTGGCAACATCTCGTCCGAGCCGTAGGCACGCTTCATCCCAGAACCGCTCATCGGGCCAATCCTCTACCCGGTCGTTCAGCGAACATTGGATATAATAACGGCTACGTGTGGCCGAGCGCATGGAGGCGAGTGCAAAACCACGCTCATGGTTGGCATAAATCAGCTCATGTCCGGCAGGCGGTACGTCCGCCAGAATTCCCAGCCACCCAAAGGGATAAACGCGCTCAAAGGTCTTAAGCACGTTGTTGGGAATTGCCATCCGACTAGGGCCGTGAAAACCATCGCACCCCGCCACAAAATCGCAATCGAGCCTATGCTCAGTTCCATTCTTTTTCCAAGTCAGGAAGGGCCGTTCGCTATCGACATCATGCAACATGGTCTCATCCGCATCCCAGATCACATGCACTCCGCGTGGCTCGGCCGCGTCGAACAGATCCCGCATTACCTCCTGTTGTCCGTAGACGGTTACGGTGGAGCCACCGGTCAAATTCGCCAAATCGATATGAATGATTTGACCGTCCAATGACAGATTGGTCCCGCTATGAACTAAGCCGTCCTGGTCCAGTCGAGACGACAATTTGAGGCGACGCATCAAGTCCACGGTCACCTGCTCCAGCACGCCGGCGCGAACGCGCCCTTCCACATAATGGCGATCACGCCGCTCGAGGACTATCGCTTCAATGTTTTCAGCGGCAAGCAGATGTGCAAGGAGCATGCCGGCCGGACCGGCGCCAATGATTGCGACTTGGGTTCGCATCTAATCCTCTTATTGGTACGGCGGGCTCGCATGGCCACCCCACGCCCCAAATTAGCTGGCAATACGCTACGCACCATGTCACGGCCGATAAAAAGATTGGACGATTCAACGGCAAAAATTATAGTCGGACCATGACCGCACGGCAGCAGATCCCAACCTTTTACCTCTATGGGGAGCCACATAGACTCGTCGAAGATTGCTTTACACATGTCGAGTCGTTAGACGATCGATCCCGGCCAAGTGAGTGGACGATCAAGCCACATGCTCACGCCGAGCTTTGCCATATTTTCCTGATCTGGGCCGGTGGAGGGAGTATGCGTGCCGATGGCCAGGTGCTGCGTTTTATAGCGCCATCCCTTCTGGTCGTACCGGCGACGGTGGTGCATGGCTTTTCCTGGGATGAGGATTCATCGGGAACGGTCGTCACGATGGCGACGCGATACATTAGCGACCTCGCGCGCCATGATCACGCGCTTGCACGGATATTTGACGCCGCAAGAGCGCTAACGTTGTCGCATTTCGAAAAGGAGACAGCTGAGCGTCTTGTGCAGGAACTTATGCGCGAACTGGCATGGTCGGCACCGGGCCACCGGGCAGCCGTCGATGCAACTCTTCTCTCGCTTCTCGTCGTTGTTCTGCGCAACGCTACGCTAGACGACAGGCCGATTAGAAGACCAGGCTATTATGCCGGAATCGTCGCGCGTCTTAGGGAGAGGATCGAGCACAGGTTCCGGGAACGAGAGCCCGTCTCTGTCTACGCCGAAACGCTGGGGGTGAGCGAAACGACCCTACGCCTGGCCTGCTCGAAAGTTGCCGGCATGTCCCCGACCCAAGTGCTTAATCAGCGCGCTCTGCTCGAAGCACGGCGCTCGCTACTTTATACAAATCTAACGGTCGCTGAAGTCGGCTACTCGCTCGGGTTTCCGGACCCGGCCTATTTTTCCCGGTTCTTTAGCCGCCATGTGGGGCTGTCTCCAACGGACTTCCGTAGCTCTCGTTCGTCATAGCGCGTCATCACGGCTTCGTCAGTTTTATTCCCCTCAAAAATGCATATGACTTGTATGTCATTAAATTCCTATGACTTATCCAGAGTTGGATGACAGATGATCAAGTCGAAAATTGCACGCCTAATTATCCAAATCACGAATAGCGGAACTCACCATATATAATCTACATAACTTTCTAGGCGTACTTCGTAATCGGGGTCTAATCGGCGCCGATAACCATAGTTCCATGCCGCACTCGTGGCATAACATTTGGCAAAGAAAGGCATTTTTCAATCACAAATGATCTGCATAGAGTATCGTACTTTTTATCGTGCAAAATGTGTTGAAGGCGGCGGGTGGTCGAAAGCATCGCAAATCCGTGCAGGAGAGACCAGCAAGAAATTGCAAGAGCCTCTAAATAATGCTCATCATGTTTCGGCACCAAAAGAGATATATAATTAGAAAATATATTAAACTTATTCTGTACGTCTCGCATATAATCGTCGCTCGCCGGGAGATCTATAAATATATCTGCTGCAAAACATAGTTGATATAATTGCGGATGCTCCTCGGAAAACCGAAGGTATCTATCAAATACGGAACGTACCTTTTCGATAGGCGCTTCATAAGGCTCGGCTGCTTGGGCCAAGCCGTCATTAATCATCCTTAATCCATGAGAGATCAGGGCTTCCAGGAAACGGCGTCTGTTAGCAAAATGTCGATAAGGCGCTCCCCGAGACACCCCGGTTGCGGCGGCCATTTCCCGAAGGGAAAGGTTACCGTAGCCAACCCGTTCGATTTCAACAACGGCAAGGTCAAGGAGCGCACTCTGAAGCTCTCCATGGTGGTAGGGACGATCTTTGCTCATGCGAGGAGTTTGGCAGAAACCTCGGGTATTCTCAATGATTACGGACAAGCGGTCGATAAATCCGCAGCAGCCAAATACCCGATCGAATGTGTATGGGTCAGATTGGAGGTGCGCAGGCATATTCATAAATTTCAAAGGTCGTATCTCCGCCTGGGCTGCGGATTTCACAGCGCAGATGTGGGTACAGACGAGCTTGATGGCGACGAGATTGTTCTTGGGGTACCTGTCGTAGTAGGTGGCTATGCTGCGGAACCGTTCGATCCGAAATTATGCCGGATTGGACCTGTCGATGGAAACGTCGCACGTCTGCGTCGTCGATGCCGATGGGCGCAAGGTTGGAATGCAATGCGTAGACAGCACGTCAGAGGCGATCGCCGCGGTGCTGGAGCGCTATGGTCCCATTGAGCGCGCTGTGATCGAAACGGGCCGGATGAGTCCGTCGGTTGCGCTCGGGCTGCGCGAACTTGGTGTCGCGATCATCTGCATCGACGCGCGTCAGGCCCACCAGAGCCTGAAGGCGATGAAGGCGAACAAGACCGATCCGCATGATGCGGCCAGCCTTGCCCAACTGGCGTACACCGGCTTCTCGACAACACGATCCGCGGCCTGTGCGCCACATTCGGCTATCGTCCCTATCCGTTAAAAAGACTCGGCCTTGAAGTAGCGCCGGTGTCCTGATTCAGTCTGCGCGAGTGGCGGAGACGGGTCGATGATGGGCGAGCTGACAGTGGCGCAGGAGGCGCTGTTCTACACCTTCAGCCTGGAGCGGCATGTGCCGGCGGATCATCTGCTGCGCTCGATTGACCGGTTTTGTCGATCTGTCGGACATTCGCGAGCATCTGCGCCCCTGCCTCCCGATTGCGGTGAGAAAGCTTGTCGACTTCGGTGTCCCGCGAGGGAACGCAGGGTCGGATGATCTGCGAAGGTCGAGGGATGGGCCGCCGAGCTCGCTTCAAGTCAATGCAACGTCCGGCCTTGTGAGACCCGATACAGCACCACCGGCCTCAGGGTCGGCGAGTGCGGGCAGATCCTTGAGACCCTCAAGGGACAACCGCCAAGCGATCGCAAATTACAGATCACGACTTAGTTGGCCGCTGAACTGCGCGAAACTTTATTTCAGGCCCTTCCCCAATCTGGAAGCCGAAGGTGGCGCGTTCGATTGAGGTCTCACGAACTACGGCTACCCGCCTCGCTTCTCCACTTGACATCGTAAATCTCGCCTGCAATGTATGCGCCGACAACATCGCTCATAGCTTGCATGATCCCGATGAAGGGACGCAGCGGTTTGGGAAGTTAGGAGAGGATGTATGGTGATAGGAGCGCCGCGATGCGAACGCGGCAACGCTACGCGTACGCGTCGTGAAATGGCGGACTCGTGCCGATCTCGTCTGAAGGTGCCTCATAGTGGGAGCGACGGGCGGCCATCGAATATAGGCGAGTCCTCAATCCCAACCGATACACGATTATTCGCGCCGCTAGTCAAACTTCATAATGTTTTATTCGCTGAATATGTTCCTGCAGCAAAGCGCAGGCGCGTAACACTTAAAAAGGCATGCGTTCATGACTAAGCTATTTCCTGACGGTCTCTCTTTCAGTGGATACAACACTCCAAGTAGAATTGAATGCGATATATATGATCTTGAGGTGGAGGGTGATGTTCCCCCGGATCTTAATGGTAGATGGTATCGCTCCGGCCCGGATCCCCAATATCCGCCATATCTGGGAGACGACATTTACGTGAATGGGGACGGGATGATCTCGATGTTTAACTTCGAGAACGGCCATGTCGATTTCAAGATGCGCTATATTCAGACCGAAAGATGGAAAGCTGAGCGGGCTGCCCGACGTTCTCTCTATGGGAAATATCGCAATCCGTGGACTGATAAACCTGAAGTCGCCGGGAAAAGCCGAGGGACCGCAAATACCGCGCCAATTTGGCACGCTGGCCGTCTCCTGGTGCTCAAGGAGGACCATGTGCCGATGGCTGTCGATCCGGACACTCTAGCCACCTTGGGCGATTTCACTTGGAATGGGCAGCTTAAAAGTAAAACAGTTACAGCCCACCCGAAGATAGACCCCGTTACGGGTGAGCTTCTTCTGTTTAGCTATGAATGTGAAGGTGATGGTTCGTCGCCAATGTGCTTCCTGATCGAGGACAAAAGTGGGAATCTTGTTAAAGAAGAGTGGTTCGATCCCCCATATGTCGGGATGGTCCATGACTTCGCGATCACGACTGATTACGTGATCTTTCCAATCTTTCCGACGACAATGGATCCCGAGCGCTTGAAGGCAGGTGGGGATCATTGGAAGTGGGACGGGAGTTTGCCTAGTTGGGTTGGCATTATGCCGCGAGCCGGCAGTACGACCGATATCCGATGGTTCAAAGTGCCTACGTCGTGTGGCTTTCACGTCATCAACGGCTTTAACGAAGGCACAATAGTCCATCTCGATATGATGATCTCCAAGCGGAATGGCTTCCCCTACATCGGCGACATCGCAGGATCGGCCGCGGATCCTCAGGATGGCGTCCCCTATCCCACGCGTTGGTCTTTCGACATGACGTCGAACGCCGTCGATGGAGGATTCTCATCGAAGAGTTTGGCCCCATATGGCGGTGAGCTGCCGCTCATCGATCCGCGATGCGTCGGTCGGGATTATCGCTACGCCTATATCTCAATGGTGGATCCGGAGAGGCGGATATTGATGGCCGGCCCTACCTACATGGGCGCTAACATGATCGGCAAAATCGATCTGACGACCGGCGAAGTCCAAACCTATCACGGGACTGACGAGACTAGCTTCCAGGAGGGCGCGTTCATCCCGCGCGGGCCTGGCGAAGATGAAGGTTGGTATATCAATATCGCCGATCGACATGACCAAAACCGTTCCGATCTGCTGATCTTCGACGCGCGCGCCATCTCCGAGGGGCCGCTTGCAACGGCCCGATTGCCGATTCGTCTCAGGAGCGCCTTTCACACGACTTGGGTTCCGGGAGTATGACCATGATATTGCCTAACGGCGTGACTGAGGCGTCAATGCGCGCAGCACTCACGGAATTTTCCGCGATCGTCGGGAACGAATGGTTCTTTGGTCCCGAAAACGAACGACTGACAGCCTATAACGACGCCTACCCGCTGGACGATCTCGCTCAGCAAGGATATATGATGTCGAATGCGAGTTTGACATGGCGCGGCCCTGAAAACCGCTACTCTGTTGCTGTGTATATCGATAATATCGAGAACGAGACGTTAAAGGCGACCTCGTTTGTACAACCAATCGTCGGTCTTCCTGTAGTTACACTTGAAGCTCCTCGGACTTACGGAATTCGAGCTAGATTTAATTTCTGATTCGTAGGGACGGCCTGCTTTCTCCATTGATCTTCTATTTACCACTAAAGAGGTGGAAACATGCGGTTTGAACGAATCAATCCACTCACTGGCGAAGTAGCATCCTCGGCTGAGGCTATGCAGGCCGCTGACATTCCGAACTTAGGCAATAGGGCTGCCGAAGGTCAAAAGGTCTGGGCAGCGCTGGGTCCCAACACTCGTCGCATGGTTCTGCTGCGGGCGGCATCGGCCTTGGAGGCCCGCAAGGACCAGTTTGTTGCTTCGATGATGCAAGAGACTGGGTCCACACGTGGTTGGGCATTGTTCAATCTGGAACTTGCTGCCGGTATAGTCCGAGAAGCGGCAGCGCTGACTACTCAAATATGCGGTGAAGTAATTCCTTCGGACAAGCCCGGCTGTCTGGCCCTTGTGATGAAGGAACCTGTCGGGGTCGTGCTTGGGATAGCACCTTGGAACGCACCGATTATTCTCGGCGTTCGTGCTATCGCGGTGCCGCTTGCCTGTGGGAACTCGGTGATCCTCAAAGCTAGTGAATTATGTCCAAATACCCACGCGCTTATCGTCGAGGCCTTCGCTGACGCGGGGTTTCCCGAGTCGGTAGTAAATATCGTGACTAATGCGCCAGAAGATGCTGCAGAAGTAGTCGGCGCGCTGATCGACGCGCCAGAGATCAAGCGTATCAACTTTACTGGCAGCACCCATGTCGGTCGGATTATCGCTCGTCGGGCGGCGGAAAATCTTAAACCTTGCCTGCTCGAGCTTGGCGGTAAGGCGCCGCTCCTGATTCTGGAAGATGCCGATCTCGACGAAGCCGTCAAGGCGGCAGCTTTTGGTGCGTTTATGAACCAAGGCCAAATTTGCATGAGCACCGAGCGAATTATCGTGGTTGACGCAGTCGCAGAGGCTTTTGCGGAAAAGTTTGCATCAAAGACGGCGACCCTTGTCGCGAGCGACCCGCGTGAAGGGAAGGCGCCGCTGGGTTCGGTGGTCGACATGAGCACTGTGAACCGCGTCAACGAGTTGGTTGACGATGCGATCGAGAAAGGTGCCAAGATCTTGACGGGCGGAAAAGGGGACAATGTGGTGATGTCTGCCATCGTGCTTGATGGCGTAACTCCCGCAATGGATCTCTATCGCGACGAGAGCTTCGGCCCGGTCGTGGCCTTAATCCGTGCTCGCGATGCCGACCAAGCGGTGGAGATTGCCAATGACAGCCAATACGGGCTTTCTGCGGCTATCTTCACACGCGATATCGCAAAGGGGTTGATGCTCGCGAAGAGGATCAAATCAGGCATCTGTCATATCAATGGGCCCACGGTTCATGACGAGCCGCAGATGCCTTTCGGGGGTACCGGAGCGTCTGGCTATGGCCGGTTCGGAGGCAAACAGGGGATCGATAGTTTTACTGAAACTCGCTGGATTACAGTTGAAACCCTGCCAGGACAGTTTCCGATTTAAACCAAGTCTAATCAAACTTACCAGTTGGGAATTAAAACAATGGATTTCACCACATATATAGATGCATTCAATTCCGGGGATTACGTTAATCTCGTGGATCAATGGTTTACGGAGGATGTGGTCTGGGAGGATGGCGGTCAAACGGTGACGGGCCGCGATGAATGGTTGAATTTGTTCCATTTCGTTCGAAATGGTATCCGTGAGATATTTCGGCCTATCACAGGCTTTGATGGCCCGTCGGGTCATTTTCGTGAGATCGACATGGATTTTCATGCACTAAAGTCGCGGCCAGACTTTCCGTTTGGACCGTTGGCGCCAGGCGACATGATGACGGTGAAGTTCTTTATCATATATGAGTGTGAAGGTAATCGGATTCGTCGCCTGAAAGCAGCGACTTGGCCTGTCAACTATGGAACGAGTAAATTACCGCGCTTGGGCGCTCACGTTACTCAGCGAGCCGCGTTTCAGGCTTTCCAAGCAGCGCTGGCCCATGAGCATGGCGCAAATGCAAGGCAGTATCTTGCCGCTCAATTGCAAATGGGCAGCACCGGTGGGACGCGTTCCAGTTCGCATGAAGACGCGATTGGCTCGCTTAGAGAGGCTGGCGTGGCCACGGCGACGTTGAAGGACGCGAGGGACGATGAACTGTTGCTAGATGCAGGCGGGCGTCTGATGAGACTAGGCCTGCAAAACGGTCTAATATCTCAATTCGAACTGGTTTAATTCGGCGCCGACACGTCCGGCGTCCGGCATAGCGTGAGACATGCCCTCATGTTTGTAAATAAAATCTCCGTTGAGATAAGTTGGGGTGATTGCGATCCCGCCGGGATAGTTTATTATCCCCAGTATTTCCGAATGTTTGACAGCTGCACCGCCGCGATTTTTCGCATGGTGACCGGTATTGACAAGCGCGCTATGATTGAGAGGTACGGGATTGTTGGTTTTCCGATGGTGGATACCGGAGCCCGTTTTTATATTCCCAGTCGGTTTGGTGAAGAAATTCAGGTGCATACCTCCGTTCCCAAGATTGGCCGTAGTAGTTTTGAGGTGTCACATCGCGTCTTCAGAGGTGAGGATCTGGCGATCGAGGCATTCGAAAAGCGCGTTTGGTCTGCCATCGACCAGGAGAGCGGAAGATTGCGAGGCATTCCATTGCCCCCTGAAATCGTGTCCGCGCTTTCCACTCCCTCCATCCATGAAGGTGTTTCGTCGTGAGCAAGCTGATTATCACCGTTGCTCCTACGGGCGGCATGGCATCCAAGAAGCAGAGTTCGCTTCTTCCCACGCAACCCGATGAAATTGCAGCTTCCGTATACGCATCTTACAAGGAAGGGGCAGCAGTTGCTGCGCTTCACGCTCGTAGGCCGGATGATGGCGCAACTTGTAACGCGGATATTTACCGTGATATTAACGGACGTATTCGCGATTGCTGCGACATCATTATAAACAATTCCACCGGGGGCGGATCAAGCGGTGACATGCTTGTCGAGAGGCCGGACGGATTGTTCGAATCAAGCTTCGAGGAACGACTAAAGGGCTGCGAAGCCGGTGCGGAGATGGCGACCTTCGATGGCATGACCTTCGTCGACGTCCATGGCGGACGGGAAATATGCGTAATCACGCCGCCCAGCCGCTGCGAAACGCTGGTGCAGCGTATGACGGACAGGGGCATCAAGCCTGAATGGGAGGTATTTTCACCAACCCATATATTGCAGGATGTAACACGACTCATTCAGAAAGGCTATGACAAGCCTCCCTACTACATCAATATGGTCCTGGGCGCAGACAAGGGCTTTCAAGGCGCCATGCCCTATAGTCACGATATCCTAGCGGCAATGATCGCGGCTTTGCCGCCGCAGTCGATTTTCTGTGTGTCGGCGATTGGGGCGGCGCAGCTGCCCGCGACCACACAGGCTATGCTGTTGGGCGGACACGTGCGCGTCGGCCTAGAGGACAATCTTTACTATAGCCGCGGGCAGTTAGCGACCAATGAACAGCTCGTGGCTCGAACCCGCCGCATCGCGACGGAACTGGGGATTGACATCGCATCTTCCGCAGAGGCGCGTGAGATCCTCGGCCTGAGTACCCCGAATTCTTGAATGATGGAGCCGGTCTATCAGCGTGCGCAAATCAGCGGGCTATAATGGAGAAGAGGATGGTTGGAAAGAAGCCACTTGTTCTGATGATCGTCACCCACGACACGAAAGAATTCGAGGGACGTTTTCTCAGAACCTGCCTTGAAGAAGCTGGATGCGAAATAGTCCATCTCGATCCAAGCGTGCGGCGTACGGTCGGAAGCCCCGAGATTCCACCCGAAGAGGTTGCTGAAGCGGCGGGGTGGAGCATTGAGAGAGTGCGTGCGCTTGGTCATGAGGGCAAATGCCAGGCTGTGATGATCGAGGGTGCTATCCGAGTTGCCCTTCATCATCATGAGGCGCAACCCTTCTCCGGCATTATCTCTATCGGCGGGTCGATGGGAACAACGCTTGGCACAGCGGTCATGAAGGCCTTTCCCTATGGTCTTCCCAAGTTGATGGTCTCCACCATGGCGTCGGGGTTCACTGCACCATTCGTAGGGGCGAAGGACATCATAATGTCCAATGCCGTCACGGATGTCTCAGGCATCAATTCGATCAGCCGCGATGTCTATCGCAACGCCGCGCTCGCTATTGCTGGCATGGCGAAGGGTTATGACCCTGCCGCACAGAGGGAAGATCGACCTCTCGTTCTTATGACCACATTGGGTACTACCGAAGCATCAGTTCGACGTGTAAGGGAAGCGCTTCAGGACGACGGCAACGAAGTCATGGTGTTCCATTGTGCTGGCGGCGGCGGCGGAACCCTCGATGCGATCGTTGAAGGACGTGATGTCGCTCTAGTGCTCGATTTGTCGGCAACAGAAATCGTCGACCATCTTCACGGCGGCCTTACAGATGGTGGTCCTGAGCGTGCGATGGCGGCGCTGCGAAAGGGCATTCCGACGATCTTGGCTCCCGGCAATGCCGATTTCATCATCGGCGGGCCGTTAGCGGAGGCTAAGAAGCGGTTCCCAGGCACGCGCTATCACATGCATAATGCTGCGCTGACTGCTGTTCGCACACAGATGCAGGAGCTACGAAATCTGGCCGATCACTATGCCAAAATGGTCATTGAAGCGAAAGGACCTGTACGCTTTTTCGTACCGTTGGGCGGCTTTTCCAGCCATGACAGCCCGGAAGGGCATCTCCACGATATCAATGTGCCCGGCCCCTTCGCCGAATATCTTCGCAAAGTCATTCCCAGCGCTATTCCGGTCGAAGCGGTGGATGCTCACTTTAATGATGAAGTGTTTGCTGACCGCATCATTCTCGCGGCCCGCGATTATCTCAAGATCGGAGTGCATGCGTGAAAGGTGATCTGCCTCTAAGTCCTGAGGATGTGAACGAAATCGTCACAATCCTGAAAGGCAGTCAATATGATCGGTTGGACATCCGAACCGATCGCTATCGGCTTCGCGTCAGCAGGGCCGATGCAGGAGAAGGTCAAGGGGAAGGCTGGAGCCAGGCGTGGTCGCTCGAAGACGAAGCGTCGCCTGCCGGGGCGACTGCCCAGTCGGGTCAGGAAGAAATCCCGGTTCCCGAAGGCATGCATGCCATTCGCGCACCTTTGCCTGGCGTCTTTTACCGCTCCCCAGCTCCTGGAACTGCATACTTCGTTGAGGTCGGCAGCAGCGTCGAGGCAGAATCCAATGTCGGTATCATCGAGACCATGAAGCTCTTCAATCCCGTCCCCGCAGCTTGTGCAGGCGAGATCGCGGAAATCTTAGTCGAGAATGGCGCGATGGTAGATGCCGGCGCCATTTTGATGCTCGTCAAATGATCAGGCGTCTCCTCATTGCCAATCGCGGCGAAATCGCTTTTAGAGTTATTCGCACAGCAAAGCGTCTGGGCATCGAGACTGTCCTTGGGGCGTCCGAAGCGGATCTGAATAGCGCGGCCGCATGGCTGGCGGATCATATCGTAAAGGTCGGTCCGGCTCCCTCGGCGCAAAGCTATCTCGACGTTGCCAAGGTGATCGCCGCGACCAAACTAAGTGGGGCGGATGCGCTGCACCCCGGCTATGGCTTTCTCTCCGAAAATGTGGGCCTTGCCCGTGCTTGCGCGGAAGCGGGGATCGCTTTCGTCGGCCCTTCCTCATCCAGCCTCGAGGCAATGGGTGACAAGCTGATGGCGCGTAAGGTCGGCATCGAAGCGGGCCTCCCGGTGGTCCCGGGCGGTGAGGCAGGCGATAAGGAGGAAGCGCGAAGGCGCGCGCAGGAAACGGGCTATCCGCTATTGCTCAAAGCTGTGTCCGGGGGCGGCGGTAAGGGAATGAAAAGAGTCGATAATGAATCGCAGCTAGATGGTCAGATCGATCTTGCCATGGCTGAAGCGCAGGCTTCCTTCGGGGATCCACGCATCTACGTCGAGCGCTTTATCACGAGCGGCCGGCATATCGAAGTGCAGGTGCTTGGCGATGGTGTGAATGCGATTCATCTGGGCACGCGCGACTGTTCGATACAGCGCCGCTTCCAGAAGCTGGTCGAGGAAGCTCCAGCAGCCCTTCTTCCCGATGACAAGCGCACGGCTATCGAGCAGGCGGCGGTCGATTTGGCCAAGTTTCTGGCATATCGAGGAGCAGGTACGGTCGAATTTCTGGTAGATGCCGTTACTTTCGATTTTTATTTCCTAGAGATGAATGCGCGTATCCAGGTAGAGCATCCCGTAACGGAAGCGATCACCGGCGTCGATCTGATTGAGCAACAGCTGTTAGTAGCAGCCGGTAGCAAATTGGCGCTGACACAGGAGATGATACGGCCTCGCGGTCATGCCATTGAGGTGCGCATCAACGCCGAAAACTGGCGCGAAGATTTCCAGCCCTCGCCCGGGCGCGCCGCATCGGCCAAGTGGCCGGCGGGCGAAGGCATACGCGTCGATACCCATATATTCAATGGCGGCCTCGTCCCGCCCTTTTACGACTCCCTCGCCGGGAAGCTCATTGTCCATGGCAACGACCGAGCCGAGGCTATTGAGCGCCTGACTGCTGCCTTATCGGTATTCGAGCTAGAAGGCATGGATTCAACAGCTGGGCTTCACGCCATTATCGCGGCTGATCCGCGATTCCGTGCCGGCGACGTCGACACCCGCTTCTTCGGAAATTTGAACAATGGCTGAAATAAATCTCGTCGACGTTTCGGTGCGCGATGGCAACCAGTCGCTGTGGGGCGCGACAGGCCTCGATACAGCAAAGATCCTCCAGGTCGCCGGCCAGATGGATCGCGTAGGCTTTAGAGCAATCGATTTCACATCATCGACCCACATGGCCGTAGCAGTGCGTTATTTCCGTAACAATCCCTGGGAGCGTATCAGGCGTGTCCGGGCTGCCATGCCCAACACACCGCTTCAATTTATCACCACCGGCCTACGATTCATTGCTTGGCAGCAGGCTGGTCCCGAATTTATGCGAATCGTCTATCGCCGGCTCCAACATAATGGCATCGGCCGCTTCATTGTTCTTGATCCCATGCATGACATAGATGCGGTTCTTGAAGCAGCTCAGCTCATCAAAGAAGAGGGTGATGCGCAAGTTATGGCGGCGCTGACATTCACCCTCTCTGCCGTGCACGATGATGCATTCTATGCAGATTTCGCAGCGAAACTCGCCAGATCGCCCCATATCGACCTGTTCTACATCAAAGATCCGGGCGGCCTGCTATCTCCAGATCGCGTGAAGACACTCGCACCGGCGATCAAGGCGGTGATCGGCGGGAAATCGCTGGAAGTCCACCCGCACTGCACGATCGGTTATGGTCCACTTACCGCTTTGGCGGCCGCCGATTGCGGAGCTGTCGATGGCATTCATGTCGGTATCGGCCCCCTCGGGGATGGCAGTTCGTTGCCCGAGGCCGGTAGGCTTGTCGCGAATTTGCGGGAAGCAGGCCATAGTGTGCCGATCGATGACAGGGCTCTAGCAAACGTTACCGATTATTGGTGGCGTCTGGCTAAGGCGGAAGGCCTCCAACCGGGCACGCCTCAAGCCTTCGATGCCAGTTTTCTGCGTCACCAGATCGCGGGAGGGGTGATGACCACCACTCGTCGACAACTGAGTGAACTGAAGCTCGAGCACCTTTTTGGCGCGGTAGTCGAAGAGACGGAGCGTGTTCGTGCTGAACTTGGATATCCTATCATGGTAACGCCCTTTCCCCAGATGGTGATGACGCAGGCGACAACAAATATCGTCAGCGGCCAGCGGTACGTTCAGGTATCGGATCAGATTTTGCGCTATGCAATGGGCAAGCTTGGGCGTCCGACGAGCCCAATCGATCCGGTGATCCTGGATGTCATCATGGATCGACCGCGGGCAAAGGAGATAGCTGGTGAACCGGATTTCCCTGACTATTCGGATCTCCGTCGCAAGTTTGGCGCGCATCTGGACGATGAGGAATTTCTGTTGCGCGCCGTGATGCCGGCGGATCAGGTCGACGCAATGCTTGCGATGGGACCCAGCCGCGCAACCTATACTCCGGAGGCTGCGCCGTTGATGAAATTGCTACGAGAACTTATTGCTAACCCGACCCTGAAAGATGTCGTAATCGACAGAAAAGGTTTACGATTGGCACTTCATTCTGGCGCTTCCGCGGGCAAAATGTAATGGTCAGTGAATCGCTTGACGGCTTGGCTGCCCGGCTTGCTGGTGCATCGGGTTTCATTTTCGACATGGACGGCACGCTTGTACTTGGCGACAGCGCCAGTTCTGGATATCGCCCGCTTCCGGGCGCAGAAGTGCTGCTGGAAGAACTTACAGCGCGCGGCATGCCCTTTAGGATTTTCACCAATGGGTCTGCCATAGCCCCGGCTCAATATGCGTATAACCTGCGCGTTGCCGGGTTGAAGGTGCCTGACAGTGCTGTGATGACGCCGACGACGGCCGCTGCATATTGGTTTTCTGAACGGGGGATCCGCAAAGTCAGGGCGCTGGGGCGTAGCGAATCATTCGTGCCGCTGCGTGCCGCTGGTATCGAAGTCGTCGAAAATGCCGCTCCTTCTTGCGCGGTTGAGGCTGTCTATGTCGCCTATCACCGCGCATTCACGTTCGACGATCTGGAGGCGGTGCTCGCGGACCTCGAAGACGGCGCGCAGCTCACAACGGCGTCCAATGTTCCCTTTTTCGCTTCGGAGGGCGGGCGCAAGATCGGAACTAGCTTCGCGATTAATGCGGCCATCACCGCGATGACGGGGATCGAGCCTGTCATACTCGGCAAGCCATCGCTCGCAGCACTGCATTGCGCCCGATCTTTGATGGGTCTGCCGACTGATGCGACGCATAAATTGATCGTCGTGGGTGACGACCCAGGGCTAGAAATGAGAATGGCGCGGGCCGCGTCCGCCGCGAGCATTGGTGTGACGACTGGTCTCTCAGATGCAACCGACTTTGGCGCACATGCCGATGAGCAGGCAGATTTCGTCGTCAGATCGCTCGACGAATTGTGCGTGCGGTTAGGCGAAAGAATTGACGCAGTATGAGGCTTTCGGAAGCTGCGCAATCAGGACTAGAGTAATCCTACGTTGACGGTGCTTCGCTGCGCTTCTTGGTGTGCACAATCACAATGAGACGACATTGATGATGATGGTTCCGCAAATCGGGCCGGGTTAGCAGCGAAAGATTGGGAAGGTTACGCTGGTGCGCGCTGGCGACTTTGCCCCATTGGCATCAATCCCGGGCCGCTCGGCAACCGTTTGGATCGCATAGTCCAGATCGGTCGTGGTCGGCTTGCGGAAGCTTTCATGCGACTTCTCGTGCTAGGTTCATAAATTGGCAGTGCCCGGCTAGCCGCAGGGCGTTCATCCAGAACTCTCGCCGTTGGCCGGTGGCGGCCAGGGCATGGCCGCGATCTTCTGCAATTCGGCCCCTGTGCATTATGCGGACACAGATTCACGGTAGCGGTTTGATGAGCAGCGGCATGAGGCCATTGGCGTCGAGATCGAGGTGATCGGACCAGACATAATCGCCGGTGAGATTGATGCGATCCCAACCCAATGGTGAGAGCCGAGACAGCATAGCCGGATCGATCTGGCTTCCGCGGCGGCGCATTTCTTCGACGGCGTGCCCAAGATAGCGACAGTTGAACAGGATGATCGCTGCGGTGACGAGGTTGAGGGCAGCCGCGCGGGTTTGCTGGTTCTCCAAGCCACGGTCGCGAAAGCGACCGAGCCGATGGAAGGCGACCGCTCGCGCCAGGCTGTTGCGCGCCTCGCCCTTGTTCAACTCGGCGGTGACCGTGCGGCGTAGCGCCGGATCGTCGAACCAGCGCAACGTGAACAGCGTGCGCTCGATCCGTCCTACCTCGCGGAGCGCCGCGGCGAGGCTGTTCTGCTGGCGGTAGGCGGATAGCTTTTTGAGGATCAGCGAGGGCGTAACGGTGCGATCACGCATCGCGCCGATGACGCGTTCGATATCCGGCCAGTGGCTGACGATCAGATCCCGGTTGAGCCTGTGACCGAACAGTGGCGCAAGCCTGCCATAGCGCTTCGAAGGTTCGAATGCGTAGAGGCGCCGGTCGGACAGGCGAGGAATGCGCGGCTCGAAATCGAGCCCGAGGAGATGCATCGTTGCGAACACGATGTCGGAAACGCCGCCTCCATCGACGTGCAGCGCGGTCAGATCGGCGTTGCTGTCATGGCCGAGGAGCCCATCGAGCGCATGGATGGCTTCTCCTGCCGTGCCGGCGATCACCGTCTGGTGCAGCGGCGCGTAGCGGTCGGTGATGGTGGTGTAGATCTTGACCACTGGGTCGCGACCATAATGGGCGTTGACCGCTCCGCCGGCTTCGCCCGGCCCGCCCAGGTAGAAGGCCCAGTCGGCCCGAAGCTGCGATTTTGGCCATGTTGAAGAACAAAGATTGAACATGGCGATCTACCAGGCTCGCTCTTGTCCTCCAATCTCGTAAACATCGGTCTCGATCGAGCACCTGTAGCTCTCTGCGATGTTGAACATCTCTGTCTGGAGAGATGCGATCTCATCATCGAGGCTGACGCCATCGGCACCCTGATCATAGGCGACGGTCAGCGTGTAATCGCAGTTCCCGGTCTTTTGCATCTGGTAATCCCGCTCCAGCATCGCCTCAATGCGCTCGCGAGCGGGCTTTCTGCCACGACCATGCTTGTTGAAGTTCTCGATGGTCAGATGCAGGGCGATGGTGACAGAAGGCGGCTTTTCCGGCAGCCCGATCCTTGAAGGAATGACGTCAAGCGCCCGATAGACGGTCATTCTTGAGATCTTGAGGTCGCGCGCGACGCTGGCCTTGCTCGCGCCGGCGGTGATCCGGCGTCGGATTTCATCGTCATCGATGTTTTTCTTCCGGCCTTTGTAGACGCCTTCGGCGCGCGCCGCCTCGATCCCGGCGCGCTGCCGGTCCTTGATGAACGTCAGTTCCATGTCCGCGACCATGCCCAGAATGGTGATCACCATCCGCCCCATGCTTCCGGCCGTCGTCACCTCCGGCTCAAGCACCCGCAATGAGGCTCCCTTCTGGTCGAGTTCATGAACCAGATTGAGAACATCGCGTGTGGAGCGACCGAGCCGATCGAGACGCAGGACGACGAGTTCGTCATCGGCGCGCAGGAACTGCATGATCGTCTCAAGCTCCGTGCGTCCAGTGCGCGATGCGCCCGAGCCTGTTTCGGAGCGGAGGATTTCACAGCCCGCTGCCTTCAACCGGGCAACCTGGATGTCGAGATCCTGGTCGATGGTGCTGACGCGGGCGTAGCCGACGCGGGTCATGGGCAAATCCGTCACATTAGGGTGGCTTTGCCCTCGTACAGTAACATTGGTGACGGAACCACCCTTTTGTGACATGTCGTATATGTCACTTCCGATCGTCACGTTCGGGTGCACCCAAATGGTGCGAGCGGAAAGGCCCCGGTCAGGCAGCAAGCCGCCCAAAATCGATCCGGCTATTCAGATCGAGGTCGAAGCGGCCATAAGGATTGACGTGGCTGTAAATCAGCGGTGTGAGGCCGCGATAATCATCCGGCGTCATCCGGCCCGTCCATTTCGGTTCCACCAGCACGCTCTGAAGCATTCGGGTGTTCACATAGACAAGCGACGCTTGCAGCAAATGTAGCGCCAGGACCGAGAGCTGCTGCTCATCGATGCGGTTAGTGGCGATCTCGCCGCCCTTGCCGAAGAAAACGAACCCATTGGCACTGTTCCAGTTTTCAACGACATTCAGGCCTTCATGAATTTCGCGGCGGAAGGACTCCTCGCGCAGATACCGGCACAGGAAGATCGTCTTGACCGCGCGGCCCAGCTCACTCAACGCCTTGTAGGTCGGGTGCATCACCTCGGAGCGGCTAAACCGGCGCAGGATCGCCTCCGGGTCGGCGGTTTTTGTCTGCATCGCGGCTGCATATTTGACCATCTCGTCATATTGCTGCTCGATCTCATCCCAGTTGATCGGACTGGAGAGGATCGGCTGCAAGTGGGGAAGCCGCGTTCGCATGCCGACATCGGGAAGAGCCAGCTTCTGGCGAGCGATCGCTTTCAGGCGGGGTGCAAGCTCAAATCCGAGAAGCCGGCAAAATGCAAAGCCAACCGCGCTTTGGCCATGACTATCAACATATTGTCGCTGGATTTCCATGTCGGTGCAATGGCGCAGCACGCCCTCGATCATGGAGGCGACCTCGGAGGAAGAGCAGCGCTTGAGCTGGGAATAGACGCATGTCGCGCGTCGTTCGACATGCCAGTAGATCATGACGCCCCGTCCACCATAACGCGCATGCCATTCCGTCATCAGGTTGCGATCCCAGGCTCCGAACTTTGTGGAATCTGACGCACAGGCCGTGCCGGCGTCCCCCCAGACTGCAGCATTGCGGATTGCCAGGGTCGCATTCGCAACCCTGGCACACGCCTCCTTGAGCGCCGCGGCATGAACGAAGCGGCGATGGACATGCAGCAGCTCTTCATAGCTGACATCGGGGGTGGCGCCGGCGATCCGCTTGAGCCCGGCATTCGTTCCCAGGCCGTAGAGGCATAGCAGGAGACGTTGATCCAGCGCGGTTTTCGGCAGTGCAACACGCGAGGCCGATGTTTCGAACGCTTCGAGAAGTCCCGTATCAAGGGCAGCCTCCTTCAGTACGTCGAGCAGCCCGGTCATCGGCCAGCGTTGGCCGATCTCGGTCTTGATCGAGGCGAGACCCCTGGGTTCGGGCAAGGGTTTGAACGGGGTGAGAGATATACGGTTCTCGCCGCGCCACAGCAGCCGAACCTTGTCGTTCCGGGGAATATTGGCATTGAGGAGCAACAGTTCCTGAGCAAGCTCTTCCCGGATGGCGCTTGAAAATGCACGCGCATCCGCCGTCAGGTTCAATCCTGTGTAATATGCTTCTCGCCGCGCATCGAAGTCCTTGGGAAGATCGTCATCGGGATTGCGGTATCGGTCCGCCCCGACAACCCAGATTTCCTTAGAACGGATGCGATCGCGCAGTTGCGCGAGGACACAAAGCTCATAACTGATCCGGTTTACGCGCCCCTCTTCATCAATGACGGAACTGCGCCATCTCGCCGGAATGACCTCGTCGACCGGCACTGCGTGCGGCGGCACGTAGCGGCATCCATCATCCACTTTGCTTCTGATCCAGTCCAGGGCCGCCAGCACCGGACGCCACACGGCGTTGTTCGACCGGAACTCCAGTGCCGAAAGCAGGCTTGGCAGCATACGGCGATAATGATTGGCCCATGACCTCCGCATCACCTTGTAGATCCGCCGATCCAAGGCGCCCTTTGCCTGGCTTTCCTTGATGATCGCCGCCAGTTTGTCCTTGCCGGCGATTGGGAAAATGACATCGCAGATGCGCCCGGATGGATCGTCGATCGAAGCGCTGGCAATCTCGACCAGGAGTCGCTCCTTGCCATAGACCCGCTCGATGTCTTTCGCGATATCGCCCACCACCTTGCGTTTCGAGCGCGATCCGATCTTATGGACCGTCTCGATCAGCAGGTCGACCATCGCATCCGTAAGCTGAGCTTCCCGCGCCATCAGATAAACGGCATAGAGCCCGAGCTGGCGCGCCGGTACATGCCGGCGCATCTCCGAGGCTTTCTCGCCGGCAACCCGGCGAACGATCTGATCGACCCATGCCTTGCCCGTGACCGATAGGAAATCTCGGGGAAGAGCAAGCCGTTGGATAAAGGCGAGTTTGGCGGTCACGCCAAGAATGTTTTCGAGCGTCGCCTGACCTGCATCCCCCTTCATCGTGTTGAAGCCGGTCGGGCCATCGGGATCGGCGAGCGAGGCTTCCAGCAAGGCGACCGCATCCGGCGCAAGCCGATCGCGGACTCGGGCCAACAGGGCCTCCAGATAGAGGTGTCGTTGCGAACGGACGAGGCGTTCCAGCTCCTTGCGCGACGGCCCATAGATACGGCGGTCGCGGCACCACAGGAAAACATGCTCGAGCATGGCATTGATCGGCTGCCCGCCCGCACAAAGATCGTCGGAAATCCACCTCGACAACGCCCTGCGATCCGTCTGCGTCATACGGCGGAACCCGAGATGCCGCAAAATCTCCGCGCAATGCCGGCGGGCGGTGCGCCCGGAAAAATCATAGTGGTTCACGGATTTGGCATCGAGACCAAGTTGCTCCGCCAGATACAAGACACCGTCGGAGGGTATCGACGCATGATCCGGCACAAAGAAGCCATGCCCGGCGAAAAATCTAAGCTGAACCGCCAATCCCAGTCGTGCCGTCTCCGCTTTGCCGGTCACGAACGCGATGTCCGAAAAACTCAGGCTCCAGGAGCCGATCAGATCCCCACTCGAAACGCCAAGGCTCATAACGCCGCTCCCTTATCGGAGCGGAACGTCGTTCCTCGCATGGGCGATCGTCAACAACAACCAGCCCGTTCCCGACGTGTTCTCCAAGATGACCAAAATCGCAGCTTCGGGCCGACTGGGCCTAGAAGGCCTGGCCATCCGCGGAAGCCCGGTGTCCTTGCCCAAACCAGGCGGCGATCGGCTCGGCGTGGATGGCGTCGGTCAGACAGGCGAGCGCCGCCCGAAAGGTTTCCTCGCGCATGTGCCATGTCTGCATGCGCAGCAGCGCGCGGCGTGACCCTGCGCCGCATACCTCGGCCATGCGCGACAGCCCAAGATTGGTCGCTTCGGCAATCAGAGTGGCGAGGAAGGCCTGCTCATCGCCAGGCGGCAACCCGGTCGAGACGTGCCCGAAGTGCTGGGTGAAGCCGGTCCATCGTTCGACCTGCGACAGCACGTCGGTGATACGCGTGGCAGGCAGCATACCGTAGCAGGCAAGCGTCAGATGCCGTCCTTCGTCGTGCCCGGCATCATCGTCCTTCAGTTCCTTGGGGAAGCGCAATCGCTCGCCAGCGAACAGGGCAGCATCACGTCCGGCCAGATTCTGGGCGACGTCGCACAAGGCTTTGTCGAGTTGCGCGGCGCGCTGATCGAGCCATGCGTGTGGATCACCGAGCGAGAACACCGGTTGCAGCGCTGCGCCACTTGATGGCGCGAGCAGCACCTCCAGCGACCTGTGCAGCCGTGACCTCGGCACCCAGATATCACCCGATGCCAGTGCATTGGCGAGCGCCCCGTAGGTGGCCATCTCCCAATGCGTCCGGTCGATCTTGCCGGCGACCACGACATGGCGGTGCCAGCGCCGCTCGACATGACCGAGCGGAACGTCGGCAGGGAGCGGCTTGCGCCAGTCGCCATCAAGATCCGACAGGACCGTCATCGCATTGCGCAACGCCGCGGTGCCGGCCCGGCCGTGGAAATCGAGCGTTTGCAGGAATAGAGGTCCTATTCGTTTGAAGGTCCGGTATTCGGCTGCGATCTCGCTCAACACATCGTCCCTGTGAGGTGCCGCGGTACGACGGATGATCGCGGCATCGGCATCGAGCATGTCGAGAGGCACGATATCCCTGAGGGCCGCGCCGATATCTTCACCGGTGCGTGCTACCCGGCTAACTGTTTCCAGCACGGTGGCGATGCGCATCAGTCGGTCACGGCCTTCGCGTCCCGAAATCGCGATTCCCTGTTCCAGGCGTTTGCGGGCACGAAGGTGAGCGCGTCCCATCAAGGCGCCGAACATGGCGATCGCCGCGTCGGTAAGCGTGGCTTCCATCTCGCGCAGCGTAGCAAGCAGGATGACCCGCCTGCGGGAGGCGCGCATCTGTTGGAAGGCCTGGGCGGTATAGCGCACGCCTTCGCGGGCGAACTGCGTCATGCGTGGCTCGTGCAGGGGATCGACCGGAACACAGGAAATTCCGGTCCTGCGGATCAGAGCGACCTTCTCAAGGATTTCGGCGAGCGAGGCTGACGCGACGCGGGGCTGTGGTTCGCGCAGCCACGACAAGCGGCTCTGTCGATCATGCACCTTCTCATCGACCAGCGTATCGAGGCGCTGACGCATATCCGCATCGAGTTTATCATGGATTGCAGCGACCAGATCGGTTTCCACCCGCAGCATCGCCTCGGCCGCCATCCGCTCGACTACGCTGATGCCGGGGATAACGATGCGCCGCGTGCGCAGCTCGTCGAGCAGTCGATCGAGCAGAATACGCCCGTCCACGATGGGCATGGCTTCGATTTCCAGCCAGGTCATCATGATACCGCGCGCTGGCCGGCTCAGATCGGTGAAGCCGAAGCGCGCCTTGATGGCGGCAAGCTGATCGTAGCGGGTCGGCGCTCGCCGCGCGAAGTCGGCGATGGCGCCTGCATCCACCCCGACCTGCTCGGCGATATGGTCGAGCATGATCGCAGGCAACAGCTCGCCTGCGCGCAGATGCCGCCCCGGAAAGCGGAGGCAACAGAGTTGCAGGGCGTAGCTCAACCGGGTTGCCGGAGTGCGCGCGGTGCCGATTGCAGCAAGGTCCTCGGCATCGAGGCCATAGTGTCGCACCACCGCCGCCTCGCTGTCGGGCAAAGCAAGCAATGCGGCGCGCTGCCGCTGGGTCATCGGAATACGTGCGGGCATGTTTCATCCTTCAAAAACCTCTTGCCTTTTGCCCGCTTAATGAAAGAGGATTGTGAAAGGCCCAAGGCTGCGGAAATTGGTGCATCCTGTTTCCACCTCCGGATACGGCCGTTTGTGAAAGAAGCTGGATGACGCGCGAATCCTATCTGATCGGCTATGCCCGCGTGTCGAAGGGCGACGACCAGTCGAACGCCACGCAGCGGCGCGCGCTCGACGCGCTCGGCTGCAAACGTGTATTCGAGGAGACCGCTAGCGGCGGGCGATGGGACCGACCCAAGCTCCTGGAGATGATCGGGCAGTTGCGCGAGGGAGATGTCGTCGTCGTCTGGAAGCTCGACCGGCTGTCGCGCAGCCTGAAGGACATGCTGCACATCATGGAGCGGATCGAGCTCGCGGGAGCGGGCTTTCGTTCGTTGACCGAAGCGATCGACACCACCACCGCGGCAGGGCGGATGATGATGCAAATGGTGGGAAGCTTCGCCGAGTTCGAGCGGGCCATGATCCGCGAACGCACCAGCGCCGGCCTTGCCCAGGCACGTGCCGAAGGGCGGATCGGCGGACGACGGCGCAAGCTCGGCGACAAGCAGCGTCGCGAAATCGCCGAATCCGTCACCTCCGGTCGCAAGTCCGGTGCCGAGATGGCACGGTTGTACGGCGTCAGCGAACCCACGGTCTCGCGCATCGTCGCCGCGCACCGCCAGCAATTCAGTCAGCAGCAGAGGGAACAGGCATGAAGCGTGGTCACGATCTGTCCGGCGTCATGAAGTTCGCCACCTCGCCGGCCTGGGGCGAGCATCTGGGCGAGGCGCTCGGCGATCATCTCGGTCTGGCGATGGAGGAGTTCGACTTCGAAGCGGACGAGCTGGCAGACATCGTCGGCGATCATTGGGCCGGCGTGTTGTGGGGATGCGCGTTCGAGGATCTGCTCACGCGCACCATCGAACCCGGGGACCGGAACATTGTTGATGACTATATTCGGCGCCGGGGTTGGAACGAGAGCGGCTCGACCAAAATCTACCTGCGTGCCCTTCGATCGTCGGTGATGAGCCTCTACGAAGTCAGCGAGGTCGAGCCCGGGAGCGGCTTCCTTGTGCGCGACCTGATCCAGGGCGACGAGCCACTTCGAGTATCCGAGCGCAGCGCCTCGCAGACGCTGAAGCAATGGGACAGGATCGGTGCCCGCGTCGTGCAGGTCGGAGGCAAGCACCTCCTGTCGGGCGGCGTGCTGTCGTTCACGATGGAGGCGGCCGAGGCGCTCGTCGCCGATCTGCGGCGCTCGAAGGGCAAGCGCAGCCCGCGCACCGCGTTGAACCTAGACGCCGACGATCTTGCTGCGCTTCCAGCCCTCATCAGCATGGCATGGCTGTTCGATGTCGTTCCCAAGACCATGGGACCGGCGTCGATCCCTACGCTGCACAACAGTGATGGCGAGGAAGTGGTGTTCCACCGCGTGCGCTTTCCCTTCGCACGCGGCGTGACCCAGGCGCTGGTCGGTGAGCGGCTCGATACTATCCCTGCGCTTCAGCGGGAAACCACGCACTTCTGGAACTGGCTGGGCGAGGAACCGAACGGAATAGCGAAGAGCACCGGGCGTATGGCGTGGGGTGTGACGATGGCGGACGGCACCCCGGTGCTCGGCAATGTCGAATTGAAAGGCCGCGCCCTGATTCTCGCCGTCACCTCGGCCGAGCGGGCGAAACGCGGCACCGCGCTCATGACCGATGCGCTAGCCGGGTTGGTCGGCTCGCCGCTGACCACGATCGAGACGGTCGAACAGGCCATGGCGGCGCGGGCCGAGGGACTGACAATGTCCGAACCGGCACCCGCCATTGCGCCAGAGGTGGCAACCCCGCTCATCCATGCCATGCTCGACCGTCAGTACCGCGCGACGCTCGATGAACCCATCGGCATACTCGGCGACATCACCCCGCGCGCAGCCGTTCAAACGGCCGCAGGCCGGCACCGAGTAGCCGGGTGGCTCAAGCATCTCGAAAACCGCAGCAGCAGCCAACTCGACGCGAACGACCCGATGGCCACCTACGACTTCACCTGGATGTGGCGCGAACTTGGCATCGAGAACCTGCGCAAATAGTTGGCTACCCCTGACGTCGATGCCTACCGTGAATCTGTGTCCCTACAATGCACAGGGGCCAATTCGTTGATGACTTTGACGGGATCGGTCCGGGTAAGCAGCCGATGGAGTGCATTCACGCGATCGCGTTTGCATAGCTGAGGGCCTCAGGCTCCTTTGCCTATCCATTCATCTTTGTGAATGGCAAGACTTCGAGAAGCGTCAATCCGGCCAGTAGAGCCTCATCGGATTGTCCACCAGCAGGCGGCGCTGCAGATCAACCGTCGGGGCGATACGAGGGATGATGTCGACCAGCGCGCCATCGTCCGGGATGGCATCCTGCATGTTCGGATGCGGCCAGTCGGTGCCCCACAGCACCCGATCCGGATAATCCTCCACCAGAGGGCGGACGGCGCGCGCGAAGTCATTCCATGGTGGCCCGTTGGGATCAAGCCTGTCGGGGCATGTCACTTTCGTCCAGATATCCTCGCGACTGTCGAGCAGCCCGCGCAAGGCGAGCATATCGGGTCCCTCCGGTCCCGGCGCCACATTCGGCCGCCCCATATGGTCGACCACGATCAAGGTAGGGATCGCATCGAGGAAAGGGCGAAGCTCTTCAAGAATGTCCGCTTCGAAATAGATGACGACATGCCAGCCCAGCCCCTTAATGCGCTGCGCTACCTCCAGAAACCTGTCCTTTGGCGCGTCGTCGACGAGGCGCTTGAGGAAATTGAACCGCACGCCGCGAATGCCGCCTTCGTGCAGCCTTTCCAGCTCCGCGTCGGAAATCGCGGGATCGACCACGGCGACGCCGCGGGCCTTGCCCTCCGACCTGGCGATCGCGTTCAGCGTCGCGCTATTGTCGGTTCCGTGACAACTGGCCTGCACGATCACGTTGCGCGAAAAGCCCAAGCGGTCCCGTAGGGCAAACAGCATGTCCGGCCCGGCATCTCCAGGCAGATATTTCGCTTTCGCGCTGAACGGGAAATCGGCCATCGGTCCGAAGACATGGCAATGGGCGTCCACTGCGCCAGGCGGAGGGGTGTAGGCAGGTCTGGACGGGCTGGGGTGCCAGCTGATGATACGGTCCTGCGTGTCGCTCATATCAGAAAATCTCTCCGTCCATCAGTTTGCGCGCGGTGCGGAGCAGCGCGGCGGTCTTGACCTGTCCCGCTTCGTCCAAATCCATGACGCAGGTCATCTCGCCGGTGGGATGCTCGACCGAAAGGGTCTTGCGCTGCCCTTCGGGGATCGAGGCGACCTCGGCGGCGGGCGAGCCTTCGATCAGGCAAGCGGTGGCGACGCTGACCGCGCCCAGCACGCCGACCGACGCATGGGCGCGGTGCGGAATGAAGCTGCGCACGGTGACGGCGCCGCCCTCGCGCGGCGGGGCGACCAGCATCATCTTCGGCACCGACTTTTCCCGGACGTCGCCGAGGTTCATGCGCTCGCCCACGGCAAGGCGGATCGCCTCAATCCTCGCCTTGAGGTCGGCTGCATTGTCGAGTTCCTCCCGGCTTTCATAGCCAGTGGCGCCGACATCTTCGGCCTTCATCACCACGCAGGGCATGCCATTGTCGATCAGCGTGACGCACACGCCGTTCACCTCGTCAGAGGCGTTGCCGGTCGGCAGCAGCGCGCCGCAGGACGAACCGGCGGTGTCGCGGAATTCCAACGGCACCGGCGCATGGGTGCCCGGCACGCCGTCGATGCGCGCCTTGCCTGCATAGGTGACCTTGCCACCCGGCGTGCACACGGTCGCGACCGCGATCTGGCCGGTATTCTCCATGAAGATGGTGACCTTGGTTTCGCCGTCCTGCGCGGGGACGAGCCCGCGTTCGATCGCGAATGGGCCAATCCCGGCAAGGATGTTGCCGCAATTCTGCGCATCGGTGACGATCGCCTGGTCGACGAATACCTGCAGGAAGAGATAATCGACGTCGACGCCCTCGCGCGCCGATTTGCCGACCACTGCGACCTTGCTGGTCAGCGGATCGGCGCCGCCCATGCCGTCGATCTGCTGCGGATCAGGGGACCCCATGATCCGCAGCAGCAGCGCGTCGCGCGCGGCGGTCTCGGCGGGCAAATCTTCCTTCAGGAAATAGCCGCCCTTCGAGGTGCCGCCGCGCATCCACATGACGTGCGTGCCGTCAGACATATTTCAGCCCCATCTCGGCAAGGCGGCCGCGCATCTCGTATATGTCTAGACCGAGCTCGCCCGAGGCGAGCCGCTGACGTTTGGCCTCCTCATTGGCTTCGCGCGTCTGGGCCATTTTCAATACTGCGGCGGCATCGGCTCGCGGCACGACGCACACGCCGTCGTCGTCGGCGATGACGACGTCTCCGGGATTGACCAGAGCATTGGCGCAGACCACCGGGACGTTTACTGAACCCAGCGTCGCCTTGACCGTGCCCTGCGCATGAACCGCCTTTGACCAGACCGGGAAGTTCATCTGGGTGAGATCGCGCACGTCGCGCACGCCGGCGTCGATGATGAGGCCGCGGCAGCCCCGCGCCTGCGCCGAGGTCGCCAGCAGGTCGCCGAAATAGCCGTCGGTGCAGGGGCTGGTCGGCGCCAGCACGAGAACGTCCCCCGCCTGAAGCTGCTCGATCGCGACATGCACCATCCAGTTATCGCCCGGGGGCGCCGAGATGGTGACCGCGCTGCCCGCGATGCGCGCGCCTGCGTAAATGGGACGCATATGCGGCGCCATCAGCCCGGTGCGGCCCTGCGCCTCATGGACGGTCGCAACCCCGCACAGGGCCAGACCGTCAACCACGGATGCTTCCGCACGCTCGATCGACTGAACGACGATACCGGACAAGGTGTTTCTCCTTTGACAGAACAGTCGAAAGAATGACCCCATGGCGCGCCAAGCCGCAAATGGGTTCTATGCCTGTCTGATAAGAATTTGCTAAGTCACGTCCATGGAACGGTTCAACGTCAATCTCCGCCACCTGCGCGCTTTCCTTGCGATCATGGAGACGGGCAGCGTCACGGCCGCCGCACGCGCCGTCCATCTTACGCAGCCCGCCGTCACGCAGGGCATCGCAAAGCTCGAGCGGCGGTTCGAAGCGTCGCTGTTCGAGCGGCAACCTGGCCAGATGATACCCACGCCGGCGGCGGAGCTTCTGGCATATCGCGCCGCGCCGATCATGCGGCTCGTGGGACAAGCGCGGGCTACCGCAGCGCAGGTGTCCGCTTTCCTCGCGCTCGCGCGCGCCGGCGGCTACGCGGGCGCGGCCACGGCCATGGATTTGAGCGAGGCGTCGGTGCACCGTGCCGTCAGCGATCTTTCGCTTGCCTTAGGACAGACCCTCGTCGAGCGGCGGGGAAGGGGGGTAGTTCTCACGGCGCGGGGGTTTGCGCTTGCCCGTAACTTCCGGTTGGCGCTGGCGGAACTGCGTTCGGCCGACGTGGAATTGGCGGCTCTGCGGGGACAGGAGACCGGACGGATCACGATCGGGGCGATGCCACTGTCACGCGCCCGCGTCCTGCCCAGCGCGATCGCGGCCTTTCATCGCGTTAAGTCCGACATAGACGTGGTGGTTGTCGAGGGATCCTACGCTGAGCTTGCGGGGCCTCTGCATGACGGTGAGATCGACATGATGGTCGGCGCCGTCAGGCCGCGGGTTTCGGCGGACATCACGCAAACGGCCTTGTTCGACGATCCGCTTATTGTTCTTGCCGCAGCCCATCATCCGCTCGCAAGAGCAGCGGAAGCGCCAACTATCGCCGACCTGGCGCGCTTCCCCTGGATTGTCGCGGCCGCAGGCACGCCGCTGCGGAACCATTGGCGGTCGATATTCGAGACAGCGGGCGTAGAGCCCCCTCGCGTTCCCATCGAATGCGGATCCGTGATGATGGTGAGGCAGATTCTTATTGAAAGCGATTTCCTGACCTTGCTGTCTCCCGACCAGGTCAGCGTAGAACTCGAAGCAGGTTGGCTCGTGAAGATAGAGAGCGCGGCATCGCTCCCGTCACGCACCATCGGCCTTACGCTCCGCGCGGATTGGCGCCCCACGCCAGCCCAGGCCACGATGATCAACCTGATCGAGGGACAGGCCAGATTGCTAGGCGATCACGAGACTTCGTAAATTCTAATGAAACGAGAGCCAATCCGATTGGCCGCGCCGCTGGCGTCGGCACTAGAGTTGGCCCATGGATCAGCATGGCGTCACCGTCATTGGTTTTGGAGAAGCAGGCCGCAGCTTTGCGAAAGCTGGACTGTGGTTTGCCTCCGCGCGCGTCTTCGATGTGGCGACCGATGACCCGGTCCACGCGAACGACAAGCGCGTCGACTATGCGGTAGCGGGCATCAGGGGATGCAATACGCTGGCCGAGGCGGTCGCAGGCGCGAGGCTGGTGCTGTCTCTGGTCACGGCCGATCAGGCACTGGCCGCCGCACGCGCGGTCGCGCCGCTAATCGAGAGCGGCGCCATTTTCTGCGACATGAACAGTGTTGCGCCTGCTACCAAGCGGAGCGCTGCTGAGGCGGTCGAAGGCGCCGGCGGTCGTTATGTCGACGTAGCAATCATGTCTCCCGTCGAGCCGGGGAGGCTCGGCGCGCCGCTGCTGCTGAGTGGGGCGGCAGCGGATCAGGCGGCAACCGCCCTCGCAGGGCTTGGCTTCACCAACATCCGGGTGGTGGGCGAGGAGATCGGTCAGGCCTCCGCAATTAAGATGATCCGCTCGGTAATGGTCAAGGGTATCGAGGCGCTGACCGCCGAATGCGTTCTGGCGGCGGAGGAAGCCGGAGTCACCGCGGAAGTGCTCGGTTCGCTCGGCCCCGACTGGGAAACCAAGGCCGACTATAATCTCGACCGAATGATGATCCACGGCCTGCGCCGCGCCGCGGAGATGGAGGAGGTGGCCGCCACGCTGGATGCCTTGGGCACGGGCAGCGGAATGACCCAGGCAGCCATCGCGCTGCACCGGCGCATCGGCCTGCTCGACATTGTCATGCCGCCCGAGGGCCTGACGGCCAAGATCGACCGCATCGCAAGCGAGATGGACAAGGACGGAAAGGCAAATGCCGCATGACGCTGATTATCGACTGCCACGGCCATTACACGGTGCTTCCCAAGGGGCACGACGCCTGGCGCGAAGAACAGAAGGCCGCATTCAAGGCCGGAACGCCCTGTCCGCCCTATCCCGATATTTCCGACGATGAGATTCGCGAGACGATCGAGGCGAACCAGCTCCGCCTCATCAAGGAGCGTGGCGCGGACCTCACCATCTTCTCTCCCCGCGCCTCGGCCATGGCGCCGCATGTCGGCGACGAGGCAGTGGCGAAGGAATGGGCGATCCGCTGCAACGACCTGATCGCCCGCGTGGTCGGCCTGTTCCCCGAAACCTTCGTCGGCGTGTGCATGCTGCCGCAGAGCCCCAAGGCAGACATGGCCAACTCGATCGCCGAGCTGGAACGTTGCGTGACGGAGTTGGGCTTCATTGGCTGCAACCTGAACCCCGATCCGGGCGGCGGTCACTTCACCCATCCGCCGCTGACCGACCGCTACTGGTATCCGTTCTACGAGAAGATGGTGGAGCTGGACGTGCCGGCGATGATCCACGTCTCGGGAAGCTGCAACCCGGCGATGCACGCCACGGGCGGCTATTACATCGCGGCCGACACGGTGGCCTTCATGCAATTGCTGGAAGGGGACCTGTTCAAGGACTTCCCGACCCTGCGCCTCATCATCCCGCATGGCGGCGGCGCGGTGCCCTATCATTGGGGCCGCTACCGGGGCCTCGCCGACATGCTGAAGAAGCCGTCGCTCGACACCCATCTGATGAACAACATCTTCTTCGACACCTGCGTCTATCACCAGCCGGGCATCGACCTGATGGCGGACGTGATCGAGAACAAGAACATCCTGTTCGGCAGCGAGATGGTGGGTGCGGTGCGGGGAATCGACCCGACCACCGGCCATTACTTCGATGACACCAAGCGTTACATCGACGCGCTCGAGATCAACGAGGCGGAGCGCCACGCGATCTTCGAAGGCAATGCGCGCCGTGTTTTCCCGAGGCTCGACCGACAGTTGAAGGAGAGGGGGCTATGAGCACGGACATTCACACCTATCTCGCCGAGTTCGACGATATTCCCGGAACCCGGGTCTATACGGCCAAGCGCGCGCGCAAGGGTTACTGGATGAACCAGTTCGCGATGAGCCTGATGAAGGCGGAAAACCGGGAGCGCTGGAAGGTCGACGAACGCGCCTATCTGGACGAATGGCCGATGACCGAGGAGCAGCGCCAGGCGATTCTCGACCGCGACTATAATCGCATGCTCGACCTGGGCGCGAACATCTATTTCCTGGCCAAGGTCTTCTCGACGGACGGACTTTCCTTCGTCCAGGCGGTCAGCACCATGACCGGCATGAGCGTCGACGAGTATCAGGCAATGATGCTTGCAGGCGGCCGCTCGCCCGAAGGGGTCCGTTCCATAAAGGAGAAGCGCTGATGGCTCGTATCACCGCCGGGCTGACGACCAGCCATATTCCCGCCATCGGCGCGGCGATCGACAATGGCAAGGCCGCTGAGCCCTACTGGCAACCGGTGTTTGCCGGCTATGAGTGGTCGAAACAATGGATCGCGCGGGAAAAGCCCGATGTCGTGATCCTGGTCTACAACGATCACGCGAGCGCCTTCGACATGAAGATCATCCCGACCTTCGCCATCGGTTGCGCGGATCGCTTCGGGATTTGCGACGAGGGCTGGGGGCCGCGTCCGGTGCCGGATGTGGAAGGCCATGCCGACCTTGCCTGGCATATCGCGCAGAGCCTGATCCTCGACGAGTTCGACATGACGATCATCAATGAGATGGATGTCGATCATGGCTTGACTGTGCCTCTGAGCCTGCTGTTCGGCCAGCCTGAAGCATGGCCGGTGAAGGTCATTCCGCTCGCGGTGAACGTGGTCACCTATCCGCCGCCCTCCGGCAATCGCTGCTGGCTGCTGGGCGAAGCGATTGCCCGGGCGGTGGAAAGCTTCCCCGAGGATCTGAACGTGCAGGTCTGGGGCACGGGCGGCATGAGCCACCAGCTGCAGGGTCCGCGTGCGGGGCTCATCAACCCCGAATGGGACAATCGCTTCCTCGACCTAATGAGCGAGGATGACGGCGAAGCGCTACGCGCCATCTCGCATATCGAATACCTGCGCGAAACCGGGTCGGAAGGCATCGAAATGGTGATGTGGCTGATCATGCGGGGCGCGCTGGGGCGCAAGGTCCGGCCGTTGCACCGCCATTACCATGTTCCTGCTTCCAACACCGCGGTCGGGCATCTGGTACTCGAGCCCGCGGCCTGACCCCTGACAAGGAGACCTCTCATGCGCATTGCCATGGCCGGTGCCGGCGCCTTTGGTGAAAAGCACCTCGACGGCCTGAAGAATATCGACGGCGTCACCGTTACCTCGCTCGTCGGTCGTGAGCTCGCGCCAACCAGGGTGGTCGCCGAGAAATACGGCATCGGTCACGTCACGACGGATCTGGATGAAACTTTGGCTCGCGATGATGTCGACGCTGTCATCCTGGCCACGCCGACGCAGATGCACGCCGCGCAGGCCATTGCCTGCATGGAGGCGGGCAAGCATGTCGAGGTGGAGATTCCGCTGGCCGACAGTTGGGCCGATGCGCAAGCGGTGCTGGCGAAACAGAAGGAAACCGGCCTCGTTTGCATGGTCGGGCACACGCGCCGCTTCAACCCGTCGCATCAATATGTGCATAAGCGTATCAGGGCAGGGGAGCTGAACGTCCAGCAGATGGATGTTCAGACCTATTTCTTCCGCCGCACGAACATCAACGCCAAGGGCGAACCCCGCAGCTGGACGGACCATCTGCTGTGGCACCATGCCGCGCATACGGTCGACCTGTTCGCCTATCAGGCGGGAAAGATCGTCGAGGCCCATGCCATGCAGGGACCGGTCCACCCCGAACTGGGCATCGCCATGGACATGTCGATCCAGCTCAAGAGCGAGACGGGCGCGCTCTGCACCCTTTCGCTGAGTTTCAACAACGATGGGCCGCTTGGCACCTATTTTCGATATATCTGTGACAACGGCACCTACATCGCGCGATACGATGATCTGGTGAACGGCAGAGAGGAGGCGATCGACGTCTCGAATGTCGACGTCTCCATGAACGGGATTGAGCTGCAGGATCGCGAATTCATCGCAGCGATCCGCGAAGGGCGCGAGCCGAACAGCTCGGTCGGGCAGGTTTTTGATTGCTATCGTGTGCTCGGAGAACTCGCCGACAGCTTTGAAAAGCGAGACGGATGGTCGTGAAACGACCATTGGTGGGCCGGTCGATCTCGCCGATCGGCCTCGGCTGCATGAACCTTAGCTGGGCCTATGCGGCACCGCCAACACAGGAGGACTCCGCGCGGTTGCTCAATCGGGCGCTCGACCTTGGCTACGAGCATCTCGACACCGCGCGGCTTTACGCGAATGGCGGTAACGAGACGCTGCTTGGCGAGGCGCTGAAAGGACGGCGCGCGGAGTTCTTCCTCGCATCAAAGACCGGGCTATTCGCCGAAGGGACCAAACGCTGGGTCGATTGCAGCCCCGCAACGATCAGGCGCAGCTGCGAAGAAAGCCTGAAGGCGCTCCGGACCGACTTTATCGACCTCTACTACCTGCACCGTCGCGATTTCACCGTCCCAATCGAGGAATGGGCGGGCGCGATGGGTGAACTCGTTCGCGAGGGCAAGATCGGCGGTTACGGCCTCTCGGAGATGAGCGCCGAAACGCTCCGCACAGCCCACGCAGTGCATCCGGTGGCGGCCGTGCAGGTTGAATACTCGCTGTGGACCCGCAATCCTGAGATCGCCATGCTGTCCGCATCGCGCGAGCTTGGCGTTGCCCTCGTCGCTTTTTCACCGCTTGGGCGTGGCGTCTTCGCCAACGGCGTGCGCGATCCATCCACGCTCGGCGAGCACGATATCCGCCGCGGTCATCCGCGCTTCAGTGCCCAGAACTGGCCCATAAATCTCTCGCTGGCGGAAAGCTTCAATCTCGTCGCCGCCAGACAAGGGGTATCGCCAGCCCAGTTGGCGCTGGCGTGGGTCCTCTCGCGGGGAGAGCATGTTCACGCCATTCCCGGCACTTCCAAGCTGGAACATCTCGGGGAAAATATTGGGCGGCCGGGCTGGCGTCCCGATCAGGCCGTTCTCGACGAGCTGGACGGGCTGATCAACCAGCGGACGGTGGCAGGCCCTCGCTATCCAGACGCGATGCAAAAGACCATGGATTCGGAAGATTTCAATTAGATTTCGCTTCTCGAGGAAGGTCGTCGTTTTGCGGCAAGGCCATCGAACCGAGACGGTGTCCAATTGTCCGCCAATCCGCCTGCGAGCACCATAGGAGAAGAAATCCCTGTGTCTGAACTTCAGTCAACCGACGAAAAACCTGCACGACGCCGATCTCGCAAGAATTTCCTCCCGTCGCCCTCGTCGTCCAACCAGGAAGATCTCCCGCCTGTTGCACGCTACCAGGCAAGCAAAGAGGAAATGATCGATCTTTATCGTCAGATGATCCTCATCCGGCGCTTCGAGGAAAGAGCCGGCCAGCTTTACGGCCTCGGCCTCATCGGCGGCTTCTGCCATCTCTATATCGGACAGGAAGCGGTGGCGGTTGGCCTCCAGTCGGCGATGACGGTGGGCAAGGACAGCGTCATCACCGGCTATCGCGATCATGGCCACATGCTCGCTTACGGCATCGACCCGAAGGTGATCATGGCCGAATTGACCGGTCGTGCCGCCGGCATCTCGCGCGGCAAGGGTGGCTCGATGCACATGTTCTCGGTCGAGCATGGCTTCTACGGCGGCCATGGCATAGTCGGCGCGCAGGTCAGTCTCGGCACCGGTTTGGCGTTCAAGCACAAATATACCGGGGATGGCGGAGTCTGCCTGGCCTATTTTGGCGACGGCGCGGCCAACCAGGGCCAGGTGTACGAGAGCTTCAACATGGCCGAGCTATGGAAGCTGCCGATCATCTTCGTGATCGAGAACAACCAGTACGCCATGGGCACCAGCGTCAACCGCGCCTCAGCTGAGGACCAGTTGTATCGCCGGGGCGAGAGCTTCCGCATCCCCGGGATGCAAGTCGACGGCATGGACGTGCTCGCGGTGCACGGCGCTGCCAAGGTGGCGCTTGAACGAGTGCGGGGAGGCAAGGGGCCGGTGCTCCTGGAACTGAAGACTTACCGCTATCGCGGCCATTCCATGTCTGATCCCGCCAAATACCGCTCGCGCGAGGAGGTGCAGGCGGTGCGCGAAAAGTCCGACCCCATTGAGCTTCTCAAGAAAGAGTTGGAGGCGGCCGGCGTTTCCGAGGACGAACTGAAGACGCTGGAGAAGGACATTCGCCGGATCGTGCAGGACGCTGCCGATTTCGCCGAGCAGGCGCCGGAGCCGGAGCTTTTCGAACTATATACCGACGTGCTGGTGGAACAGTATTGATGGCGATTGAACTGAAGATGCCCGCGCTTTCTCCCACCATGGAGGAAGGCACGCTCACCAAGTGGCTGGTCACGGAAGGCGACGTGGTTAAATCCGGCGACATCCTGGCCGAGATCGAGACCGACAAGGCGACGATGGAGTTCGAGGCGGTCGACGAAGGCACGGTCGCGAAGATCGTCGTCGCTGAGGGCACCGACGGGGTGAAGGTGGGCGAGGTAATCGCGCTGATCGCCGGCGAGGGCGCAGAAGAAGGCGCGGAAACTGCTTCGGCCGACGAGGAGAAGCGAGACGTACCCAAACCCGAATCCGCGGGAACCCAAAGAGCGGAGAACCGCGGCCAGCAGCTTGTGGTGTCGCCGACGCAGGCGACCGTCGCCGATCCGGACATCCCCGCGGGCACCGAGATGGTCAAGACCACCGTGCGCGAGGCGCTGCGCGACGCGATGGCCGAGGAGATGCGGGCCGACGACCGCGTTTTCGTGATGGGCGAGGAAGTGGCGCAATATCAGGGTGCCTACAAGGTGACGCAGGGCCTGTTGGACGAGTTCGGCGACCGGCGCGTCATCGACACGCCGATCACGGAATACGGCTTTGCCGGCGTCGGCACCGGCGCGGCGATGGGCGGCCTACGCCCCATCGTGGAGTTCATGACCTTCAACTTCGCCATGCAGGCGATCGACCACATCATAAATTCGGCTGCCAAGACCAACTACATGTCGGGCGGCCAGATGCGCTGCCCCATCGTGTTTCGCGGCCCCAATGGCGCGGCGAGCCGCGTCGGTGCGCAGCACAGCCAGAACTATGCCCCTTGGTACGCTAATGTGCCTGGATTGATCGTCATCGCACCCTATGACGCGGCTGACGCCAAGGGGCTTCTCAAGGCTGCGATCCGGTCCGAGGATCCAGTGGTTTTCCTCGAGAACGAACTGACATACGGCCGGGTCTTCGACGTGCCGAAGCTGGAGGACTGGGTCCTGCCGATCGGCAAGGCGCGGATCGTCCGAAAGGGCAGGGACGTGACGCTCGTATCCTACTCTATAGGGGTGGGGATCGCTCTGGAGGCCGCCGAGACGCTAGCGAGCGATGGGATCGAGGCGGAAGTCATCGACCTGCGCACGCTGCGTCCGCTCGACAAGGCAACTGTGCTGGAAAGCCTAAAAAAGACCAACCGCATGGTGGTGGTCGAGGAAGGCTGGCCGGTGTGCTCGATCGCGTCCGAGATTTCCGCGATCGCTATGGAGGACGGGTTCGATGATCTCGATGCACCCGTGCAGCGCGTGACCAACGAGGATGTGCCGCTGCCTTATGCCGCAAACCTGGAAAAGGCAGCACTCCTCAAGGCTGGGGATGTCATCGAGGCGGTGAAAAAAGTCTGTTACCGTTGAAGATTCCGGAGTTCCCAAATGCCGATCGATATCAAGATGCCCGCGCTCTCTCCCACCATGGAGCAAGGCACTCTGGCCAAGTGGCTGGTCAAGGAAGGCGATACGGTCTCGGCAGGCGATATCCTGGCGGAAATCGAAACCGACAAGGCGACAATGGAATTCGAAGCGGTGGACGAGGGCACGATCCTGTCCATCGCCATTCCCGAAGGCAGCGAAGACGTGAAGGTCGGCACGGTGATCGCCACGCTGGGGGAAGAAGGCGAGGAAGCCGCTGCTCCGGCACCGAAAGCCAAGGAAAAGCCAGCCCCCAAGGAAACGAAAGCCGAGGCGCAATCCGAACCCGCTCCTGCCCCAACGCCCGCACCCGCTTCGAAAGCCGCAGCCGCACCGGCGCAGAAAGGCGACCGGATCGTCGCCTCGCCGCTCGCGCGGCGCATCGCCGAGCAGAAAGGCGTCGATCTTGCGGCAGTGAAGGGCAGCGGCCCCAATGGCCGGATCGTGAAGGCCGACGTCGAAGCGACGAGGCCGGGCGCTCCTGCCGCCGAAGCGCAGGCCGTTTCCAGGCCGCTGACCGAAGCTGTGCCCGATTTCGGCATTCCGTTTGAGGATGTGAAGCTGTCCAGCATGCGCAAGGTGATTGCGCGCCGTCTGACCGAATCGAAGCAGCAGGTGCCGCACATCTACCTGACCGTGGACGTGCGTCTCGATGCACTACTCAAACTGCGTGCGGAACTCAACGACGCCTTGACGTCGCGCGGGGTCAAGCTTTCGGTCAACGATATGCTGATCAAGGCGTTGGGCTTGGCCCTGATGCAGGTTCCGGCCTGCAACGTGTCCTTCGCGGGCGATGTCATGCGCCAGTACAAGCGCGCGGATATTTCGGTGGCCGTCAGCATTCCCGGCGGGCTCATCACCCCGATCGTCACCGATCCCTCGGCCAAGGGGCTGGCCCAGATATCGGCCGAGATCGGCGATCTCGCCGCCCGGGCCAAGGACGGAAAGCTGCAACCGCACGAATATCAGGGCGGAACCGCCAGCCTTTCCAATATGGGCATGATGGGGATCAAGCAGTTCGAAGCGGTGATCAACCCGCCGCAGGGCATGATCATGGCCATCGGTGCGGGCGAGAAGCGGCCCTGGGTGTTGGAGGATGGCCAGCTCGGTGTCGCCACCGTCATGTCCGTCACCGGCAGCTTCGACCATCGCGCCATCGATGGTGCGGATGGCGCCCAGCTCATGACCGCTTTCCGCGAGCTGGTGGAAAAGCCCCTGGGTCTGTTGGCCTGAGCCCCGAATACGATCAATCGGAGGGTTCAATGTCCGAAAGCTACGACGTCATCGTTCTCGGTTCCGGCCCCGGCGGCTATGTGGCGGCGATCCGGGCGAGCCAGCTCGGTCTCAAAGCCGCGATCGTGGAGCGGGAGCTGCTGGGCGGTATCTGCCTCAACTGGGGCTGCATCCCCACCAAGGCGCTGCTGCGTTCGGCGGAGATCTTCCATTACATGCAACATGCCAAGGATTACGGGCTGGCGGCGGAGAAGATCAGCGCAGATCTCGATGCGGTGGTGAAGCGCAGCCGGGGCGTGGCGAAGCAGCTCAACCAGGGCATCACACATCTGATGAAGAAGAACAAGATCGCGGTGCATATCGGCGAAGGGACGCTGAAAACCGCCACCACGCTGGAAGTGAAGGGCGAGAAGGGCACGGAAACCCTCAGCGCGAAGCACATTATCGTCGCCACCGGCGTGCGGGCGCGTGACCTGCTGTTCGCCCCGGCGGATGGCAAGCGGGTGTGGACCTATCGCCATGCGATGGTCCCACCGGAAATGCCGACCAAGCTGCTGGTGATCGGCTCGGGCGCGATCGGCATCGAATTCGCCAGCTTCTACAACGATATGGGCGCCGAAGTTACCGTGGTCGAGTGCTCGACCGGATCGTGCCGGTGGAGGATGTGTCTGCCTTCCTCGAAAAGGCGCTTACCAAGCAGGGCATCGCGATCCAGACGGGTGCCGGCGTGGAAGAGCTCAAGGCCGGCGCCCAGGGCGTCAGCGCGAAGATCAAGGGGAAGGACGGCAAGGTCGCGGCGAGCGAATACAGCCATGTCATCGTCGCCATCGGTATCCAGCCCAAATCAAGCTCGCGAGCAGATGCTATCGCACCTATCCCATAGTGCCAAGCATCTGCTCCGCCACTGATAGATGCCCGCTCCGCCTTAGCGAATTGAATGAAGCCGAGCATAGTAAGTTTTCAAACGTACACGAAAATACGCGAATTGCGAAATTCAGACCTACGATAGCTTGAGGGTGCGCACGGGGATCAGACCATTAGATTACTGTGTCAAAGCCAGTCGGGTGAGCATGCGCGCTGATAGCAGTAGAAACCCGTGGCCAGGATTGGGTGAACCCATGATTGGCGATGTAGCCAAGACAGGTGCGGCTTCCGAGACCTCGGATGACACCTTTCTTTATGGCGTAGCTCGCAGATGAGCCACATCCTCTTGTTCATCTCCCGTCAGGAGCGCGAGTATCTTTCGCTTCATGATAGCGACAGTGCGGCGCTGGAGGCGCTCGTTCGCTATGTCGACGACCATTGGGCGGAGGCGGATCTCCCCGAGGATGCCGCCGATTCTGACCCTCTCATCCGTGTCGAAGCCTGGGTTGGTGCCACCCAGGCGCTCTATTTCATCGCCGAAGCCTCTATTGGCGGATAACCACTCGGTCCCCAGATAGCCCGCGATGCCCTGGGGTTGACAGTCTTGCCGTGAGCACGAGCATTGTCTCTGGCACGCCGACGAAACAGGGTTCTCCCATATGATGAAACATATAATCCCGGCGGTGATAGCCGCGCTTGCGCTTCCCGCTCCCGCGCTCGCCAGCGGCGGATCAACGCGTATCGTTGAGATCGTCCGCATGGGTCCGAGCGCGGCCGACGAAATGCAGGAACAGGAAGAAAATTCACAGCAGACTACCGCTGCAGGCGGTTTTCACCTGCTCGATCTCACGAGGACGCGGACCAGTGATGCCATGCTGGCAAGCTTCGGCGCGTTGGCTGTGGAGGGTGGAGACGTGATACGGCGGGATGCACTCGCCCCTTTTTCCGATATCGCAGTACCAGCATGGATGAGGCCGCCCCTGCTTTCCATGTGGCCGGAAGAGGGGCGCTATATCCCGTCGGACTGCATAACCGTTCCATACCGCCCAGTGGGCTTCCTAGCACACGACATCGAGGATCGTCGTCGCGCCGCTTACACAGCGATGAGTGCGGCGGCTTGTGATGCTGGGATTCCCGTCGGCCTTTTCGATGCATTGGTCCTGACCGAAAGCGCCTACAATCCGAGAGCAATCTCCTCAAAGCAAGCTTATGGACTTACACAACTCATGCCAGGAACAGCAGGGGATCTTGGTGTCGACCGCTATGATCCGGTCCAGAACCTGCGCGGCGGTGCGCGTTATCTTCGCGCGCAGCTCGACCGGTTCGGCAAGGTGCATCTTGCGCTTGCTGCCTATAATGCGGGACCAGGACGTGTAAAGGGCGGACAAATCCCACCGATCGCCGAGACGAAAGCCTATGTCCGCAACGTCCTGGACAAGTGGGCTCGTCTGGCTGGCCGCCATCAGGTTCTTGCGATTGGCGACTTCGCTGGCTCCCCGGCGGTCTCAATTGTGCCAACCAGGCCAGCGCGAGTGGCCTCACTACAGATCTTCTAGCATTCGTCAGATTTCGCGATCCCATCCGATCGCGCGCTCGGCTGCAATCCGTGTGATTTCGCTTACCAATCTCCTGACCACAGCACGCTGCAGTCCGGCCGCCCATTCCGGGCGGACATCGGAGCCATCAATGTGGTCAAACTCTTCAAGCGCGGCAAGGAGCTCAACTGGGAGATAGCGGAACACCACTCGCAACAAGGCGATTACCGAGCGATGGCGCGGCGCATCGAGCACGTCGATATCGTTGAAAGCCTCCACGCAGATGACAGCTTCAAACACGTCAATGTCGAGTGCGGCGAATAGCGCCTTCAGTTCGTCGAAGGTTATGGACGGGCGGCGCGCCGGATCGCTGTGCAGAAGCAGTCCGAGCCTTGATTTCCCGATACCTGTTCGGCGCTCAAGCGTGCGCAAGCTGACCCGATGAACACGCATCATGCGAAGGATCAGTTCAACATATCCATTCCGACCGTCGGCCGTTCTCGTGTCGATCGCTGTGTGATCCGGGTCGTCCGTTGAGGACATGCGTGGTCCCCTCGCCGCGCCGTCAGAACTTCCTAACAAAATCATAAATTGCTGATTCTCGCAAGGTGCAGCGGGCTTTCGCAACGACACCAGTTACGGCCGTTGGCATTGCGATTCACGTTCGGCGAAGGGCAATCATTTTTTGGGCGACTCAGAACGGCCCGAGTCGCCAAGGCCGATTTTTGGAAGAACGCGCGTTGCACTCTGTTTGACCAAGTAGTCGCAAATCAAGAGCGCGATCGCGTCGCTGATGGTCAAATTGCCACCGATTTCGCGGGAGAGATGTTTCTTGATTTCCACCAGCGAATCCGCGCTGGTCCGAGAGATATTGAGATGGATGCGAACGTTTCCGCGGGTGGGCAGATCATCGAGGTATTGGCGCAATTGCTCGGGATCGAGACTATCGGTTATCGCTGGGTTGTTGATACGCTTCGTCAGGAGCTGGGCGAGCGTCTGGTAGCGAAGCGTTTCATTCGAATGCAGCCTTATGCTCTCGGTGGTGAGCTTGAAAAGCTCCGCCGATATATTGAGCGCATAGCTGCGAGAACGGCCCGGCATCGTCAGCTTCCCTCCGAAATGGACGCTTCCGTCACGGAGTTGGCCGAGCGATCGGCCGTCCCGGCGAAGCGACTCATATTAGAGTAGATTACCCGATTCGCCGGTGTCCCTAAATCCCGGACAGCTTGTCCCAAAAAGCTCACCGATCTGTCCCGCTCACACTTACCCCATGTCCGGTATATCGGGACAGTATTAACGATTCATCGCAAAATCGGAAGAAAGTCCGCTTCTCCGGCAACCGATGCTGTCGTCGGTGCACGATCCTCGCAAGTCTTCATGGAGGGCGCGGCGAACATGCCTCTCCCAATGCCTCGAAAGGGATCGATATGACCGAGACCGCAATCAAGAAATCAGGCCACGCCGAGTTCGTCCTGCTGGTGCTCGCGCTGGTGCTCTTCACGTTCTTCTGGGCGAGCACCGCCTATGCAGGTGCCGACACGACCTTCAACACGGCTCTGACCAAGTTCACCGACTTCCTCGAAGGCTCGGGCGGCAAGATCATCACCGTGCTTTCGCTTGCCGGCGGCATCGTTGGCCTGGCTTCCGGGCGCTTCAGCCTCGGCCAGGTGGCTATCCCGGTCGGCGTGGGCGTCGGTGCCGGCACCGGTATTCCGATCGTCACCTCCACGGTCACCGCAACGATCTGATCAACTGACAGCCGTTGCCGGTCGCCGTCAGCCGCGGCGCGCCGGTCAACAGGGGGGTGGTGTATGGCGGCCGACACTTACGTCATTCCGGCGCATCTGGATGATCCCGAATTGATCGGGCTCTGGACGCTGGACGAGTTCCTCGCGATGGTCATTCCCTTCGCGTGGGGCGTCCTGACCCAGCATATCCTTATCGGTCTATTTCTGGCGTTTGCTGGCTGGTGGGGGTTGAGAAAGGCGAAGTCCGGACGCGCGGCCTCCTGGCTGATCCATCTGGCTTACTGGTATTTGCCGGCAGGCTTCCTGGGTCTCCGGGCGACACCACCCTCCTACCTTCGGCTGATGGCGGGCTGACATGGAGCTCGGCTACAGCCACGCCCAAGGCCAGCGCGTACTCAGGCAGCGCAACCTCCTTGCGCTCGCCACGCTGCTTCTCGGCGCCCTCGTCATCGTGCTCTTCCTCATCGCTTCGACCCGCGACCGCGAGATCGTGCTCCAGCCCGTCCTGCGCTCGAATCTGACCGTGAGCAGCGCCGGGGTGTCGAAGGACTATCTAGAGATGATCACGCGCGACGTCGCCGTGCTCACGTTGAATCGCAGCCCACGTAACCTCGAATACTGGATGAACGAGGTACTCGAGGTCACTCATCCCGGCTCGCAAGGCGCGGTCAAGGGCGAACTCCTGAAGATCCTCGACGAGCAACGCGGCTCGAGTATTTCGCAAACCTTCACGATCCAGTCGATGAAGGTCGATCCCAAAGCGCTGGTTTCCGAAGTGGCAGGCGAGTTGCAGACGATCGTCGGCAACCGAGTCATCTCGGTCGAGAACCGGCGGTTCCGTTACACCTGGGACTATACCGGACTCAGCCTCAAGCTGGTCGGCTTCGGCATGGTCACCGACAAGCCGGGGGAGAAGAGCTGATGGTCATGTGGGCGATCGGCACGCTTGCGGCAGGCACTGCACTTTCATCGCGGTCCTGGTGCCTGATGAGCCGCGGAGCAGGTGCCGTGCTGCTGGCGATCGGCGCGAGCCTGGCCTTTACCGGGCCAGCATGGGCAGATCAGACGGTGATGGCGGCCGACGGGTCGCGGGTCGATTGTGCGGCATCGTCGCGCGATCTCACCCGCATCAGCCTCGTGGAAGACCAGTTCGCCTCGGTCTCGAAGGTCTCGACGGGCAATCCCGCCGAAGATTTCACTGTGGTCAACGAACCGGTGCGCGGCGATATCTATCTCTCGGTTCCCGAAGGCTATTCGCGGCCCTCGCTCTCCTTCTTCGCCACATCGAAGCGCGGCTATGTCTACAAGCTCGTCTGCCGCATCGCAGGCGAGGATGCCGTCCAGGTCTTCATCTCCAACCCGGCGATCGCGAGCGAGCGCGCTCCTGCCGCGACGCGTGCCCGCGTGGAACCGCGCGAAGAGGCTGCGGCTCTGGTGCAAGCGATGTATTCGCAATCGGTCATCTACGGCTACCAGATGCGCCAGTCGGTGCGCAGTCCGGTGCAGGTCGGCACGCTGCGGGTGCAGATGATCGCGGAGTATCGCGGCGCCGAACTCAACGGCCGGGTGCTGCGGATCGAAAATCGCGGAAAGGAGACGGTCGAACTCGACGGCGCAACGATAGCGCCTGCGAGTGCGGTTGCCGTTTCGGTCGCCGAGCCGCGCCTGGCGCCCGGCCAGGTGACCACTGCCTATCTCGTCACTCGTACCGGGGAACGGCCATGAACCTGCGCACGCTTTTCTCACGCGAGCGCAAGCCGCTCGACGCCGCGGACATTTCTCCGGTTGGTGACGATCTTGCGGGCAACGAGGCCGTGCGCCGCAGGCAGCGCCTGCTGTTGGGCGGCGCTTCCGGTGTCCTTCTGATCGCGTCGGCCTTCTGGATCTTTGACGATGGTGACACGCCCGACGCCGAAACCTCCGGCGCGCAGGACGTAAAGATTGCCACCGATGATATGGTCAATCGCAACATATCCGAGCGCGAATGGATGGCCGCCTCGGAAAACCGTTTCCAGTCCACCGAAAACCAGCTGAAGTCGGTTGGGATGCAGCAGCAGCGGATTGACCAGCTCGCACAGCAGGTATCAGCCCTCCAGAGCCAGAACCAGTCGATGGCCGCCGACGGCCAGCGGGTGCTCAGCGCCTATCAGCAGGAAAACGAACAGCTGCGCGCGCAAGTAAACGCGGCAAGGGCCGCCCCCCCAGTGACGCCCGCGCCTGGACCCGCAGCGATGTACGGTTCGGGTTCGCCGGGCACCTATCAGCAGCCTCCCGGAACTGCGGCTCTTGCCGCCACGCCTGTGTCTCAGGTGAAGGTGGTGGCCTTTGAGACAGGCGGAGCCGCGCGCGTCGAGCGCGGCAACACGGTCTATTCGGACAGTCCCGACTATCTGCCGCCGAACAGCTTCGCTTCGGCGCGTGTCATCGTCGGCGTCGATGCAGGTGCTGGCGTCAACAGCCAGACCGATCCGCTCCCGGTAGTCCTGCGCATCACGGGCCCGGCACGTTCGGTCGTCCAGAACGGACGTGTGCTGACGACACGGATTGAGGGCTGCCTGGTCAATGGCGCGGCGCGCGGCGATCTTTCGTCCGAGAAAGTCTACGTGAAACTCCAGAAAATGACCTGCGAGCAGCCTGGCGGCCGTGTCGCTGTGTCCGAAGTAAAGGGTTTCATCGCCTTCGCTGGAAAGACCGGCGTACGCGGACGTGTCGTGAGCCGGGAAGGCTCCCTTGTCACCCAGGCGTTTCTCGCCGGGCTGGTCGGTGGGTTCGGCCGCGGCTTCAGCGCCAATACGAGTTCCCTTCTCTCCGGAACCAACATTTCGACGGATGGTAAACGCCAGCGGCTTTCAACCGGAGAAATCCTTGAGGGCGGATTCGGCGAGGGGGTCGCGCAAACCGGCGACATGGTCTCGCAATATCTGATCGAGCGTGCCGAACAATATCAGCCGGTAATCGAGATGCCGACGGGCATCGATGTCGAGATCGTTTTCCTGGAGGGCGCCTATGTCCGCAACTGAGCCCCGGTTCCCGCTACGGCGCTATTCCATTCACGCTGGACTTGTCGCCGGCGCATTGCTGCTTGCCGGTGTCGGCGTCGCATTTGCGAACGATATTGCCTGGCCCGATGGCAACAAGGTCACAGCCCTCCTCAAGGCGCGGCTGCCCAAGACGGAGATCACCAAGGTCGACTGCGCACGGATCGGTGGCCTTTGTGAGGTCGTTGCCGGCAGCAATCTCTTCTATGTCGATGCGTCCGCGCGCTATCTGGTGATCGGCCGTGTCTACGACATGGAATCGCGTCAGGATCTGACGGCTGCGCGCCTCCTCGAACTCAATCCTGCCATGCTGCTCGGCGGCGCGGCCAGCAGCGGGACTTCCGATGGCGAAGATCTCCCAGCTCCCGCGGTCGCTTCGCCAGCGGCGGCCGCGCGCGAGCCAATGCGCGCGCGGCCGGACCGCGCCCTGTCGCTCACCGGGCTCCCCAAGTCGGGAGCGATCATCTGGGGCAATATGTCGGGTCCGACGGTCACCGTGTTCAGCGATTTCACATGCGCCTATTGCCGGGCGCTCAGCAGCGTACTCTCCGAGCTCAATGTTCGCGTCGTGGAACGGCCGATCTCGATCCTTGGAAGCCGCGCGCTGAGTGAGCGCGTCTACTGCGCGAAGGACCCGGCCCGCGCACTACGCAGGGCCTACGCCGGCGATACGCTTGAACCAGCGAACTGCGATACCTCGGGGCTTGATGCCAACGAGAAGTTCGCGGCCGCCAACGGCATCGCAGGCACACCGGTCATCGTGCGCAGCGACGGCGCGATGATCGAGGGCTACCGCCCTAAAGACGCGCTCGCCGCCTGGTTGAAGGGAGCGCGGTGATGCGAGGCCGATCGATCGCATTTCGGGCGCGCATGGCAGCGCCTATCCTGGTGCTTGGCCTGCTTGGCGGCTGCTCGATACTGAACGGCAATGTGAAGGGCAATTTCGCGTGCCGTGCGCCCGACGGAACCTGCGCGCCCACCTCGCGCATCGATGATGCAGCAGTCGCGCTGCTGGTGGGAGAGACCGCAGAAGAAGCCAAGCCGGCGGCCACCCGCTGCGCCGGTGGGCAGTGCAGCAACACCCTGGCGAGAGCCGTCAACGCACCGCAGCGCCGCTCCGGGGAAAAGGTGCTGCGCATCATGTTCCCGTCCTATATCGACGACCTTGGCCGCCTCCATGAAGCGAGCGCGATTCACACCGTCGTCGAGAGTGGAGACTGGGTGCCGGCAGGCGAGGTGGCGCACGTCCCGGATGCCATAAGTGGTGCAACACCACGCGTCGCTGCACCACTCGCCGGCACGGCGATGGCAGCTCCGCCCTTGCGGTACGGCAATACCCTATCAGCCGCCGATGCCGAGATACCGGGGCAGGTCGCGACGGAAGCTGTGCGCCAACCTACTTCTGTCGAAGAGGTCCGCGCGAAAGTCGAAGCGGTGCTTGCAAGGCCCAAGCACGATACTGACCCTGATTCGAAGCCGTCCCCCTCCATTCCTTCGCAAGCCGTTTCGCCCGAGGCCAGCGCTACGGGCGCGGTACCCATACGCGCGCCGGGATTGCCGGGCGCTCCGGAGGAAGATTGATGACTGGACCCGGTCTTTTCAGCGGGATCGTCGAGCGGGTTCTTGGCGCGGACGGCAAGCCCGATACGCGCCCGCCCAGTCACGGAGTCCCAATGCTCGCACATTGGTTGCCCTATCGCAGTTTCGACCAGAAAACGTCGCTGTTCTTCAACAGCGGGTCGCGGGGTTTTGCAATCGAGGCGGCGCCGCTGGTCGGCGGAGACGAGCGGACGGCCGAGATCCTGACCCAGTTCCTCTCGGAGGCCATCCCAGCGCAATGCTGCGTCCAGATCCTTCACTGGATGTCGCCCCGGATCGGGGACCGGGTTTCGCAATGGTTCGTGCCCCGCTACCGGGCCCGTGGCATCTACGAGCGCATGGCACGACACCGCGCCGATTATCTGAGCGCCGGCGTCTGGCGGTCGCTGTCGGCCGATGCCCCCTTCCATCTTCGCAATCACCGTATCGTGATTTCGGTGAGCGTCCCCGATACTGCATCGGTAACGACCGACGCATTGGTTTCGGTACGAGAGGGCCTCGTCTCGACGCTCCAGTCGATCGATGTGCCGACCCGCGTCCTCGATCCCGTCGCACTCATTGCGCTCATTGACGACATGACGTCTCCGACAACGGCAGCGGGTGACGATCCGACCAGCTACAGTCCGTTCGACCCGATCGCCGACCAGGCCGTCCGGCGCGACATCGAGCTCAGGATCGAGCCCGACCGGCTCCTGCTGCGTACCGAGCGCTTCCGTCCGACGGGTGCGGATGTCGATGGTGCGCCCGAGATCGGCGAAATCTATCCCGACACGTTCGACCTGCGCTCCTTCTCGGTGCGCAACCTGCCGAGCCGCTGGGCGCCCTGGGATGTGGCGAGGCTAATCGGCGACCTGTTCACGGACAAGCTGCGGATGCCCTGTCCGGTTGCGACCGTGCTTTGTCTTCAATATCCCGACGAACAGGCGTCCGCGAGCAAGGCGGGCTACAAGTTCATGCGGACCACCAGCCTCGCCGATTCTAAATCGGCGCGCTTCCTGCCGCAGCTGCGCGAACAGTCGCGCGAATGGCAGTATGTCCAGGATGAGCTCCGACAGGGCCGCAAGCTTGTGCGCTGCTTCTACTCGCTGACGTCGTTCTCGCCCAAGGGGCAGGGCGACGCCCATGAGAGAATAGTGAAGTCCGTCTATCGCGCCGCAGGCTGGGACCTTCACGACGATCGCTATCTGCAGATCATGGGCCTGCTCTGCGCCATGCCGATCACACTCGCCGATGGTCTCTCACGCGATCTCGAGCGCATGAAGCGCATGCGCACGATGCTTACGACCACGGCCTGCAATCTCGCGCCCTTGCAGGGCGAGTATCTGGGCGGTCCGATCCCGCATCTCCTGCTGGTGGGCCGGCGTGGACAGCCCTTCTTCTGGTCGCCGTTCGAAAATGCCGCCGGCAATCATAATGTCGCAGTGTTCGGTAAGTCGGGCTCAGGCAAATCGGTTGCGCTTCAGGAACTGTGCGCATCGCTATGCGGTGCCGGGGCGAAAGTGGTGGTGATCGACGACGGACGTTCCTTTGAGCACTCTGCAAGGCTCCAGGGCGGTGCCTTCGTCGAATTCACCATGTCGTCCGGCTTCTGCCTCAATCCCTTTGCCATGATCGACGGCACGCGGGCGGAAGAGGACGAGGATTATCTGCTCGACTGCATGGCGATGCTGAAGGCGATCGTCTCGCAGATGGCGCGCCATATGGACCGGCTGAATGATACCGAGCGGGGACTGATCGACGGCGCTGTCAACCAGATCTGGAACGAGAAGGGCAGGGCGGGCAGCGTCGACGATGTGATCGCCGCGCTCGATGCCACCGGCAACATGCTTGCCGGAGATCTCGCCATCGCCATGCGCCCATTTTCGAGCGCGGGCACCTATGGCCGCTTCTTCAGCGGGGACGTGAGCTTCCGTCTCGAGGCCGATTTCACCGTGTTCGAGCTTTCCGACCTTGCATCCCGCGAGGAACTGCGTTCGGTCGTGCTGACCGCGATCATGTTCATGTCATCGCAGGCGATGCGCCGAATCGACCGCGCGATCCCCAAGGCGCTGCTCCTCGACGAAGCCTGGCAGATGCTGCGCGGCGGCGCGATGGCCGATTTCATCGAGACCTACAGCCGGACATGCCGCAAATATGGCGCGTCGCTCATCACCGCGACCCAGTCATTGAACGACTACTACAAGTCGGACGGATCAAAGGCCGCGCTTGAGAACAGCGATTGGTTCGTCATTCTTCAGCAGAAGCCGGAAACCATCGCCGATTTCAAAAAACACGACCGTTTCGACATGGACAGCCATACCGACGCGCTGCTCCGATCATTGAAACGCAACGGCACGGAATATTCCGACCTTCTGATCAAAGGCCCTGACACGCTGGCGCTGGGCCGGCTCGTGCTCGATCCCTTCTCGGCGGCGGTCTATTCGTCGAGCCCACGCACCTTCGCGGCGATCGAAGCGGGGGTACGCGAGGGACTCACGATCGAGGAAGCAATCGAACGGTTGCTCGAACCGGCGATAGAAGCAAACGGACAGGAGGCGAGCGGCAAGGTTACGCTCGCGGCGGAATAGCCATGCCGGTCCCCGAACGCATCGTGCTGCACCGCCACCGTCCTCCACGGCGTCGCCGTGTACTGAACTGGCAAGCGGTGATTTATCATGGGCTTCGCACAGCGGGATGGGCTGCAACCAACATGCTCGTAGTCCTCGGCCTGTTCGTCTGCTTCCTGGCTCTGCTCGGCAATCTCAGCTTCGATGGCTTCTTCCTCCAGCTGAGCAATCTTTCGGCGCGCTATCTCGAGGCGGGTGCACAGCGGCAAGGCTCGTTCCAACTGCTGCTGGTCGGGCTGGTTGCCATTCTGTTCCTGATCGTCGGTGTGCTCCGCTGGCATGCCCTGCGGCAATCCGGATCATCGGGGGGAGAGACGACATGACCGATCTTTCACACGAACCTGAGCTCGATCTCCCACGCCCTGTCGGCACGGAGCAGCCGCGCAAGCGCCGGACCGCGTTTGCAGGCCTGTCGGTGCTGCAGCTCGCAGCCCTGGCGATCCTCCTTGCCGCTCTCGCCTGGGGCATGTGGGTGACGCGCTCCTTACTCTCACCGCCATCGCAACAGCGCATCGTTGCGGTAAAGCTGTCCGGCCTTGTCGGCGAGTATATCCAGGCACAGGCCCGTAGCGCGTCGCCGCCCGATCAGGTCGAGCACGAGATGCGTGCCTTCATGGCATCGCTTGATGGCCAGATGGCTGTGCGCGCCGCCAAGGGCGAGACGGTCCTGGTCGCGGAAGCGGTCCTCACGCGCAATGTCCCGGATATCACCGATGAAGTGAGAAGGGCGGTTTATGCGAGTGGCATCGCTATTCCGCGTCCTGCCTCACCTGCCGAACTCCAGGCCAGGATAGGTGGTGGCTCTCCCGCTCCCGCACCGGCTGCACCGCAGACCGCACCTGCAACGGCCTCACCTTTCGGGAGCGCGCCCGATGGCCCCGCCAACTGAAACCCGCGGACCGGCTAGGCGGCGCTGGCTGCTGCTCGGCCTCATTGGGATTGGCGGCATCGCCGCGAGCGCGCTGTCGTCCTGGCGCGAGAACCACGCATTGTTCATCAACGCCTCTGAATCCCTGCCCAACTGGGCCTTCACCATCGACCGGGGCAGAGCGCCCAAGCGCGGCGATTATCTCTTCTTCGTCCCGCCCGTGAACGCGCTCGTGCGCGCGCATTTCGGCGAGAACCCAGGGGCATTCGGAAAGATCGTCTATGGCATGCCCGGCGATCTCGTCGAGCATCGAGGCGCAGAAGTCCTGGTGAACGGGCATCTCGTCGGCTCGATGAAGGAAGTGACGCGGCGCGGCGAGAAGCTGACACCTGGGCCGATCGGCACGGTGCCGGAGGGCTGCTATTTCGTGGGAACTCCGCATCCCGACAGCTTTGACAGCCGCTACGGCGAAATCGGGTTCATCTGCCGCCCGCAAATCCTCGGCACCGGGGAGGCGGTGTTGTGAGAGCTCCCGTCCTTCGCATAGTTGGGACAGGCCTTCTCGTCGCCGTCGGCGCCACCGCGTCCACCCAGGCGCGCGACTATGGGACGCAGGCACAAGCCTTTCCGATAATCGAGCCAGACCTGCTGGCGACGATCGAGGCCCGCTTGGCCCGGCTCCAGTCATCGGGCCAGATCGACGCGCTCAATCAACAGTTCGCGCGCCGCGTCGAGCAATCCGTGCGTCGGCCTAAGCCGGTCGCCGGGATAACCCCGGCGATCCGGGAGCGGAGCTGGCAATTCGATCCGGCGATGGTCGTCGAGCGGGACATCCGCGACCAGAAGGGCAATCTCATCGCAGCCGCTGGGCAGCGCGTGAACCCTCTCGATTTCGTGACGGTGCGCCAGGCACTCGTCTTCGTCGATGGCGACGATGCCAGGCAGATGGCGTGGGCGACCGGGCGCTGGAACGCAACGGACGCCAAGATCATCCTCGTTGCCGGCTCTCCGATCGATGAAATGACCAACCGCAAGCGCCGCTTCTATTTCGATCAGAACGGCGTGCTGACCGAGCGGTTCGGCATTCGCCACACGCCGGCAGTCGTGAGCCAGCAAGGCAAGGTCATGCAGGTGCGCGAGCATGTCCTAGCGCGGCAGGGGGCGAAGTGATGCCGATCTGGCTCGACATGCTGCGCACACCGATGGCAGCGCCCGAGACAAGGATGCTCCGCCGCAGGCGCCACTTGTGGCAACTCCTGTGCATCGCGCTTGCGGCCTCGATCCTCTGCCTGCAACCGCTTCGCGCGCTCGCGGGCAATGCCGCGGGCCTCGTTTGCGCCGTGCTGCTGCTCGCCGCACTTCTCTGTGGCATCCGCTACTTCCGGGCAAAGAACGCCGCCGACGATGCCTGGCTTGCCGGTCGACATGGAGAGGTCGAGCCGTGAGACCGCTCCGTCTCCTTGCCGCCATCTTGGCCCTGTTCGGCTCGGTTGCGCTCCTGCCGGGCCGCGCGGAAGCGGTCGGATGCTCGGGCAAGTTCGTCAATCCTGTTACGGACGTCTGCTGGTCTTGCCTGTTCCCGCTGTCGGTCGGTGGCCTCAAGATCTGGCCGAGCGGCAGGCCCGACACCAACAATCCAGCGTCGCCAATCTGCGCGTGTGCCGATCCTTTGCCGCGTATCGGGATTTCGGTCGGGTTCTGGGAGCCGGTCAGGCTGGCGGACGTGACTATGAAGCCATGGTGCTTCGTAAACCTCGGCGGGAAGAAGATCGCGCCCGGCTTCGACATCGGCCAGGGCATGCTTGCGGGACCGAGCCAGGTCGGCGGCAAGAGCCAGAACACGGCGAAGTGGCACGTCCACTGGTACGTTTACCCGCTGCTCTACTGGATGGAGATTTTGACGGACTTCCTCTGCTTCGAGCAGGCGTCGTTCGATATCGCCTATATGACGGAGATCGATCCGCTCTGGCAGGACGATACCCTGACCGCGCTTATCAATCCCGAGGCGGTGGTGTTTGCCAATCCACTCGCAGTCGCCGCCTGTGCCGGCGACTGCGTCACCTCGACCGTCAATTTGCCGCTCGACTCGCTGTTCTGGTGCGCGGGCTGTCAGGGGACGATGTACCCGCTTAACGGCAACATCCCTTCGCATATCGGCCATGTGCAGTCCTCGCGGCTCGCCCTCTCGCGCTTCGCGTACAAGATGCACCGGATGGGGCTGGCCTGGGGGACGATGGGCTCGAAGGGCCTTTGCAAGAAGTACCTCATGCCGATCATGCGCAAGCAGCAGTATCGCTTCCAGATGACCAACCCGATCACGACGGTGTCGGGGCGCTATGCCTGTTCGCCGATCGGCGCGTCGACCATGCCGCCCGACGCCGGCCGCGCCTATCCGGCCGCCGGCGAGGACATGGGCTACCTGGTCTGGCGCAAGCGCAACTGCTGTGTGCTGTAGGGGGAGGGGGCCGTGCGCAGGATTCTCATCACATGTGTCGCGCTTACAGGGGTTGTTGGTGTCTCCGCGCTGCTTGCGCAGACCACCGACGAAATCGACGTTCAGGCAATCAAGGCCCGCGCCGCGGCGATGGCAGAGGACGCCGAGACGTTCGTCGCGCATGTCAAGGATCGCGGGGATGCCCTGCGCGAGGAGGCCACGGCGACGGCCGATGGCGGCAGGGAAAACCTGAGACGCCTTTCGCCCGCGGACCTGCCCGTCGGTCCCAAGGGCGTCGTCGACTTCGACGAACTGGTCGCCGGCGCGGTCGGAAATATCGATGCGCCGCGTGGACAAGCCCCGCAGTTCATCGCCTTCGCCAGCCTGTCCATGCCGGAGGAGTCCCTGAAGCGAATGATTGCCGACGTCTCGCGCGCGGGCGGCGTTGTCGTGTTTCGCGGTTTCCCGGACAACTCCATGAAAGCGTTCCAGTCCGCGATCGCGCGACTGGTCAAGGACGAGGCCGACTATGCCAGCATAGGGATCGACCCTCGTCTATTCCGGGCATTCGAAGTCCAGGCCGTCCCGACTTACATCGCCGTCGGGTCCGATTTCGACCTGTGCGAAGGCTTTCGCTGCAAGACGGTGGTCCCGCCCAATGATCGCCTCACTGGCAATGTCACTGTCGAACATGCGCTGACATCCTTTGCCGATGGTCGTGGCCCCGGCGCGACGGTCGCCGGCGTGGCGCTCGCCAATCTCCGGAAGCGGCAATGAGCCTGCGTCGCGTCTTGCTGGCCTTCGCCGCGTTCGCGGCCGCGGCGCCTGCGCTGGCGCAGGAAACGACCGCGGATGCAAGAGCTGAGGGCAAGGCGATGGCCGAAGCCTTCCGCCAGGACGGCACGCTTATTCCGGACTCGGATGGCCAGGCACTAGAGGTGCCGGGCTATCAGGGCACCACGCTGCCTCAATCCTCCTATTTCGATGATCCCGACCGGATGGTGTCAGACGCATCGTCGCAGACCGGCTCGCATGAGGGCTATCGGACGATCATCGAAGGTGATCGCGTCCGCCCAAAGTTCGATGCAGCCGAAATCAAGGCCGATATCGCGCGCGGTCGAGCCATCGAGGAGGATCCGCAGGCATATCTCGAAGGCGAGGATATCAGCGGCGGGCAGGGCAGTTGCGTCCCGCTTCCACCTGGGGAGAAACCGCAGGGCTGGTACGAGACCAGCTGCAATGTTGGCAGCAAGCTCACCGAGCATGTCCGATCCTGCACGATCCCGCTTAGCGTTTCGGTCGAAAAGCGTGAAACCTATACCTATTGGGCCGGACGCATGAGCACGATGCCCACGGACGGCGGTGTCTATCCTGCCCGGGCGGCGTTCGACGATGAGGTGGCAAACGGTATCTGTCAGGAAACACGTGCAATCGATTATTGCAGCAATTTCGGCCCCTTCGGATTTACTGCCGCAACCTCTTGCCCGTCGCTCGGCCACACCGCCTATGAGCTAAAATGCAGCGGCCCGGCGCAAGGCATCACGCCCGGCTACTATCATCCCGGCATCGTCATCGCGACGGGCGAATATTGGCTGTCGAAGGACGCGGAAGCGACCAATGTCAGAGCAACGCGCAATGAGGCGGCCTGCGCCGCATTCGCCGGCGACAGGATGTGTGTCCAGCAAGAGGAGGTTTGCACATCAAGCGATCCCGTCACGCGGATCGTGGACGGCGTGGCCGTTACACAGCCCTGCTGGGCGTGGAACCGGACCTATCTGTGCCATACACTCTCCGCCGGCAACGATTGTCCGTCCCTCGAGGCGAACCCCCAATGCACGTTCGTCCGCGAAGAATGTCTTGACGACGATGAAGCCTCGCCCGGCTGCGAAGTGCGCGAGCGGATCTACAGGTGTCCCACGCCAGGGTCCGGCGGAGCTTCCGACGAACAGCAATATATCTGCGGAAACGACGTCTACTGCCTCAACGGCGAATGCGAGACGATCGAACGGGAGGCTTCGACAGAACTCAAGGATGCACTGGTTGCGCTGCACGCGATCGGCCAGGCGGGCGAGGAGTTCAATCCCGACGAATTGACGGTGTTCAGCGGCGAGCGCGAGACCTGCCACAAGCCGGTGTTCGGCCTCATCAACTGCTGCGCCGGCAAAGTGTCGGGCTTGCTCACTGTCGGTGCCGGAGCGGCTGCGCTCGCCGGCGGACCGGCTGCCATAGCGGCGCTTGCGACGCCATTCCTCACTCTGTTCGCCTGCTCCACCCAGGAGAAGATGCTCGACATCAAGGATCGCATGGGTTTCTGCTACAGGGTCGGAACCTATTGCTCGAGTAGCTTTCTCGGCATCTGCAAAACCAGGCGGACGGCCTATTGCTGCTTCGAGAGCAAGCTCTCACGCATCCTGCAGGAGCAGGGCCGCATCCAGCTCGGCAAGCCCTGGGGCAAACCCAAGAACGAGCAATGCCGCGGATTCAGCATCCACGAGTTCGCGAGCCTCGACCTGTCGAAGATGGATTTCACCGAGGTCTACGCCGAGTTCATCGACGCCGCGAAGCTGCCTGATGAAGTCCAGACCATGTCCGACATCCAGAAGAAGATAGAGGAATATTATGCCCGATCCGCTCCTGGCGGCGGCTGATCCGCGCCGCACTTCGCCGCTTTGTATCCCCGGCGTCTTCTGGCGTCGGCACTCCGTTGCCCGCGAGATGGGAGCATCGCACCGCCCCGTTCCTGCCCTGCTGACTGCTTTGGCGATTGCCGTTACGGCGTTCACGTCCGGCCCAGCGGCTATTGCTGGCGAGGAAGGCGGGGAACAATCTGCCGGCGACCCCTTCTATTGCGGTGAACGGCGCCTCGGCACATGGTTCTATTGTGATCCTGCTCGGCGAGCACCGAAGGACAAGCCGGTGTCCCCGCCGGTGCCGGCGGCCGAACAGCTTGCTGCTGTCAGGTCCACGCTTGATGAGCTGAAGGCACGCGCGATCCTCGATCCAAGCGAGGAGAATGTTGTGGCCTATGTCCGCTTCCAGCGCGAGCAGCTGGACCGCGCCTCGACCTTCTCCGACGTCTGGCAGCGGGCGATCTGGCAGCATCCGGACATGGACTACACTTTGCAACGCCCGGTCTCGACATTGGGCAAACGGACATGGATCGATAACCGCAAGGCGGACCGCGACGCGGTTCTGACCCGCCTCGGTGAGCGTTATGGCCTGTTCTATTTTTACGCACAGAGCTGCGCCGCCTGCGATGTCGCTGGACCCATTCTGCGGTCGGTGGCGGACAGCCACCGTCTGACGGTGATGGCTGTGTCGATGGACGGTGGCCCATCGAAGGATTTTCCCAACTATCTCGTCGACAGTGGCCAACGAGAGCGCATGGGCATCCCCGGCAAGGAAACCCCGGCGCTCGTCCTGTTCGACACGGTGACGAAGCGGACGATACCGGTAGGCTACGGCATCCTCTCGGCCGACGAGATCATGGACCGCATCTTCACGCTTACCAACATGACTGTGGGGAGTGATTTCTGATGAGCCATTCTCTTCGCTCCCGGTTCCGGTCTGCGGCGTCCGCGGCGGCCCTTCTTGCGTCGCTCCATCTCGCAGTGCCGTCGGCACATGCCGGTGTGGCAAGCGAGATGAACGCGTTCTTCAACGACGCTGGCGGCGCGGCCAACGTCACCGGGCCCAGTGCCTTCGAAGGCCAGTCGGCGGGCTACTATTCGCTTGGCAATCTGTGGACGCGCTTTCCCCAGAAGTCCGTTTCGCCGTTCAATCTGCAGCTGCCATCGGCCCGCGCGGGCTGCGGCGGCATCGATCTCTTCTCGGGCAGTTTCTCCTTCATCAACACGTCCGAGATCGTCGCCATGCTGAAGGCGACCGCCAACAATGCATTGGGTTTTGCCTTCAAGCTGGCGATCGATTCCATCAGCCCCGAGATCGGCAAGGTGATGGACGAGTTCGCGCAAAAGGCACAGCTCCTGAACCAGATGAATATTTCGAGCTGCGAGACGGCGCAGGCGCTGGTCGGCGGTATTTGGCCGCAAATGGACACGACCCGCGCCACGATCTGCGAGGCGGTCGGGAACAGCCAGGGCATATTCTCTGATTGGGCGGCGGCCCGGCAGAACTGCAACAACGGCAATCGGCGAGATTCGACGATCGCGGCCAACAGCGATCCGGCAATGAAGGACCAACTCGTCGGCGAGCCGCACAACTATACCTGGGAGGCGCTCCGCAAATCGCAAAAGTTCGGCGCGTTCGACAAGGAATTCAGCGAATACATCATGACGCTGGTAGGGACCGTCGTGACGCGACCTTCGACCGATCCAAGTGTCGGGGGCCAGGTGACGATGGTCGGGCCAGCTGAGGAAGCGGTCGTGACCGCGTTGCTGGACGGCACGTCAGGCGGCGCGACGGTCAACATCCTGCGCTGCGATGAAGAGACGCTATGTCTCAACATCTCGACCCAGACCCTCTCGATTCCTGAAAGCGCGGCATTGCGCCCGCGCATCGCCGCCATGATCAAGGATATCGCGACGAAGATCCGCACGGATGTGGCGATCGACGCGGCCGAAAAGCAATTGCTCAATATGTCGAGCATCCCGCTCTTCAAGATCCTCGCGGTGCAGTCGGCTGCACGCTACACGCTGACCGACGGCGAGATCCAGACGCTCGCCGAGATTGTCTCGGTCGATATCCTCAATGCCATGATCGACAACATGCTTGATCGCGTCGAGCAGGCGAAGATCCACTATCAGACCTTCGACCAGGAAACCGCGGCGCAGTGGCGCCAGCAGATTGCGGCCACGCGGCAGAAATTTCAGCAGCGCGGCGTGCGGCTCGATCAAAAGCTGCAAGTGACGATGCAGATCATCGATCGCTCGATCATGCTGGAATCGACGCTTCAGAACACGATGACGCCGGGGATGTCGGCCGCGCTCAACTTCTCCCGCGGACTCAGCGCCCAAGGCTTGCAATAGCAAGGAAGGGAAGGCCGGCCATGCTCGAAGTCTTCACGATCGGCGGCGGCGAATACTTCGTCAACACGTTCAACGCGGTTGCGGCCTGGGCTGGAGGAGGGGGCTACCGGTCGATGCTGCGCGTCGTCATGGTGATGGGCCTCATCTATTCGCTCCTCGTGGTGGCGTTCAACCTCGACTGGCGTGCCTGGCTGAACTGGTTCCTGCAGGCGACCGCGATCTACATGTGCCTGATGGTGCCCACCGTGGACATCAAGGTTACGGACCGCCTCAATCCTTCGCTGGCACCGGCGACGATCGACAATGTTCCAATCGGACTTGGGGTGATCGCCAGCTTCACAAGCCAGGTAGGCGACTATCTGACCCGCACCGCCGAGACGGTGTTCGTCATGCCGACATCGCTTAATTATACCACCAACGGCATGGTCTATGGCGCGCGGCTGTTCGATGCGACGCGCAACCTGCGTATCCGCGATGCCGAGTTTTCGACCAACCTTGAGGAGCATTTCAAGGCATGCGTCTTCTATGACGTGATGCTCGGCTTCAAGTCGATGACGGACCTCGCCAACTCTCCGGATCTGTGGGCCGCGATTGGTCCCGGTTCACCGGCGCGCTCGCAGATCTGGATTACGCGCGTTTCGGGTGGCGGCGTCGAAAGTCATATCCGGACATGCAACGATGCCTATTCGGCGCTCGATGGGCAGTGGACGCCGATGATCGAGGCCAACCTGCTGATCTGGGGTAAGGAACTCTATCCCAGGCTCAGCAATGCACTGGCCGCCCAGAAGCTGCGCGACGACGTGCCGGTGATCACCCAGGCCTTCACCGGAACCGCGGGCGGCCATGTGAGCATCCTGCGGCAAAGCACCGCGATCAACGCTTTCATGCAGGCGCGCAATTCGATGTCCGGGAGTACCGGCGCGGCGGCGATCGACACATTCGCTATGACACGGGCCGATATCCAGGCGCGCAATACGTACGGCTCGATCGCGCAGCAGGCAATGAGCTGGGTTCCTATTCTCAACGTCGTGCTGACCGTCGTCTTTTTCGCGATGTTCCCGGTCATCTTTCCGCTGTTCCTCATGCCGCGAACCGGCGTACCGACGCTCAAGGGCTACACGGCAGGATTCTTTTACCTGGCCGCCTGGGGTCCGCTCTACGTCGTGCTGCACATGATCATCATGAGCCGGGCAACCGGCTCGGCCGCGGCAATGGCACCCAGCGGCGTGACGCTCTCGACCTATGCGGGAATCGGCGCGGTCAATGAGGAAACCGCGACGATCGCGGGCTTCCTCCTGATGAGCGTGCCATTCCTCGCAGCGGGGATGGCTCGCGGCGCGATGGGGATCGCGAGCCATTCGATGGCGATGCTGGCCCCCGCACAGAATGCCGCCGAAGCGGCGGCGCTCGAGCAGACGACGGGAAACTACTCCTACGGAAATGTCAGTTACGCCAACAGTTCGGCCAATATGCGCCAGTCGGATCAATGGTCGACGGCGCCGAGCTACATGGCCGGCATTCCGAGATTGGATTACCGCGCCGACAACGGGGCGATCATCTCGAGCTATGGCAACGGCCAGGAAGTCATCGACACGACGGGGGCAATCTCGCGGCTTGCGTTCACGCCGACCATGTCGACGAACAGTGTCGCCGAGATGCGCGAAGTTGCCTCCGAGGCAAGACGGCAGGCGGAATCCTACCGCAACACGGCAAGCACTCTCCTTACTGCCACCGATCGGGACGCGTCGGTTCACACGCGCTCCAGCGAAACGACGTCAGGCGTCGAAAGCGCCAGTGGCTCCCAATCGGCCACGTCGGTCGATCGCTTCGATCGCCGAACCGCCAATACGTCCGAAGGGATCGAGCAATCAAATGCCGACACCGACCGCTTCTCGGTCACGGACAACCGCGGGCGCCAAGCCATAGTGCAACAATCCGTCGAAGGCTCTGTCGGCGCCGGAACGGGCGGTCGCGGGCGCGCCGGTGGCGGTAGTCCGCTGTCTGGCTCGCTGGGTGCGAGCGTTGGTGGACGTGGCATGCAACAATCCGACCTCAGCCACTCGACTAATCGCAATATTTCAAGCGAGGATCGCAGCGCAGCGTCGAGCAGCTTCCGCGACGATCATGCGAGCGGCTCCAGCGCCAGTGAGTCCGCCGGCACCTATGATCGTTCGGGCAGTTTCAGCCGGTCGTCCATTACGGACTCCAGCGCGAGGATTTCCGAAGAAAGCCTTGCTCTTGCTCAATCTTACCAACGATCGGCCGAGAAACTCGACGAGATCGCGCAATCCCTGTCGCGCGACGCCAGCTATGCGGAATCCCATGGGCTCAATCTCAGCGAAAACCTGAGCCAGGATCTGGCCCAATGGTATCGCGCGGAGCAGGCGCGTAACCCAGCAATCAATGTCCCCGACCTCTGGGCCACTGACTTGTCGGCGCATGATCGCGCCACGCGCAGCGCGATGATCGAAAGGTGGATGGATGATCGTCTCGATACCATCCGCAATGAAATCCGATCGGAGCTTCATGAACCGAATCTCGTGTCTGTTCAGCGTCCCGATGTCGCATCCGAGAGCGACGTCCGTGGTCACTACACACCTTCAGGAGGTGGCCGGCGACCCTCGGGCCCGGGAGGCGGAAACGATCCCGGCGCGGCTGCCGCGATCATCAATGAGGGTCGAAAGGAAATCGATGAAGGTCGCGCTGCTGCGCAGACGGGAAGAGCTGTCAACAGGCAAGGGGGATCACGTGCGAGGTCGGAAGTGTCGGACAGTCACAACGTCGGCTTCTTCAACGATCCAAAGTTACGCGAATGACGCATCCTACATGACGCTTGAGAGAAATCCGAAAAACGCCACGAGCGCTACCACAAACGCAATTGCGAGGGCGAGCTGCCATGACGACTGCGGAGCCGCGAAAGTCTCGTCCGCATTTACTCCGGGCACGACTTCATCCCAGTCCGTTTCCCACGAATACACGGGACCGCCAGCGCTGTCTTTTGTCGCGTTATACGTGCCCCAGTCGAACCGGCTCATCGAACCTACCTCCGAGATTGAACATAGCACGAACGACAGCAATCTCAAACATTGGAACTGGCTCGCAACGAATAATCCGCATCGGAGGAAAAGTGACTAAACAGAAGAGATCAGAAATCGAGAAGCTGCTGGGCGATCCTGCGACTAGCTTCTGGCTCAAGGCCGCGCTGCGCGCCGCATTGACGCGCGATCCGATCGATGCCGAGCGGGATGCCGGCACACTCTACCTCGTGCTGCGCTGCCGAGCTGAGCAAGCGTTGAAAGGTGACTTTGTGACAGCTCGGCCTCGCCTTGGCCGCTAGCGCGCGCCCCTCAGAAAGCGAAGGAGACGAAGATAGCGTGGGAATTCGAACAGGCCGGCAAGTTCGGCAGCGAGAAGGCAGCGGATGACTATGCCCGCCGCAACAATCTCGATCCGCGCGATGTCCAGATCGCCCGTAGGGGCAGTGAGGTCGAGCTCAACATCCGCCGGTCCGCGCTCGACGGTCGCAGCCTGCGCGACAATGGCGAGGGCCGGCGCGACGGCTGGTTCTAGCGCGGGATGAGGCAGGACAGAGCCGATGGGCATTCTCGAGGATGCTGCCGAGGGAGCGCGGCAAGCCGTCGAAGCAATGAAGGCTGCGAGCCAAGCAAGTGACGACACGACCGTCAATACGGTGCTTTCCCTCTTGTCTGCGCAGGAGGAGGAGGTTGTTCGCTATCGCTATGGGCTTGGGAGGGAACATCTCAAGACGTTTCGCCAGATCGGCGAAGCCATGGGTCTTTCCGCACAACGCGTTGGGCAGATCGAGCATAAGGCACGGCGCAGGCTGAGCTGGTTCGTTCGATGTGTCGGGCCAATCGGCAGTCCGGCCTTTGCGCGCTATTCGAGTGAGACATTAGCCCGACGGGCCGAGATAGAGCGCCTCAGAAGAGAGCGGATTGAGCAAGAAGCTGCGACCAAAGCCCGGCGTCGGGCGGAAAAGGCCGAGCGCGATGAAGTGCGTCGCGCGAGGGCGCGGTCGAAAGCGTGGCAGCGCAAGATCGACACCTTGGTGATGGAGCGGGATGCGGTGGCAGGGACAATAGCACGCCTTCGCGACCGCATCAGCGAGATCGAACGGCGCGGCTGGCTCGCGCGGTACATCCTTCCTCATGATAGGGTCTTGGCGCGATTATATGCCAAATTGGCCGATCTTGAGGCGAAAGTCAAAGCGGCCGGCTCTGGGATTGCGAGGCTTCGCGCGTCGCCACCGTCCTAATGGCTGATCGCTCAGACGCTATACGCACCCTCAAGAGGGCGCAAAAGGGAGAAATGTTCAGATTTCGTTCTTATCTTGATTTTTGCTCAGATATTGAACATATCTCCTGTCGAAAGGAGATCAGGTTCTCATGGCGAGCGCATCGCATGACACGGCGAAAGGCCGCAAGGATCTCACGGGGCCGGCGCTCCGGACGTTCTTCCGTATCGCGGAGGCCTGGGGCCTCAAGGAGCCTGAGCAGATGAGCCTGCTCGGGCTCGACAGCCGTTCGACGTTGCAGGCTTGGAAGCGCGGGGCGGTCGCCGCGATCCCCAAGGATGCACTAGAACGCATCTCCTACATCCTCGGAATCTACAAAGGCCTGCATATTCTCTTGCCCAAGACGGCGGATGAGTGGGTCCGCAAGCCGAACATGGCAGCCCTGTTCGGCGGCGGTTCCGCGCTCCAGCGCATGACGTCGGGCAATGTCGCCGATCTCTATGTGGTGCGCCAATATATCGACGCGCAGCGCGGCTAGGGGTGGATATTCCTGTCGCAGCCGTCCGGTGGCATCCCTGCTACCGGATCGTGCCCAGCCGTTTTCCGCCTATCGCCTTGTTCGAGGCCGTCGCCGACCCGGCCGACCTCGACGCGGTCTTCCAGATCGAGGCGATGACCAACGATCGGCTGCGCGAGGAGGCCGGCGACCTTGCGCTCGTTCCGATCGAGGACAGGGTGTCTGGTCCTGGCACGTCGCCGATCATGGCTGCTTTCACCCACCTCAATCCGCTTGGCGATCGCTTCACCGACGGATCTTACGGTGTCTTCTATGCAAGCTTGGCCCTGGAAACCGCGATTGCCGAAACGGCCTGGCATCGCACGCGCTTTCTCATGGCTACCGAAGAACCGGCGCAGGAACTGGACATGCGGGTCTATGCGGTCGACCTGACCGCCGACATACATGACATTCGCGCGATGCGCGAAAGCCATCCCGATCTTTATGATCCGGCGAACTATGCGATGTCGCAGGCGCTCGCCCGTGACCTGCGCGGCGCTGGCTCGGATGGTATCCTCTACGGGAGCGTGCGTGACGAAAGCGGGGAATGCGTGGCGGTATTCCGCCCCCGGCTTCTGTCCAATTGCCGCCAGGAACGCCACCTCTGCTATGTCTGGGATGGCCGGGTCATATCGACCGTCTACGAGAAGCGGAATCTCGAAGTCTGAGTGGGCCGCGGAAATTAGCGTCATCTGCGAACCCTCGAGAGCACCCGCGCTGCGACATTGCTGCGCACCGCGAGCTTTCGGCCGTAGCGCAGCGCGGTGGTCGGCGAGCTCCAGCGCAGCGCTTGGGCAATGCCAGCGCCGTCCTCACCCGCCGCAAAAAGATCCTGGGTCAAGCCGACGCGCAGCGAATGGGTGGACAAGGCCTTCACCGCGTCGGTTAACTTGCCTGCGGGCAATGTCACCAGTCCCTGCTCATAAGCTGCATAAGCCACGCGGCGATAGATGCCGTTGACACCCTGCCGCGTCAGGGGCGCCGTTCCAATGGAATAGGTCGTTCGCGCCAGGGCGGTTTCCGGTTCGGCTTCCCGCGCGCGCCGCCGGTCGACGCCGACCCTGCGGAACAGAGGGCCTTCTTTGATGCCGCTTGCTTCGAGCCACGCGCCAACCCGCCGCATCGTCTCAGCCGACAGCCATGCCCAGGCGCCTTCCTGCTCCTGGTCGGTCTTGGAGAAGGGGATGAACAGCGTCGCCGAACCATCCTCCTGCGGATCGATATGCAATCCTTCCACCACAGTGAGTTCGCTGACACGCAAGCCCGCATCATAGCCAAGCGATAGCAGGGCAGCGTCCCGCAGGCCCTGAAGGTCGCCGCCACAAGCGTCGAGCATGGCGGTCAGGGTGAAGCCCTTTGCGGCATGGGGATCAAGCGCCTTGCCCAGCCGCAGAGGGGTCGCCTGTCGCTGGAGCGCACCTCTACGCCGGCGGACGGCCTTCAGTGCATCGCGGACCATCGGGGCATCGGTCGGCGCGGCGGGCGAGGCCAAACCCATCAGCCGGTGGACCGAGCCAAGGCTCGCGATCCGCCGCGCCAGCGTTGCGGGCTTTTTGCCCCTGATGTCGAGCGCGTTCACATAGCGCACCATATCTTCGGGATCGGCGGGCAATGGCGTGCGGCCTTCCTCGCCGCACCAGTCGCGCCAGCAGTCGAGATCGGAGGCTATCGCCGCTTTCGATGCATCAGCCATGGCCGCCAGCGCGGTTTCGAGCCCGAGCTGGCTGATCGGCGGCAGGTCGGGCGGAACGATGCTGCCGATCGCGCGCAGCAGCCGTGCATCGACCGGTTCCGCCTCCGCTTTGCGCGAACGCGTCGGGAGCGCCGCATCCTGCGTTCTTACGACGATAATCTCTCCCTTGGAGAGTTCCGCGGGTTCCTCAGCCATTAGCGGCCAGCGTACCCCCAGGCTTTGTCAGGGTGCGGCACAAAGCGCGGCACATCTGTGCCGCATGGTTTATCCTGGCTCGTCATCATCGGTGAATTTGCCCTTCCCTGCCGCTTTCGCAACCATATACTTACCATAATGTTTGATTATGGTAAGTGCGAAAATGGCGCGGGGAGGGCGGTTTTGCGGCTTTCCCGATCTTGCTGCGCTCAGGGCGCGATATCTTCGCGAAACCGGTCCATCTGATGCATGCGCTCGTGCAGCACCGTCACGATGCCAACCGAACCATCGGACAAGACCCGCCAATAGACATAGTGATGCTCATGGCGGCCGAAGAAGCCATCGACCCCGAACTCTGCCGGAATGACGCGCCATGGCGTTTCGCGCCCGGCGATGCGATCGAAGACGCCGGTCGCATGCGCTTCGTCGATCATCAGAACGCCGTCATGTCGCGCGGCGATATCGGCGAGGTCGTGAAGCGGCGCCTCGTCGCCATCCATGCTGTAAAGGCTTTCGACGGCGATCCACGGCCGCCCGACACGCCGCCCGCGCGCCACTGCACAATCGCGTCGTCGATACAGCCGGCATCGTTGTGGCCAGCCGCCAAGGCGTCGGCACGGCTGAGTTTCACGCCTTCATGCGCGCTCGCGTGGATGAGGACATCGTAAACGATCAGATCGCCGCGCTGGGGCAACGTCGCGAACAGAGCGGCGTTTGCGGCATAGCCCGTCGCGAAATACAACGCCGTCTCGCTGCCGAACCACGCCGCAGCCTCGTGCTCGAGCGCTTCATGCTCCGGGTCGCTGCCGCGCAACAGGCGCGAGCCGCCCAAGCCGACCCCGACCCCGCGCCCGATCGTCTCGACGACCGCTCGCGCCAGACGGGGCGTGCGGCTCAAACCGATATAGTCATTCGACGAAAAAGCGGAGCCTCGCTGCAGTATCAGGCGACGGCGCCGATTTGCTCGGGACAACCGCTCGAGGTTATCCTCGAGCGCTCGGGAAACAGCCTCTTCGGAGCCGTTCGAAGTGGGTACTGGAGCTGTTTCGGTCATAGGATCGTGTGTCGGGATGCGATGGGACTGGCAAGATTTCGAACAAGCGGTGAGTGTGTAGGTACAGCAAGAAGAACCGGCGCGCGGGGACGTTTCCCCCGACGGGCTACGCTGCGGGGACCATCTCCTTGAGCGGTACGCTTGCGTCGGCCAATCGGGTCGGGCTCAGTACCGCACCTGTGGCGACGAGCGCCCGCCCTTGCACGTAGTCCTTGGTCGAATTGACGCAGTCGAGCGCGATCACGCGGCTGGCGCGCAGATAGACGATCGAGAAGCTGCGTGCCGCCCGGTCGCCACGGACGACGGTGGCATCGAAACCAGTGGAAAGCCCGATGGTCTGGAGCTTCAGATCATACTGATTGGACCAGAACCAGGGCACCGCGTCATAGGCTTCGAACTCGCCCATCAGCGCCTTGGCCACCGTCGCCGCCTGGTCGTTCGCGTTCTGAACCGATTCCAGCCGGATCACCGCTCCGTCTGCATACCGGTTGGCATGCGCCGCACAGTCGCCCAAGGCATAGACGTCATCGAGACTGGTGCGGCAGAACTCGTCGACCCAGACCCCGTTTGCGCTTCTCGCCCCTGCGGTGACCAATGGTGCGACCGCCGGAACGATGCCGATTCCGACGATGACCATCTCGCCGGCGATCGTCGAACCGTCTGCCAACCGGACACCGCACGCGGCACCCGCTTCTTCGTCGATGCATTCGATCGACACGCCTGTACGCAGATCGACGCCGTGCGACCGGTGCTCCTCCTCGTAGAACCGCGACAGTTCCTCGCCAGCGACGCGCGCGAGAACGCGGTCCTGCGCCTCGAGCACGGTGACGGGTTTGCCAAGCTTGGTGAGCACCGCCGCGGCTTCAAGGCCGATATAGCCGCCACCGATCACGATCACGCGAGTCACCGACGGCAGTTCGGCGATCAGGCGGTCGACGTCGGCGCGAGAGCGGACGGCGTGAACACCACGCAGGTCGTGCCCGGAACACGTCAATCGACGCGGCTGCCCACCGGTCGCCCAGACGAGCTTGCCGTAGGAAATCGTCGTGCCATCGGAAACCTGCAGCGTCCGAGCGGCGGGATCCACCGCGTCAGCCCGCCGTGACAGCAGGAGCGTGACGTCGCGGACAGCCCAGAATTCAAGCGGCCGGATCAACAGTCGATCGAACGTCTTCTCGCCCGACAGATATTCCTTCGAAAGCGGCGGTCGTTCATAAGGCGGATCGCCCTCGTCGCCCAGCAACGCGATCGACCCTTGGAACTTGCGCTGGCGAAGCGCGATGGCGAGCTGGGAACCGGCATGTCCCGCGCCGACGATCACCACGTCGAAGTGGCGAGGGTCGCTCCGCATCATCGTGCCGCGCCTCCAAGTCGCGCGGCGTGCCAACGCAGATGATCCGCCATGAAGCTCGAGATGAAGTAATAGCTGTGATCGTATCCGGCCTGGCGCCGAAGCGTCAGCGGAATACCGGCCTCGCGACACGCATTCTCGAGGAGATCGGGCCGCAGCTGCTCGGTCAGGAACTGATCATCCGTTCCCTGATCGACGAGGATGACGGGCACGCGCGCGCCGTCCTCGATCAGGGCGACGGCATCGTGTGATCGCCAGGTGGCGCGGTCGTGCCCGAGATAACCGCGGAGCGCCTTGATTCCCCACGGCACCTGGGTCGGCGCCACGATGGGTGCGAAGGCGCTCACCGATTGAAAGCGGCCCGGCTCGGACAAACCTATGGTCAGCGCACCGTGGCCGCCCATCGAATGGCCCATGATCGCCTGGCGCGACGGATCGCCGGGAAACCGGTCGAACACGAGCGTGGAGAGTTCCTCGAAATAGGATCTCATCCGATAGTTCGCCGAAAACGGGGGTTCGGTCGCGTCGACGTAATAACCGGCACCCAGGCCGAAATCGTAGCTGCCGAGAGGATCGTCGGGGACATTCTGGCCGCGCGGACTGGTATCGGGTGCCACGAAGATGAGGCCGAGCTCCGCGCACGCCCTGCGGTACTCGCCCTTCTCGGTCACGTTGGCGTGCGTACAGGTGAGGCCCGACAGAAACCATACCACCGGCAGTGTCTGTCCCGCCGGATGGGCGGGAACGAACACCGAAAAGGTCATGTCGGTGCCGGTCGCCGAGGAGGGGTGGCGATAGACGCCCTGGACGCCGCCAAAGGCCAGGTTGGTGCTGACCTCCTCCACCGGTCAGTTGCCGTCGCCGAAGGCATAGCCGCACACTCTGTTGCCGCCTGGGTCCCGAAGATAGGCCGCATGGGCCCCGGGCAGATGCCTGCGTTGTCCTGGCGCGCCCTCGTCGGTGCCGCCGGCCGCGAGCCCCGCCGCTTGAAAGGCGTCGACGCCCCGGGTCGCTTCCGCCGCGAACCCGATCGTCACGCCGCTTGACGACGCCTCGCCGGTACCGGGCCGCACGACCGGGAACGCGGGCTTGTTCCTGTCCCAAGGCATCCTCTCGTCGTCGAACGGGCCGAGGATCTTCCACCCGAGGGGAGACAATGCGGCATCGTAGAACCTCGCCGAGGCATCAAGGTCCCTGGCCCGGAGCATCGCGCGAGTGAAGATCCCATCCCCTGAAATGACCGCCACACTCAGTCTCCTGTCGACCGCGCGGACTTAGCCACGCGTTCGAATACCGTGGTACCCGTCAGCCCTCGGGGGCGATCGTGACGCGCAGACCGTCGAGCTCGCTGGAAAAAGGCAGCTGGCAGGACAATCGCGATGTCGCGACGCGATGATCCGAACTGTCGAGCAGATAGTCTTCATCCGGCTTCATCGGCGGCAGACGGTCGCTATCGGCCGGATCGACCTGAACGTGGCAGGTGGCGCACGACAGGCAACCGCCGCACTGGGCGAGCAGTTCGTCGATTCCGGCGTCCCGGATGAGCTCCATGACCGACAGTCCGTCGATCCCCTCCACCTCGATGACTTCGCGCTCGCGCGTCGTGACGAAGAAGCTGGCCATGTCAGTAGACCACCACGCTACGAATGCTCTGCCCTGCGTGCATCAAGTCGAATCCCCTGTTGATTTCTTCAAGGCCGAGGACGTGCGTGATCATCGGGTCGATCGCGATCTTCCCCTGCATGTACCAGTCGACGATCTTGGGCACGTCGGTCCTGCCCTTCGCCCCGCCGAACGCAGTGCCGCGCCAGTTGCGCCCGGTGACGAGCTGGAATGGCCGCGTCGCGATCTCCTTGCCGGCTTCGGCGACGCCGATGATGATGCTGGTGCCCCAGCCGCGATGACATGCCTCCAGCGCGGTCCGCATCACTTCGGTATTACCCGTGGCGTCGAAGGTGTAATCGGCGCCGCCGTCGGTCAGTTCGAGGAGCTTTGCGATCGTCTCTTCGCGGCTCAGGCCCTTGGAGTTGAGGAAGTCGGTCATACCGAACTTGCGGCCCCATTCCTCGCGATCGGGATTGATATCGACGCCGATGATCTTGCCCGCGCCGACCATCCTCGCGCCCTGGATGACGTTGAGCCCGATCCCGCCGAGCCCGAACACCACGACATTGTCGCCCGCCTGGACCTTGGCGGTATTGGTCACCGCACCGACGCCGGTCGTGACGCCGCAGCCGACGTAGCAGCTGGTCTGGAACGGCGCGTCCTGGCGGATCTTGGCGACGGCGATTTCGGGCAGGACAGTGAAGTTCGAGAAGGTCGAGCAGCCCATGTAGTGGAAGATCGGCTGGCCCTTGTAGCTGAACCGGCTCGTCCCGTCGGGCATCAGCCCCTTCCCCTGCGTGGCACGGATCGCCGTGCACAGGTTCGTCTTGCCCGACAGGCACGATTTGCACCGGCGGCATTCCGGTGTGTAGAGCGGGATGACATGGTCGCCCGGGGACACGCTGGTGACGCCCGCCCCCACCTCGCGCACGACGCCCGCGCCTTCATGACCGAGAATCGAGGGAAACAGTCCTTCGCTGTCAAAGCCATCGAGGGTATAGGCGTCGGTGTGGCAGATCCCCGTCGCCATGATCTCGACGAGCACCTCGCCCGCCTTCGGTCCCTCGAGATCAACCTCGACGATCTCCAGCGGCCTCTTGGCTTCGAACGCGACGGCTGCACGCGACTTCATCAAATTCTCTCCATTTCATAATCGAGACGACCGGCCTCGCGACCGGCGGCGCTTTCTGGCAGCGATGACGGCGTCAGTCCCAGTTTTCGGAACAGGTCCGCATCGGCGCCGGCTCCGGCGTTGCTCGTGGTGAGCAGCCGATCGCCGGTGAAGATCGAATTGGCGCCGGCCAAGAAGCAGAGCGCCTGCGTGGCATCCGACATGCTTTCGCGACCTGCCGACAGCCGGACCATCGACCTCGGCATCGCGATGCGGGCGACGGCGACGGTGCGGACGAACTCGATGTCGTCGATCCGCACCTGCTGCGAAGTCGATAGCCGGTCACCCAACGCCGTCCCCGCGATGGGAACGAGCGCGTTCAGCGGAACGCTCTGCGGTGGTTCGGGCAAGGAGACGAGCGCGTGGATGAATGCCACGCGGTCTTCCCGGCTCTCCCCCATGCCGAGAATGCCTCCGCAACAGACGGCGATGCCGGCGGCGCGAACGCGCTCGAGCGTCTCGAGCCGATCCTGGAAGGTCCGCGTCGTGATGACGCGATCGTAATATGCGGGGCTGGTGTCGATGTTGTGGTTGTAGAAATCCAGGCCCGCGCCTGCAAAGCGCTCCGCCTGTCCGTCATCGAGCATGCCCAAGGTCATGCAGGTCTCCAGGCCCAGCGCCTTGACCTCCGCCACCATGGCAAGCAGCGCGGGCATGTCGCGTTCCTTCGGACTCCGCCAGGCCGCGCCCATGCAAAACCGCGTCGAACCGGCCGCCTTGGCCGCGCGAGCAGCGGCGACTACGGCGTCGGCGCTCGCCAGCCTCTCGGCCTTCAGCCCCGACTTCGCCTTGATCGATTGGCTGCAATAGCCGCAATCCTCAACGCATCCCCCGGTCTTGATCGACAGCAGGGTCGATAGCTGGACTTCGTTCGCCGCATGATGTCGGCCATGCACGTCGTGCGCACGAGCCACCAGGTCGAGAAACGGAAGCTCGAAAAGCCCGCGGATCGCCTCGAGCGACCAATCCGTCGACGCACCGGTCATTTCGCCATGCATCCCCCGTCGACGACCAAGGTCGCACCGGTCACGAAATCCGACGCCCGCGAGGCGAGATACACCGCGGTGCCCTTGATCTCGTCGGCCTCGGCGATCCGCCCTGCCGGCGTGAAACCCTGCGTCGCGGCGAGAAAATCTGGATCGTCATAGGGACCCAATGCCGTGCGGAAGAAGCCGGGACAGATCGCGTTCACGGTGATGCCGTGTGGCGCATATTCGAGCGCTAGTTCGCGCGTCAGATTGACGACAGCTCCCTTGGTCGCAGCATAGGCCGGTAGCGGCGCGACGCTCGAACTTCCCGCCAGACCCCACATCGAAGCGACATTGACGACTTTCCCGCTGTGGCGTGGCAACATGCGGTTCAGTCCTGCGCGTGCGCAATGGAAGACACCGTGCAGGTTCACTGCGGTCACCTTATGCCAGACATCGGTGGGGCAATCGTGAAGGGGCGCGGGCACGGTGTCCGCGATCCCCGCATTGTTAACCAGGATGTCGAGCCGCTCGAATCCGCGGTCGAACTCGGCGAAGGCTGCTTCGACCGCCGCCTCGTCGCCGACATCGACGACGATCTCAATGGACTGCCGTCCGCCGGTTCGGATCGCGGCGGCCGTCGCTCCCAATCCCGCCGCGTCGATGTCCATAACCGCGACGTCGGCGCCCGCTTCCGCGAGCCCGACCGCGATCGCGCGCCCCAGCCCGCCAGCGGCGCCGGTGACGATCGCCGTACGGCCGGTAAGACGGAACATCGCCGACAAATCAGTCATCGAAGCCTCGCCGGTTGATCGTGATGCTCTCACCGCTGGGCGAGTCCTAGAATGTCGCGCGCTTCGGCGGGGGACGTCGGCTGCAGTCCTAGCGCCTTGGCGATGCCCACCGTGCGCTCGACGAGCATCTCGTTGGTCGCGAGCACGCCCTTGCTGAAATAGTTGTTGTCCTCGAGGCCTACGCGGACATGACCGCCCAACAGCATCGCCTGCGTGGTCGCGGGCAATTGCGCCGGCCCGATCGCCGATACGCAGAAGATCGATTGCGGCGGAAGCGCCGCGACCATCGCGGTCAGCACGTCGTGACTGTAAGGCATCGCGCCCTGGAAGCCCTTGTCGGCGCCGAGGACCATGTTGATGTAGTAAGGCGGCTTGTCATAGCCTTTCTGGATCAGGCGGGTGACGTCCTGCAGGATGTGGTTCGGCGCGAAGACTTCCCACTCCGGTTTTATGCCACGATCGGTCATGCGCTTGACGAGCGTCTCGCAACGGCTAGGCGGCGTGATAACGAGAATTTCCTTCCCGCCGTGCACATCCACGAACGTCATGCCGTCGAATGTGGCCATTTCGGCACCGGCCTCGCAACCCTTCAATCGTTCCTCGAAGCTGGACTCGTAAAGGCCGTCCTGGCGCTCGATGAGCATGTCGCCGCTGGAGCCGCCGCCGGTCGAGTTGTTGATGACGATGTCGCATTTGGCTCGAATGCGCTCGTTGATGTCGCGGTAGATGTCGGCGTTGCACGTCGCGCCGTCATCGGGCCGACGCGCGTGCAGGGCCGCGATGCACGCGCCCGCCTTGAAGCTCTTGTACACCGACTCGGCGATCTCGCCCGGTTGCGTGGGCAGGTTCGGGTTCTGCGCCTTGGACGCCATGCCGCCGGTCGGCGCCACCGTGATCATTACCTTCGACATGTCTACTCCAGTCAGGGTTGACGCTCGAGCGGCCCGCTTTCGAGCGCCGCGCGAACGATTTCGGGAATGGGAATACCAGTGATGCGATGCGGATCTTCGGGATGAACACCGGCCCAGACCCGCTTCTCGGTCGCCTCGATCGCCAGCACGCCACCTGTGCGGAACACGCGGTGTGAAATGCCGAAGCTGCTACGGCCGAGGTCCGTCGCCTGGGTCTCGATCGTCACTTCGTCGCCGAACTTGCTCGGGACGAAGAAGCGAGCTGCCGTGTCGACCATTGGGAAGCCGATCATCTCGAACTTGGCGATCATTTCGCGTTTGTGCATTCCGAGCACCGCTGCAAAGAGATGCGCGGTGGACGCGTCGAACATGGCGAAGTAGCGCGGATAGAAAACGATCCCGGCGGGATCGCAGTCGCCCCATTCGATGGTGACCCGCCGGCGGTTGACGTACATCAGTTCAGGGCCTCCAGGATCGGTTGCAGTCCCGGCAGGATCGCGTCAGCCCGCTCCGGCGAACCGCGCGCCATGAAGTCGTCGCGGCTGCACAGCCCGGTCGTGACAGCCACACCGATCGCCCCAGCCGAGCGCGCCATGCGCATTTCGAGCGCGGGATCGTCGCCGACGATCACCGTCGACGCCTCGGCGGAGACCGGCAATTTCATAAGCGTCAGTGCGCTGCGAAGGGCCTCGCGCGACGGCTTCCCGAGGACCTTGGCGCGCTTGCCCGTCATTGCGCGGATCATCGCGTTGATCGCATAACTCGCGCCGATCGCGCGACCACCCGCTGTCGCAAAGAACGGTACGTTCGACGCGGTCGTCAACATCGCGCCCGCCCACACGTCCTTGTATGCCGCTTCGAGGTCCGGGAACGTGAATTCGCGAAACCAGCCGGTGTAGACCGCCTCGACCCCTTCCGCCTTTTCCGAAGGACCGATCACGTCGAGGCCCGCCTCGATCAACGGCGCCTGAACGCCCGCGAGGCCGAGGACGCGGACGCGCTTTATCCCCTTGGCCACGAACCAGGCTGCGGCGGCCGTGGACGGCGTCATCATCTCGTGGTCGGCGACGTCGAGCCCGGCGTGGCGCAGGCTCGATGCGTAGACTTCGGGTGGCTTTGCCGTGCCGTTGGTGAAAACACGAAACGGCGTGCCGCGCACCCTCAACTCGGACAGCAGCGCAGCGGCACCAGGCAAGGACTGATGCCCGCCGCTCGCGGCGTCGCCGAGCACCAGCGTGCCGTCCATGTCGAAGACGAACGCCGACGCCGCGGCGATCCTGTCCGCCAACAAGGGAGAGAGCTCAGGCAATTGCGTCTCCCGCGTGAAGCGCCAAACGCAACCCCGGGCGCTCGACGACGATGTCTCTGGCGGCCGGGCGGGCGGCGAGCGCGCGCAGCAACTCAAGCATGGGGACGGCCCCCGGATTGTACCGCGCCAAGCTGGGCCCCGCCGCGAGCATCGCATCGACCTGCTCGCCGGGCATCACCGCACGCAGCAGGAATTCCTCGTCGTCCATGGACGCGCCGAAGCGGCGGCGCAGATCGGCGAGTGTCGGAAAATCCGGCTCCGCGGCGATTTCCGCAGCCCGGTTGCGGTTGAGGATCGCGGCTTCGACCACGGGATCGACCGGCCGCGTCGGCCGACCGAATTTCCCCATCACGTAGCGGAGCACTTGATCGGACACTTGGGCATACCGGCCCGTGCCGATGACGTTGAACAGAGCCTGGCTCATGACCATCTGCGGGAACGGCGTCACCATGATCGGCTGGCCGAGCTCGGATCGCACCCGCTCGGTTTCGGCGATGACTTCAGGCAGACGGTGCAGCAGGTTGAGTTCCTGCAACTGGCGCTTGGTCGTCGTCATCACGCCGCCGGCGATCTGGTGCCGCAGAAAACTCGCATCGTAGCTCTGCGGGGTGCCAGGTTCCAGCTTCTCCGCCCGCGCGAGCCGCCACCAATAGTCGCTGATCTCGGAGAGCAGCCCGGCGTCGACCGGTACCGGATGACCGGCCTCCGCGAGGTTCGCGAGCATGCGACCGGCTTCGGGCAGCGAGCTGCCGTCGCCGAGCGGGCCGATCCCGACGTGCACGGCGGAGACCGCGCCGGTCTCGACCGCGGACAATGCCGCGACGGGGCCGAAGCCGATCGTGCAATGCGGATGGATCTCGAGCGCCTTGTCGCCGATCGACGCCTTGATCGCAGGTGCCAGCGTCTTCGCGCGCTCCGGGGACAGCAAGCCCCCCGGATCCTTGATGTAGAACAGATCGATGTCAGGGCTGCCCGCCAGCTGCGCGGCGAAGTTGGCGTAGAACGCATCGTCGTGAACGTCGGACAGTGTGAAGGTGAGAGCGGCCATCACCTCCGCATCGCCCTCTTCCTTGACGATGCGTGCTGCCTCCAAAACGGCGGCGACGTCATGCATCGGGTCCAGCATCACGAACCGACGGATGCCGTTAGCCTGCAAGCGCCGGTAGACGATCCGCATGAAGTCGGGATCGGCCTGCTGCCAGGCGATGAAGCGCAGGCCAGTCGTGATGAATTGCAGCGGCGTTCGCGGCATCGCGGCGCGCATCCGCCGGATACGCTCCCATGGATTGTCCCGAAAGTAGCGAACCGCCACCGCCATGTGGCTCGAAGACGTGAAGTCGATCGCGCGGAAGCCGGCTCGGTCGAGCTTCCCCGCGATCTCCAGCATCTGCGCGGACCGCAGACCGGTCGCGCCCCACAGCTTTGATTCCCGTCTCGCATGGAGACGTCGACGAGGCCGATTTCAGCCATGTGCCAGTCCTTCGAAAAAGCGCGTGTCGACGCCGCCCGCGCGGAAGCGGGGATCGGCTACGATCCGGCCGTGAAGGTCGACGGTGGTCGCGACCCCTTCGATCTGCATGGCCCGAAGCGCACCGTCGAGGCGTTCGACCGCTTCAGCGCGGTCGGTTCCAAGGACGATCAGCTTACCGATCAGCGAGTCGTAGAACGGCGGGACTTCGTCGCCGCTCGCGATGTGGCTATCGACTCGGATGCCGGCGCCGGCAGGCCACGCCGCCCGCTGCACCGTTCCGGGCGACGGCCGGAAGTCGGCCGTCCATTCTTCCGCGTTGATACGCGTCTCGATGGCGTGACCGGTGATCGAAACGTCGTCCTGGGCGAGGCCGAGCCGCTGGCCGTCCGCGACCAACAATTGTTGCTCGATCAAATCCACGCCGGTGATCGCTTCCGTGACCGGATGCTCGACCTGAATGCGCGCGTTCATCTCGAGAAAGAAGAAGTCGAACGTCTCGGCATCGACGAGAAACTCGACCGTCCCGGCGCCGCGATAGCCAAGATGGCGCGTGAGCCGGACCGCGGCCTCCATCAGGGCTTCGTGCTTCTCGCGCGGGATGCCCGGCGCCGGCGCTTCCTCGACGAGCTTCTGGAAGCGTCGCTGAATCGAGCAGTCGCGGGTGCCGAGGTGGATCGCATCGACGCCGTCGCCGAGCACCTGGACCTCTACGTGTCGGCCGCGTGCGATGTAGCGCTCGACATAGACGCGAGCATCGCCGAACGCGGCGAGCGCCTCGGCCATCGCCATGTCGATTTGCGAATCCAGCTGCTCGGGCGCGTCCACGCGCTTCATCCCTCGCCCGCCGCCGCCGGAAACGGCTTTGAGCAACAGCGGGTAGCCGGTTTCTCCGGCACGGGCGCGTGCGGCGTCCTTGTCGGCCGCCTCGCCGCCCGGGACCACCGGCAGGCCGGCCTCGATCCCGACCTTCCGTGCCATCAGCTTGTCACCCATCGCACGCAGGCTGGCCAGCTCGGGTCCGACGAAGATTATCCCGGCTTCGGCAAGCGCTTCGGCGAACGCAGCATTTTCGGACAGGAAGCCATAGCCCGGATGCACGGCGTCGGCGCGAGCCGCCCGGGCCGCCGCGACCACGCGCTCGATCGAGAGATAGCTGTCACTCGACCGGGCCGGCCCGACCAGGACAGTCTCGTCGGCGGCGCGCGCCGGCATCGACTGGCGATCCGCTTCCGATACGCCGAGGATCGTGGTGATCCCCATCCGACGCGCCGTTCGTATGATGCGCAGCGCGATTTCGCCGCGATTGGCGATGAAGAGCCGCTTGATCACGCCGGCACCGGCGTGACGCGCAGAATGACTCCGTCCTTATCGACCTGCTCGGCATTGTCGACCGACCAGGAGGCCACCGTGCCGGCGATGCCGGCGTGGACGGGGTTCATGAGCTTCATCGTTTCGATAATGCCGACGACCGTGTCCGGTGCGACGGTGTCGCCGACGTCGACGAACGGCGCCGCACCAGGCTGAGGCGAACGATAGAACACGCCGGGCAAGGGAGATCGCACGGCGACAGTGCCGTCATCGGGCACCCCGGTCGCACTGCCCGACGACAGCGGCTCGATCGGGCCTGCCGATGCTGCCTGGGCATCCTCATCCTGCTTCCAGGACCAGTCCTGCGTCCAGCCGTCACCCGACCGCGCGACGCGCAGGGTGAACCGGCTCGTGGTGATGTCGATACGCTCGTACGACGTGCCATCGAGAATGGCGACGATGTCGGCGACATCTTCGGGGGTAAGAATGGGCTCGGTGCTCATGCTTCGATCTTATTGGCAACCATCTCGCGCACGGCGTCGGCCAGCGCGTCACCGAAGGCCGCATCGTTGATATGAGCGTCGAACGTGCGGACATCGACGTTGTCGGGCATGACCTTCTCGACATACTCCGCGAACTTGGGCGGCAGCGACGGATCGTGCAGTTTCCCTTCCTCGCTGTCGTGGCTAGAGAAGCCATGAAGCGGAACGTAGAAGCGTACCGGTCCCTTCGCGCCGCGCACCAGCTCGGCCATGTGATCGGCGAGCATCTCCAAGTCCTTTTCACCCGTTCTGACGGCCGTGAGCGCAGCGTTGTGGATGTGGAACCGGCGGCCATCGAAGGGATCGTCGCCGACCGCCATCGGTGACGGCATGATATAGAAATCGATGTTGCCGGGGGCGAAGACGACGGGAATTCCGCGTTTGGGCCCCGCTTTCGAGCGGTCGGGCCCCGCGCTGCAGATTCCCTGGTGCAAAAGGTCGTTCACTTCGACCAGCGACATGTCGACGATGGCGGCGACATCCCGCTCGGAGGCGATCGCGTCGAGCGTCTGGCCGCCCATGCCGGTGGTATGGAACACCATCACCTCGTAGCCGTCGGCTTCGAGACTTTCGCGCAGGCGGCGCATCCCCTTCTCGGTCGTGCCGAGCGTACTCACGAGGACGAGCGGCTTGTTCTCGGCGACGCCGGGCGCGTAATGCCGCGCCATGCCGGCCACGGCGAACGCGCCGTTGCGGTACACGTCGCGGGTGATGCTGTTGATGCCGGATATGTCGCACACCGAATTGTGCATCACGATGTCCTTGATGCCCACGAACGGCACCGTGAACCCGGAGGCCAGGGTCGAGATCATCACCTTCGGCATGCCGTAGGGGAACGCGCGCATCACCGCGGTACCCAGGGTCGTGCCCATAGACCCGCCGATCGAGATGATCCCCGACAAGGGAGTCTGCTCATGGCGGGCAAGCGCCAGCTTGGTCGCGCCGGCGATCATCTCCAATTGGATCTTGCCCTCGTGACCGATCGCCCGGATCTCCTCGATCGACTTCCCGGCGGCCGCGGCGACTTCGTCAGGTCCGATTTCGGCGCCGCCGACCGTCTGGCGGACGCTGGGATCGAGGTGGATGACCTCGCAGCCGGCTTCCTCCAGGCAGTCGCGAAGGAACGCGCCTTCGATCTTCTTGGTATCCTGCGTGACGATCAGGAGAACACGGGGCTTCTCAGGCATTTTCCATCTCCGCTGCCGGCACCAGCGTCACGGGCAGACTGTCGAAGTTGCGGATCAGATTGTTCAGGTGGCGCTTCGGCGTCCCGACCTCGAACCGCTCGACCTTGCGCGCCAGCGCCGCGAGCAGCGAGTGCGCCTCGAGACGGGCGACGCCCTGCCCCGCGCAATTGTGGATCCCGAAACCGAGCGCGAGGTGATCGGCGGAGCGACGTCGCACGTCGAACTTGTCCGGATCTTGCCAATGGCGTTCGTCCCGGTTGGCCGAACCGTAGAGCAGCAGGACGGCGTCGCCCTCGCGCATCAGCGCATCGCCCAATTGGACGTCCTTCGTCAGCGTCCGTCGGAACGTTTGGACTGGCGACTCGATGCGCAGGATCTCGTTGTAGACGTGCGGTATGCGCGCGGGGTCGCTCCTTGCGATCGTCCACTGCTCGGGATTCCGTCCGAACAGCCAGACGGCGTTGGCGATCGAAGAGATGGTGGTGTCGAGTCCCGCCATCAGATAGGCCGCCATGAGACGCCCGCACTGCTCGAACTTAAGTTCGCCGCGCTCGGACGCCTCGTAGATCTCGCGCCCCATGCTGCCTTCGCGCAACTTCGACGGGTCGGCGTCGAGGCTCGCGATGTAGCCGAACATCTCGCCGACGATCGGCATCGAAGAGACTGCACGATCGTTCGCCGGGCCGAACGTGTTGAAGCCGGCATCGGCCCAGCCGAGCAAGCTGCCATGATCGTCTCCGGGCAGCCCGATGAGGTCGGCCATCACCATCAGCGGAAACTTCCGAGCCAGGTCGGGCATCGCGTCGAAGGACCCCTTCGCGACGATGCTGTCAACGAGGGAGTTCGCCGCCGCTTCGACCTCGGGCTGCAGAGCACGGATCCCGCGGGGCGACATGCGATCGGCCAGCACGCGACGGAGAGCGCCATGTTCGGGCGGATCGCTGGCGATCACCGTACCCTCAAGCGCCTCATTGGCAGGTCCGTACAGGCCGACGCCCTTGCCCGAAATGTAGGTCTCGTTGTCGGCCAACGCGCGCTTGACGTCGTCGAACCGAGACAGGATCCAGACCTCGTGTCTGGTCGACCATACAGCAGGACCGGCGTCTCGCCAGGTTCGATAAGACTCGTACGGGTCGAGCAGGGTTTCGTCCGCGAACAGGTCGATGTCAGTCGTCGGGGGTGAGCCGGATGGTTGCGTTGCCATGTCGTGGATCTCTTGCGAAATAAAAGGGAGACATCGGGTGGTTCAATACTTCCAGCCGAGCGTCACGCCGAAGGTGCGAGGCTGGCCGTAGATGCTCGCCGCGTAGCTCAACGCCGACACGTCGAGACCCCAGATGCGGTACTTCTCGTTGTTCACGTTGCGCACGAAGGCGGCGACGTTCCAACGATCGCCCGGGAAGGTGTAGTCCACCCGCAAGTCGACCGTCGTATACGCCTTCTGGAAGTTGGTCGGTTCATTGAGTGCAGTCAGATAATGCGATCCGACATAGTTGACGTTCGCCTGGCCGGCGAGCTTACCGCCGAGCGCGTCGAAGGAGTACCGCGCGAACCCGGTCAGCGAGAGTCCTGGGGCGTTGGGCAATTCGCGATCCGCCAACGCGCCGTCGGGTAGTGGGACGTCCTTCACCTTGCTGTGGCTGACGGCGGCCGACACCGCCAGGTCGAGGCCGCGGGTCGGATTGACCTTGAATTCGACCTCGCCGCCATAGTTGGTCGCGTCGACGTTAAAGATCTTTTGAACGAGATTGACGATCGCGAACGCCTGATAGTCCTTATAGTCGTAGTAGAACACCGATCCGTTCAGCGTCGCGCGGCCGTCGAGGAACCTGATCTTTGCGCCCGCTTCGTAGGAGGTCAGAACCTCCTGCCTGTGTGGAAGCGAGGAGACATCGATCGGCGGGAAGATCGGACCCGACCAGTTGCCGCCCTTATGCCCTCGGGTATAGCCGGCGTAGAAAAGCGTGTTTGCGTCGGGCGCGTAGTTCAACTGCGCCTTGGCCGACACGTTGTTGAAGGATCGGTCCGCGGTCGGGTCAGTCGATGGATTGTAGACGACGTTCGCCGGTCCGCCCGTCAGCACCGTCTGGAAGCCGAGTTGGTCGCGCCAGCGATAGTCGAATTTTTTGCGATCGTGCGTGTAGCGGAGCCCCGCGGTGACGTAGAATTCGGGCGTGACGTAATAGTCCGCTTGCCCGAACACCGACCAGCTATGGACCTTGAGCGTGTAGTCGGCGCGGAAGGCATCCGTAACCGGCGAGCCGGCGGTGCAGGCCGGAGCGGTGCAGGTGAGCCCGATATAGGGACCGAGGTCGAACAGTCCATCGACGCCGTAGCGACCATTCATGTCGAGATAGTAGGCACCTGTCACCCACTTCAGCTTTGACGAGCTGCCGTTTAGCCGCAGCTCCTGCGAAAACTGATCATATTTCATCTCGGTGCCGTAATCGAACAGATGGGACGGACCACCGTCGCTGTCGAGCGAGAATATCTTCTTGATGTTCTGGTAGTTGCTGACCCCAGTCAGGGTCACGCCATCGAAATCATGGGTGAGTTTGCCGGTGATCGAGTAGATGCTGCGATCGAACTCGCCGGGATTGCTCAAATTGATGCGGAACGGGTTCGATCCCTGGCGGTAGCCGGTCAGATCACAACCTGCGCAGGGCGAATTGATGAAGGCGAGCGTCGGCAACGCCGCCAGATTCACGTACGTGCCGATCTGATTGGGGGCGAGCGGGAAGCCAAGCTGGTTCGGCCCGACACCCGCCGCCTGCGTCGTGTAGGCGGCGCCACGCGAGTCGCGGTTGAGGTCGGTGGAGCCGATCAGTTTCAGCGTCGTCTTCGGGCCCAGGTCGAATTCGAACTGGAGACGCGCCGCATATTCGTTGGTGTTACCCGGATTGGCCCCGACGCCGTTGTGCCAGGGGCCCTCGTCGTTGTTGGTGGCGAACGAGAAGCGCGCGCGAACGCCGTTAGCAATCGGGCCGCCGATCGCACCTTCGGTCTGCACGAAGCCGTTGCCATATTCATAGCCGCCGCCGGTGACCTGGAAGTAGGCGCTCAGCGTTTCGGTCGGGCCCTTGGACACGTATTGGATGAGGCCGCCGGTCGCGTTGCGTCCGAACAGGGTGCCCTGCGGTCCGCGAAGCACTTCGACGCGCTCGAGGTCATAGCTGCGCACGCCGATCGCGCTCGTCGAGCCGATATAGGCATCGTCGACATAGACGGCGATCGGCGCCTCCAGATGGTCGGCAAAGTAGTTTTGCGACACGCCACGGATGTTGATATTCGTGACCGACGGATGGATCTGATATATGCTGACCGCCGGCGTGATCTTCGCGATGTCGCTCGCGTTCGTCACTCCCAGACGCGTCAACTGGTCACCATTGAACGCCGTGATGGAAAGCGCGGTCCTTTGCGCGCTCTCGTTGCGCCGGTTCGCGGTGACGATGATGTCGCCTGTCAGCGAATCCTCGTCGGCCTCGCTCGTCTGGGGGGCTGCCGTAGTGCCAGTCTGCGGCGCGGGGGCGTCCGGCCCCGGTGTCGCCTGCGCGAAAGCGCCCGAAGCCGGGAAGATCGCCATGGCGCTGCAGAGCAGCAGCTGGTGCAGACCGCCGATGCGAAGACGGCGGCGCGGGCAAACGGTATCCGTGATCTGGTCAGCCATTGTCTATCCCCTCCTGGCCAGATCTTGGCGTCTGGCTGCGTTGCGCGACTCTCCCTGATGAGGTCAGCGACCGGTCAGGAACTTCATGCAATTGACAGGCTAACGACCGCGTGGCACCCCGGTCACCTAACGAAGGTTGGTAAGGACGTTTTTTCCGGAAATGCGTGATGCGTACCGCCCGCGTTAGGTATCGGCCGCCGGCGAGTTCCGCGCTCCTCGTACAGCGCGAGCGGCTGCTCGATCGTGAGTCGGCGATCCGGGACGCCAAGGTCACGCTAGTGCAAGCCGCCGCCGGCTATGGGAAAACCACCTTGCTCGCCGAGTGGTATCGGCGGCTGAGCAAGGAACGGGGAATAGCTTTATGGGTCCCGATCGACGCGACGATCGGAGATTCGCGCGATCTGTTCGAGGCATTGGCGAAAGCGCTGGAAGCGGCCGACGTCACGATCGAGGAGATCAAGGTCTTGCTGTCGGCCGAAGGATTCGCGGCCAACAACGTGCTGGTCGCGGCGATCAGCGACGCCATCGCGACGATCGACAGCGACGTCTTCATCTTCTTGGACGATCTCCATTTTCTATTGCGGTCGGAGGCGAAGAGCGCGCTCGTCGCGTTATTGCGCGACCTTCCCGGCAACGCTCACATCATCATGGGGTCGCGCGAGGTGCACGACCTGCCGCTGGCGCGGCTGCGGTCGCGAGGCGAGCTGGTCGAGCTCTACGAACACGACCTGCGGTTCGCCGACGAGGAGACCGAAGCGTTTCTTCAGCAGGCCGGCCAGACTCATCTCTCGCGGGACGACATCGCCCGGATCAACGCGTCGACAGAAGGCTGGGCGACCGGCCTGCGGCTTCTCAGCCTCGCCATCGCCGACGGCGACGACGTGCCGTTGCTGGAACCGGAGAAGGGAAGCCGGCGAAAATATGCCGCCTTCTTCGCCGAAGAGGTTTTCAACAATCGCTCACCAGAGGTGCAGGAATTTCTTCTTTCGACGGCGTGTCTGGGTCGTGTCTGCGCGTCGTTGGCGAACGCAGTGACGGGTAACAAGGACGCTGCCGGCCTTCTCGCCGAAATCGAATCGGCGGGGTTGTTTCTGGTCGCGCTCGACGAGGACGGGCAGTGGTATCGCTATCACCATCTGTTCAGCGACTTTCTGAAGCGTCGACTCGAGGCGCGTGAGCCCGGCGGCATGGCGCGGCGGTGCGGAGAAGCCGCACGCTGGTTCGCTGACAACGACCTGCTCCCCGAAGCGTTCGAACATGCGATGCTCGCGAACGACCCCTACCTCGCAGCGCTGATCCTCGATCGCCGTTGCCAATCGATGTTCTACAGCGGAGAGCTACGATCGTTCGTCGGACTCGCCGAACAACTACCCGCCGCGGCGCTCAACAAGTTCCCCCACATCCTTTTCACGCAGGCCTGGCTCTTGATCATCAGTTGGCGCTTCTCGGAGGCGGAAGACGTCCTGGCCGCCAGCCGAGACCGCCTGAGGCAACTCGACGAGGCCGGCGTCGACGATCGCACCGATCGCGCATCGCTGCAATTCCTGCAAATCCATCGCGAAATGATGCTCGCGCTGTTCACCGACCGGATGACCGAGACGAGAGAACTGCTTGCTCAGCTCGAAACGGCGGAACCCATCTCCGATCACTACATTCTCGGCACAGTCTACACGTCGCATCTGTATCACGGCCTGCAGCGGCCGGCCCGATGCGAGATCGACGATCTCGACGCACAAGCGCAGCAGCACTACCGCAGGACCGGCAGCATCTTCGTTCGGATCTGGCACCATTCGGTGGTCGGACTGGCGCTCCTTCGCCGCGGGGACCTGTCGCGCGCATTGCCGGCGCTCGAACTCGCCATGGCTTCGGCCCAGCGATTGGCGGGTGAGACCTCGGAGCTCGCGGCGATCCCAGGCTTGCTCATGGCGGAAGTCCATTACGAGAGGGACGACCGTACCGAGGCCGCGCGGCTTATCGCTACCTACGAGGAGCTCGGCCGTGGGCTAGGCTATGTCGACCAGCGCGTGGCGAGCCTGATGGTTGCCGTTCGCCTGCGTCAGATCGGCAAAGAAACGCAGATCGTGGAACACCTCCTCGCCGATGCAGCGGCGCTCGCGTCGGCGCATGGTTTCGAACGGCTCCGCCTCTCTGTCGCTGCCGAAGCGGCTCGGCATTACCTACTCGAAGGCAGGCTGGATCGCATCGGTCGTTTCGTTCGCCGAGGTGACGTCTCGACCGAGTTGAAGGACCATTTCCCCGCCGCTCAGAAATCGCTGCTGGATGAGGCAAGAGCGCTGCTGGCGGTCCGGCTTGCGCAAGCGCGAGGCGAGTTCGCCAACGCCGCAGTAGTCGCCAGCCGCTGGGCGGATCTCTACTTGAAAGGCGGCTGGCGAACCGCGGCAGTGCGATGGAGCGTACGCGCGGCGACTTTGGAGGCATTGAACGGCGACCGCAGCCAGGCGCGTCGCACGCTGCTCGGGGCGGCGCTGCACGGTCGCGACGCCGGACTCGTACGCAGCTTTCTCGACGGCGGCGAAGTCGTCATGTCGCTCCTCGCGGGGCGCGGCGTCGACGGCGCCACGGGAGAGGAGGGGTCGAGTCTCGACGGCTATCTAGCGATGCTGGTCCAGCGGTGGAACGGCGAACAAGGCAATTTGCCATCCAACGCCGCCAAGACCGACCGGTTCTTCGGCGAAAGCGACCTGATTTCTGCGCTCGACGCGCTTACCGAACGTGAGGTCGATATCTTGCGACGCGTCGGCAACGGTCAACTTAATCGTGAGATAGCTGATGCCGTCGGGCTCACAGAGGGATCTGTGAAATGGTACCTCAATCGAATCTATGGAAAGATCGGTGTGAGCCGTCGCGCGCAAGCCGTCAAACGTGCCAGACAGATGGGGATTATCGTATAAAGCTTCCACGTCTCGTTTCGGGGCCATGGCGACATGATGCGCGCCGGCGAATATGATCTGCAACCCTGCAGGTGCTGTTCTGGGCTCCGTCGTCTGCGAGGGCGTTCCCGAGGTGCGGCGCGCCTGTCGCGAGATGATCCCAATCCGGGTTCCAGCAACGCAAATCTATCTAATCAGCAGAGCCGGCGCGGCACGCTTTCCCCTATTCTCAGCCCCAAATGTGTTTCTGGCCAGCAGAACCCGGCAAGGGTCATGCGGTTTCTGGCGGGTGACAACCGGGCGACGCCGCGCCACGTCGTTAGGCGACGGGGCGACGAGCCGGGAATCGGAAGTCGCCGTCAACGAGCGACGCGATCGACCGGCGCGATTGCGACCCGATCGCCTTCACGGGCCGCTGGATAAGGGCGCCCGGATCGGGCAAGCTATCGCTCAACATGTCGGCCCACACCTTCGCTAGCTCCCGCCGGCGTGGCATGTAGGCGGCGCGGCTGTAAGCACTCTCGACCTTCTCTTTCGGAACGTGGGCTAGCATCAAGTGGATGATTTTGCGGTCATGACTTTTGCCTTGCCGCTCGGCCCACTCGTTCATGATGGTCGAGAAAGCGGCACGTAAGCCGCGCGGCACGTGATGACCATGATAGCCGGCACGGTTGAGAAGGTAGCCGACCGCGTTCTCGCTCATCGACCGATGCGTGTGGCGATTGCTAGGGAACAGCAACTCGCCGTTGCCGGTGAGCGGCCATAGCACCCTGAGCACCGCAACGGCTTGGGAGGTGAGTGGCACGAGGTGATGGCCGTCAGCCTCCACCTTGCGATCGAGGTCAGCCTGTCTTGCGGCGCTCATCGCTCAACAAACCGTCCAGAAACAGATTCGCCGACACCGCAACTCGCTACTGCGTGAACAATCCGCGCATGCGGCTCTTTACGTCCCGCAGCGAGGACCTCACAGTTCCAGCGTCGTTTCGATCGATGCACCCGTCATCCACAGCCTCCAAACCATGGAGACCTTTTGATCCAGAGTTCAATCAAAAATGCAACTGTAATGCTAGTTTGATAATGCCCACGGCTATATACGCGGTGTGACTGACAGGATCATGGTACAGGTTTGAGATGGCAAAGGCGGCAAGCTTGGTGTTGGCGACGGTGAACGCTCCTTACGGAGCGAACCTCTCCGCGCGTCAACTCGCCGCGCTGATCGCCGACCCCAAGAGCGCCAGCGACTTCAACGCGCCCGTGTTCTCCTTCTTCTTGGAAGTCAGCCCCGATCTGCAACGGCAGTTCGTCGAAGTGATGGGCATTGATGCCACGAAAGTCCAAGCGACTGCGAGGGAGTTCTCGCGCTTGTCGGGCTACACGCTAGCCACCTGAATCGATCAGGCTCGGCGATATATGCCTTACCTGCGGTTGCCCCTCTTGCTCTACGATATCCAGGACAAGAAAATTCTGGAAACTTTCATAAATTGGAAGTATCAGGAATTTCATGTCATCCTTGGCACAACAGGTCACAGCAGCGGGTCTGGCCGATCATATCCTCAGCGAGCGCCAGCTCGGCAATCTGCTGGGTGGCGGTGACGCGCGGCGCTACGGCCTCGTCAACCGCGCGCTCAAGGATGGCTCCCTGCTTCGCGTGAAGCGCGGCACCTATCTGCTGGGCAAGCGCTATCGCAGCGAGGCCATCCATCCCTTCCCCGTTGCGCAAGCTCTCGTACCGGGCAGCTATGTCTCGTTCGAAAGCGCGCTCGCCCATCATGGCTGGATCCCCGAGGCGGTCTTCGTGACCGCGAGCGTGTCGCCCGGCCGCAAGACACTCCGCTTTGAAACGCCCGATTTCGGACCCTTCAGTTTTCATCCGCTCGCAATCGCGGATTATCATTTTCTGACCGGCGTCGATCGGGTGCAAGTGGGCAAGCTCACCGCTTTCGTCGCGCAGCCGCTAAGGGCCCTGTTGGATCTGGTCGCCCTGCGGAAGGAACAGTGGACGGGAATCGAGTGGCTGACCGATGGCATGCGGGTCGACGAAGACATGCTCCTCGGGCTCCGGCGAAAGGACTTCGCCAAGCTGAAACCGGTCTACAAGCACAAGGCGGTGAGCACCTTCCTCGCCTCGCTCGAAAGCGCCGTGCTGACGGCCAGGAATGGACCGTCAGCATATGATTGACATCATCCAGGAGAGACTGCGCCGCTACGATGCCGCCAACGCGCTCGAGGAAGAGAACGCGGTCAAGGAAATCCTCCAGGAAATCGCGCTCTATGCCCTCTGGCGCAGCGACTTCTTCGACGTCGCGCTCTTCCAGGGCGGCACCTCCTTGCGCATCCTCCACGGCCTGCCGCGCTTCTCCGAGGATCTCGACTTCCTGCTGCGGGAACCCGACCCGGATTTCGACTGGACGCCCTATCTCAAGACGCTGATCGAGGTGTTCGGCCAGTTCGGGCTGAAGCTCGATGCGCTGCCCAAGGCGAAGATGGACAAGACTATCCGCCAGGCGCTGATCAAGAACGATTCCATCGCGAGCCAGCTCGACTTGTCTTTCGCCGGAACGGGCAAGCCAAAGACGATCCGGATCAAGCTTGAGATCGACGTCAACCCGCCTGCGGGCTCCACTGAGGCGTCGACCTTCCTCGACTTCCCGGCAGACCATGAGGTTCGCCACCAGGATCTGGCATCCAACTTCGCGCTCAAGATTCATGCCCTCCTTTGTCGGGGCTTTCTCAAGGGCAGGGACTGGTTCGATTTCTCCTGGTATGTCGCCAAAGGAGTAGCGCCCAATCTGCCGCTTCTGCGCACGGCGCTCATCCAAGCCGGCCCCTGGGCGGGCGATGATCGCATCGCCGTCGACATGGCGTGGCTGAACGAAGCGCTGGGGAACACGATCGCGAAGATCGACTGGAAGGGTGCTGCCGACGATGTGCGCCGTTTCCTGCGCCCGGCCGAACTCAAATCGGTCGATCTCTGGAGCGAACGCTTCTTCCTTGCCAAGCTGGACAGACTGCCTCCGCCCTCCGGCGAAGTGGCCCAGCCATGAACGGCGAATTCTCTAATTTCGTCATCAAGGTGCTAGTCGATACGCTCGCGGCCCAGGTGTCGCTGGAGCCTTTATGACCGCCAATCACGTGTCCGAACGTTTCGTCGAGATGCAGACGCTCACTTATGCGCCGGCACTTTCCGAAATCCGCCGTGGCAAGAAGGTCACCCATTGGATGTGGTGGATTTTCCCGCAGCTCTCGGGCCTGGGGCAAAGCTCGACTTCACGGCAGTTCGCGCTTCAATCGTTGGATGAGGCACAAGCCTATTTCAATCATCCGGTCCTGGGGCCACGGTATATCGAATGCGTCACAGCCTTACAGGACCTGGCAACCAATGATCCGATTGCCGTGTTCGGCACGGTCGACGCGATGAAGCTTCACTCGTCGCTGACATTATTTGAAGCCGCCAGCACTCATCCCCTGATCGCGGCAGCACTCGACCGCTGGTTCGGCGGAACACGAGATTCCAGAACGGTGAAGCTTCTCAAGGCGAAGACCTCACGGCGCGTTCGCCCCAGCGAGACCGGCGAACCCAAAGGCTAAGGGCATTTAAGAACCTACCGCGCCGCCGCCGTTCGAGGTTGACCGTGCGCACCGCGCACATAGGGTTTGCGCTGATTTTCGCTGGTGGCGATGCTCGGTTGGAGCGCGGCGCGGACGGGGTCCGTCACCGTATAGACCGCATGACGCTGAGCGCCGCGGTTCTCGTGGTCGACCCAACAGCCCTGGTAATGGCGCTTGATGAGCCCTGCCCGCACCAGCTCCGATACCGCGCGGCTGATCGCCGTCATGCCGGTTTCCCGGATGCGCTCACCGATCTGTGCGTCAACGAGACGCTCGGCCTCGTCCCGGTCATCCGGCAATTCCCCTTTGGCCTCGAGCGCCGCCCGTACCTTGTCCGCGGTCATGCGGCGATGATGATAGCGCGCGCCGCTCGGCGCGATTGCCGCAGCCAGCCACTCCCGGATCGGCACCAACGCCTCGCCTTCTCGAACGAGAGGGCCCGCCTGCCCGTTCGGCCGGGCGACACGTGCAATAAGGTCCAGCACCATGAAGGTGTAGCGCGGCCGCGCGGAATGCTCCGCGATCGTGCGGACTATGTCCGGCATGCTTGTCGTTGGCTGGGAGGCCGGCGATGCGAAGAGATCCTGCTGGAACATGGAACGAATCAAGCACAAAGCGGGACTCTTGTGAATCCCCCAATTGCTCATGCAGACCGGCGAACCGCCTTTGCCACCTATGTCACTTTAGCTCAGGGCTTTGGTGGTAAAGTGACATAGATGTCATTTGTTGCTGCCTCAAAAAGTGGGCGCTTCAGGCAGAATTCTCCATGAAGCGGGACGTTGCGACGCTTATTGCGAAGCACGCCACTTCCCGCTAGCCACACGGCTTCACCGATCCTCTCTGCCTAGCCTGGAAAGCCAGCAAAGCATGACCGAAGCAACCGAACGCGACAGCACACTCATCACGTTGACCGCCGACATCGTGGCCGCGCATGTCACCAACAATAGTGTTGCCGTGAGTGATCTGCCGTCGCTGATCCAGAATGTGCACGATGCGCTAAAACGTCTCGGCAAGGCCGATACAGTGCCGGAAGCGAAACAGGAACCTGCAGTGTCGATCCGGGCTTCGGTGAAGCCCGACCACATCGTCTGCCTCGAGGATGGCAAGAAGCTCAAGATGCTGAAGCGGCACCTGATGACGCACTATCAGCTCACGCCAGCCGAATATCGCACCAAGTGGAACCTGCCCTCCGACTACCCGATGGTAGCGCCCAACTATGCCGAAAAGCGCCGCGCGCTCGCCAAGAAGATTGGTCTCGGCCGCAAGCCGAAGGTAGCGTCCGCTCCTGCAGCCAGGACGAAAAAGGGGCCAGCGGCCGGCAGTCCCACGCAGGAACGCGGCCCAGCCCGGGCGCCTCGCGCAAAGCGCTCTGTTCTCACACCAGCCTTTGCGCCGCCAAACGACGCCGACGCAGGCTAAACGCGGAAATCACCCCGAAAAGGCGGGTCGGCGTCATGTCGTGCGGCGGCGGCGCGGTCCGACATGTTCGGCAGACACCTCGAGATCGACCGCAAGCTGGGTAAGCGTTCGGTGCGCTCCGAGGCGCTGAAGACCGTCCATACGCGGATCACGCTTGAGGCTGTCGATGCGCGAGCGCACGAGCGAGGCGGCGACGCGAAGCGTATGAGGATCGAGTTCGGTCATGGACCGAACTATAGCGCAATTGAACATATGATGCGATCATCTACGGAAGGACATTCCGGAAAGAAAACCGCTGAAACTCGGCATGATAGACTTGAATATGGGATATGACAGCCTCGTCATCGGCGATATGGTCAATCACCAAGAGGGGGCGCTATGACCTTTGAACTTATCGACAAACTCGTAACGGAAGAAGGCTATGCCTTCCAGAGCTGGCAGGACCACTATGGAAAGGGTGTCTGGGCCGCGCTCGGATTTTGGCAGGACCATGTTGATATTGTGCGCGACCTTTCGTGGGACAGCGAGGATCAAATCCTCTTTCCAGCGATGGATTACGTCTTCTCCGCAAATTGGCTCCCTGTCGTGACGGGGGGATCCTTTACCGAAGCGGTGCAGAATTTAGAGGAGCGCCTGAGGCTCCTGCCTCAAGGTCAGCTTGCTCGCGATAGTGAATGGACGAAGGTTGTCTGCAAGGCCCTGCTGGACTTGCGCGAAGCGCATAGCGGGCTTTACCGCAATGGCGAACGCATAAAGTGGCCCGAACCGCTTGACGATCTTCCCGAAACTTTTGAGCTGGCCGTCGAATGGCTTGCGGCATCCGAACGCGCTTGGGTGGGAGAGCTTTAAGCAAAGCGATACATGCCCTGCGACGTGCGACCTGGCATCGCTGCTACTCCGGCGAGCTTGATTGATAGCTCGGCGGGCACTCCAAACGACCATAACGCGGGACAGCTTGCCCCGCCGCCACCTGTTGGCAGGCGAGATCGCCGTCCTCGTTCCAGCACTGCAGGACCGGCCGCCCGTAGCGGTCGGTGTCAAGCTGACGGCACATGATGTTCCCCTTCGCAACCAGCGCGCGCAGATTGTCGCGGCTGTCGTAGGGGTCGCCCGGCACGCAGTTCCGGCCGGGCCGGCAGGCCCCCGGCATTTCGGGCGCATCTATGCCGTATAGCCGTGAACGCCCGAACTCGTCGCACCGAATGTAATCTCCGTCATAGACGTAAGGGCGTGAGCAAGGCGTGCCCCTCGCTCCCTGCGCATCCGCATCATTGTTGCATCCAGAGAGCATGGCGGACCCAAGTAGCAAACCAAGGACCAGCGCCCCTCCCGCGCGTCTGGAGAGTCGCATATGGCACTTTACGCGCCCGAGGAGATGCATGCCACGCCTGGCGCCTGATCGCTCACGCCCGCTCACAGGTCTAGCCCCAAGGTGCGCTCGGGTAGCGGCGGCAGACTGTCGAGATCGATGGGGTCAGGATCGGGTGCCCGAAGGTCGCTCCCCGGCTTCGCCTCTTTCCCCTGCCCTTCGGTCGCCGGCTTGTCACCCTTGGGATTATCTGGCGACCAGCCCTCAATCGGCGCCGCGAGATCGTCTAGCGGGATTTCGCCTGGGTCGAAATCCACCGTCTCGCCCAGCATACCCGCCAACATCTCCGCCGATTGCTCGCTTCGCCCGTCGACATCGATCTTCCCGGTCGTCTCGAGGGCCGACGTCTTGTTCCCCGGCGTGCGCTCGATCTGAGCTATGAGACGATCCTTGTCATCGACGACAAGCATCAGCGCCTCGCGCACACGCGTCACTGTGACGTTGAACAGCCGCTGGTTCGAGAGGAACCGCTCGAAGGACGACATGACCGCGATCGCCTTGTCGACGGTGATGCCCTGGGCCATGTGCATGTTCAGCGCGTAGGCAAGATCGAGGCGAGAGAGCATCGGATCGCCGTGCGGCAGCGTGAGCTGCTCGCGCGACGTCGTCTCGATGGTCACGCCCGCCGCGCCGATTCCGATAATCTTCGCCAGTGCGCTGTTGTCGAGCCCGCGCGCCTTGTCGTTCGCGGTCCAGCGGATTGTCTCGCCTTCATGGATCGCGATCGATTTTGGTTCCGAGAGGCCGAGCCGGTCCTCGCTGGCATGCGGCGAGAGCTTTTGCGGGTCGATCCGGAACCGACGTTTTCCGTCGGATAGCTCGATCTTCCCGTTCTTTTGAACCTTCACGACGTCATAAAGGCCCTTGCCGAGCCCGAGTTCGTCGGTCCGGAACATAACGTCGAGCTTGAGGCCCGCCCGCCAGTTTTGACTGTAGCGCAGCTCTTCGCGGGTGAGGTTCACGCGCTCGAATATCGTGAGCGCAAGACTGTCCTTGCCAAGCGTCCCCTCTGCGGTCAGCCCTTCCTGGATTCGCATGTTGATATGCTCTCGCGCCTCGCGGCCGGATGCAAAGAGCGCCGTTCTTTCACGTTCTTCGGGCGCCAACTCCAGCCACATATCGGCTGCACGCTCGATATGGTCCTTATCCTCGATCACATTTTCGCCAAGGACCCTGATGGCCTCACCCGATTGGCCGCGATCGGCGAGCGCTGCGACAACAGGCAGAATATCCCCCTGTTGGCGAAGATTCTCGTCCATTCGGGCGATGGTCACGCCCGCCGCCTGTACCAGTGCAAAGGCCTTGCCCGCGTCAATCGAGGATATTTGCTGCCGGTCGCCAATCAGGGCGAGCTTCTCCACGCCCAGTAGGTTGGCGATCCGCTCCAGCTTCATCGTCTGCTCGCTGGACACCATGGAACTCTCATCCACAAGCAGTACGGTATTCTTGAGCGCTTCGCGCGCTGCCTCATATCGTGGCCCCTCCTGCCGGTGCAAAACATGCTGGTGGCGCAGGAGGAAGGAAGCGATCGTCTGGCTGGGAGCGCCGATCCCCTCCTGGAGATCACGCACCATTTTGGTCTGAAAGGCCAGTCCCAGGACATTGTGCCCCTCGGTCTTTGCAATATTCGCCGCAGCATGTGCCACCTCGACCACCGCTTGCAGCATCGTCGACTTGCCGGCCCCGGCGATACCCTGGACAGCGACGATACGATCGCGCGATGACACGATCATCGCACCCGCGGCGAGCTGGCCGGCATTGAGCGTCACCTTCGAGGCTGCCTGCAGGCGCGCGGGCGCATCGGCCGCGTCGATAATTGGCGAGACCATGCCCCTGCCCTTCTCCATTTCGGAGATGATCGCTTCTTCGGTACGGATTGCTTCGGGCGTCGTTGCCATGGTGACGATCCCGTCATGACGATGCGACTTGCCCGGGATCAGGGTGCCCTTCTCCAGCAAATTCCCGATCCGGCTCTCGACATGGGTGATCGTCACGCCCTTGAGGCGCAGGTCGAGCGCAGTCTTCGCCAGCACATTGAGTTCCCAGGCCGCTTCGCGCTGCGAAAGGATCCGGACCGCCGAAGCAACCGCGAGCTGCGCGCGGGCCTCGACCGGTGATTGTGTGAGCCGTGCAAGGCCGCGGTCGACAAGGGGGTCGTTGGGGCGGAGGAAGTTGGCCACCATCCCGCGCGCGGAACGGATGGCCTCGCTGACCGCTTCATAGCCCCGCGCCATGATACCGCGGTCCGGATTGCGGGTTATGCGCTCGATCGCCGCCGCCATCAGATCCTTGCCGTCGAATCCGACTGTCGCGGCCTTGTCGATCCATTCCTGGCGCAGCACTTCGCGATCGCCCATGCTGAGCTTGGGATCGCGTGTGTTCTTGGTGATTTCCCGCAGACCCTCGGCGGTCCTGATGCCGAGTTCGAGCGCCTTGCCGAGAATGACCGTGCGCCGCTGGCTGAACAGCTCGAGCACCTCCTTGGCGACGCCGGCAATCTCGAAGGTGCCATGCTTCCCGGTCGAAGTGACCTCATAACCCAGCTTCTCGATCCGATCGCGAAAGAAGGCGTGGTAGATCGAACCGATAACGCTGTTGTTCTTCCAGAGCGCGCCGTTGTGGAGCGCCTGCCATTTGCCATTGGGCATCTTCGTGAGGTTCGCGATCACGGCATGGATATGGCCCTGCGGGTCGAGCGCGCGGCTCGTGTCGTGCTGGAATAGAGCATAGACGAGATTGCCGGTGCGGATCGGCACCTTGCGCCCGTCGATATCTTTGCGGCCCTCGGCGAGGTTCTTTTCGACCCAGCTCATCGTCGCCTTGACCGCCTCCATATGGGCCGCAAGGATACGCTTGTCGCCGGCGATATAGGCCATGACCGAGGCTGACTTCGGCATCGAAAAGGTCATGTCGAGACCCGGCCTGCGGTTCTCTACCTGGCCGACCTTCTCACCATCTGGCAGCTCTCCGTTGAGGATCTTTTCGAAGCCCTCCTTGCCGACGTCGCCGGCAAGACCAAGGTCGGCACTGCCCTCTCCCGCCCAGCTGCTCGCCTCGGAGGATTCCTCCAGCGTGTAGTAATTGTCCTTGGCGAAATAGCCGGCGGCGCCGCCAGCCGAGCGCACCGCCGCGATCGACAGCATCGCCTAGATCCCCATGTCCATATCGTCGTGATCGGCGGATCTGTCTGGACCGTAATCTTCGCGCAATTCGCGCAGCGTCTGGTCCTCGATCTCCGGTCCGCGCGTCCTGCCCGGCTCGGCGCGATCGCGCGGCCGCTGGTCGTTTTCCTCGCGCCCCTCCCGCTCTCCAGGCACCTGCCCTCGCCCGCGTGTACCGTTCGGCCCGGCAACGCCCTGCCCTCCCGGCCGCGCGCGATCGAGGTCCGGATCGCCTCGTTCGCGCCCATCGTCCCGCCCCATCTCCTCTCGGGGAACGGACAGGATTGCTGCGGCGAGGTCACGTGCGACATTGGACCGATCGACCTCTTCTATGACCTGGGCGGCACCATCGCGGCCGCCCCCTTCCCCACCTTCTTCCTCGACCAGTTCACCCCCCCGCCGTCGGCGCGTCGGGGCAATGTTCTCGCGGATGAGAAAGCCCGGAGCGACTGTTGGGTAATCCCTCCATTCAAGCTTGATCCGTGCGGCCGGGAATCCGTCCGGAAATTTGATGAAACCATGCATGGACGGAAGGTTCGTGATGTCATCGGCGATCACAAGCGGCTCGACCTGCTTGCGCGGAGTCAGCGTGGAAGCATCACGCGTCTGGTTGTATCCATAGCTGTACGCCTCATCCATCTGGCGCACTTCGCGGTTGCCGATATAGCGCGCGCATTGCTCGGCCGTGTCGAGATCGGCGGTCGCCAGAATGAGCTTGGTGCGCGCGAGCGAAGCCAGATTCTTGGCGCCCTGTTCGCCGTAGACATCGATCAGCTTCTCGAAACTGTGCAGTCCCAGGACCATCGCGCCGCCGAAAGCGCGCGCCGTCTGCAAGCCATTCTCGATCGCCGGCAACCGGTGCAGGGCTCCCAGCTCATCGAACATGAACCAAGTCCTCAGCCCCCGCGTCCGCGGCAGTGTCATGATGCGGGTGATGGCGATATCCATCCACAATGTGAGCAGCGCACGGTTCATCGCAAGGTCGACATAGTGCGAGGTCACGAACAGGATCGAACCGGGCTTCTCGGGCCGGCAGATCCACTCGCGGATGGAGAATTGCTCGCCCTCGTCGGGCAGGAAACGCAGCGCCTGCGCGTTGGTGTTGAACACGGCGCGGATCGATTCCGCCATGCGCGCTGCCTCAGGCGCGGTAAGCGGATCGGCGATCGTGTTCGCGAGAAAACGGTGCACGCGCTTCAGGTCAGCGGTCATCAGATTGTCGGCGAGATCCGCGTTGGTAGTCTGCCCGCGTCCCTGGAGTTTGATGCACATTTCGATGAACAGCGTGCGCGCCGCCATCGCCCAGAAGGGTTCGGTCGAACCCCCGTCCGAAGGGATCAACGCGGCGGCCGCGGCTGTGAATTCCGAGTGGGTTGAACAGTCGTTGAAGATCGACCAGGCCGGGCAGCGCTGGTCCATCGGGTTGAGGATGATGTCGGTTTCAGGGTTGTAGAAATTCTCGACATAGGTGCCGGTGAGATCGAAGATGACGGCGCTATCCCGGCGCGCGCGCATCTGTGCGACCAGGCTCCGGAGCTCAGTCGTCTTGCCCGCCCCGGTAGTACCAATAAGCATCGTATGCGACTGCTCGAGGCGGTGCGGATAGGGAATGCCGGCAAGGATATAGGGGTGATGAATGCCCGCCCGCTTACGTGCGACAAACGGCATTGCGCGCACCTGGGCGGGGCTCGATCCAGGCAATAGCTGAGCGGCTTCCGCTTCGAACTCGCGCAGATTGTGGGCAACCACCTCGGCATGCAGAACTTCGCGCTCGACCAGCATTGCGCCGCGCTCATGGCGTTCCTGAAGGATCGACTTGCCGCGCTTGCGCGAGATGTCGACGAACCATAGCGCAAGCGGAATAGTAGCGAGAAGCGACAGGAGGATCGCGCCCACCAGCCCGCGCATGGCCTTCGCCCAGGCGGCGATGACGGACGGGACATCGGCGACCTGCGCCATCACGATCGCGCGGATCGACCCGTCCGGTAAAGTGACGTTGACCCGCTTCATCGGATCGAATTCCATGAAGTCCCAAAATAGCGAATAGAGCTTCATGCCGATGAGCTCGATCTCGTGTTCGCGCAGGGTGACAACGAGGATGAAGGAGTATGCGGCGGCAAAGCAGAACAGCCAGACGATGAACGGGATTTTCGCTCCCGACGTCCACATCAGCACCTCGTGGGTAAGGAGCTGGCTGCCGCGCGTGAAGTTGCCGCTGTTGCGCTGGACGGTTCCGCGCGCGGAATGATGGCGCAGGTGAACGGGCTTGCCGCTGAAGCGGATATCAGCGCGCCGCATGATACTGCTCCACGCGCTTGTCGGTCTCAGCAAGGAGCTTGTCCCGCACATCGGGGTATTGGTCCCGGATGATGACGTCGAGCGCCAGCTGGGCATATTCGATGGTGCGCGCCACACGCCTTTGGCTGGCACCGGCGGACTCCGCTTCGGTCGCGAACAAGCGCAGCGCATGTCGGATCATGGCGGAACGGGTCAGCCCGTTGCGTGCAGCCAGGCGGTCGATCCGATCACACAAGCTGTGATCGAGCCGGAGGGTTATCTGAGGATCGTTGTGGTTCATGACAGCCTCTTCGCGCAGAGGCCGGCAGGGGCTGAGAAAGTGCCTTATACTATGCGACATTTCAGCCCGGGGCAACGGTTTTGCATCCCGGCGGACGCATTGCATTGCATTACATAAGCGTTACTTAAAAATGGCAGAAATCAGCGCCATTCTTGGGCTACATCCCATTGCAGTGCATTTGTGTTTCAATGGGATACGGGAGCACATTCAACTAAGGCTTTGATATTACTTGACCCCCATGCACCTTTAGGTGCGTTCGGTGTGCTTAGTTGCTCCATGTTGTCGCTCGCGTCGTCGGGGGTGTGGGCTTGATCTATTCGCAGGAGCGTCTCCGGCTTTCGCGGTGGGCCATTCCGGGCCGTCAGGCCATGATGCCCCAGCGGGAAAGCGTGGCGCTCCTGCGCCCGCGTCGGGCTTTTGACGCGGTAGCCGTCCGGCGGCGGTTCCGGTCTTGGCGGAAGTCGGCTATAGGGGAAATCAGCAAACGCCATTTTGCACTATGGAGATATGCGACATGGCGAGAAAGAGCCTCAAGCCTTCGGAACAACTGCGCGCGCTGGCCGACGAAAGGGCGGCGCTGGAAGTGCGGGAAAAAGAGATGGTGACGCGCATTGCAAGCGACTTCGGCAGTGCGTTGGTGTCGTCTGGTCTGGCCGATCTGAGTAAAGTGGAGTTTGCGAAGCTGGCGCAAAGGATCGGAACGCTCGGCATTGCGGAAACCATGAAGCGGCTTGCCTGATCGGCTGCATGCTGGATGAAAAAAGGGGCGCATGGCGTGGCCGCCATGCGCCCCTTCTCCTGTGCGCTATCACTTATCGGGTGTGCGATTCCCTGCGTTTCAACAGCGCGGGGACAGCAAAGCGACACCCCCCGCGCGCACCAACGCGGCCCGCAAAGCGGGCCGCAAAATTATCCGCAACCCCTGCACCTGGGCGCGACGTTTCCGGCATGGCGCGATAGTCCAGCGCCGCCCCTGGGCGGCGCTGGTGACTGCTCACTTGGTCGGTTCGCGATAGGGCGCGACATACTGCGCCTGTAATTCGCGGACCTGCCGGGGGTTGCCGTCGCGGTCGGTCCATTTGCGGCTTTTCCAGTAACCGGCAAGGCGGACGCCAAGCCCCGCGCGAAGCGTGGCGGCGATACGGTCGGCGGCGTCGGCCCGGTGCGGCGGAAGCCAATAGATCGCGGTGAAGGCTTCGCCATTGAGCGCGATGCAACGCAAGGTCGCGACGGTATCGCCGCTCGGTGTCGAGCGCAATTCGACATCTTCGGCAAGGCGCGCAGCCATGGTCGAATCGACGCATTCGGCGCGGCGCTTTGCGTCGGCGTCAATCTCGGTCTGTCGGCGTTCGGCATCACGCGCGGCGCGTTCTTCGGGGGTTTCGCGGCCTAGACGGCTAAAGTCGATCATGGCGGCTGCTCCTTGGTGGAACGGGCGCGCGCGGCGGCGCGCCCATAGTTCAAATGTCGAATCCCTGATCGCGATAGACGGCGAGCCAGTCGCTATCTGTCCAGCCTTCGCCTGCGCGCTGCTCGATCAATAGGGGGCATTCGTCGCCTAGAAGCTCCTTAAGCGTTTCGGCGGTTTCGGGAGTGAGTTCATACATGGTTCGGGTTCCTTCGCGGCGCGCGTGGCGGCGCATGGCGCTGGTCGGCGGCGCGCTTTATGTGAGTGATGGGGGGGGGGAAGGCCCGGCGCTGGTGCGCGCGGGCTTTCCGGGTCAAGCCAGTGCGCGGCGCTGTTCCTCTGCGCGCAGCGCGGCAAGGTCGGTCGGGCCGGTGCCGTTGTTCTGTTCGGCAAGGCGAAAGATGTGCAGCGGCACGTTTCTGGCGCGCAACAGGCGGGCAAGATCTTCCTGCACCTTGGATTGCTGGAAAATCATGGCTTCGACGATTTCGTCCAGCCGGTTCCATACCTCATTGCGCCGATAGGCTGCGCGGTAGTCGTTGCTGCCGCGCTTGTTGAGGGAAAAGCCGACAATCGGAACGCCCCGTTCATGCGCCCAGCATGTGCTGATCTGCTCGGCGCCCTTGAAGCGTTTGCCGGTGAACAAGATCATGTGCGGGATGCGCGCGCGCACCATGTCCAGCCGACGAAAGATCATGTCTGCATCTTCCCAGTCGCCGCCGCCGGAAACGAGAACGGCAGGACGCGCGGGATAGTGCTTCGCGTTGTGCTCGGCTTCGCGGGCTTTCAGATAGTCGAAACCCTCGATCTGCGAAGCGGTAAGGCCGGTTCCGGTGCGACTGCCCTTGATGGTATTGAACGGCTTGCCGGTTTCGACAAAATAGACGTTGGCAGCGTGGTTGCACATGGTTTCCACGGCGGCGCGGGCTTCGGCAAGCGACTGGCAACGCTGTTGCAGTTCTTCCATGCGGGATTGATATACCTCGGACGGGTCGAACACGCGGACCATTTCGCCAAGTTCGGCGGCGGCGTCGTCTTCCTGCCGCTTGATGCGCTTGGCGACATAATGCAAGCTGTTGACGATACCCCAAGCGATGGGCTGGCCGAAAGATTCCATGCGGGTTCCGGCAAGCAAGCGGAAGATTTGCGCGGTCAAATCCTCGACGCATCCGCGCGCCAGTTCCGCATCGGGCATCGGGTCGCGGGTGGGGTCGTCGATGATGGAAAGCCGGGATTCGGCAATCGTTTCGGTGAAGCTGGCAGGAAAGTCCTGCGCGCTGGTCATGGCGGCATAGGCTTCCGCAAAGTCGGCGAACCTGCTAACCCGCCCCTTGTTCGTGTTGGTCATGGTTGAAACTCCATTTCGTCTGGCTGGCGCGGATCGGGCCGGAGCGTTCCCGCGCCCCGGCCCAACCTTCTCTTATGCGCTGGCGGTTTCCTCCTGCTGCTGTTCCTGCGCCTGTTCGGCGCGGCGGCCGCGACGGCTCGACGGCTCGACCGGGGGCAAGCCAAGGTCACCAGCCGGGGCGGTGCTTTCGCCAAGGCCATCGCCTTCATCGGCGGGGCCATCGGCTGCGTCACCGATCGGGGCCAGATCGTTGCGCGCGCGGCGCGGGCGGCTCCACGCCACATTGTAGCTGCCGTCATCCTCGCGGAAGCAAGCGATATAGAGAGGCTTGCTCATCGACGGGTCGTCAATCGAACCCTGCAAGAAAGCCTCGCCGGTGTCCTTCATGGACTGCTCGAACAGGAACCCGACGCGAACCCAGGTGCGGGCGGGCGTGAGGCCGAGGATTTCAAAGCGGGGGCTGTTCTCCTTGCGCGCTTCCCAAGGGCGCAGGCAGATGGTCATGGCGACCGAGACGGTGGCGATCTTGCCGACGAAAAAGCCGTTGGCGTTCAGCTTGAGATTACCGAGGTTCATAGTCTTAACTCCATTTCGTTCCGGCGTTCCCGCGCCGGGTGGTTGAGCCTTCCGGGGACCGTCCCCGTCCGGTGATTCCCTTATATCAAAGACCTCAAACTACGCATAACACATTGTTTTCTTGACAGATTTCATCGTGCCTGGTGAACCTGAGCCTGCAACGGCCGCGCAGCGGCCCACGAAAAAATTGTTGCCCGTCAGGGCAACTCCATCCTGATCTGCCGAGCACAAGCGGGGGCTTCGTCGTTCATCGCACCCGGAGCCACCTTCGCCTGTGGCCCAAGGCGCAGGCACCTCCGCCGGGGTCAACAGAAATGACGGAGGCTCCGCCGCGCAGCGGTGGAAACCGTAGGGCCGCTTGCGGCCCGGTATTTCTGTTGAGGCGGCTTCCAGACAAACAAAAATATCGGCCGCTTGCGGCCGATTCCCCTTTGCCGCCGACCCCGGTGGGGGGGTCTGCAACGCCGGGACACTGGCGGGGGTGGCGCAGGGTGCGATGAACGACCTGGTGCGAGGCAGATACCGGGCGGTTCGTCCTCGAACCGTCCGGTCTGGCAAATGAGGCTGGCCCGCCAGGGACGTCTTGTCAGGCGGCGAAGCCGGCCACGTCAGGGATCGTGACCCCGCAAGGGGCGGAAACTCGGCCGAAGGACGAGGTTCCGTGGAGCTTGGTGAGCGCGGCCGCGCAGCGGCCGTGGGAGCCTAGCGCAATAGAGCCCGGCCCGATCGCAGATCGGGTGACGCCCCCTCCCCTCCTTCTCTTTCTTTTCTATCTCCGTCCAACCCAGAAGCTGCCCCGAACGATTCCGCACCTTCACCCACATCAAGTGCCAGTTCGCGATCAGCGAGAACGAGGCCGATATGAGCTGGTCCGACGATGAGGGAAATGATGTCGATTACGTCGATCTGCTCGGCATAGGAATCGAAGCTATGCGCGGTGCCCGGACGCTGCCCGGCATCAGGCGTGAATTATTAGGCGGTGATCAACGGTTGGAGATGGTGGCGCACGAAGGCGCTGGTAATCCCAACTTCGCCGGCGGCGACGCGGGCAAGCTGCTCGTCGAAGCTGAGCGACCTGTGGGCATTTTCGGCGCGCTCGGCCCTTCGGGCCTCGCGCCGGGTCTCCCGCCACTGGTCCTTGGCCTCTGCAAAGCCCATTGTCTGGAGTAGACAGCGGAAGGCAAATATCTCTTTGGGGTTTGCCGGGGGCCAGAAGGGGTCAGGAGCGGCGTGCGACCGAACTCGTCCGGGAAAATTGGGCGAGGGAAGCGCCTGCCCCACGCGGGAGAGTTCAGCGGCGAGTTCGTCGCGGATGCGATAGGCAGTGGAGCCCCCGATCGCGAGATCAAGGGCGGCACGCCGAACGGGTATGCGGTCGAGCAACATCGCGCGCAGCAATCGCCGCTGTTCATCGGTGACGAACCGTGCGCTTTCCGCGTGAATATGCCGAACGCCAGCCGCGTCACATCCGGGCAGGGACTGGCCTTTGCGGCGCAGGCGTCGCACGAGGCGCTCACGGATCCGGATACAGCTGGTTTTGGAAACGCCGCTCCGCTGGGAGACCTTGGTGGTCCCGAACCCCTCCATGAACAGCGCTTCGACCGCCTTGCGCTGCGCTGAAGTCAATTTGACGCCCGAATAGGCGTCGCCGCCGCCGGGCGGCGGGAGTGGAGCTTTGCCGCGGGCCAGCAGCTCGCGGCTGTAGCGCCGCCGCTGCTCGGAGACGCATGCGGCCGAAACGCCAAGGCGCAGTTGGATATCGATCCCTTTCAGGCCTTTCTTGAGCGCGTAGCGCAACCGATCGATGCCGGCGGGCGTAAGGCGGCCGCGCGCGTCTCGCTCGGCGGGGCGATAGCCGCGTCGCACACAAAGGGCGATCGTTACGGCGTTGCAGGCACTCGCTTCGCATATCCCGAAGCGCCTCCCGATTGCGGCGAAAGAAAGCTTGTCGACTTCGCGCAGCCGGATCGCCTCGTCGAGCGCGGCACCCTGTAGCCGGGCGGTGGGCGCAGGACTGCGGTGGGTGGTCTCCAGCCCCAGCTTGTGCGCCATCACGTGGATCGCGTGGCAACTGCGCCCAGGCAGCCGGGCGGCGACATCGCTCCCTTCGGTCAGATAGTGGGCCCGCAACAGGGCGAGTTCGCGCGCTGACCAGCGCGCGGCTTTGCGAACGGTCATGGATGGATCTCCGGGAAGGGCGCGATTTCCGGTAAGATGAGAGACGAGGAAGCCGGATTTCGCGTGCGTGTTTTCGTGTGCGCCGGGCCGTAATTTTGCGGCCGCCGGTCCCTTCGGGACCGGCGGGATCGCATCGAACCGCCCGGACGGGACGATCACGGGTGCGATTGCGGAATGGCGGGCTGAATCAGCGTATGGTTGCGCGCTCGATCGTCGCGCGACCGTCACGCCGATCCGGGGGTCTCTCGGTTACCGAAATGACCCGATGGGTTGAGGGTAATTCAATATGTCACGCGGAGCACCGGTGCGGTAAGCGCCACGTTTGCCACTGCGCCGCGGTCAGGCACTGTCGGCACCCTCTTGTGTGATCATCTGGGGTCGCCAGAGCGCGATGAGGGCTTTCATCGCGTCTTCGAGTTCGAAGGCGTCAGCGTAGATCGCACCGGGGTGGCTACCGAGGAAGGCAAAGACGGTGGCCATGTCGGCGGCAACGGCACGGTCGAGAGAGAAGAGGTCGGCGATGTCGAAGCCACCGAAATCCGTCGCATTCCACCATGCCATGAGAAAATCCGCGACCCGGCGTGCCTGGCCCGTGTCGCTTTGTGCGAGGTCGAACAATCGCGCCACCGCCTGTCGGACTTCGGGATGGATCATGGGTGCGACGTTCATGGATCGGGATGGTCAGCGATGTCGCCGGGCGAGTCAACCGAGGGCGTGATCCTCGAGGCAGGACTGCAGAACGGCGACGGCGGCGGAGCGGGCCATGCTACATTCGAGATGGGCGCGGAAGACGAGCGCGTGGTGCCCATGCCGGAATCGCCGGTGAGGTCGTGGGGCTTCCAGATCCCTGAGCGCAGCTGTTGCTTCATGCCTTCAATGGTTCGATGGATACCTGCCTGACGGAACGGACCGGCTGCTCGCATTCGGGAACGAAGTTGCTGGATGCGAACGGTCAGCCAATCGCGCTGTTCCTGCGTCAACTGGTGCTGATGGTTCATGGCGTGGACCTGGATGGCATAGCTCGAAGGGTGCCGAGCTCGGCTCGGAGCCCGGCGTTCTCCTCGCCCAGCATGGTGATCGCTTCGGCGGGGGTCCCGAGAATTCCCACGGTGTCGCGCGCGAGGCATGCGGCATCCAGTGTCGCTGCGAGTGCGCCGCGTTCACTTTCGAGCATGTTCAAAAGAGCCGCCGCGCGTCGGAGCAGATTCGAGGTATAGCTAGCAGCCGCCAGTTTTTCGAACTGGGTCGCTTTGGCCGACATGCAGAGCAGCAGCTCGTCGAGGCACATGTTTTCGAAGGTCATGCGACCAGCTCGGGATAGTGTGCCCACAATGTCGCCAGCGACGATTCCGCGTCATAGTGGCTGATGAATACGCCGCCCTTCTCGATCCAGCGGTGACGATATTGCGGCCAGTCGTCGATCAGCACATCGCCAGGCATAGCGTGATCCCGCTTGTCCGCACTGCGGCAGGTGATGATGGGAACGCCGGGAAAATAGGCCTGTGCCCATGCGATCTTCTGCGCTTCGGCCCAGTTGCCGCGGGGGCATCCGGTCAGGATGGTCGGATTGAGATGCGAGACAGCGTCGAACAGGGTTCGCGCGTCGTGCATCAGTGGCAGATCCCGATAGAAGTTGCCCTTGGCTTCGAGCATCTTCCAGAAGCGTCTGGAGCCCAGTTCGGCCTCCACTTCGCGCGGATGCATACCGAAATAGGAGCGGGCGTAAGTGTCGAAATCAGCGAGGACGCCATCGCAATCGAGGAAAATATGCGGGATGCGGACGATTGTGGGTGCCGATCTGATGGCGTTCTGGGCGGCGAAGGGTTCGGCCATGGTGTTCCTTTCGAGCTGGCGGTGATGATGTGATCGTCCGGGGTCGGCCAGTGAGGCCGACGCACGCAAGCGATCATTTCCTCGATGTGGCGAGAGATCGGCGGATGCGCTGGAGGACAAGCATTCGGTGGTCGTAGAAGTCGTCGCTCGGCGTGCGCATTCGGCCAAGCTTGCGGTCGTAACCGGGTGGATCATCCCATTCCGGTGGACGCGGGGCCGCTGTCGCGCGGGCGCCTGGTTGATCGCACGACATGTTATTCGGCCTTCCCGAACAAATCCGGCTGGCGCCGTCGACCGGATTGCGTATTTCGACGGAGCACGCGGGCGATATGACCGGAATAAACGCCCACCGCGGCCCAGTAGGCCGCCATAGGCGGTTTGTGCGCGTCCCAGCTGGCCCTTGCCCGCAATCGGGCATCGCACTGAAGATCGAGCAACAGGTCGCGCAAGCACGCTTGTACGTCGGGATCGAGGGCCCGGAGCTGGTGCATCGCGGGGAGCAGAAGGATGGGGTTGGCGCGCTCGGCACGCGTCGGCGGGCGCGGGCGTTCCGGGTTCAGGGTGACCTGCGAGGCAGGCTCGCTCGGAGCGGTGGGGGTCATCGCGGTTTCCTTCGCAGCCGCATGATCGCAGCTCGCAGCCCCGTCTCCCCCTCACCTGTCAGCGGGCGCGAACGCGCCCTGTGATCAGGGGTCTTAGCGAATCCAGGGCGAGCGCGGACGGTGACCTTCCCGAAGCCGGTCGGCGCGAAGGGTTGCTGCCAGGTCGCCATCGACATCCGCAAAGTGCGTGATCGCATCGATGACAGTCTCCGGCTCTGCGATCTCACCGTAAGAGGTCCCGATCCAGAGAATCTCGCGATGCTCGTCGTCGACATTGTCGTTGTCTCTATGGACTGCGGCGAAATAGGTGTTGAGGGGGGCGTCCCAGCCAATGCCAATAGTCAGCGGCCCATGCGTGCGGACGGCATCTGCATGCGCTTTGGGTTCGTATCGGCTCATGTCAGGTTACTCCTATCGTTGGAAGGTGAAGTGCAATCGCGCTGCATGAGGGCGCGAAACTGGCGCGAGAGGTCGGCTTGCTGGGGGTATCGGGCTTCCCATTCGGCGCGAGGGATGAGGAATCCGATGTCGATGAGGCGTCGCCGCAGTTCATCGGTTACGACCTGCTTGGCCTGTTCGGGAATTGCGAGGGGAAATCCCTGGAACTGGCACAGCCACGAGCAGTCGTCGGGCTCCTGATGGCGGCAAAAATAATCGGCCTCAAACAAGAGGTCGGATCGGACGACTGAGTCCCCATTGACGGCAATGACGAACTGTCCGCCCGGCGGCGTTTTTATTTGTCGTTCTTCGAGCATGCGAGCGTGCCAGGTGCGCGCAGCGGCGAGCGCCACGCCATAGGCAGTCCCATAGACCCCGTGGAGGATCCAGCTGACGGGGTGGCCGGCTGCGCCGAAGTGAAAGGTAATCACCATGGTGGTGTCTCCTGCACCAGTGTTTCGGGACGGGATTCGGGGGCCGGTAGCCTGTCGTGCGGGGCGACGAGGCTGATGCGGCAAAGAGCCGGACGAGCGCTCTCAACGATGCACCTCCCCCTTAGCTCTTTTCCCGTCTCGCCGCCGGAGGCGACCGGAGGGTGCAATGTTCGATTGTATTCCGGGCGGCTTTGCCATAGTTTGAAACCGCTCGCGGAGACGCGGGTGAAGGCGTGGAAACCTTCCCAAAAGAAGCAAGCCGGCAGCTTCGGTTACCGGGCAGCGGACACGTATGTCCAAGGCCCAGGCCCAAAGGTGTTCGCGCCTGATTGCTTCTTTTCAGGTTTCCAATGTCCGGTTTCGGGCTGGCGACGTCCATAGTTGGACGGTCGCTACCGGCTGTTTGCGAGATGGTGCTGAGATAGAGGAAGTAGAACGCTGTGCATGTTTGGGCATCCCAAAGGATCCGGTGGTGACCATGAGACAGGATCGCGAGGCTGCGCGGGAGTTGGTGCGCGAAGCGCTAGGGATGCCCGACATCGCGAGCGATGCAGCTGCGACCTATCATTTGAGATCGGTGCTGGCGCTGCTGGATACGGAACCGTGCAAGGACGAAAAAAGGGCCGATAATGCGTTGCCGGGCGATGCCATTGCTCATGCGATTGGGGTGATGGCGGCGATCAGTGAACGTGCGGTCCGCGAGGAAAGCGCGCGCTGCGTCAAGGCGATTGCACTGGAAATGGAAACCCGTGGCCTGGATATCGCGCGCCATGACATGGGAGCGGCACTGCTGCTCGATCGCTGGGCTGCTATTATCCGGGACCGCGGGAGCGTGGCCGAGCCGGGGCCGCGACGCGACAATTGAGAAGCGGCCCCGGTGGTGTTCGAACCTCAGTCAGTGGTGTTGACAGGCGAGGCGGCGATAGCCGCCGCATCGGGCCATGTTTGGGCGAGCCGTTCGCGCCCTTCGCCTTTTTCGGCACCTGCGGCATCGAGGCCGGCGATGACGGCGGCAACAAGCTGCGTGAGGCTCTCGAAATGGCGTTCGACGGTGCTGGCGCGCGCGCCATAAGTGAATGGGGCGGGAAAACCGGCGTCCTCCCAGCGGGCGAGGCCCTGTTCAACGATGAGGGCATAATCGAGTGCGGTGTCGATCTCGGCGTCGTAGACGACGTAGACTTCGTAGTATGTCCCGAAGTCATGAGGTGACCCGATGATGCGCAGTTCAGCCCCTTCGGGTGGGCAGCCGTAGTGGGCGATAAGCGCGGCGCGATAGGCATGGCACTCGGCGCGGGCAACTTCGGCGAAGTCGGGGGTCGAGCCAAGCTGGGCGCAGGCTTCGTCGTAGGGCACGGGGCCGATGTTCATCTTCTGTGTGGCCATTGGTCAGTCTCCATGTGTCGGGGGCGCTTCTTCGCAGCCCGACACTCCCCTCCCCCTCCACTCCTGACCGGATCGGCGGGCGGAGAAATCGGGATTTGTCTTGTGCGCCCGCGCTTGTGAGGGTGGTGGGATCGGGAATGGCTGGCGCGGCTCAGCATCATATTGCCTTCGATCCTCCTGCTTTTCGGGATGGGGGTCGGGAGCGCGAACCTCATGGGCGATGAACCCGTTGATCCAGCTGCGCATGGTCGGGCGCCTTTCGAGGGGAAGTGCGGCGGCACGGCTGAGAAATGCGGCGAGGTCTGCGTTCGCCTCGCCGGCGATCCAGTCGATTTCATGAGCGGGGAGCAGCCCTTCGTCGCGAATGAACCGGGTCATTGATCCAGGCCGCGCCTCACGGCCGCGCAAGCCCTTGGTGGTCGAGCGCCATAGTCCTTCGCAGGATTTCAGCCGCGGCTTCGCGCGGGCTTCCATGAGGATGATGAGCCTCAGGCACCATGCGGGCAGAGCGCGAACCTCGTTGCACTGCATGCCCGTGCAAAAGAAGCACGAGCTTGCCGGCACCTCGAACCCGGCTTGTCGGATACGTTCGTTGCAGGCGTCGCGGCCCCAGCCCCATTCACGCAGCGGGTAGCGATAGGTGTAGGGCTCTGTTGCAAAAATCGTGAAGCTTGAGCATGCTTGGCGGAGATTGGACGGAC
>NZ_CALMPA010000037.1 GCF_937871615.1 uncultured Sphingomonas sp. | reverse complement strand
CGCCGCCCGCGCCTGCTCCTGCGACACCTCCACCACCGTGCCGACCCTGTCGCGATGATCCGCCGGGTTGAGCACCGCCCGCGCCGCGCCCTCGCCGTCCGCCGGCGCGGCGCGCCATTCGCGGATGGCGCCCGCGCGCATGGTTTCGCCCTGTGCGGCAAGGACGCGCTCGTCGGTCAGATCCAGCCCGGCCGAGTTGCGCCGCTCTCCATAAAGGTCTCGCGGCAACGCGATATGGGGATGCTTCTGCCCCACCACCGGCATCGCGCGCACCGCCGCCACAGGATCGGCGACCAGCTCCGCGATCGACACTTCCGGGTCCGCGATGCGATTCACGAACGAGGAATTGGCGCCATTCTCCAGCAGCCGGCGGACGAGATAGGCGAGCAAGGTCTCATGCGTGCCCACCGGCGCGTAGATTCGGCACGGGCGATCGAGCCGATCCTTGCCCACCACCTCGTCATACAGCGGCTCGCCCATGCCGTGCAGGCACTGGAATTCATAACGGCCAACCGAAAAATGCGGCCCCGCCATGCGATAGATCGTCGCCAGCGTTTGCGCATTGTGCGTCGCGAACTGCGGGAAGACATGCTCGCTCGCCGCCAGCAGCTTCCGCGCGCAGGCGATATAGGCCACATCGGTGTGTATCTTGCGGGTATAGACCGGAAAATCAGCGAGGCCATCGACCTGCGCGCGCTTGATCTCGGCATCCCAATAGGCGCCCTTCACCAGCCGCACCATGATCCGCCGCGCGCTGCGCTGCGCAAGATCGACGATCCAGTCGATCACAAATGGGCACCGCTTGCCGTATGCCTGCACCACGAAGCCGAGGCCATTCCACCCCGCCAGATCGGGATCGAGCGCCAGGCTTTCGAGCAGATCGAGCGACAGTTCCAGCCGGTCTGCCTCCTCCGCGTCGATATTGAGGCCGATGTCGTAACCCTTCGCCAGCACCGCCAGCGCCTTCACGAGGGGCAGCAATTCGCCCATCACGCGCCCGGCCTGCGCGCGGGCATAACGCGGGTGAAGCGCGGACAATTTGATCGAGATGCCGGGGCCGCCATAAACACCGCGCCCGGCCGATGCCTTGCCGATCGCATGGATCGCGGCGTCATAATCCCGGTAATAACGCTCGGCATCCGCCGCGGTCGTCGCCGCCTCGCCCAGCATGTCGTAACTATATTGGAAGCCGCGCGCCTCCAACACGCGCGCGCGCTTCACCGCCTGCTCGATCGTCTCGCCGGTGACGAACTGCTCGCCCATCATCCGCATCGCCATGTCCACACCGCGCCGGATCACCGGCTCGCCCGCGCGCGCGATCAGCCGGGTGAGCGCGGCGGCCAGCCCGCTGTCGTTGACGCTGCTGGTCAGTTTGCCGGTGACGACCAGCCCCCAGGTGGCGGCGTTGACGAACAGCGAGCGCCCGTCCCCCAGATGCGCCCGCCAGTCCCCGCCCGCGATCTTGTCGCGAATCAGCGCGTCGCGGGTCGCATCATCGGGGATGCGCAGCAGCGCCTCGGCAAGGCACATCAGCGCCACGCCCTCCTGACTCGACAGCGCATATTCGTGGACCAGCCCTTCCACGCCATCGCCCTTATGCTTGGCGCGCAAGGCGGCGATCAGCGCGGTCGCGGTATCGGCGGCAGCCGCAACCACCGGGGCAGGGAGCATAGCCTGTTCCACCAGCTCGGCGACACATTCCGGCTCTGGCCGGCGATAAGCGGCGGTGATCGCCTGCCGCAGCGGGCTTTGCGGGCGAATCGGCGGGGCGAAATCGGCGAACAGCGGGGGAAGCGCGTTGGTCATATCACCGGATACCAAATTCAACATTGGCAATCCGCCCGATCATTCGCCAGAATATGGCCGAACAAACCTTATTTTCGGGCAAATTCAGGCGATATGAACGTCAAAATAGCCAAGAACGACGAAATCGACACGTTCGACCTACGGATCATCGAGGCACTGCGCGAAGATGGCCGCATGTCCGTGACGGAATTGGCCCGGCGCGTGGGCCTTTCCAAAACGCCGTGCCAGGTGCGGCTCAGGCGGCTGCTCGATGATGGCTATATCCGGGGATTCCGCGCGATGATTGATCCGGCCAAGCTCGGCCTCGATCATATCGCCTTCGCGGAGGTCAAACTGTCGGACACGCGGGAAGCCGCGCTGGAGGAATTTCGCCGCGCGGTGCTGAAAATTCCGGAGGTGGAGGAATGCCACATGATCGCGAGCAGCTTCGATTATCTGCTCAAGGTGCGCACCGCCGATATCCGCCGATATCGCATCGTGCTGGGCGAGCGCATTTCCAGCCTGCCGCATGTGGCGAGCACATCCACCTTCGTCGCAATGGAAACGATCCGCGACGCGACGATGTAGAATGAAATTTTTGAAAAACAGACGGGAATGGTGGAGCCGAGGGGGATCGAACCCCTGACCTCTGCAATGCCATTGCAGCGCTCTCCCAGCTGAGCTACGGCCCCAATTCCGTCCGGGAAGCGCCCCCTAGCCGGGCGCCGCGGGCTTGGCAAGCGGCTGTTTCACCGCTTGCCAAAAACCTTCAATTATCTTCCTCGCTGCTCGGCGCTTCCACGCCGAGATCGTCGTCGCCGCCGAGATCAACCTCGTCGTCGGCCGAGGGCTCCTCGTCCTCGCCGGTGTCGATATCGACATCGTCGTCGCCAGCAAGATCGTCGTCCGCCGCACCCTTGTCGACCTTGGCCGCCTCGAAAGGCAGCGGCTGCTTCGATTTCAGGATCGGTTCCGGCTGCCAGGCATAGCCACAGCTGATGCAGGTGACCGGATCATTCTTTTCGAGGTCATAGAAACGCGTCGCGCATTTCGGGCACGTACGCTTCGTGCCC
>NZ_CALMPA010000036.1 GCF_937871615.1 uncultured Sphingomonas sp. | reverse complement strand
ACTGCGACTGCAAAGAACAACTGTAATGTTGAGCTCAACATTAGACGTATTCGCGAGGCGACAGGTCGATCTCGAGATCTACACGCTCATCGGGACTGAGCGTGCTCAAGCGCCGATCTAGGATGGACTCCGCGGTCGTCACGAGTTGGAGCACAACGGACTGACCGGCCGCGAGATGCTCACCGACCGCGGCAATGACGGTTGGCAGCTTCATTGAAAGAAGCACCTGGCCGAAGAAGCGCTGTTTGGTGGATTCGAAGCGGGAGCGGGCCGATGCCTTCGCGCCGCTGTTCAGGGTCGCATTTTCGAGACCGTCGACGACGCCGGTGAGTTCGAGCGCCTTCTCCATGTTCCGATGGATGATGGACCAGGCGTTGGCGTAAGTATCGTAGATCTCGATTTGTGCGGTCGTCAGCTCGTGCCGCAGGATCTCATATTCGACGCCGGCGAAGCTTAGCGCACGCGCCATGTAGAGCCCCGTCGCCTTAAGATCGCGGGCGACCAGTTCCATGGCGGCGATCCCACCCTGACGGATGCTGGAGATGAAGTGCTCGCGATTGGCGAAGGCTGTTTCCGGCCCCCACAGTCCGAGCCGCACCGCATAGGCGAGGTTGTTAACCTCAGACGCACCGGTGGCGGACGCATAGAGGATCCGCGCATCGGACAGATGGTTCTGGAGGCGAACACCGCAGATGCCTTGCTGCGAGCCCTCCTTGGCGCCGAGCGCACCTTCGCCACCTGCGACACCCCCCATCTCATGGGCTTCGTCGAACGCGATGACGCCATCGAAATCGGCGCCGGCCCAGTCGATGATCTGCTTCAGCCGGCTGTGCTCGCCGCGCATCGATCGAAGCGTCGGATAGGTGACCAGAAGGACACCCTGATCGAGCCTGATAGGCTCGTCGATCTTCCAGTTCGATATGGGTTGGATGTCGCCGGCGAGCCCGCCGAGCGCCGTCCAATCGCGGCGGGCATCTTCGAGGAGGGGCGCGTTCTTGGTCACCCAGATATTTCGGCGTCGACCCTGCAACCAGTTATCCAGAATGGTCGCGGCGATCTGGCGACCCTTGCCGGCCCCTGTGCCGTCCCCAAGGAAGAAGCCTTTGCGGTAACCACGGCCCTCTTCCGCAATGGTGAGGCCAACGCCATCCTTGTCTGGCGTGAAACGCCCTGGGATCGTCTGTGCCCAGGCATGTCCGGCGTACACGACGGTTTCGAGCTGGGAGGCCGAGAGCAAACGCTCGGTGACCGTCCGCTCCGGCAGCGAGGGCACATAATCTGGGATCGGCGCGGGGATCGATCCCATGGCCACGGATTCAACCAGCGCTGTCGGATGTTCGCCCGCTTTGTCGAAAACCAGTCGGCTCGGCCGATAGGGCAGATAGACTCCGGTCTGTTCAAGCAGCGGCGCCGGGGTTTCGAGCCTGGTGTAGCCGACGGGCAGGACGTGATTGCGGACAGGCGCGTGGAAGGCGCGGGGTGCAGGCTTGGCGCTCTTTACCGCCCTGAAGAGCGAAATGCCGCCACCCCGCTTTGGTGTAGCGACGGACTGCGCAGGGGTGAGAGAGAGTCGCGGGGTGATCGTGAGCTTATCGAGAACGGCGGCGATCGAGCCCGCCTGGATCACCTCCGGCGTCACGGAACCCGGCGCCTTGTCGATCACGAAGATCCTGACCGCAATGGACGTACCGTGCTTGTGATAGCAGCCCTCGAGGCGGATCGACGTCTGGACAGTCGCGCCGCGCAGCACCGTCTCATATTGGTCGCGCATGCGCGTGGTCGCCCCGAACCATTCCGGCATGATGGCAACTAGACGCCCGCCCGATTGGAGGCGCCGGAGCGCAGCTTGCAGATGCCGGACTGCCGCGAGATCATCGATGCCCCGGCCGAGCGACCGCGAGAACGGCGGGTTCATGAGGATCAGGGAAGGACGCGGTGCATCGCCAAGCGCGGCATCGAGGACCGCGCCGTCGTGACCCGTTATTGTGGCTCCAGGGAACGCGTCACGCAGACGGTCGCGGCGAACGGGATCGAGTTCGTTGAGATGCAGCGACCGATGGGTGCCGATCTGCGCTATGAGCAGACCGTTGCCGGCACTCGGCTCCAGAATGACGTCGTCATCCCGAACCCCGGCCAGCAAGGTCACGACGGCTGCGATGTCGACGGGAGTGGAAAATTGCTGCCATTCGATCTGGTCTTCGCTGCGCACCGTCTGGGTGGGAAGTCGCTGTGCGAGCTCTATCCGGGCCGCGACATGGGCGAAGGTCGTCAGAGGCGCGGACATGCCACGAAGATGGAGGGCGAGTGCGTGCTCGAGGACCTCGAAGCTCGCGCGCTGAGTCCAGCGCCCATCGGAGTCGGTTCCGCCAAACGCCTGCACCATGGCCTCGTTGAGATGCCTCCGGGTGACCGGGTCACCGGAAACCAGTGCAGGTAGGAGGATGCGCGCAGCGGCGCGGTCGCCACGTTCGGCGGTCTGGAAAAGATCGGTCATGTAGGAATCTCCTGCGCGGCTGCACTGTCGCAGCGACACAGCCTCGATCCCCCTCCTCTCCCTCCGTGCCGGGATCAGGTCCGGCGGTCCGCATCGAGGAGTTCCGCCCAATCCTTGTAGTCCGGCGGCGGCGGATCGCGGCGAATGACGAGCCCCGGCCGGGCGTATTTCGCTTCGGCGGATGCCGCGGCGCGGCGCCCTTCGGGATCATTGTCCTCTGCGATCAGCAATGTCGTAATGGCTGACGGGATGACCAGTTGATCGAGCCTCCGCGCGCCGAGCGATGCCCAACCGGGCATGTGGTTGATCCGCGAGTAGGCGTCAGCGGTCTCGAAGCCTTCGGCAATCGCAAGAGTGGTGCCCCCTGCCCTGCCCCGCCATGCCCCGCTCCTCGGCTCGCCGAGCATGACTTTGCGCAGGCACTCGGCCGTCACAGGGTCGAGAAAATTGCGCTGGATCGCGACGAGCTGTCGGATCTCCCGAACGGCGATCAGCAATGCGGGCCGATAAATGGTCTTCGGCTTCGGCAGATAGGGGCAGCGGGGATGGAACCGCACATCGGGAGGCGCCGGCAGCAGGTTCCGTCGCCCAAGGTAACCCTCAGCGAGCGTCCCTCTGACGTCGACCGCCTCATCCCAAATGCGCGTGACGTTGGCGCTGCCTGGTGGCCGATCCTGCTGCGGGATCGCAAAATGTTGGCCAATGCGCACCCGGCGCAGTTCACGCAGGACATCATCTCGTGAACAACCTGCGAAGCAAGTCACGAGGATGCCGCGATCGCCTTGGCGAATTGAAAGGCTCGGATCGTCATCGGCATGCGCCGGGCAACGACACATGGCGCGATATCCTGACCATGTGCCTCCGAGGGATCCGACGAGATCGACAAGTTGCTGTGATGGGCGCCTGGCTGTGAGCGGCATGGTTCATCTCCTTGCTCGCTCCTGTCAGTCCCCCTCCTCTCTTCCCCGTCAGCGCCCGAAAGATACTATGAGAACTGGCACTCAACCGTGAAGGTTGGGTTGTTCAATTTGCGGGGGCCGGCGATTCCCGATTGAGGGGCTCCGGCGGCGTCGATTAGGAGACTGTGCGCAGATTCTCCGTTCGGTTTGACTTTTGCAGATATTTTTGCTCATGAAACGCTAACCGGATCAAGGCGGCTTGATTCGAAGGGAGACACGCGCGGATGTCGTACACCGTAAACACGCTTCGAACGATGACGCGCTCGTGCGAGAACATGCGAGACCGCGTGAAGTCGGTCGTGTTCAAACCAGAGGACCGGAAGGTTCTGGATCTGACCTTCGGACCGACCGCGGCGGCCGAGTTGGTGGGTCGCACTCCCGAAGCACTTGCAAAGGCTGAAAAGGAAGGCCGATTGGCACCGCCTAAGCAACTGGGCAACGGCCGGCGATATTACACGCTTGAAGATCTGACGATGATCCGAGAGGCGCTGCACATCCGGCCTGGCAAAGCGGCGTATGAAGACGCCGTCGTAGTGGCCGTGCAGAACTTCAAGGGCGGTGTTGGCAAAAGCACCATAACCAAACACTTCGCCGATTACCTGGCGCTTCACGGATATAGCGTGCTGGTGATTGACTGCGACCCGCAGGCATCGACCACGACCATGTTCGATATTCAGCCTGAGACGCTGTTTGATGAAGAGAAGACGCTCGGCAATTTCCTCTCGCCGCGCAGCACTTTCGACGATTTCCGGCAGGCGATCCACGATACGGCGTGGCCCACGATCAAGATCGTGCCTTCGAGCCTTGGACTTCAGGACGCCGAATGGGATCTCACGGCGACCCTGCGTGAAGGCGGTCAGGCTGTTCGTGAGGGCTTGCAGAGGCTTCGCATCGGCATCCAGAGCATAATCAAAGACTTCGATGTGATCGTGCTCGATCCGCCGCCTGCGATGGGTTTTCTCGGATTGAATGTGATGGCGGCGGCAACTGGCCTCCTCGTGCCTGTTCCGGCGCGACAGCTCGATTATTTGTCGACGATCCATTTTATGGATACGATCGCTGACAATATCGAGATTCTCGAAGAGAACGGTACGCCTGTCGATTACGGTTTCATCCGCGTGGTTTGCTCTGCTTACACGCCAAGCAAGCCGGGCGAAGCCGATATGTGGAAGATGATGCAGGCAACCTACGCCAATTTTCTGCTGAGCCAGCCCATTCTTGCGTCGGAAGAGATCAAGAACGCGACGCAGGCTTTCCGGTCCATCTATGAGAGCAAGCCGTCAGCGGCCCACGCAACGTATCAGCGATGCCGCGACAATCTCGATGCTGTGTTCGGAGAGGTTCTGCAGCAGATCCGCGAGCAATGGCCTTCACAGAGCATCGTCAAGCGGGCGGGTGATACGGTCGCGAGTGCGGCAGCATGAGCCGGCGGTCAGCAATCAGCGAGGCCTTGGCGGCACCGGCTTCGGCACCTGAGGTAACGCCGGAACAGACCGATACCCCCCAGGGCGGATCGGCTCGCTCCTTCACCGCACGGCGTCTGGAGGGGTTCACCGAAGCTGCCCGGATGGTGAAGCGTCCCACCATTCGGCTAAAGCCCGCCGAATGTTCGATCTGGCCGGGCAACGCGCGGGACTACGCTTTGCTGACCGAGGATCGCGTTCGCAGCCTGATCGATTCGATCCAGGCCGAGAACGGCAATCGTATCCCGGTGGTGGTCCGGCGTACCAAGAATGCCGCGCTCGAATATGAGCTCGTCATCGGTACGCGCCGGCACTGGGCAATCTCCTGGCTGAATGCCAACCACTATCCAGACATCGAGCTTGTCGCGATCATTGAGGATCTCGACGACGAAGCCGCCTTCAGGCTGGCGGACATCGAAAACCGGGAGCGGGAGGACATCTCCGATCTCGAGCGCGGTGCGAACTACAAGGCGGCCGTCGAGACCTACTATGAAGGGGTGCAAGCCAGGCTGGCTGATCGCGTAAAGCTGTCGAAGTCCATGCTGTCCCGGTACATCGGGCTGACTGAAATCCCCCAATCGATCGTGAGTGCGTTCAGCTCACCGATGGATCTTCAGGTGCGTCATGGAGACAAGCTGCTCCCTCCCCTTCGCACACCTGCGCTGCGCGAGAAGATGGAGCTGGCGGCCAAGGACATCGCGGCCGAACAGAGCTTCCGTCAATCGGGGGACGAGGAGCCCATTAGCGGTGGTGAAGTCGTCACCCGGCTGATCAAGGCCACTGCCGCAAGTCGTAGCGGTCGCGTCCAGAAGGCGACGATCGAGGCCAAGGGCGCTACGATTGGCCAGGTTGACCGCGACCGCGCCAGAGGGCTCACCATCACCATCAACCCGACCGATCTCTCTGCGGACGATATCCTTGAAGCTATTCGGCCGCTGGTTGAGAAGGCCAAGATCTTGAAAAGGTCCGGTCGCTGATGGGGCTTGACGCCGCCTTATTCTGTTCGAAATCCGCCACTCTGAAAAACGGGCATTTTCCTCCTGTTTTCAAAGTGTTAGACTGCTTTTCCCACGCGTGGGACGTCGCATGAGCGAGCATGATACAGGCGGCACAGCGCCAGCCCAGAATGGCAGGCGTGTCCAGTTCGAGATGTTCTTCACGCTGCCTGATTTCAGCGACATTTCGCTGCGAGATTATCAGGAGACGATGCAGCGGCCCTTCTTCAGCCTCTCGAAGAAGAAGCGCATCAAGCCGATCGAGTATCTGAGCCCGGACAAGTCGGTCACCGTCCACGTTTCGGCGAATCCCGAATATGGCATGGCGACGATCTGGGACGCCGACATCATGATCTATCTCGCGTCGCATCTGAATGAGTTGCGCGAACGCGGGGAAAATGACCTCTCACCCACGATCCGCCTGCAACCCGGCGATCTGCTTAAGCGCATCTGCTGGGGCGTAAGCGGCCGGGCCTATGAAAGACTGATCGGCGCGCTGGATCGCCTTCAGGCGACGACCATCAAGACGAACATCCGAGCCAATTCCAAAACGCGCGAGACGACGTTCTCGTGGATCGACAGCTATACCCATCTCGTCGACGAACGCACCCAGCGGTCCCTCGGCATGGAGATCACACTATCGAAGTGGTTCTTCGATGGCGTGATGGACAAGCGCAATGTGTTGGCGATCTCCCCGCTCTATTTCGAAATCACCAGCGGGCTCGGTAAGTGGCTCTATCGCGCTAGCCGTAAGCATGCAGGCGGCAACGGTGCGGAAGGTTTCACGATCGGCTTTGAAACACTGCATCAGAAGAGTGGTAGCGAAAGCTCCCTGCCCTCCTTTAAGAACAAGATCCTTGAACTCGCACGCGCGAACACCCTCCCGGAAATCAGCCTGGAAGTGATTGGTGCGGAGACGCCGCGGCCCAAGCTGAAGATGGTCATGCGCCGCTTCATGGACAGACATCAGGACGTTTCGACGCAGAAGCGCGAGACAAAGCCCTCCCCTCCCCGTCCTGCAACGAACCCCAAGTCCAACGGCGCATCAAGGCAGTCGACGGCTCCGGTGCGTCAGGACCTCGTCGAGGAGCTTGTCGATCCGGGCCTGACCCGGGATCTGGTTCAACGTGCGATCTCTGGCCTGAAGGTCGTCGATCCAAAGCCGAGCCAAGATCCTCACGACCCGAGCTACGCCGCTGCTGCGGCCGTCATACCGCGCCGCCGCGGCGGTCGAGCCCATGAGGTTCTTGATCCCGAGACCCTTGCCGCGATCAAGGCGGAATGTCCGGGCTGGGACCTCGACGTGCTCATCAAGCAGTTCGATGCCTTCCTGAACAGCAACCCGGACGAGATGCCTCGGAACTATTCGAAGCGCTTCTACGGGTTCATGAAGAAACATCACGAGCGGAACAAATACACCCTGCCCGGCTACTAACCGCGCTGCTCTCCATTCGCGTGACGGCCCAAAGGATTCCTGAAAAGCCGCTGACTTCGAGCTGACTGGCTCACGCCGATTGCTGCGTGCGCCAAACCGTCTGCGCCCATTGGACGCCGGGCACCCGTCCGGACTGTGACGATGCACTCGGTCCGACCGCATCATGATCGACACGTCACCAGCATTATGGACTGGTCACTGCCCTCGGACGACAAGCCGTGAGCAAGCGGGTGGGTCTCTCCGGCCGCCGCTCACGCGCCTCCAGCATGATCGACCGATGTCCCTCCGCAGCTCAAACTCAGTGGAAAGAAGAGACTGGCATCCGCCGGTCTCATCGTGTTTTCAGAAATCGTCTCGTCAGCGTGTTTTGAAAGCAAGGAGCGCGGCCAAACCGCCACGAGCTTGTAGTTGTGCGCGGCTCGGCAAATGGCCTGCACTGATTCTAAAAACACGATCGAACTGGCACAACTCATTGCCGCTCAAAGCACCGAGATTTGGGCGTTTGGGCCAAATCGGGACCGCTCTCTACTGACAGCACGATCGTCAAGATGAAGGGCCCTGGATTGGTTCTGTCAGTCCCGAAGATCGAGCGCGGGGCAGGGGGGGCAAAATCGCATTCCCAATAACACGATGAGGCAGATGCTCGACATTCCTGATAACACGCTGGGATAGTGCACACGCCAGCTCGGCCGGATCGCGGGTTTGGACTTCGTTCGCCAAAAGCGAATCGGAACGCTAACCTGTGCCGACAGAGGCGGGTGGCTTGCCTACCAGGATCGACTTATCCACACCCCCTCAAGATGCCGAACGTGCTTTCAGGTGGCGAACGTCGTGTTATTAGAATCTGCCCATCGTGTTATCGGGCCGCGATCGTCGTGTTATCGGATTCTATCCACAGGGCGCGAATCGCCAGATTTCCGGCACTTTCGCCGCGCCTCGGCACCCGGTAACTCTCTAACTCTAAAATATAACCCCATTAACGGTTACGCCTGCGGCGGATTCTTTGATTTTGATTTTTTGGAAGAAGAGAAGGGCAGGGGGTTCTCAGCCATGTGCCCATGCCGATCACCCTAGGCACCGCTCCTCAACTCCCGCGCCCGCAACGCCAGCTTGGCCGCCGCCTGAGGTGAGACACCGAGCAATCGCGAAACCGCAGGAACACGAAGGCCCGGATAGGCGAGCTCCAAACGCAAAAGCTCCGGGAGCCGGCTTCGCTTGGTGACTGGCAGCTCAGATGGCAAACTTTGAAGGCGCCGCTCAAGCCGATCGAGCTCCGCCAACCCCTGCCGGCTAGCCAGACCAATTGAAACCTCGAGTGCGTTGGCTAGCTCGTCGACGGAACGAGGCAGGAAGCGTGGGAGCTGTACCATCGACGGCAGTATGTGGGTGGTGACACCAGCAGCAACGAGCGCACGAGGCAGTTGGCATGCGACAAGCCAGATCGTACCGAAGCTCTGCGGCTCGATCACCATCTGCCGCCCGTCAATCGTCGTAACTGTCCGGCCGGACGCCGGTGCCACCTCCAGAGCCGCCTGGACCTTCAGAAGCCTCTGAGCGACCGCGTGAAGGGTCGGGGCAGGGTAGGGCGCCACGATCGCGTTCTGTGCCGCCCTGGAGGCCCCAGAGAAGCGCGCAAGGTCCCCAGGAGCCCAAAGCTCGGCCTCTGCCCGGTCATCGAGCAGCGTGCGCAGAATCCGATATGACGCCCTCGCGATCTCGTCCTCCGGCATTTCTTGCGCGATCAGGGCGAAGTGCATTACGGCCGCGACGGACATTGGATCGTTCAAGCCCTCGCTGTGCCGCGGCGGCGGTACTCGCCCACATATCCAGTTCATGATATCATCGGCAGAGACCGGGAGGCTCGCGATTCCCGCGATCGTTGCCGTCCCATCGACCCTAGCCCGTGCCAGCCAGATATCTCGGGCGGGACTGTTCGCCAGGCGGCCATCAAGTCGGCCGAGCGCTATAAGAGCGGGCAGGGAAGGGCAAATGCTCACGATTCCCGATATCACGTTCTCAACGTAAGTCACACGTTGGTTGCTCTCTAAAGGACTGTTATACGATGAAGATATGATAATTGCAGTTATCACATAAGCGTATTTGACGCCTCTTTATAAGGTGGGCTACAAGCGTCGCCGACGAGCGAGGGGCGCCGTGACCACCGAAACCGCCCACGAAGGGCAAGAAACCACAGGAACCGCCGTTGAGGCGACCCCGCCGGTCATCGCGCCGTCGGCCGACCTTGCTTGGACTGTCGTGCAGATGCGCGCTGGGACAAGGATCGTCATCGACGAGGCGCTGATCGCCGCTTTCCAGGCGGCTTCGTCACCGCACAGCATCCGTGCGCTCAAATCAGATCTCGAGGCGTTCGATCTCTGGTGCAGGCGCAATAGTCGAGTGGCCTTGCCGTCGACGCCGGAAGTCGTGGCCGACTATCTCGATACGCGTGCGGGGGAAGGGGGCAAGCCCGCCTCGCTTGGCCGCTACAAGGCGTCGATCGCCAAGATCCATCAGCTGCTGGGTCTGACCGACCCGACGCCGGCACCGCTGGTCAAGCTCCGCCTCGCGGCAATCCGACGGGAAAAGGGCACGGCGCAGAAACAGGCGCGACCGCTCAGGTTCAAGGGACCGGTGCGCGACGCCGTGCGCGATGCCCCGCGCGGGCTCAATGTCCGGGCGCTGCTGCTTGCGTGTGACGAGGATCTGCCGGGGCTGCGCGACCGCGCGTTGCTCTCGGTCGCCTACGACACCGGGCTGCGCGCCTCGGAGCTGGTCGCGGTCCAGGTCGAGCATATGATCGAGGCGATCGATCCCGATGCCCGATTGCTGATGATCGCGCGGAGCAAGGGCGATCAGGAAGGGGAGGGGGCAACGGCGTTCCTCAGCCCGCGCTCGGTGTCAGCGATCGCAGCGTGGCAGCGCGCGTCGGGAATCGAGAGCGGGGCGCTGTTTCGGCGGGTGCAGGTGCGGCGGTACAAGGCGCGGCCGGCTGTCAGGGGGCGGCGGATCGACAGCATATCGAGCCGCGAGACCTGGGATCTGCGCAAGACTTTGTCGAAGCCTGCGGTGGCAGCGCGCGTCGAATATGACGTGGGGGAGGGGGCGCTTCATCCCGGCTCAATCGGCCCGCTCTACCGTACCATTATCCAGCGAGCCTTCTACCGCGGCGCGCTCCCGGATCTGTCAGCCGAGGAGCTGGCGCGGCTGCTCAAGGACGTTAGCGCCCACTCCACCCGGATCGGGCTCAACCAAGACCTGTTCAGTGTTGGTGAGGAGCTGGCGGGGATCATGGACGCGCTACGCTGGAAGAGCCCGCGCATGCCGCTCGAATATAATCGCAATTTGGCAGCCGAGGCTGGGGCGACGGGACGGCTGCTCGGGAAACTCGAGTGATGGGAAGGCTTGTCTCAAAAGCTTCAACCGGTGAACAATTCTCTTCAGAACCAGAATCGCACGCCGGCGACGAAGCTCGTGGTTGCCGGATCCTTGCCGTCCGCGCGCGCGAAGTCGGCGGTCCGGCCGGTCTTCGCCTCATAGGAGACGCCGATATAGGGCGCGAACTGGCGGCTCACTTCGTAGCGAAGCCTCAGCCCCAGTTCCGCATCGGTCAGTCCCGACCCCAGCCGGAGTTCGGGCACGTCCTGTGCCGAGAGATTGAATTCGACGCGCGGCTGCAGGATCAGTCGCTGTGTGAGGCGCTGGTCGTAATACCCTTCGAGCCGACCGAGCACCTCGCCCTTGTTGCTGAGGAACAGCGCGCCTTCGACCTCGAACATATAGGGCGCGAGGCCCTCGAACCCGACAGTCGCATAGGTTCGTGTGGGCCTCGGCTGGAAATCGTGCCGCACGCCTGCCTGCAGATTGAAATAGGGGCCGATTGCGCGGCTGTAGAGCGCCTGGATCTCGGCGCTCTCGACACCATCGCGGAGTACACCGGCGCCTTCGGACTTCAGCCACAGCCGGTTGATATCGCCGCCAACAAACGCCTCGCCGTCCCAGCGATAGCCGTCGCGGCCGCGGCGCGCCTGATACTCGGCGAGGTTGAACATCACTTGGTAAAGCGCCTGGCCGCCCTGCTCGTGCATCATGGCCATGCGTGCGCGGCTCATATCCGTCGCCGGGAAATAGCGGTCAGCATAGTGATCCGTCGGTGGCGGCGGCGCTGGCGCGTTCCCGGCGGGAAGCGCGGTCCCGCCCTGGGCCATGGCAGGCATCGTCATTCCAGGCATGCCCGCCATATCGTGACCGGCGTGATCGCCCGACATGTCCATTCCGGGCATGGACTGCGATTGCCCCTTCATGTCGGAGTTGGGCTTGTCCGCCATGCCCGGCATTGCGGACATAGGAGGCCCTGTATTGGTGACGGCCGCGGGCACTGCCGGTTCAGGCATGGCTCTCGTGGCCTGCTCGCGTCGCGGAACGGGTCTGCGTGACGATTTTTTCGGGCTGGCCCCTTTTTCAGGTTTGACGGCCGCCGCCCCCTTCGCTGGCGCCGGCATCTTCATACCCGGCATATCCTGCGCCGCGGCGGGCATAGCGAGCGTCAGCGCGATGGCGGCGGCGAGCGCAGCGAACGGCCGGCTCATGCTGTCTCTCCATGCGGTCGAACGCTCACGGTGCGCATCATGCCCGCATGCATGTGGTAGAGGAGGTGGCAGTGGAACGCCCAGTCACCGATCGCGTCGGCGGTGAAGTCCCAGGTTACCTTGCCGCCCGGCTGGACGATGACGGTGTGCTTGCGAGGGGCGTGATCGCCATGCCCGGTGACGAGCTCGAAGAAATGGCCGTGGATATGGATCGGGTGCGCCATCATGCTGTCATTAATGAGGTTGATCCGCACGCGCTCGCCTTCGGTGAACGGGATCGGCTCCATGTGATCCGACATCTTCACGCCGTCGAACGACCACATGAACCGCTCCATGTTGCCGGTCAGGTGAATGTCGAGGCTGCGCCCGGGCGCGCGGACATCGGGATTGCGCTCCAGCGCCATCAGATCCTTGTAGACCAGCACCTTGTGACCGACGTCCTCGAGCCCTTGACCGGGCTCACCGGTGCGGTCGATGGGCATCGGCGCGATGGTCTGGACGCCGGGCCCCTTCCTGACCTGCGGCGCGTTCGAGAAGTCGCGCATCTTCATGGAGTCCATGTCCATGGATCCCATCGACCCTGTATCCATGCCGCCCATCTTGGAATGGTCCATCCCGGCCATGTCTGCGGAGACCATGCCGGGCATTGACCCCGGCGGCATCGGCATTGCCGTGGCGCCGGGCGCCGCGAGCTTGGCGGAGCGATTCTGCTCAGCGGTGGGATCGACGTCGCGCGGCGGTCCCATCCCGCCGGACATGTCCATCCCCTCCATCCCGGGCATGCTCGACATGTCCATGCCCATGTCCTTCATCGTCGCTAGCGGACGCTTGCGCAGAGGCGGCACGTCTGCGGTCATGCCGGCGCGCGGCGCCAACGTGGCCCGCGCCATGCCCGAGCGGTCTACCGCTTCGCCGACCAGAGTGTAGGCGCGGTCGTCGGGTGGGATGATTATCGCATCATAGGTTTCTGCGACGCCGATCTGGAACTCGTCGACCTCGACCGGCATCACATTCTGCCCATCGGCCTGGACGATATTCAACTTGAGGCCAGGGAGGCGGACGTTGAACGTCGTCATCGACGAGGCATTGATGAAGCGCAGGCGCACACGCTGGCCCGGTTTGAACAAAGCTGTCCAGTTGTCGCGCGGGCCGTGGCCGTTGACGAGATAGGTATAGGCGGCACCGGTCGTGTCGGAGATGTCGGTCGGGTCCATTCGCATGCGGCCCCAGTCCATCCGGTCCTTGAGCCTCTGGTCGCGGCCGGCGAGCAAGCCGGCGAGCGTCTGCTTCTGGAAATTGAGGTTGCCGGGATCGACTTTCATGCGACGGAAGATGGATTCGGGAGAGATAGGGCTATGGTCCGACAGCACGATCACATGCTCACGATCGGCCGCGATCGGATCGACCCCTGCCGGATCGATCACGATCGGCCCGTAGTGGCCAAGTTGCTCCTGAAGACCCGAATGGCTGTGATACCAATAGGTGCCCGACTGGCGGATCGGGAACTCGTAGGTGAAGGTCGAACGCGGCCTGATGCCGGGGAACGACAGGCCCGGCACACCGTCGAACTGGGCGGGTACGAGCAGGCCGTGCCAATGGATCGAACTGTCCTCGTCGAGATCGTTGACGACATGGAGCCGGACATTCTGGCCTTCGCGCAGCCGGATCAGCGGCGCCGGCACGGTGCCGTTGATGCCGATCGCTTTCGATGGGCGGCCGTCGATCATCATCGTCTGGCGCGCGATCCTGAGCGTGATGTCGTTGCCCGAAACCGTCGGCAGCGGCGCGGCGAGACCGGGCGACACGCTCTGCGCCCAAGCGGGCATCCATGCCGCGAGCGCGAGCCCACCTCCCGCCAGCGTGGCGCCACGCAGCAACTGGCGGCGATCGATAGGTTCGCTCATGGTCTTTCCTGGCCTTCGGATTTGCAACTGGACGTTCGAGAGGCACTACGCAGCGCACGCGCCGGCCCCTCGCATCCTTCCCGGAAAATTAGATGGGGTTTGACACCGTGTCAGGGTCAAGGGCGCGAGGTCATCGATCCTTCAGTCGCTCCGCGAGCTTCGCCCGCGCCCGGCGCACGCGGGTTTCGACCGCCTTTTCGCTGATCGACAGTGTCGCTGCCGTCTCGGCCTGGCTCATGTCCTGCAAGACGTGCAGCACCAGAGGTTCGCGTAGCGCCGCCGGCAATTCGGCGATTGCGCGCGATACGCGCGCCAGCTCCTCGCGAGCTGCGACTTCGGCATCGGGAAGGCTGCGCTCCTCGGCGATCTCGGCGGCGCCTTCGAGCGGGAGCGCAAAAAGGAGCAGGCGCCTGGCCATACGGCGCCGGCGCCAATCGCGGCATTTGTTGAGCGCGATGGTGGTGAGCCAGCGCCGCATCACGCGGTCGGGATCGTAGCGCCGGAGCGCGCGGTGCGCCGAGACGAAGCATTCCTGAACAAGGTCGAGCGCCTCGTCGCGGTCGCCGATATTGCCGGCGATGATGCGAAAGACGGGCTCGCGGTGACGGCGCATGATCTCGGCAAACGCCGTGTCCCGCCCGGCGATGCTGAGCGCGGCCAGCTCGCCGTCGGTCAAGGCAGTGAGGTCGAGCGTCACCGAGCGTCGACGGTCAGCGCCTTCACCACCGCCTTATCGAATTTAGCCGCCTGATCGGGACGCAGAAGCTGACGCATCGCGAAGATGTGGGCGAGCGTCTCTTTCTGGAGCTCGCCCATCGCGGCGTGCGACGCATCGACTGCCGCGGCGACCTGCGGACCATTGCCATGCTCGGCCTGAATGGCGCCCGCGAGCCGCGCGTTGGCGGCCCGCAGCTCGAGTTCCAACGCGCGGCGGCGGATCGCGAAGCGCTGCTCGAGCACTTCGAGCTTCGACTCCTGCGCCGCGTCGAGCTGCAACTGGTGGTGGAGCACTTCATGAAGCTCGGTCCCCTGCGCCTGTGGTGAGGGGAACAGCGCGTGGCCGACATACACACCGGCGATGCCAGCGAGGAACGCGACCAGCGCGATGACGATCGTCCAGCGAAACGGATTCACCGGCTTGCCGCGAGCAGCGTCGAGGGAGCGAGCGGGCTCGACGGACCGAAAGGCGACAGCGTGTTGGACGACGCCGACGCCCGAGCCGGTACGCCGCTCGCTATCCCCAGCATCAGCGCAGCAACGGCAGCCGTCGCGCCGATACCGAAGCCCTGAAGCGAGGTCGGCGCCGCGCGCTGGTGCAGCCGTTCAAGCACTGCGCTCTCGATCGCTTCGAGGCCGGGGTGCACCGGCGCGGCCGAAAGGCGCCGCAAGGCTGCGTCCAAATCCTGTACCATATTCTCTGCTCCGCTCGCCCCTTTTCTCGCCCTTACGCGCGTGACCACGCAATCCCTCAAAAAATTCGCTCGTGCGGGGCGCGCGAAATATCTGCGGGCACCGATGAGGGTTGCGCGCCGAAGATGCGTATCCCCCAATGCCGGCGCCCTGCCGGTTCTCGGAGAATGTTACATGCGCTTCGCACCGATCGTCGCCGCCGCACTGCTTGTAGCGCCGGTTGCGGCCTACGCCCATCCCAAGCTCGTTTCCGCCACTCCTGCGCCGGGCAGCGTCGCCGCGCCGACCGCGACGGTTCAACTGGTCTTTTCGGAATCACTGGTCGCCCAGTTTTCGGGCGCCGATCTCGTCATGACCGACATGCCGGGCATGAAGATGAACACGCCTATGAAAATGCCGGCCAGCGCAGCGCTCGGCGCCGACGGCAAGACGCTGATCGTGACCCTTCCCAGGGCACTGACGGCGGGAGGCTACAAGCTCAGCTATCATGTCGTGTCGACCGATACGCACCGCGTCGAGGGCAATTACAGCTTCCGGGTGCGCTGATGCCCGGTGCCGGGGCGGTCGCGCTCAGGTTCGGGCTGTATCTCGACCTGATGGCGCTGTTTGGCATCACCGCGTTCGCGCTCTACGCGCTGCGCGGCGGGGAACGGCGCTTCCGCGGCGCGATCGCGCTCGGCCCGTGGCTATGGTGCATCGCCGTGCTTGGCGCGGTGCTGTCGCTTGGCGGTCTGGTGATACTCGCGGCCGGCATGGCCGGCGTTCCGCTCGCCTCGGTGGATATGGGCACTCTCAAGACCATCGTCGGCTCGACGAGTGTTGGCAGCGCCTGGCTCGTGCGAATGGCGGCATTACTGATCGCCCTTGTCGTCTTGCTTGTTCTCAGCCCACGCCCGGCAACAGCCTTGTCGCTCGTCGTGCTGGCTTCGGCGTTGGCGCTCGCAAGCCTGGCCTGGGGCGGTCACGGCGCGATGGACGAGGGCACGGTCGGCTGGCTCCACCTGTCGGCCGACATCGTTCATCTCTGGGCGGCTGGCATCTGGGTCGGTGCGCTCCTCGCGCTTCTGCTGCTCGTGTTTCGGCGACGGGAACTGATCGACCGTGACCATCTCATCCTGTCACACCGCGCCCTTAAAGGCTTCTCGCTGGTCGGAACGCTCACGGTCGGCGCGATCATCGCCTCCGGCCTCGTCAACAGCTGGCTGCTGGTCGGACCGGCCAACATCCTGAAGCTGCCCGGCAGCCTTTACGGCCAGTTGCTGATCGCCAAGCTCGTCTTGTTCGGCGCTATGGTCGCGCTTGCCGCTGCCAACCGTTTCCGGCTGGTGCCAGCTTTCGAGCATTCGCTAGCGGCGGCTGACCATGTCCGTGCACTGCATGCGCTTCGCCGCAGCCTGTCGATCGAAGCCGGCTGCTCGATTACGATCCTTGGGTTCGTTGCCTGGCTGGGAACGCTCGAGCCGCCAGCATCGGCGATGTGAGTAGCATGATCGCGATCCTCGCATAGCCCTGGCCCAGAGCTTCGCCGCGGAAGGTGGAGGGAAAAAGGCCTTGACCCTGACATGATGTCAAGCCCCACATGGGGTCGCATCGGAGGACCGTCAGATGAACCATGCCGACTACCATGCGCATTCCAGCAGCGGCTGCTGCGCCGGCCACGCCCCGGCCGACACCGATGTGAAGGATCCGGTTTGCGGCATGGCCGTGGATCCCACTACGACTTCGCATCATGCCACGCATGAAGGCCGCGACTATCATTTCTGCAGCGAGGGCTGCCGAAGCAAGTTCATCGCCGACCCCCAACGCTATCTGAGCGCGCCCAAACCCGAGGCGGAGCCTGTAATTCCGGGAACGATCTGGACCTGCCCGATGCACCCCGAGATCCGGCAGGATCATCCGGGCGCCTGCCCGATCTGCGGCATGGCGCTCGAGCCGGAGATCGCTACCGGGGATGCCGGGCCGAGCGCCGAACTCCTCGATATGACCCGCCGCTTCTGGGTCAGCCTCGCGCTGGCGATCCCGGTGCTGGTCCTTGAAATGGGCGGGCATCTCTTCCCGGCGCTCCACCATATCGTTTCGGAGCGCGCATCGACCTGGATCCAGCTGCTGCTGGCGACGCCCGTGGTGCTGTGGGGCGGCAGGCCCTTCTTCGAGCGCGGCTGGCTGTCGCTCAAAACCCGCCACCTCAACATGTTCACCCTGATCGCAATGGGAACGGGCGTCGCCTGGGCCTACAGCATGGTGGCGACGCTCGCGCCGGGCATCTTCCCGGCCGCCTTCCGCGAGGGTGGGACGGTCGCCGTCTATTTCGAGGCGGCGGCGGTCATCACCGTGCTCGTGCTGCTCGGCCAGGTGCTGGAGCTGCGCGCACGCGAGCGCACTTCGGGTGCGATCAAGGCATTGCTTAACCTCGCTCCCAAGGCCGCGCGCCGCATTACCGCCGAGGGGCAAGAGGAGGAAATCTCCCTCGATGCGGTCGTGATCGGCGACCGGTTGCGCGTCCGCCCGGGCGAGAAGGTGCCGGTCGACGGCAGCGTCGAAGAGGGCCGTTCCGCAATCGACGAATCGATGGTCACGGGCGAATCCTTGCCCGTTGCCAAGGAGGCCGGGGCGAATGTCATCGGCGGCACGCTCAACCAGAGCGGGGCGCTTGTCATCCGCGCCGAGCGGATCGGTCGCGATACGATGCTCGCGCGGATCGTCCAGATGGTCGCCGAGGCGCAGCGCTCGCGCGCGCCGATCCAGCG
>NZ_CALMPA010000035.1 GCF_937871615.1 uncultured Sphingomonas sp. | reverse complement strand
CGGCCCGCCGCCCGCCGCAGGCACGCCGCCGGGCGCGACCGCCGCCGGCGCCGATCGCACGCTGGAGCCGACCGGCACCTCGCATTTCATCGTCGGCGATGCGCGCGGCAATGTCGTGTCGATGACCACGACGGTCGAATCGATCTTCGGCTCGGGCCGGATGGTCGATGGCTTCTTCCTCAACAATCAGATGACCGATTTCTCGTTCAGCCCGCGCGACGCGGATGGCCGTGCGGCGGCCAATGCGGTCGCGGCGGGCAAGCGCCCGCGCTCGTCGATGACGCCGCTGGTGCTGCTCGACGGCCAGCGCGGATTCGCCGGCGCGCTCGGCTCGGCGGGGGGCAATGCGATCCTCGCCTATGTCGGCAAGGCGCTGGTCGGCGCGGTCGATTGGGGGCTGCCGATGCAGGACGCGCTGGCGCTGCCCAATCTCGTCGCGCGCGGCGCCTCGTTCCAGGGCGAGGTCGAAAAGTTCCCGCCCGCGGTGCTCGCCGGGCTCGCCGCGCGCGGGGTGACGGTCAGGCCGGGGCAGGGCGAGGATTCGGGGCTGCAGGGCGTGATCGTGCGGGGTGGCCGGATCGACGGCGGCTATGATCCGCGCCGCGAAGGGCGGGTGCTGGTCGAATCGGTCCCCGCACCACGTTGATTCGTGCTCCGATATGCGCGGGCCGTGAATGATTTTTTCCGGATCATCAGCGGCGCGCGCGTCTATCTCCTTCAATTGTATGAAAGTCCGCCGCGAGACGACGAATCCGTCCAATACTTGGCGGGCGAAAGCGTGTCTAAAGGGCTTGCGACCCGAAGAGCTTCTGGAAACAGGGGTTCTCACCTGAACGGCCCGGCTGCTTTTGTGGCCGGGCCGCTTTTCTTTGCAGCGACAATGCGATAGAATCGCGCGATAAAACGGGGCGCACAGAAACGTGGCAGATATCAAGCTGGACTATGTCGTCCCAGCCGAGGATCTTCGGCCCTACGTCACGTTATTCTATCATTTCCGCGCGGACGTGCCGTTGTTCGAGGATGTCGAGCGCGCCGATCATGCGCAGCTTCGTTTCCGGCTGTCGCGCCGCGGTGCGAGCTATTCCTTCCCCGATGGCACGGTGCAGCCGGCCAGCGACGTGCATATCGTCGGGCCGACCAGCGGGGCGATGCGGACGCGGGCGGACGGGCCGGTCGAGGTGATCGGCATGGGGCTGCAACCGGCGGGCTGGGCGGCGCTGCTCCGGATCGACGCCTCGACCATGCTCAACCGCGCGCTGGACGGGGAGGCGTTCTTCGGCGCGGCGGTGCGGCGGGTGAGCGATCGGATGCGCGCCGCGAGCGGCACCGACGAAAAGGTGGCGATCGCCGCCGCCTTCGTGCGCGGCTCGATCGCGGGCGCGGATAGCGAGGCCCTGGCCTTCGCGCGGCAGATTGATGCCTGGCTGGCGGGCAGCGCCTCGCCCGATGTAGCCGCGCTGGTCGTGGCGAGCGGCGTCTCGCGCCGTCAGGTGGAGCGGCGCTGCAACGCGCTTTATGGCGCGCCGCCCAAATTGCTCGCGCGCAAATATCGCGCGCTGCGCGCCGCCGTCGCGCTGGCCAATGGCTCGACGACGCTGGACGATCTGATCGCCGAGGGCTTCTACGATCAATCGCATCTGATCCGCGAGTTGAAGCAATTCACCGGCCTCACCCCGCGCCAGCTCCGCACCGAGCCGAATCATCTCGCGCAACTCACCATGACGCAGCGGCTGGCGCTGGGCGGGCAGGTGCATCCGATCATTTCGGAAACTTGAGGCGCGGCGGCGCGGCGCCGCTCCAGCAAAGCTGGAGCCAGCAATAGCGCCGCCCGGCCGGCGGCGCCAAAGCGCCGACCGACGACGCGGCTTCGCCGCGTCGCGCCAACTCGACCCATCCTCCGTTCGCCCTGAGCTTATTGAACGGCTGCCTTTCCTTTCGAAGAAGGACAAGGCTTCGACAGGCCCAGCCCGAACAGGTAAAGGGACAGGAAGCACACCCCACGCTTGATTTCCCGCGCCAGTGCGACCATCTGCCCAATCGGAACGAATCAATCCGATTGGTCGAAGCCCGAGTTCATGCGCCTCTCCAGCCTTGCCGATTACGCGGTCGTCCTGATGGCCGCCGCCGCGCGCCATTGCGGCGGGGCGGGGCGATTGAACGCGACGCTGCTGGCGGAGGAAACCGGCGTGCCGCTGCCCACCGCGCAGAAACTGGTCAGCCGGCTTGCCGCCGCCGGGCTGATCGAAAGCGCGCGGGGCACCGGCGGCGGCTTTCGCCTGTCTCGCCCGCCCGCCGCGATCAGCCTTGCCGATATCGTGGAGGCGGTGGAAGGGCCGATCGCGCTCACCACCTGCGTCGAGACGGGCCATCATGATTGCGCCATCGAAGGGAATTGCCGCGTGAAGCCGCATCTGAATGTCGTGAACAATGCGGTGCGCGGCGCGCTCGCCGGGGTGACGCTGGCGACGCTTGCCACCGCGCCCGCCGCCCGTGAGGAGGTGATCGCGTAATGGCCACCAAGAACGCCGAGGCGCTCGCCGCCGTCTCCAAGAAATACGAATGGGGTTTCGCCACCGATATCGAGCAGGATTTCGCACCCAAGGGCCTGTCCGAAGATACGGTGCGCTATATCTCCGCCAAGAAGGGCGAGCCGCAATGGATGCTCGACTGGCGGCTGAAGGCCTATGCCAAATGGCTGGAGATGGAGAGCCCGCATTGGGCCAAGCTCAACATCCCGCCGATCGACTATCAGGATGCTTATTACTACGCCGAGCCGAAGCAGAAGAAGACGATAAGCTCGCTCGACGAACTCGATCCCGAAATCCGTCGCACCTATGAAAAGCTCGGCATCCCGATCGAGGAGCAGAAGGTGCTCGCCGGGGTGGAAGGCGCGCGCAAGGTCGCGGTCGATGCGGTGTTCGACAGCGTTTCCGTCGCCACCACCTTCCGCGAGGAATTGAAGGCGGCAGGCGTCATCTTCCTGTCGATCAGCGAGGCGATCCGCGAATATCCCGATCTGGTGAAGAAGTGGCTGGGCAAGGTCGTGCCGCAGCACGATAATTTTTTCGCGACGTTGAACAGCGCGGTCTTCTCCGACGGCACCTTCGTCTATGTGCCCGAAGGCGTGCGCTGCCCGATGGAACTGTCCACCTATTTCCGCATCAATGCCGAGAATACCGGGCAGTTCGAGCGCACGCTGATCGTGGCGGACAAGGGGGCTTACGTCTCCTATCTTGAAGGCTGCACCGCGCCGATGCGCGATGAAAACCAGCTTCACGCCGCCGTGGTCGAACTGGTCGCGCTTGACGATGCCGAGATCAAATATTCCACCGTGCAGAATTGGTATCCCGGCGACGAGAATGGCGTTGGCGGCATCTATAATTTCGTCACCAAGCGCGCGCTTTGCCAGGGCCGGAACAGCAAGGTTAGCTGGACGCAGGTGGAAACCGGCAGCGCGATCACGTGGAAATATCCAAGCTGCGTGCTGGCGGGCGAAAACAGCGTCGGCGAGTTTTACTCGGTCGCGGTGACGAACAACCGGCAGCAGGCCGATACCGGCACCAAGATGATCCACCTCGGCAAGGGATCGCGCTCGACGATCGTGTCGAAGGGGATCAGCGCGGGGCATAGCGACAACACCTATCGCGGCCTCGTCCGCGTCGCGCCCACCGCGGAGGGCGTGCGCAACTTCACGCAATGCGACAGCCTGTTGCTCAGCGATCAGTGCGGCGCGCACACCGTGCCCTATATCGAGGTGCGCAATCCCAGCGCGCAGATCGAGCATGAGGCGACGACCAGCAAGATCAGCGAGGATCAGTTGTTCTACGCCATGTCGCGCGGGCTGGATCAGGAAGCGGCGGTGGCGCTGATCGTCAACGGCTTCGCGCGCGAGGTGCTTCAGCAACTGCCGATGGAATTCGCGGTCGAGGCGCAGAAGCTGCTCGGCATTTCGCTTGAGGGGAGCGTGGGGTGATCCTGCTCCCGGCCATGCTGCTCCTCGCCCCGGCTGAAGCCGCGCCGCCGCCCGATGTTGTCGTGGCCGCGCTCCGGCGGCTGCGGATCGCGACGCGGGTGGAGGGCGGCAAGGTGCAGGCGTGTCAGGCGCGCGTGTCGAGCGGCGATGCGGATATCGACCGCACCGCGTGCGAGGCGACCGCCACCTGCTTCAACGGCGGCGTGACGCAGGCGGAGCCGCTCGCCGATTGCGTCGAGGTGAAGGTGGCCGCGTTCGTGCGGCGGCGCGACGGGCAATGAGCCGGGTGCGATACAGGAACTGGAAGAAGCGTTAGTCATGCTGAAGATTGAAAACCTCCACGCCGAAATCGACGGCAAGCCGATCCTGAAAGGGCTGACGCTCGCCGTGAACGCGGGCGAGATCCACGCGATCATGGGGCCGAACGGCGCGGGCAAGTCCACGCTCGGCTATGTGCTGGGCGGGCGCCCCGGCTATGAGGTGACGCAAGGATCGGTGACGTTCGCGGGGCAGGATCTGCTCGCGCTGGAGCCGCATGAGCGCGCCGCCGCCGGGCTGTTCCTGGGATTCCAGTATCCGGTCGAGATTCCCGGCGTGTCGAACGTCCAGTTCCTGCGCGAAAGCCTGAATGCGCAGCGTGCCGCGCGCGGCGAGAAGCCGTTGTCGGGGGCCGAGTTCCTCAAGCTCGCGCGCGAACAGGCGAAGCTGCTCGACATGGATGCCGAGATGCTCAAGCGCCCGGTCAACGTCGGCTTTTCCGGCGGCGAGAAGAAGCGCAACGAGATGGTGCAGATGGGCGTCATCGCGCCCCGGTTCGCGATCCTCGACGAAACGGATTCGGGCCTTGATATCGACGCGCTGCGCATCGTCGGCGATGGCATCAACCGCATCATGCGGCACGCGGACAAGGCCGTGCTGCTCATCACCCATTATCAGCGGCTGCTCGATTACGTGAAGCCCGATTTCGTCCACGTCCTCGATGACGGGCGCATCACGCGCACCGGCGGGCCGGAACTGGCGTTGCAGCTCGAACGCGAAGGCTATGTGGAGGTGGCGGCGTAATGAGCGCCGTGCTCGATCTTCCCTCCCCCCGCGAGGAGGCGTGGCGCTGGGCCGATCTCGGCGCGCTGGCGAGCGCCGCGACGCTCGCGCCGGTGGCGGCGCCCGAGGCCGATTTCCTTGATCTGCCCGGCGCCCGGCTGCTGTTCGTCGATGGCGTGCTCGATCAGGCGCGCAGCTCGCTCCACCGCGTGACGCTGGGTGAGATCGACGCGGGCACGCACCCGCTTGGCCGCCGCGCGAGCGGCACGGGCTGGGCGCTGCGGCTGGACGCGGCGGCGGCGGCGCATCCGGTGCAGATCATCCATGTCGCCACCGGCGGCCAGAGCCATCTGCCCGCCGAAATCGTGCTGGCGGACGATGCGGTGGCGGAGGTGGTGGAAACCTTCGTCGGCGCCGGCTGGGCGAATCGCTTCACCCGCGTAACGCTCGGCACGGGCGCGCGGCTGATGCGCTCGGTGCGGCTGCTCCAGTCGGCGGGCTTCGTCTCGCTGCGGGAGGAAGCGCGCGTCGCCGCTGCGGCTAGCCTCGTCACCATCTTCCTCGGCGTCGGCGGGCAGGGCAGCCGGATCGACGCGGAGCTGACGCTCGCGGGCGACGGCGCGTTCGTCGATTATGGCGGCGCGCTGCTCACCCGTGACGAGCAGCGGCAGGAATGCGCCGTCTCCGTCCGCCATGTCGCCCCCAACGGCGCCAGCAACCAGACGTGGCGCGCGGTGGCCGCCGATCGCAGCCAGACGAGCCTTGCCGCGCGCGTCGATGTCGCGCGCCATGCGCAGAAAACCGATGGCGTGCAGAGCCTGCGCGGCCTGCTGCTCGATCGCACCGCGACCGTGAACCTGAAGCCCGAGCTGGAGATTTTCGCCGACGACGTGAAATGCGCGCATGGCGCGACGGTGGGCGAACTCGATCAGCGCGCGTTGTTCTACATGCAGAGCCGCGGCATCCAGCGCGCGCGCGCCGAGGCGCTGCTCACCCACGCCTTCGTCGCGGATGCGATCGACCGGATCGGGCATGACGAGGTGCGCGCCGCGTTCGTCGCGGATGCGGATGCGTGGCTGGACGCGGCGCTATGACCGTGACCGCCGCCGAGCGCCCGCTTGACGTGGCGGCGGATTTCCCCGCCATCCCCGCCGGCTGGGCCTATCTCGATTCCGCCGCGACCGCGCAGAAGCCGCAGGTCGTGGTCGATGCGATCGCGCGCGGTTATGGCGAGAGCTATGCCACCGTGCATCGCGGCGTCTATCAGCGCTCCGCCGACATGACGCTCGCTTATGAGGCGGCGCGCGCGCGCGTGGCGCAATTCATCGGCGGCCAGCCGGACGAATGCATCTTCGTGCGCGGCGCGACCGAGGGGATCAACCTCGTCGCGCAATGCTGGGCGGCGAACACGCTCAAGCCGGGCGATCGCATCCTGCTCAGCCAGCTTGAGCATCATTCCAATATCGTGCCGTGGCAGATGGTGGCGGAGCGCGTGGGCGCTGCGATCGACGTGATCCCGCTCACCGCCGATCACCGGATAGACCTTGATGCGATGGCGGCGATGCTCAGGCCCGAGCACAAGCTCGTCGCGCTGGCGCATGTCTCCAACGTGCTCGGTTCGGTGCTCGATGCGCGGCGCGCCGCCGATCTGGCGCACGGGGTCGGCGCGAAAATCCTGATCGACGGGTGCCAGGCGGTCCCGCGCATGGCGGTGGATGTCGCGGCGCTCGATTGCGATTTCTACGTCTTTTCCGGGCACAAGCTCTATGGCCCCACCGGGATCGGCGTGTTGTGGGCGCGCGCCGAACTGCTCGATCAGATGCCGCCATGGCACGGCGGCGGCGCGATGATCGACCGCGTGACCTTCGCCAAGACCACTTATGCCCCGCCGCCCGCGCGGTTCGAGGCGGGCACGCCGCATATCATCGGGGTGATCGGGCTTCATGCCGCGATTGATTATGTCGCGGGGCTTGGGCTGGATCGCATCCACGCGCATGAGGCGGCGCTGGTGGCGGAGGCGCGCGCGCGGCTGTCGCAACTCAATTCGGTGCGGCTGCTGGGGCCGGCGGATTCTGCCGGAATCGTCTCCTTCACGGTCGATGGGGTGCATCCGCACGATGTCGGCACCATATTGGATGAGGCCGGGGTGGCGATCCGCGCCGGCCACCATTGCGCGCAGCCGCTGATGGGGGCGCTGGGCGTGGAGGCCACCGCGCGCGCCAGCTTCGGCGTGCATAACAATGCGGCGGATATCGACGCTTTGGTGAAGGGTATCGAGCGAGTGACGAGGATTTTCGGATGAACGACCCGATCCGCATCGAGGAAGTGGACGCCGTGGCGTCGCCGCCCAGGGCGCGCGTCGAGGATGCGAAGGAAACGGTGGGCGAGACGTTCGAGCGCAAGCGCGATTATCTCTCCGGCTTCCTCGCGCAAAAGCCGGTCGCCGCTTCGTCGGCTGAGCCGGGCGGCGCGCTTTACGAGGCGGTGCTCGATGCGCTGAAGGAAATCTACGATCCCGAAATCCCGGTGAACATCTATGATCTCGGGCTGATCTACGGCGTCGAGGTGACGGAAGACGGCCATGCCGCCATCACCATGACGCTCACCACGCCGCATTGCCCGGTGGCCGAATCCATGCCCGGCGAGGTCGAGATGCGCGTGAGCGCGGTGCCCGGCATCGCCTTCACCGATGTGAACCTCGTATGGGATCCGCCATGGGATCCGGCCAAGATGTCGGATGAGGCGCGGCTCGAACTGGGGATGTTGTGATGGGCGAGGTGAAGGCCCGCGCGCGCCCCGCCGCGCTGAACCTCACGCCCACCGCCGAGGCGCGGATCGCGGCGCTGATGGCGCGCGCGCCGGAAGGGGCGATCGGCGTCAAGCTCTCCACCCCGCGCCGGGGTTGCTCGGGCCTTGCCTATTCGGTCGATTACGTCAGCGAAGCGGTGGCGTTCGATGAGAAGATCGAAACGCCGGGCGGCACGCTCTATGTCGATGGCGGCTCGATCCTCTATCTGATCGGCTCGACGATGGATTGGGTGGAAGACGATTTCGCGGCGGGCTTCGTATTCGCCAATCCCAATGCCAAGGGCGCGTGCGGCTGCGGGGAAAGCTTCACCGTCTGAACGCGGCGGCGCTTGCCGGGGGCGGCCCGAGCGTGCTTCAAGCCGGCATGATCGAAACCATCGCCACCACCCCTTATCCCGATCAGCGGCCGGGCACGTCGGGCCTGCGCAAGAAGGTCCGTGTTTTCCAGCAGCCGCATTATGCGGAAAATTTCATCCAGTCGGTGTTCGACGTGGTGGAGGGGAAAGAGGGCGCGACGCTGGTGATCGGCGGCGACGGGCGTTTCCTCAACCGCGACGTGATCGGAAAAGCGATCCGCATGGCGGCGGCGAATGGCTTTGGCCGGGTCGTGGTGGGGCAAGGCGGCATCCTCTCGACGCCCGCCGCCTCGCATCTGATCCGCAAGCTGGGGGCGATCGGCGGGCTGATCCTGTCCGCCAGCCACAATCCCGGCGGCCCGGATGAGGATTTCGGGATCAAGTATAATATCGCCAACGGCGGCCCCGCGCCGGAGAAAGTCACCGAGGCGATTGTCCACAGAACCGCCGCGATCGACACGTTTCGTATCGCGAACGTACCGGATGTGGACATAGACACACCGGGAATGTCCACGGTCGCCGGTCTCGAAGTCGAGGTGATAGACCCGGTTGCCGATTATGCGGACCTGATGGAGCATCTGTTCGATTTCGCCGCGATCCGCCGCGCCGGGCTCAGCATGAAGTTCGATGCGATGAGCGCGGTAACCGGGCCTTATGCGATTGAAATCCTTGAACGAAGATTGGGGTTCGCGCCGGGCACGGTGTTGAATGGCGTGCCGCTGGAGGATTTCGGCGGCCATCATCCCGATCCCAATCTGGTCCATGCGCGCGCGCTTCATGATCTGATGATGGCGCCCGACGCGCCCGATTTCGGCGCGGCCTCCGATGGCGATGGCGATCGTAACCTCATCATCGGGCGCGGTATTTTCATCACCCCGTCGGATAGCCTCGCGATGCTCGCCGCCAATGCGCATCTCGCGCCGGGCTATGCCGCCGGGCTTAAGGGAATCGCGCGTTCGATGCCGACCAGCGCGGCGGCGGATCGCGTCGCCGCCGCGCTCGGGCTGCCCGCGTTCGAAACACCAACCGGCTGGAAGTTCTTCGGAAATCTGCTCGATGCCGGGATGGCGACGATCTGCGGAGAGGAGAGCGCGGGCACAGGCTCCGATCATGTCCGCGAAAAGGATGGGCTGTGGGCGGTGCTGCTATGGCTCAACATTCTCGCCGTCACGGGCAAGCCGGTGGCGCGGATCGCGCGCGATCACTGGGCGCGCTTCGGCCGGAATTATTACGCGCGGCACGATTATGAAGCGATCGAAAGTACACAGGCGGATGCGCTGATGGTCGAATTGCGCGCCGCGAGCGTCCGCCTCCCAGGCCGCACCTTCGGCGCGCTCACCGTCGCGGCGGCGGACGATTTCGCCTATCATGATCCGGTCGATGGCTCGGTCAGCGAGCGGCAGGGCGTCCGTGTGCTGTTCGAAGGCGGCAGCCGCGTCGTGTTCCGCCTCTCGGGCACCGGCACGAGCGGCGCCACCTTGCGCGTCTATCTCGAACGCTATGAGCCGGTGGGCGGCACGCTCGACGCCGATACGACCGCGATGCTCGCGGACCTCGCCGCCGCCGCCGAGGCGATCGCCGGCATCACCCGCCACACTGGCCGCACCGCGCCCGACGTCATCACCTGAGCAACGTCCGGCGCAGCGCGTCGCGCCAGCCGGCGATCAGCGGCGCGCGCGTCTCCGCCGACATGGCGGGCGCGAAACACGCCTCACGCGACCAGAGCGAAGCCAGTTCGTCGAGGCCAGACCACAGGCCCGCCGCCAGCCCGGCGTGGAACGCGGCGCCGCGCGCGGTGGTCTCAAGATCATGCGGGCGCTCCACCGGCGCTTCGAGCAGATCGGCGAGGAACTGGCACAGCCAGTCGTTCGCCGCCATCCCGCCATCGACGCGCAGCATCGCCGGTCGCGTGCTGCCGTCCTCCACCATCGTCGTGACCAGATCGAGCGTCTGATAGGCCACCGCCTCCAGCGCGGCGCGCGCGAGATGCGCCTGGGTCGACCCCAGCGTCAGCCCGAAGATCGCGCCGCGCGCGTCCGGCGCCCAATGCGGCGCCCCCAGGCCTACGAAAGCCGGAACCACATAGACACCGCCATTGTCCGGCAGCCGCGTCGCCATGCCATCGGTGTCGCTGGCGTGGGCGATAACGCCGATCCCGTCGCGCAGCCATTTGATCGCCGCGCCAGCGACGAAGATTGATCCTTCCAGCGCATATGTCGTCCGCCCGGCGATGCGATAGGCCGGCGTGGTCAGCAGCCGATGGTCGGAAAGGATCGCCTGTTCGCCGGTATTGAGCAGCATGAAGCAGCCCGTGCCATAGGTCGCCTTGGCGCTGCCCGGCGCGAAACAGGTCTGGCCGAACAGCGCCGCCTGCTGATCCCCGGCGATCCCCGCGACGGGGATTTCGGCATCGAACAGCCCCGGTGCTGTGCTGCCATAAATGTGTGCATTGTCATGCACTTCTGGCAGCAGCGCGCGCGGCACTCCGAACAGGCGGCACATCTCATCGTCCCAGCAATTCTCGCGGATATTCCACAAGGAGGTGCGCGAGGCGTTGGTAACGTCGGTGGCGTGGACCTTCCCGCCGGTCAGCCGCCACAACAGGAAACTGTCGATCGTGCCGAACGCGAGTTCGCCGCGTTCCGCCCGCGCGCGCGCGCCGGGCACGTTATCGAGCATCCAGGCGATCTTGGTCGCGGAGAAATAGGGGTCGATCAGCAGCCCGGTGCGCGCGCGCACCTCCTGTTCCGCGCCCGCCTCCTTGAGCCGCTGGCAACGCTCCGTCGTGCGCCGGTCCTGCCACACGATCGCGCGGTGGATCGGGCGGCCGCTCCCGCGTTCCCATATGAGCGTCGTCTCGCGCTGGTTGGTGATGCCGATCGCGGCGATTCCGCCCGCGCCGACGCCGCTTTTCGCGATCGCCGCGCGCGCGGTGGCGAGCGTATCGCGCCAGATGTCCTCCGGATCATGCTCGACCCAGCCGGGGGCGGGATAATGTTGCTGAAATTCCACCTGCGCGGTGGCGATGCGGCGGGCGCCCTGATCGAAAACGACGCTGCGGGTCGAGGTCGTGCCCTGGTCGATCGCCAGGATATGCGTCTTCCCCACCCGTGTCTCTCCACCGCCATGCTCGGCTCGATGCTCGATTTTTTTTGTTCGCCCGTCAACGATTTGCGCCTTAGCCTGCGCGCATGAACGATGAGACGACGCGCGATACGGTCGATCTGCTGGTGGTTGGCGGCGGGATCAACGGGGCGGGGATCGCGCGCGATGCGGCGGGGCGCGGCCTTTCCGTGCTGCTGGTCGAGCAGGATGATCTAGCCAATTACACCTCGTCCGCCTCGACCAAGCTGATCCACGGCGGGCTGCGCTATCTCGAATATGGCGAATTCCGGCTGGTGCGCGAGGCGCTGATCGAACGTGAACGATTGTGGGGGATGGCGCCGCATATCATCTGGCCGGCGCGCTTCGTGCTGCCGCAGACGCATTCGCCGCGCCCGGCGTGGATGGTCCGGCTCGGGCTGTTTCTCTACGATCATCTTGGCGGCCGCAAGAAACTGCCGGGGACGGAGACGATCCGGCTCGATCGCAGCGCCTATGGCGCCGGGCTGGCCGATCCGCGCGGCACCGCGTTCGTCTATTCCGATTGCCGGGTGGACGACAGCCGGTTGGTGGTGCTCAACGCGCGCGACGCGGCGGATCGCGGCGCCGATATCCGCACGCGCACCCGCCTGATAGCGGCACGGCGCGATGGCGATGGCTGGCTTGCGACGATCGCGGACGCTGCCGGCGAAAGCAGCGTCCGCGCGCGCATTCTCGTCAATGCCACCGGGCCATGGGTGGCCGATGTGCTAGCGCGCGTGCCCGGCGCGCGGGCCGATCGCGCGGTGCGGCTGGTGAAGGGCAGCCATATCGTCGTGCCCCGGCTTTATGAGGGCGATCACGCTTTCATGCTGCAAAACGCCGATCGCCGCATCGTCTTCACCTTGCCTTATCTGGATGGCTTCACGCTGATCGGCACCACTGATGAACCGTGGCAGGGCGAGCCGGCGCGCGCGGAGATCAGCGATGGTGAAACGCGCTACCTGCTCGATACCGTGAACAATTATTTCGCGCGCAAGCTGAACGAAGCGGATATCGTGTGGAGCTATGCCGGCATTCGCCCGCTCTACGATGACAAGGCCGGCAACGCTTCCGCCGTCACCCGCGATTATGTGCTCGATCTCGACGCGGGGGAGGGACGTGCGCCGCTGCTGAGCGTGTTCGGCGGCAAGATCACCACCTATCGCAAGCTGGCGGAACACGCGATGCAGCATCTCGCGCCCTATCTGCCCGGCGCCAGGCCGGCATGGACAGCGGATGCGCCACTCCCCGGCGGCGACATGCCGGGCGCAGATTTCCACGCCTTCCTCGCGCGCATCGAACGGGAACGACCGGAGTTGCCGCAAGCACTGCTCCGCCGCCTCGCACATGCTTATGGCACGCGGATCGACATGCTGCTCGGCGATGCCGCCACACCCGCCGATCTGGGCGAAGATTTCGGCGGCGGGCTGACCGCACGCGAGGTCGATTATCTCAGCGCGCAGGAATGGGCACGGACGGCGGAGGACGTGCTCTTTCGCCGGAGCAAACTGGGGCTTCGCGCGTCGGGTGGAACCAGCGAACGCCTCGCCGCCTATCTCGCGGGGGCTGGCGACGCTATCGGGATGTCCTGCGATCAGGAAATGGAGCGGGTGAAGGGAATCGAACCCTCGTCGTAAGCTTGGGAAGCTTCTGCTCTACCATTGAGCTACACCCGCAACGCGCTGAAAGTGCGTGCCTTCGGCTGGTATCGTACTGTCGTTCCGGGCGGCATTGCATCGGAAGTCCAGTGCGGTGCGGCGGGCCATAGTCGGGCGCGGCGCGCGGCGCAAGTGGGCCGATGCGGGCGAAGATATGTCGCCCGCGTCGGCCATCCGTTGCAGACCCCGATCAGCTCAGAATCTCACCCGCGCCGCGACGCTGAAATAGCGCCCCATGATTCCCGAAAAGTACGTCCTTGTGCTGCCGCCGAGCGGGGCGGGATAGGGCGGGGTCGCGTCGAACACATTGTCGACGATGAATTTCAGCCCGAACCGATCGTTCACTTTCAGGCCCAGCGTGGCGTTGAAAAGCCACCAGTCGCTCACGCCGGTGATGTCCGTGGCGTTCGGCGCGGCATCCATGTTGAACTTGCCCTTGCCGACATATTGGGCCTGCAACAGCAGGTTGAGCGATTTGTTGTCATAGCTCAAGTTGGCCGTGCCCGAATGGCGCGGATATCCCACTTCGCCGGCGATATGGGTGATGTCGTCGGTGCCGATCCGTGTTTCCAGCTTGTCGCGATAGAAATAATTCACCGCCACGCCGAGCACGCCCGCATTTTCGATCCCGATGCGCTCCAGCGGCAAACGATAGGATGCGGTGGCTTGCAGCCCGGTAGTCCTGTAGCTCGCCGCGTTATAATAGCCCTCGCGGATCGTGGTGAGTTGCCCGTTGGCATCGCGATTGAACAATTTGCAGAACGCGTTGGGATAGCTCGTGGAATCATAGCAGGCGTTCAGGATCGCGGCGCCGTTCAGATTGACGATCGCATCCTTGAGGCTGATGCTCACCCAATCGACCGCGAGCGAGAAGCTGCGCGCGAAACGCGGCTGGATGACCGCGCCGATCGTCCAGCTATTCGCTTTTTCATTGCGCAGATCGGGGTTGCCGCCGACCGTTACGGGAATGTACAAATTGCTGAAATTAGATGAGAATGTGGCGGTGTTGATTCCTGCTGCGGTGCAATTCGCCTTGCGCACCGCCGGGTTCGGCCCGTTGCCGACGAAGCGCGCGTCGCACGGGTCGGCGCCGGCGTCATAGGCTTGCGAGCTGGGGTTGAAGGCTTCGGTGATCGCGGGCGAGCGGATCGAGCGGGTGAAATTGCCCCGGAATGTCACGTCGGGCACGAAGCCGATGCGGCCGCCGGCGCTCCAGGTGAGATCGCCCCCCGAAAGCGAATTGCGGACATAGCGCGCGGAGCCGTCGAATTCGAGCGTATGCAGCCAGTTGAGGCCGTTCTTCGCGGTGACGAACGGCACGACGAGTTCGCCGAACACCTCGTTGGTGTGATATTTGCCCGCCACGGGGTCGACCGGGATCGAACGCCCGAACGGCTGGCGCGAGCCATCCGGTTGCGGCGCGCCATAGAAATACGCGCCCGGATCGAACCGGGTCTTCTCCTCGCGATGTTCATAACCGGCGACGATATTCACGTCGTTGCCGAGCAGCGTGAACGCCGGCCCCTTGATATTGGCGTTGAACACGATCTGCTCGTTGATCGAGCGCGGTGTGGCGGTGGCGAAGATATAATCGCGCGCGGCCTTGCTCGCCAGGCCGGCGCCGAGGATGTTGAGCGGCGCGCAGGCCGAACTGATCGTTTTGATCTGCGCATTCACCGCGCCGGGCCGGCAGATGATGTTGCCCGATCCGTCGACCACCGCATCGAGCGCGTTGAGGAAATTCTGCTGCACCAGCTTGTCGACGCGCCCGTCCATCTGCGAGCGGCCATAGACTGCGGAGGTCTCCCATCGGAAATCGCGACCGAGCAGCCCGACCGTGCCGTCGAAGCCGCCGACGAAGCGCCAGGTCTCGACTGTTGCCTCGGCCCGGCCGGTCGTCAGATCGGAGAGCGCGCGGCCAAGGTAGAATTGCTGCTGTCCCGCGGGAAGATTGGCCGCGATCGTCGCGCGATCGGCGGCGGAGAGATACGGATTGTCGAGGCGGATGGCGATATTGCCGTTGATCGTGCCCGCCGCATCGAACAACGCGGAGTTGTAATTCGGCTCGTCGATCAGGTTCACGCTCTTTGAGCGCGCGTACCAGCCTTCGGCGAAAAAGCGAACATTGTCCGTAACCTGATAGCTTGCCTGAATATTGCCCAGATATCGTTCGGAACTGGTCAGCAGGTTTGACTGGGCCGCCATGTCGAAACCGTTGCCGCCGCTGCTGATGAAGCCCTGGCGCATGACCGTGCCGAGATCGAGCGGTACGAGTGTTCCGCCCGATCCGAACTGGAGCAACTGGCCCGCCGAATTGCGGATGCCGGAGCGCGCGGCGAGATAATCGTCCGCCGCAAAGGGAACGCCGCCGGCGGTGAAAGCGGTGAAGCGCCGTGCGGGGAGCACGATCTGGGCATAAGGCGAGTTGAACGAGGCGGGCGGGGTGGCGAAGAAATCGCCGCGCGCGGTGATCGCGCGATCGGTGGCGGCCAGCCCGCTGCCGCGATCATATTCGCCGGAGATGGTGATATTGCCGCGCCCGCCCGCGAAATTCCTGCCGGCCAATATGCTGAACTGCTTGTTCGGCGCATCGCCGCGCTGGGAAATGCCGCTCTGGCCTTCCAGCTCCAGCCCCTCGTAATCGCGCTTCAGGATGACGTTGACGGTGCCCGCGATCGCATCCGATCCGTAGATCGGCGCGCCGCCGATCGAGACCGTCTCGATCCGCTCGATCAGCGAGGTGGGGATATTGTTGAGATCGACCTGCGTGCCGGGATTGACCGGGCCGAAGATGGTGGCGGTGTTCGACGAGACGAAACGCCGCCCATCGACCAGCACCAAGGTACGCTGCGAGCCAAGGCCGAAGAAATCGACGAAAGTTTGCCCCGGCCCGAACGGAGATTGCGTGCCGGCGCTGTTGTTGCCGGCGGGGCCGAAGGCGGGGATTTCGCTCAACGCCTGGCCGACATTGGTGTAGCCGCGATTTTCGATCTGCGCCGCGCCGATCACCTGGGTGGGCTGGACGGTATCGAATTCCGGCCGCGCGATGCGCGAACCCGTCACCACGATGTCAGGGGTGCCGGCTTGATCCGCATCCGGTCGCGCGGCCCGCTCGGTGGCGTCGGACGCGCCAGTCTGCGCGAGGGCGGGGCTTGCGATGAGAAGCAGCGCGCTCACGCTCGCTCCCCGCATGATGCGGGCTCGCGCCGATGCCGTCTTCATATGCAATCCCTTTGTAAATGCTGTTGTTTCGGTCCGCTCGCTCCGAGCCGCCGCGCGGCGGCTGGCGATAGCGTTGCAATCGAGGGAAACGCCGCCTTTTCGCACCGCAATCACGCAACACGCTCCGAAGCCTCGGTTCGACTCGGACACGGCCCATGGACGGGCTTCCTTTACAAAAGGTAACTGTCAGTGCTCACGGTGACGGCCATCATCGGTCACCGCGCCCGCGTCGATCCCGCCCGCCATAAGGAACGATGGCCGGGCCGCGATGATCGCATCCGTCGGCGCCCGGACACGCGACACTATTGCCGCCGCAACACCGCCGCCGGGATGCTGATCCGGGCAGACGTTTGGAGCATCATCCATCGGAGAAAGCGTCGCGCGAAATTTCACGCGCCGGGCGTGGCGCGATGCGCCGGTTCATGGGATCAGGCGCCGTTATGAGCCAACTCACGCGCGGCATGGTATTCGCTCAGGCATGGCCGATCATCCTCGGCCAGGCGCTGGTGCCGCTGGTCGGCGTGGTTGACGCCACCGTTATCGGGCGAACCGGCGATGCCGCGGCATTGGCGGGCGTGGCGCTGGGTGTCACAACCGTGAATCTGATTTTCTGGGCGTTCGGCTTCCTGCGGATGGGGGTTACCGGGCTTACCGCGCAGGCGCTCGGCGCGGGCGATGGGGAGGAACTGCGCGCTTTGCTGGTCCGCGCGCTGTTCCTTGGGCTGGGGCTTGGTGTGGCGTTGCTGCTGGTGTCACCGGCGATCGTGCCGCTCGCATTGTCACTGATGCACGTTCCGGCGCCGGCGGCGGATGCCGCTTATGGTTTCACCACCGCGCGTTTTTATGGCGCGCCCGCCGCGCTTGGCTTTTATGTCCTCAACGGCTGGCTGCTCGGGCTTGGCCGGACCCGGCTCGCGCTTGCCTGTCAGATCGTGTTCAACGGCGTCAATATCACGCTGGACGTGTTGTTGGTCGGCGCTCTGGGCCTTGGCGCGCGCGGGGCGGGGATCGGCACGTCGCTCGCGGAATGGGTTGCCCTGGCGATCGGGTTGTGGGCGGCGCGGCGCGTGCTCGGCCCCGGCTGGTGGCGGATCGAGCGGCGCATGGTGTTCGATCCGCGCGCGTTTCGCCGGCTGCTCGCGATCAACGCCGATATCATGATCCGTACCGTGGCATTGCTGCTGCTGTTCACCTGGTTCGCACGCGCCGGCGCGCGGCTGGGCACGGTGCCGCTCGCGGCCAATCATGTATTGATGCTGTTCGTCAGCATGAGCGCGTTCGTGCTCGATGGCTTCGCCTTTACCGCCGAGGCGCGGGTTGGCGCCGCGATCGGGGCGGGGTCGCGCGCGGGGATGCTGCGCGCCGCGCGGCTGACCGGCGAGTTTTCGCTGGTGGGCGCGTTGCTGTTCGCCGCCGGCATCGCCGTTACCGGGCCATGGCTGATCCCGCTGGTGACGCGTGATCCCGCAGTGCAGGCGCAGGCGATCGCGCTGCTGCCCTATTGCGCGCTGGTGCCGCTCCTCGGGATGCCGAGCTGGCTGCTCGACGGGATATTCATCGGCGCGACCCAAGGCGCGACATTACGCAACGCCGCGATCGTCACGCTGGGGCTTTACCTCGCTACCGACATGATATTGCGGGGGCAAGGTGAAGCGGGCGTCTGGATCGCCCTGCTGGCGAGCTATCTCTATCGCGCGGCGGCGCTGGGCGTGGCGCTGCCGCGACTTGTCGGGCGCGTCGGGGCGTCACCGGCGCGTTATGGCTGACAGGCCGGTCACGGCGCGCGGCGCTGCGCTTGCGCCTCGGCCAGATAGATCGCGAACATGTCGTCAGGGTCGGTCCATTCGGCAAGCGGGGTCCAGCCGCCGGTGCGCAGCAGCAAGCGGGCATCGCGCGGGCCATATTTATGGCTGTTCTCGGTATGGATCGTTTCACCGCGCGCGATCTCGAATATCCGCCCGGCAATGGCGAAGGCGATATCGCGTGTCGCCTCCAGATGCATTTCGATCCTGGCGCGCGCCGCGTTCCAGATCGCGCGGTGGCGAAAGGCATCGAGCGGGATCGAGCCATCAAGCTCGTGATTGATGCGTGCGAGCAGATTGAGATTGAACGCCGCGGTGACGCCGCGGGTATCGTCATAGGCGCGCTCCAGCGTTGCCTGATCCTTGATCCGATCCATCCCGATCAGCAGCAGCGCGCCCTCGCCGAGCGCGCGGCGCATCATGCGCAGCAGATCGGTGGAGGCGAACGGGATCAGATTGCCGATGGTCGATCCGGGGAAAAAGCCTAGCTTGGGCAGGCCGCGTACCTCCGTGGGCAAGGCGATCGGTTTCAGGAAATCGGTCGCGAGCGGATGGATCGGCAGGTGCGGAAAGCGCAGCGACAGCGCCTGTGAGGATTCGCGCAGGAACTCGCCGGAGATGTCGATCGGAACATAGGCCGACGCGCGGACCGCTTCGAGCAGAAGCGGCGTCTTCGCCGACGATCCCGATCCGAACTCGATCACCGCGTGGCCATGCCCGGTGTGCGAGGCGATCTGCCCGCCGATTGCGCGAAGCAGCGCGGTTTCGATCCGCGTCGGATAATATTCGGGAAGGGCGGTGATCGCCTCGAACAATTCCGAGCCGCGATGATCGTAGAACCAGCGCGCGGGGATCGCGCGCGGACGCTGGCACAGACCATCGAGTACGTCGGCGAGGAATGCCGGGTTAGGGGCGGCGATCGTGTCGGCATCCATTTCGCGTTTGAGCATCACAGATCCTTTGCGAGGCGGACGCCGGTGAACTGCCACCGCTGATGCGGGTAGAAGAAATTCCGGTAACTGGCACGCAGGTGGCCGCGCGGGGTGGCGCATGATCCGCCACGCAGCACGAACTGGCCGCTCATGAACTTGCCATTATATTCGCCGACCGCGCCGGCGGCAGGTCTGAAGCCGGGGTAGGGGCGAAAGGCGCTGCCGGTCCATTCCCACACGTCGCCAAAGAAAGCCGGGCCGGTGGAGGCATGTGGCTCGACCGGGCCGGGCTGGTCGAGCTGGTTGCCGGCGGCGCAATCGTGCGTGCTGGCGGCGACCTCCCATTCCGCCTCGGTCGGCAAACGCGCGTCGGCCCAACTGGCATATGCGTCGGCCTCGAAGAAGCTGATATGCGTCACCGGCGCGGCAGGGTCGATCGGGTGGCGCCCGTTCAGCCCGAAACGCGTCCACCCTGTATGGCGCTTTTCCCAATAGAGCGGCGCGCAAACGCCCTCGCGCCGTACCCAGGCCCAGCCATCCGACAGCCAGTGCGCTGGCGTCGAATAGCCGCCGTCGGCGATGAAATCCGCCCATTCGCCATTGGTCACGGTGCGCGTGGCGATCGCGTGCGGGGCGAGCAGCGTTGGATGGCGCGGGCATTCGCAATCGAATGCGAAACCGGGGCCATCATGGCCGATCCATGCTTCGCCGCCCGGATGCGCGATCCACGCCGCCGGCCCCGGCACGATCGCGGGGCGGCGGGGGGCGGCGGGCCATAATGGCGGCTCGATCGGGTTTTGCGCGAACAGGTGGAGGATGTCGGTCAACAGCAATTCCTGATGCTGCTCCTCGTGGTGACAGCCCAGCCGCACGAGATCGCGCGCATCCGCCGGCAATCGCGGCAGCGCATCGAGCAGCGCGCCGTCAATCGCGCGGCGATAGGCATATATCTGCTCCAGCGTCGGGCGGCTAATCATGCCACGCCGCGCGCGATGGTGCCGCTGCCCCTCCGCTTCGTAATAGCTGTTGAACAGAAACGGGAAGCGATCGTCATACAGCCGATAACCGGGGACGAAATCGCGCAGCACGAAGGTTTCGAAGAACCATGTCGTATGCGCCAGATGCCATTTCGCGGGGGAGGCATCCTCCATCGACTGCACGGTGGCATCGGCATCGGACAGCGGCGCCGCCAGCGCGGCGGTCAATTCGCGCACGGCAACGTAACGCTCCCCGAGCGACGCCGCGGCGGGGCGGGCAGTCGGCGGCCTGTTCTCCTTGCTCACGCTTTCGATCGTCATCGGGCTGCACCAATCGGACGAGGGAGGCTCCGGCGCGCAATGTCGCCCGAACGCGACGGAAAGCCTCAGAACGCAGCCACCACCGAATTTGTTCACGCATCGGAACAGTTGGGCGTTGCTGGCGCTCCATCCCGGTTCGCGCCGGGCGAGGCATTCCCTCGCGAGGAATATTGAGGCGCGATGCCGCGCGCTGCGCTATCCGCGCAATCGTCCTGGAAGAAAACGGTGTGTCCTGATGCGGTTCGAAAAGCGGAGCGAGGAAATCCCTACGGAAATTTCGCGCGACTGGTGCGTCGCGCGCGATCAGGCGGATTCGCTGGCGGGATTCCGCGATGCGTTCCTGATCCCCGATGGGGTGATCTATCTCGACGGCAATTCGCTTGGCGCGATGGCCGATGCCGCGCCGGCCCATGCCGCGCGCGTGGTGGAGCGCGAATGGGGCGGCGATCTGATCCGGAGCTGGAACAGCGCCGGCTGGTTCGATCTACCGGTGACGCTGGGCGACCGGCTCGCCCCGCTGATCGGGGCCGATGCGGGCGAAGTGGTGGTGACCGACAACACCAGCACAAACCTGTTCAAATTGTTGTGGGCGGCGAG
>NZ_CALMPA010000034.1 GCF_937871615.1 uncultured Sphingomonas sp. | reverse complement strand
GCAGATCAGCCGCTCGCGCAAGCCGCTTAAACCGCGGCCCTCTCACCACGCTTACCCTCTAAGAGCAATATGATGGCTTTTGCCGGATGTGGACGCCCAGGCTCGGGACGCCGAATGGTCGACATCCGTCGGCGCCATGGCGGGTTGATGAAGTGCCGCTAGTTCATCGTTGACGTCCGAAACCGGACAGGCAGAAAACGGCCCAAAAAACTCCCCCGTGAGATTCGGCACAGAATGGGTGGCAGGGATCAGTGCCGGGTCATTGGGGTGCCAGCCTCGAACGACAGCGCTGCGCCCCAGAGCGGCGATTTCGTGAAGACCCTCGCCTCCTCTTGAAGCAGGCCGAGCCACGCCAGCGGGCGCAGCACATGCACATAGACGAGTGCCGCACCGCCGCCGAAGTCTCGATCTGTCACGCTTGCCGCAATGTTGATGGCGTTCAGGATCGACAGCCAGTCCACTTCGGTGGTGGCCAGCATATGCTGCGTCAGCGCAAGCCAGAGGCTCACGGGATGGGCGAGTAGGTCTTTGCCGAACTTGGTGATGTACAGAAAGCCTTTGCGGCGCCGAACGAGTTTGCCTGCAAGCAGCAGATCATGGAGGGCATAGAGAGGCGGAAAGTCGTGCTCGTTTAGCACCTTGTTGACGGCGTATAGGTCCTCTGTTCGGTAGCCAGGCCAATCGAAGGCTTCGGCAGCCCAGGTCACGAAATAGCGCTTCAAAGCGTAATTCGGAGTTAAGCCGATGGGGCCTGTCTCGACGAGATGGCGCAAGGTCAGCACGGCTGCGCGGTGCAGGGGTGACAAATCGAGGTGCGCGGCCGGGAGACAGAATTCGATCCTCATGTGCCCGATGTGCCTTCCGCCTAGTGCCGGGGCAAGAGCGGCGAGGTGAGCGCGTTTTCCTGGGTGGCCACTCATGGCCGAGGAGAACGAAAATGGGATATTCACAATATGATACGCCGGTCCAAGCTCGTCCAGCCTGGAACGCGGGCAAGACCGTCGGAACCAAGCGACCGCTTACGCAGAAACAGATCTGGGCTGTTCGCTTTTTTCTTGATCGGGAAGAGCGTGCCCGGGACCGCGCCCTTTTCGACCTTGCGATCGATAGTAAACTTCGCGGATGTGACCTGGTGAAAATCAAGATTGGCGACATTGTCTCTGGGGCAGAGATACGGACCCGGGCGATCGTCGTGCAACAGAAGACTGGCCGACCTGTGCAGTTCGAGCTGACCGCCGATGTCCGAACGAGCCTCTTGGCATGGCTCGAACGACGGGGCGGAAGTGTCGCCGACTATGTATTTCCCAGTCGTGTCGATCACGCCAATCACATGAGTACGCGCCAATATGCCCGGTTGGTTGATGAGTGGGTGACCGCCATCGGCTTGCGCAGCACCGAGTATGGCACGCACTCGCTGCGGCGAACCAAGGCGGCCATGATCTACCGGGCCACTGGCAACGTCCGTGCCATCCAGATTCTGCTTGGGCATACGAAGATCGAAAACACGGTGCGCTACCTCGGGGTCGACATCGAAGACGCGCTCCTCCTCGCTGAGCGGACCGAAATCTGATAGCGGAGCGGTCGTTCGATGTTCCGGGAGCGACCGCTCCAAGCAGGTCGCAGCCAGCCCGCCAGCGCCTGCCATTGGGGACTTTCCTGCCGTTCAGAAACGACCGGCGGAATGTCAGCTGTTTTCTGGAGCAGACCTTCGGCGCTTCCCCTGAGTGGCACCGCGGAGTGATGATAATTGGGCCGATTGGGGCCCGGCTGCTTCCGGGGCTTCAGATCGCACGTCGCGGACGTTTACGCGGCTCGCTGATCGAGCGCGGCGAGCGCGTCGTGCGCTTCTACATCGCTAGATGCTCGGCACATGGGGTTCGGCTGACCACCCAGGAAACCCCTTTTGCGCGCCCGTCGCGCATGGGCTGCGCACGCGGGCGCAGCTAGGCATATCTAGCCAAGGCCATGGCGCTCGCCCTCTAGACGAGGCGTGACACCCGCCAGCGCTTCAGGCTATTCCAGCACGACAGCGAAACGTCCGGCCACCTTCCCGCTGTTGCCCCGCAGGACAAATCGGGAGCGCTCGAAGGCGACAAACGGAAGCTTGCTCAGCGCGGTATCGGCGGTGCGCCTCAGCAGCGAGTTGCAGTCAACGCAGAGCCGGTCGGTGGTGAGCGAACCGCCAATGTCGAGCGGGAACACGCGCTCGACGGTGCGAGGTCGTTCTTCGAGGCAGATCAGGCAGTGCATGGGCGGCGGGAGTTGGGGAGGCGGCCGACGTAGCGCAATGACGGAGACGTCACGTGCCCCGCCGGACGGGTAGAGGGTCCGCCGGCCACCCGCCGGTCCGACGCTTGCATCGTGACAAAGACGAGCGCAGGGTGACCCACGTCAATGCGCGAAAGGACTCGCCCGCCGTCCCGTGGGCGGGCGCGCGGGTCGGGGGGCTCATGGCGATACAGCGTGATCACCGCATCGATCTCGGGAGTCCCGAAATCCAGGCGTTCGTCCTCAATCAGCAGAGTCAGGAGTGGTACGAGAGGTCGATCCCGCCCGCCGGCTTCTCCGCGAGCGGGGCGACTCCCAAGCTCTCCGGACGCATCGACGCCGACCCGAACGCCCGGGCCATCCGGATGCCGTTCTGCCTGATAGAGACCTACGACGTCCTGGAGGGAAGCGCGCCGGGTTCGCCGGGGGTGACCGTCGGCACTTTCGACGTGAACGTGCCGTCCGAGCAGCAGGTTGTCGTCGAGGTCTATGCTGACCTCTTCGCGCGGGACGGCATCGCCGACGCGGCCAAGACCGCGATCATTGCCGCCTTCGACGCCTTCGATCCGGCGAGCGGGCAGGACCCGGACGACTACATGGCCACGGTGCTGCGCGCCGATGCCGGTCTGCAGCCGAGCATGTTCAGGACCAACCTCTTCGCGCGCGTGCGCAAGGGGCAGGTCGTCGAGCACACCGAGGAGCGCGACCGGAAGCTGGCGCCGTACCGCGGCGCCGGGCCGGGATCGGTGTGGGACCGGTCGGGCGCGGAGCACCGGTTGCAGGGCGATCCCGGCTATTTCGTGCAGCGCAGGCTCTCAGCGAAGCGAGTGGGAACGCGGCTTGTTTCGTCCGTCCCCGTCGAGACCCCGAACCCCTATAGGATCGAAGCTCCTGCCGCGGAATTCGACCGTGCTCTGGACGTCGTCGTCAACAGGGAGGCGGAGAACGCATCCTGCAGCGGGGACGAGTACCAGATTCAGAAGTGGAAGATCGCGACGCTCCTGACGTTCCCCGAGTTCATGGTGGTCTGGCGCGACCTCGAGATCAATATCGGGTGCGGCGTCCACATCGTCTTGAGCTACCCGGTCCTGCAAATCCGCTGGTCCGACCTCACGCTCTACGCATTCGCGCGATACCCGTCAGACCTTGGCAAGCTGATCGAGAACGCGGTGACCGACTGCGCTTGGAAGGCGGCGCTGGCCGGGGCGGTCATCGGGGTAGCGATGGGCAACTTCGCGTCAGCGATCGCGGCGTTCAAGGCGCTCTTCACCGAGTGTCTGAAGGCCAAGTTCCAGGATGTGATTACGTGCATGCTGCCGGGCCTCGCGCTCGACGCGGAGGTCAAGCAGCAGTGGCAGGACATCTAGGAGGCGGGGATGGCGCGAACGACGACGCTCGAGAAGGACGGGGCGCAGCGCATCTTGGTCGTCACGGACGAGCGGGGCACGCGTGTCCTCGACGAGTTCGACGACGTGCTGACCACCTACGGGGACGATCGTCACGACGAGGCGGTGCGGAACTACGTCAACCAAGGCTGGGTGGTCGTGGCCGACACCTGAGACGGCAGCGTCGCGCGACCGCGGCACTCCCCGCCGTCGCGATCGGATGGACGTCGGGGCGGGGATCCTGGCTCTCCGCTCGGGACCGGCGTTGACCGTCCAGGGCGCCCTCGAGGCGCTCGGCGGCGCATCCGTTGCCGGTCTGCTCGCGATCGGCGGGCTGGTGGCGCTCGTCGTGGGTATCGTGCGGAGGTTCGCCCCTCCTGACGACTTCGCCTCCGCCGACTTCCGGATCCGCGGCTGGACCGACGCGCAGTCGGACAGGTACTTCGAGGAGAGGCGCGAGTTCGAGCGGATGCGCTCCCGCGGGAGCCGCGGGCTCGGCAACTCCGGCCTGATCACGCTGTGGCTGATCGCGCTAGTCGTGGGCGGTCCGCTCTCGCGCGCGACCAGCGGACAGCCTCCGACCATCACGCTGCTCATGGTCGCGGCGTGGCTCACCGCGATCGTCGTGGTGACCCGCCGGCTGCTATATCGCTTCCGACGGGCCGAGCGCTACCTCGCCTTCATCAACGGCAACGACGACTGGATGAGGTCTCCCAGGCTGCGCGGCTGACCCGTCCGGACGGCGTCGGGGTGCGGCTCCGGGTTTCACTCCGCGTCCGAAAAAGCAGCAGGCACGGGCGGCAGCAAATGGGTCGGAAGGCGATCGGCAGCTTCCCAGGCCCGACCATCACAGACCGGACTGGCAGGAGACGGCCCAGGTCCGGAAATAGGAAATTCCGCCCGCAGTCGGCCATGTGAGCCGATCATCGGCCATCCGGCCGGCTTTATAGAAAGTGATTGGGGAAGGTTCGTGGCTGTCGCCGAGAGGTGAAAATCTTCCTGCGCGCCGCGATCGCAGCCGATCGGGCGCCCCAGTCACGGACCTATACAATGACTACATCCTATCTCGCTCGCCGAATGGAGCGCGCCCGCGCGCTCGCCCCGGTGGTCGTGCTTGCCGAGCTTGCCGGGTGGCAACTCGAGATGCGGCCGGACTCGCCGATCCGGTTCCTCAAAGATCACCGCTATACGAAGGCGGGCGATCTGCTTCTGGTGCCGCTGAACGCAAAGAACAGCGATGAGCGGATTACCAACGTGCTGGCCAAGGCGCGCTGCGACGGGCTGGCCCCCGGCATGGGCAAGACCAATGACGGGCGTGATACGATGTACATCTCCATCGCGGTGTGGACCGCGAACGGGATCGACTGGCATCGCGCCTGGCGACTGTGGGCGGCGCCGAGTACCGGCGACCTGTGGTTCGTGCCCGATCCCGATGGTGAGGATCGCGACGGGTGCTGTTTCCGATTCGGCCAGCAGCTGCGCGCGGTCAATGAGCATCCCTGGGCCGATTTCGCCGAACGCGATGCGGGCCTTCTGGCGGCCGACCTGCTCGTCGCCGACCGGCTGCGCAAGTTGGAATCCGCCCGGCCGATCGACGGTGATGAGGGAGACGAGTGATGGAAGACTCGAATATCCGCAACACCTCGGAGCAACCGGCACCCGCAACGCCGCCGGTGGTCCGTCACCGTCAAAGATGGCCGAACGAGGAGTTCCGCGTCATCTGCCGCCCAACGCTACAGCCGGATCCAATGTGGGACCGGTTGACCGTCCCGCTGCGGCTGGCCGGCGCCGACGCGATGCGCCCGGACGGGCATGGTCAGTTGCCCCGGCTTGCCGCGCTGGCAACGGAGGCGCCGTGGAGCCGCCAACTGGTTGGCGATGTCGAACGCCAGTTACGCGCACAGGTCGCGCTCGGGCGTCCCTGGATCAACTTCGATCCGCTCCTGTTGGTGGGCGAGCCCGGTGCAGGAAAAACCTGGTTCGCCCGAAGGCTTGGTGCTGCGCTGGATCTCGACAGCGCGACGCTCGAACTCGGTTCGACCAGCGATGACCGGATGTTGTCCGGCACCGCACGTGGCTGGAGCAGCGCCCAGCCGGCCTGGCCGCTGATCGTCATGGCGGACAATCACTGCGCCAACCCGCTGCTGATCCTCGATGAACTCGATAAGGCGGGCGGGTCACAGCGGAGCGGCCATCCGCATCGCGCGTTGCTGGCGATGCTCGACCGCGCCTCGTCGGTTGCTTGGCATGACCAGTATCTGTTGACCGATTGCGATCTCAGCCACGTCAACTGGATCGCCTGCGCCAATGACCTGTCCCCGATTCCGCGGCCGCTGCTGTCGCGGTTCCATGTGATCGAGGTGCCGAAACTCGGAGCGGACGATTTTGACGCGCTGCTGACCTCGGTCATCCGCGAAACGGCGAAGCGGTGGGAGGTGCCCGTGACCATGCTGCCCGACCTGCCGGTCGGCGCAGTCACGCTGCTGCGCGATCGGTTCGCGCGGCATCCGTCGATCCGTGCGCTTGCTCGCGACACGCGTGCCTTGCTCACCGCGGCGCTGGCCGACGGCCACGGCCCGCGGAGGAGTTGATCGCGCGAAGATCGCCCGCGCGGCGAACGACAGATGAAGAAGCGGTCTCGCCAGTGGCTGAGCCGATTGAATGAAAAAGAAGGGTGCGACCCGGCTCGCTGTCGCGCTCCTCGGAAAAGGTAGAAAACCTCAATGTATAATATGCCGATCCGGCGCCCGAACACTGGCGCCGACCCGCTGCCGCGCCCGCGTCAGGCGATCCGCAATGTCATGATGAAGCTCGCCGCCGATATCGGCGGACCGGTCGACCTTGCTCCAGAGCAATACGATCCATGCCTCGCGCATTGCCTGCTGCTGCCGCAGGCAATGCTGGTGATCGGTGGGACGCCGTGCTGGCGACCGCTGGTAGCGACCGAGGCCGCAAGGATCGCGGATGCGACTGGCTATGATCTCATCCTGGTGAGGTACGATGCCGGGGCAGTCGATTACGACCTGCTGTTCGCCGATCACGGCGGCGACGGCTGGCTCGAACGCTGCACAGCGCGCCGCGGTGAGCGTGGTCTCGAATTTGTCCCCGCATCGCCGGCCGAGCCGATCGTCCGCGTGTCGCAATTGGGGCTGGTGACCTGCCGATCGCTGCCCGCTGCCCCCGATTTCGTGACAGAGGGCTGCTGACATGGCGACGAAGAAGAAAACCACCGCGGCGCCAGCGCCTGCCGCACCAACCGCATCGCCAGCGCAGGCCTCGCTCGAACGCTTCTGCGATGGCGGCGGCACTCACGAGGGCTTCCGCTTCCTCCGGGCGTGGTGGCAAGGCGATGGCCCGCGGCCGGGAATCGCCGGCTACGTCCTCAAGAAGCTCCGGCCAGGTGACGATCCGGAATTTGGTCGCGCGGCACGGTACGACGTGCTCCTCCCACGCGCGGCGCCGAGCGAATATATGGTGCCCGAGCACCTCCTCGCCCGTTACGATGAAATGCTGCCGCTGTTTGCGCGGCACGCTTTTGCTCAAATTACCATCGACCTTGATCGAAGCGAGCCGCTGCATGTCGGCTACGAGCGGGTGCGAAGTTATGCCAGTTCCTTCACGCACAGCTGCCACGCGGTGATCCTGGTGCTGCACCAGCCGGCGCTCGCGCTCTCGGCCAATGCGCCGCATTGCCATCTGATCATCCCAGCACGGTTTCTGACCGCCGGCGGATTCGGCGCTGCGGCGACCGCACTCTGCTCGGACCCCGGTCATCGCAGCGCGTGGCAAGCCTGGCAGGCCCATCTGGTGGCAAACTAAGAGAGGACGGCACGATGCTGGTGATCACAGCCGAAGTCTGGCCGGCCGGCGACCCACGGGTCCGCCATCGGATCGGGACGATCGTGGCGAGCAACGAAAGCGATCTCGCCGCGGTCAGTCGCTACTCGGTCCACCTCTCGCAAAACGGCGCCCCTGCCATGGGCGTCGAGCCGCTGGAACTGGCGTTCGAGGTGGCAGGCCACCGGCGCAGCGACGGACCATGGGCGCTGGTGCACGCGATCCTCGCGCGAGCGCTGCACGGTCCCACTGGCGGGCTCGATGTGGGCGCGAAACCTCCAGGGCCTGGGTGAAATAGGTGCGCCGACGCAACGACGCGCGCCCGGTATTTCGATGGTTTCTCAAGATTTATGAGTCTGAGTAAAATCCAGATGGTCAACCATTCCCTGTTTCCGTGGCCGCTGGTCACCCTCGATTTTGAGGCGAGCTCGCTGCTCCCAGGCACCTATCCGATCGAAGTTGGCGTGTGCCGATGGGTGGGACCCGGCCAGCCGCTGGAGGGGTGGTCGACGTTGATCAAGCCAACAGCGAAGTGGGTCGAACTTGGCGTCTGGTCGCCCGATTCGGCCCTCGTGCATGGTATCGCCCGCGAGGATCTGGAGGCGGGCTTAGAGCCTCAGGCCGCTCTTGAGCGGCTGAATTCTATTATCGGCTTTCGTGGTCACGCCTTGGTCGATGGCGGGGAACACGATGTCCGCTGGTTGAATATGCTGGTCGGTGCGTCGCTCGATCGCGCGATCTTCCGTCTCTCCGATTTTGACCACGTCGCCCTTCGCCTTGAGCGGGAAGGGTACGCGCGGGTTGTTCGCTATCTGGACCTGACTCCGGTCCCTCATCGGGCGCTGGATGATGCGGTACGCTTAATGCGCGCGCTGGCGGAGGGCCTGGGTGTCGATCAGCCCGTTTAATCGGTTATTTGGATTCGAAACGCTGGATAAAGGGCTTCTTCCAGACCGTACTGCTGAAGGCATCGGACGGAAGATTGACGAAGCAGGTATCGGTCATACCGGTGCAAGCGGAATGCGCACATCCACCGCCAAGCCGGGTGCGGCATTTCCCAAGACTAGCTGGCCGCCATGTAAACGCGCAATTGCATCGACCAGCGCGAGCCCCAAATCCGACCGCGACGTGCTTCTGGCGGAGTCGAGCCGTACAAATCTGCGCTTGATCTGCTCATATTGATTGGGGGCAACGCCCGGGCCGTCGTCGCGGACGCCGAGATTCACGCTTTCGCCGTCTGCTGCAACGCTGAAAGGTCTCTTATGCCTCCAGACCTGCGCAGTTCAGGTTTCGGGCTATTCAATCTGGCAACGGGCTGCGCGTTGCTGACAGCGAGCATCCTCGCGGGTCTGCTATGGGATCATTTGGGTGCCCGGGCTACTTTTGTCGCGGGGGCAGTGTTCGCCGCGCTCACCTTTGCGATGCTGGTATTGCGAGCTGACAAAGCCGATCACGTCGATGACAGGTAGGACTCGCCGGACTGCCCGCGTACCGGGCGAATGCTAGCTTTCGGCGACGGAGGCCCAGTCGCCAAACCGCCCGAACGCCAGCGCCAGCGTCGGGAGCACGAGCAGGTTGAGCAGCATCGAGGTCATCAGCCCGCCGAGGATCACCGCGGCCATCGGCCCCTCCACCTCGCGCCCGGGATCGCCCATACCGATCGCGAGCGGCAGCAGACCGAGCGCGGTGACGAGCGAGGTCATCACGATCGGCACCAGCCGGTCGCTCGCCCCCTCGATCGCGGTCGAGGCGTTCCACGCGCGCCCGTCCACCGTCACCAGATGCTCGAAATGCGCAATCATCATGATCGAGTTGCGCAGCGTGATCCCGGCGAGCGTCACAAATCCGACCAGGGCGCCGAGCGATAATTGTCCGCCGGTCACCAGCACGGCAAGCACGCCGCCGACGCAGGCGAACGGTAGATTGGCGAGCACCAGCAGCAGGTTGCGCGAGTTGCGGGTGACGATTGCGAGCAGCAGGACGATGCCGACCGCCGCGACCAGCGTGTTGATGAACAGGCTACGTTGCGCCTCCGCCTGCGCATCGGCGGTGCCGGCGAAGGTGATATAAGTGCCCGCCGGCAGCGCGATCCGACCGACCCGCTCGCGCGCATTCGCGACAAAGCCCGCAATATCGCCGCTCGGAACATTGACGGTCACCGTCTGGACGCGGCGGCCGCCGTCATGGCGCACTTGATAGCGGCCCGAGGAGGGCACGATATCCGCGAGCTGTCGCAGCGGGACGAACGTGCCGCCCGGCGTCCTGATCGGCAGATCAGCGATGCGCGACGGATCGTCGCGGCTCGCGCGGTCCATCAGCGCGATCACGTTGAAGGCGCGATCGCCTTCATAGGTCTGGCCGACGATGTCGCCCTGATAGGCGATACGCACCGCGTCGAGCACCTCGACCGGGTTCATCCCCCAACGCTGGAGATCGGCGGGCCGCAATCGGATCCCGAGTTGTGGCAGGCCGGGCGCGGCGAGCACCTGGACATCCGCGGCACCGGGAATGCTCTTGAGCGCGGTCGCGACCTCAGCCGCCTTGGCATCGACCGCATCGAGATCGTCGCCGAAGATGTTGACCGCGACCGGCGCGCCGGTGCCGGACAGCGTTTCCTCGACTCGCTCGGTGAGAAAGGTCTTGAGCGACATGCTGGCGCCAACAAAACTGCCGAGCGTGCGATTGATCTTCGCTTCGGCCGCGTCGCTCGGTGCGCCGTTGAGCGGCACCAGGTCGATATCGAACTCGCTGTAATGCGGCCCCCAGATATCGTCGGATTTCTCGGCGCGGCCGATGCGCTGTGATACCGAACGAACCTCGGGGATATGGCGAAGCGCCTGCGTGACCCGCGCGCCGAGATCGAGCGATTGATTAAGCGACGTGCCTGGTGCGGCCGCCATATGCAGGATGAAATGCCCCTCCTTGAGCTTCGGGATGAAGCTCAGCGAGAAGAAGGGCAAAGCCGCGCATCCGACCAGGATCAGGCCGAGGGTGCCGATCATCATCGGCTTCGCCCGGCCGATCAACGGCGCAAGAATGCTCTCATAGCGCGAGCGGGTGAAGCGCGCGACGGGCGCATCGTCGGTCTCGTGATGCTGGCCTGAGAGCCACATCATGCCCAGCGCCGGGGTCACGGTGAGCGCAACGAGCAGCGAGGCAAGCACCGCGAGGATATAGGCGATGCCGAGCGGCGCGAAGAGACGGCCTCCAAGGCCCGACAAGGCGATCACGGGCACGAACACCAGGATCACCGCGAGCGTCGCATAGACCACCGCGCTGCGCACCTCGAACACCGCGTCGATGACGACGTTTGCGCGTGGACGCGGCGTATCGAGCGCCTGGTTCTCGCGCAGCCGGTGGACGATATTCTCGATTCCGATCACAGCATCGTCGACCACCTCGCCGATCGCGATCGCGAGGCCGCCGAGCGTCATCGTGTTGAGCGTGATCCCGAAGCGCGACAACAGCAAGGTCGCGGTGAGCAGCGACAGGGGGATGGCGGTGCAGGCGATCGCCGCGGTGCGCAGGTTGAACAGGAACAGGAACAGCACGACGACCACCAGCACGCCGCCGAGCAGCAGCGAATGCTGGATGTTGGCGAGCGCGGTGCCGATGAAATCGGCGGGGCGGAACAGCCGGTCGTGGAGCATGATACCCTGTGCCGCCAGCGCCGGCTTGAGATCGGCGAGCGCCGCCTCCGCTGCGCGTGTCACCGTGAGGGTATCGGCACCATATTGCTGCGTGATGTTGATGATGACGCCGGGCTTGCCCATCACCGTCGCGGCCCCGATCGGCGGCTCGGGCGCCTCGACCACCTCGGCGACATCGCCCAGCGTCACCCGGCCGGTCGGCGCGGCTGAGACGATCGTCCGCGCCAGCCCGCGCGGGTCGAGCATCTGCCCGTCGCTCTGCAGGACGATACGCTGGTTGGCGGTGTCGATCACGCCGGCGCCGCGCAGCCCGGTGGCATTGCGCGCGGCGGCGAGCACGTCATTGGTCGCAACACCGTAGCGCCGCAGCTGGTCGGGATGAAGCTGGATCTGGATCGAGCGCACCTCGCCGCCGAAGACGGTCGCGTCGGCTACCCCGGGCACCGCGAGCAGGCTCCGGCGGACGGTCCATTCAGCGGTCGTGTGGAGCGTCATCAGCGACTGGCGGGTCGATGTGAGGCCGACGACCAGGATCGTGCTGGTGGAGGTGGTCAGCGGGGTCAGCGCCGGCGCGGCGACACCTTGCGGCAGCGACTGCGCGACCGAGGCCAGCCGCTCGGCAGCGAGCTGTCGATCGCGATTGATATCGCTGCCAGGCGCGAACACCAGATTGATCGCCGACAGCCCCTGGATCGAGTTCGAGCGCACTGCCTGGACACCCGGCAGCCCGGTGACCACCGCCTCGATCGGCCGCGTCACGAGCAGCTCGACCTGCTCGGGTGATAACCCCGGCGCTTCGGTCTGGATGCCGACCTGCGGCGGCGCGAACTCGGGATAGACGCCATATTCGGCGTGACGAAGGCTCAGCAGGCCATAGACGACCAGCAGGCAGGCGAGCGCGACCGTGATGCCGCGGAACCGCACCGCAAGGCCGATGAGCGCGGCCTGCGGCCCCTTAGGCTGCGCGGTCATCAATCGTCGCTATCGGCGGCGGGCGCGTTGCCGCGCAGTTCTTCGGACAGCAGGAGCTGCGCGCCATGCGTCACGATCATTGTGCCGGGCTGCAGGTTGGCGACAATGAAATTGCCCCGCTGGTCGCGCCGGTCGGCGGTAATGGGCAGACGAGCGAAGGCGCCGTCGGCGCGACGACGATAGACCCAGCTCTTCCCCTGCCAGTCGACGATCGCGGATTGTGGGACGGCGGCCGCGCGGCCGGTTGCCCTGACTGGCAGATCGGCGGTGACGCTCATCCCGGGGACGAGGTCGCTTGAAGCGGGAACAACATAATAAGCGCCGCGCCCCGGGACGCGCGGGTCACTCCGCGCCGCGACGCCGACGAAACGGGCAGTGGCGCGTGCGCCGCCGTCGCCTTCGAGCGTGAGGGTGGCCGGCGCCGCATCGATATCGGCCGGCAGCGCGACCTGCACCAGCAGCAAACGGCGGCCGACGATCGCGGCGACGAGCGGAGAGCCGGGCAGCAGCGCGGACCCGAACTCCTGCCGTGCGCTGGCGATCGCGGTCGTCGCTTGTGCCTGGGCGGCCTCCACTCCGGCGCGATCCGTCTGATACGCCGCTTCGGCAGCCTGCAGCTGCGCGAGCGAGGCATTTTGGGCATCGGCATAGAGTTGCCGGGTTCGCGCGAGCGCGGCCGCCGAAGCCGTCGCCCGCGCGCGAGCCGCGGCGGCCTGTGCACTGTTGACCGACCAGGCGTTGGCGAGATCGGTCAGCCGTGCGGTATCGACGATCGTGGCGAAGACCGGCGTGCTCGTCGCGCCGTCGCTCGCCGCGAGCGGCGTAGTGGTAATCCCGCTGCGCGCCAGCGTCGCCCGATCGAGGCGAAGCACGGTCTCGCCCTGATCGGTGAAGACACGTTGCGGGATCGCCGTGGGCTTTTCATCGGCTTCCGCGGCCTCGCGCACGACGCCTGCCAGACCAACGGCCGTCACTAGTCCTACGCCGACGGCGGCAATGACGAATATCCGGGATCGCGCGATCTTCATGGCATCGTCCTGTTGGTGGAGGCGGCCGGCAACGCCTTGGTGAAAATCGGGACGCGCAATGCATCTTCGAGCTGGCCGAGCGCGGTTCGCTCGGCGATCAGCGCCTGCAATCGCGATTCCTGGCCTGCGGCATAGTCGATCTCGCCGGTCAGCAAGGTGACCCGATCGATCGCGCCCGCGTTGAATACTCGCATGTTGCGTCTGGCGCGGTCAGCCTGTTGCGCAGCAAGTGTGTCGGCCGCGACAAGGCTGGCGCCGGTGCTTTTCCGGGCCGCTTCCGCGCGATCGATCTCGGTGATGATCCCGGCCTGGAGCGCGGTGAAATTGGCGGCGGCCTCGCGGCGGTGCGCCATGGCTTCGGCAACCGGGCCGCCGTTCGCGTTGAATACCGGAAGGTCGGTCTGCAAGCTCAGCGAAAATTTGTTGTCGCCCTGGTCATATTGATAGCCGGGACCGATCGAAAGGTTGGGCAGGCGGTTGGCGAGTTGCAGCTTCAGCGCCGCTTCGCTCGCGGCATAGCGCGCAAGGCTCGCGCGAACATCGCTGCGCGCGGTCAAAGCAGTCTTACGTAAGGTGGCGACGTCGGACGGCTGCTTCGCATCGGCGAGCGCGGCATAATCGAGGACAAGGCCGGTCAGCGCATGAACCGGCACGCCGATCGCGCTGGCAAGCGACACACGTGCATCAGCGATGTCGCGGGCGGCGTCGGACACCGCCAGCACCAATATATCGCGGTTCGCGCGCTCGCGCCCGGCATCAAGCGCGGAAACGTCGCCGGCCGCGAGGCGGCGCTCGACCAGCGCGGCCAGCTCGGTCTGCAGGTCGCGCCGCCGTGCGATCAGCCCGGCGCGTTGCTCAGCGCCCCATAGTGCAAGCATCGCGGCTCGAACCCGGCCGCGCACCTGCCAGCTCACATTGGCGACATCGAACCGCGCCGCCTCGGTCAGGGCCTTGGCCTCATCGGTCCGCGCCTCGCGCTTGCCGAACAGTTCGAGCAGCAGGTTGATCGCGGTGCCGATCGTCCAGGCGGTCGGATTAGCGTTGGTCGCATTGAATTGCGGGGTGAGATTGAACGATGGATTGGGGCGCTGCGCTGCCGTCCGTATCGCCGCTTGCGCGACCGCGAGCTGCGCGTCGGCAACGTCGAGATCGGGGTGGAAATAGACCGCCGCCAACGTCAGCTGATGCAGATCCCACCGACCACCCGCCGGGGCCGAAGCGTCGGCCGCTGCGAGAAACGCCAGCAGCCGCGGATCGTCGAGCTCGCGCGCTTCGAGGCTGGCCGCATTGCTGTCCGCTACAAGCGGCCGCGGTGGGATCGACGCACAGCTGGCGAGCGTAAGGGCGAGGATGGCAAGACATCCTGTTCTCCCAGCCCTTCGTCCTGAAAATTCTCGCATCGCCCGCTTTCCCGGTGGTCGTCATGGGCCTCTCCACGTCGAAGCTGACGGGAGGCTGACGCCGCCGGCAATCCTGTCAGCGTCGCGTCAGCCGCATGCTAGAAGGACTGCCGGTGCAACGGAGACACGATTCATGCGAGTGCTGCTGGTCGAGGATAATCGCGCGATGCGCGAGACGATCGCAGAGCATCTGCGCGGCAGTGGTTTCGCGATCGATCCGGTTGGCAGCGGCGAGGACGGTTTGGAAGCCGCTGCGGTCGCCCCCTATGATGCGGTGATCCTCGATCTCGGCCTTCCTGACATGGACGGGCTCGACGTTCTCCGCGCGCTGCGCCGCGCCAGCCCGCAGCTGCCCGCCATCATCCTCACCGCGCGGGACGGGATAGCGGATCGCGTCGGCGGGCTCGATGCCGGCGCCGACGACTATATCCTCAAACCCTTCGATCTGACCGAGCTCGACGCGCGGCTGCGCGCGGTGCTTCGCCGGCCGGGAATGCGGCGCGATATCGTCCACGCTTACGGCGACGTGACGTTCGACCCGGCATCGCGCTCTGCGACGGTGATCGATGCCGCGGTCGAGCTGACGCGCCGAGAAGCCTCGGTGCTGGAGGAACTGATCCGTGCCGGGGGGCGGATCGTGGTCAAGGACCTACTGGAGGAGCGCATCTACGGGTTCGACGACGAGGTCGGCGCGAACGCGCTTGAGGCCTCGGTGTCGCGACTTAGGCGCAAGCTCGCCGCGGCCCGGTCGATCGTGCGGGTCGAGGCAGTGCGCGGCATCGGCTATCGCCTGCAGGCGGAGGGCGGACAATGAGGCGGTTGCTCGGCAGCCTGCGCGGACGATTGGTTGCGGGCATGCTGCTGATGTTCGCGCTCGGGCTTGGCGGGGCATTCCTGCTCGAACCGGTGGCGCGCCGCGCGCAGGCGATCGGCGGGGCCGAATCGATCATTTTCCAGGATCCCTATCAGGATATCCTGATGCTCGTCCCGTTCAGCCTCGGGGCGATCGCCTTGCTGTGGCTGGTGAGCGGCTGGAGCCTGCGCCACCTCGCCTCCGCCTCGCGCGAAGCGGCGATCGTCGGGCCGGGCAATCCCAACGCTCGTATCTCGACCGCGCGACTGCCCGAAGAAATCCGCCCGCTCGTGAGCGCGATCAACGGCGCACTCGATCGGCTCACCGATGCGTATCGGGCCGAGCAGCGCTTCGTCGCCGATGCGGCGCACGAGTTGCGGACGCCGCTCGCCGTCCTCAGCCTGCATCTTCAACGCGCGAAGCTCGGCGGGGAAATCGACTGGCCAACGATCGATCAGGATGTCGTGCGGCTTTCCAAACTGGTCGATCAATTGCTCGATCTCGCTCGCAAGGAACATGCGAGACAGGCAGTGAGCGGCGCGGACGAGCCGATCGTCAATTTGTCTCGGATCGCGCGCGAGGCCGCCGCAGGAATATTCCCGCTCGTCGACCAGGCAAGCCGGCAGCTCGATGTCGACCTTCCCGACAACCTGCCGGTGCACGGCCGCGCTCCGGATCTGCACGATATGATCCGTAACCTGCTCGACAATGCGCTGGTGCACGGTGAGGGACTGATCTGCCTTTCCGGGGGCATCGAACACCGCGTTGACGATAGTTCGCTTGCCGTCCTGGTAGTCACCGATGATGGTCCTGGCGTCCCCCCTTCGCTTCAGAAAATCGTGTTCGAGCGTTTCAGGAAGGGAAGGTCCGATAGTGAGGGGCACGGCATTGGTCTCGCCATCGCGCGCGAGGTAGCCGAGGCTCACGATGGCCATATCGCATTTGTCACCGGGCAATCGAGTCGCGTCCGAGCAGAATTGCCGATTGCCGGCGCGGCGAGCCGATAGTCGAGATTGGATATGCAGATGCTCGCGTCGGCGCGCGGGCGAAGCCGGTAATGGTCAGGAGGACGCAATGCTATGCCAGATGCAAAGATCGGCGATGTCCGCTCTTCTGTAAATCCGAGCTTCCGCTGCGATTTCGAGAGATGAAATGACAATTGGGCCTCCGCTAGAACCGTCCGGACCCCGTCCGAAGATGCCAGCGACAGTCCTGGCACTAGGTGCTGTCTGCATTCAACGTAACCAGATCATGGCGCAAGCGAGATGGCCGAAGCCCATGAATGCGGAGAGAGTTTTCTCACAGCGCAGGGCGATGCGACGGAAGCGTTTGAGTTTGTTGAAGAAGCATTCGACCTGATGGCGCTCCTTGTAGAGCCTCCAATCGATTGGCGGGGCTGTGGCGCGGCTGGGGTTGGCCTTGATCTGTGCGGTTGCACCAAGATCGTCGGCAATGAAGGCGCGTAACGGATCGGCGTCATAGGCGGCATCGGCGATGACATGGCCGACGCCCTCGAAGCCGCGCAGGAGCGCCTCGGCTTGCGGGCAATCGCCATATTGCCCTGGCGTTGGATGGATCCGCAACGGCAAGCCGATCGCATCGACGGCGGCGTGTAATTTAGTCGTCAGCCCGCCGCGCGAACGACCGATGCAGGCAGCTTCAGCCCCCCTTTTGCGCCCGTCGCATCGGCAGGGACCTTCGAGATCGTGCTGTCGATCAGGACATATTCAAAGTCCGGTGTATCAGCCAAGGCCTGGAAAAGACCTTCAAATACACCGTTACGGGACCAGCGGCGAAAGCGCGCATGGACCGCCGTCCACTTGCCGAACATCTCCGGCAGATCGCGCCAATGCGCCGCATTCCCCGCCATCCAAAGGATCGCGTCGACGAACAGCCGGTTGTCGACACCGCTCCGCCCCGGTGTGCCCACCCGCCCAGGAAGGTGACCCTCAATTCGACCCCATTGCTCGTCTGTTAGCGTCCGCCGGCTCAATAATCGTCTCCTTCGACGACCTTGAATCAGAATTCTCCACATAAGGGAATCTTGTGAATGCAGACAGCGCCTAACCCTTGCGATCCTGGCACCGCGACAGCGACACGCGCAGACTGGGAGCTGATCGGGCAGATCGGGACCAAGATTTTTGCTAGGTCGATCGACGATCTTGTGCGTGAACTCATGCTGCGTTGGGCCATCTGTCCCCGGTGAACGATGGCGCCGACGTCAGGGTTGATGCCAAATTGTCTCAGGGAATAGCGAAGAGAAATATCGCAAAGAAACGGAATTTCGTCAAAATAACAGGCTCTTCTGCTCGAATGAGGCGTACGAAATGGGCGGCCATACGCTACCCTTCCGCGCTATGGCTACGGACATACATAATCTCTATTATGTCGACCGAGGAACTATGTTGTCCGCCCTGCGAAAAATCCCGGATTTTCGCTGATTGCACACTGACTCTATCGACATAATTGCATGTCTCGCCCTCGCAACCGCAGCAGCGGAGATGGCCAATGCGCAGATACCAGCTTTCGAGCTCAGCCTTGTTGGAGTCGCGCGTCGGCCGGCCCCGTTCACCCGTCGTCGAGCAAATTTCCACGTCCATGCGCGACGAGGCTTATCGCGCAACACTCGTGAGGTTGACATCGATCGGTCCGCGACGTCTAATTGGGGAATGGGGATTGCGATCTCCCCACGAGGCGACAGGCTGAAGCATCGCGTCCTGCTTCTTGAAAGGACGCGTTATGCCTGCGTTAAACACGATCCCATCTGACAAGCTTGCGCGCCTGATCGGTATTCCGGCCGGCCCTGTGCTGATTGATGTGCGGCCGGCAGAAGAATTCGCCGCCGAACCGCTTCTCATTCCAGGCGCCCTGCGGCGGCCCTCGGCAGATATCGCCACCTGGGCGTCGGAGTTCCGCGGCCGGTCGGCAGTCGTCGTGTGCCGGGACGGCAATACGCTGAGCCAGGGCGTCGCGTCCTGGTTACGCCATGAGGGTGTTGCAGCCGAGGTGCTTGAGGACGGTATGGGCGGATGGGCCGCGGCGGGTTTGCCAATGGTGCCCGAAGCAGTTCTCCCGCCGCGCGATGCAAACGGCCAGACGGTCTGGGTGACGCGCGGCCGGCCCAAGGTCGACCGGATTGCCTGCCCGTGGCTGATCCGCCGCTTTGTCGACCCCAGCGCCATCTTCCTGTTCGTTGCCCCCCCGGAGGTGCAGGGCGTTGCGGAACGTTTCGGGGCCGCCCCGTTCGACATCGAAGGCGAAGGGGTGAGATGGAGCCATCGCGGCGAACTTTGCACCTTCGATGTGATGGTCGACGCGTTCGGGCTCGGCGGGTACGTGCCGCTCGCCCGCCTCGCGCCGATCGTGCGCGGCGCGGATACGGCCCGGCCCGATCTCGCGTCGGAGGCGGCGGGCTTGCTCGCGGCCTCGCTCGGTCTCTCGCGCATGTATGCGGACGATCTTGAGCAGCTTGAGGCCGGGATGCTGCTTTACGACGCTTTCTTCCGGTGGTGCCGCGATGCAACCGACGAAACCCATAATTGGGTCTCGCATCAGCCCGCCAAGGCGCGCGCTAAGGAAAAGAAGCGGCAATGAGCGCCGCTGTGGCCGAACCTCCCCTGGGGTTCGATGCGCCCCCAACTGGCCACGCCATCAAGCTCAGCGAAGCCGTTCGCGTTTGGATACGGATCGCGGCGCTGAGTTTCGGCGGGCCGGCGGGACAGATTGCGGTGATGCACCGCATCCTCGTCGATGAAAAAAAGTGGATCGGCGAAGAGCGTTTCCTGCACGCGCTCAACTATTGCATGCTGCTCCCCGGTCCCGAGGCGCAGCAACTCGCCGCGTATATCGGCTGGCTGCTTCACAAGACCAAAGGCGGGCTGATCGCCGGAGGCTTGTTCGTGCTGCCAGGGTTCATCTCGATCCTTGGCCTCAGCTATATCTATGTGCTGCTCGGCCACACACCGCTGATCACGGGCCTGTTCTTTGGGCTCAAGGCGGCGGTGCTGGCGGTGGTCGTCCAAGCGGTAATCCGGGTCGGATCGCGCGCGCTCAAGAACAATGTGATGCGCGGGATCGCCGCTGCGGCATTCGTCACGATCTTCTTCTTCAATGCGCCATTCCCGCTGATCGTGCTCGCCGCCGCGATCATCGGCTATGTCGGCGGCCGGCTTGGCCTGCCCGCGTTTTCGGGCGGAGGCGGGCACGGCCCATCGGGCGGCAATGTAGTCCACGACCGCGACACCGCGCTCGGCGAAAGCCTGCCTGATCATGCGCGTCCTAATCTCCGCTGGTCGCTCACCATCTCCGGCATCTTCCTGCTCCTGTGGCTGGCACCGGTCGCGCTGCTCCTGACGCTGCTCGGCCCCAGCAATGTGTTCAGCCAGATCGCATTGTTCTTCAGCCAGATGGCGGTGGTGACCTTCGGCGGCGCCTATGCCGTGCTGGCCTATGTCGCGCAGGAGGCGGTCGGCACCTATGGCTGGCTCCGGCCGGGGGAGATGCTCGACGGCCTCGGGCTCGCCGAGACGACGCCCGGACCGCTGATCATGGTGACGCAGTTCGTCGGGTTCCTCGCCGCCTATCGCGACGCCGGCATGTTGCAGCCGCTGGTCGCCGCCACCTTCGGCGCGATTCTCACCACCTGGGTGACCTTCGCCCCGTGCTTCCTGTGGATCTTCGCCGGGGCGCCATTCATCGAGGGCCTGCGCGGCAACCGCGCCCTATCCGGAGCACTGGGCGCGATCACCGCCGCCGTGGTCGGGGTGATCCTCAACCTCGCCGTCTGGTTCGCCATCCACACCTTGTTTCGTGAGGTTAGCGGAGTTCGGTTCGCGGGGCTGACCTTCGATCTGCCCGTGCTCGGATCTGTCCAGATTGCCGCGACCCTTCTGGCCATCGGCGCCGGGATCGCGGTGTTCCGGTTCAAGATCGGCATGATCCCCACGCTGGCGGTGACGTCGGTGGTGGGCGTTGTGCTCTATCTTGCGGGTGTGGTCCGTTGAAACCTGATCATCTGAAGGGAAATAAAGTGAAGCCGATTTTCGCACTGGGCCTGTCGGGCCTTCTCGCGCTCGCAGCTCCCGCGCGGGCAGCCGAGCCTTGGGAGCAGGCGGTCGCCACGGAGATTGGCAAGCCCGGCACTGAAATGCCGGGCGGAGTCTATCGCATCGGCTTGCCGCGTAGCGATCTCAAGGTCGTGCTCGACGGCGTAACGCTGAAGCCCGCACTGGCGCTCGGGTCATGGCTGGCGTTCGTACCCCATGGGGCAGGGCAGGCGATGGTCATGGGCGATCTCGTGCTCACCGATACCGAGGTGAATTCGGTGATGGCAAAACTGATCGCCGGTGGCATCGAGATCACCGCACTCCACAACCACCTGCTGCGCAACACGCCCCATACCATGTACATGCACATCGCCGGCCATGGCGATCCGGCGCAGTTGGCGAAGACGCTCCACGACGCGCTTGCCCTGAGTGGGACGCCGCTGTCAGCCCCACCGTCGACCGCGCCGGCAGCGCCCGAAACACTCGATTTGGATACCGCCGCGCTCGACAGCATTCTTGGCCACAAGGGTAAGGTTGGCGGCGGGGTCTATGCCTTTGGTATCCCGCGCGCCGAGGCTCCGCGCGACGGTGGCATGCCCTTGCCGCCCGCGATGGGCGCCGCGATTGCGATCAACTTCCAGCCGACCGGCGGCGACAAGGCCGCGATTACCGGCGATTTCGTGCTCGCTGCTTCAGAAGTGAATCCCGTGCTGCGGGCTTTGCGCGAGAACGGTATCGAGGTGACCGCGCTCCACAACCATATGCTCGACGATGAGCCACGGCTGTTCTTCATGCACTTCTGGGCCAATGACGATGCGCGGAAACTAGCGCGCGGGCTCGCCGCGGCGCTGCAGCACGTCGCCATTGCGGCAAACTGAAGCACGGTGATGCGCGCCCGCAGAGTCATGATGGCTGCTTTGCTGATCGGACTCCCTGGGTGCGGCGTGGCATGGCCGGATCATTCGGGCTCGCCGCTTGTGCTCGAGCGGAAGATCGCGCTGCCCGATACCAAGGGCAGGATTGATCATCTCGCGATCGATCTCGCCGATCGTCGGCTGTTCGTCGCCGAGGTTGCCAATGGCACGGTCGATATCGTCGATCTCGGGGCGAGCAAGGTTGCGGGGCGCATCACCGGCCTTTCCGAACCGCAGGGGATGGCCTGGCTGCCGGACCGGCGTGAGCTGGTTGTCGCCTGCGGAGACGGTTCTGTCCGCTTTTACGCTGCTGATCGTCATGAACTCGCGCGCATCGACCTCGGTGACGATGCCGACAATATCCGGATCGATCGGCGCAATGGTCATGCATTGGGCCTGGACGTTTCGGCCGAGCGGACGGCTGGTAATCGACGAAAATGGTCAAACCGGCAAAGGCCGCTGGCGTATCGACCGGGATCAGCTTTGCATTGACGCAGGCTATGGCGAGGTCTGCCATAGCGTCGGCCGCCAGGGGCGCGGCATACGGCTTTGGCGCAATGGGGTCGTCGCGGTCGAGGCTGATCTGAACTGAAGCAACGCGGTCTGACGGCAGTAATCCGCGCGTCAGAGGTATTTCGCAAACTCGCTGAGCTTGGCGAGATCGTCGCGGACCTCCTTGGGCAGCGGACCGACGAGATCCTCCAGGTGATGCTCGATATGGTCGCTCACCAGCAAAGTCTTGGCTTTGTCGAGCGCCGCGATCACCGCCTGCATCTGCTGGGCGGTTTGGAGGCCGTCGCGTCCTTCGCTGACCATCTCGACGATCTTGGCGAGATGGCCCTGCGCGCGCTTCAGCCGGTTGATGAGATCGGGGTTTGCTGCATGGCTCATGGGCTCAGATACTCACATCAACGCGACAAGGCGACCCAGCCATGGATCGCCATATAGAGACCGACGAGGAGAATGAGCGCCCCCGACGCATAAGGTGCTTTGCGCACGATCTCGCCAAAGCCGCTCCAGCGCTTCGACACCTGTTTGACGCTAATTGCGGCGATCACCCCCGAGGCGACCATCGTGATGGCAAGGCCAATGCTGAAGCAGAAGACCAGCGCTGCGCCGAGCACGAGGCGCTTGAGTTGGAGACAGAGCAATAGCACGGTGATGGCGCCGGGGCAGGGGATCAGCCCGCCGGTGAGGCCGAACAGGACGATCTGGCCGGTGGTGACGTTGCGATTGGCGAAGCGCCGGCGAATATCCTCGGCGTGTGCCATTTCGTGCGCGTCGACGAACCCGCCGGTCGCGACCTCCAGCCCGTGCTCCTCGGCCTCGGTCGGCTCGTCATGATCATGGTGATGATCGTGATCGTGGCCATGACTATGGTCATGGTGGTGGTGATGCCCGTGCCCGTGGTGATGACCATAGTCATGGTCATGATGATAGTGTTCAGCTGCGATCTGCTCGCGGCGGGTACGCCACAGCATCCAGGCCGCGATCGCGACGATCAATATGCCTGAGGCAAGCTGGAAATAGGGCTCTGTGGCTTCGGCGTTGAGGCCGCCGAACAGCCACATACCGCCGAGCGCCACGACCCACACCACCAGGGTATGCGAAAGTGTCGCGGCAAGGCCGAGCAACACCGCCTGCCGAACGGTGCCCCGCACCGCGATGATAAACGCGGCCATCATCGTCTTCGAGTGGCCGGGCTCGAGCCCATGCAGCGCGCCGAGCAGGATCGCGGTTGGAACGAACAACCACGCGTGCGCGGCGCTTTGCTGAAGCAGGTCGGAAAGCGAGGTCATCGGGGGCCGTTAGCAGAGATTTTTGCGCAAACCTATCCTATAGGGGGGGATATATTTTTGGCTCATTTTCGGGCTCTGGCGGGTGGCTGCTGCAAATTCGATTGCGATGCCGCCGAATCCGACCTATCGGACCAGCATCTTTGGGGAGTAGCCACCCGCCTCAGCGGGGCCTTCGTCAACACACTCGGGTCCAGGACCCGTGGCGCAGGCAGCGGTCATCGGACCGTCAGGCAAGACCAACGATGCGCCACCTCTTTCCAAGGCCGGAGGTGGGCCGCGTCGTTTGGTTCGTGAGGCCCCGAGGAAGTTCGATGACCGGCATCATCGCGCTTGGCGCGCTCGGCGCCAGCCTTTCCGTCGACGCATTCGCCGCAGCAATTGGCAAGGGAGCGAGCGGTTCGCCGCCACGCTGGCGTGATGCGCTGCGCGTCGGCGCGATATTCGGGTTCTTCGAGGCAATTACGCCGGCGATCGGCGGGATCGTCGGGCTCGCGCTCAGTGCCCGGATTGCCGCGGTCGACCATTGGATCGCCTTTGCTTTGCTCCTCGGCGTTGGCGGCAACATGATCCGCATGGCGCTCAAGAACGACGATGAGGGCAAGGAGGCGAAGGATCAACGCGGCATCGTGCAGCTCATCGCAACCGCGCTCGCGACCAGCATCGATGCAACTGCTGTCGGCGTCAGCGTCGCGGTCATGCAGGTCAATATCCTGACTGCCTGCCTTGTGATTGGCGGGATCACAACGGTCGTTGCGACTGTCGGGGTCATGATCGGGCGCCACGCGGGCAACTATCTCGGGCGTTATGCCGAAATGGCCGGCGGCCTTGCGCTGATCGTGATCGGCAGCTCGATCCTTTACCAGCACCTCAGCGCCTGAGCGGCGCGCTGGTCGGACTGTCCTTCGGCGTCGGGCCGACGTCATCCACCAGCGCGAGGGCTTTGCGGTTGATCAGCGGCTTACGGTTGGTTTTCCTGACCGACCGCGGGTTCGGCGTACAGCGTATCGAGCAGCGGGCAGCCTGGATCTTGTCCGGCGTCGCACGCTAGCACGGCGTCGGCCAGAATCTTCTCCATCCGGCTGAGATCAGCGATACGCACTCGCACATCCTTCAAATGCGAGGTCGCGAGATCGCGGACCTCGGCACAGGAAGTCTGACCGCCAGCAGCAAGCGCCAGCAAGGCGCGCACCTCGTCCAGCGTGAAGCCCAGTTCGCGCGCGCGTTGCACGAAGCCCAGGCGGGCCACGTCATCCGAGCCATAGCTGCGGTACCGGCCGCGATGCGGCGGAATCGGTAGCAGTCCGATACGCTCATAATAGCGGATCGTTTCGATGTTGCAGCCGGTGCGGCGGGAAAGCTCGCCGATCTGGATCATTTGGATGGCCATGGAGCGTTACCCTGAGAGGGCTTGAGTCTGTAGTCGCTACAGATGGTAAGGCGGCCGCATGTCCATCGCAAGGAAACGCCCATGAAGCTATCGTCAGGCTCGACCGAAGGGATTGGCGGTGCTGCTCTCGCCCTGACCGGGCTCGCTGCTGCCTTCTCCGTCGCATCATGCTGCGCCTTGCCAATCCTCCTCGCCTCCATCGGCGTCGGCGCGACCTGGCTTGGCGGGATTGCGATCGCCGCCGTGCCATTTCGCATACCGCTCCTTCTGGTCGGCGCCTTGTCCCTGCTCTCCGGCGCGGCGCTGCTTGCTCGCCAGCAATTGACCGCCGCACGATGCGGGGCCGACAGCTGCGCACCACGCTGGGTGCGGATCCTCACGCTTGCCGGATTGCTTCTTGGCGTCGCGCTGCTGTCGGCGGGCTATCTTTATGTCTGATATCACACTGAAATTGCGCTCGACCTTGGTCTGCCCCCATTGTGGGCACAGCGCGACGGAAACCATGCCGACCAATGCGTGCCAGTATTTCTACGACTGCCGAGGATGCGGTGCCGTCCTGAAGCCCAAGTCCGGCGATTGCTGCGTCTATTGCTCCTATGGCGACGTACCGTGCCCGCCGATCCAGGAGGGCGGGAAGGCGTGTTGCGGCTGATCACGCGACGTCCGTCCTCGTTCGGCGACTACCGGCCGACGACGAACTGCCCGCGCATGCCCGGATGGAAGGTGCAGTAGAATGCGATGCTCCCGGCTCTGCGGAGCGTCACGCTGCCGCTCTTGCCGGGCATCAGATCGAGGTTGAAGCTGCCGTCGCGCGCCGTCGCGGTGTGGCGGAATAGGTCGCGGTTGATCCAGGTAACCGTATCGCCGACGCGTAGGCCTTGCGGGGCCGGGCCGAACTTCATCTGATCGATGACGATCGTATGCGTCGCACGTGGCGCCAAGGCCGCCCCGGGGAGAAGCGGGACGGCCAGGGCGACCACGGCGCGCCACAGAGCGGCGCGTGGAATCACTTTTTCAGGCTCGCGGCGAGATGTTCGGCGTGCATCTGATGTTCGGAGAACAAGGTCAGCCCGGTCTCCAGCAGCGACTTGAGTTCGGCATTGCGCGCGCCGGGAATGAGCGTGGTCTTGAGCGCGCCGTTCACTGTGCGGTGATAGGCGACCTCGTTCGCGATATAGGCGCGGTCGAATGCCGCACCGGTCAGCTTCGCTTGCGCGTCATGCTGTGCCGATGCCTGTTTGGTGAGCCCTGCGCTGGTCGGATTGTCCTCCGGCGTCACGCCCAGCTTCTTCACCAGGGCGAGCGCCTTATCGTTCACCGCTTGATGATCGCGCACCATTTCACCCGCGAAGGCGCGCACCTTCGGGTTCTTGGACTTTTCTAGCGCGAGCTTGCCTGCCGCGATATCGAGCGCGCCCGCGGTATAGGCGATATGTGCGATCTGGGCGTCGTTGATATGCGCCTCGTCGGAATAAGCGGCGGCGGGCGCGAGCATCAGCGCGAAGCTTCCCAGAATCGGTACGAATTTGCTTGTCATCGTGATGGTCCCCTGGGCGGCGCGACGGACTCATTTCCGGCGCGATCGACCATTTGATGCCGGTTGCCGCGCGAAGTTCCCGGATATCGGGAACCGATCCGGGATTGCGGCATCCAATCGGCCGAACGGACAACATAACGACGGCGGCACGGATATTTGCGATGATGGAGTCCAACGCGACGAGGGAGGTGAACATGATGCAGGCGCGGGACATCGCAGCGCTGAGCGATGTCGACTTGGCGCGGCGTATCGGGCTGCGCGATCCCGCAGCGGTGCGGTTGCTGACCACGCGCAACAACCAGCGGCTGTTTCGCGCGGCGTGGAGCATTCTCGGCAATCGCGCCGAAGCGGAGGATGCGGTGCAGAGCGCCTATGTCAGCGCCTTCGCCGCGATCGGCAGCTTTGCCGGCCAGTCGTCGCTCGCCACCTGGCTCACGCGGATCGTGATCAACGAGGCGCTGGGGCACGAGCGCGCGGCGCAGCGACGGCGCGCCCGGCTCGACGCGGCGTCGGTCACCGATCTTGAGCGCTATCGGGAAAAACTGATGGGTGGATCATTCGAGCGCGGCGAGCCCGAGGCGTCGCTCGCTATCAAGCAATTGCGCGGCATCCTCGAGGCGGCGATCGCGCAGCTTCCGGCGGAGTTTCGCACCGTCTTCGTGATGCGCGATGTTGAGGGGATGACGGTGGAGGAGGTGGCCGATGCGCTCGACACGCTTCCCGCGACGATCAAGACGCGACTCTTCCGGGCGCGGCGCCGGCTGCGCGAGGCGCTCGCGCCTGAGGTCCACGCCAGCCTAACCGGCGCTTTCCCGTTTGCCGGCGCCGATTGCGCGTCGATGACCGAGCGGGTCGTGGCGACGCTTTTTGGGCCGCCGCCTGCGGCATAAGCGATATTGCGAGTCGGTTGCATATGCCCTAACCGCGCGCCGACTCGATAATCGCGGAGGAATCATTGCGCAAGCTGGCCATGCTGATGGCGGCGACGGCCTTGTCGACCGCGACCCCGGCGTTCGCGGACGAGGCGTCGCTCCAGGCGGAAATCGCCGCGCTCAAGGCGCAACTCGCTGCACAGAGCCAGTTGATCGCGGCGCAGTCCAAGCGGCTCGATGATCTGGCGGCGCAGGTGAAGGACAATCGCGAATTGGCGGCCAGCGCTTCGTCGGCATCGGTCGCGCCATCGTCACCGCCATCGGCTCCCACGGCCGTAGCCGCGAACCAGGCATCGGCCGATGCCAGCCCATCGCTTCCCATCGGTCGTCCGGCGCAAGTGGCCGGGGTTTCGATCGGTTCGGACACGACGATCGGCGGATATGGCGAGATCGCGTATAACGCATATGTCCATGATGGCAGTCGCAACCGGGCCGATCTCAAGCGGCTGGTCCTGTTCGTCGGCCATCGCTTCAATGATAAGCTCAGCTTCAACAGCGAACTTGAAGTCGAGCACGCGATTGCCAGCGCGAGCGACAAGGGCGAGTTCGAAGTCGAGCAGGCCTATCTCAATTATGCCTTCAAGCCGTCGCTCAACCTGAAGGCCGGGCTGTTCCTGATGCCGTTTGGATTCCTCAACCGCAACCACGAGCCGCCGGTCTTCTACGGCGTCGAGCGCAACGAGGTCGAAACCCGCATCATCCCGACGACCTGGCGTGAAGGCGGCATCGGCCTTTGGGGGGATACGCCGATCGGCCTCTCCTACGACGTCGGCGTCACGACCGGCTTCAACGTCGCGAAGTTCGACGACGCGGGATCGCCACTGGCCGCGGCGCATCAGGAATTGCAGCTCGCCAAGGCAGCCGACCTCTCGGTCTATGGGTCGCTCGAATATAAGGGCGTTCCAGGTCTGCTGGTCGGCGGCGCGGTCTTCCACGGCGGCGTCGTGCATCGGAATGCGGATTTCCGGGAGGACAATACGCTTCCCAATTTCGCGCGCATCAATTCGCAGGTGACCCTGTGGGACGTGCACGGGCGCTGGCAGCCGAAGGGCTTCGATTTCCAGGCGCTTTATGCACGCGGCACCTACAGTCGGGCCGACAAGATCGACAGCGTCCTGCTCGCTTATAACATGGCCAATAACGCCGAGCGGCCATTCTTCCCCTCGGTTTTCTATGGCTGGCTGGTGCAGGGCGCCTACAGCTTCCCGCTCGGCGGGGAGGCGACGCTCAATCCGTTCATCCGCTACGAGAAATTCGATACCCAGGCGAAATTGCCGCTGGGCCTGGTTGCCGATCCGCTCAACCGCGACCGGATATTGACCGTCGGCTTCTCCTTCCACCCGATTCAGGTCGTCGTCGTCAAAATCGATTATCAGAAGTTCTTCGAAAACAGCCGCAATAATCGATTCAACTTGGGCATCGGTTATTCGTTCTGACGCGGCTTTTCGCAGTCGCGCGCGTCTCAGCTAATGCCTGACAGCGGGCGGCGTCAGCAGCCCGAGCCGCGCTCGACCTGCCGGCCAAGCAATGCACCCCCGGTCGCACCAAGGATCGTGCCGACCGCGCGATCGCCATTATGGTCGAGTGCGCGGCCGAGCAGAGCCCCGGCGCCTCCGCCAACGAGGAGGCCGGTCGTGCCATTGCCGCCGCAGCGATGGTGCCAGCGGCCGCGGTCATAGCCACCACGCCGCCAGCGCGGACCATCATTGTCATTGTCATCGTCATCATCATCATCATCATGGCCGTGATGATGGTGTCCTCGGCCCCAGCCCCAGGCACGCCTGCCGTGATCAGCAAACGCCGGCGAGGAAAAGCTCGTTGCCATGATGGTGGCAAGCGATAGCGCTGCGAGCGACTTTCTTATCATCATGTTTCTGTCCTCCCGGCTGGCGGTTTCCGCCTCGACGGAGACCTCCTTTGCGTCGCTCTTGTGGCGCGTTCCTGAACCGGGCTGTCAGCCATCGTTCAGCAATCAACCTGAGCGGCGCGAGGCGACAGCACATTACCGAATGTTCATTTGGCCCGCTTCGCTAATGCAAATAGATCGCATTTGCGAATCTATTGGGGGATCTGATGACAAGGGCGGTTGCTGGTATCATCCTGTGTGGGATGGGGCTGGGCGTTGCATCGCCGGCCTGGGCTGGCGAGCCGCTGTTTGGTTACCTCTATACGACCGACACTTTGCCGAAAGGGCAGGTCGAGATCGAGCAATGGGTGACGTGGCGCAACGAGAAGATCGCGGGCGATTTCAATCAGATCGACGAGCGGACCGAGGTCGAATACGGGCTGACCGACAATTTCCAGGTTGCGCTTTATGCCAATGCCACCTGGGCCAAGGCCTATCATAACGGTCCGTTCGGCGAGACCACGCCGCCCGAGCCGCTGACCTACGACCAGCCCGGCCCCGACGCGCATTATTCGAATTCGCGCTTCACCGGGGTCTCCGCCGAGGCGGTCTGGCGGGTGCGCAGCCCGATGCTGCACAAGGACGGGATCGGTGTTGCGGTTTATCTCGAGCCGACCTGGGGGGCGCGGTTCCGCGAGGTCGAGACCAAGCTGATCCTCCAGAAGAACTTCATGGACGACAAGTTCGTTCTTTCGGCCAATTTAACTTATGCGCCGGAATATCGCCTGCTACCCGACGACAATGACCCGGGGCGCAACAGCTGGCAGCTCGAAACCGACACCAATTTCGGCATCGGCGCGAGCTATCGCTTCGCGTCCAAATGGTCCGGTGCGGTCGAGCTCGACAATGAGCGCGAATATAACAGCCTGGACTTCACCAAATTGTCGAACAGCGGCTATTATTTCGGGCCGTCGGTCCATTTTGCCGGACGCCACTTCTTCGCGACATTGAGCTATCTCGAACAGCTCCCCTGGGCGAGCGAGCATAGCGACACATTGCGCGGCGCGATCGTCGGCGGCCGGGTCTACGACAATGATTTCGAGCGTCGCCGTGTCCGCCTGAAGATCGGCTTCCCGTTCTGAGCACGAGTGATCCCATGAAGCGACATATCCTGCTGCTCTCTGCCCTCGCCGCCCCGAGCGCGGTCCATGCGACGACCTATCTCACCGTCGAGCAGGCGCAGGCGGCGATGTTTCCGGGCGAAACTTTGCACCCGGCATTTCATGCGCTCAGCCCGCAGCAGATCGGGGAGATCCGCAAGGCCTCGGGCGAGAGCCCGCTGTCGAAGGAGGTGAAGGCGTGGCGCGCCTCTGGCGGCGGCTGGTTCATCGTCGATCAGGTGGTGGGCAAGCACGAATTCATCACCTTCGCGCTCGCGCTTGATGCGGCGGGGGCGGTGAAATCGGTCGAGATCCTCGATTATCGCGAAAGCTATGGCGGGCAGGTGCGCGATCCGCGCTGGCGCGCGCAATTCACCGGCAGGCGCGCCGGCCAGTCGCTGCAACTCGGCCGCGATGTGAAGAACATCTCGGGCGCGACCTTGTCTTCGAAACATGTGACCGACGGCGTGCGTCGTCTGCTGGCTACCTATGCCATCGTGCTCGCCCGCGGATGAGTGGGTGACGCGTTGCCAGCCGTGGCTGGGAACGTTGGTCGAGATCACCGTCCCTGCGGAATCGGCCGGCTGCGTCGAGGCTGCCTTTGCCGCGATCCGGCATGTGCATGAGCGGATGTCGTTTCATTCGCCTGATAGCGACCTGGCCCGCCTGCGTGCCGCTGCGCCGGGGGAGGCGGCGACGGTCGATCGCGAAACGATCGTCGTGTTGCGCGCGGCGCTCGATCTTTATCGCGCGAGCAATGGCCTGTTCGATATCGGCATCGGCGCGGCGCTGGTCGCTGCCGGTTTTCTTCCGGCGGTGGACACGCCCGGGAACGGCACGAGCGCCGATATCGAGATCATGGATGACGAAACGGTCACGCTTCGCAGACCGGTGCTGATCGACCTCGGCGGGATCGCCAAGGGGTATGCGGTCGATCGCGCGATCGCGGTGCTGCGCGAAAGCGGGGTGCCGGCGGCCTGCGTCAACGCCGGGGGCGATCTTGCGGCGCTTGGTGCGCGGCACTGGCCGGTCGCTTTGCGTGATGCCGACGGGATGGTGCGACATCAGATGTCGCTCGCCGATGCCGCAATGGCGAGTTCGGCCAATCTGCTCGACCGGCGGCTCGCCGGGGGACGGTCGTGGAGCCCGCATATCGGCGCCGGCGGCAAGCCGGTGCTGAGCGCCGGGCGGGTCACGATCGTCGCCGATACCTGCCTGTTCGCCGATGCGATGACCAAGATCGCGCTCGCCGACCGCGTGCTCGCCGGTGCATTGCTGCGCGCGCGCGGCGGCGAGATGTTGTGGGAAAGCGATATGCGAGGGGAGGGCTGATGCAGCACCGGCGGACCGCAAAGCTTGCCGAGTGGCAAAAGTGGCTGCTGTGCCTCTCCGGTGGTGCGCTGTGGCTGAGCGGCGGTGCGTGGCTGTTGTTGCATTATTTCGGGCAGGCGCAGGGTGCGTTCGGGCCGGAGACCAATCCCGCCGAGCCGTGGATGATGCGGCTGCACGGCTTCGCGCTGCTGCCCGCGCTGCTCGGCATCGGCGGCATGTTCGTGGTGCATATCCCCAAGGGCTGGACCCATGTGCGCCAGCGCGTCGCCGGCGTCGCGCTCGGCGCGGTGCTTGGGCTGCTGATATTGAGTGGTTACCTGCTTTATTATGTCGGCGACGACATGGTTCGCGGCTGGGCCTCGAAGGCTCATTGGATCGTCGGGCTTGGCGTGCCTGCCGTGTTCATCTGGCACTGGCTCAATGGAATTGCTGCCCGCCGGCGATAAGCAGGCGAAAGACCGCGCCCCAGGTAAGCCATCTGCCAAAGCATCACGCATCTAGAGGATGCAAAAATGGGCCGTCGAGTTTCCCCGGCGACCCAAATTGCCTGACAATTGGAAAGGGAGTGTCAGGCGCAGAGCGCGGTGCGGCGCTCTGTTCATATTGAAGAGAGTGCTGAACCTGCATCTGATCTAGCGGTGGCCGAAATAATTTTTCGCGCGAGGGATTAAACCCGCCTCGGCCGCCGTTGCTCGCTTGAAGCCGGATCGGAAACGACCGGCTCCGAGCAAGGAGACGAAGTATGACCATTGCGTTCCGAACCCATCTGTTGACCGCGGCGATGATTCTGGCGGGGGCCAGCGCGGTTCCGGCTTCGGCGCAGCTGCTCGGCGGCCAGGGCGGTGGCGCGATCGGTGCGGCTGGCAATCTCGAAGGTGCACTGTCTGGTGGAGGCGACGTCCACACCGACCGTATCGGCTCTGCGACAGATCGCGTTGCGAGCGGCGTGAAAGGATCGGCGCGCGCGTCCAGCGGCCATTCGGTCAACACGCGATCGGGGCACCTCTCGGTAGATACCGCGGTTGACGGTGCCGTGAGCCAGAGCGCCGGCGCCGCGCTGGGCACGAGCAGCGTTCGTGGTCGTGCGCTTGGCGGGTCAGCGAACAGCGCGGGTTCAGCCAGCGCTGGCGGCAAAGTCGGGGTGAATGCTGATCTGATCGGCACCGATCAGGTTGGAGAAGCGGTCGGCACGGCGCACCGGGCAGCGATCGGCGCTGCCGGACAGGCGCGCGCCACTGCGAGCGGCACGGCGGCCGTTTCGGGTCATGCAGCTGGTCGTATACCGTCGGTTTTGCGCGCCGCCACGCCGCCAATGCAGCTGGCGCTGCCCGCCACCACGCGAGCGCAGCGCTCAGTCATGCATACGATGCCGCCGGTGCGGCGGGCTCGGTTGGGGTAAGCGGATCGGCGTCGGTAAACGGCTCAAGCTCGGCGAGTGCGGGCACGCCGCGCCGTTGATTGCGGACAAAATGCGGTAGGGGCCGCGATCGGTTCGCCTGGACAGCAATCACGGACCTGTCGAACCCCCAAGACGTGCGGTCTGTATTTTGCCGCACGTCGCCCGGAACGCCGTGCAGGGCGAGGCTCTGCACGGCGTTCCTTTTCAGGCGGAGCAGGGGGCGCCGAGGTCATCGAGGCGATCCCGCTTGTTCAGTCGCCGAACCAGGCGTAGCTTCGGGGTTGAACGACCTGCCCAGGTGAGCGCTGCCGGTGCTTGGCACGCTCTCGTAAATCGAGCGCCAGGATAGACATATTGTTGGCTTAGCGAGGAGGGAGAGATGGACCATCGCCGCCGCCTTCTGTTCCATGGCGCGAGTCTGTTCTTGCTCGGCTTGCTGACTGGCCTCGCCGAGGCGAAATTTACGAACGTGCGCATGGGATTGGCTGCGCATCTGGAAGGCGTGATGAACGGAACCTTCCTGATTGCCGTCGGCGCCATCTGGGGCCAGATGAAGTTATCGCAGCGTGCGACCGGACTGACGTACGCAGCCTTGCTCGGGGGGACGTATGGCAACTGGGTCGTCACGTCGGTCACCGCTATTCTCGGAACCGCCGCGCTCTCACCGGTTACTGCGGCTGGCCATCACGCGGTCGAATGGCAGGAAGGCTTTGTCACGGCAGGGTTCGTGACCGTCGGTGCGGCGATTATTCTAGCCTCCGTGCTGCTCGTGTGGGGCCTTCGCGGCGCATCCTTGAAAACCGCCTGACGGAATGCCGCGCATATCGCGCGCGGCTTTGGAAGCGGCACGAGTGTCGGTCCCGCGATCAGATTTCGGAAGCGATGCCGATCTGCCGGCTTGCGGCCGGCGGCGGGTGGCGCACATAGTGGCTTCGCAATACCGGGCGATCGGTCGCCCCCAGGGAGGGTAGATGCGCAAATCCACATTGCTCGCGGGGCTGGTCGTGGCGTCGCTGAGCGCCGCAGCATTTTCACAGCTTCCCGAAGCGCAGAGCATTTCGGCGCAGGACAAGGCAACCGGCGCCAAGGCGCATCCGGATCTGCTGGCCGAATATGGCGGTGCTTATGCCGGGCCGCAGGCCGATTATGTCGCGCGCGTCGGCCGACGGGTCGCGGGGCAATCGGGCATCGCCAACGTCAACCGCGATTTCACCTTCACCTTGCTGAACTCGCCGGTGGAGAATGCCTTCGCCATCCCCGGCGGCTATGTCTATTGCACGCGCCAGCTGCTCGCGCTGATGAATGACGAGGCGGAGCTGGCGTTCGTCCTCGGGCACGAAACCGGCCATATCGCCGCCCACCACGCCGATCAGCGCAACAGCGTCGCGCAGCGCGACGTGCTGCTCGGCAGCCTGGGGCAGGCGGTGCTGGGCGCGATCCTCGGCAACGGGCAATTGGGGCAGAAGCTGGGGCAGTTCGGCACCAGCGGGATCAACCGGCTGGTGGTCGGCAACGTCATGCATCACTCGCGGCAGCAGGAGTTCGAGGCCGACGACCTTGGCGTGGGCTTCGCCGATCGCGCGGGCTATGATCCGCTCGCCGCGCCCGACATGCTGACCTCGCTCGCCGCACAGGAGGCGCTCGACAAACGGATCAGCGGCAATGCACGCATCACGCTACGCTGGGCGATGTCGCATCCCGATCCGGGCAGCCGCGTCGGCCGCGCGCTCGCCCTTGCGCGCCAGCAGCGGCCGGCATCATCCTATCGCAACAACGATGCCCTCCTGATGTCGCTCAAAGGGATGCTGTACGGCGACGATCCGCGTCAGGGCGTGATCGACGGGCAGACGTTCAAATATCCCGACACCGGGTTCCGGTTCACCGCGCCCGCCGGCTATGGGATGGAGAACGGCACCGATGCGGTCACGATCGGCGGCATGTCCGGTAATGTCGGCGGACAGGCGCGCTTCAGTGGCGGGCGCTATGACGGCACACTCGACGGCTATGTCGGCAAGGTGCTGGCCGGGCTGAGCAAGAATGCCGCCGCCCCGGCGATGACGCGGGGCGCGATCAACGGGATGGAAACGGCCACCGCGCGGGTGCGCGGGCAGGACGGATCGGGGCGCGCGGTCGACGTCACGATCGTCGCTTATGCCTTCGCGCCCGGCACCGCCTATAGTTTCGTCGTGTTGCAGCCGCAGGGGGCGGGGCTGGGGGATCTAGCCCCGCTCGTGCAGAGCTTCAGCCGCATGACCGCTGCCGAGGCGGCGGCGGTGCGGCCACGCATCGTCGATGTGGTGACGGTCCAGCGCGGCGACAGCGTCGCGAGCCTCGCCGCGCAGATGGCCTACACCGATCTCAAGGCCGATCGCTTTCGTGTGCTCAACGGCCTGTCGCCCGAGGCGACCGCGCTCACCCCGGGGCGCAAGGTGAAGCTGATCGTCTGGGGAACGTCGAACCGATCATAGCAATTGCGCCCCTCCCTGGCGGGGAGGAGCGGAATGGCTCAGCTGTACCGGCAACGGCGGTCCGCGGTCATCGAGCGGTCGATCGCGCGGCCCGCGACCGCGCCGCCCGCAGCGCCGGCGATCGTACCGAGCGCGCCATGGCCGAAGATCGAATTACCGACCAATGCGCCACCGACGCCGCCTGCGATCAGGCCGGTCGTGCCGTTCGAATAGCGGCAGCGTTTAACACCACGATAATGGTGGCGATAAGTCCTGGCCTGCGCGTCGCTGCTCGGAAACACCATCGACACCGGCACGGCGAGCGACACCACGCTCACGGCAATTATCAGTTTACGCATATCCGATTCCCTCTTTGTACTCGTCGTTGTCCCGGTGGCGTACAAATCGGTCGACGCAGATTGCCGCAGCCTGAATTGCATGCGGCAACCGGAAAATGTGGCGAAGCGCGGTATGGCGGAGGAATGGAAGTCGTGCTGCAAAAGAGGGTTTAACTGCCGTATCCCCGCAGTTGGCCTCGAATGAGGAGCGAGCAATGAGCTGTGGATCAGCCGTATGTTACGCGCTCCTTAACCGCAGCTAAACGGCCAATTCAGCCGCGGCAAAGCTCTCCTCGAATATGTTGAGATGGCCAAGTGGAAGCAGGGAATTCCATGTGGCCGGAGATGGTATGATCAGGAAGCTTTCATTGCTCGCCGCGGCCGCCGGCGGTGTGCTGGCGCTGGTCCCGGCAAGCGCCTCGGCGCAAAGCTGGGGCGTCTATTATAGCTACGGACGACCCTATTACGATCAATGGTATCCCCGGCAATATTATTACAATTACGATCATCCATATTATCGCGACTACGATAATTATTATCGCCGCGAATATTGGCGGGATCGTCGCGAGCGCTGGGAGCGTGAACGGACGCGGCGCTACTGGATGCATGAGCGCTGGGAGCGCGAGCATCGCTGGCATCGCGATGACGATGATGACGACGACAATTGATCGCTGCTGATCGCCTTCGCCGCGCTGGATGGCGCGGCGAAATACATCGGGGCACTCAATGACGCCATCGATGCGAGCTTCCCGCACGGGAGGGGCCAAAAATAAGTTGGGAGACGACCGCCCGCGCGCGCCTTAATTGCGTGCCCCAATGGCTCGGGCGGTTGTAGACATATCCACGAGGCGCGATCGGTAGCCTGTGCGGCATTCGCGCTGTTGCTCGTGGTCGCGGTGCTGCTTCGCGCGCGCGACTTCGGCAATCCGGCGATCCATGTCGACGAGGAATATTATCTGCTCGTCGGCGATCGGATGTTGCACGGCACGCTGCCTTATCTCGGCATATGGGATCGCAAGCCGGTCGGACTGTTCCTGATTTTCGCGGCGATCCGGTTGATCCCGGGCGACGGGATTCTCGTCTATCAGCTTGTCGCGACGCTGTTTGCCGCGGTGACCGCCTGGGTGGTCGCGCGCGCCGGCCAGCAATTGGGCGCGGGCAGGGGCGGCACGATCGCGGCGGCGATCTGCTACATTCTCTGGCTATCGCTGTTGAGCGGGCGCGGCGGGCAATCGCCGGTATTCTACAATCTGTTCGTCGCGGGCGGCGGGTTGCTGACCCTGCGGTTGCCGCAATTGGCGACCCGACGGGATCGCCGCGCGATCGTGATCAACGGTGCCGCCGCCTGCCTGCTGGCCGGACTAGCGATCCAGACCAAATACACGCCGGTCGTGGAAGGCGCATTCTTCGGCCTCGCGCACCTTTGGTATCTGCGGCGGGCGGGTGCATCTTTGTTCGCGGTCGGCGGCGCTGCGATCTTATGGGCTGCGCTGGGTTTGGCGCCGACGGCGCTGGCGGTCGCTTACTATTATGAGCGCGGTTCGGCCGTGTTCCAGGCGTTCTGGTTTGCCAATTTCGTATCGGTCGGGTTGCGCAGAGGCTATCCCGCCGCGAAGATCGCGGCGCGGCTTGCCGGGACGACGACGCAACTCGCGCCATTTGCCTTGATCGCGACCCTTCACTGGCGGGATCGCCCGCGGCGCGCCGAGACGATCCTCGCTTGCGGATGGCTGGCGGCGGCGCTGGTCGCCTTCGTGATGATCGGGGCCTTCTTCGATCATTACGCACTGCCGTTGATGGTGCCGCTCGCGATCGTCGCGGCGCCCGTCCTGGGGCGGCACCGCGCGGCGCTCGTCGCCACGCTCGGATGGGGCGTCGCTTTATTGACGTTCCATATCGTCACCGAGCCCGACGAGGGAACGTCGGCGCGCGCCATCGCGCGGGTGATCAAGGCCGATAGCGGGGCGGAATGCCCCTTTGTCTTCGCGGGGGATTCGATCCTTTATTATCTCGCCGGGACGTGCCTGCCCACGGCTTACGCTTTTCCCTCGACGCTCGCTTATGACGCCGAGCGTGGCGCGAGCGGGATCGACGAGACCGCCGAGGTGCGCCGGATCATGACCAGGCGCCCGCCGGTGGTGGTGACCATGGATCATCCGCTCGCGCCGTGGAACCTCGCCACGCATGCGGTCGTGGCGCGCGCGCTGGCGCAGGGGTATCGCCTGATCATGGTCGCACCGCGCGGCGCCGACCATCTGCTCGTCTATTTGCGTCGCGATATCCGCCGGGTGCGATAGGCCCGGCTCGTTCGGGCGGGAACCCGAGCGTGATCTGTATTGGGAGCCTCGGGTTCCTGCTGCCTCTGGATCTTATTTGCAAATGAGTTGCAATACCGTATGAGCCCTCGTGACATTAATCGGGGGTGAGCGTTCCATGTCTTCCGCTGTCCGTTTTGGCCGTAGCCGCGCTTCGGATTCGATCCTGCTGGGCGTCGCCCTTGCGGTATTGGCCGGCGTTCCCGCGCAAGCCCAGACCGCGAGTGACCGGGGCGCCGGCGAGGATGTCGTCGTCACCGCGGACCGCCAGGACAGCTTCGGCGCCGACTTCGTGCAGGCCGGTACCTTCCGCGATGCGCGCTTGCTCGATACGCCGCTGACCGTCGCGGTGATGACCAAGGAATTGCTCGACGCGCAGCAGGCACGGTCGGTGATCGATGCCGTGCGCAACACGCCGGGGGTCACCCAGGCGCAGATCAACACGAGCATCTACAGCAACCTCGCGATCCGTGGCATCACGCTCAGCAATTTCGCCAACGTGCGGTGGAACGGCGTCCTCCCCATCATCAACCTCGTCGAGCAGCCGATCGAGAGCAAGGACCGGATCGAGGTGCTGAAGGGGGCGGCGGGCCTCTATTACGGCTTCGCCACGCCCTCGGGCATCGTCAATCTGGTAACCGAGCGTCCGACGGCCGCACCGATCACGCAGGTCAGCGTGACCGGCGACAGCAACGGGTCGATCGGCACCGATGTCGATATCAGCCGCAGCTTCGGCAACGGCGGCATCAGGGTGAATGCGGGCACCTTCCTGCTCGAGACCGGCGTCCGGCTGACCAGCGGCGAGCGCCATTTCGCGACCGCCGCGTTCGACTGGCAGCCGCTCGCCGGGCTCGAGGTGCTGCTCGACGCGGAATATATCTACAAGACGATCACCGAGCCGACCGAGTTCAGCCTGAGCGCGGTCAATGGTGTCGTCACTCTGCCGCCATTGCAGTCCCCCTCGACCAACCTCGGCGGCAAATGGATGCAGGGGCGGGGATGGGAAACCAACCTGCTCGCGCGCGTCAACTACACCTTCGCGCCGAGTTGGCGCCTGTCGACCGCGATCGGGCAGTCGTTCCTCAGCCGCGATCGCGCTTATTCGTCGTTCGGCAGCTATGATCTCGCCACCGGCAACGGCATCGTCTCGGTCGCGCAGACCCGCGGTAACGATTATCGCAACGTGATCTATCGCGCGGACGTATCCGGCACGTTCCGCACCGGGCCGATCAGGCACGACCTGCTCGTCGGCGCCGCCTATTTGACGCGCAACAGCAACGTGCCGACCGCGGTGCGCCGCAGTTTCGCGCAGAATCTCTACAATCCGGTGCCGATCCCGCAGCAGGCGCCGGCGCCGCGCATCATCCCCAACCCGTCGCGCACCGAGGATCTCGGGCTCTATATCTTCGATCGCGCGTCGCTCGGTGACTGGCTGCAGGCGACGATCGGCTATCGTAAGACCGACTATCGCGACGTCAGCCGTACCAGCCGATACAGCATCAAGCCCGACACTTTCTCCTACGGCGTGATGGTGAAGCCCACGGCATGGGCGAGCCTCTACGGCAATTATATCGAGGGGCTGGAGCCGGGGCCGATCGCGCAGCAGATCGCCAACAATGCCGGTGAAATCCTGCCTGCGGCGGTCAGCAAGCAATATGAGGCCGGCGCCAAGATCGAGCCGATGCGGGGCCTGTTGTTGACCGGCGCCTATTTTCACATCAAGCGGCCGTCGGCCTATCTCAACAGCGCCAATTTCTACGTTCAGGATGGCGAGGCGGTCTATCAGGGCGCGGAGTTCAGCGGGGTCGGCGAACTGATTCCGAACCTGTCGATTTCGGGCAGCGCGATGTTGCTCGATGCCAAGCAGCAATCGGGCGCGGCGAATGTCGTCGGCAAAAGAATCGAGAATGTCGCGAAATTCTCCGGCTCGCTGTTTCTCGAATATCGCGTCCCGCAGGTTTCGGGGCTGCGCGTTTCCGCCGGCGTGTTCCATGTCGGGCGACGCGCGGTCAATGCGCTGAACCAGGGTTTCGTGCCGGGCTACGAGACGTTCGATGCGGGCGCGAGCTACGCGTTCGATCTGCTCGGGAAGCAGGCGATGCTGCGCGTCTATGGCGAGAATATCACCGGCAAACGCTATTGGGCGTCGACCGGCTCCAGCCTGCTCGCGCAAGGCTTGCCGATGTCGGTCAAGTTCGCCTTCTCGATCAAGCTGTAAGATGGGCGCGCGAAGCCGATCGACCGGGCCGTTCATCGGGGCGGTCGATTGGCTGCACCGCTGGACCGGAGCGGTGATCGGGTTGCTGCTCGCATTGCTCGGTGTGTCGGGGGCGCTGCTCGTCAATGCCGAAAGCCTGTTCGTGCCCGCCGCCCGCGTCGTCGACCGCACGGCGTCGCTGTCCGCGATCGCGGCCGGGGTAGAGCAACATGCGACCGCCCGACCCGATTACATCATCTTCGCCTCGCGCGATTTCCCGTTCCATCGCATCGCCTATCGCGACGGATCGGGCCGCTATCTCGATTCCGCCGGCAGCATCGCCAGCCAGTGGCATAGCCAATGGGGCCGCCCGGAAATCTGGCTGTTCGACCTTCACCGCCATCTGTTCATCGGCAAGGCCGGCGAGACGATCGTCGGGATCGCCGCGCTGCTGGGGATCGGCTTCGTCGTCACCGGCATATTCCTGTGGTGGCAACGCCGGCGTAGCTTCGCGCCGAGGCTATGGCCATCGCGGATCAGCCGCCCCGCCATCGTCCGGCATCATCGCGATCTCGGCATCGTTATCGCGCCGCTGCTGTTGCTCTCGTTCGTCACCGGCACCGCGATGGCGTTGAAGCCCGTGGGGCTGATGCTGGTCAGCCCCTGGTCGTCGGCGAGCGAGATCGCGGCGGCGACCGCGCGGCCCGGACTGCAATTCCCCGATCGGTGCGAGCCGCTGGACTGGCCGGGGATCATCTCCGCCGCCGGGCGCCGGTTTCCCGCGGCCGAGATCAGGCTGATCGGCTTTCCCGCCGAAGCGGGCGATCCGATCCTCGTGCGGATGCGCCAGCCCGACGAATGGCTGCCTAACGGACATACCTTTCTATGGTTTGCCCCCTGTGGTGCGCAGTTGATTGCGGCGAAAGACGCCCGCACCTTTCCGAAAGGAGTGAAAATACTCGATCTTGCCTATCCGCTTCACGCGGCCAAGGCTGGAGGGTTCATCCACCGGTTGATCATGACGATCGTCGGTATCGGGCTCGCGCTGCTCGGGTCATTTTCGGTCTGGAGCTTTTGGATAAAAAGCCCGGGACGCGTCAGCCGTCGCGATTGCAGGCGTTACACCTCAAGTGGCGAACCCGGATCTGGATAAACGGGTTGATAACTCCGGCGTCGCCGCGGGCGGTTGAAGACTGCGTCGCGAACCTCCTGCCTATGCCCTTGCGTGAGCCCCCGTCGGGCACCGGCAGATGCCGTCCGCGCCCTCGGCCGCGAGGCGCGACAAGCTCACCACCTTGCCAGGCAGTCAAGTGAAGCTCAGGCTTGAGATCGAGGCTGATGTGCCGGGCGGCCTTGAGCGCGCCAAGGTCCGCGCCCTGGTGGAGAACGCCAACACCCTTGGATTCATAGAAAAGTCTGTGGAGTGAGATGCTCGCGATTTTGTTGAGCGTTCCCACCATTCAATCCATTTGACCTGCTCTCGATGAGCTGGGCGCGGCGCTCGGTCTCGTCGGTCAGAGAATCGCGCCGATGAGCGATTTTGACTGGGTAGGGGTTTTGGGAGGGGGGTGGCGCGTCAACGTCTTGTTCTCGAAGAACAAGACCGCGCATTCCCATGTCCCCCCTCCCAAAACGGAATCACCTATCGAGGCGGATTAAGGTCCCGTCAGCATCCGAAACCCTATTAGGCTCACATGGATGAATGGAACGGATGGACGATGTCGCGCGCCGAGACGGCGAAGTGGCTGGCGGAAGCGCACAAGCGCAGACATCGGAACGGCAGGGCAGACAATACGGCGCTGAAGGCAAAAATTGTTTCGGCGCGCGACAGTGGCGATGGCGCACGCGCTGAGATTCTTTCGCGGCAGGAATGGCGCAAGAGCATCTCGTTTGTACGTCGTAAACGGCAGCGAGAAGAGGCCGAGCGCGATCGCGACGCGCGTCGGGTGGGGGCCGCGATCCGTCGAAATCAACGTGACGCCGATCGCGCTGGGCGGGGGAGCGGAAACGGCCCGCTGTTCGAGTTTAGCCCCGGCAAGTCAGGCGGCCGCAGTCGCGACGGTCGGGACCTATACTTCGAATGGATTTCGCGAGGATACGGATCGGGCAAGGGGCGTAGCTACAAGAAAAGCGGGTCACCCCGAATTAATGCGCGGACGGCCACCTGGCAGAAGGGCGAGTTTCAGAGCAAGATCGACTATATCGAACGCGAAGAGGCGCTGGAGCCTGTTGCCGGGAACCTGCTGAGCAACATGGGGGAAGATCGGGCCGAACGGTTGGGCTGTGCTGAGCGAATCGAGGAACTTGAAGGCCTCGGTCGAAAGGATGCCGGCGTTTACGTGCATTCGATTCTAGCGCTGCCGGCCGATCTGTCCCCTGAAGGTCGTGCGGTGGTGCTGAAGGAGTTATGCGGTCACTACGAGCGGCTCCACCTTCCTTACGCGGCGGCGCTGCATAAGCCCGACGCGGCGAACAGCCAGAAGAATTTTCACGCGCATATCGTGCTCAGTCTGCGTCCGATGAGACGCCGTGGCGACCACTGGGAATTCGCGGCTTCAAAGCTGACGTGGTTGAGCACGCCGGCTGGCTTGAGATTGCAGCGCCGGATGATTGCGCGGGCATTCAACCGTGCGCTCGAGGCTGAGAAGATCGTCGCGCGCTGGACGCATCGATCGCGGGCTGATGATGGGCTGAGTCCTGGCGGTTTTACCAAGCGCGGCGGCGTGTCTCGCCGTCACCGAGCAACGGAGATGCTTGAAACCGCTTCGGAGAACGAGTTGGTGAGCGACTCGGAGGCGGTGGTTCAGGAAATCGAGCGCCTGGAGACGATTGTCGAGAAGCTCGAGGCTAGCGCTAGAATTCTCGATCAGGCCGAACGTGCCGCCGAGGAACTGACCGGAAATCGAGCAATGCCGAACACCGCGAACGACGCCGTCGTGGCGGGGAACGGTACAGGCGCTGCTGTTGGCGCGCGCCAGTCTGATATCGATCGAGCAAGCGGTGATCTTCCAGGCCCTGTGACGGGCATTGCGAATCCGCAATTCGTGCCGACTGCGGCGCATAAGGCCATGGTGCCTCGCGCTGATGCGCCGGGTCGAGAAGGTGGCTTGGTCGAACGCGTTACCAAGCCTTTGAAACCGGTCGATGCGCCGTCCACAGTGCGGACCGGCGCTACGGATAGGCCGGTTTCGCCGGGGCCAGCGCTGATGGATGACGACGAAATGCGGCGGCGCAAACTCGCAGCGGCGGCACGCGAATCGCGGAAGCGTGCTGAGTATCGAGCATTGAGTCTTCGCGAGCGTGAGGTCCACGACGCGTATATCGACGAGGCGGTTCGATATCTGTCGATGCAGAGCGTGGCGCTAAGAGCGTCTCAGGGGGAGCTCGATCTTTTCACGCAGTCCGACGATCTGGCGCGCATCTTTCAAAAGATTGCGGATTCGCAACCTGGTTGGCTGGCGTTGATGGATATGGCCTTGGCGATCAACGACGCGCCGCCGACCCGATCTATGTCGAAGCTGCGGCTCGATCGGCCTGCTGGCAGTGGCCTAGCGGAGCATCATCGGTTCGTTCGCGATCGTGATGATCGCGGGCGTTGATCTCGTGCATCCCAGGGGCGACGACAAGCTTACCTGTCAGGGTGAAGAGTGGCGAGGGTGGTTCGTCAGCGATTTTGGTTGGCAGGCGGTCCCGAGTCCTGAGGTGCGTGCATCTCCAAGCGCTTTGTCATCAGGCAGCGCGAACGGGGCGCCGCGGATTTTGGGCTTCCGATAGCGCGATGCAATTCTCGGCGAGTGACCCCGGCAATTTTTGGCGGTTTGGGGCGCTACGGTCGTGCCATGGAACTTGCACACAACAACCTCGTCAACGAGATCGCTATCAAATTACGCGATCCGCTGCGGCTGCTCAAGGCGCGTGCGCGGATACTGGAGAACGCCGCTCGGGTACGTCAGGGTGAAGCAAAGGTGCTGGCATTCCACATCCGTCAGCAGGCGGATGTTCGAGAGCAGCGGCGTTCACCGGCAAATCTATTGTTTGCATTTGGTGCGATTGTCGAGCGCGAGGGATATCTCGATCTCGACGATTATGCGGTCGCGGGCATTGAACACCACGGCCAACTCTACGCGCTCTGGATAGCCCAAGCTGCGGTTGAAACGCTCGCGAGCAGCCGCGGTGAACTGCTGCGGCATGTGTTTGCAGATCCGCGTCGTTTGGATTGGTGTCGGAAGGAAGGCGCCAGGCTCGCCTGGGAGCATGCAAAAGCAGCGCGAGAGGCGGAGTCGGCGCTATTCCACAAGCGTCGGGAGGGAAAGACCCAGCATTGGCGGAAGGGGCCGATGACCGCGCGTCAGCACTATATGATGACACTCATCTCGGTTCGCGGCGCCATTCCCATGCCTGGCAACCTACGCTGCGGTCCGGCGCACGATTGGATCAGCATCAATGGCGCGCATCCTAATTTTTGGGTTGCGCCCGCACGTCCGCCTCCGTGGCGGCTCGATTAAAGTTACTATCAGCAAGAGGAGAAGCAATATGGAAAGTCCAGTAGCGGGTCTTTTGGAAGGGGTTGCGGACGGTACCGGTTCGCCCGGTGCAAAAAGCGCGATTGTACGCGAAAGCATCGACGCGATCGCGGAGCAAATCGACCGGTATGCGGCTGATCAGGCCGATCTCGTGGAGCGAGCTAGACGAGGCGAGATGGGTAAAGTCGAATCACAACGACGTCAGACCGAGTTGCGTGACTTGGTTAATAAGGCAACTGCGAAAATCGCCCTTCTGGAGGGTTGGCTCATCAAGTTGGAAAGCAGAATTTAGCTAAAATCTATTGTTCGGTAACTTATCTCTCGCCATGCCCTTCCGTTTGGAAAAAGGGCGTGGCGTGAGAATCGGGCACTTATTTGACGCTATAAATTTGGACAATCTTGATCCGCGTAGATTCAATAAACAGCTCGTTGAAATATGGCGTGCGAGGAGATTTGGGGTAACGAATGCGCCCTGGGAGGGAGACGCTATCGGTGCGCTGTTTATGGATTCGGGTAACTTTGCCGAACTGCAGTCTGGCTGGTTCGATGACCTAAGAATTACGCTGCCGATTGATCGATTGCCGAATAATCGAGCTGGTATTCTAAAGCAATTAGAATGGATGATCGATAGCCGGAGAAATCCGGATGTGGTGAAGAAAATGTCCGCCGTATTTTCTCGTGTCTTATCCCCAGCCGGGCGCATGGGAAGTGATTTGCCGAGATTTGAGTTATCTTTCGTCGCTACGAATCTCGAAGATCTAATGGAGACGGATCGGAATTTGGCAGAGCTTCTCCTTTCTGGACGCCTTGGCGATGCTTGCGACGTTGTCTGTGCCGATGGGAGCAATGCGGGCGCTAAAAAGCGTAAAATGATACGGCTGATGACGATAATGTGGGGGCTATTTGACCTTCAGATCATCGCATATCGAATCCATCATGCCGAATGGAATCCACTGGAGGCTGGCCTGGATAATCCAGAAAATGCGACGCTGGAGAGCGTCGCAAACGTTATCAATGAAATGTACAAAATGGCAAAACTTGCCAAAGATGAATTCAATGATGGAAAGTCGATCGATTCGGTAGATAATAAATTACGTATGTTCGTTGATGAACACGAGTTGATGAAGCATGCGGCGAGGAATGCTGCATCCCTCGGTATAAAACAGGAAAAAATAGATCGCGGTGAATTTGATGTTGTCGATGTCGCGAAATATCTGGATTTTCTTCAAAATAAATTAATGCCGATCATCGCGGGATTTGAGGAGAGCAGGACGAGGCGCAGCCAGAATATCTTAGAATTTATTCGCGGCGCAGGTGGAACGCACAAGATTAGGCTCCAGACTCAATCAAAGCCAGAACGCGATCGCGGTAGCAAGTGCGACGCC
>NZ_CALMPA010000033.1 GCF_937871615.1 uncultured Sphingomonas sp. | reverse complement strand
AGAAGGTCGAGGCGCGCAACTACGACATCCGCAAGCAGGTCGTCGAATATGACGATGTGATGAACGATCAGCGCAAGGTGATCTACGAACAGCGCAGCGACATCATGGACGCAGAGACGGTCGGCGACGTGGTGGACGATATGCGCGCCGAGACGGTGAATACGATCGTCGGCGAAGCCTGCCCGCCGCATTCCTATCCGGAGCAGTGGGACGTGGCCGGCATGAAGGAGCGCGTCGCCGAACTGCTCAACATCGAGCCCGCGATTGATAGTTGGCTGACCGAGGAATCGATCGACCCCGAAGTCGTGACGGAGCGCGTTCAGGCCGAGGCGGATGCGGCGGTGGCCGCGAAGGCCGCCGATCTGGAGCCCGAGACCTGGACCCAGGTGGAAAAATCAATCCTGCTCCAGAATCTCGATCATCACTGGAAGGAACATCTGGCGACGCTGGATGCGTTGCGCCAGGTCGTCCACCTGCGCGCCTATGCGCAGAAAACGCCGATCAACGAATATAAGCAGGAGGCGTTCGCGCTGTTCCAGCGGATGCTCGAAAGCATCCGCGAGGACGTGACGCGCACGATCGCTTATGCGCAATTCCGGATGCAGGCGCCGCCCCAACTGCCCGAACTGCCCGATTTCATCACCACGCATTTCGATCCGTTTTCGGGCGAGGATAATTCCGCGGATATCGACGCGGGTTCGCTCGGGCTCATCACCAGCCAGCTTCCGCCGCTGCAAATCCCGCAGCCGACCGCAGCCGAGATCGGCGAGGATCCCGAAGGCTGGAAGGGCGTGGTGAGCCGCAATGCGGCGTGCCCGTGCGGCTCCGGGCGCAAATACAAGCACTGCCACGGCGCGGTGTGAGGCCAGGGTGAAGGGGGCGGGCCGCGCGCGGCCTGCCCGGCCCGACAGTTACTGTCGATGAACGAAAAAGGGGCGGCGGATCGTGGTGATCCGCCGCCCTTCGTGTTTGTCGCCTCAAGCCGGATCAGGGCTTGGGCAGCACCACCGTCGGCCCGATCCGATCGGCGACATCGCGTGCGTTGAACGCGCGCACCTCGTCGCGCGCGGGCGTGCCCTTGCGCATGATGATTTCCGCCGACGCCTCGTAGCGATCGACCGTGCGGATATCGACATTGTCGCCCCAGAACGGATCGCCGAACCACGGATCCCACGCGCGCCAGCCGAAACCGCGCCCGTAATAGCGCCATGACGGCCCCCACCATCCGCCCATGCCGAAGCGCGGACCGGGGGTGGCATAGGTCTGCGCCTGACGATCGGTGGTGCGATCGACCATGACGAAATAATCATAGCCGTTCTGAAGCGTCAGTTCGGCCGCGCGATAAAGCAGATACCGTTCAACCGTGTCACGATCGGTCACGGTGTTGCCCGCGAAGGTCACCAGCCAGCGATTCGATTCGATCTGCTGGTCGCTATAGCCGGTGCGGTAGAAGCCCTTGCCGGTCGCCGGGCGATAGGTTGTCTCGGTCGCGCAGCCGCTGACGACCAGCCCTGCCGTCGCGATTGCGGCCAAAAGCACACCGCGACCCTTGAGATGCTTTATCATCTTCTATCTCCGTTGCCGTCACGTCGACGGTTACCGCGTTCATGGGGGATGACGACGAAACGTGCGATGAACACGCCCGGTTTCATCGCGCAATTTGCGACCGGAGGCGAAACATTTCTTGGCCGAGCGCGAATCCTAGCGCGTGGCGCGGCCCGCATCGGGCACATAAGCGTCGATCAGCGCGCCGACATAATCGGGATTGCTGGAGGTGAGTTCAGGGGAGGGGCGTCCCGGCGCGTAGATGAAGCCGTTGACGCTGTAGACCGTGCTGCCGAGGCCTTGCGAATCGCGATACCAGACCTTCACCTCGCTCCAGTCATTATCGGGCGATACGTCGTAAAGCGTCACATCCTGTTCGGCATGGCCGCGCGCGCCATCGACGCGGGACCAGTTGGCATGGGTCAGCATCAGCACGCGGCGTTCCACCACGCGGCTGACCACCGCCACATGCCCCAGCGGCAAGCGGGATTGCTTCGTGAAGGCGATGACCGCGCCCACCTTCGGGCGATGCCCGCGCGGATAGCGGCCATCGGCCTGATCCCACCATGTCCAGGCATCGCCGAAAATCCGGATGCCCGAAGCCTCGCGCGCGAACGGCACGCATTGCCCGACATAATCGAGCAGCGCCGCGGATGCGGGAATCGCCGACACCGCCGTTGCTAGGCCGATAAGGCCAAGGGAAAATCGCCTGAACACCACGCCGCACCCTCAGCTTGCACTGATGGCGGAATGGTTGCCCTATCTGGTTAACAAATAGTTAGCATTCGCGTTCGTCGTCGCGCCACCGGCTCGCTTCGTCGCCTGGCCTCAGGGGCGGTTGCCCTGACGCTTGGCCATGAACGCGAGCCGCTCGAACAGCATCACGTCCTGCTCGTTCTTGAGCAATGCGCCATGCAGCGGCGGGATCGCCTTGGTCGGATCGCGATTCTGCAGCACGTCGAGCGGCATGTCCTCATGGAGCAGCAGCTTGAGCCAATCGAGCAATTCGCTGGTCGACGGCTTCTTCTTCAGCCCCGGCACCTCGCGCACCTCGTAGAAGATATCCATCGCCTTGGAGACGAGCATCTTCTGGATGCCGGGGAAATGGACATCGACGATCGCCTGCATCGTGTCGCGATCGGGGAATTTGATATAATGGAAGAAGCAGCGGCGCAGGAATGCGTCGGGCAGTTCCTTTTCGTTATTCGAGGTGATGACGACGATCGGGCGTTCCGCCGCGCGGATCGTTTCCTTCGTTTCGTAAACGTGGAATTCCATCCGATCGAGTTCCTGAAGCAGGTCGTTCGGAAATTCGATATCCGCCTTGTCGATCTCGTCGATCAGCAGCACGGGCAGTTGCGACGAGGTGAACGCCTCCCACAATTTGCCCTTGCGGATATAGTTCGCGATATCGTGGACGCGCTCGTCGCCAAGCTGACCGTCCCGCAGCCGGGCCACCGCGTCATATTCGTACAGGCCCTGCTGCGCCTTGGTGGTGGATTTCACGTTCCACTCGATCAGCGGCGCGCCGGTCGCCTTGGCGATCTCATAGGCGAGCACGGTCTTGCCGGTGCCTGGCTCCCCCTTCACCAGCAACGGACGGCGGAGCATGACCGCGGCGTTGACCGCGACCTTCAGATCCTCGGTCGCGACGTAGCTCTGGGTGCCCTCGAAGCGCTTCATGCCCTCATCCCGTTCAATTCAAAAACTCGGTATGGCGATAGCGGCAACAAACTGTCTCGCGCAAGCCGCTATCCACGCTGGCTGGCGAGCACCTGATAGGCCATCACCGCTGTCGCCACCGCCGCGTTGAGGCTGTCCGCCTTGCCCAGCATCGGCAGCTTCACCAGCAGATCGCACGCCGCTTCATAACCATCGGGCAGCCCCTGCGCCTCGTTCCCGGTGAGCAGGAAGGTGGGCGCGGGATAGGCCGGCGCGCGATAATCATGCTCGGTCTGGAGGCTGAGCCCGACGAGCGTGCCGGGGCCGCCACGCAGCCAGGCGATGAAATCTTCCCAGCCGCAGCGCACGACCGGCACGGTGAACAACGCGCCCATGCTCGCGCGCACCGCCTCGACCGAGAATGGATCGACGCAATCGCCGATCAGGATCAGCCCGCCCGCGCCGATCGCGTCGCCGGTGCGCAGGATCGTGCCGAGATTGCCGGGATCGCGCAGCCGCTCGGCGACCAGCCAGATGCCCGCGCTCGCCCGATCGAGCGAATCGAGCGTGGTGGCGAATTCATCGAACACACCGACCACGGCTTGCGGATTATCCTTGCCGGAAAGTTTGGAAAGAATGTCCGGCGTCGTCTCGATCGCCTCGCCACCGCCCGCCTCGACCGCTGCGACCAGTCGTTCCACCAGCGGATGCCGCGCGCTGGCGGCGGCGAAGAACAGCAGGCGCGGCACGCGCCCGGTCTCGCGCGCTTCGGTGAGGATGCGCAGCCCTTCGGCGAGGAACTGGCGCGCCATGCGGCGATGCCGCTTGTCGCGCAGATCGCGGACATGCTTCACTAGCGGGTTCGAATAGGCGGTAATCTGGCGCGGCATCAATCCTCGCCGAACTTGGCCTCGACCAGATCGCACATCACGGCCACGACCTGCTCGGCGGAATCCCCCACGGCGCTGATGACGATCGTGTCACCCATCGCCGCGCCCAGCATCATCAGCCCCATGATCGATGTGCCGGTGACGCTCGACGCGCCCTTGGCGACATGCACCTGGATCGGTTGCGCGGAGGCAAGCGTGACGAACTTGGCGCTGGCGCGCGCATGAAGCCCGCGCCGGTTGGTAATCTGGACCTCGCGCGACACCGTCACGCAGCGGCCTCGCCCAACACTTCGGACGCGACCGAGATATATTTCCGCCCGGCCTCGCGCGCGGCGGCCACCGCAGCCACCACCGTCATCGCCTTGCGCGCGGATTCGAGCCGGATCAGCATCGGCAGGTTGATGCCCGCGATCACCTCCACCCGGCCGCGCTCCATCAGCGAGATCGCGAGATTGGATGGCGTGCCGCCGAACAGATCGGTCAGCACGATCACGCCGCGTCCCGCGTCCACGGCGGCAATCGCCGCGCGGATATCGGCGCGGCGAGCCTCCATGTCGTCGTCCGGGCCGATCGCGACGGTCCGGACCTGCTTCTGCGGCCCGACAACATGCTCCATCGCGGTGACAAATTCGTCGGCGAGGCGCCCGTGCGTAACCAGTACCAGGCCGATCAATTGCTTACTCAGGTCGTTCATTGCCCTATCGGGTGTCCCTCAAGCGCATCCTGCGGCGCCGCCGCAAGATCGCGATGCGTGACCGTGGGCGAAAATCCGGCATTAAGCAACCGCTCTGCCACACGCTCTGCCACATGCACCGAACGATGCCGCCCGCCGGTGCAGCCGAATGCGATGGTGATATAGGATTTGCCTTCCGCGATATAACGCGGGACGAGCAGCAGCAACAGATCCTCGATCTGGCGCATCGCATCGGCATATGCGGGGTCTTCGGCGATATAGGCGGAGACATCCGCGTCCAGCCCGGTGCCGGGGCGCAGCACGGCATCCCAATGCGGATTTCGCAGGAAGCGCATGTCGAACACCAGATCGGCATCCTTGGGCAATCCGCGCGCGAAACCGAACGAGGTGACCGATACGATCGCTTCGCCCACGCCGGCACGCGAAAAGACCGCGCGAATCTGCTGCGCCAGCGTGTTGGCGCTGAATTTTCCCGTGTCGATCAGGCGGTTCGCCCAGTGGCGGAGCGGGGCGAGCAGTTCACGCTCGCGCTCGATGCCGTCACGCGCGGGGCGATCCAGCGCCAGCGGGTGGCGACGGCGCGTTTCATCGTAACGGCGCGCCAGCTCGTCCGAGTCGCAATCGAGGAACAGCGTGCCTATCTCGAACCGGCCCTTGGCGCGCAGCCGCTCGACCTGCGCCACCACTTGCGCCGCGTCGAAATCGCGGGTCCGCGCGCCGATACCGAGCGCGAGCGGACGGTGCATCCCCTCCGTGCCCTCGGGCGGGAGCGCGTTGAGCAGGCGATCGAGCAGCGAGAGCGGCAGATTGTCGACCACCTCCCAGCCGAGATCCTCCAGCGTCTTGAGCACGGTCGACTTGCCAGCGCCGGACATGCCGGTGACGAGTAATATTTCAGGGGGCGGGTTCACGACGATATCCGACGCATCACGAGTTCGATCTTGATCGGGGCCGAAGCCTCGAACGGATTGACCGCGATAGCTGGAATGGCGCGTTCGGCAAGGGTGCATGTGCCCGGCTCAGGCAGGCGTTCGACGGGCGCATCCAGCCGCACCACCAGGCTCACCGGGACTGCGGCGACATGTGGCAACTCGACGATGCCCACCCCGCGCACCTCCATCTTTCCCGCGATCGTCGGCGGCGGGCTGGCGAACAGCACATCGGCGGCGGCGACCAGATCGGTATAATCATCCGATACCAATGTGGCCCCGCGATCAATCAGCCGCAATGCCAGATCGGATTTGCCCGCCCCCGATGGGCCGAACAGCAGGACGGCGCACCCGCCGATGGCGACGGTGGTGGCATGAACCGTTTCGCGATCGGCCATTTCAGCCCCTTCCGTCCGCCAGCGGCAATCGCACGATGAAACGCGCGCCGCTCAGCCGGTCCTCCCGGCTCTGCACGCTGATCGCGCCCTGATGCGCCTCGACTATCGTTCGCGCGATCGCAAGGCCAAGCCCGGAATGTTGCCCAAACGCCTCACTTTGTGGCCGGATCGACTGGAAGCGGCGGAATATCGCCTCCCGCGCATCCTCCGGCACGCCAGGGCCTTCGTCCTCGACGCGGACCTCCAGTGCCCCGTCGATCCGCCGCGCCGCGATCGCGATCAGCCCGCCATTGGGGGAAAAGGACAAAGCATTGTCGATCAGATTTTCGAAGACGCGTTCCAGCCGCGCACCTTCACCTGAGATGACGAGATGCTCGTCGTCGGGCCGATCGAAGCGGATGCGGATATCACGCTCTATCCCGCGTTCGCGCCGCTGCGCCACCATGCCGTCGATCATCGCGCCAACGTCGATCGGCTCGAATTTCGCGCGGCTGAGCTGCGCATCGAGCCGCGATGCCTCCGATATGTCGGTTATCAGGCGATCGAGCCGGTGAACGTCATCCCGCACGATCGCCAGCAGCTTTTCCTGAAGCGCCGGATCCTTGACATGGCCGAGCCCCTCGATCGCCGAGCGCAGCGACGCGAGCGGGTTCTTCAACTCATGCGTAACGTCCGCCGCGAAGGCTTCGGTCGCGTCGATCCGCGCGCGCAGCGCAAGGCTCATGTCAGACAATGCGCGCGCCAGCATCCCGATCTCGTCCTTGCGCGCCGGCAGCCGCGGCACCACCACTTCGCGCGCGCGGCCAAGCCGCACGCGCACCGCCGCCCGCGCCAGCCGCCGAAGCGGGCGGACGATCGTGCGCGCCAGAAACAGTGAAAGAAGGATCGAGACGATCGTTACCGTCAGTAGCACCAGGCTGAGGCGATAGCGCTCGACCCGCACCGTCTGGGTGATATCGCGCGCGTTGATCGCGGTGAGCACCGCCGCGCCATCGAGCAGCGGGGCGGCGGCGGTAATCACCGGGGTGCGATCGGGCGCGCGCCAGACGGTCGCGGCGACATGGCCGGTTTGCGCGGTGCGCACGTCGGGCCAGCGCAGGCCGTTGGCATGATCGCGATAGAGCGGTGCGCGTACCGCGCCGACAACTGTGTCGATTCCGGCATCGAGGAAGCGCGCGATCCGCTGGCCACGATCATCCTTGTCGGGATCGAGCAACTGGAAATTGCGTTTGCCCAGCGCCCGGCTGTCCACGATCAGCGCGCCATCGGGGCCGAACAGGCGGATGCGCGTGCCCGTATCCTGCGCGAGCTGGAGAATCAGTGGGTTGCGCAATTTCGGCGTCACCGTCTGCAACGCCTCCGCGATCAGCCGCGCCTCGCGCATCGCCTGCTCGGTGCGATTGTCGAGAATCCGCACGCGATACGAATCGAGGTAGAAAAAGCCGCCGGCCAGCAGCAGCAGCGCGAAGATGTTGACCGCCAGAATGCGGCGCGTCAGCGAAACCCGGCCGGACCAGCGCAGCGCGAGATCGCTGCCCTCATTCCTCGGAGAAACGATATCCGGCGCCATAGAGCGTCTCGATAGCGTCGAATTCCGAATCAACCTCACGAAACTTTCGCCGCACGCGCTTGATGTGCGAATCGATCGTGCGATCGTCGACGTAGATGTCGTCCTGATATGCCGCATCCATCAATTGGTTGCGGGTGCGCACGATGCCGGGGCGCTGGGCGAGCGTTTCGAGGATCAGGAATTCGGTGACCGTCAGCGTAACCGGCGTGCCCGCCCAGGTCACGCGGTGGCGCGCCGGGTCCATCACCAGCCGCCCGCGCTCAAGCGGCCCCTGCGTCTCGATTTCGGTGCCCTCGGGCGATTGCGTCAATTCCGCGCGGCGCAGGATCGCGCGGATGCGCGCGATCAGCAGGCGCTGGCTGAAGGGCTTGGCGATATAATCGTCCGCGCCCATCGCAAGGCCAAGTGCTTCGTCCAGTTCATCGTCCTTGCTTGTCAGGAAGATGACCGGAATCTGGCTTTTCTCACGCAGCCGCCGCAGCAGTTCCAATCCGTCCATGCGCGGCATCTTGATATCGAAGATCGCAAGATCGGGCGGATTGTCGATCAGCGCCTTCAGCGCCGTTTCGCCATCCGAATAGACGCGGGTGAGGAAGCCCTCGGTCTGAAGCGCGATCGAGACCGAAGCGAGAATATTCCGGTCGTCGTCGACGAGCGCGATCGTTGCCGTCATGGTACAAGCGCGTAATCCAAAGATGGCACGGGCTCAATGCCTGGCTCGTTTGACGGCGCGGGGCTCTAATTCTATGCGGGCCGGGTTACCGCGCCGAACGCGGAGCTGCGCAATTCTTAGGTTTTTAGGGGAAGTGCTTGTGAGTGATCGTGTGCCAGCAGCCGGGCTCGAAGCCCAGGGAATTGAAACCCGCGCGACGCTGCACTGGAATCTTGAAACCGCCCGATTGGTCGAGGCCGCGGTGACGCGCGGCGAGGGCAGGCTTGCCGCCGATGGCCCGCTGGTGGTGGAAACCGGGCAGCACACCGGTCGTTCGGCACAGGACAAGTTCATCGTCAAGGATGCCGAAACCGCCGATACGGTGTGGTGGGGCAAGACGAACAAGGCGATGGACCCGGCGCATTTCGCCGCGCTGAAGGCCGATTTTTTCGCGGCGCTCAGCGACAAGAGCGATCTATACGTGCAGGATCTGTTCGGCGGATCGCAGCCGTCGTATCGCGTCCGCGTCCGCGTCATCAATGAACTGGCGTGGCACAATCTGTTCATCCGCACGATGCTGGTGCGGCCAGACGCTGCGGAACTGAAAGGGTTCGAGGCGGATTACACGATCATCGACCTGCCGAGCTTCCGCGCCGATCCGGCACGCCACGGCTGCCGCAGCGAGACGGTGATCGCGGTCAATTTCACCGAGAAGCTGATCCTGATCGGCGGCACGCGTTATGCGGGCGAGATGAAGAAATCGGTCTTCGGCCTGCTCAACTATCTGCTGCCGATGGATGGCGTGATGCCGATGCATTGTTCGGCGAATATGGGGGCGGATGGCTCCACCGCCGTGTTCTTCGGGCTTTCGGGCACCGGCAAGACCACGCTTTCGGCGGATGCCAGCCGCACGCTGATCGGCGATGACGAACATGGCTGGTCGGATACCGCCGTCTTCAATTTTGAGGGTGGCTGCTACGCCAAGATGATCCGCCTCTCGGCGGAGGCCGAGCCGGAAATCTTCGCGACCACCAAGCGCTTCGGCACCGTGCTCGAAAATGTCGTGATGGACCCGGATTCGCGCGAACTCGATCTCGACGACGCGACGCTGGCCGAGAACAGCCGTGGCGCCTATCCGATCGACTTCATTCCCAACGCCTCCAGGGAGAATATGGGCGGCGTCCCGAAGAATATCGTGATGCTGACGGCGGACGCTTATGGCGTGCTGCCGCCGATCGCGAAAATGACGCCGGATCAGGCAATGTATCATTTCCTCTCGGGCTATACCGCGCGTGTCGCGGGCACCGAGATCGGCGTGACCGAGCCGGACGCCACTTTCTCCACCTGCTTTGGTGCCCCGTTCATGCCGCGGCATCCGTCGGTCTATGGCAATCTGCTCAAGGAGCGGATCGCCAGGGGCGGGGTGGATTGCTGGCTGGTCAACACGGGCTGGACCGGCGGCAAATATGGCGTCGGCAATCGTATGCCGATCAAGGCGACCCGCGCGCTGCTCAACGCGGCGCTGGACGGCAGCCTCAACGATGCCGAGTTCCGCACCGATCCGAATTTCGGCTTCAAGGTGCCGGTGAGCGTGCCGGGGGTCGATGCGACGATCCTCGATCCGCGCGCGACCTGGGCCAATCCGGCCGAATATGACGCCGCCGCCGCGAAGCTTGTCGATCAGTTCAACGAGAATTTCGCGCAATTCGCCGATCACGTCGATGAAGGCGTGCGTCAATCGGCGCCCAGGGTTCCGCAAACCGTCTGATCCTGCTCGCGCGCCTCGGCGGTGGCTGCTACAACGGCCACCCCGGGGGCTGCTTTCGCGAGGTTTACCATGGGAATTATCGACAGTCTGCTAAGTCAGCTCGGATCGAACGTGGACGTGGCAAATCTCGCCACCAAGGTCGGTCTGTCGCAGGATCAGGTCGAACAGGCGATCACCGCGCTCAGCCAGGCGCATACCGAGCCGGGCGACACGGTGGACAGCGCGGCGCAGAGCACCGGGCTTCCCGCCGACACCCTGCAACAGATCGTCGGGCATATCGGCGGCGAAGGCTCGCTTGGCCAGTTCGCGGAAATGATCGGTGCCGCCGGCGGCGAAGGTAGCGAAGGCGGGGCGGGTGGCCTGTTATCGGGGCTTGCGGGCAAGCTGTTCGGAAAGAGCTGAGCCGAGCGGCTCGACGCGGAGCACGCCGTTTTCCACGGCGATGACCCGCATATGCGTGCCGGCGGCGGTATCCGGGCCGCTCGCCGGCCACGTGCCGTCGCCCAGTATCGCGCGCCCGGAGCCGTCGATGATCGGTTCGGCGATGATGACGATCGTGCCGATGATCCGCGCCGCGCGATCGTTGAGCATTGGATCGGTCGTTTCCAGCGGATAATCACGATACCAGCGGCGGCCGATCGTCACCGCGACGATGCTCCATGCCGCGAAGCTGCCGGCCTGGGCGATCAGCGGCAGATCGGGCAGGACGAACAGCGCGAGCCCGGTGATCGCCGCCGCGATCGCGAGAAAGATCAGGAACACGCCGGGAATCGCAAGCTCCGCCATTCCCAGCACGATCGCGGCGACGATCCACGCCGCTGCCAGATGGTTCACGATCTCATCGACGATCATTGCTGGCCGATCGACCCTTTCACGCGCGGAACAGAACGCTCGAGCGGCGTTTCGGCGGCGGGTTTGACGGTATCGGCCAGCGCCTCCTTCGCCAGTTCGCCGATCCCGCCCAGCGTGCCGATCAACTGCGTCGCCTCGACCGGGAACAGGATCGTCTTCGCGTTGGGTGAGGTCGCGAATTTGCCCACCGCCTCCACATATTTCTGCGCGATGAAATAGTTGAGCGACTGGCTCGACCCCGCCTCGATCGCATCGGAGACGAGTTGGGTCGCCTTCGCTTCGGCCTGTGCCGCGCGTTCGCGTGCCTCGGCATCGCGGAACGCTGATTCCTGCCGGCCCTCCGCCTCCAGAATACGCGCCTGCTTCTGCCCTTCGGCGCGTAGGATTTCCGATGCGCGCGCGCCTTCGGCATCGAGAATATTGGCGCGTTTCTCGCGCTCCGCCTTCATCTGCCGCGCCATCGCGTTGACAATATCCTGCGGCGGGCGGATATCCTTGATCTCGACCCGCGTGATCTTCACCCCCCATGGCGTGGTCGCGTGATCGACGACGGACAGCAGCCGCGCATTGATCTCATCCCGCTTTGAAAGCGTTTCATCGAGATCCATCGCCCCCATCACGGTACGCAGGTTGGTGGTGACGAGATTGAGCAGCGCGACATACAGATCGCTGACCTCATAGGCCGCCTTGGCCGCATCCAGCACCTGGAAGAACACGACCCCGTCGGTAGAGATCATCGCATTGTCCTTGGTGATGATCTCCTGCCCCGGAATATCAATCACCTGCTCCATCATATTCACCCGCCGACCGACGCGATAAAAGAAGGCGGGGTAAAAATTGAAGCCGGGGGCCGCCGTTGTCGTGTAGCGGCCGAAATGTTCGATCGTATATTGATAGCCTTGCCGCACGATCTTGATGCTCGTCATGAGGTAGAAAAGCACCAGCGCGATCAGCAGGAGCGCAACGGTTATCGCCATGATTTTTTCAACCTCTCCCGATTGATGGCGCATATCATAGCCGCGCGGCGAGCGAGGGCCTAGCGAAACCGCGCCGACGCGGTTACATGGCCCGCCACTTCCTCTCCCCCATGCAGGATTCGGCACGCTTATGGACATCCGCCTCGGCCTCACTTTCGACGATGTCCTTCTGGTTCCCGCCGAATCGAGCGTGTTGCCCAGCGCAGCCGATACGCGGACCCAGGTGACGCGCGGCATCGCGCTCAACATCCCGATCCTTTCCAGCGCGATGGATACCGTGACTGAAGCCGATATGGCGATCGTCATGGCGCAGCTTGGCGGCCTGGGCGTGCTCCACCGCAATCTCACCGTCGATGAGCAGGTCGCGGCGGTGCGGCAGGTGAAGCGGTTCGAAAGCGGCATGGTGGTCAATCCGATCACCATCGCGCCCGATGCGTCGTTGGCCGAAGCGCAGGCGCTGATGGCGCAGCACCGCATCAGCGGCATCCCCGTGGTGGAGAAGGGCGGGAAACTCGTCGGCATCCTCACCAATCGCGACGTGCGCTTCGCGGAAAATCCGCGCCAGCAGGTCAGCGAACTGATGACGCGGGAGAATCTGGCGACGGTCAAAAGCGGTGTCGGGCAGGAGGAAGCGCGCCGGCTGCTTCATCAGCGGCGGATCGAGAAGCTGCTGGTGGTTGACGAGGATTATCGCTGCATCGGCCTGATTACGGTGAAGGATATCGAAAAAGCGGTCACCTATCCCGATGCGACCAAGGATGCGGCGGGCCGCCTGCGCGTCGCCGCCGCCACCACGGTCGGCGACAAGGGCTTCGCGCGGACCGAGGCGCTGGTGGACGCGGAATGCGATCTGATCGTCATTGATACCGCGCACGGCCATAATCGCGATGTCGCGGCGGCGGTGGAGCGCGTGAAGAAGCTTTCGAACGCAGTACAGGTTGTCGCGGGCAATGTCGCGACCGGGGAGGCGACGCGGGCGCTGATTGATGCAGGCGCGGATGGGATCAAGGTCGGCATCGGGCCGGGGTCGATCTGCACGACGCGGATCGTCGCCGGGGTGGGCGTCCCCCAGCTTACCGCCGTCATGGATTGCGCCGAAGCCGCCGCGAAAGCGGGTGTGCCGGTGATCGCCGACGGCGGGCTGCGCACCTCGGGCGATCTCGCCAAGGCGCTAGCCGCCGGGGCATCGACCTGTATGGTCGGTTCGCTGCTCGCCGGCACCGAGGAAGCGCCGGGAGAAACTTTCCTTTATCAAGGGCGTGCGTATAAATCCTATCGCGGCATGGGAAGTGTCGGGGCGATGGGCCGCGGCTCCGCCGATCGCTATTTCCAGGGCGATATCAAGGATCAGCTCAAACTGGTGCCCGAGGGGATCGAGGGGCAGGTCGCCTTCAAGGGGCCGGCGCGCGAAGTGATCCATCAGCTCGTCGGCGGGATCAAGGCGGCGATGGGCTACACCGGCTCCGCGACGATCCCCGATTTCCAGCGTCGCGCGCAGTTCGTGCGCATCACGGGCGCGGGGCTGAAGGAAAGCCACGTTCACGACGTGACGATCACCCGTGAGGCGCCGAATTATCCGACGCGCTGACTTGAGCTTCGCCCGATGACGCCCGCGGCACGCATTCAGGCGGCGATCGAGGTGCTCGATCTCGTTCTCGCCGCCGCGCGTGAGGGCGGGGCCGCCGCCGATACGATCGTCCAGCGTTATTTCTCCACCCGGCGCTACGCCGGATCGAAAGACCGTCGTGCGGTGCGCGAACTGGTGTTCGGCGCGATCCGCGTTTGCGGAGAGACCCCGGCATCGGGGCGCGCGGCGATGCTGCTGCTTGCTGCCGACGATGCGGCTCTGGCGGCTGGCTTCGATGGTTCGCCGCATGGACCAGCGCCTATTACCCCCGACGAGCCGGTCGCCGCCGCTGGCGCGGCACCGGCGTGGCTGGCCGAGCGGATGCGCGTGGCGGACCTCGACGACGAAGAACTCGCGGCACTGGTTACCCGCGCGCCGCTCGACATCCGCGTCAACACGCTGGGCGCCACTGTCGAGGAATTGCTGGCGGAAATGCCCGGAACCACGCGGATCGCGGGCGCGCCCGATGCGCTTCGCCTGCCCGCCGGCACCAATGTAGAGCCGTTCGCCGGGCGGCTTGAGGTGCAGGACGCGGGCAGCCAGATCGTCGCTGGCGCGGCAAAGGCCCAGCCGGGCATGACGATCGTGGACCTGTGCGCGGGGGCAGGCGGCAAGACGCTCGCGCTGGCCGCCGCGATGCGCGACACGGGCCGCATCATCGCGGCGGACACCGATCGCGCGCGGCTGAACCGGCTTGCGCCGCGCGCCGCCCGCGCGGGTGTTTCCATCGTCGAAACATTGCTGCTCGATCCGGGGCACGAACTGGCGGCGCTGGAGGATCAGCGCGGCGTGGCGGATGTGGTGCTGATCGACGCGCCCTGTTCCGGCACCGGCACGTGGCGGCGCAATCCCGAGGCGCGCTGGCGGCTCACCCCGGCGCGGCTGGCGCGGCTGGAGGAAACCCAGCGCCGGCTGCTCGATATCGGCGCCGCGCTGGTTCGGCCGGGCGGGGCGCTGGTGCATATCGTCTGCTCGCTGCTCGATGAGGAAGGCGCGGGGCAGGTGGCCGATTTCCTCGCGCGCAATCCGGGATGGTCAGCCGATACGCTCGCGCTTCCGGCAGGGCGCCCGCGTGGCGCGGGGCTTCGCCTCACACCGGCGCATGACGCGACAGACGGCTTTTTTGTCGCGCGCCTGATCGCCCCATGCTAATCCGATGCCTGTCGTGCCGAAGCCGGAGCTAATCATGCGTTTCTCGTCGGTTGCCGTCGCCGCTTCGCTGGCGCTGGTTTCGATTTCCACCTCGCTCCACGGCCAGCGCCCGGATGACCAGATCGACGCGCGCTCGATGGCGCTGCTGGCGCAGGGGAAGGCGGCCAAGGCGGCGGGCAATCTCGATGGCGCGAGCGATGCGCTGGAAAGCGCACTGGCGGTTGATCCGCGTAACCGGCAGGCGTTTATCGTGCTCGCGCAGGTTGCGGAAACACGCGGGCTTTCGGGCAAGGCGATCCGTTACTATCGCGAGGCGCTGACGCTGGAGCCGAACGATCCCGTCGCCCTGAAGGGGCAGGGCGAGGCGCTGGTCGCAAAGGGCGCGATGGCGCGGGCGAAGGAGAATCTCGCCAGGTTGCGCACCGTCTGCAAGGGCGAATGCCCGCAAGCGAATGAACTCGCCGCGGTGATCGCCAAGGGGCCACCGCCGGTCACCACCGCGCAGGTGACGCCGGCCAAGGCGGTCCCGGCCAAGGACTGATCCCACGCGTCCGCGCGTCAGGCGGGTTTGCGTTCCTCATCGAGCCGTCGTGCGACGCGGATGAATTCCGCCACGCTCACGGTTTCGGCGCGCCGCGTCGCGTCGATGCCTTCCGCCAGCAGCGCATCGAGCGCGCCGGCAACCCCGCGCAGGCTTTGTCGCAGCATCTTGCGGCGCTGGCCGAAGGCGGCTGCCGTCAGTTGCTCAAGCGTTTTGAGCGAGATGCCCTCAGGTGCTTCGGTCGGGACGAGGTGGACGACCGCGGACATCACCTTCGGCGGCGGCGTGAACGCCGAGCGATGCACCGGCATCGCGATCCGTGCCGTCGCGCGCCATTGCGCCAGCACGGCGAGGCGCCCGTAGGCGTCACTGCCCGGCGCGGCGACGATGCGATCCGCCACCTCGCGCTGGAACATCAGGGTGAGCGATCGCCACCACGGCAGCCATGCAGCGGAAAGCCATCCGACGAACAGCGCGGTGCCGACATTATACGGCAGGTTCGAGACGATATGCGGCGCGCCATCGAACAGCGCGCGTGCGTCTATCTCCAGCGCATCGCCTTCGATCACCTGCAATCGCCCCGGATAGGCGTCGGCCAGTTCGGCGAGCGCGGGGAGGCAGCGGCGATCGCGCTCGATCGCGGTGACGCGCGCGCCCGCCGCGAGCAGCGCGCGGGTAAGGCCACCGGGGCCGGGGCCAACCTCCAGCACCTCGGCACCGTCTAGATCGCCGGGAATGGCGGCGATCCGGGCGAGAAGCTGCGCGTCGAACAGGAAATTCTGCCCAAGCGCCCTGGAGGCGGAAAGGCCGTGCCGCGCGATCACCTCGCGCAGCGGCGGAAGCATGGTCACGCCGCCGGGCAGGCCGCGCGCCGCGCCGCCGCCTCTCCCGCCATGGCGATCGCGGCGATCATCGCGCCCGGCTCCGCGCGATCCTTGCCCGCAAGCGCGAAGGCGGTGCCGTGATCGGGCGAGGTGCGGACGATCGGCAGCCCCAGCGTGATGTTCACGCCCTCATCGAAATGCAGTGTTTTCAACGGGATCAGCGCCTGATCGTGATAGCAACACAGAACCGCGTCATATTGTGTGCGCGCGCGGGCGTGGAACAAGGTGTCGGCCGCGAACGGCCCGCGCGCGTCGATCCCCTCATCGCGTAGGATCGCGATCGCCGGCTCGATCAGATCAATCTCCTGCCGCCCGATCGCGCCACCTTCGCCCGCATGGGGATTGAGGCCGGCGAAAACCAGCCGCGCGTTCGCGATCCCGAAGTTCTTCGCCAGCCCGCGCGCGGTGGCCCGCGCCTTTGCAACGATCAGTTCGATCGTCAGCAATGCGGCGACGCGATCGAGCGGCACATGCGTGGTGATCGGCACGACACGCAGGCTCGGCCCGGCGAGCATCATCACGGCGTTGGCGCCCGCGATGCCGCAGCGTTCGGCGACGAATTCGGTCTGCCCCGGATGGGTGAAGCCGACCCCGTAAAGCTGCGCCTTGGAAACCGGGCCAGTGACGAGCGCGCCCGCAGCGCCGGACCGCGCGAGGCCAACGGCCAGTTCAAGCGAATGTAGCGCGCAGCGCGCGCCGTCAGCATCAGGGGCGCCCGGCTCGATCTCTCCGGCATCCTCGACGGTCATCACCGGGAGCGCGCCGGCAAAGCAGCGCGCCACCTCAGCGATATCCGAAATGCGCGCGATCGGCCCCTGCCACACGCGCTCGATCGCGCGGGCGTCTCCCACCGCGACGAACGGGGGCAGGGCATGTGCGGCGCGCGCGTCCCACGCCTTGGCAATGATCTCCGGGCCGATCCCGGCGGGGTCACCCATGGAGATCGCTAGCGGAAGCACCGTCGATCCCTCAGCGATATTCCACCACCGCGTCCCGCCGCAGATCGCGCAACGCCTGTTGCGCGCGCAGGTTCACGCGCTGCTGTTCGAGCTGGCTCTGAATCTGGTCGGCACCGGGGAGTTGCCCGCTGGCCGCATCGTCGCGACCGCACAACACGAGGGTGCGGACGCCCTCGCTCGGCGAGCCGAACGGCGGACTGGCCTGGCCGACCTGCAACTGAAGCATGATTTCCTGCAATGCCGCGGGCAGATCGCGGATGCGGATCGTGTCGTTATCCACCACTTCGGCGCCGATCTGCGCGGCGACCTTGTCGACCGAGCCGCAGCCCTGCAGCTTGTGCGTGACATTGGCGAATTCGGCGGTGCGGGCGGAGGCCTGCGCCTGTGTCGTGCCCGGCGGGAACTTGATCGTCATCTGCTTCAGGCTGAGCCGCGCGTCACGCGGATCGGCGGTGAGCACCTGCCGCTTGTCGACCAGAAACAATATCGAATAACCACCCGGCACGGCGATCGGGCCGGCAACCTGCCCGACCTTCATCTGCGCGGCGGCCTCGGCCAGCACGTCGGGCAATTGCGTGCCGCGCACCCAGCCCAGATCGCCGTTCACGCCGCGCGTCGACGCTTCGGAGAAATTGTGCGCGAAATAGCCGAACGGCGCCTGCCCCTTGTGAATCTCGTCGATCAACTGGCGGCCGTTGGCATAAACCTGTTCGGAGCGATCCGGCGTCGCGCTGAGGTAGATTTCGTTGAGATGATATTCCTCGGCGCCCTTTGCAGCTTCAAGCCGCGCCAGAATCGCCTTCACCTCCACATCGCCGACATTGACGAACGGCTCGACGCGGCGGCGCAGGTAACGGCTCCACGCCAGTTCCGCCTCGATCTGCCGCCGGAGCGAGCGATCGGAGGAGCCACGCTCGCGCAGGAAGGCACTGAACTCCGCCGGCGTCTTACCGAAATTCTTCGCGACTCGCTCGAAGCTTTGCGTGACCTCGGCCTGGTTGATCTTCACGTCGGCGGTTTTCGCCTGCTGAATCTCCAGCACCTCGTCGATCAGTTGCCGAAGCACCTGAAGCCGCAGGCGATCATAATCCTCGCCCTTGAGGTTGAGATTGTTCGCCGCCATGATGAGCGCGGCGCGCTGATCCACGTCCGTCCCGGTAATCACGGTATCGTTGACGATCGCGGTAGCCTTGCGGATATTCGGATCTACCTTGCCGAAAATCTGCAGGTTCGCCGGGATATCCAGGCCGCTATTGTCCGGCACCGACTGGTCTTGAACTGTCTGCTGCTGGCCGAAGGCCGCGGTCGTCGCCGCCACCGCCAGCATCGCCCCGATCAAACGGCCATACCGCGCCGTCCCGTTCCGTCGCATCATCACTCTGGTTGGGTTCCTATTTTTTCGCAGCGTGGCGGGTCTGCTCCAGGCTTGCTGAATGCGGGCTTAGCGCCCGAGGTTCTTGAACGCCAGCGTCAACAGATAGCTGTTGCCCGCGCGCGCGTCGCCGGTGGTTTGATAATCGCGCCGCCAGGTCGCGCCGATCGTCAGGCAATCATCTTCATATGTGATCCCCAGCCGGTGGCGGACAGGATTGAATTTGGCGCTGGTCGCCGCGGATAATATCGGGGCGCTCGCCGATGCGCTGTTGGTGAGATCAATCACGGTCGATCCATAGGCGGACCAGAAGCGGGAAAGCTTGATCCGCCCGCCGACGCGCAATTCCTCCTGATCCTGCAAATCCTCCATCGAGGTGATGTTTCGATTGAGGCGCAGATAGCCGAGCATGAAATAGTTCGATCGCGAGCCGATCGTCGCGTCGATTTCATTGCGGCGAACCGCGAAATTGTCCTTGTCCACACGATAGCGGTGGATGATCGACACAAAATCGCGGAAGCGCAATTCGGTGCGACCGACGATATCGGAGAAACGATCGCTGAGCCCGGTGCCCTGCGGCAGGATCGACGGGCGATCGCTCAGGCGATAGCTCTGGCCGATCACCGTGGAGAGCGTGAATCCCGGCAGCGTCAGCGCCCATTCGGCGCCATAAGTCGCGCGGCTCGAATCCTCCCAACGATCGTAACCTGCGAAGCGGTTGAGTGCGAACAGGTTCGAATCCTCAAGATCAACCGCGCGGGCGTCCTCGTTCGGCACGTCGAGATTGTTGATCTGGGGCGATGCGACGATCTGGAAGCGCGGCGTGAAACGCTGCGTGCCCCCGAACAGCGATCCGACGAACGGCCAGCGTATGTCCACCGCGAGCGCCGCGATGCCGCGCGTGTGGAAACCGTCCAGCCCGCGATAGCTGGGCACGAGGGTGGCGGCGATGTCGCTGGTGTTATAGGCGTCCGCGCGGGCATAAGCGGTGAAGGTCACCTCCTGGCCGAGCGTGGTGATACGGCGCAGATCCCAGCGCACCGCCGCGAACGCACGCTGCGTATCCTGTCCCTGCGCGCGGGCGATCGCCAGCGTGTTGAGTTGCAACTGCACCGTGCCGCCCAGCAGCTCTTCGTGGATACGGCGGCGATAATCGAGTTCGGGCAGGGCAACGGGCTGAAGGCCCTGGATATCGCCGACGCGCATCGTCTGCACCGCCCAGCCGGCGAGCGAGAAATAGCTGTCGCGATCGACCCGCTCCAGCGCCAGCGTGGTGCGCAGCCGGTCATCGTTCGAAATGTCGTAGCGGCGCAGGAAGGTGCGATCGGTAACCAGCCGCATCGAGCCTGACAGGCTCCAGTTTTGATCGAACTGGAAACGCCCCACGCCATCCAGATAGCCGCGAAGGGCCATGCTGGTGGGCGCGTCGGGGCCGGCGGAAATGTCGTCGCTCCGCCGGCTGGCGGTGATGTAGCCGGTGAGGCTGATCGCCCCATTGGTTTCCAGCGCCTGATAATTCGCCTGCATCATCGGCAGGACGGCGCTGAACACATGCGGGGTGATGGTGATCGAGCGGTTGCGCGACAGATCGAAATAATATGGCGTGACGATTTCCAGCCCGTTCACCCCGTCGAGGCGAATGTTCGGGCTGAGCAGGCCGCTGGCGTTGCCATCGCCGACCGGATGGGAAAAGCGCGGCAGCGGGACGCTGGCGAAGCCGAAGACGTGAACGCGCGCGCCGGTGTAGTAAACCCGCTCGCGATCGGGCCGGTAGAGCACCTTGACGGCGGTGATCTTCCAGCTCGGATTTTTCGGGCAGCCGTCTGAATCGGTCACCGAACATGCCGAATAGGCGGCATGATTGAGCGAGATCGAGCCGTCGTCGTGCCGGGTGCCCTGTGTGGCGGCGAGGCGACCGCCCTGATCGAGCACGACGAGCAGGTTATGGACCACGCCGTCGCGCAGCGAATCGGTCAGGTCTATCGAATCGCCATAGGCCACATCACCTTCGGGATTGGTGATGGCGACATTGCCGTTCGCCACGACCTGCCCGGTCTTGCGATTCCACACGACACGCTCGGCCCGCAGACGCTGCCCCTGCCGGAACATGCGCACGTCGCCCGTCGCGGTGACGATATCGTCGTTATAATCATATTCGAGCGCGGTGGCGCTGAACTGGATTTGATCGTCCTCGCCTGGTGGCGCGTTCGCGGAAGGCGGCGGGGGCGCGATCGCGCGGTCCTGAAGATCCTGCGCCTCGGCTGCGCCCGCCATCAGGGCGAACGAAAGAGCGCAACAGGCCAGAAGGTCGAAACGCAACGCGCGCAATTCCCGCAACTTCGTCTGCGCGGCCGGAATGGCGGCGGACTTGCGCCCTATCGCATCGCAACGCGGCGCCTGCAACGCCTTGCCAGCCGATGCGGGAAGGGTCAGGGACCAGATGAAGGTATAGAGGATTGTGAGATGAAGATCGTTTTCGCCCAGTCGCGCGCCGCGGATGCCGATGTCGTTGCCCATGTCGTGAAGAAGGCCGATCTGCCCGCGCTCGCGCTTCCTGGCGTCGACGCCGCCGCTCGCGCGATTCTTGCCGCCGCGGCCACGGGGCAGCGCTTCGAAGGCGAGCCGGGGACTGTTGCGGAAGCCTTTGTCGGCGAGAGCCACGGGGTCACGCGCGTGCTGCTGCTCGGTGTCGGCGGTGGAGACGACGCATCTTACGAACGCGCGGGCGGGGCGTTGACGGCGAAGCTCATCACCTCGGGCGCAACGGGCGTTACGGTGGACCTCGCCGGCAGCGACGCGAGCGCGGTGGCCGCCGCGCGGCTGGCCGCCGGCGCGGCGCAGCGCGGCTGGCGGTTCGACGAATATCGCACCCGCCTGCCGGAAAAATCGAAGCCGACCCTTGCGACGGTGACGATCGTCGGCGCGCCGAACGGGAGCGAGGAAGCGTGGCGCGAACGCGACGCGGTGACGCAGGGGCTGGCGCTGACCCGCACGCTCGTCACCCTGCCGGCCAACATCCTCTATCCCGAAAGTTTCGTCGAGCGCGTCATCGCCGAAACGCAGGGCCTCGGCCTCGAAATCGAGGTGCTCGACGAGCCGGCGATGAAGAAGCTCGGCATGGGCGCGCTACTCGGCGTGTCGCAGGGCTCGCGCCGGGCGCCACGTCTGCTCGCGATGCGCTGGAACGGCGCGGGTTCGGGCGATCCGGCGCTGGCGCTGATCGGCAAGGGCGTCACCTTCGATACCGGCGGCATCTCGATCAAGCCCGCCGCCGGGATGGAGGACATGAAGTGGGATATGGGCGGCGCTGGCGCGGTCGCCGGCGCGATGAAGACGCTGGCGATGCGCAAGGCGAAGGCCAATGTCATCGGCATCTGCGGCCTGGTCGAGAACATGCCCGACGGCAATGCGCAGCGCCCCGGCGATGTCGTCACCTCGATGTCCGGCCAGACGATCGAGGTCATCAACACCGATGCCGAAGGGCGGCTGGTGCTGTGTGACTGCATCACCTGGGCGCAGAAAACCCACAAGGTGAAAACGATCGTGGATCTCGCCACGCTGACCGGCGCGATGATTATCAGCCTCGGCAGCGAACATGGCGGGTTGTTCGCGAACGATGATGCGCTGGCGGAAAAGCTGCTCGGCGCGGGCAAGGCGAGCGGCGATCCATTGTGGCGCTTCCCGCTTGGCGACGCTTATAACAAGCTGATCGACAGCCCAATCGCCGACATGAAGAATGTCGGGCCGCGCGGCGCGGGGTCGATCACGGCGGCGCAATTCCTCCAGCGTTTCGTGGAGGATGGTGTGAAATGGGCGCATCTCGACATCGCGGGCATGGTATGGGCCGATAAGGACGGGGCGACCTGGGCCAAGGGCGCGACCGGCTATGGCGTGCGGCTGCTCGATCGGTTCGTCGCGGATAATTTCGAGAGCTGATGCCGGGAAAGCCATGCAGGTCGATTTCTATCACCTGACGATCACCCCGCTTGACCGGGCGTTGCCGCAAATCGCCGAGAAGGTGGTGGCGTCCGGCAACCGGCTGCTGATCGTGGCCGCGGGCGAGCAGCAGCGTATCGCGCTCGATCGCCTGCTGTGGAGCTATGCGCCAGACAGTTTCCTACCTCATGCCCAGGCCGGTGCGGGCGACGACGGCGCGCAGCCGGTGCTGATCGCGGCGGAGGTCGATCCCGCGAACGGCGCGAAACACGTCGCGCTGGTCGACGGCGCGTGGCGCGATGCGGCGCTGGCGTTCGAGCGCGCGTTCCATTTCTTCGACGAGGAAACGATCGAGGCGGCGCGCGCGGCATGGCGCGGGCTTCAGGCGCATGAGGGCGTCGAGCGGCGCTACTGGAAGCAGAACGATGCCGGGCGCTGGGAGCAGGTGGCCTGACCTGTTGCGCTTTTTGCGCCCTCCGACTAAGCGCCGCGCAGTTTTTCCGCCAATCATCCATCCGAAGGAGCCCGTGACCGTCATGGCCGCGAACCGTACCTTTTCGATCATCAAGCCCGATGCCACCCGCCGCAACCTGACCGGCGCCGTCACCAAGATGCTGGAGGATGCCGGGCTGCGGGTCGTCGCTTCCAAGCGCATCCAGATGAGCAAGGCGCAGGCCGAGGGTTTCTACGCGGTCCACAAGGAACGCCCGTTCTTCAACGATCTGGTTTCCTTCATGACCTCCGGCCCGGTCGTCGTGCAGGTGCTGGAAGGGGAAAACGCCATGCAGCGCAACCGCGACATCATGGGCGCGACCAACCCGGAAAACGCCGAGCCGGGCACGATCCGCAAGGAACTGGCCGAGTCGATCGAGGCCAACACCGTCCACGGTTCGGATTCGGATGAGAATGCCGCGATCGAGATCGCCTATTTCTTCAAGCCCGAAGAAATCGTCGGCTGATATGGAATGGCGGTTGCGTCGTGCGGAAGCCGCCGACGCGGCCGCCTGTTCGCTGGTTGCCGGCGCGACGTTTCTTGAGGCGTTCGCCGGCATTCTCGACGGGGCGGATATCGTCGCGCATGTCGCCGCGAAATCCGCGCCCGCCAGCTTCCTCGCGTGGATCGCCGATCCGGTCAGCGTGGTGACGCTCGCCGAAACGGATCGCGGGGCCGCGCCGCTCGGCTATACCGTGCTCACCACGCCCGATCTGCCGGTGCCGGCGGAAGCGGGCGATATCGAATTGCGGCGCATCTATGCGTTGCTCCCCACCCACGGCACGGGCATGGCCGCCGCGCTGATGGAGCGGGCGTGCGCGGATGCGCGCGCGCAGGGGTGCCGGCGCGTTCTCCTCGGCGTTTATGGCGGGAATCACCGTGCCCAGCGTTTCTATGCCAAACAGGGCTTAACCGTGGTCGGTGAGCGGCGCTTCCTTGTCGGATCGACCTGGCACGACGACCTGATCTTCGCCCGCGCGCTATAGCTTTCACAGGCACCGCACCTTGCCAGCGCGGTCCGCTTGTCCTAACTGCCCATTTTTCAGGCAGCCATGCGAACCCTAGCTCCCATTCAGATCGGCCCGGTGCGGATCGACAATCCGGTGGTTCTCGCGCCGATGACCGGCGTGACGGATCAGCCGTTCCGCACGCTCGTGCGCCGTTATGGCTCCGGGCTCAATGTCACCGAGATGATCGCCAGTCAGGCGGCGCTGCGCGAGACGCGGCAGTCGATCCAGAAAGCGGCATGGCATCTGTCGGAGGAGCCGGTGTCGATGCAGCTTGTCGGCTGTACCCCGTATGAGATGGGGGAGGCGGCGAAGCTTGCGGAGGACAAGGGCGCCGCGATCATCGACATCAATATGGGTTGCCCGGTCCGCAAGGTGACGAACGGCGATGCGGGATCGGCGCTGATGCGCGATCTCGGGCTCGCCGGCGGCATCATCGCGGCGGTGGTGAAGGCGGTGAAGGCCCCCGTTACGCTCAAGATGCGGATGGGCTGGTGCCACGACAGTCTGAATGCGCCCGAGCTTGCCCGGATCGCGGAGGATCTCGGCTGCCGGATGATTACCGTCCATGGTCGCACCCGAAATCAGATGTACAAGGGCACCGCCGATTGGGCGTTCGTGCGCGGGGTGAAGGATGCGGTGACGGTGCCAGTGATCGTCAACGGCGACATATGCAGCCTTGAGGATGCCAGCCGCGCGCTGGAACTTTCCGGCGCGGATGGGGTGATGATCGGGCGCGGCGCTTATGGCCGCCCGTGGTTCCTGGCGCAGGTGATGGAATGGCTCACCACCGGCGCGCGCGTCGAAGACCCCGCCATCGAGGATCAATATATCGCGATTACCGAGCATTATGAAGCGATGCTCGCGCATTATGGCACGATGACCGGCGTGAACATGGCACGCAAGCATATCGGCTGGTACACCAAGGGGCTGCCTGGATCGGCGGAGTTCCGCAACAAGGTCAATCAGGAGCCGGATGCGAAGCGCGTACAGGCGATGCTCGCGGAATTCTACGCCCCATGGCGCAGCCGCGCGGCGGCGTGATGCCGGGCGCGCGGGGCACGGGACAGGCGCCCGAGCCGGCGGAAGTGCTCGCGGCATTGCCAGTCGCGGTGTTGCTCATCGACCCCGAGGATCGGGTAGTCCGCGCCAACGCCGAATGCGAATTGCTGCTCAACCGATCGGAACGCGCGATGGTCGGCCGGCCGCTGCGTGGCGTGCTGGCGCTTCCGGAGGAGGCGGGCGGGCAGGCGGGGCGCGGTTTCGCCGCCTTCGACACCGAAATCGAGACGCGCGGGAGCGGACGGCTGCGGGTCGATCTCGCGCAGGTCGAGCTTGTCGATCATCCCGGCTGGCGCGCGATCACGCTCCATAACGCGGCGACCACGCGGCGGCTGGGCCATTCCGCCGATCGCGCGGCGGCGGCACGTTCGGCGGTGGGGGCGGCGGCAATGCTGGCGCATGAGATCAAGAATCCGCTGTCCAGCATTCGCGGCGCGGCGCAGTTGATCGCGGACGGCGTGCCGGTGGACGAACTCACCCGGCTGATGATTGATGAAGTTGATCGGATCACCGCGCTGATTGATCGGATGGAGGATTTCACCGACACTCGCCCGCTCGTGCCCGAGCCGCTCAACATCTATCCGCTGCTCGCCCATGCCCGCAGCGTCGCGCTCGCCGGGTTCGCGCGCGGCGTGACGATCGAGGAGCGTTTCGATCCGTCGCTGCCGCCCGCGCTGGTCAACCGCGACGCATTACTTCAGGTGCTGCTGAACCTGCTCAAGAATGCCGCCGAAGTGCTTGGCGAACGGGGCGAACGGCGCATCGTCCTCGCCACCTCCTACCGCCACGGCATGGCGGTATCACCCGCGCCGGGCCAACCGCGCCTTCCGCTGCCGATCGAGATTTGCGTGATGGACACCGGCCCCGGCGCGCCGGAGGATATCGCCGAGCATCTGTTCGACCCGTTCGTATCGAGCCGCCCGGAAGGAAAAGGGCTTGGGCTGGCGCTGGTCGACAAGCTCATCCGCGACATGGGCGGCATCATCCAATATTCGCGCGAGGGCGTGCCGCACATGACCGTATTCCGCATCCTGCTGCCGAGGGCGACCGCGTGATTTCGGGTGAGGTGCTGCTGGTCGATGACGACAATGCGGTCCGCACCGTGGTGGCGCAGGCGCTGCGTCGCGCGGGGTATCGCGTGCGTACCGCCGCGAGCCTTGCGGAGCTTGATCGCGAGTTGAAGCTCGGCGCGCCGGATGTGCTCATCACCGATGTCGTGCTTCCCGATGGCGACGGGATCGAGAATGCGACCCGCCTGGTCAGCGAACGTCCGGACATGCCGGTGATCGTCCTGTCCGCACGCAACACGCTCGCCACCGCGGTGCGCGCCAATGAGGCGGGCGCCTATGATTATCTGCCCAAGCCGTTCGATCTCGATACGCTCAGCCGCACGGTGGCGAAGGCGCTCGCCCGGCGCGGCCCCGCGATCCCCCGCCCGGAGGCCGACGAGGATCAGGCGCTGCCGCTGATCGGGCGCTCCCCGGCGATGCAGGAAGTGTATCGCGTGATCGCGCGGCTGGTGTCGAACGACCTGACCGTGCTGGTGTCGGGCGAATCCGGCACGGGGAAGGAACTCGTCGCGCGCGCCATCCACGATCTCGGCGCGCGTCGACACGGGCCGTTCGTGGCGATCAACATGGCGGCGATCCCGCGCGAACTGATCGAGGCAGAACTGTTCGGGCATGAGCGTGGCGCGTTCACCGGCGCGGCGCAGCGCAATGCCGGCCGGTTCGAGCAGGCGGCGGGCGGCACCCTGTTTCTCGATGAAATCGGGGACATGCCGATCGAGGCGCAAACCCGGCTGCTCCGGGTGTTGCAGCAGGGCGAGTTCACGACGGTCGGCGGCTCGCGCACGATCCGCGCGGACGTTCGCATCATCGCCGCCACCAATCGCGATCTGCATCAGGCGGTGGCCCGTGGCGCGTTTCGCGAGGATCTCTATTACCGGCTCAATGTCGTGCCGATCGTGCTGCCCGCCCTGCGCGAACGGCGGCAGGATATCGGCGCGCTCGCCCGCCATTTCCTCGATCGCGCGGCGGAGGCCGGGCTGCCGCGCAAGATGCTGGGCGATGATGCGGTGGACGTGCTCCAGGCGCATGACTGGCCCGGCAATGTGCGCGAGCTTGAAAACCTCATGCGCCGGCTGGCCGCGCTTTTGCGTGACGACCGGATCAGCGCGGGCGAGATTCGCGAGATGCTCGGTGCGCCCGGCGTCGTGCCCGCGCTCGATCCGGCGATTGATGTCGCGGTGCGTGCCTATATCGAGCAACTGGCGCTGAGCGAACCGGCGGTGCTGGAAGACGGCACGCTCTACGATCGGCTGATCGCCGAAATGGAGCGACCGCTGATCGAAACCATGCTCGCGCGGTTTGGCGGCAATCAGTTGCGCGCGGCACGGGCGATGGGGCTGAATCGCAACACATTGCGCAAGCGTCTCGATATGCTGGGCATTGATCCGGTCGCGCGCTCGGCTGATCGCTGACCCAGGCGCGCCGGTCGATTATGTGTTCTCGCTGCAACACCTTTGTTGTAGCAGAGCGACGATGAACGCCGAACTGGCACGCACGGGGATCGAATCAGCGCCGAAACGGCGCTTCGTCGTGACGCCACTGATCGAGCTTGCCGTCCTGGCGCTCTCGATCAGCGTCGGCGTATCGAGCTATTTCGTGATCGAACATGCCGGGCGGCCACAAGGGCTGATCGCGCCGCCGCTGGTGGCATTGCTGCTCATCGCCAATCTCGTGCCGGGCATCGCGCTCATGATGCTGCTCGGCCGGCGGATCGCGAACCGCCGCGCGCGGCGTTCGCCGATCGGCGGGGAAGGGCGGCTACACGTCCGGCTCGTCGCGATTTTCTCGATCACGGCGGCGGTGCCGATGCTGCTCGTCACCATCGCCGCGTCGTTGCTGTTCCAATATGGCGTGCAATTCTGGTATTCCGATCGCGCGCGCGCGGTGTTCGAGAATGCGACGACGCTCACCCGCGCCTCATACAATCAGTTTCTCCAGCGGTGGGAAGAAGCCACCGTGACGATGGCGCAGGATATCTCCGATGAACTGCACCGCCGCCCGCTGGACGATCCGCGCTTCCGCCCCTTCCTGTTTCAGCAGACCTATTATCGCAGCCTGTCGGAAGCGTTCCTGTTCGCGGTTGCGCCCAATGGCGAATTGCAGACGCTGGCGTTCGTCAATCCCTATGACCTCAATCTCGCGCGACAGATTTCCGCGGACGCCGTGAGCGAGCTTCGGCGCGGGCAGCGCAGCGTGGTGACGGTGACGGGGGATCGCATCCAGACCGTAACGCGCGTGCCGGGGTCCGACATGTTCCTCTATGCAGCGCGGGTCACCGATCCGAAGCAGATGACGACGCAGACGCAGCGCGCGGAAGCGGCGCTCGCCAATTATCACGCGCTGCTGGCGAAGGCGCGAACGCTGCAGGTGCGCTTCAACGTCGCGTTGCTGCTGCTCTCGCTGCTGATCGTGGGGGTTGCGGTGTGGATCGCGCTGGCGGTGGCGGATCGGCTGGTGCGCCCGGTTGGCGAACTGGTCGATGCGGCGCGGCGCGTGGAAGGGGGCGATCTTTCGGCGCGCGTCGCCGACACCACCGCGCGGGACGAGGTGGGCACGCTGGCGACCGCCTTCAATCGCATGACCGAGCAGCTTCAGGCGCAGAACACCGCGCTTGTCACCGCCAATGCGCAACTGGACAGCCGGCGCGCCCTGATCGAAGCGGTGATGTCCGGCGTGTCGGCGGGGGTGATCTCGATCGCCGGCGATCGCACGGTGCGGCTCATCAACAGTTCGGCCGAAACGCTGCTTGGCATCTCGGAATCCCCGGCGGGCCGGTCGCTCGCGGCGGTCTCGCCCGAGCTGGACGCGCTGCTCGACGGCAATGCGCGCGAGGCGATCGTCCAGGTCACGGTGAACGCGGAGCCGAGGACGCTCGCGGTGCGCATCGCGCGCGACGGCACCGGCCCGATCCTGACGTTCGACGATATCACCCAGCAATTGCTCGATCAGCGCCGCGCCGCCTGGGCCGATGTCGCGCGGCGGATCGCGCATGAGATCAAGAATCCGCTCACCCCGATCCAGCTTGCAGCGGAGCGGCTCCAGCGGCGTTACGGCGCGAAGGTGGAGGAGGGGGATACCACCTTCGCCCGGCTGACCGATACGATCGTGCGTCAGGTGGGGGATTTGCGGCGCATGGTCGATGAATTTTCCTCCTTCGCGCGTATGCCAAAGCCGGTGTTCCGCATGGAATCGCTGGTCGATATCGCGCGGCAGACGATGTTTCTCCACGAGGTCGGGCATAGCGGGCTGCGCTTCGAACTGCTGCATGACGAGCCCGGCCCGACGCTGGTTTGCGATCGGCGCCAGATCGGGCAGGCGCTTACCAATATTGTCAAGAACGCGGTGGAAGCAATTGAAGCAAAAGGCGTTGATGGCGGCGAGGTCCGCATGACGCTGGCCGAGAAGCCCGGTCGTGTCACGATCACCGTCGCGGATACTGGCGTCGGCTTGCCGGTGGAGCGCGATCGCATCGTCGAACCTTATATGACAACGCGTGCACGGGGCACCGGCCTCGGCCTCGCGATCGTCAAGAAGATCGTCGAGGAACATTTTGGAACTATTTCATTTTCCGATCACGCCGGAGGTGGCGCGTTGGTTACCATGACGTTCGATACCACCGCGCTCGCCGGGCTGGATGCCGGAGACGATCTTGCCGCTGACGGCGATGTGGAAAGCATCGCGGCGCTAACCCCCAATCGGATGATCTGAACATGGCGCTCGACATTCTCGTCGTCGATGACGAACTCGATATCCGCGAACTGGTCGCCGGCGTATTGGAGGACGAAGGCTATGAAACGCGCGTCGCGGCTGACAGCGATTCCGCGCTGGAGGGCATTGCCGCGCGGCGCCCGAGCCTCGTCCTGCTCGATGTGTGGTTACAGGGCTCGCGGCTGGACGGGCTTCAGTTGCTCGATGAGATCAAGCGGCGCGATCCGTCGATCCCGGTGCTGATGATCTCCGGCCACGGCAATCTCGATACCGCGGTCGCCGCGATCCGTGCCGGGGCGGTCGATTTCATCGAAAAGCCGTTCCAGGCCGAGCGCCTGCTGCTGATGGTCGAGCGCGCGACGGAGACGGAGCGGCTGCGCCGTGAAGTCGCCTCGCTTCGCGCGTCGGCGGGGCGCGATACCGATCTCACCGGGAATTCCGGCGCGATCAACGCGGTCCGCGCGACATTGAAGCGTGTCGCCAGCACCGGCAGTCGTATCCTCATCACCGGCCCGGCGGGCGTCGGCAAGGAGATCGCCGCCCGCCTGCTCCACGGCTGGAGCCAGCGCGCCGGCGGCCCCTTCATAATCGTAAGCGCGGCCCGAATGACCCCGGAACGCGTTGAGGAGGAATTGTTCGGCGTGGAGGAGGGGGGCGATCTCGTCCGCCCCGGCCTGCTCGAACAGGCGCATGGCGGCACATTGTTCCTCGACGAAATCGCCGACATGCCGATTGCGACGCAGGCGCGCATCCTGCGCGTGCTGACCGATCAAAGCTTCACCCGCGTAAATGGCACGCGGCTGGTGAAGGTGGACGTGCGCGTTGTATCCGCCACCGCGCGCGATCTGACGCATGAGATTGCGGAAGGACGCTTCCGCGAGGATCTCTATTATCGCCTGAATGTCGTGCCGGTGGTGCTGCCGCCGCTGGCCGAACGTCGCGAGGATATCCCGCCGCTCATCGTGCATTTCGTTGCGCACTATGCCTCGGAACGGCGCGTGCCGACACCTGAGATCGCGGTTGATGCGATGGTCGCGCTGCAAAGTTACGACTGGCCGGGCAATGTCCGCCAGTTACGCAACGTCGTGGAGCGCACGATCATTCTCGCGCCGGGCGATCGCATCGGTCGGATCGACCTCGATCTTCTGCCGTCCGAGGTGCTGGGCGAAAGCGACGGCGCGGCGGGCACCGCGGCGATCATGGGGGCGCCTTTGCGTGAGGCACGGGAGAGCTTTGAGCGCGAATATCTTCGCGTCCAGATTCGGCGCTTTTCCGGCAATATTTCCCGTACCGCCTCGTTCATCGGGATGGAACGATCGGCGCTTCACCGCAAATTGAAACTGCTCGGCATCACGGAAACCCGAGAGGAATGACGCCCGCGCGCATCACCGTTGCGATGACGGTCGAGGGCCTCTAGATTGCCGCCGCCGCCAGCATGGCGACAACCCGACGCCGGGCACCGGCGCATCGCGGGGCAAACCCCGCCAAGAATCGAAGGATCGTGCCAATGGCCGAAAAACAAACCTCCCTTCAGGATCTTTTCCTCAACGCGCTGCGCAAGTCGAAAACTCCTGTCACGATGTTCCTCGTCAAGGGCGTCAAACTCCAGGGAATAGTCACCTGGTTCGATAATTTCTCGGTGCTGCTGCGCCGGGATGGGCAATCCCAGCTAATCTACAAGCACGCCATTTCCACCATCATGCCGGGCGGGCACCTCGATGTGGAGGCGATCGTCAGCCAGATGGGCGAAAACGGGAAGAAACAGCCGCTGTTGCAGGAGGTGTTTCTCAATGCGGTGCGCAAGACGCACGATCCCGTCACGATGTTTCTGGTCAATGGCGTGATGCTCCAGGGCAATATCGCTGCGTTCGATCTGTTCTGCATGTTGTTGCAGCGCGACGGCGCGTCGCAGCTTGTTTACAAACATGCGGTATCGACGATCCAGCCATCGCGTGCCCTCAATCTGGCCGAGGAAACGGCGGATTCGGACGACGATTGACTACCGGCTTCGAACGTGATCGCGGTGAATTCGCGCGCGGTGCGCGGGCGATCGTGGTCTATCCGGAACTCGGCGGCTCCTCGCGTGACGCGAGCGCGCGGCTGGAGGAAACCGCCGGGCTGGCGGAGGCGATCGGCATCGCTGTGGTCGGGCGTGAGGCGGTGCGCGTGCGCACCCCTCGCGCCGCCACGCTGATCGGCGCGGGGCAGGTTGATGGCATTGCGACGCTCGTTCGGATGGAAGATGCCGGGCTGGTGGTATTCGACGCGAGCCTGACCCCGATCCAGCAACGCAATCTTGAGACCAAACTCGAAGCCAAGGTAATCGACCGTACCGGCCTGATCCTGGAGATTTTCGGGGAGCGTGCCGCAACGGCCGAGGGGCGGTTGCAGGTGGAACTCGCCCACCTTGACTATCAGGCCGGGCGGCTGGTCCGCAGTTGGACTCACCTTGAGCGCCAGCGCGGTGGATTCGGTTTTCTGGGCGGTCCGGGTGAAACCCAGATCGAGGCTGACCGACGCCTGATTCGCGATCGCATGGCGCGATTGCGACGTGAACTCGAACAGGTCACGCGGACCCGCGGCCTGCATCGCGATCGGCGCCAGCGCGCGCCATGGCCGATGATCGCGCTTGTCGGCTATACCAACGCTGGAAAGTCAACGCTTTTCAATCGCGTGACGGGAAGTGACGTCATGGCGAAAGATCTGCTGTTCGCGACGCTTGATCCCACCTTGCGACAGATATCGCTTCCGGGGATCGACAAGGCGATCCTCTCGGATACGGTGGGTTTCGTTTCCGAGCTGCCCACTCAACTCGTCGCCGCGTTCAAGGCAACGCTGGAGGAGGTGGTGTCCGCCGATCTCCTGATCCACGTCCGCGATCTGGCGCACCCGGATACCGAGGCGCAACGCACCGATGTTGAGGCGGTGCTGAGCGAAATCGGCGTGTCCGAGGCGACCCCGCGTATCGAAGCGTGGAACAAATGCGACCTGCTCGACCCTGACGCGCGCGCGAAATTGCTGGCCGATGCGGCGCGACGCGAGAATGTCTCGGCGATCTCGGCGCTGACCGGGGAGGGGGTCTCCACGCTGCTCGCTACCGTTGCCGGACATCTCACCGCCGGCCATCAGCGCTATACGATCACGCTTGATGCGGCGGATGGCGCGGCTGCGGCGTGGTTGCATCAGCATGGCGAGGTGCTCGATCAGGAGATTGAGGACGAGCGTGCGATTTACGAAGTACGGATGGCGCCGCGTGATTATGAGAAATTCATGACCCGGCGCGAAAACTGATTAGCAACGCTCGGCGGTCTTCGCGCGACGCCAAAGCGCCTCTTTCTCGTCGAGCGACAATTCCGGAAAAGCTGCGCCGGCGATTTTCTCCATTTCACGAAAGCGGCGCTCGAACTTCGCGTTCGCGCCGCGTAGCGCGGTTTCTGGATCCACCCCCTGATGCCGCGCCCAATTGACGACCGCGAACAACAGATCGCCAATCTCCTCTGCAACCTCTTGTTCAGGCGCGTTTTCTATTTCTTCAAGTTCTTCGTCGATCTTGGCACGAGCCCCGCTGGCATCGGGCCAGTCGAAGCCCACGCGCGCGGCGCGCTTCTGCAATTTCTCCGCGCGTAGCAACGCCGGAAGGGCCAGCGCGACACCTGCCAATGCGCTGTCATCGGATGATTTAGCGGCCCGTTCCTCAGCCTTGATCTGTTCCCACAGGTGATGACCGCCATCTGTGCGAGCACCAAAAATATGCGGGTGACGGCGCTCCATCTTGTCCGAAATCGCGTGGGTTATGGCGTCGAAATCGAACTGTCCGGATTCTTCCGCGATCCGCGCGTGAAACACGACCTGAAGCAGCAGATCACCAAGTTCGTCCTTGAGGTCCGCCATATTGTTGCGCGCGACCGCGTCAGCCACCTCATGCGCTTCCTCGATCGTATAAGGTGCGATCGTCGCGAAGGTCTGCGCGACGTCCCACTCACAACCGCTCACGGGATCGCGCAAACGGCTCATGATGCCGCGCAGGCGATCAATAGGTGATGGATTGGTGAGATCGCTGGATGTCATACGGTCCGCTTGATATTAGATCGATAATATACATTATGTAAAAAACAGTTCAGTGAGGGAGCGGCAGCCGTGGCGATGTGTGCAGTTGCCCCGACAACGTGCTTATTGTGCCCGAATAACGCGTCACGCGCATTTTCCCAGATCGGCAATAATCGGTGTCGTTGCCCGACAATAATCAGCCCCAGCCCGAAGATCGCGATCCAGGCGAGCGCCATTTTCGCGGTTCGCGCCAATGGCACACGGCGGCTGAGCAGCGCCGATAACGGCAGCACCAGCATGATCGCGTAGAACGCGAATTCCGCGCCATTGCTCATACGACGATCTCCAATCCGTCATATCCCGGCTCGATTCCGGGCGGCAATTCGGCCAGCAAGCCGCGATAATCCATCGACTGATCCATGTGAATCAAGGCGGTTCGTCGCGGCGAAAGCGCCGCCGCCCAATCCAGCACCTGTGCGAGATGTGGATGCGACGGATGCGGCCGGCGGCGCAATGCATCCACGATCCAGACGTCGAGCCCGGTATATAGCCTACGCATTGCCCCGGTCATGGCGCTTATATCAGTGGCATAGCCTATGGACCTTCCAGCCGCTGTGAAGCGAAGCCCGGCGGAGGTGATCGACGCGTGCGGCTGATCCACGGCTGCCACCGTGATCGGCCCTATGATGATCTCGTCCGGTAGATGCGCCAGGGCCACAACCGGCGGGTAACCGTGGTGACCATCGAAAATATAGCCGAATTTCGCTTTCAGGCCGACGCAGGTTTCCGCGCGGGCGTAGCCGGGGACTGGTCGCCCCAGCGCATGGAAAATCTGTCGCAGATCGTCGATGCCGAAAACGTGATCGGCATGTTCATGCGTCCATATCACCGCATCGACCACCCCGACGTCGGCTGCCAGCAATTGCGCGCGCATGTCCGGGCTGGTGTCGACCAGGATTCGCGTGCCCTCATGTTCGATGAGCAGCGATGCGCGGGTACGGCGGTTGCGCGGCTCCATGGGGTCACACTCCCCCCAATCGTTTCCGATCCTCGGCACACCGGAGGATGTACCGGAGCCGAGGATACGCGCCTTCACTGGCAGGTCTTGTTAAACAAAGAGTGGAAGTTTTTCGCTGTAACATTCTGTAAAAACGTAATATTATCTCCGCGTAACTGCGCCAGAAACGCGGCGGTATCGGCGACGAAAGCGGGCTCCCCTGCCTTCCCGCGATGCGGCACCGGCGCGAGGAATGGCGCATCCGTCTCGATCAGCAACCGCTCGATCGGGAGACGCGCAGCGGTTTCCTGCAAATCGCGCGCGCTCTTGAACGTAACGATGCCCGAGATCGAGATATAGAAGCCGAGATCGAGCGCAATATCGGCGAACGCGCCGGTTCCCGTGAAACAATGGATGACGCCGGTGAAGGCGCCCTTCGCCATTTCATCGCGCAGGATCGCGGCGGTGTCCTCCTCCGCGTCACGCGTATGAACGACGATCGGGACACCTGCCTCGCGCGCTGCCGCGATATGCGCGCGAAAGCTCGATTGCTGGCGATCGCGATCCGAATGATCGTAATAATAATCGAGCCCGGTCTCCCCGACCCCTACGACGCGCGGATGAGCTACACGCGCAACCAGCTTGGCGGCGTCCACATGCGGATGCTGATCCGCCTCATGCGGATGGATGCCGACGGTCGCCCATACATCCGCCTCGCGCTCGGCGGTGGCGAGCACATCGTCCCATTCGCTTTCACGCGTCGCGATATTGAGCATCGCGGTGACGCCACGCGCCCGCGCCCGTTCGAGCACGGCCTGCTGGTCTTCCACCAAGCCTTTGTAATTCAGGTGACAATGGCTGTCGGCCAGCATCAGGCAGCCTCCGCCGGCAGTTCCAGCCGCGGGAATACGGGCGTCGGCGCGACAATACGAAAACCGCTCGCGGCGTGGCGATCATACCAGCCGTCATCGTCCACAGCAGCGTGATCGCGCGCGTCAGCGCCAAGCTGATCGAGCACTTTGCCGGCCGAGGCCGGCACCACTGGCAGAATTGCGATGGCAAGCATACGGATCGCGCGGACGAGCGTGCGCAACACCGCGTGCATCCGTTCGGGATCGGTTTTGCGCAGCGCCCATGGCGCCTGCGCGTCTATATAGGCGTTGCAGGCGAAGACACCGCGCAGCCATGCTTCGACGCCCTGGCTGAGCATCAGATCGCCGAACGCGGTTTTCAGCCCGGCGGCCGCGACGACGACCTCCTCGATCAGCACGCCATCCGCTTCCTCGGCGCGGCCGTGCCCCGGCAATTCGCCATCCAAGTTCTTGGCGATGAAGGACAAAGTGCGCTGCGCCAGATTGCCGAACGCATTCGCCAGTTCCGCGTTGACGCGCGTGACGATCGCCTCCGCCGAATAGCTGCCGTCCTGCCCGAAACTCACTTCACGCAGCAGGAAATAGCGCAGGGCGTCGACGCCGAAGGCGGCGGTCAGGTCCAGGGGGTCGACGACATTGCCGACGCTTTTGGACATTTTCTCTCCGCGATGGAGAACAAATCCATGCCCGAACACGGACTTTGGCGGCGCGATCCCGGCGGACATTAGAAATGCGGGCCAATAGACCGTGTGGAAACGCACGATATCCTTGCCGATCAGGTGCAGATCGGCGGGCCAGTGCGGCATTTCGCCATCGGGATAGCCAGCGCCGGTGAGGTAATTGGTGAGCGCATCGACCCACACATACATCACATGTCCAGCACTGTCGGGGACCGGAACGCCCCAGTCGAAGCTCGTCCTGGACACGGACAGGTCGGACAATCCGCCTTCGACGAAGCGCATGATTTCATTGCGGCGCGCCTCCGGCCGGATGAAATCGGGGTTGTCACGATACAGATCGAGCAGCGGCTGCTGATATTTCGACAGGCGGAAGAACCATGTTTCCTCCGCCGTCCACTGCACCGGCGTGCCTTGCGGGGAGAGTTTCTCGCCCCCTTCCCCGGCGACCAGTTCCTTCTCGTCGTAAAAGGCTTCGTCGCGGACCGAATACCAGCCCTCATACCGATCGAGATACAGATCGCCCGCATCGCGCATCGCCTGCCAGATCGCCTGGCTGGCGCGATAATGATCGGCATCCGTGGTGCGGATGAAACGATCATAGGAGATGTTCAAGGCATCGCACATCGCCTTGAACAAGGAAGACATTTCCCCGGCAAGCTCACGCACGCCGACGCCGCGATCACGCGCCGTCTGGACCATTTTCAGCCCATGTTCGTCGGTGCCCGTCTGAAAGCGCACATCGCGCCCGGCCTGACGGTTGAACCGCGCGATGGCATCGGCGGCGATCGCCTCATAGGCGTGGCCGATGTGCGGCTTGCCATTGGGATAACTGATTGCGGTGGTGATGTAGAACGGCTGACCCATGCCGTTCCCCTACATCCGCGCAAGCCGTGCGACCACCCCCGCCAGTTCGAATACCGTAGCCCCCGCATCGAGCGACAGCCGCCGCGCAGCACCCGCGATGCCCTGTGCCTCCTCATAGGCATCGAGCGCCACGCGCAACTCCTCTCCGGCGCGCTGCGGCGCATGGAGCGCGATGAATTCCGGCGCGCGATCGAGGAACGCCTCGTAACGTGGCTGCGCCGCCTTGGTGGAAAGCGCCTTGGCGAGCCGCGCGCGTTCGGCATTGCTGCGATCGCCGTTGCGCGCGATCGCGGCGAGCGCATTGTCGATCGCGCCGAGATCCAGCCCGGCATAGCGCAGCGCCCGCCCCGGCGCCCCGGCGCCCGCGCGGATCAGCGCATCCAACTCGTCCCCGCGCAACTCCGGCGCGCGCGCGCGCAGCACCTCACCGACCTCTGCTTCGTCGAGCAGGCCGAAGCGCAACGTACGGCAGCGCGAGCGGATCGTGGGGAGCAGCCGCCCCGGCGCGTGGCTGACGAGCAGGAATACCGTGCCCGAGGGTGGCTCCTCAAGGCTCTTGAGCAGTGCGTTGGCCCCTTCCCGCTCCAGATCGTCGATCGCGTCGATCACGATCACCCGGCGCGGCCCGAGCGACGGCGTGGTGGCGAACAGCGGCTGAAGCCCGCGCACCTGCGCGATGGTGATGCTGCGCGCCAGCCGCGTCTCGCCGCGCTCCTCCTTCGCCAGGCGGACGAGTTCGCGATAATCGGGATGCGATCCCGCTTCGAGCAAGGCGCGCGTCTGCTCCCCGCTGGCGTCACGCGCGGATTGCGCGAGCAGCCGCGCCGCCGCTTCGCGCGCGAATGTCGCCTTGCCGACACCGCGCGGGCCGGTGATGAGCCATGCGTGGTGGAGCGCGCCGCTTGCCATCGCGGCATCGAATGCGGCGCGTGCCGGGGCGTTGCCGAGCAATGACGTCATGGCAGCAGATCGGCCAGCCCGGCGAGCAATTGAGCGGTGACGATCTCGCGCGGCTGGCTGGCGTCCACGCGGCGGAAGCGATCCGGCTCAGCCTCCGCAAACCGCCTGAAGGCGCCGGAAACCGCGACGTGGAAATCATCGCCGCGCATCGCGAACCGATCGGCGGCAGCGCCATCGCGCCCGGCGGCACGCTGCGCGCCTTCCACCGGGGGCAATTCGAGCACGAAGGTGCGATCCGGCAACAACCCACGCGAGCCGAAGGCGTGAAGCGCCAGCACGGCGGCATCGTCGATCCCGCCGGCAATGCCCTGATAAGCCCGGCTCGAATCGAGATAGCGATCGCAGATCACCCACACGCCCGCGCCGATCGCCGGGCGGATCGTCTTTTCGACGTGATCGGCGCGCGCGGCGGCGAACAGCAAGGCTTCGGCGTGCGGGCTCCAGCGCTGGACATCGCCCTGCATCAGCAGGCCGCGGATCGCCTCCGCCCCCTCGCTGCCGCCGGGTTCGCGCGTCACCAGCGTGCGGATTCCGCGCGCTTCGAGCGCGGCGGCGAGCGCGCGCGCCTGGGTCGACTTGCCGGCTCCCTCCCCGCCTTCGAGCGAGAGGAAGCGCCCGGTCATCCGAACAGGCCGGTAAAGCCGGCCCAGGCGCGCCCGAAGAAGCCGGCCTCGGCGATATCCTTGTCCGCCACCAGCGGCAGCGTCTGATCCGGCAGCCCCGGCGAGGTGACGACAAGATCGGCGATATGATCGCCCGCCTTGATCGGCGCCTTGATCGGCCCCTGATAGACCACCTTGGCGCTGAGCACCGGCACCGCGCCGGCGGGAAGCGCGACCTTCAGATCACGCGGCGCGACCAGCCCGACCTTGGAGGAGCCGCCAAGCTGCACCTCCGCATCGGCGACCTTGCGCCCTTCCTTCACCACCGGCTTCGCCTGCCACGCGCGGAAGCCCCAATCCATGAAGCGCACCGATTCGCTGATCCGCTGATTGGAACTGGTCAGCCCGGCGACCACCATCACCAGCCGGCGACCGTTCTGATCGGCCGATCCGGTGAAGCCGTAACCGGCCTCCTCGGTATGGCCGGTCTTCAGCCCGTCCGCCCCCTGCACCCGCCCGAGCAGCGGATCGCGGTTCGCCTGGGTGATCGCCGCGCCGGAACCGATCGTCTTGCCCCAGGTGAAATCGGTGCGCGAATAGAATTGCTTGTAGAGCTTGGGATAGCCGCTGATCGTTGCCGCAGCGAGCTTCGCCAGATCGCGCGCGGTAACATAGGTCACGCCATTGTCCGGCCAGCCGTTCGACGTGCCGAAATGGCTGTTGGTGAGCCCCAGCCGCTTGGCCGCCTCGTTCATGCGCTGAACGAACGCGTCCTCGGTGCCCGAAACCCCCTCCGCCAGCACGACGCAGGCGTCATTGCCCGAAAGCGTGACGATGCCATAGAGCAGATTGGCGACCGAAACCTTCTCACCGGGTGAGAGGAACATCGTGGAACCAGCGGCAGGACCGTGCCATTTCTTCCACGTTTCCGGGCGAACCTCGAATTCCTGATCGAGCTTCAGCTCGCCACGCTTGATGAGATCGAAGGCGACGTAAACCGTCATCATCTTCGCCATCGACGCGGGCGGCATCCGGCGATCCGCATCCTTCTCATACAGCACCGCGCCGGAGGACAGATCCTCCATGAACGCCACCGGCGCCGGCGTGTCGAACTGCGGCGCGGAAGCGACGGATGGGTAAGCGATCGACAGGGCGATGGCCGGTGCTGCGAGAAGATATGGGATTTTGGACATGACCGATACTCAGGGCTGAACAATGATCGAGGCATCGCCATAGCCGCGCCGGGCGGCGGCGTCACGCGCCCGCTGCGCGATGGCGGCATTGTCATACGGGCCGGGCCGCACACGATATTTTCCGGTGGGGCGCGGCACCTCCGCGCCCGTCTGGCGCGTGGCCGCGAGCGGCCCGGCGCTAACGCTCGACCGCATCGGCCAGCAGCCCCACCGAGAGCGCATAGAAATTCGAGCAATTGTAATCGAGGATCACGCGATAATTGCCGGTGAGCAGATAGGCGGTCTGGCCAGGACCGTCCGGTTCCAGCAACGTCGCCAGCACATCGTCGGCGGGCCATGCGCCGCTTTGCGGCACGAGGCCGAGCGCGCGCCACTCCGCCATCGTCCGCCAGCCGCTATGCCGCTCGAACACGCGCGGGCAGCGCGGCGAGACGAGGCGGTTGACCTGCCCGGCGCGGTCGTAGCCAGCCGGCACGTTCACCGCGACGCCCCATGGCTGGCCCGGCCGCCAGCCCGCCTGCACGAAATAATTGCCGATCGAGGCCAGCGTGTCGGCGGCGCTGTTCCAGATATCAATCCGCCCGTCGCCATCGCCATCACGCGCGAGGCGCAGATAGATCGACGGCAGGAATTGCGGATTGCCGGTCGCGCCGGCCCAGCTTCCCTTGAGCTGATCGCGCGGCACGCCGCGATCGAGCATCTTCAGCCCCGCGATGAACTCGCCCGTGAACAGATCGCGGCGGCGCCCCTCATAAGCGAGGGTCGCCAGGCTGCGCAGCAGATCGAAATTGCCGGTGTAGCTGCCGTAATTCGTCTCATGCCCCCAGATCGCGACCATGATCGATTCAGGCACCCCGGTGCGCGCCTCCACCGCCGCCAGCCGGGCGCGATTGGCGAGATAGGCGGTGCGGCCACGCGTGATGCGCGCCACATCGACATGCTGGATGCGATAGGGTGCGAACATCGCGACCGGGGCATTGGGGTTTCCGCCCGGCTGCCGGCGATCAAGCTCCACCACGCGCGGGTTATAGGTGAGCGTCGGCAGGACGGAATCGACCGTCGCGGGCCGCACCCCCGCCGCCAGCGCCTGCGCTCGCAACGTCGGCAGATAGGCCTGAAACCCCGCCTCATCCTGCGCGGCGGCGGGCACGGCGATCAACGCCGGAACCAGCGCGGCGATTGCGACGACGATGCGAGTGACTATCCCCCTCATGCCCGCCATCTTGCACGGCAAAGCCCGATTATGAAACAGCCAGTCATCGTCGGGCTTGCACATACCGTCGCAGCACGCCACAGGGCAGCGACTTCGCACCCGGAGAGGTGGCCGAGTGGTTTAATGCAGCGGCCTTGAAAGCTGTTGGGGGTTGCGAGGCTGCGCTGGACGTGATGAGAAAAAAGGAAGGCAATTAGAGTCGCTTAGCGATAGGTCGGTAAGGTGCTGTGCGAGCGCGATTTTCGCCTTTGTAGCAGAGTTGTAGCCGCCGCCGCTGGAACGGCATGGAAGTGTGGCCGAGTGGTTTAAGGCACTGGTCTTGAAAACCAGCGACGGTGCAAGCCGTCCGTGGGTTCGAATCCCACCGCTTCCGCCATCCTTGCTACAGACCACGCGAAGGGGCGCGCGATGTTCGGATTCGGCAAGAAGCAATCCAAGGCAGATGCAGCTATTGCGGTCATGCCGCAGGCAATCGAGGCAGCGTCCGAGAAGTGGCGCTTCTTCTGCGAGAAGCTCGTATTCAAGGCAGAAGTGCCACTCGCCGACCGCATCGCCTCGTTTACAGTGCCATTCTTCCAAGGAGCGCGACAAAATATCCCAGCCCTGAAGGAAGCACCCGACGCGGTACTGCTACTGATCGTGGCGAAGGGGATCGAGCGTTCGGGCACCCACACGAAGGCTCAGATTGAACAGGCACTAGGAACGCGCCTGCCCGATTGAGCAGCACCCCACGCCCGGGGGCGCAGGGTGCTGGCAGCGTCAGGGCGGAAAGGAGTGCCCGTCTCCCCGCTGCTGCGGATGTTCGATTAACGAGGGACCGTCCGCTGGTCCTCGGCGCGGGTGAAGGCGTAAACCCCGCGCAACCCTATGCTGGCGCTGACAGGCACCGTCAGCGAGCATATGCCAGCGCCCATACCCTGCCCTCCTCCCACTCGCGGAGATGGTCGAGTATATGCAGGAAATCCCCTGCCAGCGTGCCCGCCAGCACCTCCGCATACGCGGCATCGGCGAACGAATCGAACGAGCCGCACATTATGACGATGGGCGATGGTCGCGGCTTCCGAGCGGTCTCCAGCTTCGCCACGCGACGCTGAAGTGCCCGGAGGCCGGACACTGTGGTCAGCCCTTCCCGGCGAGCGCCTTGCTCACCTCAATGTCCGCCGCAACCTGACCGGCGTCCAAAGCAAGTTGGTCGTCCGTCACGCCGAAATGGCGCTGCACGATGCGGTCCGCGTATTCGATGGGCATCCCATACTTCTCCGCCTTCGGGTGCGCACCGGCGTCAGCGGCTTTCAGGGGTTCGTTCTGTTCAGTCATGGTGGATCACCTTCAGTTGTGTGAGAATGTCGTAAGCTTCGGCGCGGACCTCGAAGTCGTCGCAGTCGCGCATCAGTTCGCACATGCTGGCAACCGCCGTCTGGCGCAGTTCCCCGCGCTCCTGATCGTTCAGGGTGGCGAGCATTTCCGCGAATGGGTTCCAGCGGTCGGTATGCAGAATGTCGTCGTGACTGAGCGGAACGACATAGAGCGGGTGGGAGAACTGGTCCGCGATGGCCACAGCCCAATCCAAGCACTCACGATAGGCGGTGATCGGCATGTAGCCGGTGGAGAAGGCGCGGCGCACGCCGGGCGTATCGCTTGGACCTGTCCAGCCCACATAGACCATCACGTCATCGGCTTCCGGGTCGTCGGTGACGACCTTGTTCCGGGCTGTGGTTATCCTCGTCATGAGCCGGTGCCCCTATGTGTCAAATCGCACGGGCGGGTCCGTCGCATCACCGACTTTTCCAACCGAAGTGCAACAAAAAGCGCGTTACCCTCGGGCATCGCTCGCCGCCTCCAATGCCTCGATCCGAGCGGCCAGTTCCTCGGTGGCGCGCACGTCCGCGAGCGATTTGATGCTGTCGATGATGAGCCGCCCCACATCAGGAGCGACCGCACCAGCAGCCACGGCGTCCAGCACCTGGGCGACCTGTTCGCTGATCGGCAGCGAGGCGTCGAAGTCGAAGTTCACCTTCTCTGCCTGCGCCTTCACCGAGGGCAGGATTTTCGACATGACCACAGCGCAGGCGTTCGTATCGCCCTCCAGCGCCTTACCGACCAGCACGGCGATGATGTTCCGCATCTCATCGAGCATCTGCTGTGTGGCCAGCAACCGCTTGTCAGGCACGCCCGCCGGTCGCCCCTTCGGGTTCGGCGAGGGACAGCCGGGGGTCCAAGCCGGGTTGCCCGCACCACGAACGGGCGGTGCGGGTGGCGCGGGCGCAGGCTTCCAGTCCGTGCCCCAAGGGGGCTGGATCGCGGTCGTCATCGAACTACCTCGATTTGATTAGAAGAACGGTCAGACCGGGACGGCGAACGCGGCGTTGGACTCTTTCACCTGTTTGCGCACCATGCTCGGGGTGATCGTTTTGACGAGGATCGGCGCGCCGTTCACCTTCGACGGCTCGTAGATCTTGATGTCACCGACCGCATCGGCAACCGCCTTGGTGAGCAGCTTGTATCGGTCATTGAGCATGTCCGCCGCTTGGCGCATCGCTCCCAGCTTCTTCGCTTCGACGGGCCGCTGCGCCTTATGCCAATCGTGAAGAAACTCGGCGTGAAGATCGGGATCGAGACCGGATAGGTAGGGGCGCCCGCCCAGCACGGCGGTCGCCGTCACCTCGTCGCCGCTCTCAATCGCCTGCCGCAGCGCATTCATGCGCGGCCCGTCTTTGAGGCCACGGAAGTAGGTGCGGATTTCCGATGCCATCGCGGCGGTAGCGCGCTGCTCGACGGGCGCGTTCAGTTCCTTGTCCATCTTTGCGATGTTGGCGTTCAGCACATCGACCGCGCGTGACCACGAGCCGTAAACCTTGTCCATCACCTTGGTGGCATGGGTGTCGACCGCGACGAGCTGGGCATATTCGTTCAGGGTCGGGTTCTTCGCTGCGCCCGCCTTGGCGTCGTGGATGGATTGCAGCGCCTTGAACGCCTCATCCACCGCCGTTTCGGTCTGGCCGAGCAGAGGGCGAGTATCCTCATCGTAGTCCGCAACCTCGCCCGCGATGCCGGGGTGTAGCGTGGGCGAAATACGGATATCGACTTCATCGGACATTTGGCGAACTCCCAAGCTGGATGCGGCTAAACATTGGCTACAAGCTAGGGAGGACAGCTGAAGGTCCGCAAGTAATTAGTTTGTTATTACAATCACTTGGGTCAAATCCACGGCGGACCCACGGCAAACAACATATACGCGGCTCGGCGGTCTAGAGGTTATGCCTCCATGCCTCAGTGGAACATATGCAGAAACCCTTGATCGGCCCGATCAGTCAGGCAATTATGTCGGCGTATGCCAAGGGGGTAGAATGACAAACAGAGTTCATATCGACGCGCCTGCCGGTGTTGTCGAAATCGAAGGCGAGAAGGATTTCGTGGAGGGGCTTCTTGCGAAGCTGTTTCCGCTTCTTGAGGAAGCTGGTTTCGGCAGTCGTCCGCCGAGCAAGGTTGCCCCAACGCAAACTGGCGAAGAGACACCCGAACCGGATGAAGAGATGGCTGACGATAATTCCGTCGCCAAAGGAAAAGTGAAGCGCAAGCGTAGCGTCGCACCGAAAGGGCATTCCTGCGCTGATCGTATATTGGCCATGAAAGGCGAAGGATTCTTCAAAGACAAGCGCGGAACAGGGGAGATTGTGACTGGCCTTGCCGCAAAGGGATATACGCATAAGGCTAATCAGGTGGCGGCTGCTGGCGAATCTCTCTTCAAGAGAAATCTTCTACAGAGGACAAAAGATGGAAATGGCCCGTTCCAGTATTATTGGGATAGGGACTGATCTTTGAGCCTGCCAAGCCTAAAGGACACCCTCAACGCCATCCCAGCCGGTTTGCGTGATCCCCTAATTGATGAGTTCGAGCAGGCGCTGGACGAATACCGCGCCGCCGACTGGGAGAAGGTCGGCCTCAAGGCGGGGAAGTTCTGCGAGATCGCCTATTGCGTGTGCGCGGGTTACGCGACTGGCACATACGCAACCACTCCGTCCAAACCGAACAACTTTCCTCAGGCGTGCCAGAAGCTAGAGCAGTATAACGGCACGAAAGGTCGTTCGCTGTGTATGCAGGTGCCAAAGGTGTTGGCGGCACTCTACGAACTTCGTAACAACAGGGCAATCGGCCATGTTTCCGCCGAGGTGAGCCCTAACCATATGGACGCAGAACTGTTTTTGCGTGGCATGAAATGGGTGATGGGAGAACTCGTCCGCAACTACTCGAAACTTCCGCTTGCGGACTCCCATGCCGTTGTCGAGGCGGTCACCGCTCGGACTTTCCATATGGTGTGGTCGAGTGGTGATGTTCGGCGCGTTCTCGAACCGGCAAAAACGTCGGGTCAGAAAGTGCTGATCCTGCTCTACGCCGAAAGCAAACCCGTCTCGGTACCCCAGCTACAAGCATGGGTGGAGTACAAGAACGGAACTGATTTCAAACGCAAAGTTCTGAAAGACCTTCACAAGAAAGCGTTGGTTCACTTTGACGAGAAGGCGGCCACCGTGCAGATTTTACCGACCGGGCAGGCTCACGTGGAGAAGTCCGGCCTGCTGGTGACGAAATGACCACGCTGGCGCGCGTAACGCACCAAAGCACTTTCACTATTGACCACGCGCGAACCGACTTAGCGTTGCCTTGGTGCGTTTCCCTATAGGGGCTAACGCAGCAACGCGGCTGCGTAGCGCCCAGCCCTAGGGGCGTTACGCGCACCAAAACGCACCAATAACGCCCCAACGCACCAAAAGCCGTCGATGTGGTCAAAGCGGGTCGACAGGGCGTAGATGGCTGTGCGCGCCGCCGCGTCCCGAGCGAGGACTGTCCTCGTGAACGACCCGACCGTCTTCCAGCAAACGGCGCAAGGTATTGCGGGTCGCCTTCTGCGAAATTGGGCTGATATCTTCCAGCGTCCGCCCTGAGTGGCGAACACCCTTCTCCCACTCATCCCTGAGTAGCTGCCAGAGCAGGTCGCCGTTCTTGCGCATGGATGCCGCTGCGCCCTCGGACGCAGATACCGCCTCATGGCGTTCGAACAGTAAGCGTGGTCTGCGGGCCGCCTTGCCCATCGAGCCGTAGCCGGGATGCTTG
>NZ_CALMPA010000032.1 GCF_937871615.1 uncultured Sphingomonas sp. | reverse complement strand
GCAACGCCGCGAGCGCGCCCGCCACATCGCCGGGCGCCCGCGCCTCGATCACCGCCGCCGGTGCGCTGTAAAGCCGCGCGGGCGCGCCACCGGCGCGCGCATCATCCAGCAATACGAAGGGGGCGGGGGGCAGCATCGCGCGGGTGATGCCCGTCGCCTCGCCTTGCGGCAAGGGCGCGCCGCGGGGTAGGGACGGGCGGCACCCCGCCTGCCGAAAGGATTGTTTGAATGAGCGAACCCGCGTTGCGCGCGATGATCGTGCCGGTCACCGCGATCGAGCAGAATTGTACGATCATCTGGTGCACCAGGACGATGAAGGCGGCGGTGATTGATCCCGGCGGCGATATCCCGCGCATCAAGGCGGCGATCGCGCAGGCCGGGGTGACGGTGGAGAAGGTGCTGCTCACCCATGGCCATATCGACCATGCGGGCGAAGCCAAGCCGTTCGCGGACGAATATGACGTGGCGATCGAAGGCCCGCATGAGGACGACCGCTTCTGGCTCGCGCGGCTGGGCGACGATGGGCGCAACTGGGGGATTCGCGGCGTGCCGTTCGAGCCGGATCGCTGGCTGGACGATGGCGATACGGTGACGGTCGGCGAATTGACGCTCGATGTCTATCATACGCCGGGGCATACCGCCGGGCATGTGATCTTCCACCATGCGCCCTCGAAATTCGCGCAGGTGGGCGATGTGCTGTTCCAGGGCTCGGTCGGGCGGACTGATCTGCCGCAGGGCGATCATCAGCAACTGATTCGCTCGATCGTTACCAAGCTGTGGCCGCTTGGCGATGATACCACCTTCATTCCCGGCCACGGCAAGGCCAGCACCTTCGGGCACGAGCGGCAGTGGAACATGTTCGTCAGCGATGAGGCGCTGTCAGCGGCCTGATCGTCGCGGTGCCGGCCCGCTCCCCCACCCCGCCTCCCATCAGGATATTGACGTGGGAGGCGGGGTGGGGGAGCGGGCCGGCACCGCGACAAAACAAAAAAGCCGCGACTGCCGATAGGGCGGTCGCGGCTTTTTGATCGGGCGGTTGTCGTGAAAGCTGAAATCAGCCCTCGTAATCGGCGCCGAGATTCTGGTTGCGCGGCGGGGCGGCGGCGGTGAGGCGCAGCGCCTCCGCCGACGCGGCCAGGCTGCCGACGGCATCCGCCTCGTCCTCATCGTCGATCTGCACGCGCTGCAGGCTGGCGACGAGCGATTCCTCAAGGCTGCCGGGCAGCACCGTCTCTTCGGCGATCTCGCGCAGCGCGACCACCGGATTTTTATCGCGATCGCGATCAATCGTCAGTTCCGCGCCGCCCGAAACCTGCCGCGCGCGCTGCGCCGCGAGCAGAACCAGATCGAAGCGGTTGGGGATTTTGTCGACGCAATCCTCGACCGTCACGCGCGCCATGGACGCTTTCCTTCGCAAATTTATCGCTGGATGAAGGCGCGCGATCTAGGGGCTGGTGGCCGCGAAGTCAAGAAAAGCGCGCTTGTCGCCTCGCCGGTATCCCGCCAACAATGATGCGATGGAGACGCTGACCGTCGACGGCAACCGCCTGACGCTGATTACGGAGGGGCCGGCGCTGCTCGATGCGCTGATCGCGCTGATCGAGGGCGCGCAGGCGAGCTTGCGCATCCTTTACTATATCTATGCCGACGATGAATCCGGGCGCCGCGTCAATGAAGCGCTGATCGCCGCCGCCGCGCGTGGCGTGGACGTGACGCTGATTGTCGACGGGTTCGGCAGCGATCGGGCGGGGCGCGAACATTTCTTCGATCCGCTGGCCACGGCGGGGATCGCGGTCTGCTGGTTCATGCCGCGCTTTGGCCGGCGCTATCTGTTGCGCAACCACCAGAAGCTCGCGCTGGCCGACGGGAAGCGCATTCTGATCGGCGGGTTCAACATCGCCAATGACTATTTCGCCGCCGCCAGCGCGGATGCGTGGCGCGATCTGGGGTTGCTGCTGGATGGCCCGGCGGCTGGCCGGATCGCGCCCTATTTCGATGCGCTGCGTGAATGGGTGCTGCGCCCCGATGCGGCGACGCGCCATCTGGGCAGGACGCTGGCGCAATGGAGCGAGCCGAGCGGCGCGGTGCGCTGGCTGATCGGCGGCCCGACGCGGCGTTTATCGCCCTGGGCGCGCGCGGTGCGCCACGATATGCGTTCCGCGCGCCGCATCGACATCATCGCCGGCTATTTCACGCCGAGCCCGATGATGCTGCGCCGGCTGGATCGCGCGGCGCGGCGCGACGATCGGGTGCGGATCGTGACCGCCGCTCGATCGGACAATAACGCGACGATCGCCGCCGCGCGCTTCACCTATCGCGGCCTGCTGAGGCAGGGCGTGCGGATTTTCGAATATGCCCCGTCGAAACTGCATACGAAGCTCTATGCGATCGACGATACGGTGCATGTCGGCAGCGCGAATTTCGATATGCGCAGCTTGTTCATCAATCTGGAGCTGATGCTGCGGATCGAGGATGCCGGCTTCGCGGCGCAGGCTCGCCGCTATATCGACGGCGAGGTGGCGCATTCGAACGAGATCACGCCGGATGGCTATCGCGCCGCCACCGGCTGGTGGCAGCGGATCAAGCAGTTCGTCGCCTATCTGATCGTCGGTGTGGCTGATCCCACGCTGTCGCGCGGGCTCAATTTCGGGATTGATGAGTGATGGTGTGCGGTCTCGGGGCGGACGATGGCGAAGCCATCGTCGTCGGACGGGCTCGGCTTTGCCGACCCGCCGGCCGGACGCGGAGTTGCGCGGCATGGGCCGCGCACCAGCGCGTCAGCCTGACGCGCTTACTTCCGCGTCTTTCCACGCCCAATAAAGCTGGGCCGGGGGCACGTTCCACCATTCCATGCCATGGTCGATCCGCGGGAAATGCGGCGCGACGAAATCGCGCACCTTCGGGCTGAACTGATAGACCAGGAAAGCCCCGCCGGGGCGGATCACGCGCTGAGTCGCGGCGGCGATCGTCGGGCCGACGCCGCTGGGCAGCGTGGAAAAGGGCAGGCCCGAAAGCACGTAATCGGCCTGTTCATGGCCGTGCTGCGCGACGATCGACTCGACATCCGCTGCTGAGCCGAGGACGGGCACGAAGCGCGAATCCCCGATCGTGTGGCGCAGATAATTGATGAAATCGGGGTTGGTGTCGATCGCGAGCAACGTCGCGTCGGGCGCCATCTTCTCAAGGATCGGGCGGCAGAAAGTGCCGACGCCGGGGCCATATTCGACGAACAACTTGCATTGCTGCCAGTCGACGCGTCCGAGCATCTTCTCGATCAGCTTGTCGGAAGACGGGATGATTGATCCCACCATCACCGGATGCTTGAGAAAGCCCTGGAAGAACATCTGCCAAGGGCCCGGAACACCTGCTGGGCGGGACCGCGCGGGGCGGACGGCACTGGTCGAACTGGGCATTGAGGCTATGTCACTCCCGGATGTGGAGATGGGCGGTATCCCGCCCCGTCGCACATCTGCCAAACGCTGGGCAAGCGCTATCGGTTGCGAACGGGGGGTTGCGTCGCGGCGACAAGCGCCTAAGCGAGCGGGATGCACGACGGAACGAGCGTGGGGCGGACGGGGCAGGTGGCGGTGATCTTCGTCTCGCAACGCACCGCTACCGATGGGGAAGGCTATGCCGCCGCCGCCGCGGCGATGGACGCGCTTGCCGCTCAGCAGCCCGGCTATCGCGGGGTGGAGAGTACGCGGGACGCGGATGGCTTTGGCATCACCATTTCCTATTGGGCGACCGATGCGGACGCGTGCGCGTGGCGCGATCACCCGGATCACGCCGCGATTCGCGCCCGCGGGCGGGCGGACTGGTATCAGAATTATCAGGTGATCGTGGCGCGGGTCGAGCGCGGCTATGGCTGGGTGCGGCCATGACGCGCGGTTTCGACCGACGCTTCACCTTATTGTTCCTCGTCATGCTGACGATCGCGGCGGGAAATACCGCGCTGCAATCGGTGCTGCCCGCGCTCGGGCGATCAATGGGCGTGAATGACAGCGCGGTCGCGGCGGCGTTTTCGGTTTCCGCGCTGCTGTGGGTGATCGCCGCGCCATTCTGGGCCAATCGCTCGGATCGGCAGGGGCGGCGCGCGATGGTGCTGCTCGGCGTGGGCGGCTTCACCGTGAGCCTTGGGCTGTGCGGGCTGTTTCTCGCGGCGGGGATCAACGGCTGGATCAGCGGCACCGCCGCGTTCGGGCTCTTTATCGTCGGGCGGCTGATCTACGGCACGTTCGGATCGGCCGCCCCCCCGGCGGTGCAGGCGATGGTGGCCGGCAACACCACGCGCGAGGAGCGTACCCGCGCGCTGACGCTGCTCGCCTCGGCCTTTGGGCTGGGCACGATCCTCGGCCCGGCGATCGCGCCTTATCTGCTGCTTGGGCATTTCGGCGCGTTCGAGGTCGGGCTGGCGGGGCCGGCGTTCATCTTTGCCGCGTTCGGATTCGCGATGTTCGTCACCGTGCGGCGCGTGCTGGAGGACGATCGCGATATCGCCTCGGGAATCCATGGCGCGGCGACCGCCTATCCCTCGATCGGTGGGCAGGGGACCGGCGCGAGCGTGCGCGCGGCGACCGAGCCGCGCGGCGAGGAGGTGAAATTCACCGATCCGCGCATTCGCGGCTGGCTGATCGCGGGGCTGGTTTCCGGCCATGCACAGGCGATGACCGGGCAGGCGATCGGCTTTCTGGTGATTGATCGGCTGCACCTTGTTCCGGCGATGGCGCTGCAACCCACGGGAATCGTGCTGATGATGGGCGCCGGCGCATCGCTGCTGGCGCAATGGGGCATCATTCCGATCCTGAACCTCACGCCGCGCGTGCTGATGCTGGCCGGGCTGGTGGTGGCGGCGGCGGGCACCGCGCTGACCGGGCTGGCGACATCGCTCTACGGCATCGCCACCGCTTATGCGCTGGCGAGCCTCGGCTTCGGCTTCATCCGCCCCGGCTTCACGGCGGGATCGAGCCTTGCGGTGGGGCATGAGTCGCAAGGCTCGGTCGCGGGCAAGGTGACGAGCATCAACGGCGCGAGCTTCATCCTCGGGCCGTCGATCGGTGTCGGCCTGTATGAACTGTATCACCCATTGCCCTATCTTACGGCGGGCGCGGCGTGCCTGCTGCTGCTGAGCTATTGCTGGTTGCGGCTGCGGGACCAGCCGGCGGATGAGGCCGTGGAAATCGCGACCGCCGATTAGTGGCAGACTCGATCAGCACGGTGCCGCGCTGATCGAGTTTGGACCCTAAGCCCGGCTCAGCCGCCCTTGGGGCCGTGCGGCATCAACTGGCCGGGCATGACGAAGCCGATTGATTGCGGCGCATGTGCCTCCTGCTTCAGCCGGGCGGCGATCTCGGCATATTCACGCTCAAGCTCGGGCGTCACGCTGGCGCGCGATTCCTTCAGCGCGGCACGGAAATGCGCCATGGTCACCGCCGGCGTCTCGCGCGATTCGCGCAGCGCGATCAGCCCGGCGCGGCGCACCACATCCCCCAGATCCGCGCCGGTGAAGCGATCGGTCTCCGCCGCGACGACATCGAGATCGACATCCCCGGCGAGCGGCATCTTCTGCGTCTGGATCGCGAGGATGCGGCGGCGCCCGGCGCGATCGGGCACGCCGACATAGATCAGCTCGTCGAACCGCCCCGGCCTGAGCAGCGCCGGATCAATCAGATTGGGCCGGTTGGTCGCGCCGATCACGACGACCGATTGCAACTCCTCCAGCCCGTCCATCTCGGCGAGGATGGTGTTGACGACGCGCTCGGTCACTTGTGGTTCGCCCAGCCCGCCGCCGCGCATCGGAACGAGGCTGTCGAGTTCGTCGATGAAGATCACCGTCGGCGCCACCTGGCGCGCGCGCTGGAACAGGCGCGCGATCTGCTGCTCGCTCTCGCCATACCATTTGCTCAACAGGTCGCTCGATTTGGTGGCGATGAAATTCGCCTCCGCCTCGCGCGCGACCGCCTTGGCGAGCAGGGTCTTGCCCGTGCCGGGCGGGCCATAGAGCAGAAAGCCCTTGGCCGGGCGGATGCCGAGTCGGCGGAAGGCATTGGGATCCTTCAGCGGCAGTTCGACGCCTTCCTTCAGCCGCATCTGCGCATCATCGAGCCCGCCGATATCCGCCCAGCGCACGGTGGGCGCCTGCACCATCACTTCGCGCATCGCGGATGGCTGCACCCGCTTCAGCGCCTCCATGAAATCCTCGCGCTTCACCGCCAGCGTATCCAGCACCTCCGCCGGGATCGTGCGCTCCTCCAGATTGAGCCGCGGCATGATCCGGCGCACCGCCTCGATCGCCGCCTCGCGGGTGAGCGCGGCGAGATCGGCGCCGACGAAGCCGAAGGTGGTCCGCGCCAGTTCGTCCAGGCTGACGTCGTGCTCCAGCGGCATCCCGCGCGTGTGGATGCCCAGGATCTCGCGCCGTCCGCGCTCGTCCGGCACCCCGATGACGATCTCGCGATCGAACCGGCCGGGGCGGCGCAGCGCCTCGTCGACCGCCTCGGGCCGGTTGGTCGCGGCGATCACGACGAGATTGGCGCGCGATTCCAGCCCGTCCATCAGCGTGAGAAGCTGGGCGACGACGCGTTTTTCCGCTTCACCCGATACCTGCCCGCGCTTTGGCGCGATCGAGTCGATTTCGTCGATGAACACGATCGAGGGCGCGTTCTTGGCCGCTTCCTCGAACACGGTGCGCAGCCGCTGTTCGCTCTCCCCATAGGCCGAGCCCATGATCTCCGGCCCGTTGATGAGGAAGAATTGCGCATCGCTTTCGTTCGCCACCGCGCGGGCGAGGCGTGTCTTGCCGGTGCCGGGCGGGCCGTGGAGCAGCACGCCCTTGGGCGGCTCCACCCCCAGCCGTTCGAACAGTTCCGGATAGCGCAACGGCAGTTCGACCATCTCGCGAAGCTGATCGATCGTGGCCGCCATGCCGCCGATATCGTCATAGGTGACATCGGCGCGGCGCGCGTCGCCCGGCGCCTGATATTCGGGGCGCAGCTCAACTTCGGTATTCTCGTCGATATGGACGATGCCCTTGGGCGCCGCCGACACCACGATCAGCCGGATTTCCTGAAGCGCATAGGCCGGCGCGTTGACGAATTGCGCCATGCCGGGCGGCATGTTCTGCACTCGCTGATGCCCGGTTGTCGCCACTATATCGCCCTGGCAGAGCGGGCGATGGAAGAAGGTGCGCTTCAGTGCGTTGGTCGAGCCTTGCAGCCGCAAATTCTCCTGCGCGGGGGCGAAGACGACGCGCGTTGCCGGCTTCGATTCAGCCCGGCGCACTTCGACGAAATCGCCCGAGCCGACCCCGGCATTGGCGCGCTGGAGCCCGTCGATCCGGATGATTTCCAGCCCCTCGTCATCGGCATAGGGGCCGACTGCGCGCGCGGGCGTCGATTTCTTGCCGAGGATTTCGACCACGTCGCCATCGGTGATCCCCGCCGCCGCCATGAAATCACGCGGCAGATGGGCGATGCCGTGCCCGGAATCCTCCGGCCGTGCATTGGCAACCTGTAGCTTGCGCACCGCATCCCCATCATCTGCCACTATCCGCCCTCCATACCGCTTCATCGTGGGAGATAGAAACGCACGGCGCGGGTTTCGAGGTGCGTGGCGATCCGCGTGGTATCGCATTGCCGCCTGGCGGCATGGTGCAGGCGCGAAAAAAAGGGCCGATCGTGAAGACCGGCCCGTGAAAGTTTTTAGGAGAGGATGCCTGAAAGGCCCGCCCTATTTGCGTCGAGAAGGTTCGTTGTGCAAGTGCGAAATAAATTGATGCTCTTGCAATTTGTGCAATCGTGATGCGGGCGCGCTTGCCTTGACGTGTGCAGGAAGTGCATGATGCGGCGCACAAGAAATGAGTGAGACTCCATGCGCCGGCTGCCACCACTGACCGCGATCGAAGCGTTCGTCGCCGTCGCCCGGCTCGGCTCGGTGAAGGCGGGCGCGCAGGAACTGGCGCTGTCCGCGCCCGCGCTCAGCCGCCGGGTCCAGACGCTCGAACGGTTTCTCGGGCGCCCGTTGTTCGATCGCCGCCACCAGTCGATGGTCGCCAATGGCGATGGCGAGCGATTGCTGGCGCAGATCGCGCCGGTGCTCGATCAATTATCCGATGCGCTCGCCGGGCTGACCAGCGCGGCGGAGGTGGTGCGCCTTCGGCTTGGCGTGATGCCGCTGTTCGCCTCGCAGCGGCTGTTTCCGCGATTGGGCGAGTTGCGCGCCAAACATCCCGAGCTGCATCTGGACATTGATACGGCGGGCCACGCGATGACCCGGCTTGGCGAGGGGCTGGATGCGGTGATCGCGCTGGCGCGGGAAGTCGATCCGACGCTCTATGCCCGCCGGCTCGATCGCAACCGGGTCTATGCGATCGGCGCGCGCGCGCTGGTGGATGGCCCAAATCCGATCACCCGGCCCGAGCAGCTCGCCGATCTGTCGGTGCTGATCCACCGCGACATGCCCGATACCTATTCGACCTGGCGCCACGCCGCCGGCCTGCCGGAAATAGACCCGGTGGCGATCGACCATTTCGATTCGGGCGCGCTGATGCTGGAGGCGGCAGCGCAGGGGCTTGGCGTCGCCTTCATGCTCGAAAGCCATTTCGAGGATGCGAATGATCCGCGGCTCGTGCGACTGTTCGGCGAGATCGAAGTGGAGAGCCCGTACAGCTATTGGCTCGTCTGCCGCCCGCGCGCGCTTCAGCTCAAGCAGGTGCGAATCTTCCGCGACTGGCTGCTCGCCACGCTGCGGCAGGAGGGGGTTTAGGCGCCCGCCCGCTCCCGCGTCAGCGTTTTGACGCGGGAGGCGGGCCGGCGCCTTTGGATCACTCGGCGCGCATCGTCACGATCTTGCCGGGCTCGCGCGGCGGCTCGCCCTTGGGCAGCGCGTCGATATGCTCCATGCCCGATGTCACCACGCCCCACACCGTATATTGGTTGTCGAGGAAGCGGGCGTCGTCGAAGCAGATGAAGAACTGCGAATTGGCGCTGTCCGGGTTGTTGGTGCGCGCCATCGAGCACACGCCACGGATGTGCGGCTCGCGGTTGAACTCCTGCTTCAGATCGGGGAGGTCCGAACCGTGCATCCCCGTGCCGGTCGGGTCGCCGCCCTGCGCCATGAATCCGGGGATCACGCGGTGGAACACCACGCCATCGTAAAAGCCCTGGTTGGCGAGGGTGGCGATCCGCTCGACATGGTTCGGGGCGAGATCGGGGCGCAGCTTGATCGTCACGTCGCCGTCGGCGAGCGTCATCGTCAGCGTATTGAAAGTATCGGCCATGCTAGGCTCCTGCATCCGGGTAAGCCGGCGCACTACCGCTGGCGGAACGCCATGGCAATTCGTCTTCGCGTGGGTTGTCGATCCTGGGCCTTGGCCATATCAGTCATGACGCGAGGCGCGCGATACTGGAAGGAGGCGAAGCGATGAGCGACACCGAACTTCAGGTCGCGGATGATGAAAGCCAGCTCGACGAGGACGACCGGCTGAAGCCCGAATTCGTCGACGCGGTGCTCGCCGCCGTCGATGCCGGTGATGCCGGCGCCGCGCGCGCGCTGGTCGAGCCGCTCCACCCCGCCGATGTCGCCGATCTGTTCGAGCTGACGCCCGAGGATCGCCGCGCCGCGCTCGCCCGTGCGCTCGCCGGCCTGCTCGATGGCGACGTGTTCGCGGAGATGAACGATTACGTCCGCGAGGAGCTGCTCGACACGCTCGATCCGCGGCAGGTGGCGGATATCGCGTCGGAACTCGATACCGACGATGCGGTCGCGATCATCGAGGATCTCGATGCCGATGAGCAGCGCGAGGTGCTGCGCGCGATGGAGCCGGACGATCGCGCCGCGATCGAGGAGGCGCTGAGCTACCCCGAGGAATCCGCCGGTCGCCTGATGCAGCGCGAGCTGATCGCGGTGCCGGAACATTGGACGATCGGCGACACGATTGATTTCCTGCGCGGGCATGACGAACTGACGACCGATTTCTGGGAGGTGTTCGTCGTCGATCCGTCGCACCACCCGGTTGGCACGGTGGCGCTGTCGTGGATATTGCGGACCCCGCGCGGCATCGCGATGGCCGATGTGATGCAGCGCGAGCAGACGCTGATCCCGGTCGATATGGATCAGGAGGAAGTGGCGCTGCGCTTCCAGAAATATGCGCTGATCTCGGCGGCGGTGGTGGACGGCAGCGGGCGGCTGGTCGGCATGATTACCGTCGATGACGTGGTCCACATCATCCAGGAGGAGGCGGGTGAGGATACGCTGAAGCTGGCGGGCGCGGGCGACGGCGATATCAACGAGCCGCTCGCCGTCACCGTGCGCTCGCGCGTGGCGTGGCTGATCGTCAATCTCGGCGCGACGATGCTGTCCGCCTCGGTCGTCGGCCTGTTCCAGGGCGAGATCGCGCGATTCGCGCTGCTGGCCGCGCTGATGCCGATCGTCTCGGCGCTTGGCGGCAATGCCGGGACGCAGACGCTGGCGGTGGTGGTCCGCGCGCTGGCGACGAACCAGCTCACCAGTTCGAACACGTTGCGGATGCTGTTCCGCGAATTCCGGGTCGCGATCTTCAACGGCGCGGCTCTGGGGGCGGTCGGCGCGGCGGGCAGCTATCTCATCCTCGGCAATATCGGATTGTCGACCGTGTTCGCGGCGGCGATGGTCTTCACCAGCATCGTCGCCGGGCTGGTTGGTGTGGCGGTGCCCGTGGCGCTGGACAAGGCGAAGGTCGATCCGGCGGTGTCGTCGGCGGTGTTCGTCACCACGATCACCGATGTCATGGGCTTCTTCTCGTTCCTAGGCCTCGCCACCTTGTGGGGGCTGGGGCGGTGATATCTCGTCGCGGGAGCGGGCCGGCCCGTTGCCGAAGCGTCGCTTCGGCCCGATATAAAGCGCCATGCTCCATCTAACCAAGGTCGCGTTCGGTTGCGGCAGCGTGGAAATCCTGGCCGAGCGGCTGCGATTGCGTGGCGAGGAGGGGCCGGTGACGCTCACCACCCGCTATCTGCCCAAGCGGCATGAGGAGATCGCTGGGCAGGGTTCGCTGTTCTGGATCATCAAGCACATGCTGGTCGCGCGATCGCCGATCCTGTCGTTCGGCGAGGCGGAGGGCGGGCGCGTCGCGATCCACCTCGATCCGATATTGCGGTTGACCCATGCGCGACCCAAGCGCGCGCATCAGGGCTGGCGTTATCTGGAAGCGAGCGACGCGCCGGCGGACCTGTCGGATGGTGAGGGCGCGGCGGTGTTGCCCTCCGCGCTGGCCGGGCGGCTGGCCGAACTCGGGCTGATCTGACGCGCGCGCCACGCGGCCTTCAGCGTCTCGCTGGTGTCGCGGCTGTTGTCGTGGCTCCATCCCGGCGGGCGCCAGATATAGCCGGGCTTCGCGCGCCACGGCGCGCGCCACACGTCACGCGCGATCCCGATCCATTCGTGCGTGGCCGCCCATAACAGGTTGAACGAGCCGAGTTGGTGAACGATGCCGTAGCGTGGGCGTTCCTCGTCCAGCTCGGGTTCGAACGTGCCGAACATCTTGTCCCACACGATGAACACCCCGGCATAATTGCGATCGAGATAGCGCGGGTTGGTGGCGTGATGGACGCGGTGGTGCGAGGGCGTGTTCATCACCGCTTCGAACCAGCGCGGCATCCGCCCGATCATCTCGGTATGGATCCAGAATTGATAGACGAGGTTCACCGCGCCGACGAAGATCACCATCGCTGGCGGAAAGCCGATCAGGAACAGCGGCAAGCGGAATATGAAGGCGATGCTGAAGAAGCCGGTCCACGTCTGGCGGAGCGCGGTGGAGAGATTATAGTGTTGCGAGCTGTGGTGGATCACATGGCTCGCCCAGAACCATCGCACCCGGTGCGCCGAACGGTGGAATACGTAATAGGCAAGATCGTCCAGCACGAAGGCGATGACGAACCAATACCATTGCCAGCCGATGTCAAAGAGCCGGAATTGCCACACCCACATCGCCAGCGCGAAGACGGCGCCGGCGGTAATCGCCCCGGCCATCGTGCTGCCGAATCCCAGCATCAGGCTGGTCAGCGTGTCGCGCGGCTCGTAGCGCCCGCGATCGCGATAATGCGCGACGACCATCTCGACCAGCACGAGCAGGACGAACGCGGGGACCGCGAGGTTAACGGGATCGGGTAGCTGCGGCACGATGGCCGCGAGCTTACACTCGTGTCAATTGCGGCGCCAGCCTGCGCACGTCGAGCGCATCCACCCCGGCAAGCAGCACTGCGCCGAAGCGCCGCTCGCCCGTTTCGACGAGCATCCCGCCCGGCGTCGCGCGCACCGCATCCCATTCGATCACTCGCGCGGCGATCCGCGCGCCATGCGTTTTCAGCACGACCACGCGGCGATCTTCGCCGAACACCAGCGCGGCGCGGCCATCCGCCCCGATCACCGCCGACACGCCGGTGAACCCCGCCACCGCATCATCGGCGGCGCGCAGCGCATCGTCCGTTTCGATCAGCATTCGATCGGTGCGGCCCAGCCGCAGCGCGGCCGCGATTCCGCCCAGCGCGAGCACGGCGGCGAGCGACCCGCCGGTCATCAACCAGTTCATCGCGGCCAAGTGCGTCAGCCCTGCGACGCCACCGCATCCATCAGCGGGCGGAGGTTGGTGAGGCTATAGCCGGCGCCCGCGCCCTTCGCGGCCACATCGTCGCGATCCGCGCCCAGCTTCGCCTGCGCCAGCGCCCATAGGTTGCACGAGCGCGTGCCCGATCGGCAAAAGGCCAGGATCGGCCCGTTGGCGCCCGCCAATGCCTCGATCATCGCGCTGACCTGCGGCTGCGAGAAACCGGCATGGGTGATCGGGATCGCGGTATAGGCGAGGCCGGCATCCTCCGCTGCGGTGCGGATCGCGTCGCCTTCGGGCTGGCCGCTCTCCTCGCCATCGGGGCGATTGTTGACGATCGCGACGAATCCGGCGGCCTTGATCGCGGCGATATCCTCCGGTGCGATCTGCGGCGCGACGGAAATGGTGGCGTCGATGGGGCGGATATCGAGCATGATCGGAAACCTCGGGCTAGCCCATTTGCGCGGGAGCGGTGCGGGCACCGCGGTGGATTCGGCGAATCCCTAGCGCAGCCCATCGCAGGTTTGAACCGGGTGAGCGATCAGTTTTCGTGGATAACCCGCAAGAACGCGTCACCATAAGCGTCGAGCTTGCGCTGCCCGATGCCCGCGATCCGCGCCATCTGCGCCAGCGAAGCGGGGCGCGCGGCGGCCATTTCGCGCAGCACCGAATCGTGGAAGATCACATAGGGTGGCACCTGCCCTTCGCGCGCGAGATCGCGGCGCTTTTCGCGTAATGCCTCGAACAACGGATCGCCGACCGGATTGTCCACCGCCTCGCCCTTGCGGCGGCGTTCGCGCTTCGGTGGCAGGATCAGCGCCAGTTCCTCCTCGCCTTTCAGGATCGCGCGCGCGGCGGGGCCGAATTCCAGCCCGCCATGCGGATTGGTGCGCAGCGCGTCGCGCACCTGAAGCGCGCGGCCGACCGGCTTGAGCAGCGCCGTCTCCTCGGCATCGACGATGCCCCAGACGGACAGCGCCTCGTGCCCGCTCATCAGGCTGCGCTCGGTCGATTTGCCGGTCAGCACCTGCTCGACATAGGTTGAGCCGAACATCTGCCCGGTGCGGAACACCGCCGAGAGATATTTGCGCGCCGTCTCGGTCGCGTCGATCGCCTTGGGGGGCGACAGGCAATTGTCGCAATTGCCGCAGGTGGCGGGGGCATCCTCACCGAAATGCTTGAGCAGCAGGCGGCGGCGACAGCCCGCGGTTTCGACCAGCGCGCCCAATGCGTTCAGCCGCGCCCGCTCGCCCGGCTGGCGATGCTGCTCCACCTCGGCGGTGCGCTGGCGTGCGCGGGCGAAATCGTCCGCGCCCCAGAACAGATGCGCCACCGCCGGATCGCCATCGCGCCCCGCACGCCCGGTTTCCTGATAATAAGCCTCGATCGACTTGGGCAGCCCGGCATGGGCGACGAAGCGTACATCGGGCTTGTCGATCCCCATGCCGAAGGCGACGGTGGCGCAGATCACCATATCCTCGGATGCGACGAACGCGGCCTGGTTGGCGGCGCGCACCGCCGGATCGAGCCCGGCGTGATAGGCGCGCACCGGGCGCCCGATGACCGCCAGCGCCTCCGCCATCCGCTCGGTGCCCGCGCGCGTCTGCGCATAGACGATGCCGGGGCCAGGGGTGGCGCGAACGAGATCGACGATCTGCCGCGTGGTGCCGTCGCGCGGGCTGATCGCGTAGCGGATGTTGGGGCGATCGAACCCGGCGACGATCATCCCGTCGTGCGGAATGCCGAGCTGATCGAGGATATCGGCGCGGGTATGTGCGTCGGCGGTGGCGGTCAGCGCGAGCCGGGGAACCGCCGGGAAGGTATCGAGCAGCGGGCGCAACAGACGATAATCGGGGCGGAAATCATGCCCCCATTCGCTGACGCAATGCGCCTCGTCGATCGCGAACAGCGCCACTTTGCCGCGCTGGAGCAGATCGCGGAAATCGGCGGTTGAGGCGCGTTCGGGCGCGATATAGAGCAGATCCAGTTCGCCATCGAGGAAGCGCCCGCGCGTTTCGGCGCGATTCTCGTCCACGCTGGTCAGCGTCGCGGCGCGGATACCGACCGCTTCCGCCGCGCGAAGCTGATCGTGCATCAGCGCGATCAGCGGGGAGACGACCACGCACGTCCCCTCGAACATCACCGCCGGCAGTTGATAGCACAGCGACTTGCCCGCGCCCGTCGGCATCACCGCCAGCGTGTTCTCGCCCGCCAGCACGCGACCGACCACATCGCGCTGCACACCGCGGAAGTCGGGGAAGCCGAAGATGCGCTGGAGGGTGGAAACCGGGTCGGCAAGCATGATCCGCGCGCTATAGCGATGGAAAAGGTTGCGGCACCAGCCCGACAGGCATGAAAGGACTTTCGATGGAAATCGTGCGTGACAACAAGGCGGAGCAGGAATTCGAGCTGGACGTGGACGGCCATCGCGCCCTTGCCGCCTATCAGATCGAGGGCGACCGGATCGTGTTCACGCATACGCTGGTGCCCAAGGCGCTTGAGGGGCAGGGGATCGGATCGAAGCTGATCCGCGCCGCGCTGGACAGTGCGCGCGATCAGGGGCTGAAGGTGGTGCCGCAATGTTCCTTCGTGCGCGTCTATATCGAGCGGCACGACGAATATCAGGATCTGCTCGGCTGACGAGAAGGGCCGATGCCCTGCCCCCGTTCGGGCTGAGCTTGTCGAAGCCCTGCACCTTTTTCGGAAAGAAAGGCAACCCTTCGACAAGCTCAGGGCGAGCGGAGGAGGGGGATCACTCCGCCGCCAGCGCCTCCTCGCGCTCTTTCGCCTGCCGCGCCCACATTTCGGCGTAAAGCCCGTCGCGCGCGAGCAGCGCCGCGTGGGCGCCTTGCTCCACGATCCGCCCGGCCTCCAGCACGACGATCGTGTCGGCATGGACGATCGTGGAGAGGCGGTGCGCGATGATGATCGTGGTGCGCCCGCGCTCGATCGCCTCCAGCGTCGCCATGATCTCCGCCTCGGTGCGGCTGTCCAGCGCGCTGGTCGCTTCGTCGAGGATCAGGATCGGCGGGTTCTTGAGCAGGGTGCGTGCGATCGCCACGCGCTGCTTCTCGCCGCCCGAAAGCTTCAGGCCGCGTTCGCCGACGCGGGTTTCGTAATGATCGGGCTGGCGATCAATGAAATCGGCGATCGCCGCGCCGCGCGCCGCCGCGACGATCTCGCCCGCGTCCGCGCCTTCGCGGCCATAAGCGATGTTATAGCCGATGGTGTCGTTGAACAGCACGGTATCCTGCGGCACGATGCCGATCGCGGCGCGCAAGCTCGCCTGCGTCACCCCGGCGATATCCTGTCCGTCGATCGTCACCCGCCCGCCCGTCAGGTCGTAGAAACGATAGAGCAGCCGCGCGAGCGTCGATTTCCCCGCGCCCGATGGCCCGACCACCGCGACGGTGGAGCCCGCCGGCACATCGAGATTGATGCCCTGCAATATGTCCCGCCCCGGCTCGTAACCGAAGCGCACATCCTCGAACCGCAGATGCCCGCGCGTGATGGCGAGCGGCTCGGCACCCGGCGCGTCGACCACCTCGGCGGGCGTATCGACCAGATCGAACATCGCGCCCATGTCGATCACGCCTTGCCGGATCGTGCGATAGACCATGCCGAGCAGGTCGAGCGGGCGGAAAAGCTGCGACAGCAGGGTCGAGACCAGCACCACATTGCCCGCGGTGAACTTGCCCTGCCCCCAGCCGAGCACGACCCACGCCATGCCGGCGGCGAGCATCACATTGGTGATGAGCGCCTGCCCGATGTTGAGCCAGGCGAGGCTGTTCTCCGATCGCACCGCCGCTTTGGCATAAGCGGTCATCGCGGCTTCGTAGCGGTTGCGCTCGCGCGCTTCGGCACCGAAATATTTCACCGTCTCGAAATTGAGCAGCGAATCGACCGCATGGGCGACCGCGCCGGTATCGAGATCGTTCATCCGCGCGCGCAGCCCGGCGCGCCAGTCGGTCACCATCCGGGTGAACCAGATATAGACCGCCACCATCACCAGCGTCGCCGCGACCAGCGGCCAGCCGAATTTCGTCCAGAAGATGCCGACGACCAGCGCCAGTTCCAGGATCGTCGGCGCGATGTTGAACAGCATGAAATAGAGCATCGTGTCGATGCTCTTGGTGCCGCGCTCCACCACCTTGGTGACGGCGCCGGTGCGGCGTTCGAGGTGGAAGCGCAGCGACAATTGGTGGAGATGCCCGAACACGCGCACCGCAAGCCGGCGCGTCGCTTCCTGCCCGACCTGCTCGAACACGGTGTTGCGCAGATTGTCGAACAAGGTGGTGCCGAAACGCGCGGCGGCATAGCCTGCCGCCAGCAGCACGATCAGCGTCACCGCATCGCGCGATCCGGGTGCCATGCCGTCGACAACGCCCTGCAACGCGAACGGCGCGCCATAGACCTGCACCAGCTTCGATAGCACCACCAGCGCCAGCGCGACGACGACACGCGCCCGCACGCCCGGCGCATCGGATGGCCAGAGATAGGGCAGAAAACGCCGCAGCGTCGGCCACATCGGGCGATCGGCGGTGGTGGCCGTGGTGGGATCAATGGGCGGCATGGATGGAGCGCATGTCAGAAGCCGTGGCCGCCACGTCAATCCCTGCCGTCACGCGGCAGGGCGGAATGATCGGGCTGACTGCCGCTGAACTCGATTCGTCGCCCGGAGGGAACCGTTCGTCGTGTCGGCCCGTTGTGGAAGGGAGACTGGGAGGCGGTGGCGATGGAGCCGGTGTTCTTCGTGATGGCGATCCTCGGCTGCGGCGATGCGCAGGAAATGTGCACTGAGGTGCGCGTCGAGCCGACGCGTTACGCGACGATCCAGCAATGCCGGGCGGCGGCGCCCGCGGCGCTCGCCCGCCACACCGATCTTTCCTATCCGGTAATCAGCGCCGCCTGCCGGCGAGACGGGATGGAGGTGGCCGTGCGGGGCGTGGCTGCCCTGCACGGCTGAACCGTCACGCCGCCACGGCGGCGATGAAATAGTCGAGCGTGGTGGATTCGCTCAAGGCGAAGCCGCGCGTCGGCGAAAAGGCGAGCCCGCGCACATTGCAAACGCGCATTCCGGCGTGTTCGAGCATCACGGTCAATTCGTCCGGCGTGATGAAGCGATCCCAGTCATGCGTGCCGCGCGGGATGCGCCCGGTTCCTTCCGCGACGGTGATGAGCGCGAGCCTCGACAGCGCGGTGCGGTTTGGCGTGGAAAGGATCAGCATTCCGCCCGGCGCCACCGCCTGCGCCAGCCCGGCGACGAATGCGGGCGGATCGGTGACATGCTCGATCACCTCCATGCAGGTGACGAGATCGAACGCCTCGCCTGCCACGGCTTCCACCCCGCCGACGCGATAGGTGATCGCGAGGTTTCCGGCGTGATCGCGCGCGGCGGCGATATTCTCGGGCGCTGCGTCGATCGCGGTGACGGCGGCGCCGAGCCGCGCGAGCGGCTCCGCGAGCAGCCCCGCGCCGCAACCGACATCGAGCGCGCTTTTGCCCGCGAGCGGGGCGAAATTCTCCGCGTCGCCATCCCAATGCGCGTCAATCCGTTCACGGATATAGGCGAGCCGTGGCGGGTTGAGCCGGTGGAGCATGGCGGACGAGCCATTGGGGTTCCACCAGTCGGTGGCCATCGCGCCGAAATGCGCGGCTTCGCGTGGATCGACCGATGAAGGAGCGGTTTCAGCGGCAGTCGCTTTTGTTACGGTTGCTTCGGACATGCTCCCTTCCTATCAGGGCCGCCGTTTTCCCCCAAGGGAGGTTGGACGTAAGCGATAATGGCGCGCATCGTGATGAAGTTCGGCGGTACGTCGATGGCCGGGATCGAGCGCATCAGGAGCGTTGCCGCGCGCGTCAAACGTGAGGCTGATGCCGGCAACGAGGTTGCCGTGGTGGTTTCCGCGATGGCGGGAGAGACCGACCGGCTCGTCGGCTTCTGCCGCGAAGCCTCCCCGCTTTACGATCCGCGCGAATATGACGTGGTCGTCTCCGCTGGCGAGCAGGTGACGAGTGGGCTGCTCGCGATCACCCTGCAGGCGATGGGGGTGAAGGCGCGCTCATGGCTTGGCTGGCAATTGCCGATCCACACCTCCGATGCTTTCGCCAAGGCGCGAATCGGCACGATCGACACCGAGGCGCTCAACGATAGCCTGGCGGCGGGCGAAGTGGCGGTGATCCCCGGCTTCCAGGGGGTCAACGAAGGGCGGGTGACGACGCTTGGCCGTGGTGGCTCCGATACGTCGGCGGTGGCGGTGGCGGCGGCGATGCAGGCCGATCGCTGCGATATCTACACCGATGTGGACGGCGTTTACACCACCGATCCGCGCATCGTGCCGCGCGCGCGCAAGCTCAACAAAGTGACATATGAGGAAATGCTGGAACTCGCCAGCGTCGGGGCCAAGGTGCTCCAGACGCGCTCGGTGGGGCTGGCGATGAAGGAAAAGGTCCGCGTTCAGGTGCTGTCGTCGTTCACCGGCGAGGATGCGCCGATGGCGGATACACTGCCCGGCACGATGATCGTGGGCGAAGAGGAGATCGACGACGTGGAACGCCAGCTCATCACCGGCATCGCCCATGACAAGAATGAGGCGAAGATCACGCTGACCAGCGTGCCTGACAAGCCCGGTGCGGTGGCCAGCATCTTCGAGCCGCTGGCCGAGGCGAACATCAACGTCGATATGATAATCCAGAATATCGCGCATGGTTCGGGATCGACCGACGTTACCTTCACCGTGCCGTCGGCGGATCTGGCGCGCTCGATCGAAACGCTCAATCAGGGGCGCGAGAAGATCGGCTTTGCCGAACTGGTCCATGATCCGCGCGTCGCCAAGGTATCGGTGGTGGGCGTGGGGATGCGCAGCCATGCCGGCGTCGCCTCGACGATGTTCACCACGCTTGGTGCGCGGGGCATCAACATCATGGCGATCACCACCAGCGAGATCAAAGTCTCGGTGCTGATCCATGAGGACGAAACCGAACTCGCCGTGCGCGTGCTCCACACCGCCTACGGGCTGGACGCGCGGGACGACGCGGCCTGAGATCGCACGCCGCGCCAGGCGTTATTTCCCAGCGCCGCAGCGCACCGGGCCGTCCGCGATCGTCTTGACGGTGCATTTTGGCTTGCCGAGCACCGTTACCTTGCCGAGCCCGGTTGTCGTCACGTCAGCGGTATAGCGCGCGGTCGCGCTGGTTTCGCCGGTGCCGTCGAGATGCACGATGAGGTCGCCGGCGGTGAGCGCGGCGGCGTCGATCGTGCCCGCGCCATTACTCGCCAGCCGCGCGCGATTGGCGCGCCCGGCGAGCCGCATGGTGCCCGTGCCGATCAGCGTGGCGCTGAGCTGATCCGCCTGCACCCCGTCCACCGCCAGCCTGCCCGCGCCGCTCAGGTTGAGATCGAGGCGCTGTGCCTCGACTTTGCTGGCGCTCACCTGCGCACCGGCGGTCAGCGCGATCGCGGTGAGGCGCGGGGTCGATAGCGTGACCACCACCGGGACCTGGCTCGCGGCGAGCCGGGGCATCTCGCCCCAGCCGCCCGCGCCGAGCCGCACCGCCAGCGTGGTGCCCTCCACCTTGAGATCGAGCCGCGCGAGCGTCGCCTCGCTGCCCGTGGCGCTCGCGCGTGGCGAGCGGCCCGCGACGATATGCACCTCGAACGGTCCGTCGACGCGCAGTCGGTCATAACTGCCCACGCTGTAGCTGCGTTCGGCGGCATGGGCTGGCGCGGCGCAAGCAAGCGCGGCAAAGGCGGCTATGGCGGGCAATCTCATGCGCGGAAGCCTTGCGCGAAGCATCATGCCGCGCAAGCCCGGCGTATCAGCCGCCGCACCGCACCGCGCCGGAACCCGCCTTGTGCGTTTCGCATTTCGCCTTCGGGCCGAGATCGACCGCGCCCGATCCCATCATCGAGACGGTCGCATTGCCATCGACCTCAGCGCGCACCTTGCTGGAGCCGGCCACATCCACGGTCGCCCCGCCAGCGACGACGCGCGGAGCATAGACATCGCCCGATCCCGCGATGGCGATCTTCATCTGGTGCGCCGTGCCGCGATCGGCGGAAACGTTGCCCGATCCCGAAATCGAAAAATCGGCGGTGTTGACCGCGATCGAGCCGATCTTGAGATCGCCCGATCCGGAAAGCGAGCCTTCGAAGGCCGCGCCATCGATCCGATCGACCGTGATATCGCCCGAGCCGGACAGCGCCGCCTCGGTGATGCGCGGCATCGTGACGTAGATTTTGACCTTGCCGCCCGAACCCAGGCTGAATCCGCTCTTGCGGCTGACGCGCAGGGTTTTTCCGTCGCGAACGACGCGCAATCGGTCGAGCGTGCCCGGATCGCCATCGGCGCGCACGGAAAAGGCGCTGCCGACGCGCACGTCCATGTCGTCCGGCCCCAGGAGGGCGACCGCGGTGAAATCATTCGCGGCAAAGGTGCGCGATGGACCCGATCCGTTGGGCGGGATCGACGGCCGCGAATCCTCGTCGTGAAGCCCGCCGCAGGCGGCGAGCGGAAGGAGCAAAGCGAGCGTAAGATGGCGCATATTGGACCTCATGTGTATTATCCATATAGCACACATGAGGTCCAAAGGTAAATGCGAGGCTCAACCGCCGCAGCGCGCCCTTCCGCTGCCGACGCGGCTGACCGCGCAACGCGCGCGCGGGCCGAGATCGGCGTCGCCGCTGCCGGCGATGGATATGCGCGCGTCGCCATCGACCTGAGCGCGGACGCCGCCCGAACCGGCGATCGAAATACTGGCGCCGCGCGCGCGCAGCCGTTCGCCCGCGAAATTGCCCGAGCCGCCGATATTGATCCTGAGATCGCGCGCCTCCCCCGCGGCGAGGATCGAGCCCGAGCCGCCGATCGAGCCGGTCAGCCGCTCGACCGCGATATTGCCGAGCGTCAGCGAGCCGGAGCCGCCGATCGCCGCGTCAAACTGCCCGCCGGGAACACGATCGACCGTGATGCCGCCGCTGCCGCCGATACTCGCGCCCGCGATGCGCGGCATCGTCACAATGAAGCGCACCGCGCGCAACGCGCGCTCGTCGCGCGGGCGATTGCGGTAGCGTTGCTCGATCTGCAACGATGTGCCGTTGCGCGTGACGCGCACATCGTCGAACGCCTGTGCCGGCCCGGTCGCGCGCACCGAGAAAGCGGGGCCGACGCGCACATCGACCTGCGCGGGGAGCGCCAGCCCGATCGCGGTGAAGCCATCGACCGGATAGGCGAGGGCGCCGCCGTCATGCCGTGGCGCGATGCCCGGTCCGCGATCATTTCCCCAGGGTGCGGCTGTGGCGGTGGCGGCGATCGCCGCGATGGGGAGCAAAGCGAGCGGCAGACGGCGCATGTTCATTCTCTCCTGGTGTGTTGCGTTGCCAATACACCAAATGATTACGCGCGTAAACGAAAAAGGGAGCGCCCCGCGAAGGGCCGCTCCCTTTCAATCAGCCGGGCAGGTGGCGGCGATCAGGCCGGCACCTTATCCTTGTTGTAGATCGCCGCGGCCTTGCGCAGGATGTCGAGGATCTTTTCCTGTGCCGCCGGCTCGTCGATCTGTTCCATCGCGGCCAGTTCGCGCGCGAGGCGGCTGGTCGCGCCTTCGAAAATCTGGCGCTCGGAATAGCTCTGCTCGGGCTGGTCGTCGGCGCGAAACAGGTCGCGCACCACCTCGGCGATTGACACGAGATCGCCCGAGTTGATCTTCGCTTCATATTCCTGGGCGCGGCGCGACCACATGGTGCGCTTGATCTTGGGCTTGCCCTTCAGCGTTTCCATCGCTTCGCGCATCGTCTTGTCCGACGAAAGCTTGCGCATACCAACCGATTCGGCCTTGTTGGTCGGGACGCGCAGCGTCATCCGTTCCTTTTCGAAGCGCAGCACGTAGAGTTCGAGCTGCATCCCGGCTATTTCTTGTTTCTGCAGTTCGATGACCCTGCCTACCCCGTGCTTGGGATAAACGACATAATCACCGACATCGAAATGCAGAGCCTTGGCAGCCATTTAGGGGCCTTTCGTCAGGATGGTTCCCGTCACCCGAGGCGCGGTATAAGCCACGTCGAGGAATCAGGCGGGAGGATATGGGTTGTACATCTCCGGCGGCCATGGGGTCGATTCCGGCCGTCATGGGCGCATATAGCACGCCTGTAATAAAATTGCCAGCATCACCATGACAGCAATGCTGGCCTGAATGACCTAGGCACGCGCACGTCTGAGTCGCGCGGCGATTTTATCCGCTGCCTGGCGGCTGTGATCGGCGGTCAGGCCGGCGGGAATATCGCCGGCGCCTGGCTCAGTCGCCCGCGCCGGGCTCGGACGAGAAATATTTGTCGTATTTGCCCGTCTCGCCCTTGTGCTCATCGGCGTCGGCGGGGGTCTGATCGTTCTTGCGCGTGACGTTGGGCCATTGCGCCGAGAAGGTGTTGTTCAGTTCGAGCCACTTCTCCAGCCCGCTTTCGGTGTCGGGCAGGATCGCTTCCGCCGGGCATTCCGGCTCGCACACGCCGCAATCAATGCACTCACTAGGGTTGATGACGAGCATGTTCTCGCCCTCATAGAAGCAGTCGACCGGGCAGACTTCGACGCAATCCATGTATTTGCAGCGGATGCAGGCGTCGGTGACGACGTAGGTCATTGCCGGTTTTCTCCCTCGGACGAACGAATCCGCTGCTATGCCTCGCGATCCGCATCGTCAATCGTTCCCGGCTTGCTGCGAGCGGTTATCAATTCCTCGTAACAACCACGCGCTTCCGCCGAGGGGCCGCGCCGCGCGGGCAGCGCCTCGATCCTGAGCACGCGGACCCGGCCATGTTGCGCCAGCGTCAGGATGTTGCCGGCGCGCACCGGCGTCGCGGCGCGATCCACCGCGCGGCCATCGAGGCGCAGATGCCCGTCGCTCGCCATCGCCTGCGCGGCGCTTCGCGTTTTGGTGATTCGCGCGAACCACAGGAAGCGATCGAGCCGCATCGCGCCCGGCGCGGCGCCGTCAGCCATGTTTGAGCGCGGCGAGCGCGGCAAAGGCGTTGCTGGGCGCGGGATGTATGTTGATGTGGCGCGGCGGCGGGCGCCCCTTCCAGCGCCATGCCGGTGCGCCGTCGCTGGTGGGGGCGGGCTGGAAGCCGAGTTCGGCCATCAGCCGCGCGATCGTCGATGGCAGCAATCCCATCGAGGTGGCGAGCGCGGGATCGGGGACGAAGGGTTTGCGGCCATCGCGCGCCTCATGCGCGGATCGCGCGATCCGCTCGACCAGATCGAGGCGCACCGCCTGGGTGGCGAGCGTGCGGAAGCCCATTGCCGGTGTGGCGCCGTGCGTGTTGCGCGGCACGGCGGTCGCGCCCGCCGGGGGCAGCGTCACGCTTTCACCGCGCACCGCGAGCAGCGCCATGCGCCACGGCTGCGCGCGCGGTTTCAACAGGCGCGGGTCGAACAGGTCGAGTGCGCCGATCGTCACGCCGATCTTGCGCAGGCGATGGCGCTCTGCGGGGCCGAGCGCGTCGACCGCGGCACGCAGCGGCAGCCGCGCGGCGAATCCGGCGCCTGCTTCCAGCGCGCCGGCGATGCTGCGCAGCCCCGAAGTGGCATGTTCGTCGCGCGCCAGTTCGGCCAGCCGGGCGAGCGAGGGGAGGGCATGGGTGAGCGCGTTCCCCACCCAGCGCCGCATCCGTGCCAGCACCTCCTTGCGCAATGCGGCGTCAAGGCAATCAAGCGCCGGATCGAGCGTGACATCGGGCCGCGCCGCCGAACGCCCGGCGGCCAGCCGCGCCAGCACGTGTCTCTGCCACCGGATCGCGCCGCCATGGATCGACAGATCGGCGTCGCTTGCGGCGATCACCGCGCGCGCGCGCCGCGCTCGTTCGGTAATCAGCCGCTTTTCGGCGGTGGCGAGCAGCAGGCGCTTGTCCGCCGCGCGCGCTTCGGGCGCGACGGTGAAGCGGAATCCGTCGAGCCGCCCGATCGGATGGGTGTCGATCAGAACGTCGCCATTGTCCTCGATCGTCACCGGCAGGGCGCCCGCGCCGGCGCCGATCTGGCGGATCAGCGCGCTGGTGCGCTTGTCGACGAAGCGCTGGGTCAGGCTGGTGTGGAGCGCGTCGGACAGGCGCTCCTCCACCGCCAGCGTGCGCGCCGCCCAAAGTGCCGGGTCCGCCAGCCAGTCGCTGCGTTGCGCGATATAGGCCCAGGTGCGGATCGCGGCGAGCCGCCCGGCCAGCGTTTCGACATCGCCATCGGCGCGATCGAGCCGCGCGACCTCATCGGCGAACCATTGATGCGGGATATATCCCTCGGCGAGATGGCCGAACACGCGCGAGACGAAGCGCGCGTGAATGTCGGCGCCGAGCTTCTGGAAATCGGGAATGCCGCACGCCGCCCACAGCCGCGTGACCTGCCCCCTGGCGCGCGCGCGGATCGCGGGGTCGTCCGCCAGCCGGCGCAACACCGTGAGGTCGATCGCTTCGGGCGCGGCGCGCAGCATCGGATCATCGGGCGGCGCGGAAAGCGAGCCGATCAGCGCGTCCAGGCTGTCCATGTCGGGCCGGCCCTCGCGCCAGTAGAGCGCGTCGAGCGGCGCGAAGCGATGCGCCTCGATCGCAAGCACTTCCTCGGGCAGAAACGCGTCGGGGCCATCTTCGGCCAGCGCGCCAAACGTGCCGTCGCGCTGATGGCGGCCCGCGCGCCCTGCGATCTGCGCCATTTCAGCGATGGTCAGCCGCCGCCGGCGGCGTCCGTCGAATTTGTGCAGCCCGGCGAAGGCGACATGCGCCACATCCATGTTGAGGCCCATGCCGATCGCATCGGTCGCGACGAGATAATCGACCTCACCGGCCTGGAACATCGCGACCTGCGCATTGCGGGTGCGCGGGGAGAGCGAACCCATCACCACCGCCGCGCCGCCGCGCAGCCGGCGCAACATCTCCGCCACCGCATAGACCTCCTCAGCCGAGAAGGCGACGATCGCGGAGCGGCGCGGCAGGCGGCTGATCTTCTTCGCGCCGGCATAGCTGAGCGTCGAAAAGCGCGGCCGCGCGACGATCTCTGCATCGGGCACGAGGTGGCGGATCACCGGGCGCAACGTATCGGAGCCGAGGATCATCGTCTCCTCGCGCCCGCGCGCGTTGAGCAGGCGCTCGGTGAAGACATGGCCGCGCTCCGGGTCGGCGCCAAGCTGCGCCTCGTCGAGCGCGACGAAGGCGGTATCCTTGTCGGTCGGCATACTTTCGGCGGTGCACAGGAACCAGCGCGCATCCTTCGGCACGATGCGTTCCTCGCCCGTTATCAGCGCGACGCGATCGGCGCCCTTCATCGCCACCACGCGATCATAGACCTCGCGCGCCAGCAGCCGCAGTGGAAAGCCGATCATGCCGCTGGAATGCGCCGCCATCCGCTCCACGGCGAGATGGGTCTTGCCGGTGTTGGTGGGGCCGAGCACCGCGGTAACGCGGGCATTGTCTGGAACGCGCATGACCAACGCTACATCGGCGGCGGCGCGCGATGATGCAACCATTTGCCGCTTTGCCGCAGCGCGCGAACGCCCCGCCGCATCGGAACCCACGGTTTCCCGCGGTTAATTTGACTTTAGAACATCCGGCTTACATCCCGGCGCGTGGACACGCCGGGGGGTCGGCGACGGATTTTTTGAGGGATTCTTCCTCGCCATGTTTTTGCGCGAACAACCTGGACTGGAGCTTGCCGGTGGCGCCGGCACGGGCTCGTTCGGTCGCGCGCTCGTTCCGGTCGCTTCCCTGTCCCGCCTCGATCGGCTGCGCGCTGCGCTGGCGCGGATTGACTGGGTGCCCGATCTCGGCGCCGAAATCGGTTCGCGGACGTGGTGGCGCGGGCTTGCCACCTGCGCCACGCTTTGCGCCGCCGCGATCCTCACCGCGCCGGGCGTGCGCCCCGTGCAGGGCTATGTCGCGCCGCCGCTCACCGGCGCGGCGTGGGAGGAGGCCCGCCCATTGTCGATCGCCCCGCTCGGGCTGGGCGGCGGCACCGGGCGGCGGATGGCGGCGAGCGATTTCGTCCGCCCGCTGGCGGAAACACCGGAACGCCCGGTGATTGAACTGACCGCGACGCTTGGCGATGGCGATCGGCTCGGCGCGGTGCTGCAACGCGCCGGGGTCGGGCGCGCGGATGCCGCGCGCGCGGCGGCGCTGGTGGCGCAGGCCGCCTCGCTGAGCGACATTCCGTCGGGCACCGTGCTCGATCTCACGCTCGGCCGGCGGACGGACCGGCGCGAGGCAAGGCCGCTCGAACGGCTCGCTTTTCGCGCGCGCTTCGATCTCAACCTCGCGGTCAACCGCACCGGCGACGCGCTGACGCTGGAGCGCAGCCCGATCGCGATAGATCACACCCCGCTGCGCATCACCGGGCGGGTGGGATCGAGCCTCTATCGCTCGGCGCGCGCGGTGGGCGTGCCGGCGCGGCTGGTCGAAAGCTATATCAAGGCGCTGTCCTCGCGCGTGTCGATCGGTCGTGACGTGCGCGCTGATGACAGGTTCGATATCATCGCCGAACAGGCCCGCGCCGCCACTGGCGAGGTGCAGATCGGCAAGCTCCAGTTCGCCGGGCTCGATCAGGGCACGAAGAAGATCGAACTGGTCCGCTGGGGCGATAGCGGCCAGTGGTGGGATGCCAAGGGGCAGAGCGAGCAGCGCGGCGCGATGGGTATGCCCGTCGCCGGCCATGTCACTTCCACTTACGGCAAGCGCGTCCATCCGCTGCTCGGCTTCATGCGGATGCACAAGGGCATGGATATCGGCGCGCCTTATGGTGCCCCGATCCGCGCGGCGGTGGATGGCGTGGTGGCGCAGGCGGGCCGCGCCGGGGGCTATGGTAACTTCGTGAAGCTGAACCATGCCGGCGGCGTCGCCACCGGCTATGGCCATATGAGCCGCATCGCGGTGCGCGCCGGGCAGCGCGTGTCGCGCGGGCAGGTGATCGGCTATGTCGGCTCGACCGGGCTGTCCACCGGGCCGCACCTCCATTGGGAGGTGTGGAAGAACGGCGTGTCGGTCAATCCGCGCACGATTTCGATGTCGAGCGTTGCGATGCTGTCGGGCAGGGCGCTTCGTGAATTCAAGGCCAAGGTGGCGACGCTGCTGGCAACCGCGCCGGCACGGTAACGCGCGCGATCGCCCATCTCCCCGCCATCCCCGCTATTCGATCCGGGGCAATGTTTCGAACTGGTGATATGGCGGCGGGCTGCTCAGTGTCCATTCGAGCGTCGTCGCGCCCGGCCCCCATGGATTGTCGCCCGCCGGTCGCCCACGCAGGAACGACCACACCACGTTGATGAAGAAGAACACCATGCCCACCGCCATCACCGCATAGCCGATCGAGGCGATATGGTTCCAGAAGGCGAAGCCATCCGGATAATCGGGATAGCGGCGCGGCATTCCTTGCAGCCCTAGGAAATGCATCGGGAAGAACAGGATGTTCACGCCGAGGAAGAAGATCGCGAAGTGCAGATCGCCGAGCGTTTCGGAATACATTTTCCCGGTCATCTTCGGGAACCAATAGTAAAATCCAGCGAACAGCGAGAATATGGCGCCAAGCGACAGCACATAATGGAAATGCGCCACCACGTAATAAGTGTCCTGCATGTAATCGTCGACGCCGCCGTTGGCGAGCACCACGCCCGTCACGCCGCCAATGGTGAACATGAAGATGAAGCCGAGCGCCCAGAGCAGCGGCGTGCGGAATTGCACCGATCCGCCCCACATCGTCGCGATCCAGGAGAATATCTTGATGCCGGTCGGCACCGCGATCACCATTGATGCCGCGCTGAAATAGATCTTCACATCCATCGACAGACCGGTGGTGAACATATGGTGCGCCCACACCACGAACCCGATCACCGCGATCGCCACCATGGCATAGACCATGCCGAGATAACCGAACACCGGCTTGCCGCTGAAGGTTGCCGTCACCTGGCTGATGATGCCGAAACCCGGAATTATCATGATGTACACTTCCGGGTGGCCGAAGAACCAGAACAGGTGTTCGAACAGCATGGGATCGCCGCCGCCCGCCGGATCGAAGAAGGTGGTGCCGAAATTGCGATCGGTCAGCAGCATGGTGAGCGCGGCGGCGAGCACCGGCAGCGCGAACAGCAGCATGAACGCGGTGACGAGGATCGACCATACGAACAGCGGCATCTTGTGCAGCGTCATGCCCGGCGCGCGCATGTTGAAGATCGTGGTGATTAGGTTGATCGCGCCGAGGATCGACGATGCGCCCGCCAGGTGCATCGACAGGATCACCATATCGACCGCCGGCCCCGGCGATCCGAATGTCGACAGGGGGGCATAGAGCGTCCAGCCGGTGCCCGCGCCATTGCCTGTTCCCCCCGGTACGAACGCGGAGCCCGCGAACAGGATGAACGCCGGCACGAGCAGCCAGAAGGAGATGTTGTTGAGGCGTGGAAACGCCACGTCCGGCGCGCCGATCATCAGCGGAACGAACCAGTTGCCGAACCCGCCGACCATCGCGGGCATGATCGTGAAGAAGATCATGATAAGGCCGTGCGCGGTGATAAGCACGTTCCACAGATGGAGCGTGGCGGCATAATCGGTCGTGCCGGCCCATAATGGCAGATACTGGATGCCCGGTTCGGCCAGTTCGAGGCGCATCATCCCCGAAATCCCCCCGGCGACCACGCCGGCGCAGATCGCGAAGATCAGATAGAGCGTGCCGATATCCTTGTGGTTGGTCGACATGAACCAGCGCGCGAAAAAACGCGGCTTTCGTTCGTGCTGCCCGGTGTCCTCCAGATCGCTTCGGAATTCGCTGGCGCCCGCAACGGCTTCGACCATCCTCGCCTCCTGACACGACAGGAGACGACCGTTCATGCCCGATGCGATCACAACGCGCGGATTCTCCCCTCGCGCCGCCGATCGCCCCGGCCGACTGGCGGATCGCCGCCCGCCGGGAGCCTACGCCTTACCGATCAAGCAAAAAAGCGGATATTCTTCCTGTCTTGGCGCAATTATTTTGCCGTATCCCGCCTCCCACTGCAATTTTGCCGCTCGATCGCGCCGCCGCGCGGCAGATCGGTCAGGCGGTGTCGCGATCCCGCGTGCCGCCGGATGAACCGCCGCGCTGGCGGACATGCTCCGCCTGGCGGTGGACGCTGCGCGTCTTCAGCAGATCATGGCGCGAGAGGATGCCGACGACGCTGTGCCGATCCGGCTCGACGATCGGCACCCGGCCGATGCCGGTATTCACCATCATGTCCGCGACCTCGGCGATCGGCGAATCGGGATAGGCGAACGGTTGCGACGCATCGGACAACGCCTCCGCCAGCACGATCGCGTGATCGCCCCCCTCCACCTGCCAGCGCAGCGCATCGGAGCGCGATACCAGCCCGAGCAGCCGCCCGCCGCCGTCAACGACGGGATAGCTCCGGTGGGTGGCGTCTTCGGCGAAGAACGTCACCGCCTCCGCGATCGTCATATCCCCGCGCAGCGTTGCTGGTTGGGGGGTCATCACCTGCCCGGCCTGGAGGAATTCGAGCGGATCCACCGTATATTCCTGCAACACATGGCGACCGCGCCGGGCGATCTTTTCGGTGAGGATCGAGCGGCGCATGATGAGCACGCTGATCGCATAGGCGCCGGCAGAGGCCGCGATCGTCGCGGGCAGCGCATCGAAATGCCCGGTCAGTTCCACCGCGAACAGGGCGCCGGTCAACGGCGCGCGCATCGCCCCGCTCATGATGCCGGCCATGCCGGCCATCGCCCACAGCCCGGTAGGCCCCGGCAGGAATTGCCCCACCAGCACGCCAAGCGCCCCGCCGAGAATGAGCAACGGCGCGAGGACGCCGCCCGACGTGCCCGAGCCGAGCGCCACCAGCCAGACGATCGCCTTGACCGCGAGCAGCGCCAGCACCACGCGCATCGCCAGCGATCCATCGAGCAGCCCCTGGATGTTCGAATATCCCGCGCCGAGCACATGCGCGTCGATCAGGCCGCCCAGCCCGACGACGACGCCGCCGATCGCCGGCCACCACATCCAGTGCACCGGCAGCTGGTGGAACATATCCTCGATCCGATAGAGCACCGACGACAGCAATGTCGCCTCCAGCCCGACGAGCACGCCCAGCCCGAGCGCAAGGCCGCTGGTTTCCCAGTGGATCGGGCCGGTCGCGCCAGCGAAGGGAAACAGCGGCCCCGCGCCCAGCAGCAGCGGGCGCCAGCCCAGCGCCGCCACGACCGCGATCACGACGGGCACGAAGCTGCGCGGCTTCCATTCGAACAACAGCACCTCGATCGCGAGCAGGATCGCGGCGAGCGGCGTGCCGAAGATGCCGGTCATGCCGGCGGCGGCGCCCGCGACGAGCAGCGTCTTGCGCTCCGCCGCGCTCAGGCGGAAGCATTGCGCGAACAGCGAACCGATCGCGCCGCCGGTCATGATGATCGGCCCTTCCGCGCCGAACGGTCCGCCGCTGCCGATCGAGATCGCCGACGACAGCGGCTTCAGGATCGCGACCTTGAGCGAAAGGCGGCTTTCCCCATAGAGGATCGCCTCGATCGCTTCGGGGATGCCGTGCCCCTTGATCTTCTCCGAGCCGAAACGCGCCATCAGGCCGACGAGCAGGCTGCCGAGCACGGGGATCGCGACCACCCACAATCCGACATGCGCCTCCGCGATATCCGCCGATGCCGCCGACCAGCGACCAAACCAGAAGACATTGGTGGCAAGCGCGATGAGCTTGAGCAGAATGAGCGCGCCGAATGCCGCGCCGCTGCCGATGACAAGCGAGGCAGCGGCGAGCATCACCATGCGCCAATCGGCGCTATGATCGGCGAGACGGGGGGGCATTTTCACTTGTGCCGGAGGGTTCATGGGGCCTGCTTGCCTGGAAAGATCGCGGCGCATTAGATCGCGATACGATATAATTCAATGAGGACGGATCTAGTTTCGATGACCAGCGAATTGACCGATGCGGATTATGCCGCGCTCGCCGATTTTCGGCACGCGCTGCGGGAATTTCAGGCGTTCAGCGAGCGTCACGCCGCCGAATTCGGCCTGACGCCGCAGCAGCATCAGGCGCTGCTCGCCATCCGTGGCGCGCCCGCGGGCGCGGCGAGCATCGGCCATATCGCCGATCGCCTGATCGTGAAGCCGCACAGCGCATCCGGGCTGGTGGCGCGGCTTGAGGCGCTGGATCTCGTCGCGCGCCATGCCTCGCCGGAAGACGGGCGGCAGGCAATTCTCCGGTTGACCGCGAAATCGCGCAAATTGCTGTCGGCGCTTTCCTCGGCGCATCGCGAGGAAGTCGTCCGCCTACGCCCGCTGCTCAAGAACCTGCTCGACCGATTCTCCTGATCGCGCCGACCCGCGAAGACCCGCCCGGATATTGAAAAAATATCGTTTTACGATATATTACTCGGGAAAGGAGCGCGGCGCGTGGATGTCGTTGCGATCTTCGTTCAGGCGGCTGCGCTGATCGTCGGCAGCCTCGCGGCGGGCATGTTGCTGTGCTGGCTGTGCTGGTATCTGGCGAGGATCATCCATCATCCGGCGTGGGGGCCGCCGCTCGTCGCGATACCGATCCTGCTGCTATTGACCGGGCATTCGCCGCACGGGGAATTCCTGCGCGTGACGCTCGCGTTCGCGGCGATCTTCGCCGTGCCGTTCTGGATGGAGGGGCGGGCGTGGCGGCGGCGCTTCCGCGATCGCGCGGCTTCGGGCGGGGCTGCGCCTATTTCCCCTGCACGCGCCATTTCTGGATCGTCCGCTCGATAATCTCCTCCTCGTGCCCCACCTCGGTCCACAATCTGGAGAATAACGGATCGGCGGAGGCCGGGCGGCGCTCCTCCTCCAATGTGTCGAATGCCACGCGGATCGGGATGGATACGCCCTCGCCGCAGATCACGCATTCGCGATTGCGCAGCGCCGGAATCGCATCGAGGAAACCGCGCGCGCCTTCGGGCATCGCCGCGCGGACGAACGCCTGATCGCGATCATTGTTGAGGCGCATCGCCATGATCGTGCCGCACTGAGAAAGCACGCCTTCCGCGAGATCGGAGGGTCGCTGGGTGATGAGGCCAAGCGCCACGCCATATTTGCGGCCTTCCTTGGCGATGCGGCCAAGGATGCGCGAGACGGAGGTGGCGGCCTCGCGATCCGACGGGATGTAGCGATGCGCTTCTTCGCAGACGAGCAGGATCGGGCGTTGCGGCTCGTTGCGAGACCAGATCGCGAAATCGAACACCATGCGGCTGAGCATCGCGACCACCACGGAGGTGATCTCGCTCGGCACGCCGGACACGTCGATGATCGAGATCGGCTTGCCGTCGCCCGGCAGGCGGAACACGCGGGCGATGAAGCTCGCCATCGTATCCGCCACCAGCATCCCGGAGAACATGAAGCTGTAACGCGGATCGGCCTTGATCTCGTCGATCTTGGATTTGATGCGCAGATAGGGCGCGCTGTTGCTCGCCTTGTCCATCTTGCCCATCTCGGCCTGAAGGTGCGCGGAAAGATCGCTCAGCAGATAAGGCACCGGCGCATCGACCGTCAGCTTCGGGATCGCCTGGCCGGCGCGATTCTTGCCGCGCGCGGCGAGCAGGCATTTCGCGAGGATATCCGCATCCACCTGACGCTCGGCGCCGTCGGTGGTGAGGAACACCTCGCAATGCTCCTCGAAATTCATCAGCCAATACGGCATCTGAAGGTTCGATACGTCGTAAAGCGCGCCGTTGCCGCGGAACGCCGCCGCATATTCGCCATGCGGGTCGATCATCACGATATGGCCGTTGGGCGCGCGTTCGCAGATGCGGTGCAGGATCAGCGCGGCGGAAGTCGATTTGCCGGTGCCGGTCGAGCCGAGCAGCGCGAAATGCTTGCCGAGCATCGAATCGATGAACAGCGCGCCGCGAATATCCCGCGTGGGATAGACCGCGCCGATCTCGATATGCGCGCGGTCGTCGGCGGCATATACCTGCCTGAGATCGACGCGCGTTACCGGGAACACCTGCGCGCCGGGGGTGGGATAACGCGTGATGCCGCGCCTGAAGTGATAGAGCTTGCGGGTCAGCTTCTCCTCGCCGCCTTCGCCGAGGAAATCGACATCGGCGATGACGCGCCCGTCGTCGATGCTGTCGAGCCTGAGCGAGCGGATATTGGCGATCAGCCAGTTCGCGCCGACCGGCACCTTGATCTGCCCGCCGACCTGCCCGGCGCCTGCGACCAGCGGATCGGGATGATCGGCCAGCGCCGCCAGCGCCGCCATGTCGAACATCACCTTGCTCGATGAGCCGCCGATCTCCACCACCATCCCGATCGGATCGGGGAGCGCGTGGCTGTCGTGCGCCGCATCGGGCCTGTTTTCCAGAAAGGCGCCCGGCGCCGGCATCTCGGTCATGCGGATAAGTCCCACGGGATCAATCGAACCGGGGCATCATCGCCGGATTTGGTAAATTAAGGGTGAGACAGGCCGTCGTCGCTGTCACCGTCACACGCGGCGCGCGATCGCCCCCGCGCCCCAGCCGAGGAACACTGACAGCGCAACCGCGGTCAGCCCGTAGAGGAACGAGGATCGCTCCGCCGCGCGCGCGACGAAACGCTCGAAGCCGGATTTGCGCACGTCGATATCGCGCACTGCGGCGCCCAGCACCTTGCCGTCGCGGATCAGGAAGGTCTCGGCGGTGAATTTCCCCACCGGCACGCGCGCCGGGATATTCATTCGCGCGCGATACAGCACGCCATCGGTGATCTCCACCGCGTGCGGCGCCTCGTAATAGAGGTTGTTGCGCTGGCGCAGTTCGACCAGCCCGCGCGTGAAGCGATCCTGCACGTCGGGCGGCGCGGACGAGGTGGGGGAGAGTTGCAGACTGTCCAGCCCCAGTTCGTAGATCGCGCGCGTCCGGTCGTCGACCAGATCGCGGATCGGCCGCGACGAGGCTATCGCGTAAAAGCTCGGCGCGGAACTGTATCGTAGCCGATCAGCGTTGATCCAGATCCCCGCCACCTTCTCCTTCTCGCGGATCGTGATCGATTCCGACGGCCCCTTCACCACCACCACCACATCAATCGGATGATGGGCGTCGGCGCGCGGCTCGCCCGGGGGCAAAAGGATTGCGCCGAACAGTAGCAGTTCCGCGCCGGTGAAGCTGTACGCGATCTCGATCTCGCGCTGTGACACGTCGGGCACCAGTACCGGCTTTGCCTGAGCCATCATCAGCGGCGCGGCGAGCGCCAGCGCGAGGCCTGCGCGCTTCACGACAGATCCACCGTGTAGATCTCGTCCGGGCGCCACCCCAGCCCAAGCCCGATGCGGATCGCGACCAGCAGCACCATGATCGCCAGCGCCAGCCGGAGATATTCCGGCCGGGCTTTTTCCGCGAAGCGCGCCCCGATCTGCGCGCCGGCGACCGAGCCGAGCAGCAGCAGCCCGGCAAGCACGATATCCACCGCCTTGGTGGTGGTGGCGTGGACCATCGTGGCGACAGCGGTGACGAACAGGATCTGGAACAGCGAGGTGCCGACCACCACCTGCGTCGCCATGCCAAGCAGATAGATCATCGCCGGCACCAGCACGAAGCCGCCGCCGATGCCGAGCAGGATCGTCAGGATGCCCGTCGCCATGCCGAGCAGCAGCGGGGCGAGCGGCGAGATATAGAGGCCGGAACGATAGAAGCGCATCCGAAACGGCAGGCTGGCGACCAGCGGGTGATGTCGCCGCCGGCGCGGGTGTGCTGCGCTCTTGCCGTGGACGACACGAATCGCCCCGATCGATTCCTTGAGCATCAGCCCGCCGATCGACCCGAGCAGCAGGACATAGGTGATCGCGATCGTCGTATCTATCTGCCCGACCGATTGCAGCAGGCGGAACAGCCATGCTCCCAGGAACGAGCCGATGATGCCGCCCGCGACGAGCACCCCGCCCATCTTCACGTCCACCCCGTCGCGCCGGAAATAGGCGAAGACGCCCGAGACGCTCGCGCCCGTCACCTGGCTCGCCGCGCTGGCGGCGGCGACGGTCGGCGGGATGCCATAGACGATCAGCAGCGGCGTGGTGAGGAAACCGCCGCCGACTCCGAACATGCCTGAAAGCAACCCGACGCCCGCGCCAAGCGCGACGATCACGAGCGCGTTCACCGACAGATTGGCGATCGGCAGATAGAGATCCATGAAAGAGCGGTAAGCGTTTCGCGGCGCCGGTGGAAGATGCGCGCGTGCCGCCAATTGATGTGGTGGGGTTTCGCCGGTGCTTTTGCGGTTTCCGGCGCCCTAGAAATCCGCGCCGATCGACAGCGCCGGCCCCGATGACGGGGTAGCATCGCCGGCGATGCGCTGGCGCCAGTCGAGCGTGATGCGTAGCGGCACGATCGCGGGAACGGCCACGCTCGCCGAGGGGCCGATATCCAGCCGCGCCGCGCCGCGCTGTGCGCCGCCCCATGCACCGAGGCCGAGTTCGATGCGCGCCTTGCCGATCGCCGCGACCGGGCGGGTCACATGCGCGGCAGCGTCGACGAATCCCTCGCCGCCGTTGCGCCCGATCGCGCCCGCCTGCCCATAGCCGTCGAGCGAGAAACCAGCGGCGATCCGGGTGGAGGGAAGGCCCGCGATCACGCCAATGGCGGGGCCGCCGCGCCCGCCGGCAAGCGCGACGCGCTGTTCGGCGAACAAATGGACGGGCAAGGCGGTGGGCTGCCAGTCCAGCCCGATCGCGGCTTCGCGCTGGCGCATCGCCAGCGCCGAGGAAAGGCGCGCCGCGATCGCGACGCGCCGCGAATCGCCCAGCGCATAGGTAAGGCGCGCGCCGGCCTGGCTGCCGCCCAGTTGCGGCGTGAAGGGCGCTGCCGGCCCCGCGCCGCGTGCGATCAGCCACGCGCTGCCCGCAAGGCGCGCGCGCGTTGCGACTGGCCCGCGTTCCACCGGCAGCGGCGCCCCGATCGGGAACTGAGCAGTGGTGGGGGTGGCCCGGCCTGTTTCGACCGCAGCGACGAAGCGCGCCGGGACGATCAGCGGGACCGCTTGTTCGCTCGCATCGGCGATCGGGTGTGGCGGCGACAGGCGGGGCATCGTGGCGCGCGCGCGAACCGGACCGCGGCGCGATCCTCCATCGATGGAGCCGCCGAACGCCGGCGATGGCGGCTCGGCACGGGCCGGGCGCGAAACGGGCGCGGCGGACGAAGCCGCCATCAGCACTGCGGCGGGATCATAGGCCGGCCACAGGAGCGCCACGCGCACGCCGATCCAGCCGCCGACGATCACCATCACGAAGCGCAGCGGGCGGCTTTCGCCGATCATGGCGCTTTTTCCGCGAATTGCGCGGGATAGACATGAGCGGTCTTGTCCCATTTGGGCGCTCTGCCAGTGAGCAATGCGGCGTAGCGGATGACGGCGCGGCGCGCGGCAAGCAGCGAGACGATATTGCCGACGATCATGCGCGGTGGCGACCAGCACGCCTCGCGCCAGCCATAGCGGCGCGCGGTGAAGGCACAGCGCCACCCCACCCGCCACAGCAACAGCAGCAGATTGGCGAACAGCATCATCCGCGTGGCGTCGCTGGCCGCCGGCATGGCGCCACCGAGGATCGCATGACCCGCCATCGACAGCGCCCAGCCGACCAGCGCCGCATAACCAGCCGCCAGCACGATCACCGCCAGCGTCGCGCGGCGGTCCCTGATCCGCATCCAGTGATCGCCAAGATCGAGCGCGCGGCCCCAGCCCATGCGATCCCAGCCCGCGAGCGCGATGCCGGTCATCCATCGCGCCTTCTGCCGCACCGCCGCGCCGACCGTCGCGGGGAAATATTCGCGCACCGCGATCAGCGCGCCGCCCGGCGTTTCGCGCACCCGCGCGAAATGCGCGGCTTGGCCGGCGGCGGCGAGGCGCAGGCCGAGTTCGTAATCCTCGGTAAGGCTGTCCGCGTCGAACGGCGCGCCATGTTCGGCGCTGATCGCGATCAATGCGTCGCGCCGGATCGCGCAGCCCACCCCGGCGAAGGGCAGCCCCGCCCCAAGCGCGCCGCGCACCACCAGATCCTTGCCGTGCGCCTCGGCAAACTCCCCGCAATAATGGCCGGCGACGAGCGGCGATTCGGCGCGCGGCAGCGGCAATACCGGAATCTGCACCGCCGCATGTGCATCGAGATGCGCGTCGAACACGCTCAATTCGGCGGGATGCACCACGTCTTCGGCATCATGGAGCACGATCGCGTCGGGCGGCGGCGCGGCGCGGGCCAGCGCGCGCCACAAGGTGTTGAGGCAATCGGCCTTGGTCGTCGGTCCGGGGCGCTCGCCGATGACGAGGGCGATCCGGGAATCCGCCGCCGCGACCGTGGCGACCGCTTCGATCGTCGCGCGATCATTGGGGTAGCAGCCGACGAAGATGCGGAAATCGGGATGATCGAGCCGCGCCAGCGTGGTGCGCAGCATCGCGCCGATCACCGCGCTTTCGTCCCATGCGGGGACGAGGATCGCGAAGCGGCGCGGAAACGCGGGGCGCGGCAGGTCGTTGAGCGTCATCACGACGCCGCCCCGCGTCAGCCGCCGGACAAGCCACACCAGATCGACCAGCAGATCGTCGATGCCCCCGATCAGGAAACCGGCTGCCGCGAACAGCGTCGCTTCGCGCGTCGCCGCGTCGATCCAGCCGAGCACGAATGCCATCGCCCCCAAATACCGCTCTCCCGATTCGGCGGCAGGATTTTGGCATTTTGCGTAAGTTACGCAACCGTTACGATCATTTCGGGCCGGATGGCATTGCCGGTGCGCGGCGCGCGCGCCACATGGTGGGGGTGATCGTTACGCGCTTCGCTCCCTCGCCGACCGGGCGATTGCACCTCGGCCACGCCTGGTCCGCGATCCGCGCGCATGATTTCGCGCGCGCGCGCGGCGGGCGTTTCCTGCTGCGGATCGAGGATATAGACGGCACCCGCAGCCGCCCGGAGCATGTGACGACGATCGTTGACGATCTCCACTGGCTCGGGCTGGCGTGGGACGGGGAGATCGCCTTTCAGTCGCGCCGGCTCGATCATTATGCCGATGCGCTGGATCGGTTGCGCGCGATGGGGCTGCTCTATCCGTGCTTCTGCACCCGTGCGGAGATTTCCGCCGCCAGCCTCTCCGCGCCGCACCAGCCCGAACCCGTCTATCCCGGCACCTGTCGCGCGATCGACGCCCGCGCGCGAATGCACGAGCCGCATTGCTGGCGGATCGACATGGCGAAGGCGGTGGCGCGCGCCGGGCCGCTCGAATGGCGCGATCATGGCGCGGCGGTGGCCGCCGATCCGCTGGCGGCGGGGGACGTGGTGCTGGCGCGCAAGGACGCGCCGGCGAGCTATCATCTCGCGGTGACGGTGGACGATGCCGCGCAAGGCGTGAGCGACGTGATACGCGGGCGCGATCTGTTCGCCGCCACGCATGTCCACCGGCTGTTGCAGGCGCTGCTCGGTCTGCCGGTGCCGGCCTATCATCACCACGATCTGCTCGTCGGGCCGGATGGCGAGCGGCTCGCCAAGCGGCATGGCAGCCCCACGCTTGCCGCGCTGCGCGAGGCGGGTGAGGATGGGCGGGCGATCGCGGCAATGCTGCGCGCGGGGCGGCTTCCCATCACCATCACGAAGGCGTAGGAGAATCCGCCATGAAAATTTTCCTCATCATCCTGCTGGTATCAGCGATGATCGCCACGGTGGTCGCGCTGGTGCGCGGTGTGGTCACCTTTCTCCAGGGGGCGAGCGCCGAAGCGCGCGGCGAGGGCGGCACCGGCCCCAGCGCGACACAGCTCAAATCGAACCGGATGATGCAGCAGCGCATCCTGTTTCAGGCGCTGGCGATCCTGATCTGCGTGGTGCTGCTTTTCTCGATGGGCCGCACCTGAGCGATCCGGTTCCGGCGCCGGGCAACTCCTTTTCCCGGCGTCTCATCCAGTAAATCCCAGATGGGCGGACCGGCCGGGGAAAGCGTCGGTGCGGTGAGGGAAAAATGGTAAAACTCAACAAGATCTACACCCGTACCGGCGATGCGGGGACGACCGGGCTGGTCGATGGCACGCGCGTATCCAAGACGGATGCGCGGATGCAGGCGATCGGCGACGTTGACGAGGCGAATTCCGCGATCGGCGTGGCGATCGCCGGGCTGGCGGGCGATCACGCGCTGGCGGCGGCGCTTGGCCGAATCCAGAACGATCTGTTCGATCTCGGCGCCGATCTCGCGACACCCGGCGAGGATTTCACCCCGACCGAGATGACGCTGCGCATCGTGCCCGCGCAGATCGAGCGACTGGAGGCGGAGATCGACGCGATGAACGCGGGCGTGCCCCCCCTGCGCAGCTTCATCCTGCCCGGTGGTGCGGCGGCGGCGTTGCATCTGGCGCGCGCGATTTCGCGGCGCGCGGAGCGATCGGCGGTGGCGATCGGCGCGGGCGCCAATCCTCAGGCGCTGATCTATCTCAATCGCCTGTCCGATTTCCTGTTCGTCGCGTGTCGCGTGGTAAACCTGCGCGCTGGGGGCGACGTACTGTGGGTGCCCGGCGGCTCGCGATAGGGCCGCGCGGACTCAGCCGGCCTTCAACTCCACCGCGATGATGCGAAGGTCGCATTGGCCGATATTCTCGACCGAGTGAGGGACGAGCGGCGGCAGCCATAGCGCCTCGCCCGGCGCGGGCCGGCGCGCCATCGTGCGCGAATCCATGACGATGTTCCCATCGGCGTCGCGCCGCACGAAATCGCTCCAGCTCATCACATAGAGCGCCGCCGGCGCGCCGTGCGTGTGGACCGGCGTTCGTTTACCCGGCTCCAGCCGCGTGTCGAGCACCCGCACCCGATCATTTTCGAGCAAAATCCGGTGATGATTCGGCGCCGCGATCATCGCGTCCAGCGCGCCTGCGTCTTGAGCAACAGCCATGGTTTCACCTGCCTGCCGGCGCGATATAGCATGGCGCAGCGGGCGGGTCGCGCCGAATGTCCGTTTCCTGTGGGCGAGCCATCGGCCCCCGGCGAACCCGACCCTTCCCCCGCGCGGCGCGACGGGCTATGGCCGGCGGCGAATTGCCATGAGCACCACCTCGCCCCTTCTGCCGCCAGCCCATTGGCGGGATTTCCTGGCGCTGACCAAGCCCAGGGTGATGACGCTTGTTGTCTTTACCGGCCTGTGCGGCCTGCTCGCCGCGCCGGCGGTCGACGGGCATCACATCAATGCCGTGCTAGGCTTCACCGCGATCTTGTGCATCGCGCTCGGCGCGGGTGCTGCGGGGGCGCTCAACCAATGGTATGAAGCGGATATCGACGCGGTGATGCGCCGCACCGCCGAACGCCCGCTGCCCGCCGGGCGGATGGAGCGGCAGGCGGCGCTGCACTTCGGCGTCGGGCTGGGCGCATTCTCCGTGATCCTGATGGGGCTGGCGATCAACGTGCTGGCGGCGGCGATCCTTGCGGTGTCGATCCTGTTCTACGTGCTGATCTACACGGTATGGCTGAAGCCGCGCACGCCGCAGAATATCGTGATCGGCGGCGCGGCGGGCGCCTTCCCGCCGCTGATCGGCTGGGCGGCGGCGACCGGGCATGTCACCTTGCTGCCGCTGCTGTTGTTCCTGCTCGTTTTTCTGTGGACGCCGCCGCATTTCTGGGCGCTCGCGCTGTTCGTGAAGACCGATTACGCCAATGCCGGCATCCCGATGCTCCCAGTGGTGGCGGGAGAACGCACCACGCGGCACCAGATCGGGCTTTATACGATCCCGATGGCGGTGGCGGCGGTGCTGCCCTGGCCGCTCGGCCTGTCGGGCGCGATCTATGGCGTGGTGTCGATTGTCACCACGGCATGGTTCGGGTTGCTTGCGTTGCGCGTCGCGATCCGCAAGGCGGGGCCGGATGACGCGATGAAGCCTGAAAAGGCGTTGTTCAAATATTCGATTCTCTACCTGTTCGTCGTTTTCGGCGCGCTGGTGATTGATCGGTGGGTGGCATGAACAGGGACGATGAAGAACTGATCCGCCAGCGCCAGAAGGGCCGCGCGATCGTGATGGCGCTGCTGCTAGGCGCGTTCGTCATCCTGGTGTTCGCGATCACCCTGGTGAAGATCAAGGCGGGGATGGCGGCAAAGTGAAGATGGCGCGCACCACGCGCACCGCGCTGCTCGCGGTGCTCTGCATCTGTTTCATGACCGGGCTCGCCTTCGCCAGCGTGCCGCTCTACCGCCTGTTCTGTCAGGTCACCGGGCTGAACGGCACCACGCAGCGCGGGCTGGTGGCGCCCGGCAGCGTACACCGGCAAATCCGCATCGACTTCGACGCCAACACCAGCACGCGCCTGCCGTGGCGTTTCGCGCCGGAGCAGGAGAGCGAAACGGTCGACGTGGGCGCGCGCGACATGGCGTTCTTCACCGCCACCAATCGCGCCGCCGTGCCGATCACCGGCACCGCGACCTATAATGTAACGCCTTATCAGGCGGGCAAATATTTCACCAAGATCGAATGCTTCTGCTTCACGCAGCAGACGCTGAAACCGGGCGAGACGGTGCGTATGCCGGTGATCTTCTTCGTCGATCCGAAGATATTGACCGATCCCGACACCAAGGATGTCGAGACGATCACGCTAAGTTACACATTTTACCCGGTGGATTCCGGCAAAACCGCAAGCTAGAGAACCAGCCACTTAGGAACAGGGAACGCAACGAATGGCCGGCGCGAAGAACCACGATTATCATATCCTGCCCCCCGATCCGTGGCCGCTGATCGGCTCGTTCTCCGCGCTCGCGATGGCGGCCGGCGGCATCATGTGGATGCACGGCGGCCATGTCGGCAAGCCAAACGGTGGCGGCTATCTGTTCTTCGCCGGGCTGGTGGCCGTGCTGTTCACCATGTTCTGCTGGTGGCGCAACGTCATCAAGGAAGCGCATCACGGCGATCACACGCCGGTGGTGCAGCTCCACTTCCGCTATGGCATGATCCTGTTCATCGCTTCGGAAGTGATGTTCTTCGTCGGCTGGTTCTGGGCCTATTTCGATTTCGCACTGTTCCCGGCGGCGATCAGCTACGCGAACGGCCAGGTCGAACATGCGGTGGAAGGCGCCGCCGCGATCGCGGCGCAATGGCCGCCCAAGGGGCTGGAGGTAATCAACGCCTTCGAGCTTCCGCTGCTCAACACGCTGATCCTGCTGACCAGCGGCACCACCGTCACCTGGGCGCATCATGCGCTGATCCACAATCACCGCGGCGGCGAGAAGGTCGGTCTGTGGGGGCTGCTCGGCGTCGGCAATCGCGACAGCGTGCTGAAGGGCCTGTGGCTGACGATCGTGCTCGGCCTGATCTTCACCTCGATCCAGGCATATGAATACATTCACGCGCCATTCCCGTTCAAGGGGCTGAACTATGGCGCCGCCTTCTTCATGGCGACCGGGTTCCACGGCTTCCACGTCATCATCGGCACGATCTTCCTGATCGTGTGCCTGATCCGCGCGTACAAGGGCGATTTCACCCCGCGCCAGCATTTTGGCTTCGAGGCGGCGGCGTGGTATTGGCATTTCGTCGACGTGGTGTGGCTGTTCCTTTTCGTCGCCATCTACGTTTGGGGCGGCTGGGGCGCGCCGGTCCACGGTGGCTGAGCCGGACGGGGTTTCCGGGCGGGTGGAGACACCCGCCGGTACGGCAATCCCGGACGAGAACGAGCCGGGCGCGGTGGCGACGAGCCAGCCGCGCCCGTTCGATTGCGGCCTCAAAGGGCTGTGCCCGCGCTGTGGCGTGAAGACCTTGTTCGCCGGCTGGATCAAATTCGCGGATCGCTGCCGCGCCTGCGGCCTCGATTATGCCGCGTTCAACGTCGGCGACGGGCCGGCGGCGTTTCTTACGCTGATCCTTGGCGCGCTGGTCACGATCGGGGCGGTTGCGTTGGAGCTGACCGTCGGGCCGCCATTGTGGTTCCAGCTTCTGCTGTGGACGCCGGTGACGCTGGCTGGCGTCATCCTGAGCCTCCGGATCGCCAAGGGCGGGCTGATCGCGCTCGAATATCGCAACGCCGCGCGTGAAGGGCGATTGAAGCAATGAAGCGCTGGCCGGTGATCCCCACGATCCTCGTCACGTTCGCGATCGCGGCGATGATCGGGCTGGGGTTGTGGCAGCTCCTTATCCGCCTGCCCGAGAAAGAGGCGCAACTCGCGCAGCTTGCCGCGAACCCCGCCAAGCCGGCGATCGCCTTCCCGCGATTCCCCGATGATTCGCTGCTGTTCCGCAAGGCGAGCGGCTTTTGCCTGTCGGTCGCGCGAATCGAGCGGGCAGGGGCGGGCAATGCGGGGTATCGTCTGATCGCGCATTGCCGCACCGGCGCGGAAGGGCCGGGGATGCTAGTGCAACTCGGCACCACCCGCGATCCCGACGCCAAGGTCGCGTGGAACGGCGGCAGGGTGAGCGGCTGGATCAGCCATGCGCCCGATGCGCGCCCGCTGATCGCGGGGCTGTTCGATCATATGCCGCGCGCGTTGTTGCTCGTCGCCGATGCGCCCGCGCCGGGGCTGGCCGCGAACACCCGGCCCGATATCGGCATCGTGCCCAACAATCACTTCGCTTATGCGTTTCAATGGTTCTTCTTCGCGGGCGTCGCGGGCGTGATCTATGTGCTCGCGGTGCGGCGGAGGATTGCCCGCGCGGGCGACGCGCGTTAGGCGCGCCACTCATGCGCTATATCTCCACTCGCGGCGCCGCGCCCGCGCTCGATTTCCGCGACGTAACGCTCGCCGGCCTCGCCTCCGACGGGGGGCTGTACGTCCCAGCGCAATGGCCGGTGCTCAGCCGGGACGAGATCGCCGCGCTCGCGGGCCTGTCCTATGTCGATACGGCGGTGGCGGTGATGGCGTCGTTCGTCGCGGGCAGCCTGACGCGCGATGAGTTGAAGGCGCTGTGCGCCGCCGCTTACGCCCGGTTCGATCATGCCGCCGTCACCCCGCTGGTCCAGCTCGATCACGATCAATGGCTGCTTGAGCTGTTCCACGGCCCGACGCTGGCGTTCAAGGATGTCGCGCTGCAATTGCTCGGGCTGCTGTTCGAGAAGTTCCTGGCGGGATCGAACAAGCATCTCACGATCGTCGGCGCGACATCGGGTGACACTGGATCGGCCGCGATCGACGCGGTGGCGGGGCGCGCGGGCGTCGATATCTTCATGCTCCACCCCGAAGGCCGGGTGAGCGAGGTGCAGCGCCGCCAGATGACCACCGTTGGCGCGCCCAACGTCCATAATATCGCGATCCGCGGCGATTTCGACCAGGCGCAGGCGCTGGTGAAGGCGATGTTCAACGATCCCGGCTTTTCGGGGCGCTTCAACCTGTCGGCGGTCAATTCGATCAACTGGGCGCGGCTGATGGCGCAGGTGGTCTATTATTTCTACGCCGCCGTGCGGCTCGGCGCGCCGGAGCGTTCGGTGGCGTTCAGTGTGCCAACGGGCAATTTCGGCGACGTTTTCGCCGGCTATGTCGCGGCGAAGATGGGGCTGCCGGTGGCGAAGCTGGTCGTCGCCACCAACGTGAACGATATCCTCGCGCGCGCGCTGGCGAGCGGCGATTATTCGTGCCGTGATGTGGTGCCGACGCCGACGCCGTCGATGGATATCCAGGTTTCCTCCAATTTTGAGCGGCTGCTGTTCGATCTCGGCGGGCGCGATGGCGCGAGCCTTGCCGAGCAGATGCGCGGGTTCGAGGCGACGCGCGCGATGCGCCTGAGCAACGCGCAGCAGCAGGGCGCGGCGACATTGTTCGCCAGCGAGCGTGTCGATGTGGACGATATGGCGCTGGCGATGCGCTGGGCGAGCGAGCGCGCCGGCCAGGTGATCGACCCGCACAGCGCGATCGGCCTCGCCGCCGCGCGACGGCAAGCGGGCGACGTGCCGATGGTGACGCTGGCGACCGCGCATCCGGCCAAGTTCCGCGACGCGGTGGAGCGCGCGACCGGCATCCGTCCGTCGCTCCCCGCGCGGGTCGGCGATCTGTTCGAGCGCGAGGAGCGTTATGTCACGCTCGATGCGACGTTCGATGCGGTGAGCGGCTATATCGCCGGGCTGGCCACCCCTCGCGGATGAGCGCAGCGTGATCCTCGATACTCTCGTCGGTGAGCCATGGGCAGATTACGGCCTGATTGATTCGGGGCACGGCCGGAAGCTGGAACGCTATGGCCGCTTCCGTTTCATCCGCCCGGAGCCGCAGGCGTTATGGGCGCCGGCGACCGCGGACTGGCGCGCGCATGGCGAGTTCGTGCCGGGCAGCGATGAGGACGGCGGCGGGCAATGGCGCTTTGCCGAGCCGGTGCCGCATGATGGCTGGCCGCTGTCGTGGCGGGAGGTGCGCTTCACCGCGCAGACCACGCCGTTCCGCCATCTCGGCTTCTTCCCGGATATGGCGCCGGTATGGGGCTGGATGCGCGAGCAACTCGCCGGGCGCGACGATCCGGAATGCCTCAATCTGTTTGGCTATACCGGCGTGGGCACGCTCGCCATGTCGGCGATCGGCGCGCGGATGGTGCATGTTGATGCGTCCAAGAAATCGGTCGAGGCGGCGCGCGGCAATGCCATGCTCTCCGGCCTCGCCGATGCGCCGGTGCGCTGGATGATCGACGATGCGGCGAAGTTCGTCGCGCGCGAGGTGCGGCGCGGGCGGCGCTATGACGGCATATTGCTCGATCCGCCGAAATACGGGCGCGGGCCGACCGGCGAAGTGTGGCGGCTGGAGGAAAATCTCCCGGCGTTGATCGCCGATTGCCGCAAGCTGCTGGATGCCGAATCGCGCTATCTGTTCCTCACCGTCTATGCCGTGCGCATGTCCGCGCTGGCGATCGGCGAGATGCTGCGCCAGGCGTTCGCGGACTTGCCGGGCAAGGTTGAGGCGGGCGAACTCGGCGTGCGCGAGGAAGCGCGCGGGCTGGTGCTCCCCACTGCGATCTGGGCGCGCTGGTCGCGGGAGTGAGGGCGCAAAGTTCGCGAAGTTCACACGAGTGAAGCTGCGCAGGGCCGGTGGCCCGCACGGTCAGGCGATGCCACAGGCCGCCCGATGTGCGGCGAGTCTATCACGGGCAGGCGCGTGTAGGGTAGGGGACGCAGCGGCGGGGATTGGGTGGAAAAGCGACAGTCCGGTCTTGGCCGATTGAACCGGATTGCAGACATGA
>NZ_CALMPA010000031.1 GCF_937871615.1 uncultured Sphingomonas sp. | reverse complement strand
TCCTGCGTCGCCGGGCGGATGCCGCCCTCGCCCTGGATCGGCTCGACCAGGAAACCCGCCGTATTGCCGTCGATCAGCGCCAGCGCGCCTTCGAGATCGTTGAACTTCGCATATTTGAAGCCCGGCAGCAGCGGCTCGAACCCGTCGCGCATCTTCGGCTGGTTGGTGGCGGAAATCGTCCCCAGCGTCCGCCCGTGGAAGGCGGTGTCGAAGGTGATGAGATCATGCCGCTCGGGATGGCCGTTCGCGAAATGATAGCGCCGCGCCGTCTTGATCGCGCATTCCACCGCCTCCGCGCCCGAATTGGTGAAGAACACCGTGTCGGCGAAGGTGGCGTCGATCAGCCGCTGCGCGAAATGCTCGCCCTGCGGGCTGCCGTAAAGGTTGCTGACGTGCATCAGCGTCGCTGCCTGATCGGCGATCGCCTTCACCAGCTTCGGGTGGCCGTGGCCCAGGCAGTTGACCGCGATGCCGCTGGCGAAATCGAGATATTTCTCGCCTCGCTCGCCATAGAGATACGCGCCCTCGCCTCGCACCGGCCGCACCCCGCAACGCGGATAGACGGGCATCAGTGCGGTGATGGTCACGGGGCATCTCCTGAAAAAGAGCAAGGGCGACCCGAAAGAAGGTCGCCCGGAGAGCGCTAATACCGGCGGCGTGGGGGGAGCGTCAACATAAGAGCGATCGGGATCAACCGCCCGGTTGCAATCGCGCCAGCCAGCGCACGATCCTGTCCTGCGTGGCAGGCAGAAAGGCGAGTTCGTGGCCCGCGCCGTGAACGATCTCGAATTGCGCGCCGGGAATCACGCCAGCCACATCGCGCCCTTCCGTCCACGGGATCACGCGATCGCTATCGCCGTGCAGAACAAGCACCCGCAAGCGCCGCCCGCGCAGCTTGTCGATAGTGTCGTACCGATCGCGCAACAACCATCGCACAGGAACATAGGGAAAGTGATGGGACGCTGCATCCGCAAGCCGCGAGAACGGCGAGATCAGCGCCAGCCCGCCGACCTCGCGCTCGCTTGCGAGTTGCGATGCGATTCCCGATCCGAGCGAATAGCCAATCAGGATCACACCGGAGCTCGCAATCCCCTTGCCCGCCAGCCAGTCCAGCGCCGCGCGACCGTCGCGGTACAATCCTTGTTCACCAGGTTTGCCGGGATTGTCCGCATAGCCGCGATATTCCACGAGCAGGAGGCCATAGCCCCGCTGTCGTAGCAACGCGCTGGCCCTGTTCGCGCCCTCCAGCGAATCCCCATTGCCGTGAAAATAGACCAACGTCGGTCGGCCAGCGGCTGCGGGCCGATAGGCTGCGACCAGATCGAGACCATCGCTGGTCCGCAGCGTGATGCGATCGAAGCCGGCAGGGAAATATCCCTTCGCGCTGGCCGGCGGACGATAAATGAACCAGCGCTGCCCTACCGCAAGCGCGGTCACGCCGAGCAGATAGGCACCCCCAACGATCAGAAGCGCTATCACCCCCCATCGCATCATGCGTCGATCGCTTCCTCGTCGATCCGCGCGGCATTTTCCTGGATGAAGGCGAAGCGGTGCGCGGGATTGGTGCCCATCAGCCGATCGACCAGATCCTTCACGCCCGCGCGCTCCTCATATTCCTGCGGCAGGGTGATGCGGATCAGGCTGCGCGTCGCCGGGTCCATCGTCGTTTCGCGCAACTGCCCGGCGTTCATCTCGCCAAGGCCCTTGAAGCGTGCAACTTCCACCTTGCGCCCCTTGAACGCCCCCGCCTCGATCTCGGCGCGGTGCGCATCATCGCGGGCGTAGAGCGATTTCGCGCCGACAGTCAGGCGATAGAGCGGCGGCTGCGCGAGATAGAGGTGCCCGCGCCGCACGATATCGGGCATTTCCTGGAAGAAGAACGTCATCAGCAGGGTGGCGATATGCGCGCCGTCCACGTCCGCGTCGGTCATGATGATGACGCGTTCGTAGCGCAGATTGTCCGCCTCGCAATCCTTGCGCGTGCCGCAGCCCAGCGCCAGCCCGAGATCGGCGATTTCCTGATTGGCGAGAATCTTGGCCGAGGTGGCGGAGGCGACGTTCAATATCTTGCCGCGAATCGGCAGGATCGCCTGCGTCTTGCGATCGCGCGCCTGCTTGGCGGAGCCGCCCGCCGAATCGCCTTCGACGATGAACAATTCCGTCCCTTCCGGGCTGTCGGCGGAACAATCGGTGAGCTTGCCGGGCAGGCGCAGCTTGCGCCCGGAAGTGGCGGTCTTGCGCTTTACCTCGCGCTCCTGCTTGCGGCGCAGGCGATCGTCCATCCGCTCCAGCACATAACCGAGCAGCGCCTTGCCGCGCTCCATATTGTGGCTGAGGTAATGATCGAAATGGTCGCGCACCGCCTTTTCGACCAGCCCCGCCGCCTCGGGCGAGGTGAGCCGGTCCTTGGTCTGCGACTGGAATTGCGGCTCGCGGATGAAGACGGAGAGCATCAGTTCCGATCCGACCATCACGTCATCCGCGGTCAGATCCTTGGCGCGCTTGTTACCCACCAGATCGCCGAACGCGCGAAGCCCGCGCACCAGCGCCTGGCGCAGGCCCTGTTCGTGCGTGCCGCCATCAGGCGTGGGGATCGTGTTGCAATACCAGCTATAGCTGCCGTCGGACCATAACGGCCAGGCCACCGCCCATTCGACGCGCCCCTGCTCGCCGGGAAACTCCTGTGTCCCCGCGAAGAAATCCGCCGTCGCGCATTCGCGGGTCGCGATCTGCTCGCGCAGATGATCGGCGAGGCCGCCGGGGAACTGGAACACCGCCTCCGCCGGAATATCGTCCGCGATCAGTTCGGGCGCGCATTTCCAGCGGATTTCGACGCCCGCGAACAGATACGCCTTGGATCGCGCCAGGCGATAGAGCCGCGCCGGTTTGAAATGCTGTTCGCTCCCGAAAATCTCCACATCGGGCGTGAAGGCGACGGAGGTGCCGCGCCGGTTGGGCGCGGCGCCGACGATCTCCAGCGGGCCAAGCGTCTGCCCCTTCGAAAAGCACTGGCGATAAAGCTGGCGATCACGCGCCACCTCCACCACCGTATCGGACGACAGCGCATTGACCACCGAGACGCCAACACCGTGCAAGCCGCCCGAGGTGGCATAGGCCTTGCCGGCGAACTTGCCCCCCGAATGAAGCATGGAGAGGATCACCTCCAGCGCGCTCTTGTCCGGGAATTTCGGGTGCGGATCGACCGGCATACCGCGCCCGTTGTCAACGATCGTCAGCCGGTTGCCGACGGCCAGCGTCACCTCGATCCGCGTCGCGTGCCCCGCGACCGCCTCGTCCATCGCATTGTCGAGCACTTCGGCGGCAAGGTGATGGAGCGCGCGCTCGTCGGTGCCGCCGATATACATGCCGGGCCGCCGCCGCACCGGCTCCAGCCCCTCCAGCACCTCGATCGAGGAGGCGTCATAGCTGTTGGCGGCGGTGGATGAGGAAGCGGGCGATGCGAACAGATCGGACATTGCCCAGCTATATCGGCGCGCGCGGCGACGGCAAACCCATGCGCGACGTTACCCCACCAGCGCCGCCGCGCCGCAACGCATCCCCGTGGCGCGCAGGTCCGCCTCGCCGATCCCCACCCCCAGCGCGCCGGTGGTGGTCATCAGCAAGGTATCGAGCGCGGGCGAGACGAGTTGCAGCACGCCCCCCACCGAGCGCAACAGCGGGTCGACCGGGATCGGCAGCCCGAGCAATTCGGCCTTGAGCGATGCCTGTGTCGCAAGCGATGTCGCCAGCCCGCCTACAGGTGCGGTCGCGCGAATCGTCTTGCGCGTGCCGGACTGGATCGCATTCCAGTCGAAATTGAGCTTCTGCCACGGCTCCGCCGCACCGGTCGAAATGTTGCTGCTGCCGATCACATCGACCAGCACGGTATCGACCAGCCTGGCCGGCGTCGGCGTGATCGGGCTGGTGAAATCGCTCATCCGCCCCTCGTCGACATTGCCGATCGCGGCGCGCACCGCATCGGTCCGCGCTTCCAGCGTCACGCCCCGCGTCGCCTCGCTCGCGCAGTTGATCGCGTTGAGCCGTCCCTCCGCGCCCGCCAGTTCGACGAAGATCGGCAGATCGACCGCGACCAGCCCGGACAATCCCGCAAGCGCGGTGGGCGCCACCCGGCTGCGCAGGTAAAGCCGCGCCTGCGCGGTGCGGATCACCGGCGTGCCCTTGTCGGTGATCGCGATCCACGGTGACTGTTCCTCGCGCTCGCCGATCGCCAGCGTCACGCGGGTGGAGGTGAGGCCGGGCACGCTCGCCCCCAGATCGAGCGACACCTGCCGCGTGGGGGCGCCCAGTTGCAGCATCGCGGTGGTCAGCGCCAGCGCATCGACCTTGGCGATCCCCGTGCCGCCCTCGCTTTGCGTGGCGAGCGGGCCGGCATCAATCAGCGCGGCGAGCGAGATCGCGCGCGTACCGGCCATGTTGAGCAGGCCCTTGATCGCGTTCGCCGCCTGCGGCTGCCCGTCCGCCGACAGCGCCGACGCCAGCGCGTCGAGCGCCTGCGGGGTGGAGACGTTGCTCTTGAGCACGTCGCCAAAGCTCGCCGCCTGCAATCCCGCCTTGGTGCGCAACAGCGGCAGATAGCGGAACAGATCGACATCCGCCCCGGCCAGCGCGCGATAATCCATCACCGACAGCGAGACATTGCCGCCGGTCAGCGCGGAAAGATACGCGTTGAGCAGCCCGCCATCGAGGCTCGCCAGCCGCGAACCGATCGAAAAGCTCGCATAGCGTTGCCGCGCGGCGATCGCCTGCCGGCTGATCGGCACCTCGCGCCGACCGAAGATCGCGGCGAGGAAGGTGGGCGATGTCGATTCAAGCTCGACGCGCACCGCATCCGAACTGCCGTTCGCCGGCGTGAACCGTGCCGCGGCGGCGATGCTCGCGTCCGCGCGATAGCTGCCGGTCGTCACCCGCGCGGTTACGCGGCGGGGGAAATGCGCGGCGAGCACCATCGCGTCGGCGGCTTGCTGCACATTGCCCGGATCGCCCGATGCGGCGGCGAGCGCGGCGGCATCCGCCATCCCCTGCAAGCGCCGGGTATCGAGTTGCATCGCGCCGAGATCCACCGCGAAGGCGGCGATCCCGATCAGCACCGGCATCGCCAGTGCCACCAGCGCGCCGACCCCGCCGCGCGTGCTTTCGCGCAACCCGGTCACAACACGCCGCCCTGCTGGATCACCGCGCTGCGCTCGATCATCGGATCGGGCATCGGCAGCAACTTGATGCGGAACAGCCCGATCGCGCCCGCGTCGATCCGCACCTTCACCGTCACCAGCGGAGGCGCTTCCTCCACCGCGATCGCGGCGGTGCCGGGCTTGATTTCGGGCAGGCGGGAAAGCGATTTCGCCATCGCCGCATTGGCGAGGCCAAACCGCTCCGCCGCGTTCATCCCGCTGATCGTCGCGCGGGCCGAATCGTTGGCGATTTGCTGCGCGCTATGCGCCAGCAGGAAATACTGGCCGTAGCCCAGCACCCCCAGCAGGATCGTCAGCAGCACCGGCGCGAGCAGCGCGAATTCGACGATGGCGGCGGCGCGCGAATCGCGGGCGATCAGCGCGGGCGAATGGCGAAATCTTCCCCTCATCATGGGAAGGATGATCCCGCACGCCGCTTAAGGGGCGCACCTGATGGAATTGGCGCAAATTGCGTAAATCATGCCGGTTTCAGGCGCCGGCGAGCGGTGGGATCACACCATAATGGTGCGATCCCACGCAAATTCAGCGCGGACGCGGCCCGCCGAACGGGATCGGCGGCGCGCGGCGATCACGGCGCGGCAATTGCGCCTGATAGGCATGGCCGCAATGCGTGACGCAATAGGGAAAACCGGGGTTCACCTTTTCGCCGCAGAAGTGGAAATCCGGCTCGCCGGGGTGGCCGAGCGGCCATTTGCACACCTTGTCGCTGAGATCGAGCAGCGTCGTCTTGCCGGCGATCTCCGGCGAAGGCTTGGCCGGCACAAGGCGGCGCGGCGGGGCCGGCGCGATCGGCGGCTGCTGTTCGCCCGGCGCCTGCCGCACGAAGCCGCCGGGGCCGACCGAGCGCAGCACCGGCTGGTTTTCAACCGGCTGGCGCGGCGAAAGATCGGTGGTGATCGTGATCGGCTTCGGCTCGGAGGCGCGCGACACGATCGGGGCCGGCGGTGCGACCGCCGCGGGCGGCGGCGCTGGCGGCGCGGCTACGACGGGGGCGGGCTT
>NZ_CALMPA010000030.1 GCF_937871615.1 uncultured Sphingomonas sp. | reverse complement strand
GATGAAATACCGGTTCGGCGGCAAGGAAAAGCGGCTGGTGATCGGCCCCTATCCGGAGGTGTCGCTGGCCGAGGCACGCGAAGAGCGCGACGCCGCGCGGCGGCTGCTGCGCGATGACAAAGACCCGGCGATAGAACGACAGAAGCGCAAGATCGCGGCGCTAGCCGCCGCCGGCAACACGTTCGAGACCGTGGCGAAGCGTTGGCATCAAGCTCAGCTCGGCCGCTGGTCAGTCGTCCAGGCCACCAAGGTCCGCCAGGCGATGGAGCGTGACGTTTATCCCGCCTTCGGTCGTCTCCCGCTGATAGATATCGATGCCCCCACCGTCGTCTCAATGCTCCGCACGGTCGAGGCACGGGGCGCGATCGACACCGCCAAGCGTATTCGCCAGCACGTTTCCGCCGTTTTCGCCTATGGGATCGCGGAGGGGCTTTGCCTGGCAGACCCGGCAGGCAGGTTCCTCCTCAAGGCGCTTTTGCCGACGCCGATCGGCGGTAGTCAGCCCGGCCTCAACGATCTGGCCGAAATCAGAAAATTACACGCGACGATCGACGCCAGCACCGGCGGCCCGATGACCAAGCTGGCCTCCCGTCTGCTCGCCCTGACGTTTGTTCGCCCTGGCCTGGTGCCAACCGCCCGATGGGAGGAGTTCGAAGGCATCGCGTGGGATGATCCCAGCGGAGCGAGCGATGTCCCCGAGCCAGTATGGCGGGTGAGCGCCGCGCGCATGAAGCTGGAGCTTGGGGAGAAGGGCGAAGACGCATTCGAGCATGTCTCGCCACTGCCCGCGCAGGCCGTGGAAGTGCTTCGCACGCTGCACAGGCTGACGGGGCGGTTTCCCTATCTGTTCCACAGCAACCGATCGACGCACCAGCCGATGAGCAACAACACGATCGGCTATCGCTACAACCAATGCGGGTACAAGGATCGGCACGTTCCGCACGGCTGGCGCACATCATTCTCGACGATCATGAACGAGCGCGCGGCGGCAGCCGGACGACGCGACGAGTTACAACCGATCATCGACGCGATGCTGTCCCACCGCCCGCGCGGCATCTCGGCGGCAGAGTTCGCTTACAACCGCGCAAAATATATGCCCGCGCGGTGGAGGCTCGCCCGGGAATGGGCCGACCTGACAATGCAGGGCCTTAGCCCAGCGGCGGCACTATTGGACGGCTACAAGCGCGCTGGTTGATCTTACAGTCAGTCGCGCGCCAACCCATCGGATCCGCCATCCACGCAAGCAGTTCGCTCTCGTACCAGGCAGCCGCGTTCTCACCGATGCGAATGGCGGCAGGAAAAGTGCCCCGCCCTGCCCGCCGCCAGATCGTCGTGCGCGACAGACCAGTGCGCAGGAGGACTTCCGGCAGACGGATGAGGCGATCATCGGTCGTCACATCGCTGCCTTTTCTGCCATGCAGTCGTCTGGTGCACTCCCCAACGACCGACTTTCAGGCCTCGGGGAGTGCCCCCGTCCGACAAGAGGATAATTTCGTCGACGGCGATCGGTGCAGAACACCACCTCTCCGGCACTGTCATCGGTGTCACCTGCCGCCAGCCCGAGCCTTGGTGAACCCTCGATCACTGTCGAGAAAAGCGCCCAGCATCGACGGAATCAGATCAACCACCGCCTCTTCCTGACCGTAAACTTCTTTGTAGAGTGCGGCATATTGAACGAGATCGGCGAACAGCTGTGGCGACACCTGAATGTTGACCTTCACTGGCGTGCGGTCAGGCAGCTTGGGAAGCCGTAGATCCACCATCACCTATTTTCCCGCCATGGTTTCAAAACGATGTCCTGATGGACGATCAGCCGGACCGGAGCACCGGGGCGTATTATAATTGTCGGCTGCACCTGCAGGTTGCGCGCGGTAAGCTGGTCGCCCGCGCGGGATACGCTCTGCTGGGTCGATTGGCGCAAGGCCTGGACGAGATCGCTCTCGCCACTGAATTGGAGTTCGGCGCCGACGCCGAGCAAGGTCGACAGCACCACGCCTTTCAATAGCGCCCAGGAATGGAAATCGACCTTGTCGGCCAGCCCAGCATAGCCGGATGGATCGGCGACAGGCGCTTTCTCCAGCCGAATCGAGCTGCCGTCGGGAAAGACAATCCGTCGCCATACGACCAGGGCACGGCGCTGACCGAAGGCGACGACACTATCATAGGATCCGATCAATCGCGCGCCTTGGGGAATGAGCAGGTCACTTCCTGTCGCACTGTCGAAGACGCGTTCGGTAACCTGTGCCGTCACCAGACCGGGCAGGTCCGAACGCAGACCCGTGATCAGACTAGCAGCGATGACGCTGCCCGCCGACAATGTGTAGGGTGATGGCGGCGGCGCGACCGAATATGGGTTGATTTCGCCTCCCTTGCCGCTGGTGCCGACAAAATCGAGCTTCCGTTGTTGGCCATTGGGATCGCGACCGGGGTCGATCGCAACCTTGGCAGCGTCCGCAGCCATCGCGGCTGCAGAAACGGTCGGTGCGGCATCCGCCGACGCCGAGCGCATGCCGCTCGATCGATCCGCAGTCTGTACCAACAGCCCGGATTGTCGAGCCGCCCGCAATTCTACGATCTCCCGCTGCCGCGCGTCCTCCGCCGACTGCCCTGCAGTTGCTCGGGCAACGGGTGACGGTGTGCCGGTGAGTTGGCGCTGCCGATCGAGAATCGGGCGCCCAAGGTCCCCGGGCAACGGCGGGCCAAGTTTCGGCACGGCGGCGTAGCTGGTCGGCAACGCGCTCAGCGTATCGACTGGCGCTCTGCTCGTGACTGGCCGGTCATCGTCGTTGCTGAGCAGACGGGGTGCTGGCCGCTCCAACGCGAACCATGCGGTTCCCCCGACACCGGCCGCCGCGATCCCCGCCAGCGACACGATGACCCCGCGCTTGAAGCGGATCGCACGAGCCGGCTTCGCGCGCAGTACCAGGGTTTCCGGGTCAACCTTGAGCGGTGGCGGCGGCTCCGGTTGCTCGGGCGGTCGAACCTGCGGGTCGCTCATGACGACTTCCCCTTCGCGCGACCACGTATACTGGCCTCATCGATACGAGTAATGTGGACGATCTCCTGATGTTTGGTGCCAAGCCGAAGCTCGGCTACGTCGAAAATCCGGTCGACCACATAATAGCGACCACGAAGCCGGTAATTGACGAGCTGGGCTTCGCCCTTTGCACCCACCAGGAAGAGCGGTGGTGCTTCGCCGACCGCCAGGCTCGCGGCGAATTCGATAAACGTCTGCCGTCCATCGTCGAACGCGCGCAGCGGCCGCCATGCCGGTCGATCTCCCGACAGGACATAGTTGAAGTGAAGCTGATCGACGTCGAGTCCTGCAGCGACGGGCGCGGCGGCCGTGCTTGCTTCCTGCGCACGTTTGAACGCAATCAGCGCGTCCTGCGGATAGGTCCAGGAGAGTGCCGACATCGCCGCACCGGTGCTGCTCGACAAGGCGAGGTGATATGTCCGGCGATCGGTGGTGATCACCAGATTGGTCGAAAGCCCCGCCGCGAACGGCTTCACTAGAACATGCGCGCGCTTGTCTGCACCGCTGCCGCTGACAGTGTCGCCGATCACCCAGCGCGCTGTATCACCGCTGGCGACGGCGCCCAGCACTTCGCCGGGTTGCAACACGATATCGGTCACGCGCCCGGGCGCGGTATGGACCTGGTAAATCGTGCCCTCGACGAAAGGCATCACGGCGCTTGCATTGATGAAGGCCGACAGATTTGGCTCAGCCGTCCCGACACGATTGGCAGCTGCGACGGCGGCCATCGGGGTGTCGGTCCGGCCAACGGGACGCTCCTGCGCGTTCGCGGCGGAAGCCAGCGAGACCCCCGTCATGACCACCGATATCGCAAGCAATCGCGGCAGAGAGTGCTGACGGGTCATTGCAGGTTCTCCTGGTTAGGGTTTGTGGGAACGGCGCGCAGGTTGGGGTCCAGCGGCGGGCCGAGCGGGAGCGAGGGCAACGCTGGGTCAGGCTGCGGAGCCGCAGTCGCAGCTACAGACGACGTCGGCGCGGCCGGCGGGTCGAGTTCGCGGCTCCAATCAATGGCATCGACATAGACGCCGAGAGGATTCTTGCGCAGCACGTCGGTCGAGGATGGCGGCCGCAGCTTGACGGTCAGAATGCCCGTCCAGTGCGATACGCCCGACTGGGCGCCCCGGTCGAACGCCGTCTCGGTCCATTTTACCTGGAACGACTGGTCGGACGCGCGGACAACGCTCGAAATCTGGATCGAAACCGTCTTTTCGCCGACTCGGTCGAATGGCTGTGCCGCACGGGCATAGTCGCCCAAAGCGATCGCGCCGCGTTGCGTGACAAAATCATAGGCCGACAGCCAGTCGCGCCTCATCAGCACGGGATCGAGCGAGACTCCGCGGACATGCTCGATGAATGTCGACAAATGCCAGGCGATCTGCGGGTCGGTTGGACGAAAGCCGGCTTCTGCAGCGGTCACCGCGCGCGCTTCGCCAAGGCGATCGACCTCGACGACATATGGCGTGATCCGGCTCTGCGCCGATTGCCAGATCAGCGCGGCCGACATGGCCGTCGTCAGCATCAGGCCGCCAAAGGCCATCAATCGCCAGTTGCGCGCCTGGACGCGCGCGGAGCCGATACGCTCGTCCCAGAGCTGGCCGGCGCGCTGATAGGGCGTTTCGGGTTCGGGGGTCCGGCCATAGCGCTGGACACTTCGCTTGAAGAACATGCGCTTAATCCTCCTTTTCCTTGATGTCCGGCGTGGCAGACGCACCGCCGCGATCACCCTCGCGTAGCGTGTGGGCAACGATCTGCCGGTGATGCCGGGCGTCTTGCTGCTGCTTGAGCGAGCGCGCCCAAGCCGGCTGCTCCTGCTCGCCAGTCGTGGTCGACGCGGTCGCGGATGGACGCGCCCGGCTGGTAAGTGCAGCGAACGCCGCCTGACGGCCAGAGGCCGCGGCCTCGCTAATGCCCAGCGTATTGTTCGCCCGCGCGCGCAGTGCGTTACCGGTAGCGCGCGCAACCCCGCCAAGACCGGCGCCGACGCTGGTCGAGCCGGCGCCTTCCTGGCCCATCTTGTAAGCCGTTGACGCAGCCGACCCCATCGCAGTGCCGGCGCGGACGGCGGAGAATGCGCCACCACCAATCGCACCGGCCGCACCGGCGACGGTCGCGCCGCCAAGCGCGACGACACCGGCCGAGCCAACCGCGGTTCCAACTGCGGCACCTGCACCCAACTGGGGAGCGCCCGAAACCAGCCCCGAGGCGATGCCGGGGCCGAAGATACCGAGACCCAACAGGGTCAGCGCGGCAAGCGTGAGGCTGAGCGCCTTGACGATGTCGGGCTCCTGCCCCTGCAGGCTGCCGACGAACTCGGTGAAGAATGTCGACCCGATCCCGACGATGACCGCGAGCACCATGACCTTGATGCCCGAGCTAACAACGTTGCCGAGAACACGTTCGGCAAGAAAACTGGTCCGATTCCACAAGGCGAACGGCACGAGCACGAATCCGGCTAGGGTCGTGAGCTTGAATTCGATGATCGTCACGAACAGCTGGATTGCCAGCACGAAGAAGGCGAGGATGACGATTACCCAGGCGAACAGCAGCACCGCGATCGTCACGAAATTGTCGAAGAAGGTCGTGAAACCGAGCAGCTGCGACATCTGCTGGAGCAGCGGCCAGGCGGCCGAGAAGCCGGTACTGGCGAGCGTGCCGGGCTTCAGGAGATCGTCGGCGGCCAGCGTACCGCCACCAGCCGTCAACCCGGCCGCGGCAAAGGATCGAAAGATGATGTCGGCCAGCGTCGAAAAGCTGTTCAGAATGAAAGCAAATGCGCCGACATAAAGGATCTTCTTGATAAATCGGCCGATCACGTCCTGCTCGCCGCCCAATGCCCAGAACAGGCCAGCGAGGGTCACATCGATGCCGATCAGCGTGGCTGACAGGAAATGGACGTCGCCGCCCAGCAGGCCGAATCCGCTGTCGATGTAGCTGGTAAACGCCTGCATGAAGCGGTCGATGACGCTGAGATCGTCCATGAGGTAGTCGTCCTGTCGAGATGAGGAAGCCTCGCGGTGCGCGCGTGCACTCGCGCGACTGTGACGGCGGACAGCATCCGACTATCCGCCGTCACTCTCGTGCGCGGGATGCCCCTATCGAGGGTGGTAGGCCGTGCCGTCGCCGAGAAACTTTGCAGTCGCGCCGCGCGCATCGGTCTCTGCCTGGACGCGCCGCGCCGCCTCCAGTGCGTCGGCGCGATACTGGGCCGCCATCATGTTCTGGATCTGGAATTGCTGCTTGGCCGCGAGCGCGAGGAGCTGGTTGGTGGCCTGTTGCGCCTGCAGCGCTCCTTCCGCGCCCTGGCTTTTCGCCACCACCGAGGCAAGGACGGCACTGTCGGCGTCGACCGTGCCGACGACCTGCGCCTGGACCTGCATCGTCTGGTTGTACGCAGCCATCGACGCGTCGAGCCGCGTCTTCGCGTCCACCACCCGCGCGTTTGTGCTCAGCGCCTGGTTGAAGCTCTGCGGAAACAGTCGGCGGAATTCGGTGTCGACGTTGCCGATGCGATAGCCGATGCCCTGGGCCTGCTCCATCAGTCGGTCGATCTGCCGGATCGTCTGGGTCAACGCCTGGAGCTCGGGGAAATCGATCCGGGTCAGGTTCTTCGCCTGATTGATCAGCATCGTCGCCTCGTTCTGCAGCGACTGGATCTGGTTGTTGATCTGTTGGAGCGTCCGTGCGGCGGTCAACAGGTTCTGCGAATAGTTGGTCGGATCGAACACCGTGAACTGCGCCGATGCGGGGGATGCGTGCAGCGCCATGCCGAGCGAGCCGGCCGCGCCAAGCGCGAGTGCTGTTGCAACGAGATATTTGGAGATTGGACGAGGCCGGTTTCGCTTGAACATGAGAAAGCTCCTTTCGGTTGGGGTCAGCGAGCGTGCGCGCCGAACTCGCCGAGCAGGGCCGCTGCCCAGTCGAGGCCGGAGGAGGAGAGGAAGTGCTCGGCGAATGCCGCAGGGCCGTGTTCGACCAGCAAGGCGTCGATGCGCTCTTGGGTTTCAGGATCGGAGCCGCCGCACAGCGCCAGGGCGACGGGCCCGAGCCCGAGCTCGAACAGCCGATTGCCGCGCGCGGATTGCAGATAATAATGTCGTTTGGGCGTTGCGCGGGCGACCAGTTCGATCTGGCGATCGTTCAGCCCAAACCGTTCATAAGCGGCGCGGGACTGGGGCTCGATCGCGCGGTCATTGGGTAGCAGGATGCGCTGCGGGCAGCTTTCGATAATCGCGGGCGCGATGCTACTCTCGGTAATATCGGCGAGCGACTGGGTGGCGAAGACGACCGAGACGTTCTTCTTGCGCAGCGTCTTCAGCCATTCCCGAACACGCGCCGCGAATAGCGGATCGTCGAGCAGGCTCCACGCTTCGTCGAGGATGAGCAGGGTCGGCCGGCCGTCGAAGCGGTGCTCGATGCGATGAAACAGATAGGTGAGCACCGGCGCGACGATGCCCTTGCGCAGCATCAGCGCCTCGGTCTCGAAGCATTGAACGCTGGCGTGAGTGAAGCGCTCGTCCGCCGCGTCGAGCAAACCGCCATAAGCGCCGTCGAGCATATAGGGGGCGAGCGCGGTTCGCAGCATGTTGGACTGGAGCAACATGCCGAGCCCGGTAAGCGTCCGCTCTTCGACCGGCGCGGTCGCCAGGTTGGAAAGCGCGGACCAGATCGCGTCCTTGATCTCAGGGGTGACTAGCACCTTCTCATGCACCAGCAATGCGGCGACCCAATCAGCCGCCCAGCCGCGTTCGTCATCGTCGTCGATATGGCGCAGCGGCTGAAAACTCAGCCCGCCATCACCGCCATGTTCGGGCTGCGGGCCGAGCGAATGATGGCTGCCGCCCATCGCCAACACCCCGGCACGCGCGGAAAAACCCATGTCGAAGATAATCAGCTGGGCGCGGGCATAGCGTCGGAACTGCAGCGCGATCAGGCCGAGGAGCACCGATTTACCCGCGCCGGTCGGTCCGACTACCAGCATGTGGCCGACGTCCCCGACATGGGTCGACAGGCGGAATGGCGTCGAGCCGCCTGTTTGCGCGTGGAGCAAAGGCGGTCCGGCTAGGTGGCGGTTTGCCGACGGCCCGGCCCATACCGACGACAACGGCATCAGATGCGCGAGGTTGAGCGTATGAACGAGCGGTTGCCGCACATTGGCGTACATCTGACCGGGCAGCGACGACAGCCACGCCTCGACCGCATTGATGCTCTCGCGCACGCAGGTGAAACCCAAGCCGTTGACGATCCGCTCGACCGCGCGGACCTTGTCGTCGGCGCGGGCACGATCGCTATCCGCAACGGTGATCGTCGCGGTCAGATAACCAAATGAGACATAATCGGCACCCAGCGTCTGAAGCGCCTGATCGGCGTCCATGACCTTATTATCGGCATCGCTGTCGAGCAGCTGTACCGGCTGATTGTACATGACCTCGCGCAGCAGCGCAGTGATCGACTTGCGCTTGTTGAACCATTGGCGGCGGATCTTCGTCAGCGCCCGGGTCGCGTCACTCTTGTCGAGCGGGATGAAACGCGTGACCCAACGATAGCCGAAATCCGCTTCGTTGAGCGCATCGAGGATGCCGGGCCTGCTGAGATTGGGAAAGCCGAGAATCGTGATGGTGCGCAGGTGGTGATCGCCGAGCCTGGGCTCGAGGCCACCGACAAGCGACATATCGGCAAGTATTCCATCGAGATACATCGGGGTGTCAGGCACGGCGACAGATTGCCGGCTGGTCGAGATACAGGCGTGGAGATACGTCAGCGTCTCGGCCGACGTCAGCGCGCGCACCTCCGGCATGAACCCTGAGAAGAGGTCGAGCACGCGGCCGGTCTCGGCGACGAAGCTCGCCAGCGCCGACCGCCAGTCCCGCTCTCCGCCCTCCTGTTCTCGCTCGACCAGCGATCGTCCCGCCGCGTCGCTGGTATCGGCAGGCGGCAGCCACGCGAGCGTCAGATGATAGCGGCTTTCGTAATGCGCGCGCTCGGCCTCGAAGCCGGCGCGGCGCTCCTCGTCGACCAGCCATGACGCGGGGTCGGGGAATTCGCTCGACGGATAGCCCAGCGCCTCGCGCCGCTCGGCCTCGAAAAACAGCGCCCAGCCCGACCCGAAGCGCTTGAGTACATTGTTGGCGCGGGCGCAGGCGCCGACCAGTTCGGCTTCGGTCGCGCTTTCGAGATCTGGCCCACGAAAGGCCAGTGTCCGCTGGAAACTGCCGTCCTTGTTGAGGACCACGCCTGGGGCGACGAGCGCGGCCCAGGGCACATGGTCGGCAAGCCGGTCGGCACGACGGCGATATTCGCGCAGCGCTAGCATGCGAGATAGCTCCTCTGGCGGAGATGGCGGAGCAGGACGGACGCGAAGTCGGGGTCGCGGCGCGCCGCGAAAACGGCCACGCTGTGACCGACCGCCCACAGGACCAGCCCGATCAACCATTGTTGGAGGCCGAGGCCGACCGCAGCCGCGATCGTGCCGTTGACGATCGCCACCCCGCGCGGCGCGCTGCCGAGAAGGATAGCTTGTCCGAGGCTCCCGTGGATCGGTGCCTCGAACCCGTCGATATGCTGGGTACCGGACGCGACCGACATCAGACCAACGCCCCGCCGCCGAAGCTGAAGAAGCTCAGGAAAAACGAGGACGCCGCGAACGCGATCGACAGCCCAAAGACGATCTGGATCAGGCGACGAAAGCCGCCGGCGGTCTCGCCGAATGCCAACGTCAGGCCGGTGGTGATGATCACCATGACGGCGATGATCTTGGCGACTGGCCCCTGCACCGATTCGAGGACCTGTTGAAGTGGCTGCTCCCAGGGCATACCGGAACCGCTGGCGAACGCTGGGCCGGCGACGGCCATTGCCACGCCGAACGCGATAACGGCGGACGCCAGGTGAGAGGGGCGGAACATGAACAAGCGGCGCATGATCAATCTCCTTGGAGCGTGCAGGAATGGTCTGGGGACAGGTCGATGACGGCGTAGCCGCCGTCCGGATCGAGGCCGGCGACTCGCGCGACGGTGTCGACGTGGCGTCCGGCGCCGCGGCCGGCGATGAACACGACCATGTCGACGGCCTCCGCGATCAGTCGACGCGGCACGGTGACGACCGCTTCCTGGATCAGCTGCTCGACCCGCAGCAGCGCTGACGTCGCGCTATTGGCATGGACCGTCGCGATTCCGCCGGGGTGACCGGTATTCCAGGCCTTGAGCATGTCGAGCGCCTCGGCCCCACGCACCTCGCCGACAATGATGCGGTCCGGCCGCAGCCGCAGCGTCGAGCGGACCAGGTCGGCCATGGTCACGCTGCCAGCGCGGGTGCGCAGTGCCACCGTGTCGCGCGCCGGCGATTGCAGTTCGCGCGTATCCTCGATCAGGATGACCCGTTCGTCGAGATGGGCCATCTCCGCGAGCAAGGCATTGACGAGCGTTGTCTTGCCCGAACTTGTACCGCCGGCGACGAGAATATTTCGACGATTGACCACGGCGAGCGACAGCAGCCGAGCGACATCGGCCGACATGATCCCGTCGGCCACGTAATCCATCAATGCATAGAGCCGGGTCGCCGGCTTGCGGATCGAAAAACAGGGCGCCAGCGCGACGGGTGGCAGCACGCCTTCAAACCGCTCCCCTGCCCCCTGCCCGTGCGGCGGCAGCTCCGCCGAGACGATCGGCGACGCCGCATGCACCTCGGCGCGCGCGTGGCTCGCAACGAGGCGGATAATGCGTTCGACCTGAGCCGGATCGAAGCGCACACCGGTGTCGCTACGCCCCTCCCCCAGCCGGTCGAGCCGCAGCGCGCCGTCCGGGTTGATCATCACCTCGGTCACCAGGGGATCGGCAAGCGCGGCCGCAATGGTCGGCCCCATCGCGGTACGCAGCATCGCCCGGCGCCGCGCTTCCGACACGGTATCGCCTCCAACCCCGCTCACGACCTTTTGTCCGGCAGGTCGGCAGGCCCAAGCGTCCGCTTGCCCGTCGCGAGCTGGCGGCCGACCTGGCGGACGAACTTCTCGAATCGGTCGAGACCGACGGCGAGCGCCTCGCTATCGGCGTCCGGTAGCGGTGCGGTTACCAGCAGCTGGTAACGTACGAACAAAGCCAGGCTCTCGAGAACCACGTCAATGTCGCGCCGAACCAGCGCGATCTCGCGCGACATGCGATCGAGCCGGACCTTCGGCAGATCGTCGACTTCCTTGGTGCCCCGCCGGGCGAGCCAGCTCGCGACCGCGTCGTTGACCAGCCGCGATTTGTTCGCGGCGGGGCCGGAGGCGAGCGCTTCGAGCGCGTCGCTCAACTCGCGGTCGATGTAGAGGTTCTGCCGGACCTTCATGATCCGAGACCGGGAATAAGGTCGTCATGTGCGCCCGCATTGACGCCGTAACCACGCGCGACCGGAGAAAGTGCGCGGGCCTGATCCATGGCGCGCTGGTCGGCGACGACCGTATCATCATCTTCCCGATCGATCTGGATCGCCGGATCGATCTCGGTCGGCCGATCCGCCGGTTCCTCGGCCAGGCCTGGGTGGCGTTGCTGCTGCATGCCGCCGCCATCGTCGACGCCGCTTGGACCATCCGCGCGCACGAGCCGGGCATCTGGCAACCGGGCGAAACTCCCCCAGTCGTTGGAGCGCGGCGCCGGCCGATCGGCATAGATGCCGCAAGCGAGCACCGGTGCCGGGCAGACGCGGTCGCGAAAGTTGCGATCCTCGAAATAGCGCAACTTCCGGGCGCGGATTGGCGCGAGCCCGGAGACCAACACCAGTTCGTCGGTCGACGGCAGCTGCATGACCTCGCCCGGGGTCAGCAGCGCGCGGGCGGTCTCCTGCCGGCTGACCATGACATGAGCGAGCCAGGGCGCGAGCCGATGCCCGGCATAGTTGCGCATCGCGCGCTGCTCGGTCGCGGTGCCCAGCGCGTCGGAGATGCGTTTCGCGGTCCGTTCGTCGTTGGTCGCGAAGGCGACCCGGACATGGCAATTGTCGAGGATTGAATTGTGCTCGCCATATGCCTTCTCGATCTGATTGAGGCTCTGCGCAATCAGGAAGGCGCGGATACCGTAACCTGCCATGAAGGCGAGACTGGTCTCGAAGAAGTCGAGGCGGCCGAGTGCCGGGAACTCATCGAGCATCATCAGCAGCTGGTGCTGGCGCACCGTGGCAGCGGGCCTGTCGAGCCGCTCGGTCAGTCGGCGTCCGATCTGGTTGAGGATCAGCCGGACCAGCGGCTTGGTGCGGCTGATATCCGATGGCGGAATGACCAGATAGAGCGAGACCGGACGATTACCATCGATCAGATCGGCGATCCGCCAGTCGCAACGCGAGGTGACCTCCGCCACGGTCGGATCGCGGTAGAGCCCGAGGAACGACATCGCGGTCGACAGCACGCCCGAGCGTTCGTTCTCGCTCTTGTTGAGCAGTTCTCGCGCCGCCGACGCGACGACGGGGTGGACGCGCGGCGCGTCCTGGGTGCCGAGATGATTGGTCGACATCATTCGCCGCAGCGTCGCGACGAAACTGCGCTGCGGATCGGACAAGAAGGTCGCGACCCGGGCGAGCGTCTTTTCGTCCTCGGCATAGAGGATGTGAAGGATCGCCCCGACCAGCAACGAATGGCTGGTCTTCTCCCAGTGATTACGGCGTTCGAGCGCGCCTTCCGGGTCGACCAGGATATCGGCTATGTTTTGGACGTCGCGCACCTCGTCGGCGCCGCGGCGGACTTCGAGCAACGGGTTGTAGCGCGCCGAGCGCGCGTCGGTCGGATCGAACAGCAGGCAGTGCGAGAAACGCGCGCGCCAGCCGGCGGTCAGCGTCCAGTTCTCGCCCTTGATGTCGTGCACGACGGTCGATCCGGTCCACGAAAGAAGCGTCGGCACGACGAGGCCCACGCCCTTGCCCGACCGGGTCGGCGCGAAGGACATGATATGCTCAGGCCCGTCATGACGCAGATATTGTCCACCGATCCGGCCGAGCAGGACGCCGCGAGCACCGTGCAACCCTGCCCGCTCGATTTCTTGGGGCTTGGCCCAGCGTGCCGATCCATAGGTGGTGACATTGCGGCGCTGACGCGCGCGCCACAGCGATCCGAACACCGCTGCGCCGCAGCCCAGGAAGCCGGAGGCACCGGCAAGCATGCCTGCCTTGTCAAAGACCTGCGGGGCATAGGCGTCATAATGGTACCACCATGAAAACAATGCCCAGGGCCGATAAATCGGGAGGTGACCGATGATCAGCCATGGCCGCCCGAGTTCGGGTTGATTGGCGAGCATCGCCGCCGCCCATTGCGTCGCGGCCCACATACCTGCGATTACGATCGCAAAGACAACCAGGATCTGGCCGATCAGCAGCTTGGTAGGGGTCACGAACAAGCTCCCGCCGGGTGAAATTCCGACGGTCGAAGACTCACCGAATGAGCCCGAAAACTACATAGTGCCGAGGGGCGCTGGTGGGCCGGTTGCGGCTATCGGCGGCCGAACCGCTAGAATCCTGCCGCCTCGCGTAGCGCCGCGATCCGCTCGCGGCCCACCTGCTCCACGATGTCACGCAGGCGGCGGACCGATACCAGGATTCCCGTCAATTCTTCGACGCCGATCTCATACGCCGTCGAATAGCGCGCCTCGACATAGGCGCGCTTGAGCAACTGGAAGCGGCGCCGATCGATGCGGCTATCGCGGGGCCACGCTTCGATCAGTCGCGCTTCGCTGTCCTCGGCGAGAGAACGCAAAAACTTGATGTTGTGCGAGCGCGGGAAATAGAGCGTCCGGACGAGCAGAAAGCAAATATAGGCACGCTCGGTGGCCTGATGGAGCGAAAACGCCGCATCCTTGCGCCAGCCAAGATCCTCCCCGCCTTTCTCAACCTGTCCCTCGGCAGTGATCAGAGCACGATCAATGCTTGGCAACCATTCCTCAAAATATGTCTGCGCCATCAGATGGGCGTCGACCTGGGTAAGCGGCATCGGCGTTGCGAGCGCATGGCACGGCAGCTCGTAGAGGACGATGCCCTCGCGCGCGATATCGACCCAGAAATATTCACCGCGTTTGAGCGCCTGGTTCACCTCGTCGAGCGAATGGACGATGATGTTAACCGGCCGCGCGATATCGCCATCGCGCAGAATACGGTCTTCAGCGACATACCAGTAATGCGCGATGTCGGTGAGGTCGTCGTGGTTGACGATCACCAGCAGATCGAAATCTGACTGATAGCCATTCTCCGGCTCATCGACCCAGTCGTCACGTGCGTACGATCCGAAGAGGATTACCTTAAGGATCTTGCCGTTCTTACGGCTCGGCGTCGTCGCGTTGGCGATCGCCTCGGCGAATTCCTCCATGAGGACGTGCTGGACGCGCTCCAACTCCCCCTGCTGCACCGCCGGCAGATGATCCACGTCCTTCTTCATCAACGGAATCTTCGGCGAGCGGACGCCGGATGGCAAGTGAAGGTTGCGCGCGCAATCGTTTGACAACGAAGCCGTCGTTCCTGGGCGCACGATCGCAAAGGTCGTATTTCGGCTAGACCGGACGTTCCCGGGGGCTACGCAGGGCGGTCGAGGAACGGCAACGCCTGGGCCGGCAGCTGCCTAACCGCTTTCGGCGGCAAATCGGCAAAAGCTGCCGTCGAGCAGCCGACTCTTCCGAAGGATTCTGGGCATGGTCCCCGCGGCAACCTCGCTGCGCAAGCAGTCTGCGATCATGCCGACCGTCTCGTCGCTCGAAGTCCGCGGCGCCTGATACTTTACAACAATCAGCGGGAGACTTAGCCTACCGCATCTATGCTTGTGGAGCGGGGGCATCGCTTCGCCACGCGACGGGGGAGCATTATCGCTTCGAACTATAACGCCACCGGGTCGATGCTCGGCTACCTGTACCAGTGCCGAGAGGCGCTGCTTCTTGCGATCGTCGAGACGAGATCGCAGCCTAGCCTGTCGGTGTCGATCGAGCGGTTCGACGATGTGGCTTTCGAGCAGAACGGCACCGCAACCGAGCTGCTGCAGCTCAAACATCATGTGAACCCCGCCAGCCTGGCCGACATGAGTGTCGACCTGTGGAAGACGCTGCGCATTTGGAGCGAGGCAGTCGCTGCCGATCCCCAAGCGCCGTTCGAGCGACGCTTCGGCATCATCACGACCGCGCAGGCACCGGTGGGCTCTGCTGCGGAACTGCTACGCGCGACCAGGCCATCCATTGACGCGGAGAAGGACGCGCTCGCGCTGCTGAAGGCCGCCGCAACGACATCGATCAGCGGGGAAACCGCGGCCGGCCGCAAGGCTTTTCTCGCGCTGTCGGATCGCGATCAGGAGAACCTCCTTGCGGCTATTCATATCCATGACCAGGCGCCGAGCATCACCAATGCGCGCAGCGAGATCGAGGAGCAGCTATTTTTCTCGGCACCGGATGGGAAAGTCGCAGACCTCGTCGACCATCTCGAAGGCTGGTGGTTCTCGCAAGTTGTTGCCTGTCTCGCCGATGTCGCTTCGCCAGCTATTTCGCTTCTGGCGCTTCGCGCGAAGATCGACGAGATCGCCAAAGCGTTTCGCAACAACGAGCTGCTGATCAGCTCCGAAGCGCTGGCGGTTTCGGCCGACGACCTTCCCGAGTCCGACGGGAGGACATTCGTTCGTCAAATGCGGTGCGTCGATGTCGCAGAAGAGTCGATCGAGCTCGCCAAGCTCGATTTCTATCGCGCGACGGCGCAACGATCGACCTGGGCACGGGAAAATGCGCTGCTCGACGGTGAGGCAGCGCGCTACGATGCCGATCTCGTCGAGCGCTGGAAGCGCGAGCGTCTGGCCCGCGAAAGCAGCGGCAAACCAATCAGCGACGACGAAAAGAAGACGTTCGGACGCGACCTGTTCCACTGGGCGAGCCGAGCCCAGGCACCGTTCCGCAATCGCCATGAGCAATGGCTGTGCACCGGCTCCTACCAGATCCTTTCTGATGGCGTGACGGTCGGTTGGCACCCTGATCACAGCACGATGTTCGGTACGCCAGCGAAGGGTGAGGCAGCGTGAGCCTCATGCTCTGGGATGCGCGCCCGCGCGAGGAAGCGCATCTGTTCAATCCGGCCTTTTGCGCCGCGCTGCTGCATGAGTTCGTGAAGGAGTTTCAGAAAGCGAAGGGCCAACCCGCGCCTTATGCGTTGCTGTACTGCGCCTTGCCGATCGCCCTGCACGGCAAGACCAGACGCGCGCTGCCCGGATCGACGGTGACGTCCCTCTATTCATGGCGGGAGCGTAATCCCGAAGTACTCGTCGGCTTCGCGGAGCGCGCGCGGTCGCTCCGTCCGGTCGTGCAGGAAGCTTTGCGCTTCGCGATCGACCGATCGGCGCTCGCCTTCGCCGAAGATGGCGGGGTCTTGCTGGGGGATCGCGCGCTATCGGTTGCGCGAAAGTTCGAGGAGACTTTGACCGACGACGCGCGGGATTGCGTCGCCGCGACCCGCCTCCTCGGCCGGTGGCTCGCCAAGGCGGGCACTGCTTCGACGATCATGGCGGCCTGGGGGATCAAACCATGAGTATGAGCATCGGTGCGATCATTCTCTATTCCCACACTGGCGAACAACGCGAGCTCGCGTTCAAGACCGGCTGCCTCAACGTCATTACCGGCGATTCAAAGACCGGCAAATCCGCAATCATCGATATCGTCGACTATTGTCTCGGACGTAGCAGCTGCAATGTCGCCGAAGGTGTGATCCGGCGAAGCGTCGCCTGGTTCGCAGTCCGCGTGCTGAATGGCGACGACGAACTGTTCGTCGCGCGCAAGAATCCGGGTCCAGGTACGGATACCGGCGGCGACATCTACGTGCGGCGCGGGAGCTTCGACGCGGCGCCCGCCTTTGACGATCTCGCGCGCAACATGGTCGAGGGCGAGCTGATCTCGCTCCTGTCACGCTTTGTGGGCATCTCGGAGAACGAGCATCGGCCCGTGAGTGGCACCCGGCACCCGCTGCAGGCAACCATCCGCCACGCGCTGTTTCTGTGTTTCCAGAAACAGGATGAGATCGACAATCGCGACCGGCTATTCCACCGGCAGGGCGACCAGTTCATCCCACAGGCGATCAAGGACACGCTTCCCTATTTCGTGGGCGCGGTCGACGAACAGCATTTCCTACGGCAGCATGAACTCGATCTTGCGCGCGAAGCGCTGCGCGAACTCGAGCAACGCGCTCAGCGACAGACCGAAGCACGCAATGTCGATATCAGCCGCATTCGCCGGCTGGTGACCGACGGCAAGCGTGTCGGTTTGATCGTCCCGGAGTATGAGCCTGTCGAGATCGACATTGCGCTGGAAGTCCTGGACCGCGCCGCACGCACCGACCTAGCATCGACCACCGCCCTCCCTGATTTCGGCGATTCCATCAACCGCCTGCGCGGTGAGCAGGCCACGCTGAGGTCAGCGCTCGAACGCGTGAACGACGAGGCGCGGGCTTCACGCCTGATGCTGTCGGAACAGAGCGCTTATTCGCGTGAAGGCCATGAGCAGCGCGCGCGGCTCAGCTCGATCGGCTTGTTCAAGGTCGAGGCGGACGGCCACCAGTGTCCGCTGTGCGAAAGCGAGCTCTCAGTCCCTACACCAGCTAACAACCAGGTCGTGGATGCGCTCCGCTTGGTGAGCGAGCAGCTTGCGGCCGTCGAGGTTGAGCAACCTCATCTCCAGCGCCACATCGAAGAATTGGAGCAGCGGAAGGGCAAGCTCGAGCGCGAACTGGTTGAGGCGCAAAACAGCCTCGCCCGTTTGATCGCGGATGATGCGAGAGCCAAGGCGCAGCAGGACCTGCTAGTTGATCAGGCTCGGGTCGTCGGGCGGATCGGCGCCTTTCTCGATGCGGTGCGGCCCAGCGACAGCGAACCCGATCTCTCGCCGATGATCGAGACTGCCAAGCGCCGCGTCGAAACGCTCGAGGCTGCAGTGAATGCGGATGATGTGTCGCAGCGCCTCGACACCTATCTCAATCTCATCAGCAAGCAGATGTCGGCTTTCGCCGAGTCCTTGGATCTGGAGCACAGCGGCAGCGAGCTAAGGCTCGACGTGAAGAAACTCACGGTGGTTGCCGATACGCTCGACGGGCCGATCCCACTCAACCGAATGGGCAGCGGCGAGAACTGGGTCGGCTATCATGTGCTGACCTATCTCGCGCTCCATTGGTGGTTCCGGAAGCGCAATCGCCCGGTTCCGGCGACGCTGATCTTCGATCAGCCGAGCCAGGCCCATTATCCGGCTGAGCGCGATCAGGAAGGCAGTCTCGACCCACTCGACGACAAGGACCGCCACGCCGTACAGGCGCTTTTCGAGCTGATGCACCGCGCATGCCAGGAGATCGAAGGTCTGCAGCTGATCGTACTCGACCACGCTCATCTCGCCGACGAATGGTTCGAGGCTTCGATAGTCGAAGAGTGGCGCCGCAACCGCTTTCTTGTGCCGCCGGAATGGGACACGCGCGGGCGGTGAGCGCGCAGACGCGCGAGGTGAATGCGCGTCCGGCTCACCTCCCTGCCGCCCTGAATCGGCCCGAACATCTACGCGGGCGCTAAGCCAAGCCTAGGATCGATTTCACTTAGGTGGAAGCGTATCCAGAGTTTCGGATGTAGTTGGCGCATTCGTTTGGCGGGAGTAAGCGTGGTGAGAGGGCCGCGGTTTAAGCGGCTTGCGCGAGCGGCTGATCTG
>NZ_CALMPA010000029.1 GCF_937871615.1 uncultured Sphingomonas sp. | reverse complement strand
TCCGGGGCGCGGGCCGACGGGCGCGGCGTTTCCGGCTCGGCGGGGCGTTCGCCACGACCGCGACGGCGCGGCTTTTCCTCGCGCGCGGGCGATTCCTCGGTGGCCGCCCTGGCGGGGGCCGCAAGGCGCGGAATCTTTTGCCCGGTAAGTTTTTCGATATTTTCGATGTTTTCCGCGTCATCGGGCGCGATCAGCGTATAGGCGACACCCGTTGCGCCCGCGCGGCCCGTGCGCCCGATGCGGTGAACATAATCATCCGGGTGCCACGGCGCATCGAAGTTGAAGACGTGGCTCACCCCCTTCACGTCCAGCCCGCGCGCGGCGACGTCGGAGGCGACGAGGATGTTGATATCGCCCTGCTTGAAGCGTTCGAGTTCGGCGATCCGCGCCGGCTGCTCCATGTCGCCATGAATTTCGCCGGACGAGAAGCCGTGCTTCCTCAGGCTCTTGTTCAGTTCCCGCACCGTCGTCTTGCGGTTGCAGAAGATGATCGCGGTGCGCACGTCCTCGCCGCGCAGCAGATCGCGCAGTGTATCGCGCTTGTCGAATGCCGATCCCTTCACCGGCACCAGCCATTGCGTGATATTGGTGTTGGTGCTGGCGGGCCGCGCGACTTCGATCGTCTTGGGGTTGCTCAGGAAGCGATCCGCGAGCTTCTTGATCGGCGGCGGCATCGTCGCGGAAAAGAGTAGGGTCTGGCGGCTGGCGGGCAGCTTGGTGCAGATCGTTTCGATATCGGGGATGAAGCCCATGTCGAGCATCCGATCCGCCTCGTCGATGACGAGCAGGTCGCAGCCGGTGAGCAGGATCTTGCCGCGCTCGAACAGGTCCATCAGCCGGCCCGGCGTGGCGATCAGCACGTCGACGCCCTTCTCCAGCGCCTTCACCTGATCGCCCATCTGCACACCGCCGATCAGTAGCGCCATCGAGAGCTTGTGATATTTGCCGTATTTCTCGAAATTCTCCGCGACCTGCGCGGCAAGCTCGCGCGTCGGCTCCAGGATCAGGCTGCGCGGCATCCGCGCGCGGCTGCGCCCATGGGCGAGGATGTCGATCATCGGGAGGACGAACGAGGCGGTCTTGCCCGTGCCCGTCTGCGCGATGCCGATAATGTCGCGCATCATCAGCACCGAGGGGATCGCCGATGCCTGGATCGGGGTCGGGTCCGCATAGCCGGTATCGGCTACGGCGCGAAGCAGTTCGTCTGACAGGCCGAGATCGGCGAAGCTCATGGCAATTCCGAGAAAGAGCAGTGGGCGCACCCACTGGTCGCCTCGTGCCGCCGGAACGCGATTACGGTGAAAAAGTCAAGTTTTTGTGAGATTCGATGCCAGCGCGGGTGGCGCTGCGGCAAGCGTCAGCGGCGCGGGACGAGCGTGCGGAACGTCGCGATCTCGCACCGCGCGCCGGAGCGAGATCGCAGCGCGTCGCGACCGGCGCAGATCATGCCGTCGCGCGTGCGCTTCAGATAGAAGCCGGTATAGAATTTCAGCGTCGGGCAATCGTCATCCAGCTTGGCGCGGAGCCGGCGGCCATCGTTCGTTTCCAGATCGACATCGCCATCCGCCATGCTCGCCGCGACGATCGAATCCGCCGGCACGCATTTCGGCGCCTGCAACTCGCGCCACGTGATCCGCGGAGGCGGGCCGGGGCGATAGCGTGGCCGCGGCGCGCCCGGCGGCGAATCGGCGCGCGGGACGCGGATCACCATGCGCTCGCGGATGATGACCTGTGCCTGCGCCCATTGCGTGCCGGCGAGGCCGGCCATGTCGGCATCCTGCGCGGATACCAGCAGCGGCGCGGTGGCGGCGAGCGTCAGCAAGGGGAGGAAGTGTCCGGGCATAAGCAAATTAGCTGAGGCTTTGGCGATGGGATTTGAACGAAGGATGAATTGCGTGCGATGAGTGCCGCATGACACCCGCCCAGACCAGCCTGCTCGACGCGCTTTCCGGCCGGCTTTCGCCGCGCACGATCGTCACCGATCGCGACGTGATCGCCCCGCTCGAAACCGATTGGCGCGGGCGCTGGCACGGCCATGCGCCATTGTTGTTCGCGCCTGCTTCCACTGCCGAGGTGTCGAAGATCGTCGCGGCGGCGGCGGCATTGGGCGTGCCGCTGGTGCCGCAGGGCGGGAATACCTCGATGGTCGGTGGCGCGACGCCGCCCGCAGACGGCAGCGCGGTGATCGTGTCGACACGGCGGATGAACGCGATCCGCTCGCTCGATGCCGAAGCGGGGCTGGTGGTGGCTGAGGCTGGCGTGATCCTGTCCGATCTGCATGGCGCCGCGCTCGCGGCGGGGCGGCGGTTTCCGCTTTCGCTTGGCGCCAAGGGATCGGCGACCATCGGCGGCCTCGTCTCGACCAACGCCGGCGGCACGCAGGTGTTGCGCTTCGGCACGATGCGCGGGCTGGTCGCGGGGGTGGAGGCGGTGTTGTCGGATGGCCAGATCCACGACGGGCTGGCCGCGCTCAAGAAGGACAATCGCGGCTATGATCTCACGCAGTTGCTGATCGGCGGGGAGGGGACGCTGGGCATCGTCACCGCCGCGACGCTGCGGCTGGTGCCGGCGGTCGCGGCGCGCGCGGTCGCCTGGGTCGGGCTGGCGGACCCGACTGCCGCGCTCGCGCTGCTCCGCCGGTTCCAGCGCGCCAGCAACGAGGTGGAGAGTTTCGAGCTGCTGCCGGGCGAATCGCTCGATGCCGTGTTGCATCACATCCCCGGCACGCGCGCGCCGCTCGCGGGGGCGCACCCCTGGCATGTGCTGATCGAGGTGACCGCCCCCGATACGGCGCATGAGCCGCCCGCCGCGATCGTCGAGCGCGTGCTCGGCGCGGCGCTCGGCGACGGGCTGATCGCCGATGCGACGCTCGCGGCGAGCGAGGCGCAGGCCGAGGCGTTCTGGCGCATCCGCGAATCCATTTCCGAGGCGGAGCGCGCGACCGGCCCCGCCGCGCAGCACGATATTTCCGTGCCGGTGGAGGCGATGCCGCGCTTCATGATAGAGGCCGCCGCCGCGTGCGACGCGCGCTTCCCGGGCACCCATGCGTCGGGCTTCGGCCATCTCGGGGATGGCAATGTGCATTTCCACGTTCGCGCGCCGGCGGGCGTCGATGCGGTGCGCTGGTTCGCGGATGAAGCGCCGGTGGTGACGCGCTTCGTGGATGATCTGGTGGTCGCGGCGGGTGGCTCGATCTCGGCTGAACATGGCATCGGGCAGATGAAGATCGGCGAACTGGAGCGCCTGTCCACGCCCGCGCGGCTGGGGGCGTTGCGCGCGATCAAGAGCGCGCTCGATCCGGCGTGGATCATGAACCCCGGCAAGCTCGTCAGGCCCGCATCGCCTCGTTAAGCTTGCGCCGCGCGGGCCGGGCGAATAGGGCCGCGCGATCCGGGCCGTGCCGGCCCTGTCGACTTGACGAGACTGGAGAGAATGATGGCGAGTGCGCCGCAGCAGCTTCCGCTTTTTTATAATGGCCTGGAGCCGCTTTCGAGCGAGTTGCACGCCAAATTCCGCATCCGGCAGGCCAATGCCGCGCCGTTCCTGCGCAATCAACATGCCATCCCCGTGACCGTCGAGGAATTCCCGATGGTCCAGCGCTTCATGCCGATCGTGTTCACCGCCGGCCCGGAAGCGATTCCGATCGCGCTGATGGGCCTGAACGAGGGCGTCAACGTCTTCCTCGATGCCGATGGCAAGCTGACCGAGGATAATTTCTACGTCCCGGCCTATATCCGCCGCTATCCGTTCATGCTCGCGCGGCTGCGCCCCGATGCGGAGGAACTGTCGCTGTGCTTCGATCCGACCGCCGATACCGTCGGCGCGTTCGATGAAGGCGATGCGCTGTTCGAGGGTTCCGAGCCGAGCGAACTGACCCGCAACATCCTGTCGTTCAACGAATCGTTCGAACAGGCCGGCGCGCGCACCGGCGCCTTCATGCAGGAGCTGCGCGAGATGGATCTGCTGATGGAGGGCGAGGTCTCGATCCAGCATGAAGGCTATGACCAGCCGTTCGTTTATCGCGGCTTCCAGATGATTAACGAGGAAAAGCTGGGCGATCTGCGTGGCGATCAGCTCCGCAAGATGTCGAAATCCGGAATGTTGCCGCTGATCTACGCGCATCTTTTCTCGCTTTCCGTGATGCGCGATCTTTTCGCGCGGCAGGTTCGCCTTGGCCTGTTGCCGCAGCCGAATCTGGTTTCCTGAACCGAAAGGATGATGCGATGGCCCGATCGACGGTCGAGGTACGTTATTCAGGCGTAGCGATCGCGTTTCACTGGGCCATCGCATTGCTGGTGATCGTCAATCTGGTCATCGGCCTCGGGCACGATGCGCTGCCGGCACTGCGCGCGTGGATGCCCGCGCACAAATCAATCGGCATCACCGTGCTGGCGTTGACGCTGGCGCGTTTGGCGTGGCGGATCGGCCATCGCGCGCCACCGCTCCCGTCACACATTGCCGGATGGGAGAAAGCCGCCACGCACGCCGCGCATTGGCTGTTCTACGCGCTGCTGATCCTGTTGCCGCTTTCGGGGTGGATGATGGTTTCGTCCCCCGATCGCAAGCGACCGCTCGACTGGTTCGGGGTGTTCGACATCCCGTTCCTGCCGGTGTCGCGCGCCACGGCGCATTTCGGCGGCGATGCGCATGGGCTGCTCGGCTGGTCGATGCTGGCGCTGGTCGCGCTCCATCTTGCGGCGGCGCTGCGCCACCAGTTCGTGCTTCGTGACAATCTGGTCGCGCGGATGTTGCCGCGAACGGCGCGATAAAAATGATGGGCCGTTGCCGGCCCACTTGAAACCGAATTCCGTTGTCATATGTTATCGCGGTACGGTGGCGCGTTCCCCCCTTTCGCGGCGCCGTATGGCACGCCTCTGGCGTGTCTCCTCCCTGAACCTTGGCCACCTCGCGTGTATTCGCGGGGTGGTTTTTTTACGGGGCTATTCCGCCGCGAGCGCGCTGGGGGTGTCGAGCGCCTCATCGGCCAGCGCGTCGATCGTGGCGCGGACCAGCGCGACCGTCATCTCAAAGCCGGCCCCCGGCTTGTCGAACGCGCGATCGAGATAGAGCGAGCGATCCAGTTCCAATTGTATCGCGTGGATGTGCGCGGCGGGTCTGCCGTGCCGATCGAGGATATGCCCCCCGGCATAAGGCGTGTTGCGGACATGGCGCAGCCCCGCCGCCGCGACCACCGCCTCCACGCGGCGGATATAACGCACCGAACAGGATTTGCCGAAACGATCGCCGGTGACGATCCGCGCATTGTCTTGCGTGATCGGCGGCATCGAATGGAGATCGAGCAGCACCGCGCAGCCGAAGCGGGCATGGGCGCGCTCCAGCGCATCGGCCAGCGCCGCGTGATAGGGGCGGTGATCGGCGGCGATCCGCGCCGCGATTTCATCCCCGGAAAAACGCCGCCGCCATATTTCGCCGACCCGCCCGGTGCGCCGCGGGACGATGCCCAGCCCGCCGCGCACCTTCACGCTCGGGTGGCCGCCCGGCGCGCCTTCGTCGATCGCCGGATCGCGCTCGTGCTCGGCGCGATTGAGGTCGATCCACGCGCGGCCGAACCGCTGGATGATGAGCGTCTCGCGCCCGCGCGCGGCGAGCGCGACCGTATCGACGTGGCGATCCTCCAGCGATGCCAGCAGTTCCACCGGCACGCGCAGATTTGCGCGCAGCGCCAGCGGATATTCCCGCCCTGCATGGGGAACGGAAATCACCACCGGGCTTTCAGGCATATCGGCGCCGAAGATGTCGAACGAACGGGTCATCGGCGCGGCAGCCTATGGCACGTCGCGCCCTGTCGCAACGGGGCGTTCCCAGGTGGAAAATGTTAATGGATTGGCGCATAATGCAGGCCCCTGACGAGACAGGGCCAGAGGCGAGGACCGACAACCACCGATGATCAGGATTCTACTGGCCGAAGACGATCAGGTGATGCGTGAATACCTTGCCAGGGCGCTGGAGCGGTCCGGCTATGCGGTGTCGGCGGTCGATCGCGGCACCGCGGCATTGCCGCTGATCGAATCGGAGCGCTTCGATCTGCTGCTCACCGATATCGTCATGCCCGAAATGGATGGAATCGAACTGGCGCAGAAGGCGGCGGAAATCGCGCCCGATATGCGCGTGATGTTCATCACCGGCTTCGCGGCGGTCACGCTGAAGGCGGGTAAATCCATGCCGCAGGCGCGCGTGCTGTCCAAGCCATTCCATCTTCGCGATCTGGTGATGGAGGTGGATCGCATGTTCGAGGCGGATAATGTGAGCGGCCTCAACTGAATGTGAAACAGGTGCTTGCGCGCCCGGAATCTCCCGGCTAAAGGCGCCACTCCCGTGGGCGTGTAGCTCAGTGGTAGAGCACTGTGTTGACATCGCAGGGGTCGCAAGTTCAATCCTTGCCACGCCCACCATGAAAAGCCCCGCCGATCCCAATGGGTTAGCGGGGCTTTTTTGTTGCCCGGTCGGTTTCGCCTGTTTGGGGCCGGGGTTGCGCTGACATCGGCGCGAGGGTTGGCTCAGATGCGGGCGATCCAGATGACATGCCGTGCCCCCTTGCCGCTGGCGCGGGCGCGGATCACCACTTCCTCTACCTTGAACCCGGCGCGGCCGAGCGCGCGCGCGAACGCGGCATCCGGTGCGGCGGACCAGATCGCGAGCAGCCCGCCGGGGCGCAGCGCCGCCTTTGCCGCGGCCAGCCCGCCCGGCGAATAGAGGCGATCGTTGCCGGTTCGCGTCAGGCCATCGGGGCCGTTGTCGACATCGAGCAGGATGGCGTCATAGCTGCGCGGCCCGGCGGCGATCACTGCGCCTACATCGTCGATCGCGATTGCGACGCGGGGATCGTCGAGGCAGCCCGCCGCGATCTCAGCCATCGGGCCTTTGGCCCATGCGATCACCGCCGGCACCAGTTCGGCCACCGTAACCTGTGCTTTCGGGCCGAGCCGCGTGAGGGCCGCGCGCAGCGTGAAGCCCATGCCATAGCCGCCGATCAGCAAGCGCGCGTCCGCCGCCACGCGATCGCACGCAAGCGTTGCCAGCGCTTCTTCCGATCCGCTCATGCGGCTGCTCATCAATTCCTCGCGACCGAGCATGATGAACCAGTCCTGACCGCGCTGCACCAGCCGCATCTCACCGCCGCCGGGCACCGTGGTTGTGTCGATCAAGATGCGCGGCTGCATTCTTGCGGTCCTCTTTCGTTTCCGGGGCGGGAATCTTCGGCGCCCTATGCGCAATGGCTGGTTTCCGCAAACGGTGTGGCGGACGGGGCCGGACCAGGAAGGAGAGAAGCCGCATCGCGCGCGGTCACGATTTGACATTGAAAGTCAGCTTATTAGTATAAGCACTAAGGAAATAATCGACGAAATCGGGGCGCATTCATGGGGGGTATCGGCATTCCGCAACCAGCCGGGCGGGGTCGTGGCTCGATCCGTGCCCAGGGCGGTGGTCGGCGTGATTCGCGCGCCGGGCGGTGGCGGGGTTGCCGCATTGCCCGGCTGAAGGCGAATTGGTGATTCCGAGGGGCGCCCTGTTCGCCGCCGTCGCGCGCCCTGACCATGGAGCGATCCACCCACCACGCACGTCACAGCCGCAACGGGCGGTGCGCATGACGGTGAGGGAATGACGGCGCCATATGGGTTCCGGGGCGTGGCGCCGCGCGGTTGACCAGCAATATTCACAGGCTCCAGTAAAAAACGCAGAGGGGATAGATACATGCGCAGTTCGAAGATCATAACGTTCGCACTTCTCGCCGGCACGAGCCTGGCGCCGGCGATCCCGCTGGCCGCATCGGCGCAGGCGAAACCCGCACCGGCGGCGACGCAGGCGGCACAGCCGCAGGATGCGGAATATGGCCGGCTGATCGCGCAACATCTCGTCGACAAGCGTTTCACCTCCGAACTCGTCGATCACATGCCGGCATCGGATACGGTGCCGTCGCCGCTGAAATTCTTCGGTCGCATCCCCGGCACGCCGAGCGAACTGACCTATGCGGCGGATATCGAGCGTTATTACAAGGAACTGGCGCGCACCTCGCCGCGCGTGAAATTCTGGACCGTCGGCAAATCGGAGGAAGGCCGCGATATCGTCGTGATCGCGATCGCCGACGAGGAGACGCTCAAGAACCTCGATACGAACAAGGCCGCGCTCGCGGCGCTCGCCGATTCGCGCAAGACCAGCCCGGAGCAGGCGAAGCAACTCATCAAGACCACCAAGCCGATCTACTGGGTGACCAGCGGCATCCACTCGCCGGAAACGGGCGGGCCGGAAATGCTGATCGAACTGGCGTATCGCCTCGCGGTGGAGGAAACGCCGTTCATCCAGAATATCCGCAACAATATGGTGACGTTCATCACCCCGGTGCTGGAAGTCGACGGCCGCGAAAAGATGGTCGACACTTATTATTACGGCAAAAAAACCGGCAATCCCCGCCCACCGCTGATGTATTGGGGCAAATATGTCGCGCACGACAACAATCGTGACGGCATGGGCCAGTATCTCCAGCTTACCAAGGCGCTGACCGAGGGGATGCTGGAATGGCACCCGACGGTGCTGCACGATCTGCACGAGGCGCAGTCATATCTCTACACGTCGACCGGCACCGGGCCGTATAATACATCGCTCGATCCGGTCGCGAGCAACGAATGGTGGCTGCTCGCCGAAACCGAAGTGATGGAGATGACCAAGCGCAACGTGCCGGGCGTCTTCACTTATGGTTTCTACGATGGCTGGGTGCCGAACTATCTGTTCTGGATCGCGCTGACCCACAATAGCTTCGGGCGCTTTTATGAAGTGCAGAGCTATGGCCCGGATATCCAGAAGGATCTGAAGCTTCCGGCATCGGCCACCAGCCGCGAATGGTTCCGCCCCAATCCGCCGCTGCCGTCGGTCAACTGGGGGCCGCGCAACAACACCAATATCCAGGAATCGGCGCTGCTGATCGCGCTCAACAAGGTCGCGACCGATCGCGAACTCTATCTGGAGAATTACTGGATCAAGAACCGGAACGCGGTCGAGGGCGGGCGCACCGGCGATATCAACGCCTGGGTGATCCCGGCGGCGCAGACCGCGAAGCTCAACGTCGTAGATATGGTCAACGGCCTGCGCCGTCAGGGCATCGAGATCGGCGTGGCGAGCGCGCCGTTCACCGCGGGCGGCGTCAATGTCGCGGCGGGGGATTATGTGATCCGCGCCGATCAGCCGTATCGCACGTTGCTCGATACCTATCTCGGTGTGCAGAATTATCCGGTCGCCAATCCGCGTCCCTATGACGACACCGGCTGGACGATGCAGTATATGCGCAACCTGACGGTGAAGACGATCAAGGATCAGGCCGTCTTCCAGCAATCCATGCCGCTGCTCACCAATGATGTGCGGCCCAAGGGCGTGATTACCGGCTCCGGCCCGGTCATCCTCGTCAACCACACGGGCGACAACGAACTGGTCTCGTTCCGCTTCCGGCTCGGCAAGACGAAGATGCTCGCGGCACAGGCGCCGTTCGAGGCGGGTGGCCGCCAATATGCGGCGGGCACGTTCATCCTCCCGTCCGCGAACCGCGCGGAAGTGGAAAAGGTGATCGCCGATCTCGGCCTGTCGGCGGAAGCGGTGGCGTCGGTGCCCTCGGTATCCAGCCATGCGCTGAGCATCCCGCGCATCGGCTATCTCCACTCATGGCTGCGCACACAGGATGAGGGCTGGTGGCGCGCCGCGCTCGATCATTATGGCATCCCCTACACCTATTTCGCCGATATCAAGGCGCGGCAGGGCGGGCTGCGCGCCAAATATGATGTCATCATCTATCCCACGGTCGGTTCGAGCGTGCAGGATCAGGTGGTCGGCGTGGCGATGAACGGGACGAAGCCGATCCCGTACAAGAAATCCGCGCTCACGCCGCATCTGGGGGCGCTCGATTCCGCTGACGATATTCGCGGTGGTCTGGGGGCCGATGGCATCGCCGAGCTGAAGAAGTTCGTTGAGCAGGGCGGCACCCTGATCGGCGATGGCTCGACCGTGGAGATGCTGGCGGAATATGGCGTCGCATCGGGCGTGACGGTGGCGGAGACGCCGAACCTTTACACCAAGGGCGCGATCATGCGCGGGGTGTTCAAGGACAAGTCCAGCCCGCTGGCCTATGGCTATACGGGCAAGGAAATGCCGGTGTATTTCTCGCAGACGCCGGTTCTGAAGGTCGGGGCCGCCGGGCGTGGCATGGGGTATTTCGATCCCAATGCACCCGGCTCGCGGATCGCGCAGAAGATCACGCCGAACGAAACGCCGGGCCATGTTTCGCCCTGGCAACCGGACGGCGCGGCCACCAAGCCGGCGGCGGCGGGCGAAGCCGTGCCGAACTCGCCGTTCGGCTCAGCCCTGCCGACATCGCGCACCGGCGGCGCTGAGCCGACGCAGCATCCGCGTGTCGTAATCTCCTTCCCCGCGAAGGCTGACGATATCCTGCTCAGCGGGATGCTTTCCGGGGGCGAGGCGTTGCAGAACAATGCGCTGCTGGTCGATGTGCCCAAGGGCAAGGGCCATATGGTGCTCTATGCGCTGCGTCCGTTCTGGCGCTGGCAGACGCAGGGAAGCTATTTCCTCGGCTTCAACGCGATCATCAACTGGGACAATCTCGACGCGGGCAGCGCCGGTGCGGGGGGCAATAGCGCGCGGTAACCGGGGCTTCCCGCGCGAAGTCTGGAATAGTGCCGTGCCCGGAGCGATCGCCGCTCCGGGCACGTGTCGTTTGTTTCCGCGTATGTTTAGCGCCGGTAGAGGCTGGGCGAGACGCCGAGCGCGCGTTTGAACATGGTCGAGAAGCTCGATGGCCCGTCATAGCCGAGATCGAGCGCGATCGTCGTGATCGGCTCGCCCGCGGCAAGCTTCGGCAGCGCGACCGAAAGGCACGCCTGTTGCCGCCATCCCGCGAAGCTCATCCCCGTCTCGCGGCGGAACAGCCGCGTGAAGCGGCGGCGGTTCATCGCCAACGCATCGGCCCATTGGTCGATCGTCGCGGTCGCTTGTGGCCGTTCAAGAAAGGCGTGGCAGCGCGCGGCAAGCGCCGGATGGCGCGGGAAGGGCACCGCGATCGGGATGACCGGCGCCTGATTGATTTCGGCGATCAGCAGCCGCATCACCAGCCCGTCACGCCCTGCCTCGTCATAGGAGACCGGGATATCCGCCGCGGAAACGAGCAACTGGCGCAACAGCGGCGAGACGGCGATCACCCGGCAGCTCGGCCCGAGCGTGGGGCAGGCGGCAGGCTCGATCAGCACGCTGCGTGTCTGCACCGCGCCCACCATGCGCACCGCGTGCGGCGTGCCGCCGGGAATCCACACCGCGCGTTCCGGTGGGGCCACCCATGCGCCCTCGGGCGTGCTCACCGCCACCACACCATTGGCGGCATAAAGTAACTGGCCGCGCCGGTGCTGATGCTCGGCCAGCTCGAATGACGAAGGATAATCGTTGCCGATGCCGACCACCGGGCGCGCGACATTCTCATGATCCTCGGGGTGGCGATGCTGCATGATTGTCCCGATATCGAAATCGAATGGCCCATATATCCATGCGGGACGTTGTGCGAGCGCGTAATGGCGGCGTGCTGAAAGGACGCCTGATGGACGATTCGACGACGGTGATGACGAAACCCTCCACGGCGGAAACGGGCGCGGGAACGGGCACCGTGTTCGGCGTGATCGTCGCGATCAGCTTTTGCCATTTGCTCAACGATATGATGCAGTCGCTGCTCCCCGCGATCTATCCGGGGCTGAAGGCCGATCTGGGGCTGACGTTCGGGCAGATCGGGCTGGTGACGCTGGCTTATCAGATCACCGCGTCGATCCTGCAGCCGCTTGTCGGCCTTTATGCCGACAAGCGCCCGACGCCGATGGCCTTGCCGGGCGGAACGCTTTTCTCGCTCGCGGGGCTTACCGTATTGTCCGTCGCGCATCATTACTGGCTCGTGCTGGCCGGCGCGGCGCTGCTCGGCGTCGGCTCGTCGGTGTTCCACCCGGAATCGTCGCGCGTGGCGCGGATGGCGGCGGGTGGGCGGCACGGCCTGGCGCAATCATTGTTTCAGGTCGGTGGCAATGCCGGGCAGGCGCTCGGCCCGCTCGCGGCGGCGCTGGTGGTGGTTCGCTGGGGGCAATCGAGCCTAGCCTTTTTCGCGCTGCTCGCGCTGCTATCGGGCGCGGTCCTGTGGAACGTCGCGATCTGGTATCGCCACCATGGCCTTGTCCGGCTTCGTGCCGGGGCGGGAGCGTCGCTCGCCGACAGCCTGCCCAGGGGGCACGCGCGGCGCGGCATCGCGATCCTGCTGGCGCTGATCTTCTCCAAATATGTCTATCTCGCGAGCCTTACGAGCTATTACACTTTCTATCTGATCCATCGCTTCGGCGTGTCGGTGGAAAGCGCGCAATTGCATCTATTCGTCTTCCTCACTGCGGTGGCGGTGGGCACGGTGCTGGGCGGCCCGCTAGGCGATCGGTTCGGGCGCAAATATGTGATCTGGTTTTCGATCCTCGGCGCGCTGCCGTTCACGTTGCTGCTGCCGCATGTCGGCTTGTTTTGGACCGGGCCGGTCACCGTCGCGATCGGGCTGATCCTCGCCTCCGCCTTTCCCGCGATCGTCGTGTTCGCGCAGGAACTGGTGCCGGGCAAGGTGGGGATGATTTCCGGCCTGTTCTTCGGCTTCTCCTTCGGCATGGGCGGCCTTGGCGCGGCGGCGCTGGGCTGGCTGGCTGACCGGGCCGGGATAGAGATGGTCTATCAACTCTGCGCCTTCCTGCCGGTGATCGGGCTGCTCACCGCCTTTCTCCCCAATATCGAGCGCGCCCGGCACTGATTGGTGCTGCTTTCGGATCAATAGCTTCGCGGCAGCCCCAGCACATGTTCCGCGAGGAACGACAGGATCAGGTTCGTGGAGATAGGCGCGACCTGATAGAGGCGCGTTTCGCGGAACTTGCGCTCCACGTCATATTCCTCCGCGAAGCCGAAGCCGCCATGCGTCTGGATGCAGACATTACCGGCCTCGACCGAGGCATCGGCGGCGAGCATCTTCGCCATGTTCGCTTCCGCGCCATTGGGCTTGCCCGCCTCGTACAGCCGGGCGGCCTCATGCACCATCAGTTCGGCGGCGCGCATATTGGCATAGGCGCGGGCGACGGGGAAGGAGATGCCCTGGTTCTTGCCGATCGCCCGGCCGAACACCTGGCGTCCGCTCGCATATTCGACCGACTTTCTGGTGAACCATTTCGCATCGCCGACGCATTCCGCCGCGATCAGCGTCCGTTCCGCGTTCATGCCTGAAAGAATGTAGCGAAATCCCTTGCCCTCCTCGCCCAGCAGATTGGCGGCGGGGATGCGCATATTGTCGAAGAATACCTCGGTGGTGGCGTGGTTCATCATCGTGCGGATCGGGCGGATGGTGAGCGATTTGCCCACCACCTCGCGCATGTCGACGATGAAGGTGGAGAGGCCGTCGGTCTTCTTCGTCACCTGATCGCGCGGGGTGGTGCGCGCGAGCAGCAGCATCAGATCGGAATGTTCGGCGCGGCTCGTCCATATCTTCTGGCCGTTGACGACATAATCGTCGCCGTCGCGCACCGCGGTGGTGCGCAGCGCGGTGGTGTCCGTCCCGCTGGTCGGCTCGGTCACACCGAAGGCCTGTAAGCGCAGTTCGCCGCTGGCGATCCGGGGGAGATAGGCGCGTTTCTGCGCTTCCGATCCGTGGCGCAGGATCGTGCCCATCGTGTACATCTGCGCGTGGCACGCGCCGCCGTTGCAGCCCTCCGACTGGATCGTCTCCAGGATCGCCGCCGCCGCCGACAGGCCGAGGCCGGAGCCGCCATATTCCTCCGGGATCAGCACGGATAGATAGCCCGCCTCGGTCAGCGCCTGCACGAAGCGGCTGGGATATTCGCGTTTCTCATCCAGCTTGCGCCAATATTCGCCGGGGAAATCAGCGCACAATTTGCGCACGCCTTCGCGGATTTCGGGGAAATTCTCGCTATCGTAGGGGCTGAGGATCATCATCAGGTCCGGCTGGGGGAGAGGCGCGCGGCGGCGGCATCCGGGCAATGGCGGATGCGATCGGACGCCGCATCGAGCGTCGCCGACCCGCGCGGGCCGGCGGCGCCAGAGGCGATTAGGGCTTCACGAATTTATAGACGAACTGATCGGTCTTGCCGCGGATCGAGGGATCGAACACCTTGGCCGTGTGCGGATCGGCCGGGTTGGCATAGAGCGGGCTGGTCGCCGCGAGCTTGAAGCCGGCGCCCTCGATCTCCGCCTTGGTCGCGGCAGCGTCGCCGCGATGGAGCGTATCGGCGACGGCGAACGGCGTCGCGCCCGCGATCCCGACATGATCGACCACCAGCAGCACGCCACCGGGCTTCAATGCCTTATAAAGCTCCCGTGCGACGGTCGCGCCGGTTCCGGCGGGATCGCGGGCGAGATGCAGATCATGCCAGTTTTCCACCGTGATGATGCCATCCAGCTTCTCGGGGAAGGAGAAGCTGGCCAGCGGATCGCGGTTGGCGACGGCATTGGCATAGGGCTTCACCACCGCATCCTGCTTTTGCGCGCCATCCGGGCTGCGTGCGATCGCTTCGCCGGGCTGATAGGCATAGACCTTGCCGTTCTTGCCGACGAGCGGGGCGAGGATGCGCGTCCAATAGCCGCCGCCCATGAAGAAATCGGCCACCTTGTCGCCCGGTTTCACGCCCATGAAGGTGAGCAGTTCCGCCGGGTGGCGCGCCACGTCGCGGGCCTTGTCCGCCTCGGGGCGGGCGGGATCGGCGAGCGCCATGTGGATCGCATGTTCGTTCGCGCCCATGCTTTTCATGTCGTGCATCTGGTGCTGCTGCGCGCCGGCGGGCGTGGCGGCGAGCATCACGGCGCACAGCGCGGCGGCGGAGATAGCTGCGAATCGCATCGGATTTTCCTCACTTATGTGGTGGTTGCTGTATCACATTGCCGCTGTTGGCGAGCGCCCCTAGATTCAGGCGGATGTCTGATTACGGCCCCCCCGATCGCTTCAACGAGGAAAAGGCGACTTACGCCGTGCGCGGCGCCGACGCGCCCGATCTGGAGGGTGGCGTCGCGGCGATCCGCAACGTGATGCAGACCTTGCCGCTGAAGCCCGGCGTCTATCGGATGCACGATGCGCGCGGCGACGTGCTTTATGTCGGCAAGGCGCGCGCGCTGAAGAATCGCGTGACCAATTACACGCAGGTCGAGCGCCTGCCGCGCAGGCTCCAGCGCATGGTGGCGCTCACCCGCTCGATGACGATCGTTACGACGAACAACGAGGCGGAGGCGCTGCTGCTCGAAGCGCAGCTCATCAAGCGTTATCGCCCGGCGTACAATGTGCTGCTGCGCGACGACAAATCGTTCCCGTTCATCCTGCTGCGCGCCGATCACGAATATCCGCGCATCCAAAAGCATCGCGGCGCGCGGCGCGCGAAGGGCGATTATTATGGTCCGTTCGCCAGCGCCGGCAGCGTAAACAACACGTTGAACGCGCTGCAAAAGCTGTTCCTGCTCAGAAGCTGTACAGATGGTTTCTTCAAGACGCGCGATCGCCCGTGCCTGCTCTATCAGATAAAGCGTTGCGCCGCGCCGTGCGTCGGGCGGATCGACGCGGCTGGCTATGCCGAGCTGGTTTCGGATGCGAAGAAGTTCCTCTCGGGCAAGGCGACCGACGTGCAGGCCAAGCTCGGGGCGCAGATGACCGCCGCCGCCGAAGCGATGGATTTCGAGCTGGCCGCCGTGCTGCGCGATCGGCTGAAGGCGCTCACCTTCATTCAGGGAAGCCAGTTCATCAACGCCGAAGGGGTGGGGGATGCGGATATCTTCGCGCTCGCCAGCCATGAAGGCGTGATCGGCATCCAGGCGTTCTTCATCCGGGGCGGGCAGAATTGGGGCCACCGCAGCTTCTTTCCCGCGCACACCGCCGACGTGCCGGAGGAGGAGGTGCTCCAGCAATTCCTGATGCAATTCTATGAGGAGGTGCCCCCCGCGCGGAGCGTGCTGGTCGATCGCGCGCTGCCCGAAGCGGGGTTGCTCGCCGAGGCATTGACCGAAACCGCCGGTCGCAAGGTGGCGATCGAGGTGCCGCAGCGCGGCACGCGGCGGCGGCTGATGGATCAGGCGCTGCGCAATGCGGAAGAAGCGCTGGAACGCCGCCTCGCCGAAAGCACGACGCAGGCGAGGCTCAATCGCGAGGTGGCCGATCTGTTCGAACTGGCCGAGCCGCCACAGCGGATCGAGATTTACGATAACAGCCATATCCAGGGCACGAACGCACTGGGCGCGATGGTCGTCGCGGGGCCGGAAGGCTTTCGCAAGGGCCAGTATCGCAAGTTCAACATCCGCAACAAGGATACCATCCCCGGCGATGATTTCGGGATGATGCGCGAGGTGTTTTCCCGGCGGTTTGGCCGCGCGCTGGAGGAAGATCCCGATCGCGATGGCGATAGCTGGCCCGATCTGGTGCTGATCGACGGCGGGCGCGGGCAGCTCAACGCGGCGAAGGCGGTGCTGGAGGAACTCGGCATCGAGGATATCTGCATGGTGGGCATCGCCAAGGGGCCGCATCATGGCCGCGACGGGCGCGAGGTGTTTCACCTGATGGACGGGCGCGAACTGACGCTGCCGGTCAATGCGCCGGTGCTGTTCTATCTCCAGCGGCTGCGCGACGAGGTTCACCGTTTCGCGATCGGCGCGCATCGCCAGAAGCGGGCAAAGGCGATCGGGGCGAGCCCGCTGGATGAAGTGCCCGGCATCGGCCCGGCGCGCAAGAAGGCGTTGTTGATGCATTTCGGCACCGCGCGCGCCGTGCGCAACGCCAGCCTCGCCGATCTTCAGAAGGCGCCGGGCGTGTCGGCGGCGGTGGCGCAGCAGATCTATGATTTCTATCATGCGAAATGAGTTGCCGGCGCTCCGGGCGGGCCTTGCCGGTGCCTAGGGTTCAAACTCAATCAGGACAGCGCCGTGATCGAGTTTGAACCCTAAGTTGTTGAAAGCCGGCTTTAGTCGCCTTTGCTCTTTGTTCACTCGTCGTCGCTACGCTGGGGACGATGCACGTTTTTCTCACGATCGACACCGAGCTGAGCTGGCGGCACCATGCCGCCGGATTGCCGCACGATGCGGTGATCGCCCGCTCGCTTGAGCCGGCGGAAGTCGGGATCGCGCACCAGCTCGAAGTGCTCGCCCGGCACCGGCTGAAAGCGAGCTTCTTCGTCGATCCGATGCCGGCGCTGATATATGGCATCGCGCCGATCCGCGCGGTCGTCTCCGCGATCCTCGCGGCGGGGCAGGAGGTGCAGCTTCACCTGCATCCCAATTGGCTGGGCGCGTCGCTTGACGATCGCGGCCTGCACGATCGGTTCGAACTCGCGGCATTCTCCCGCGCGGAGCAGCGCGATCTGATCGTCCGCGCGATGGCGCTGCTGACCGAGGCGGGGGCGCCGCTGCCGATCGCCTTTCGCAGCGGAAGCTATGCGGCGAACGACGATACGCTCGCCGCGCTGGCCTCGCTCGGCTTCGCCTATGACAGCAGCCATAATGGCGCGGAACATCCCTGGCCGAGCGCGATCGGCCTGCCGCCCGCGCAGATCGCGCCGGTTGCCCGGCTCGGCGTGGTCGAGGTGCCGGTTACGGTGATCGAGGATCAGCCCGATGCGCGCCGCCCGTTCCAGATCTGTGCGCTCTCGATCCGCGAGCAGGCGGCCGCGCTCGATCACGCGATCGCGGCGGATCACGTGGCGACCACGATCGTGGGGCATAGTTTCGAGCTGGCGGTGCGCGCCGGCACCCGCCCGAACATGATCCACGCCCGCCGTTTCACGCAATTATGCGCGCTGCTCGACGGGCATCGGGCCGAGGCGCCGACCGCGCATTTCGCGGATCGCCCGGTGATGCCGCTCGGGCGCGCCGATCAGGCGCTGCCGCCGCATTCCAGCCGCCGGCGGATGCGGCAGGTGGAGCAGGCATGGTCGAACATCGTAGAGGAGCGCGCGGTGTGAGCGCCAGCGCGCTCAGGTTCCAGATCGGCGCCCGCACCCTTGCCGAAATTCCGCTGCGGCTCCGCCGGATCGCGCTGTCGCTCGATCAGGCGCTGGCGGGGCATGTGCCCGAACTCCCGCCGCTGGCGCCGGGTGAGGCGGGGTATCTCGTCACGTCGCTGCCCGATGCGCTCAGCCTGCCATGGCCGGGTATCGCCTTCGTTCGGCAGCGTTACACCCGTTATCACGTCGATCTCGCGATCGGCGCGGCGGCGTGGCGCGCGGCATTGTCCGGGCAATCGCGCGCGACGCTGAAGCGCAAGGCGAAGAAGCTCGCGGCGGCGAACGGCGGCACGCTCGATGTGCGGCACTATCGCACGCCGGCGGAGCTTGGCGCATTTCATCCGCTCGCCCGTGCCGTATCGCAAACCACCTATCAGGAACGGCTGATGGGCTCCGGGTTGCCGGCCGATCCGGCGCACGGGCGCGAATTGGCGGCGGCGGATGCGGTGCGCGCGTGGCTGCTGTTCCTCGGGGACGCCCCGATCGCCTATCTGTGGTGCGGTGCGGATGGCGAGACGCTGCGTTACGATCATGTCGGGCATGATCCAGCGCATGGCGAATTGTCTCCGGGCAGCGTCTTGCTTGGCGAGGCGCTGGCCGATCTGTTCGACGATCGCTTCCGCCGTTTCGATTTCACCGAGGGCGAAGGGCAGCACAAGCGCGCGCTGGCGACCGGCGGGGTGGCGTGTCGCGACCTACTGCTGCTGCGCCCGACGCTCGCGAATCGCGCGGCGGTCGCGGCGGTGGGTGGGTTCGACGCCGCGATGCGCGTCGCCGCCCGCGCC
>NZ_CALMPA010000028.1 GCF_937871615.1 uncultured Sphingomonas sp. | reverse complement strand
CGCACGGCAGCCCGTGGGATTACGATCGCCGCGTGCCGATCCTGTTCTGGCGCAAGGGGATCGCCGGGTTCGAACAGCCGCTGTCGGTGGAGACGGTGGATATCGTGCCCACGCTCGCCGCGACGATCGGGCTGGAGGTGAACGGCCTCGATGGCCGCTGCCTCGATCTCGACGCCACCGCCGCTTCGACCTGCCCGCGATAATCGCGCTACCCGGCGGCCAGCATCTCCCCCAGCCGGCGTGATACCGCGCCGGCTGGATAGGGCTTCTGGATCACCGCATCATCCCCCACCTGCGGCAGCGCGAGCAGATCGGCAAAGCCGGTGACGAACAACACCGGCAAACCCGGTCGCAACCCACGCGCCTGCGCGACGAATTCCACCCCGTTCATTCCCGGCATCGCGAAATCGACCACCGCCGCGTCGATCGCCATATCGCGCTTCATCGCCCCCAGCGCGCCCGCGCCGTCGCCCGCCTCGATCACCGTTGCGCCCGCGTCTCGCAATTCCTGCGCGGTTACCGCGCGCACATATTCGTCGTCATCGAGCACAAGCACGGTTCGCCCGGCGACGGAGCCGCCTCCGGCCACCGCCGGTTCGGCCGCGCGCGATTGCGATGCGGAGGCCGCGCGCGGCAGATAGACGCTCACCGTGGTGCCCTTGCCCGGCGCGGTATCAATCCGCACCCCGCCGCCCGACTGCTTCACAAAGCCATAGACCTGCGCCAGCCCCAGCCCCGATCCCTTGCCGACCTCCTTGGTGGTGAAGAACGGCTCGAACACGCGCGCGCGGACCGCCTCGGTCATGCCTTCCCCGGTGTCGGAGACGGATACCATCACATATTCGCCAGCCGGCGGCTCCTCGGACGAGGCCGGCTCGGCCAAAGCGACATTGGCCGTGGCGACGGTCAGCCTGCCCCCCGCCGTGCCCATCGCATCGCGCGCGTTGATCGCGAGATTGAGCACGACCAGTTCGAACTGCGTGGGATCGACCAGCGCAGGCCACAATTCCGGCGCGAGCCGCGTATCAATGGTGATCGCGCGGCCAAGCGTGCTCTCCATCAATTCGCGCATCCCCTCGATCGTCCGGTTCAGCTCGACCACCCTCGTCTCAAGCCGCTGCCTGCGCGAGAAGGCGAGCAGTTGCGCGGTCAGCGCCGCGCCGCGCTCCGCCGCCATGCGCACATGCTCCAGCCGCTGCCGCGTCCGCGCGTCCGCGCCGTCGCCGAGCGAGCGTTCGAGCATTCCGACATTGCCGAGCACCACCGTCAGCAGATTGTTGAAATCATGCGCGACGCCGGAGGTGAGCTGCCCCACCGCCTCCAGCCGCTGCGCCTGATGCAGCCGCGCCTCCACCCGCTGGCGTTCGGCGATTTCCTCGACCAGTTCGCGAGTGCGCTCCGCGACCCGACGTTCCGATGCTTCGCCCGCGAGATGCGCTTCGCTCACATCCACCGCGCAGCAGACGAAGCCGCGATACGCCCCGTCAATGATCCGCGGCCGCGCCTCGGCATGAACCCAGCGCGCGTCGCCGGTGGCGGTCATCAGCCGCAGATCGCCGCCGATCGGCTTGCGCGCGATGGCGGCACGCTCCCGCATCACGGCGACCGCCGGGCGATCCCCCGGCAGATACAGCCGCGTCCAGCCATCGCGAATGATCTCCACCGGCGGGACGCCCAGGAAGATTTCGAAGAAGTGATTGGCGAACACGATGTCGCCATGCTCGTCGGTCTGCCAGATCAGCGCCGGCAGTGAATCGGCGAGATTGCGGAACCGCTCCTCGCTCTCGCGCAGCGCCTCGCGTTCCTGTCGCCTGCCGGTGATATCGAGCAGGGTTCCGGCGACACGCACGCAGCGTTCGCCTTCGAAGATCGCGCGCCCCTTCGCCGTCAGCCAGCGCATCGCGCCATCGTCGGCGCGCGTCATGCGGAAGTCGATATCTATCGCGGCGCGCCGGGCCGGATCGACCGCCGCCTCCAGGCTGTGCGCCACCGCCGCGAGATCATCGGGATGCACGCAGCCGTAATAATCCTCCATCGTCATCGCCCGATCGGGCGGAAAGCCGAACATCGCCTTGCCGCGATCGGACCATGTGCCCAGCCCCGCCGGCAGGTGGATATCCCATGTCCCGATCTCACCGGCCTGCGCGGCGAGTTCAAGCGACTCCCGGCTGCGCGCCAGCGCCTGTTCGGCGCGATAGCGATCGGTGACATCGGTGCCCTGAACGAAGATGCTAGTCACCGCCCCGGTGGTGTCGGTGATCGGCTGGAACACGAAATCGACGTAGCGAACCTCCGGTTCGGCATCCCGCTGCCGCCGCAGAATCACCTGCGCGCCACTGTCGCTATAAGGCTGGCCGCTCGTCCGCACCCCATCGAGCAGCGCGATATAGCCCTGGCCCACGATTTCCGGCAGCACCTCGCGCGCGGAGCGGCCGATCACCTCCCCATCGCGATCGCCGATCAGTTCGCGACAGGCGCGGTTGACCAGCTCGAACCTGTGATCCGGCCCGCGCAGCACCGCGGCGAAACCGGGCGCCTCCTCGAACATCTGCGCCAGCCGCGCCCTGTCCTCCGCCACGGCGCGCGCCGCACGCACCCGCCCGGTGGTTTCCGAAACGATGCACAGCACCCCGCCGACCGAGCCATCCTCGATCCGCACCGGCGAATAGGATACGTCGAAGAACACCTCCTCCGCGAAACCGGCGCGCTCGATGCAGAACGGGCGATCCTTCGCCGCGAAGGTTTCGCCGCTGGCGCGGACATGCGCGAGCAGCGGCTCCAGATCGCTCCATGCTTCACGCCACGCCTCGCGCGCCGGGCGACCAAGGGCGGCGGGATGCTTGTCACCGATCGTCGGCGCATAGGCATCGTTATAGAGCGCGATATAATCATCGCCCCAAAACAGGATGATCTCCACGCTGGCGGGAAGCATCAGGCTGACCGCGTTGAGCAGTGATTGCGGCCAATGTTCGATCGGGCCGAGCGGCGAGGCCGACCAATCCTTCGCCAGCATCATCGCACCCAACGCGCCGCCGCCGGCGAATTGCCGCGCGACTTCGTGCAGGTCTACGGTCAAGCCGCCCATCGCCGCAGACATTATCGCTTCCGCGCCGTCACGCAAAGCGCGAACGATGGCGCGGGCGCGCAAAGCGAGCTAATCCCCTGAACGATGAAGCCAGCGTTCCGATCAATCCATGCCCATCGCCTGCTGCGCGTCGCCGCGGCGACCCCGCGCGCCTCGGTCGGCGATGCCGCCGCCAACGCGCAGGCCGCGATCGCGCTGGCGCGTGAAGCGCATGACGCGGCGGTCGATCTGGTCGTTTTCCCGGAACTCAGCCTCACCTCCTATGCGATCGACGATCTTCACCTGCAAACGGCGCAGCAGGAGGCGACGCTCGCCGCTCTGACGCAGGTGGCCGACGCGACGCGCGCGCTTCGCCCGGTGCTGCTGGTCGGCGCGGCGCTGGCGCGGGGCGGACGGCTCTACAATTGCGCGGTGGCGATCGCGCGCGGGCGGGTGCTGGGCGTGGTGCCCAAGACGTTCCTGCCCAATTACCGCGAATATTATGAAAAACGCTGGTTCGCGAGCGGCGCGGGCCTTGCCGGGCTGACGATCGCGATCGGCGACCATGAAGTGCCGTTCGGCACCGATCTGATCTTCGCCGCGAGCGATCTGCCGCATTTCACCTTCCACGCCGAGATTTGCGAGGATTATTGGGCGCCCACCCCACCCTCCACGCTGGGCGCGCTCGCCGGGGCGCTGGTGTGTTGCAACCTTTCCGCCTCGAACGTCACGATCGGCAAGGCGCGTGAACGCGCGATCCTCTCCGCCGCGCAATCCGCCCGCGCGATCTGCGGCTATGTCTTTTCCGCCGCGGGGCCGGGGGAAAGCACCACCGATCTGGCGTGGGACGGCCAGGGCACGATCCACGAGATGGGCGAACTGCTCGCGGAATCGGCGCGGTTCGGCCATGATCCAGAATTGTGCATCGCCGACATGGATTGCGAGCGGCTGACGCAGGAGCGCGCGCGCACCGGCACGTTCAACGATGCCGCCGCGCTCGCCGGCCATCCCGAAACGCGCTTCCGCCGCATCGCCTTCGCCCATCAACCCGATTTCGCCGATGTCGGGCTGCGCCGCGCGCTGCGCCGCTTCCCGTTCGTGCCCAACACGCCCGAGAAGCGCGACGCCGATTGCTACGAAGCGTTCAACATCCAGGTGGAGGGGCTGGCGAAGCGGCTGGAGGCGACGGGCGCGAAACGGCTGGTGATCGGCGTATCGGGCGGGCTGGATTCCACCCATGCGCTGATCGTCGCGGCCAAGGCGCTCGATCGGCTCGGCCGCGCGCGGAGCGATATCCTTGGGGTGACGATGCCCGGTTTCGCCACCAGCGACGGCACCAGGGCGAATGCGTGGAAACTGATGCACGCGCTGGGCATCACGGCGGAGGAGATCGACATCCGCCCCGCCGCCCGGCGAATGCTGGAGGATATGCGCCACCCCTTCGCGAACGGCGAACCGACATATGACGTGACGTTCGAGAATGTGCAGGCGGGGCTGCGCACCGATTATCTGTTCCGCCTCGCCAACCAGCGCGACGGGATCGTCGTCGGCACCGGCGATCTGTCCGAACTGGCGCTCGGCTGGTGCACCTATGGCGTCGGCGATCAGATGAGCCATTACGGCGTCAACGCGGGCGTACCCAAGACGCTGATCCAGTTCCTGATCCGCTGGTGCATCGCGAGCGGACAATATGATCGCGAAACCGACGCGGTGCTCGACGCGATCCTTGCGACCGAGATCAGCCCCGAACTGGTCCCCATCGGCGCCGATGGCGCGATCCAGAGCACAGAGGCGCGGATCGGCCCCTATGCGCTCAACGATTTCTTCGCGCATCACGTGATCCGTTATGGCCTGGCCCCATCGAAGATCCTGTTCCTCGCGTGGCACGCATGGCGCGACGCGAACGCCGGGCGCTGGCCGGAAGGCGTGCCCGAGGCGGCGCGGGTGGCCTATGATCTCGATACGATCCGGGGCTGGCTGGAGAAATTCCTCCGCCGCTTCTTCCAGATGAGCCAGTTCAAGCGATCCGCGCTGCCCAACGGGCCGAAAGTGTCATCGGGCGGCGCGCTCAGCCCGCGCGGCGACTGGCGCGCGCCGAGCGACGGAACGGCGGCGGCGTGGCTGGCGGAACTGGCGCGCTGGGATTGAGCGAACGCGGCGTCAGCGCCCGTTGAACACCGGCGCGCGCTTTTCGAGGAACGATGCCATGCCTTCGCGGAAATCCTCCGAACGGAACAGCGGCAGCAATTGCAGATAGACGTGCTGGACATGCGTATCGAACGGCTCGTCCAGCCCCATGCGCATCATGCGCTTCGCTGCCTGCACCGCGAGCGGCGCATTGGCCGCGATCTCCAGCGCCAGCGTGCGCGCCACCTTCGCCACCTCGCCCGCCGGAACGACGCGGTTGACCAGCCCGTCCGAAAGGCACTCCGCCGCGCCCAATGTGCGCCCGGTGAAGACGATCTCCGCCGCCTTCGCCCAGCCGAGCATACGCGGCAGGAACCATGTGCCCCCCGATTCCGGCAGCACCCCGCGCTTGACGAAGGCGGGCGCGAGCTTCGCATCATCGGCCATCACGCGGATATCGCAGCCAAGCGCGAGATCCATGCCATAGCCCGCCGCCGATCCGTTCAGCGCGCAGATCACCGGCTTGTCCATCGCGAACAGCACGGTGGGGGGCGTGTTGCGCAGGTCGATCGTCGCGCCGAAGGTGGCGGCGGACGATCCGATCCCCTCCCCGCTCGATGCGGCATTGAGGTCCAGCCCGGCGCAGAAGGCGCGTCCGGTGCCGGTCAGCACCACCACCCGCGCCGCCGCATCGGCATTGGCGCGCAGCAACAGCGCGGTGAGTTCGTCCAACATCGGGACGGAGATGGTGTTCATCCGCTCCGGCCGATCGAGCGTGATCGTCGCGACCATATCCGCGACTTCGTAGCGAACGTCCGCCATCACAATCCTCCCGCCATCCGCGAAACGGTCGCGGCGTAATCGCGCATCGTCTCGTCGAGGATCTGCGCGACCGGCTTCACCTCGTGGATGCGTCCGGCGACCTGCCCGGTCAGCGCGATGCCCGCTTCCAGATCGCCCTCGAAATAGACGCGCCGCGTATCGGCAAATTCACCGAAGATATTGGGCGAGCCTTCCGCCGCCAATCGGCTGGTGCGCTCGGTGCGCAGCGCGCGCAGCGCGGGGCCGGGGCCTTTGCGGTTGAGAAACACGGTGTCGGTCGCGTCCGCGTCGATGATCGCCTGTTTCCAATTATCATGCACCGGGCTTTCGGCGGAGGAGAGGATGCGCGTACCCATCAGCACGCCCTCCGCGCCCAGCGCGAACGCCGCCGCCATCGACCTGCCGTCCACGATCCCGCCGGCGGCGATCACCGGCACGTCCACCGCCTCCACCACCTGCGGCACCAGCACCATCGTCGATACGTCCTTCGGGTTCTTGAACCCGCCGCCCTCGCCGCCCTCCACGATCAGCCCGTCCACCCCCGCTTCCACCGCGCGCAATGCGCCCGCGAGATTGGGGACGACATGGAACACCGTGAGGCCCGCATCCTTCAACATCGCGGTATATTTCATCGGATCGCCAGCGGATGTGGTGACGAACTTCACCCCCTGATCTATCACGAAGCGCACGATATCGGGATCGCGGACGAAGGCCTGGGCGACGTTCACCCCGAACGGTTTGTCGGTAAGCTGGCGCATCCTGACGATCTCGTCGCGCACCGCGTCCAGCTCGCCCGACGAGGTTTCGATGATCCCCATGCCCCCGGCATTGGACACCGCGGACGAAAGCTGCGCGCGGGCGATCCAGCCCATCGCCGCCTGGACGATCGGCTTTTCGATCCCCAGCATTTCCGTGACGCGCGTTTTCACCGCCATGTGCCACATCCTCTTCCGCTCTCTTTTTAGAAGAACGGGTTGGCATGAAGCACGGGTCGGCGCCAGCCCGAAATGGGCCGGCGCCGAAACATGGGTATGCTATTCCGCCGCGACGGCGGCTGCTTCCGGCTCCTGCCACACCAGCCGCGGCTTGCGCGCGGCGAGCGTCTCGTCGAGCCGGCTGCGCGACGCGAAATGCGGCGCGGTGCGCAGCGACGGATCGCCCGCACGCGCACGTTCCGCCACCGAGCGCAGCGCGCCGATGAACTGATCGAGCGTCGCCTTGCTCTCCGTCTCGGTCGGCTCGACCAGCATCGCGCCATGGACGACGAGCGGGAAATACATCGTCATCGGGTGGAAACCCTCATCGATCAGCGCCTTGGCCACGTCGATCGTGGAGAAGCCTTCCGCGAAGCCCGCGTCCGAGAAGATCGCCTCGTGCATACATGGGCCGGATGCCGCGAACGGCGCGTCGAGCACGTCTTCAAGGCTGCGCAACATGTAATTGGCGTTGAGCACCGCATCCTCGGCCACTTGCCTGAGCCCATCCGCGCCGTGGCTCAGGATATAGGTGAGCGCACGGGTGAACATGCCCATCTGGCCGTGGAACGCGGTCATCCGACCGAAGCTGTCGGCGTGATGATCCTGCGCGGTTTCCTCCTCGACGATGACGAAATGCTCACCGCGCTTCTCGACGAACGGCAGCGGCGCGAACGGGGTGAGCCGCTCAGAGAACACCACCGGCCCAGAGCCCGGCCCGCCGCCGCCGTGCGGGGTGGAGAAGGTCTTGTGCAGATTGATATGCATCGCATCGACGCCGAGATCGCCCGGACGAACCCGCCCGACGATCGCGTTGAAGTTCGCGCCATCGCAATAAACGTAGCCGCCGGCGGCGTGGACCGCCTCGGAAATCGCCTTCAGGTCGCGCTCGAACAGGCCGCAGGTATTGGGGTTGGTAATCATCACCCCCGCGACATCCGGCCCCAGCCGCGCCGTCAGTGCCGCGGTATCGACGCGGCCATCGGTGGTGGCGGGAATGTCCTCGACCGAGAAGCCGGCGAACGCGGCGGTGGCGGGATTGGTGCCATGCGCGCTTTCGGGCACGAGGATCACCTTGCGATGCCCCTCACCGCGCTTTTCCAGCGCCGCCTTGATGGCGAGGATGCCGCACAATTCGCCATGCGCGCCCGCCTTGGGGCTCATCGCGACCGAGTGCATCCCCGTCAGCGTCACCAGCCAGTGCGCGAGTTGCTGAATCACCTCCAGCGCGCCCTGCACCGAATCGATCGGCTGGAGCGGATGAACATCGGCGAAACCGGGCAACCGCGCCATTTTCTCATTGAGGCGCGGATTGTGCTTCATCGTGCACGATCCGAGCGGGAACAGCCCCAGGTCGATCGCGTAATTCTGCCGGCTGAGGCGCGTATAATGCCGCACCGTTTCCGGCTCGGACAGGCCCGGCAGGCCAATCGGCGCGCTGCGCGCGAGGCCGCCGAGCTTCGAAGTGGCGGTGACGGGGGCGGCAACCTCCACCCCGGTCGTGTCGCGGTCGCCAATCTCGAAGATCAGCGCCTCCTCAAGCATCAGCGCCTTGTTGCCGGTGAAGGTGGGGGCGGTGCTGTTCCCCTGCTCCGGGGTCGTCGGGCGCCAGCCGCTCTGGTTGATCGCGGTCATGCCAGCACCTCCTGAAGCGCGTTTGCGAGTGTTTCGACATCTTCGGGCGTCGTCGTCTCCGTCACGGCGACGACCAGCCCGTTCGCGAGGCTCTCGACCCCCGGGTAGAGCCGGCCCAATGACACGCCCGCCAGCACGCCCTTGTCGGCCAGCGCGCGGACGATCGGCCGCGCCTCCTTGCCGAGATCGAGCGTGAATTCGTTGAAGAACATATCGTTGACCAGCCGCACGCCCGGCACCTTCGCCAGCCGCTCCGCCGCGACGACTGCGCCGGCATGGTTGGTGGCGGCCAGCGCGCGCAACCCCGCCTCGCCCAGCAACGTCATGTGGATGGAGAAAGCGAGCGCACACAGCCCGGAATTGGTGCAGATGTTAGACGTCGCCTTCTCGCGCCGGATATGCTGTTCGCGCGTGGAGAGCGTCAGCACGAAGCCGCGCCGCCCGTCGGCATCCACCGTCTCGCCGCACAGCCGCCCCGGCATCTGGCGGACATATTTGTCCTTGCAGCCAAACAGGCCGACATATGGCCCGCCGAACTGGAGACCGACGCCGAGCGACTGGCCCTCGCCGACGACGATATCGGCATCCATCTCGCCCGGCGACTTGAGCGCGCCCAGCGCCACCGGCTCCGTCACCACCGCGACCAGCAGCGCCTTCTGCGCGTGGCAGGCGTCAGCCAGCGGGCGCAGATCGGCGATGCGGCCAAGGATATCGGGATATTGCACGACGACGCACGAGGTATCGCCGTCGATCTTCGCGATCAGCGCATCGAGATCGGTATCGGCCCCGAGCACCGGCAGCGACACATCAAGCGCGTCGCCGGTATATTTCGCCATCGTCTTCGCGACCGACACGTAATGCGGATGCAGCCCACCCGACAGGATCGCCTTGCCGCGTTTGGTGATGCGCCGCGCCATGCCGATCGCTTCCCAGCACGCGGTCGAGCCATCATACATGCTGGCGTTCGCCACATCGGTGCCGAGCAGACGCGCCACCTGCGTCTGGAACTCGAACAGCATCTGGAGCGTGCCCTGCGCGATTTCCGGCTGATAGGGGGTGTAGGCGGTGAGGAACTCGCCGCGCTGGATCAGGTGGTCGACGCTCGCCGGGACGTGATGGCGATATGCGCCGCAACCGAGAAAGAACGGCGCCTCGCCCGCCGAGAGATTCTTGCGCGCCAGCGCGGTCATATGGCGCTCCACCGCCAGTTCGCTGGCATGGTTCGGCAGCCCGGCGATCGGGCCGGCGAGGCGGACGGATTCGGGCACGTCGACGAACAGATCGTCGATGGAGGAGGCACCGATAACCGCGAGCATGGCCTCGCGATCCGGCTGGGTGAGCGGAAGATAACGCATCAGGCGGGCTTTCTCATCGTGAAGCGCAGACGGACGTAATCGGCGATCCAGCCGCCGTCCGGCCTGCGCAGTCGGTCGGCAAGGCGCGCGTCGATCGCATCGGCGATCGCGCCATGGGCGGCGGGCTCGATCCCGGCGGCTGCGAACGCGCCGGGCATGAAAGTGGTCACCCAGCCGCGTGCGCCGCTGGGCAACGGGGTGGGGCGCGGGATCAGTTCGGCGGCGATATCGGTGAAGCCGGCATCGCGATAGACGCGGGTGAATTCGTCAACGCCGGGATACCAGTGAAGCGCGCTTTGCGGCACGGCATGGCCGCGCTCGGCCAGTTCGGCATTGATGCCTTCCCACAAGGCGGCGCAATTCCCGGCCCCGCCCATCTCGCCAACGAAGCGCGCGCCGGGCTTCAGCGCGCGCGCGACGCCGTGCGCCACCGCCCCCGCATCGCGCATCCAATGCAGCGCGGCATTGGAGAAGGCGGCATCGAACGCGCTGTCGAAATCCAGCGCGTCTCCGCTCATCACCCGCGCATCCAGCCCGCGCGCGCGCGCCGCCGCGATCATCTCGGGCGAGGAATCGACGCCAACCACCATCGCGCCGGTCGCGGCGATTTCGGCGGTGAGCACGCCATCGCCACAGCCGACATCAAGGATGCGCTCCCCCGCGCGAGCGCCAAGCAGGGCCATCACCGGCTGCCCCAGCGCCGGGACGAAACCGGCGTTGGCGGCATAGGCCTGGGGATCCCAATGCGAGGCGGGCGAACGGCTCACAGCTTGGCGACGAACGCCTGGTAAGCGGCTTCATCCATCAGCGCCCCAAGCTCTGACGGATCGGACAGCGTGATCTTGAAGAACCAGCCCTCCCCTTCCGGATCGGAATTGACCAGCCCCGGCTCATCAGCGAGCGCGGGATTGCCCTCGACCACGGTGCCCGACACCGGCGAATAAACGTCGCTGGCGGCCTTCACGCTTTCCACCACGGCGGCATCGTCGCCCTTGGCGAGCGTCTTGCCGTCTTCGGGCACATCGACGAACACGATGTCGCCAAGCTGGCCCTGCGCATATTCGGAGATGCCGACCGTGCCGACTTCGCCATCGACATCAATCCATTCATGGTCTTCGCTGAAATAGCGGCTCATCTTATTTCACTCCTCGGAAGTAACGGTGGGGAACGAAAGGCATCGCGGTGACGATCGCGGCATGGGTCTTGCCGCGCTGGGAAAGCTGAACGCGCGTGCCGGGCGCGGCGAGCGCGGGCGGAACATAGGCCATCGCGATCGGCGCGCCGACCGTGGGGGCGAAGCCGCCGGAAGTGACCTTGCCGACTTCGCCGCCACCGGCATCGAGCACCGATGCGCCCTCGCGCACCGGCTGGCGCCCCTCGACCAGCAGGCCGACGCGCTTTGCCGACGCGCCGTTCTCGCGCTCCGCGAGGATGCGTGCGGCACCGGGGAAATTGCCTTCCTCGCGGCGGCGCTTGAACAGCGCGAAGCCGAGATCGGCCATCACCGGGGTGATTTCGGGGGTCATGTCATGACCATAGAGCGGCAGCCCGGCCTCAAGCCTGAGCGAATCGCGCGCGCCCAGGCCGATCGGCTTCACCTCCGGCTCAGCGGTCAGCGCGTCGGCCAGCGCCTCGGCCGCCTCGGCGGGAACCGAAATCTCGAACCCGTCCTCGCCGGTATAACCCGAGCGGCTGATCCACAGCTCATGCCCCTGCCATTCGAAGCGCGCGCCCTGCATGAACACCAGCGTATCGACCCCCGGAACAAGCCGGGCCAGCACGTCCACCGCCTTTGGCCCCTGCAACGCGAGCAGCGCGTGATCGTCCATCAGGTTGAGCGTCACATCATCGGGCAGGCGCTCGATGATATGGCCGATATCGTCATATTTGGTCGCGCCGTTGACGACCATGTAAATCCGGTCCTTCGCCTGGCGCGTGAGCATCAGATCGTCGAGGATGCCGCCCGCCTCATCGAGCAGCAGCGAATAGCGCGCGCGATTGAGCGCAAGGCCGGCGATATCGGCGGGCATCAGCGCCTCCAGCGCGGAAACCGCATTGTCGCCGGTGAAGACAAGCTGGCCCATATGGCTGACATCGAACAGCCCGGCGGATTCGCGCGTCCACAGATGCTCGGCCATGATGCCTTCATATTGGACGGGCATGTGATAGCCGGCGAATTCGACCATGCGACCGCCCTTCGCGCGATGCCAGGCATCGAGCGGCAGGGTCTGGATCGGCGGCTCCTCGTAATTGTCGTCGCTCGGGCGCTGGTCGCTCATGGGGCATCTTCCGCATAGAAAGGGCGATGGACGCGGGGGTGCTACCCGTCGTCGATCCGTTTACCCCCTCTGTCACGGGACCTGAGAGCTTCCCCCGGACGACGGCACCCTATCAGGCGGCGCGCGGGGTTACCCCTTCGGTGAGGCGCGGCTGAAAGCCATGCCTGCTTTCCAGAGCATCGTTTGGCCCGTGCGGTCCTTTTGCCTGAGAGATTCCGGGGTGGTTGCTCCTTCGGCGGCCACCCTGCCACCCTGAAAGGGCGGCGTGGGCGGCGCTCTCCCGCGTGTGCCTTGCCGGTTGCCCGGATCACGATGCGCGAGGCTCTGACCGCGCGGGAGATTTGAGTCAATCGCGTTTCGCGCGATCAGCCGATCATTTCGCGGTCAGCCGGAACAACCGCCCCTCCGCGCCGCGCGCGCCATCCTCCAGCAGCCAGATCGCGCCGTCGGGCGCCTGCGCCAGCCCGCGCACGCGGAAGCCCATGTCCCACTGGTCGGCGGGCACGGCCTTCGCGCCGTTGACAGTGACGCGCACCAGCGCCTTGCCGGACATGCCCGCGATCATCAGCGAGCCTTTGTATTGCGGGAACATCGCACCCGAATAGGCGATCAACCCGCCAGGCGAGATCGTCGGCGTCCACCACAGGGCCGGCGCGGCGAATTCCGGCTTGGACGGATGCGCCGGGATCGGGGCGCCCGAATAATTGATGCCGTTCGACACGATCGGCCAGCCATAATTGCCGCCCGGCCTGAGGAGATTCAGCTCGTCGCCGCCCCTCGGCCCCATCTCGACCTCCCACAGCCGCCCGTCCGGGGCGAAGGCCAGGCCATAGGGATTGCGATGCCCGAGCGTCCAGGTCTGCGCGCGGACCCCGCCCGTCTTGTACTGCGGATTGCCCGGCCACGCCGCGCCATCGAGCGTGAGGCGCAGAATCTTGCCCAGCGCCTGATTCGGATCCTGCGCCGGGGTGAAACGCTGGCGCTCGCCGGAGGACAGGAACAACGACTTGCCATCGGGCGCGAAGGCGATCGCCCCGCCGAACTGCTCGCCCGGCCCGTCCGATCCGGCGCGCCAGATCACGCGCTGGGCGCTGAGCCTCGCGCCGTCGAACACCGCCTTCATCAGCGCAAGGCTCGCCCCGCCATTGGGGCGCGGCTCGGAATAGCTGAGGTAGATCGTGCGGCTTTTCGCGAAATCGGGCGCGAGCGCCACGCCGAGCAGGCCGCCCTGGCTGCTCAGCTTCACCCGCGGCACGCCCGCCACATCGGAAACCTTGCCGTCCGCCGCGCGCAGTTTGAGCGCGCCCGGCTTCTCGGTGATGAGCGCGGCGCCGCCCGGAAGCATCGCGATCGCCACTGGCTGATCGAAATCGCCGATCTGCGTCACGGTAAACGGCGGCGGGGTGAGCGGCAGATTAGCGTGTCCCGTCGTCGCCGGGATGTTCCTGATCCCCGGTTCCGCCGGCGAATCCCGCGGCACCGGATCGTTCGCGCCCGGCGGCTGCGGCCCCTGCGGCCCCTTCAGCGCCTGCGGATCGCTCGGCTGCTGCGCGGAACAGGCCGTGCCGACAAGCAGCGCGAGGACGAACGGATAGCGGCGAATCATGTGGCTCTCCCGGCGGTTTGACGGCGCATCGCCTAACACAATATCGCCGTGCGGTTGCCAGCTTGCGTCGCGGGCGGGTTCGTCATATATCGCCCGTGCTTTCTCTACATCGCCAGATGAAGAGGTCGCGGGGCCTGGCCTCGCGGCGGCAACCACTCATGCACGGAGCACCGATGGCGGATATCGCCGTATTGACCGGATTGATCGCACCCGAGGCGCAAGCGCTCGGATTCGACCTCGTGCGCGTGCGGATGATGGGCCGGGGCGACGAACGCACGCTGCAGGTGATGGCGGAGCGCCCGGAAACACGGCAACTCACCATCGACGATTGCGCGGAACTGTCCCGCCGCATTTCCGACGTGCTCGATCGGGAAGACCCGATCCCGGACGCCTATCGGCTGGAGGTTTCCTCCCCCGGCATCGACCGCCCGCTGACCCGGCCCGGCGATTTCGCCGACTGGTCCGGCCATGAAGCGCGGATCGTGCTCAGCGCGCCGATCGACGGGCAGAAACAGTTCAAGGGCGAACTCGCGGGGCTCGACGGCGAGACGATCGCGATTCGCCAGAAAAGCGGCACGATCGCGCATATTCCCTTCGCCAGCGTGGTCGACGCCAAGCTGGTGCTGACCGACAAGCTCATTCAGGCAACCGTCCCGCTCTCCGCCGAGGGCGCGGAAGAAGAAATCGAAGCAGAGGAAACCGAATAATGGCCACCGGCGTGACTGCTAACCGGGCTGAGCTGATCGCGATCGCGAATTCCGTCGCCAGCGAGAAGATGATCGACAAGGCGATCGTCATCGAGGCGATGGAAGACGCGATCCAGCGCGCCGCGCGCACCCGCTACGGCCAGGAAATGGACATTCGCGCCAAGCTCGACGCGAGCAACGGCGATCTGCGCCTGTGGCGCGTCGTCGAGGTGGTCGAACTGGTCGACGACATCTACAAGCAGGTCGACCTGAAGGGCGCGCAGAAGCTTCAGGCGGGCGCCGTGGTGGGCGATTTCCTCGTCGATCCCCTGCCCCCGATCGAATTCGGCCGCATCCAGGCGCAGGCGGCGAAGCAGACGATCTTCCAGAAGGTCCGCGATGCCGAGCGCGAGCGCCAGTATGAGGAATTCAAGGATCGCGCCGGCGAGATCATCACCGGCGTCGTCAAGCGCGTCGAATTCGGCCATGTCGTGGTCGATCTCGGGCGCGCCGAGGGCGTGATCCGCCGCGATGCGCAGATTCCGCGCGAGGTGGTGCGCGTCAACGATCGCATCCGCAGCCTGATCCTGAAGGTGGTGCGCGAGAATCGCGGGCCGCAGATTTTCCTCAGCCGCGCGCATCCGGATTTCATGAAGAAGCTGTTCGCGCAGGAAGTGCCCGAAATCTACGACGGCATCATCGAGATCAAGGCCGCCGCCCGCGATCCGGGCAGCCGCGCCAAGATCGGCGTCATCAGCCATGATTCGAGCATTGATCCGGTCGGTGCCTGTGTCGGCATGAAGGGCAGCCGCGTGCAGGCGGTGGTGCAGGAAATGCAGGGCGAGAAGATCGACATCATCCCTTGGTCGCCCGACACCGCCACCTTCGTCGTCAACGCGCTTCAGCCGGCGAACGTCAGCCGCGTGGTGATCGACGAGGAGGAAGATCGCATCGAAGTGGTGGTGCCCGACGATCAGCTCAGCCTCGCGATCGGCCGTCGCGGCCAGAACGTGCGACTCGCCTCGCAGCTCACCGCCAAGGCGATCGACATCCTCACCGAAACCGACGCGAGCGAGAAGCGCCAGCAGGAATTCGTCCGCAATTCCGAACTGTTCCAGAACGAGCTGGACGTGGACGAGACGCTGGCCCAGCTCCTCGTCGCCGAGGGCTTTGGCGAGCTGGAAGAAGTCGCCTATGTCGAGCTGGACGAGCTGGCCGGGATCGAGGGCTTCGACGAGGATCTGGCACAGGAACTCCAGAGCCGCGCACAGGAAGCGCTGGATCGCCGCGAGGCCGCCGCACGCGAGGAACGCCGCGCGCTGGGCGTCGAGGATGCGCTCGCCGAATTGCCCTATCTGACCGAGGCGATGCTCGTCACGCTCGGCAAGGCGGGCATCAAGACGCTCGACGATCTCGCCGATCTCGCCACCGACGAACTGGTCGAGAAGAAGCGGCAGGAGCCGCGCCGACGCAACGACGATGCCCCGCGCAAGCCGGAGCATAAGGGCGGCGTACTCGCCGAATATGCGCTGTCCGACGAACAGGGCAATGAGATCATCATGGCCGCGCGCGCGCACTGGTTCGAGGACGAAGACGCCGCCGCCGGCAATGACGACGGCGAAGCGGCGGAGGCATCGGAAGCCTGATGCCGTTCGTCTCGATCCGATTGGCAGGCTCCGCGACAAAGGAGCAGAAGGCGGGGCTGGTGGCCGATGTCACCGCGTCGCTCGTCTCGCGGCTGGGCAAGAACCCGGCCGCGGTGCAGATCGTGATCGAGGAAGTGCCGACCGAAAACTACGCCTCCGCCGGCATCCTGATCGCCGATCGCGATGCCCCCGCCCGCCAGCCTGAGGGAGACGCTCATGCGGAACCCTCGCAATGAGAAGCTAGCGGAGCCCACCCGCACCTGCATCCTCGGCCGCGAGCACGCGGCGCGCGACACGCTCGTGCGCCTCGCGCTCGGGCCGGATGGGCGCGTGCTGCCCGATGTGCGCGCCAAGGCGCCGGGGCGCGGCGCGTGGATCGGCGTCACTCAGGCGGAGCTTGCCGCCGCCGCCGGGCCGAAGGGCAAATTGCGCGGGGCGCTGGCGCGCGCGTTCAAGACCAGCGATTTCACGATTCCCGATGATCTGCCCGCGCTGATCGCCGCCGCGCTGGAACGCAACGCGCTCGACCGGCTCGGGCTCGAATCGCGCGCGGGCACGCTGCTGACCGGCGCCGAACGGATCGTCGCCGCCGCGCGCGGCGGGCAGCTTCAGGCGCTCTATCACGCGGCGGACGCCGCCGACGACGGGCGCGGAAAGCTCGCGCAGGCGTGGCGTGTCGGCTCGGATCGCGAGGGCAGCGATCTCAAGGGGCTGGCGCTTCCGCTCGAACGCCCCATATTGTCGATGGCGCTGGGCCGCGAGAACGTGGTACATATCGGCGTCACCGACCGCCTGGCGGCCGCGCGACTGGGCGAAGCGCTCGGTCGCTGGCTGCACTTTATCGGCCCTGAACTGAACCCGGCACCTTGCGAAACGGCCTCGCAAGGCGCATCGACGCCCGGACCTTCCGGGCAACCGGCCGTGACGACGCACGAGGAATTTGAGTGAGCGAGACCGACAACGACAAGCCGAAACTTGGCATGCGCGCGCCTTTGGGGCTGAAGCGCACGGTCGAGACCGGCAAGGTGAAGCAGAGCTTCAGCCACGGCCGTTCGAACACGGTGGTGGTCGAGGTGAAGCGCCGTCGCATGATCGGCCCCGGCGGCGCCCCCGCCCCGGAACAGGCGCAGGAAGCCGCGCCGCAGGAGGTCTCCGCCCCCGTCCAGCACGCGCCGGAGCCGCCGCGCCCCGTGTCGCGCCCGCCCGCCGGCGAAACGCCGCAGGAACGTCAGGCACGCATGTTGCGCGAGGCCGAGGATCAGCGGATGCACGCGCTGGAGGATCAGCGCCGCCGCGAGGAAGCGCAGCGTCAGCGCGCCGCCGAGGAAGAAGCGCGTCGCGCCGAGGAAAAGCGCGAAGCCGAGGCGAAGGCCGCCGCTCAGCCAGAGCCGGCGCCCGCCCCGGCACCGACGCCAGCCCCGGAAGCGCCCAAGGCCGTAGAACCCCAGGCCACCCCGCCCGCGGCTGCCGAGGCCCCCGCGCCTGAGCCTGTCGCGGTCGAAGCCAAGGCCGTGGAGCCGGCGGCACCCGCCCCAGCCGCGCCGCCAGCGCCGAAGAAGGTTGCAGCCGCCGCGCCGCCGCCTCCCCCGCCGGTGATGTCGCTCGGGCTCGATCCGTCGATGCCAGCGCCACGCCGGTTCACGCCCGTCGTTCGGCCCGAGATTCCCAAGCCCAAGCCCAAGGCCGCCGAGCCGGCGAAGCCCGCCGCGACGGCAGCGGCGGCGTCCGCCGCTTCCGCACCCGCCAGCGGTGGCGGCCAGCAGCGCAGCCTGCCTTCGGGTCAGGCGACCCCGCGCAACGCGCCCCCGGCGCGCGCGCAGCAGCGCGATCGCAAGGGCGATGAGCGTCGCGGCGGCAAGCTCACGGTCAATCGCGCGCTGAGCGAGGAAGGCGCCCGCGCGCGCAGCCTCGCCGCGCTGAAGCGTGCGCGTGAAAAGGAACGTCGCTCGCAATTCGGCGGCCCGCGCGAGCCGCAGGCCAAGCAGGTCCGCGACGTGCAGGTGCCGGAGGCGATCACCGTCCAGGAACTCGCCAACCGCATGGCGGAAAAGGGCGCGGACCTCGTGAAGGCGCTGTTCAAGATGGGCTCGCCCGTCACCGTCAACCAGACGATCGACCAGGATACCGCGGAACTGCTCGTCACCGAATTCGGGCACAATATCGTGCGCGTCTCGGATTCGGATATCGACCTTCAGGTCGAGGTGGACACCGATGACGAGGCGGATCTCAAGCCGCGTCCGCCGGTGGTGACGATCATGGGCCATGTCGATCACGGCAAGACCAGCCTGCTCGACGCGCTGCGCGGCACCGATGTGGTGCGCGGCGAGGCCGGCGGCATCACCCAGCATATCGGCGCCTATCAGGTTACGCTGAAGGACAAGTCCAAGATCACGTTCCTCGATACGCCGGGCCACGAAGCGTTCACCGCGATGCGCGCGCGTGGCGCCGACGTGACCGATATCGTGGTGCTGGTGGTCGCCGCCGACGACGGGCTGATGCCGCAGACGATCGAGGCGATCAATCACACCAAGGCGGCCGGCAAGCCGCTGATCGTGGCGATCAACAAGATCGACAAGCACGAGGCCAATGCCCAGCGCGTGCGCGAGCGCCTGCTGGAGCATGA
>NZ_CALMPA010000027.1 GCF_937871615.1 uncultured Sphingomonas sp. | reverse complement strand
GTCGTCCGCGTCGCGGTGCGCGCGGCGCGCGGGCGGCTCGGGCTGTCGGAACGCACCACGCCGCACGCGCTGCGCCACAGCTTCGCGACGCATCTGCTCGGGCGCGGCGCCGATCTGCGCGCGCTGCAGGAGCTGCTCGGCCACGCGAGCCTAAGTTCGACGCAGGTTTATACCGCCGTGGATGCCGCGCATCTGCTCGATGTGTACCGGAATGCGCACCCACGGGCGGACGCAGGCCTGGTCGTTAACGACCGGGCCGATGCGCCCTAGGCGCAGCGTCCGCCCCGGCCGGCGGGCGTCCCGCGCCCGTCCGACGGCGCGGCTTCGCCGCGGCGGGCCAAGGCTCCGCCGTCATTCCCGCGAAGGCGGGAATCCAGATGCGCTATCGCGGCGACTCTATCGCCAGGGCCAGTATGAATGGATTCCCGCCTTCGCGGGAATGACGGTGAAGGGGCGTGGCGGTCTGGCGGTGGCCCGACGCGGCCAAGCCCGTGTCGTCGGACGGGTTCGCTCGCGCGACCCGCCGTCCGGATCGAGCGCCGCGATCGAGCACCAGCTCGCGCTTCAGCGGGCGAGCCTGCGCTCGATCGCGTCCCAGATCATCGCGCTCACGTCCGTCCCGTCGAATCGCTCGATCGCGACGATCCCGGTCGGCGAGGTGACGTTGATCTCGGTCAGCCATTCGCCGCCGATCACGTCGATGCCGACGAAGATCAGCCCGCGCTTCTTCAGCTCCGGCCCGAGCGCGGCGCAGATCTCGCGCTCGCGCGGTGTCAGTTCGGTCCGCGCCGCGGTGCCCCCGGCGGCAAGGTTCGAGCGGAACTCGCCCGCGCCCGGCAGCCGGTTGATCGCGCCCGCGACTTCGCCATCGACCAGCACGATCCGCTTGTCGCCCCCCGAAACCGCCGGGAGGAACGCCTGCACGATGAACGGCTCGCGCCAGCTTTGCCCGAACAATTCGACCAATGCGGCGAGATTGCCCGCGTCGCGCCCGATGCGGAACACCGCCGATCCGGCGAAGCCATGGACCGGCTTGATGACGATCTCGCCATGTTCGGCAAGGAAGGCGCGCGCCTCATCCAGGCTGCGCGTCACCAGCGTCGGCGGCATGAATTGCGGATAATCGAGCACGAACAGCTTTTCGGGCGCATTGCGCACGCTCGCCGGATCGTTGACCACCAAGGTGCGCCCGGCGATCCGATCGAGCAGATGCGTCGCGGTGATATAGCCAAGGTCGAACGGCGGATCCTGCCGCATCAGCACCACATCCGCCTCCTCCCCCAGATCGAGCCGCACAGGCTCGCCGAAGCGGAAATGATCGCCCACCACGCGCTGCACCGTCACCGGGCGGGCGCGCGTCCACAAATGCCCGTCGGACCAGTTGAGATCGCCCGGCGCATAATGAAACACACGGTGCCCGCGCGCCTGCGCGGCGAGCATCAGCGCGAAGCTCGAATCGCCCGCGATATTGATCGTTTCAATGGGGTCCATCTGGACGGCGACGGTGAGGGTCATGCGATTATCCCAATGAGCTGCGGGCGAAGGGCGATGTAGGCAGTCTGATCCTCTGCGTCACCCCGCATGGCGCCCCGCCGCGGGCGAAGCCCGCGTCGTCGGACGGGTTCGCTGGCGCGATCCGCCGGCCGGGCTGGGCGGTCTCGCGGATAGCCTTGCTATCCGCGTGCCGCCTGCGCCTCACCCGATCCACGCATTCTCGATATGCCGTGGCCGTTGCCCCGGCGCGAGGAGGATCACGTCGACGCGGATATCCTCGCCATCGGTGGCATAGGCCGGCATCAGATATTCCGCCGCCGCCGCCACCCGCGCCAGCCGCCGTGCGTCGATCGCGAAATCGAGATCGGCGGCGTGCGCCCGCATCTTCACCTCAACGAAGGCGACAAGGCCCGCGCGCTTCGCCACCAGATCGACCTCCCCCGCCGGGGTGCGCACGCGCCGCGCCACCACTTTCCAGCCCTTGAGGCGAAGCCACCACGCCGCCAGCCGCTCCCCACGCCGCCCGGCGGCCTCGGCGGCGGCGCGCGTGTCGCTCACCCTTTAAGCTCCATCGCCCGCGCATAAAGCGCCTTGCGATCCAGCCCGAGCCGCTTCGCCACTTCCCCCGCCGCCTTCGATACCGGCAGGCGGGTCAGCGCCTCGGCCAGCGCGGCATCGGCATCTTCGGCGCTCGCGGGCGGCGCCTCGCCCGGCGGGCCGACGACGATGACGATCTCGCCCTTGGGCGGGGCATCGGCATAACGCGCGGCGAGCGTGGCGAGCGTGCCCGTCACCGCTTCCTCGAATTTCTTGGTGATCTCGCGCGTCACCGCCGCCTCGCGATCGCCCAATCCGTCGGCCAGCGCGGCGAGCGTCGCGGCGAGGCGCGGCCCGCTTTCGTAGAACACCAAGGTCGCGCGGATCGCCGCCACCTCCGCGATCGCCGCCGCCTTCGCGCCCTGTTTGGCGGGGAGGAAGCCCATGAACAGGAAGCGATCGGTCGGCAGCCCGGCCAGCGTCAGCGCGGCGATCGCGGCGCACGGGCCGGGGATCGTCACCACCTGATGCCCCGCCGCGCGCGCATCGCGCACCAATTTGTATCCCGGATCGGAAATCAACGGCGTCCCCGCGTCGGAAACCAGCGCGATCGCCTCGCGCCCCATCCGCGCGATCAGCGCGGGGCGCACCGCATCGGCATTGTGATCGTGATAGGCCTGCATCGGGCGCTTCGCCGCGATATGGCGCAACAGCGTGGCGGTGACGCGGGTATCCTCCACCGCGATCAGATCGGCCTGCGCCAGCACCTGCGCGGCGCGCGGGGATAGGTCAGCAAGATTGCCGATCGGGGTCGCGACGATGTAGAGGCCGGGGGATAGTGAATTCACGAGGGGTTTCATGGCAGAAGCGATGACCATGCCGCAACGGGCACGCGGCATATTCCGCGTGGCGGCGATTGCCGGCGCGCTGCTGCTCGGCGCGTGCCAGACGGTGGTGCCGCGCGGCCCCGCCCCGCCGCCGGTGCAAAAGGCCCCGCCGCCGCCTGCCGAAACCGAGGTGCAGGCCGGGCTTCCGCATGACACCGCGCGCAATCGCGTCGCGCTGCTCGTGCCGCTCACCGGCACCAACGCGGGCGTGGGCAAGAGCCTTGCCAACGCCACCCAGCTCGCCCTGCTCGATTCGCGCAACGACAAGGTGCGGATCACCAGTTACGATACCGCGACCGGCGCCGCCAATGCCGCCAGGCGCGCGATCGCCGATGGCGCGCAGCTCATCCTCGGCCCGCTGCTGGCGGAGGATGTGCGCGCGATCACCCCGATCGCGCGCGCGGCGAAAATCCCCGTGCTGTCCTATTCCAACGATGTCTCGGTGGCGGGCGATGGCGTCTATCTGATGGGCTATACACCGGGCCAGTCGATCGAGCGCGTCGTCGCTTATGCGCGCAGCCGCGGCGTCACCAATTTCGGCGGGCTGATCCCCAATTCGCTTTACGGCACGCGCGCTTCCACCACCTTCCTGCGCGCGGTGGAGAGCAGCGGCGGCAAGGTGCTCTCGCTGCAAACCTATGATCGCTCGGGCGCGGCGATGACGGCGGCGGTGGGGCGGATGGCGAAGGATGCGCCGTTCGATGCGGTGCTGATCGCCGACAGCGGCAACGCCGCCGCCGCCGGTGCGCCGCTGGTGCGCCGGCAAAGCCCGTCGGTGCGCATCCTCGGCACCGAATTGTGGAATTCCGACAATGGCCTCGCCGGGCGCGGCGGGCTGGATGGCGCGTGGTTCGCCAGCGTGTCGAACGGGCTGTATCGCCAATATGCCACCAAATATCGCGCGCGCTTCGGCACCGCGCCGTATCGCCTGTCGAGCCTTGGCTATGATTCGGTGCTGCTCACGGTGCGGATCGCGCGGGATTGGCGGATCGGCGCGCCCTTCCCCGAAGCGCGGCTGCGCTCGGGCGAGGGCTATGCCGGGATCGACGGCGCCTTCCGCTTCGGGCGCGATGGCGTGGCGGATCGCGCGCTTGAGGTGCAGGAGATCAAGGACGGCGGCACGATCGTCGTCTCGCCCGCGCCCACCGGCTTCGACAAATAAGCGCACCGATCCGCGCCACCCGCTTCCTCTGGCCTAGGGCCGGTGCCGCCGGGCGGGGCAGGCACCGCGTCTGCGGCGCGCGGCACAAGGCCGGGGGCAATTCGCCCGACCCCTGGGGCCGGTCGCGTTCGGGCCGGATCGCGCCGAAAGCGGTGGCTTCTCGCGGCCCCGGTTCGCGACACATCAGAAACACGAAAAGCCGCCATTTGCGGGCTGGCACGGGTCCAATGGCGAGGCGCGCGCTCAGGCCTCCCCCGCGCGCACGATCGCGGGCAGGATCGCGTCGAGCAGCAACATGCCCGCCGGCAGCACGGCCAGCCGGTCGCCCTCATGCGCCACCATCCCCGCCAGCCGCGCCACCGCGTCCAGATCGACCAGTTCCGCGATCGGTCGCCCGCCCAGCCGCGCGATGCGGGCGAGGTCCACCCCTTCCGCCAGCCGCAGCCCCATCAGCAGCGCCTCCTGCGCCTGGATCGCGGGGGGGAGCGCCTCCTCCTGTTCGATGCCATGGCCGTTGCGCGCGATCGCGGTGAGCCAGTTCTCGGGCTTGCGCCGCCGCTGCGTCGCGGTGCCCAGTCGCCGCCCGTGCGCGCCCGGCCCGATTCCCGCGTAATCGCGATAGCGCCAGTAAGCGAGATTGTGGCGGCTCTCAGCCCCGGCGCGCGCGTGGTTCGAGATTTCGTAAGGGGGCTGCCCGGCGGCGGAGGTCAGCGCGCGGGTGAGGTCATAAAGGTCCGCCGCCGCATCGCCATCGGGGATCGTCAGCCGCCCTGCCGCCGCTTCGGTCGCGAAGCGCGTCCCCGGCTCGATCGTGAGCTGATAGAGCGAGAGATGCTCGGTGCCGAAGGCGAGCGCACGGGCCAGTTCGCGCGCCCATTCGTCCATCCCCTGCCCCGGCCGGGCATAGATCAGATCGAAGCTCACCCGCGCGAACGCGCGCTGCGCGGTATCGAGTGCGTTGAGGCCTTCGTCCACGTCATGCGCCCGTCCGAGGAAACGCAGCGCCGCATCATCGAGCGCCTGCAGCCCGAGCGAGACGCGATTGACCCCGGCGCGCGCGATATCGCCGAACCGCGCCGCCTCCACCGATGAGGGGTTCGCCTCCAGCGTGATCTCCGCGTCGGCCTCCAGCCCCCATGCCGCGTCCGCCGCGTCGATCACCGCCGCCACCGTTTCGGGCGGCATCAGCGATGGCGTGCCCCCGCCGAAGAAGATCGAGCTGACGCGCCGCCCCGGCAATGCCGCCGCCTCATGCGCGAGATCGGCGAGCAGCGCCGCGCGCCATGCCGCCTGATCCACGCGTGCGCGGACATGGCTGTTGAAATCGCAATAAGGGCATTTGGAAACGCAGAACGGCCAGTGGACGTAAAGCGCGAGGGAGTTGTCGTCGGCCATGCGCGGGGCGATATGGCGATGATGCCAGCCAAAGGCCACCTTTTCGCGCTCCCCCTGCTGCTCGCCCTCGCGCTCGCCGCCTGCGATCATCGCCCGCCGCGCATCGTGGAGCCGCGCATTTCCGACGTTCCCGCCGAGCGCGGGCCGGCGCTGCTCAAATCCGTGATGCTGGGCGGGCACAATCGGGAACGCGCCGCGCTTCGCCTGCCGCCATTGGTGTGGGACGACGATCTCGCCGCCGCCGCGCGCGGCTATGCCAATGAAATGGCGGCCACCGGGCGCTTCGCCCATGCCGAACAGCCGCAGGGGCCGGGGCGGCAGGGCGAGAATCTGTGGACCGGCACGCGCGCGGCCTATCGCTATGACGAGATGCTCGGCCATTGGCTGGGCGAGCGCCGTTACTACGTCAACGCCGCCACCCCCGGCTTCAGCACCACCGGGCGCTGGCAGGACGCATCGCACTACAGCCAGATCGTCTGGCGCGGGACACGCCGGATCGGCTGCGCCATGGCGTCAAACCGCCGCGATGATTTCCTCGCCTGCCGCTATTGGCCGCCCGGCAATGTGGTGGGGCAGACGGCTTATTGAGCGCGCGCACCCGATTGCCGCACACGGGAAAAAAGCATAGTGATTGAAGCATGGGTCGCAACCCGCGCACCGCCACTTCGCATGACGGGCATCCGCTGTTGCTCAGCCGGACCCCGCCCGCCGATCTCGCCCGGTTCGTCGCGCGGTTTTTCCTGCTCATCATCGAGCGCGCGGACGATTCGCCATTCGAAAGCTTCCTGCTCCAGGAAACCGGCTATATCCGCGTGCCGGTGGTCGGCCGGTGGGAAAGCCAGGCCGGCGGCCAATGGACCCCGTGCGAAGGCCCGCTGATCTTCGGGGCGCAGCGCCGGTGTTTGCCGGTGCGCTGCACCGGCCCGATCATCGTCGCGGGCTTCGCGATGCGCCCGGCGGCATGGTTCGCCTTTTCGGACGTGCCCGCGCATTGCGTCGCGGATCGGCTCGATCCGATCGACGGCGCCTGGGGCGAGGCGCTGCGCTGGGCGTGCGAGGACATTTACCAGACCGAGCAGACATTCGCGCGGCTCGAACAGGTGGTGCGCGATCGCATCCGTGAACGCGCGGTGACGATCGACCCCGCGCTTGAGCGGTTCGAGGCGATCAGCCGGCTCGATCCGTCTCGCGCGGTCAACGATATCGCGTGCGAACTGGGGATGCTCCCGCGCCGGCTCGATCGCCACGTCCGCGCGCATTTCGGCCACCCGCCCAAGACGATCCTGCGCCGTGGCCGCTTTCTCGACATGGCCGCGATGCTGCGCGGCCTGTGCCCGGCGGCGGACGGCGAACAGGCGCTGCTGCGCTTCTACGACGCCTCGCATCTCAACCGCGAGTTCCGCACGTTCCTCGATATGCCGCCCAGCCGCTTTCGCGACACCCCGACGATGCTGTTCACGCTGGGGCTGGAGGTGCGCGAACAACGCAAGCACGCCGAGCGCGCCGCGGGCCATGCGCTGCCGTGGATGCCATTGGAGGCGCCACGCGCGGCGGAGTGAGCGCCGCGCCGCAGGCCACCCCGTTTCAGGCGTAGCGAAGCGCCGTCCGCCGCCGCCGATATCGCATCCCCGCGCCGATCATGCCGAACCTCGCCCAACCGCTTCGCCCTCCCCTCTGGCGCTCGCTGTCCGGTCGGCGCCATATTGCGGCTTCGTGGTCGATTCCCCCGCCCTCCCCGCCCCGCTCGCCTTATGGTTCGCCCGTCGTGGCTGGGCGCCGCGCCGGCATCAGCGCGCGATGCTGGCGGCGGCGCGCGCCGGGCGCCATGCGCTGCTCGTCGCGGCGACCGGCGCGGGCAAGACGCTCGCGGGGTTCCTGCCGACGCTCGCCGAGCTGATCGAGCATCCGGCGGACGGGCTGCACACGCTCTATGTCTCCCCGCTGAAGGCGCTCGCGGTCGATATCCAGCGTAATCTCATGACGCCAATCGACGAAATGGGGCTGGATATCCGCGTCGAAACGCGCACCGGGGATACGCCGTCGGATCGCAAGGCGCGGCAGCGCGTGCGCCCGCCGCAAATTCTGCTGACGACGCCCGAATCGCTCTCGCTCCTGCTCTCCTATCCAGACAGTTTCCTGATGTTCGCCGGGCTGAAGACGATCGTGATCGACGAGGTTCACGCCTTCGCCAGCGGCAAGCGCGGCGATCTGCTCGCGCTGGCGATGGCGCGGCTGCAACGGATCGCGCCCGATTGCCGCCGCGTCGCGCTCTCCGCCACGGTGGCGGCGCCGGATGATTATCGCGCGTGGCTCGCCCCCGATGGCGATATCGGCGCGGTGGCGCTGGTGAAGGGCGATATGGGCGCCGATCCCGATATCGCGATCCTGCTGCCCGAGGATGAGGTGCCATGGGCGGGGCATTCGGGCCGCTATGCCGCGCGGCAGGTGATGGCCGAGATCGAAACGCACCGCACCACGATCGTCTTCTGCAACACGCGCAGCCTCGCCGAACTCATCTTTCAGGATCTGTGGAAGGAAAATGCGCTCCGGCTGCCGATCGGCATCCACCACGGCAGCCTTGAGAAAGAGGCGCGCGCGAAGGTGGAGGGGGCGATGGCCGCCGGGCGGCTGCGCGCGCTCGTCGCCACCGCCAGCCTCGATCTCGGGGTCGATTGGGGCGATGTCGATTGCGTGATCCAGATGGGGGCGCCCAAGGGCTCGTCGCGGCTGCTCCAGCGGATCGGGCGCAGCAACCACCGGCTCGATGAGCCGTCGGAGGCGATCATCGTTCCGGGCAATCGCTTCGAATATCTTGAGGCGCGCGCCGCGATCGACGCGGTGGCGGCGGGGGAACTGGATGGCGAGCCGTTCCGCGCGGGTGGGCTCGACGTGCTGGCGCAGCATATCATGGCCTGCGCCTGCGCCGCGCCGTTCGATGAGGCGGCGTTGCTCGATGAGGTGCGCTCGGCATTGCCCTATGCCGCGCTCGATGCCGACGCCTTCGCGCGGGTGATCGCGTTCGTCAGCGATGGCGGCTATGCGCTGCGCGCTTATGATCGTTTCCGCCGGCTGGCGAAGGAGCCGGGCGGGCGCTGGCGGGTCGCGCATCCGAAATTCGTCGCGCAGCATCGCCTGAACGCCGGGATCATCGTCGAGGCGACGATGCTCAGCGTGCGATTCAGGAACGGGCGCGCGCTCGGGCGGGTGGAGGAAGGGTTCGCCGCCACGCTCTCGCCGGGGGATACGTTCTTCTTCGCGGGGTTGAGCCTTGAGGTGGAGAAGATCGAGGGCGAGGATCTCGTCGTGCGCGCCACCGCGCGGCCCGCGCGCATCCCCACTTACGGGGGCAGCCGGATGCCATTGTCCACGAACCTCGCTGAACGGGTCCGTGCGCTGCTCGCGACGCGCGATGAATGGCACCGTTTCCCTGAAGATGTTCGGACGTGGCTCGAAATCCAAGCCCGCCGCTCCGCGCTTCCCCGCCCCGATCAGCTCCTCGTCGAAACCTTCCCGCATGAAGGGCGGCATTATCTGGTCGCTTATGGTTTCGAAGGGTGGAACGCGCACCAGTCGCTTGGGATGCTCGTCACGCGGCGGATGGAGAGCGCGGGGCTTAAGCCATTGGGATTCGTGGCTTCCGATTATGCGCTGGCGTGCTATTCGCTCGATCCGGTCGCCGATCCGGCGGCGCTGTTCTCGCCCGATATCCTCGAACATGAATTCGCCGAATGGGTCTCGCGATCGCACATGCTGAAGCGCGCCTTCCGCGAAGTCGCGGTGATCGGCGGGCTGGTCGAGCGCCAGCATCCCGGCAAGCGAAAGACCGGAAAACAGGTAACTTTTTCCACAGACCTGATCTACGACGTGCTCCGCCGCTACGAGCCGGAACATGTCCTGCTGGAAGCCGCCTGGGCCGACGCCCGCACCCGAATGTCCGATATAGGCCGCCTCGCCGCACTCCTAAATCGCACCCCCACCACGATGCTCCATGTCCAATTGCCCCACGTCTCCCCCCTCGCCGTACCAGTGCTCGTGCTGATCGGACGCGAACTGGTGGCGACGGGCCATGCCGACGACGCGCTGCTGCTGGAGGCGGAAACGCTTGCGCGGGATGCGATGCGGATCGCGTGAATTCGCTTGCGAAAGGCCCGAATCGGGCGCACCCTCCCTCTTATGAAACGCATGTTCGCCATGCCGTTCCTGCTGCTCCTCGCGGCGCAATCCCCGGTGCAGCAGCCGGCTCCCGCCACCCCCCCGGCGGAAACGGTTCCGCCGCTGGGCGATCTGCTCAGCTTTGGCGCGAACGGGGAACGCATGACGGTTCCCGTCCATATCGCCGGCGCCGGCCCGTATCGCTTCATCATCGACACCGGGGCGCAGCGCACCGTGGTCAGCCGCGAACTTGCGGGCCTCCTGCGGCTTACCGCCGGGCCGATCGTGCGCGTTACGGCGATGACCGGGGTGAGCGAGGTTTCCACCGTCGTCATCCCTTCGATCACGGTCGGCGCGCTGGGCGGCGAACGGATCGAGGCCCCCGCGCTCGAAGGGCGGTTCCTTGGCGCGCCCGGAATGCTCGGGATCGATTCGCTGCAGGGACACACGCTCGCGATTGATTTCGACAAACAGTCGATGGTCGTCTCGCCTGCGCGGCGACGCCCTTCGTTCGAATCGCGCGACCCCGATGAGATCGTCGTCCGGGCACGTAGCCTGCTGGGGCAGCTTGTCGTGACCGAGGCCGCCGTCGGGAGGGAACGTGTGCGCGTAATCATTGATACCGGATCGGCGGTGACGATGGGCAATCATGCGCTGCAACGCGCCGTGATGCGCCATGGAAAGCAGGGCATTCCGATCACGCTGACCGGCGTGACGGGCGAGACGCTGACGGTGAATTATACCGCGCTCAACACGATCAAGCTCGGCTCCATGACGATCAACGACATGCCGATCGCTTATGCCGAGAATGACGCGCCGCCGTTCAAGGCGTTCGGGCTGGATAAGCGCCCGGCGCTGATGCTGGGCATGGACGCGCTCAGGCTGTTCCGGCGGATTGATATCGACTTCGCCAACCGCGAGGTGCGTTTCATCATGCCGCGTAACGCGCAGCCGAGTTGAAACAGTTGCGCGACGCAACTTTCGCTGCAACGATCGGCTTCTGATCGTTGTGGAGAGAATGAATGCGGGCTGTGCTGTTGGCTGGAATCGCGGCGCTGGGTTTTGCCCCGGCTATTGCTGAAGCGCAGGATCGCCCCGATCAGAAGACGTTCTTCTCACTCTACAAGGAACTGGTCGAAACCAACACGGTCGTTGGCGTCGGAAGTTGCACCAAGGCCGCCAGCCAGATCGCGACGCGGCTGAAGGCCGCCGGTTACAGCGATGCCGATATCACCTTGTTCTCGGTTCCCGAGCACCCCGAAGACGGCGGCGTGGTCGCGATCCTCAAGGGATCGGACGCGAAAGCCAAGCCAATGTTGCTGCTCGGCCATATCGACGTTGTCGCCGCCAAGCGTGAGGACTGGAAGCGCGATCCGTTCAAGCTGATCGAAGAAAACGGCTTTTACTACGGGCGCGGCACGGTTGACGACAAGGCGATGTCATCGGTGTGGGCGGATTCGATGATCCGCTTCAAGCAACAGGGTTTTCACCCCAAGCGCACGATCAAGATGGCGCTGACCTGCGGCGAGGAAACCACCTATGCCTTCAACGGCGCGCAATGGCTGACGGACAATCGCCCCGATCTGGTGAGCGGCGAATTCGGGCTCAACGAGGGCGGTGGCGGGCGCTTCGGCGCCAACGGCAAGCCGGAACTGCTCGCGGTGCAGGTCGGCGAGAAAGCGGCGCAGAACTTCACCTTCACCGCCACCAACCCCGGCGGCCACAGCTCCGCGCCGACGCCGGACAACGCGATCTACGAACTCGATGACGCGCTACGCGCGGTGCAGGGTTATGATTTTCCGGTGAAGTTCACCGATACGACCCGCGCCTTCTTCACCGCGACCAAGCAGGCGGTGCCCGCGCCGGTTGCGGATGCGATCACCCGCTTGCTCGCCAACCCCGCGGACAAGCAGGCCGATGCGATCGTCAGCCAGGACAAGCTGCTGCACTCCACGCTGCGCACCACCTGCGTCGCCACATTGGTCAATGCCGGCCATGCCGAGAATGCGCTCCCGCAACGCGCCACCGCCAACGTCAACTGCCGCATTTTCCCCGGCGAGACCGTGGATGGCACGCTCGCCAAGCTGAAGGAACTGGCCGGGCCAAAGGTAACCGTCACCGCCAACCAGCCTATCCGTCCCGTCGCGGTGCCCCCGGTGCTCGATCCGAAGATCGTCGGCCCGATGAAGGCGATCGCGGCGAAATATTTTCCCGGCACGCCGATGCTGCCGATGATGTCGACCGGCGCGACCGACGCTGTATTCTTCGGCAAGATCGGGATGCCGATCTATGGCGCGCCGGGCATCGTCCTCGAACCGGATATGAACGGCATCCACGGGCTGGACGAACGGATTCGCGCATCCGCGCTCTATCAGGGGCGTGATTACCTGTTCGATCTGGTCAAGGCCTATGCCGGCTAGGACGGGAGATGCGGCGGGCCGCCATTTGCGGTCCGCCGGAGCCAGACGTTGATCCACCCCGGTTGATCGCGCCGCCGGCTTGCGGCATTGCGGCGCAATGGTTCCCTTTTCGTTCGCAGGCCATGAGCTGATCGCGCTGCCCGAGGGCGCGCTGTTCTGGCCCGCGCGACAGGCGTTGCTCATCGCGGACCTGCATCTGGAGAAAGCGAGCTTTTTCGCCGGCACCGGCCAGATGCTGCCGCCCTATGATTCGATCGCGACGCTCAGCGATCTCACCGCGCTGGCGAACGCGACCGATGCGCGGGAGATCTGGTGCCTTGGCGACAGCTTCCATGATATCACCGGCAGCGAGCGTCTCCCGGCACCGGCGCAGGGGTTGCTGGCGGCGCTGGTGGCGCGGGTGCGCTGGACATGGATCACCGGCAATCACGATCGCATCTATGCCGATCGCTGCGGTGGCGCGGTGATGGACGAGGCATCGGTTGACGGGCTGATCCTGCGCCACGAAGCCGATCCCGCCGAACAGCGCCCCGAACTTTCAGGCCATTTCCACCCCCGATTGCGCGTCCGGGTACGCGATCGGCTGGTATCGCGGCGCTGTTTCGTCGCGAGCCGGCGCAAGCTGATATTGCCGGCGTTCGGCGCACTGACCGGCGGGCTGGACGCGACCCACCGGGAAATCGCGCGGGCGATGGGCGATGCGGCGGAGGCGCTGGTGCCGCTCGACGATCGCCTGTTGCGCTTTCCGCTCGCGGCGTGAAGCGCTCTTAAACGGTCAGGCCCTGCAACAGCTTGGGGAGCGCCCCGCTCTCGCCGCGGGCTTCGGCCATGAAACGCTCTTTCAGCGGCCCGATGCGATCGACAGCGGATATCCCGAACCGCCGTATCGCGCTCGCCGCACGACCGGGCACGCCAAACAATCGCGTGAGCGTATCGGTCGCGCCCGCCACCATCAGCGTGTCGAGGCCGCGCCAGCGTTGATAGCGATCGAGCAATTGCGCATCGCCCGCCTCCAGCCCAAGCCGCCGGCCTTCGACCAGCACCTCGACCAGCGCGGCGACATCACGGAAGCCGAGATTGAGCCCCTGCCCCGCGATCGGGTGAATGCCATGCGCCGCATCGCCGACCAGCGCGAGCCGTTCGGCGGTGATCGTCGCCGCGTGATGAAAGCCCAGCGGATAGCTCGATCGCGCGCTGGCGGCAGAGAGCGGCCCGAGGAAGCCGCCCATCCGCTTTTCCGCCTCCGCGAGGAAGGCGCGATCCCCGAGCTTCAGCATCGCGGGCGCGTCAGCCCCCTTCACCGTCCAGACGATCGCGGAACGGTGGCCGATCTCGTCATCGACCAGCGGCAGCAGCGCGAAGGGGCCAGCAGGGTAGAAGATTTCATACGCCGTCGCCCCGTGCGACCGCTCGTGATGAAAGGCGGAGATGATCGCGCTGTGATCGTAGCTCCAGCGCGCGACCTCAATGCCCGCCGCCGCGCGAGTTGGCGAATTGCGCCCCTCCGCCGCGACGAGCAGCGACGCGGTAACCGTCTCGCCCGACGATAGTGTCGCGGTAACGCCGCGCGGGCCGCGCTCGACCCGGGTTGCGCGCGTCTTCATCCGCAGATCGACGGTCGATTCGCCCAGCGCCTCACCCAGCGCGAGCCGCAAACGCCGGTTCTCGTACATCGTGCCGAGCGGGCCATCTTCCGGATCCGGGATGAAATCGAGCTTCCCCGGCGCAAGGCCGTCGCTCACCCGGATATGCCGGATCTCGCAGCCATGCCCCGCAAGGCCGTTTGCCACGCCGATCGCCTCCAGCATCCGGTGGCTCGCACTGGCGATGGCGGAGGCGCGCCCGTCGAAGCCGACGGAAAGCGTGATCGTCGGATCGGCGGGATCGACAACGATCGTGCGCAGGCCATGGCGATCCAGCGCCAGCGCCAGCGTCGCGCCAACCAGCCCGCCGCCAAGGATTAGAACATCAGCGTGATCCATCCGCCACGCTCTATCCGCGTTCCGGCGCGCTGCCAATCGCCGCGACTTGACGCGGGACCGAGGCAGGCAGATGATTCCACCGGGCAGATTTCATGAAATCGTTGGGGGATTTTAAGGCAATGGCGAGCCGGGCGGACGCATCGCTGTGGCGCGAGACGGTGAAGGCAGGCGCTGTGCGCAGCGGCGCACTGGTCATCGCGCTCGCCTTGTTGATGGCAACCGTGCTGATGGCGCTGGCGCTGGGAAGCTATTCGCCAGGCGATGCCGCGCTCAACACCGCCGCGGGTGACGGGCTACACAATCTCGCCGGCGCGCCGGGGGCGTGGTTCGCCGATATCGCCCTTACGATATTCGGTCCCGCGGTAGCGTTGCTGCTCCCGATCGCGCCGATCGTCGCGCTGCGGCTGTGGCGCGATCAGCCGGCGGGCGAATGGGGGCGGATGCTGCGCAATGCCGCGCTTGGCGTATCCCTGATGGCGACCGCGCTGGGCTGCGTCGCCAATGGCGCGGTGCCGGCGTTGCCATTTGGCTGGGGCGGCGCGATCGGGCTCGGCATCGTCGCGGCGGCGCGCTGGGCGCTATCTTTCGCGGGCAATCCGGCGATCAGCTATTGGGCGGTGATCGCGCTCGGCATCGTCACAGGGATCGCCGGCGCGGCGCTATGGGGGCGCAGCATCGACATCGCCCTGCCGCGCGCTTGGCGCAGTCGCCGCGAGCGCCCCGCGGCGATCGACGATGAAGATATCCCGCTGGAACTGGTGCGCCGCCCGGTTCCCCCGCGTCCGGTGGCGCAGCCCGATCCGCGCCCCGGCCCGGTAATCAGCGAACGCGCGCTCGCGCCGTCCGCCGCGCGCACCAAATCGCAACAGCAACTCGATCTGCGTGACAATTATGTGCTGCCGCCGCTCGATCTGCTCACGCCCGCGCCGCCATCGCAGAACAACGTGATCGATAAGGCCGGGCTGGAGCGCAACGCGCGGCTGCTCGAAACCGTGCTCGACGATTTCAACGTGCGCGGTGAGATCAAGGAGGTCCGCCCCGGCCCGGTCGTCACCATGTACGAACTGGAGCCCGCGCCCGGCATCAAGGCCACCCGCGTCGTCAGCCTTGCCGACGATATCGCGCGCAACATGTCCGCCGTCTCGGCGCGCGTCGCGACGATTCCGGGGCGCACCGTGATCGGCATCGAACTGCCCAACGCCAAACGCGAAACAGTATCGCTCCACGAACTCGTGGGATCGCAATCATTTGACGATCAATCGGCGCAGCTTCCGGTGATCCTCGGCAAGAATATCGCGGGCGATCCGGTGATCGCCGATCTCGCGCCCATGCCGCACCTGCTCGTCGCGGGCACCACCGGATCGGGCAAGTCGGTCGGGCTCAACGGCATGATCCTGTCGCTGCTTTACCGGCTGACGCCCGATCAGTGCCGCATGATTATGATCGATCCCAAGATGCTGGAATTGTCGATGTACGACGATATCCCGCATCTGCTCTCCCCCGTCGTCACCGATCCGGCAAAGGCGGTCCGCGCGCTCAAATGGGCGGTCGAGCAGATGGAGGATCGCTATCGCCAGATGTCCTCGCTCGGCGTCCGCTCGCTCGGCAGCTTCAACGACAAGGTGCGCGCCGCGCGCGCCAAGGGCACGCCGCTCGGCCGCCGCGTGCAGACCGGGTTCGGCGAGAACGGCCAGCCGGTCTATGAGGAGGAGCAACTCGATTATCAGGTGTTGCCGCAGATCGTCGTGATCGTCGATGAGCTGGCCGATCTGATGATGACCGCGGGCAAGGAGGTCGAGTTCCTCATCCAGCGACTGGCGCAAAAGGCACGCGCCGCCGGTATCCACCTCATCATGGCGACACAGCGCCCGTCGGTCGATGTCATCACCGGCGTTATCAAGGCGAATCTGCCGACCCGCATTTCCTTCCACGTCACCTCGAAGATTGATTCGCGCACCATCCTGGGCGAGCAAGGCGCGGAGCAACTGCTGGGCAAGGGCGATATGCTCTACATGCCCGGCGGCAAGGGCATCGTCCGCGTCCACGGCCCGTTCGTGTCGGATGATGAGGTACGCGCCGTCACCGATCACTGGCGCGCGCAGGGAACGCCCGATTACATCACCTCGGTCACCGAGGAGCCGGAACAGAGCTTCGATCTCGAAGGCGCGCCGACGGGCGAGGATTCGGCGGAAGATCAGCAATATCGCGCCGCGATCCAATTGGTGTGCGAGAGCCAGAAGGCATCGACCTCCTGGCTCCAGCGGCAGTTGCGCATCGGCTACAACAGCGCCGCGCGCCTGATCGAACGGATGGAAAAAGACGGCATCGTCGGCCGCCCGGATCACGTCGGTCGCCGCGAAGTGCTGCGCGACGCCGACGGACATCCTATTTAAGCCATTATTTAAGCAAGATTTTCCTTGAAGAAAGCCGCCGTCCGCTCATCCGCGAGATCGGCGGCTTTCTCGGACCGGCGTTCGCCCATCTCGGTCGCGAAGCCATGATCCTCGCCGGGATAATCGTGGATCGTCACGCGCGGCAGATCGCCCAGCCCTTCGTGCATCCGCTGCTGCGTCGCCTTGTCGACAAAGCCGTCCTCGCCCGCGACGTGGAGCATCACCGGGCGCGCGATCGCGTGTTTCTCGCCAAGCAGCCCGTCGATCCCGACGCCATAATATCCAACCGATGCGTCGATATCGGTGCGGCACGCGGTCATGAATGCGAGCCGCCCGCCGAGGCAATAGCCGACGCAGCCGATCTTGCCGCCATTGCCGAGCAGTTCGCGTGCCTTGCGGATCGTCGCCTCGATATCGCGAATCCCGGCGTCCTGGTTGAATTTCCCGAACAGTTCCAGGCCGCGCTGCAATTCAGCGGGAACGTCGGGGTCAAGCTCGATTCCCGGCTCCATCCGCCAGAACAGGTCCGGCGCGATCGCGAGGTAACCCTGTTCGGCGAGCCGATCGCATTTGCGGCGAATGCCCTTGTTCACACCGAACACTTCCTGAATCACGATGATCGCCGCGCTCGGCGCTCCCGCCGGTTTCGCGACATAGGCGCCAAAGCTCCCATTATGGTCCAGCGTTTCGACGTCGATCATCTCACCCATTTTCAACTCCAGTCACGTTCATGGTTCAGCAGCCAGTTCTTGGTCGAAAGCCCGTCCCCGGCAGAATAATGCCCCGCTCCACCGATGATTCTGTGGCACGGGACGACGATCGGAAACGGATTCCGGCGACAGGCCTGGCCAAGCGCGCGTGCGCTCGATCCGATCGCACGCGCAACCTCGCCATAGCTCGCGGTCTTGCCATAGCCCACCGCCTCGATCGCCGCGCGCAGTACGCCGCCGCGCTGAGTCGACGCGGGCGCGAGCAACAGGTCGAAATCGCGGCGCTCACCGGCGAAATAGGCCTCAAGTTGTTCCGCCGCGGCACGTAGTATATCCGCATTCGCGCGCCGTGGCGCATCATCGACACCGATCGTGATCCCCGTCACGACCTCTGCCCCTTCGATCAGGACATGGCCGACTGGCGTTGCGATAACGGTGGAATCGCGGGCATACATCTCGGCGGGACGCTATCGCGCGATGTCGCGCCGCTCAAGGAGTGCTTCGAAATGAAAGTGAACGTCGAGGTCGATTGCACCCCGGAGGAGGCGCGGCGGCTGATGGGGCTACCCGATCTCACCTCGATCCACGAAGCCTATATCGCCAGGATGAAAGAAGCGATGGATGCCGGGGTCAGGCCTGAGATGGTGGAGAATATGGTGAAGAACTGGACGCCGATAGGGGAAGCCGGCCTTTCCTTCTGGCAGCGCCTGTTCGAAGCGGGGACAAAGCCGGGCGGCTGATGGATACGATTTTCGCCGTTTCAAGCGGCCAGCCGCCGGCGGCCATCGCGGTGCTGCGGATCAGCGGCGCGCAAACCCGCGCCACGATCGAAGCGCTGGCTGGCGCGCTGCCTCCCCCTCGCCGCGCCACATTGCGCCGATTGCGCGATCACGATGGCGCGTTGCTCGATGACGCGCTGGTGCTCTGGTTCCCCGGTCCGAACAGCGCGAGCGGCGAGGATCTGGCCGAGTTTCACCTCCACGGCGGCATCGCGACCGTCGCCGCGGTGGAACGGGCGCTCGCATCGCGACCCGGATTGCGCCGCGCGCGTGGCGGTGAGTTTACGCAGCGCGCGCTTGAGAATGGGCGGATTGATCTGGCGCAGGCGCAAGGCCTTGCCGATCTGCTCGAAGCCGAAACCGAGATGCAGCGCCGCGCCGCGATAGCGAGCGTCGACGGCGAGATCAGCCGCGCCGTCGCGCGCTGGCTGGCGACACTCGCCACGATCGCCGCGCGAATCGAGGCGATGATAGATTTCAGCGATGAGGATGATGTCGACGCCGCCGACGCCGCGATGCTCGATGAAACCATCCGTGCGTGGCTTGGCGATCTCGACGCCATTCTCGCGCGCCCAACCGTGGAGCGGCTGCGCGAAGGGCACCGGATCGTGCTCGCCGGATCGCCAAACGCGGGGAAATCTTCTCTTTTCAACGCGATGATTGAGCGCGACGCGGCGATCGTAACGCCGATCGCGGGCACCACGCGGGACGTTCTCGAAACCCGTGTCGTTCGCAACGGCCAGTTGTTCACCCTGGTCGATACCGCGGGCCTCGCCAGCGCTACCACCGATCCGGTCGAACTGATCGGCATCGAGCGCGCCCGCCGCGCCGCCGATACCGCCGATATCGTGCTGTGGCTGGACGACACCCCCGCACCGCCCGGCTGGCCGGCCATCGCGCTTCATCCGCGGTGCGATCTGCCCGAACGGACATCGCCGCCGCCTGGCCGTATCGCCGTATCGCGCGACGATCTCGCCACGCTAGATCGGGTCTGGCGCGAGATCGAGGCTCGGACCGGATCATTGCTCGCCACCGATGGTGCGTCGCTGCGCGAGCAACAGCGCGCGGCGATCATCGCGGCGCGCGATGCAGTGGCGAGCGACGGGCTTGCGATTGATCTCTTGGTGCGCGCGGAGGGAGTGCGCTATGCGATGCGGCAATTGGCGGGCATCGTTGGCGCGGACGCGACCGAGGCGATGCTCGATGCGCTGTTCGCGCGCTTCTGCATCGGGAAGTGATGTTTCACGTGGAACAAGTTTATGACGTGATCGTGATCGGCGGCGGCCATGCCGGCACCGAAGCCGCCGCCGCCGCCGCAAGACGCGGCGCGCGCACCGCGCTGCTTTCACACCGCCGCGATCGCATCGGCGTGATGTCGTGCAATCCGTCGATCGGCGGGCTCGGCAAGGGGCATCTCGTCCGCGAGATTGACGCGTTCGACGGCTTGATGGCACGCGCCGCGGACGCTGCGGCGATCCATCATCGGATGCTCAACCGGAGCAAGGGGCTCGCGGTGCAAGGCCCCCGCATCCAGGCAGACCGCACGCGATACGCGCGATCAATACAAGCCCAGCTCAGCCAGCAACCGCAACTCGCGATCATCGAAGGCGAAGCGGTTGCGCTGATCGTCGAATCGGGAGCGGTCGCGGGTGTCGTCCTGGCCGACGCAAGCGAAATTCGCGCGCGTTCAATCGTTATCGCGACCGGGACTTTTCTCGGCGGGCGGATTTTTCGCGGTGACGAACAGGAGGAAGGCGGCCGTATCGGCGAGGCCGGCGCGACAAAGCTCGCCCGGCAGCTTCGCGCGCTGGACCTGCCGATCCGGCGCCTGAAGACCGGGACTCCCCCGCGCCTCGATGGGCGAACGATCGACTGGGCCGCCCTCACCCCCCAGCCATCGGATGTCGATGAATGGACGATGTCGCCGATGTCGCGTGGCCGCCCGCTCCCCCAGCTCGCCTGCGCGATTTCCCGCACCACCGAGCGAACCCACGCGATCATCCGCGATAACCTGCATCGCTCCCCACTGCACACCGGCGCGATCGAGGCGGGTGGCCCGCGCTATTGCCCCTCGATCGAAGACAAGATTCGCCGCTTCGGCGATCGCGACGGGCATCAGGTTTTCCTTGAGCCTGAGGGGCTGGATGATCCGCTGGTCTATCCCAACGGCATCTCCACCTCACTGCCAACGGACGTTCAGATCGCGCTCGTGCGCTCGATCCCCGGCCTGGCCGACGCCGTGATCGTCACCCCCGGCTATGCGGTGGAATACGATCATGTCGATCCACGCGCGCTCGATCATCGGCTCGCGCTCGGGGCGATGCCGGGGCTGTTTCTCGCCGGGCAGATCAATGGCACCACCGGCTATGAGGAAGCGGGCGCGCAAGGGCTCGTCGCGGGCGCGAACGCCGCCGCCCATGCACTCGATCTCGCGCCGCTGCTGCTCGATCGCGCAACCAGTTACCTCGCGGTGATGATCGACGATCTCGTTCTTCAGGGCGTGACCGAACCTTATCGGATGCTCACCGCGCGCGCCGAATATCGGCTGGCGTTGCGCGCCGACAATGCGGAGACGCGACTATCCACGATCGCAGATGAACACGCCCTGCTCGGCGCGGCGCGGCGCGCGCATGTCGCCGCCAGAGCGCGTCAGCGCGAGGCCATCGCGCGCGGCGAGCATTGCGGCGTCGATGCCGATCTGCTGCGCGAGGCCGAGGAGGACGCGCGTTACGCCCCGTATCTGGAGCGGCAAGCGGACGAGATCGAGCGAATGCGGCGTGACGCGACGATCGCAATTCCGCGCGGCGATGCGCTGGTCCACGTCAACGGGCTGTCGAACGAAATGCGTGAACGACTGCAAATCGCCAATCCCCATACGCTCGACGAAGCTTCCCGGGTGCGCGGCGTCACCCCCGCCGCGCTCACCGCGTTATGGCTCTACGCGAAGGCCAGTGCATGACCGAATCTGACGCACGCGCGTGGATCGAGCAGCGCTTTGGCTTGGAGGCTACCGCGCGGGTCGCGCGCTTTGCGGAGCAGGTGATCCGCGAAAGCGAGCGGCAGAATCTGATCGCACGATCGACGCTCGACACAATCTGGTCGCGCCACCTGCTCGATTCCGCACAACTCATCCCGCTTGCCGGTACGATCGGCGCTGACACGCGCTGGCTCGATATTGGTTCAGGCGCTGGATTCCCCGGCGTGATCGTGGCGCTGCTGACCGATGCCAGAGTAACTTTGGTCGAGCCCCGTCGGCGCCGCGCTGATTTTCTCGCCGAAGCACTCGCCGATGCGGCGAATGCCGTCGTCCTCACCGCAAAAGTCGAGGCGATATCGGTCGAGCCGCAACGGATCGTCACCGCGCGCGCGGTTGCCCCCGTCTATGATCTGTTCCGCGCCACGCGGCATGTTGCCGACATATCCACACGTTATATCCTGCCGCGCGGACGATCGGTGCACGTCGAGCTTGAAAGCGCGCGTCAGGGCTGGCACGGATTGTTCCACGTGGAACCAAGTATCACCGATGCGGAATCGGGGATTCTCATCGCAGAAAAGGTTCGCATCCGATGATCTGTATCGCGGTGGCCAACCAGAAGGGCGGCGTTGGCAAGACGACCAGCGCGATCAACCTCGCGACCGCGCTCGCCGCGACCGGCAAGCGCGTGTTGCTGATCGATCTCGATCCACAGGGCAATGCTTCCACCGGGCTGGGGATCGAACACGGGCTGCGCACCGTGTCGAGTTATCACGTGCTGGTTGATGGCACTCCGATCGAACATGGTGTGATCGGCAGCGGCATTCCCCGGCTGGAGATCCTGCCCGCGACAGTGGATCTGTCCGGCGCGGAAATCGAGCTTGTCGAGCTAGAGGCGCGCACGCACCGTCTGCTTCGCGCGATCGAAGCATGTGGCCCGCGCTGGGATATCGTGCTGATAGATTGCCCGCCCTCGCTCGGGCTGCTGACGATCAACGCGATGGTCGCTGCGGATTCGCTGCTCGTCCCGCTGCAATGCGAATTTTTCGCGCTCGAAGGGTTGAGCCAGTTGCTGAGCACGGTCGAGCGGATTCGCGCGCGCTTCAATCCGTCTCTGTCGATCATGGGCGTCGCGCTCACCATGTATGATCGCCGCAATCGGTTGACCGAACAGGTCGCGACTGATGTTCGCGCGGTGCTGGGCCGTGTCGTGTTCGACACCGTTATCCCGCGCAACGTCAGGCTTTCCGAAGCGCCGAGCCACGGCCTGCCCGCGCTGATCTACGATCATCGCTGCAGCGGATCGGAAGCGTATATCGCGCTGGCACGGGAATTGATCGCGCGGCTTCCCCGCATGAAAGAGGCCGCCGCATGACCGATCGTCGCCCCCGCCCCGGCCTTGGCCGCGGGCTCAACGCTTTGCTCGGCGATTTCGCGCGCGACGAGGCGGAAACCGCGAACGAGGGGCATTCGGCCACCGGCGTGCGGCTGATCCCGGTCAGCTCGATCGCCCCTCACCCCGGCCAGCCGCGGCGGCATTTCGATGAAGCCGCGCTGGCCGAGCTTGCCGCGTCGATCGCTGAACGCGGGTTGATCCAGCCGATCATCGTCCGTCCGCACGGCCATGATTACCAGATCGTCGCGGGCGAGCGCCGCTGGCGCGCGGCGCAACGCGCGCGGCTGCACGAAGTGCCCGTCGTCGTCCGCGATTATAGCGATAGCGACACGTTGCAGATCGCGTTGCTGGAAAACATCCAGCGCCAGGATCTAAATGCGATCGAGGAGGCCGAAGCCTATCACCGGCTCGCCGAGGAATTCGGCCATACCCAGGAAGCGCTGGCGAAGATCGTCCACAAATCGCGCAGTCATATCGCCAACTTGCTGAGATTGCTTGATCTTCCTCACGACGTTCAGGCGCTCGTCGTCGATGGCAAGCTGTCGATGGGCCATGCCCGCGCGTTGATCGGTGCGCCCAGCCCGGCGGCGCTGGCGCAGGAAGTGATCGAAAAGGGGTTGTCCGTCCGGCAGACCGAGCGGCTGGCGAGCGCGGCCAAGCCCGATACGCAGCGTGGCTCGCGCGGAATGGCGGCTTATCGGCAGGATTCGCCGGATGCCGATATCATGGCGCTGCAACGGCAATTGTCCGATCTGCTCGGCCTCAATGTGCGCATCCAGCACGGTGAGCGTGGCGGGTCCATCACGCTGGATTATTCGACGCTCGATCAACTCGATATGGTGTGTCAGCGGCTGAGCGGGGAACGAATCTGATCGCTCAGCGCCGCTCCTGGCGGCGCGCGCGCTCCGCTATTCCCAGCATCCCCTGATCGGCAAGCACCACCCCCGCCGTTCCGCCCGCCATCAGCGCGCGCTCTATCCGCCGCACGCGCCGCTGCGCCTCCACCAGCGCCTCGGGCGTCCAGCGACGCAGCGCGGCGGCGGTGGCCGCTTCCTCACGGAAAAACACGCGGTGACGCTTGATAACCGCGCCGATATCGCCGCCCGCCGCAACGTCGGCGCGCATCTCCGCCAGCCCGCCCAGCCGCCGCGCAAGCTGGCGCAACCACGGGATCGGCGACCCGCCGCCCTCGCTCATCCTACATAACCCGGCACCCAGCTCCGCAGTACGCCCGGCAATCACTCCCTCTACGATCTCGGACATTTCCGATTCGCCCAGATCCGCGCCCACCGCGTCAAGCGCCGCGTCGTCCAGTTGCTGCGGACGATCCAGGCCAGCATCAAGAAAAAGCGCCAGCTTCTCCAGTTCACGCGCCATCACCGCGCGATCGCCGCCAGCCGCCTGCACGAGCCGCCGCGCAGCACCGCCCATCATGCGCAACCCGTGTTCGCGTGCGAGTTGCGCCGCCAGCGCCTCCGCGCTCTCGCCCACCGGGGCGTAGCAGGCCGCCGCCAGCGCCGTATCCGCCTCCAGCGCGCGCTTCACCAGCCGGCTGGTCGCCTTGAGCGACGGCGCGATCATCACGACCGGGTTTCCGGCGCGCTCGGCGCTTAGCAATGCTTCAACCGCTGCGGTGGTTTCATCGCCCGCGCCGGTCACCCGAATATAGCGCGCACCACCGAACAGCGAGAGCGACGCCGCCTCGTCAGCGAGGCGCGCCGAATCCGCCTTGAGCGCCGCGCCATCGAAATCCACCCGCTCAGCCTCTGGCCCCATCGCGCGGCCAAGCCGGTCAGCGAGCGCGGTCGCGCCGGATTCGTCAGGACCGTAGAGCAGGTATAGCCGGATATCCGCCGATGGCCGATCGAGCGCTGCCTTGATCCGCGTCTCGCTGGCCTTCATTTCGGCGCCGTCTCATTCCTCGCATAGAGCGCGACACGCGCGACGATCTGATCGGCGACGATATCGCTCAGCCGCTCCAGCGCGGTGCTCTCCGCCGCGATCGTGGCATATTCGGAGGTGACGACATCAATGCCGGCATCCGATCCGGCGGTGGCGTCGAGCACCACCGTGCCCGTATCGAGCGCGACAAGCTGATAGCGCGCGCGCAACGTCCGCCGCTCTCGCGTGACGCTGTTGTCGCTGCGCACCGCAAGGCCGATGATCTTGTCGTCGAGCTTCACGTCGAGCCGATAGCGCGCGGTTTGCGCACCGCTTTCACCGAACCGATCGCGGAGCGCATTGGCGACGAGCCAGCCCGATTTGCCCTCGATCGGCGCCACCTCGACCTGACCGAGCGCCTGCGCCACCGGCCCCGAGCCTCCCGCCGTGTAGAGCGGCTGAAGCCCGCATCCGCCGAGCGAGAGCGCCAGCGCGAGCAAGGCGGCGAGCCGCGTCATGCGACGATATTCACCAATCGGTCCGGCACGACGATCACCTTCTTCGGCGATTTGCCCTCAAGGATACGGAGCACCTTGTCGCTCGCCAGCGCCGCGGCCTCGATCGCGTCCTTCGGCTGCCCCTTGGGCAAGGTGAGCGTATCGCGCAGCTTGCCGTTGACCTGGATCGCGATCACAACCTCGGCATCGACCAGCAGTTCGGGATCGACCGCAGGCCATGCGGCATCGGCGATCAGCCCCTCACGCCCCGCCTTTTGCCACGCCTCCTCCGCGAGATGGGGGGCCATCGGTGCGACGAGGAGCATCAGCGTTTCGATCGCGATACTGCGCGACGAGGAAGGCGCCGCTTTCTCGATCGCATTGGTGAGTTCGTAAAGCTTCGCCACCGCCTTGTTGAACGATAGCGCCTCGATATCGGCAGCGATGCCGGCGATCGTCTGGTGAAGCTTGCGTGTCAGCGCAGCATCCGCCCCCTCGCCCACCACCGGCGCCTCGAACAGCCGCCACAGCCGCTGGGTGAAGCGCCACGCGCCCTCGATCCCCGCCTCGCTCCACGGCAGATCGCGCTCGGGCGGCGAATCGGAGAGCATGAACCAGCGCACCGCGTCCGCACCATATTGATCGACGATGCCGGTAGGATCGACGGTGTTCTTCTTCGATTTCGACATCTTCTCGACGCGGCCGAGCGTGATCGGCGCGCCTGAGGAAATCTCGATGCCGTCGCGCACCTCGTCCGGCGCCAGCCAGCGGCCATCGGCGGATTTATACGTCTCGTGCGTCACCATGCCTTGCGTGAACAGGCCGGTGAACGGCTCGGCCACGTCGATCATCCCGACATGGTTGAGCGCGCGCGTCCAGAAGCGCGCATAGAGCAGGTGAAGGATCGCATGTTCGACCCCGCCGATATACTGCCCGACCGGCAGCCAGCTTTCCGCCACCGCCCGATCGAACGGCTTGTCTTTCGGCTGGCTGGCGAAGCGGATGAAATACCACGATGAATCCGCGAAGGTATCGAGCGTGTCAGTCTCGCGCGTCGCATCCGCGCCGCATTTCGGGCAGGCGACATGCTTCCACGTCGGATGGCGATCGAGCGGGTTGCCGGGCGTGGCGAAGCTCACATCCTCCGGCAACACCACCGGAAGCTGATCCGCCGGCACCGGCACCGCGCCACATGCGGCGCAATGGATGATCGGGATCGGCGTGCCCCAGTAACGCTGGCGGCTCACGCCCCAATCGCGCAGGCGATAGACGGTGGAGCCGCTGCCCCAGCCCCCTGCCTCGGCGCGGGTGATGACCTCGCGCTTGGCATCCTCCACGTCCATCCCGTCGAGGAAGTGCGAATTCACCAGCGTGCCCGGCCCGTTATAGGCCTCATCCTCGTGGAATTCGGGCGCGTCCTTCGCGCCATCGGAGACCACGCGACGGATCGGCAAATGATATTTGGTGGCGAATTCGAAATCGCGCTGATCGTGCGCCGGCACGCCGAAAACCGCGCCGACGCCATAATCCATGAGCACGAAATTGGCGATATAGACCGGCAATTGCCACGCCGGATCAAAGGGATGCGTCGCGGTCAACCCGGTATCGAAGCCCAGCTTTTCCTGCGTTTCCAGCTCGGCAGCAGTCGTGCCACCCTGCTTGCAGCGCGCGACGAACGCCGCTGCCTCGGCATTTTCCGCCGCGATCGCCTGGGCGATCGGATGGTCCGCCGCAACCGCGACGAAGCTGGCGCCGAAGATGGTATCGGGGCGTGTGGTGAACACCTCGACCTGATTCTGCGCGCCACCCGACAAGGCGAAGCAGAAGGTCAACCCCTGGCTCTTGCCGATCCAGTTCTCCTGCATCAGCCGGACCTTTTCCGGCCATTGTTCCAACGCCTTGAGGCCGGAGAGCAGATCGTCCGCGAACGCGGTGATCTTGAGGAACCACTGGTTGAGCTTGCGCTTTTCCACCAGCGCGCCGGAACGCCAGCCGCGCCCGTCGATCACCTGCTCATTGGCGAGCACGGTCATGTCGACCGGATCCCAGTTCACCGCGCTTTCCTTGCGGTAAATCAGGCCGTGTTCGAGAAACTTGAGGAACAGCGCCTGTTCGTGGCCGTAATATTCCGGCTCACAGGTGGCGAGTTCGCGCGTCCAATCCAGCGCGAAGCCCAGCCGTTTGAGCTGCGCCTTCATCGTCGCGATATTGTCACGCGTCCAGCCGCCGGGGTGGACGCCCTTTTCCATCGCGGCGTTTTCCGCCGGCATACCAAATGCGTCCCACCCCATCGGATGGAGCACTTCCATGCCCCGCATACGGCGGAAACGCGCCAGCACGTCGCCCATGGTATAATTGCGCACGTGCCCCATGTGGATGCGCCCCGATGGATAGGGGAACATCTCCAGCACATAGCTTTTGGGTTTGGGGCTGTCGTCGCGGGCGGCGAAGGTGGCACGGTCGTCCCACACCTTCTGCCAATGGGCGTCAGCCTTCAGCGCGTTGAAACGGGTGTTGCTCATTTATCTCTTGTCGGTCGGGCGGCGCACGGGATCACCCGCGCGTCAGCCGGTGATCGAAGCGCGCCGCAGATCGCGCGCACGGGTCAGGATGATGTCTTCCAGCTTCTGCGTGGTAGATGCCGCGACCGGCGCGGATACCCACTGGCCGCCGCGATTCACCTCGCGCAGCGCAGCGACGCGCAGCGCATCCGCGCGCAAATCCTGATCGAGGATCGAGACGGTCACCTTCATCCGCTCGGTCGGCACCTGCGGGTTGACGTACCAGTCGGTCACGACGACGCCGCCGTTCGAATCCGTCTGGAGCAGCGGCATGAACGACAAGGTGTCGAGCGTCGCGCGCCACAGATAGGAATTGACGCCGATCGTGGTGATCTTCGACGCGGCGAGATCGGCCTCGGGGCGGGCACGATTGTGCCCGCACGCGGTAAGGGCGAGGGCAGCGCCAACGGCTAGCGCGAGACGCAACGGGCGGAACATCGGCATCGTCCTGAAAGCGAGGGAAACAGCAGCCGCAACCTCTACAGACGCACCCCGCCGCCCGCAAGCGGGGCCGGTATGTGGGCCTGATGCAACACTTAGCAATAAAGCGACTCTATAGATGGTGCGTCCGGATCGAATCATGTTAGGCGCATTTTCGATCCGGTTTGGGTTGTGGAGAAACTCGTGGTCGCTGCACGCGCGATTGCTGGCGGAATGATCGTGGCGCTCGTCGCCGCGGCTGCCGCCGTCGCGCCCGCGATCGGGGCCACCGAAGTGGGTCAACGCACGGCGAAGAAAGTGGCTGCCGCAGCCGCAACCGCCCGCTTTTCCAGCAGCTTCACGCCGTCCGCCGCTGATCCCAGGCTCGCCGCCGTATTCGCGCGCGGCGGGCTCGATGGCGCCGATGTCGGCGAGTTCCGCTTCACGCCGGCGGAAACACGGCAGGGGAATCGCGCTGTCACCGTCGCGGTACGCGCCCGTTCGACTCGCACGGGTGACGGAACGACTCGCTTCGCCGCCAATGCGGCCACCGTGGGAATCGCGCCGATCGCCTATAATCTCGGCGCGGCGATCGGCTGGCAGCGCTTCGCCGTCTCGGGCGATATCTCACGCGTCGATGTCGGGCCGCAGCCAGGCAGCCGCGAATCGGCGGATGTTGCGGTCAGCTATTCGCTCAATCGCTTCACGGGTCGCGTGAAGGCCACCGCCGATCGCCCGCTGGCCGGCGCACCCAAGGCGATCGACAATAATTCGAGCTATGCGATTGATGTCGGCGGCTCCTATTCGCTGACCCGTAACATAGATCTGACCGCAGGCGTTCGGTACAAGAGCGAGCGGGAGCGGCTGACGCAGTTCACCGACGATCGCCGCGACAGCCAGGCGGTTTATGTGGGCACCGCCTTCCGTTTCTGACGCGCGGGCGTCTTTTCGTATCGTTTGAACGTGCCGTGTGATCGGCGCTTTCGAACCTCACCAAATTCATTGTCACAGCCAGGCGTCGATCGCCGCCCAACCATCGAATCCGGTAAGGCGGGTGAAGCGCGCGCAATCCATCCCGCCAAGCGCGATGCACCGTGCGGGCATCCCGCGCGCGATCGCCGCCGCCCGCCGCGACCCAAGCACGACCGCGCCGGGATGCGAGCGCGTGGCAAATACCGGCGAAATGAACAGCACCGCCGCCCCGTGACGAACGCCTGTTGCCGCCTCGCGTCGGGAGTGCGCCGGCCAGGTGGTTAGCCCCGCCCCGCGCCGGCCATGCGTCCCCATCTCACCCGCGAACCGCGTCGGCCCGGCGCGCACCAGCACCAGTTCACGCCGTCGCGCGATCCGCAACAGCCGCGCGAACAACCGCCGCCGCTCGGCCTCGGGCGTGACATAGTGGCGAAAGACGATCCCCGAACCGCGCGGCAGACGCCGCACCGCCACCCACAGCCGATCGCCGACGCGCTCGTCGGTCATCAGCCAAAGGCGCGGGACGGGGTGGCGGGGAGGCATCGCGCTTCCTATAGCGCGGCACATGCCTTCCGCCGAGATGTCTCCGCCCGCGCGCCTCGCCTCGATTCAGGAGCGCGTCGCACATGCCGCCAAACCAGCGCGCCGCTCACCCGCCGATGTCACGCTGATCGCCGTATCCAAAACGCACCCCGCCCATGCGATCACCCCGCTGCTCGCCGCCGGCCAGCGCGATTTCGGCGAAAATCGCGTGCAGGAAGCGCAGGAGAAATGGCCGGCGCTGCGCGAACAATGGCCTGAGACGCGGCTGCACCTGATCGGCCAGCTCCAATCGAACAAGGCGGCGGAAGCCGTTACGCTCGCTGATGCGATCCATGCCGTGGATCGCCCGTCGCTGGTCTCCGCGCTGGCAAAAGCGATGGACACGCAAGGCAAGCGCCCGGCGTGCTTCATCCAGGTCAATATCGGCGCCGAGCCGCAAAAAGGCGGCTGCGCGATCGAGGAATTGCCCGCGCTGCTCGCCGCAGCGCGCGTGGCGGAGCTGCCGCTCGCCGGGCTGATGTGCCTGCCCCCCGCCGATGTGGAGCCGGCACCCTATTTCGCGTTGCTCGCCAAGCTGGCACGCGATCATGGCCTTGCCGGGCTCAGCATGGGCATGTCCGGCGATTTCGAAACCGCCGTGCTGCTCGGCGCGACCCACATCCGTGTCGGCAGCGCATTGTTCGGCGCGCGAGCCTCGAAATGAAGTTCGACGCGATCCTTTTCGATTTCGACGGGGTGCTGATCGAGAGCGAAGCGGTCGGCAACCGCCAGATCGCCGACTATCTCACCTCGATCGGCCACCCGACGACCCCCGCGCAATCCATGGCAAATTTCATGGGCTTGTCCGGCGCCGATTTTCTGAAGCGGATCGAAAAGTGGATCGGCCGCCCGATCCCGGACGATTTTTACGCGGCACGCGAGGCGGAGGATGCGCGCGTGATGGCCGAGGGGATAGAGGCGGTGGCCGGCGCGGTCGCGTTCGTTGAATCGCTTCCCGCCGATCTGCCGCGCGCGATCGTCTCCTCCAGTTCGACACGGTGGATTCGCCGCCACCTCGATCATATCGGGCTGGCCGGCGCGTTCGGCGACCACGTTTATTCCGGTCGCGAACATGTCGCCAACGGCAAGCCCGCCCCCGATCTGTATCTCTATGGCGCAGATCGTTTGGGGGTGCCGATCGAACGCTGCGCGATTATCGAGGATTCGCCCGTCGGCGCGACCGGGGCGGTGGCCTCGGGCGGCCATGTCATCGGGCTTTGCGCGGGTAGCCATTGCGCGCCGGATCATGCCCAACGGCTCCGCGCGCTTGGCGTGCAGGCAATCGCCCATGATTTTGGTGAGGTAGCGCGCCTGCTCGACTGACGCCTTCGTGGCGGTTACACGCGATCGCGTGAAAATCGTCAGCTGGAACATCAATTCGGTGCGGTTCCGCATCGCCATCGTCGAACAATTCCTGCGTGAGGCGGCGCCCGATATCCTGTGCCTGCAGGAAACCAAGGTGATCGACGCCGATTTCCCGGCAGATGCGTTCCGCGCGCTCGGCTATGAGCACATCCTCGTCCACGGCCAGCGGATGCACCACGGCGTCGCGATCATCAGCCGCGTGCCGCTGGTGGAGGACGACCGGCTCGATTGGCAGGCCAATCGCGAGGCCCGGCATATCGGCGTGCGGCTCGCCAATGGCGTGCGGCTGGAAAATGTCTATGTCCCCGCCGGCGGCGACGTGCCCGATCGCGCGGTGAACGCGAAATTCGGGCAGAAGCTCGATTTCGTCCAGCGCATGACCGACTGGTCGGAAAAGCTCGATCGCCCGACGATCCTGACCGGCGATTTCAACATCGCCCCGCTGCCCAGCGACGTTTGGAGCCACAAGGCGCTGCTCAAGGTCGTCAGCCACACGCCGATCGAGGTGGAGTCGCTGGATCGACTGAAGGCGTCGAACGACTGGGTCGATCTCGGGCGACATTTCCATCCCGCCCCGGCGCGACTCCATACCTGGTGGAGCTATCGTTCACCCGATTGGACCAAGAACGATCGCGGCCGCCGGCTCGATCATATGTGGGCGACCGGCGAGGTGGCGAAAACGGCTCGGTCGCACCATGTGTTCGAGGCATGTCGCAATTGGGAAAAGCCATCGGACCATGTGCCGATCATGACCGAGTTCGATTTTTGAGCGATCCGCGCCAGGCCGCGCGGGCGATCGACGCACTGCGGCGCGGCTGGCCGATCCGCATCGGCGCGCTGGCGCTGTTGCCGATCGAGACGGCGGACGCGGTGCGGCTCGCGGCGTTCGATGCGGCGGACAACGCGCCCGTATTGCTGTCGGCGGGGCGGGCGGTGACGCTGAAACTCGCCAACCAACTCGAAGCGGCGGTCCCCGACGCGCCGGTGCTGGTCGATCGCGCGCCCTGGCTCGATTTCGCGGCGGCGACCGCGCTGGCCGATCCGCAACTCGATCTCGCGACTCCGCTCAAGGGGCCGTTCCGCGCTATCCATCTCGATCACCCGCAAGACGCCGCGGCGGCACTGCGGCTCGCGCGGATCGCGGGGCTGCTCCCCGCCTTTTTCGTGCTGCCCGATGGCGCGGGTGAAGTGACGATCACCCCCGCCGATATCGACGCGCACGAGGATGCGATCCGGCTGACGATCGCGGCACGCGCGCGCCTGCCCGTCGCGCACGCCGAGGATGCGGAGATCGTCGCCTTCCGCACGCCCGAATCGCCCGGCGAGCATGTCGCACTGGTGATCGGCGCACCGAACGGCCAGCCGCCGCTGGTAAGGCTGCACAGCGAATGCCTGACCGGGGACGCGCTGGGCAGCCTGAAATGCGATTGCGGCCCACAGCTCGACGCGGCGATCAGGACGATCGAGGCGAGTGGCTGGGGCATCCTGCTCTATCTGCGGCAGGAGGGGCGTGGAATCGGGCTGGTCAACAAGCTGCGTGCCTACGCCCTCCAGGATCAGGGGCATGATACGGTGGACGCCAACACCCGGCTCGGCTTTGCGATCGACGCGCGCGATTTCGGGGTGGCGGCGCGGATGCTGGCGCTGCTCGGCCAGCATCGGGTGCGGCTGATGACCAACAACCCCGCGAAGGTCGCCGGGCTCGAAGCCGCCGGAATCAGCGTCACCGAGCGTGTGGCGCACGCACTGCCGCCCAATCCGCACAACGCGCGCTATCTCGCCACCAAGCGCGATCGCACCGGCCACCAGCTCTAGAAATGCTAAGGCCCCCGCTCCGGGGGCTTGGAGCGAGGGCCAGCCTGACGTTCGTCACGCAGGGGGAGCAGGGTTGTCCGAGCAACAGGGGGAAAATCCCGGAGCCCCGCGTCCACCTTGATCTTCTACACGCGTAAACCTGTCGCTGCGGTGAACGATTGTAAGAAAACGCCGCTAGCTGTGCGCCGGGTTCCTCCGCGGGTCGTTCCAGCGGAACGTTCCGTCGTCCACCGGCATGTTGAAGCGTTGATCCGACAGGCGGATCGTCGTGCGGTTGCCCTGGCTGTCGAGCATCACCCAGCCTTGCAGCATCAGCCCGCCCGGCGCGGAATCGTCGCGCGCGAACACCAATGTGATCCGGCCATATTCCGGATGCTTCGGATCATAGCCTTCCACCGACAGCACGCGCGGATCGGCGGAGGGCACGATTTTGGCATAGCCGCTGATATCCTTGTTCGGATTTATCAGCACGCCAAGCGGGGTGTTGCCGATCGGCCAACGCTGCACCTGTTTCACTGAATAATCTATGAAAGTCAGCGCCTTGCCATCGCCGACGATCAGGATCGGCACGCCCTTTTCATATTGGAAGCGGATCTTTCCGGGCTTCTTCAAGGTCAATGTGCCGTTGAGCACCTTGCCGTTGCGATCCGTCTGGCTGAACGCGGCGGTCATGCTTGTCACCGCCGCGAGATGCCGCTGCACCTGCGCCAGATCGCCGGTCTGCGCGAGGGCCGGGGCGGCGGTCACGATGGCCGCGAGCGGCAGGAGGAATTTCACGCCGATTCTCCAATGTCCATGATTACGGTTATCTTCAACGCGCGTTGAATGCACCGTGAACCCACGGTTCAGAACAATGACATCAACCCCAGCGTACTTTCCGTGCCGATCCAGCCTTCATACATCATCTTGAGCGCGACAAAGAGGATCACCGCTAGCCCGACATAGGCGATCCAGCGATAGCGATCGATGATCCGCGCGATCCAGTTGGCCGCCAGCCCCATCAGCGCGACCGACAGGATCAGGCCGACGACCAGAATCCCCGGATGCTCGCGCGCCGCGCCCGCCACCGCCAGCACGTTATCAAGGCTCATCGACACATCGGCCACCGCGACCGCCCAGGCGGCGCCAGCGAAGCTCCGCGCGGGCGACAGGCCCGATTGCTGGCTGTCGTCGGCAAGGTCCGCCCCGTGCCCGCCGCTCCTGATCTCGCGCCAGAACTTCCAGCTGACCCACAAGAGCAGCAGGCCGCCGGCGAAGATCAGCCCGACGATCCCCATCAGCCAGGTGACCATCAGCGCGAAGATGATGCGCAGCACCAGCGCCGCGACGATGCCGATCAGGATCACCTTCTTGCGCTGATCGGCTGGCAGCCCGGCGGCCAGCGCCCCGACGACGATCGCATTGTCGCCCGCCAGCACCAGATCAATCATCAACACCTGCCCGAACGCGGCCAGCGCCGCCGGCTCGGTGATATTCGAGAAATCGGCGACGATATGCTGCCAGATATCGCCAAGCGATCCGGGGCCGGCAACGGCGGCCACAGCGGCAAGTAATGTAAGAATCAACGCGATAACTCCCGGCGTTAGACCGAAGCGAACGACCGGGCCGCCGTCTCGGTTGCGTTCGCGTGTTACAAGCCCGCGCCGCCGGCGGCTATAGCGGGCGGCGCGCGCCAAGCATTTCGCGGATCGCCGCGCCATCGGCATCGAGCGCGGGGGCGCGGCGCGGCGCGGCCACCGGAACGCCGAAATCGAGCGGCGGGGCGGGCAATAGCGCCGCCTCCCCCGCGAACGGCGCATAGCAGCCGGCGGCGATCGCCTGCGGATCGCGCGTGGCATCCGCGACGCTCTGCACGGCGGCGAAGATCAGATCCTCCGCCGCCAGCGCCGTGCGCGCCTCATCCCATGTCATCGCGCCGAAACCGGCATCGAGCAGCGCGACCAATATCCCGACATGCTCGCGCCGCGCCCGCACCCCGGCAAAGCGCGGATCATCGAGCAGCTCGGGCCGCCGCGCGGCGCGGGCGATCGCCGGCCAATCCCCATCCCCGCCCGAACGCGGCACGATGATGAACCATTGCCCGTCGCCAGAGCGGAAGAAATTGCTGAGCGGATTGATCGCCTGCTGGCGCGGGCGGGGTGAGGCAAGGCGGCCAAGCTGGAGCTGGATGGCATGTTCCGCCCCGCCGATGAACACGCCGACGCGCAGCAGCGATCCCTCGATCTTCTGCCCTTCCCCGGTGCGCTCGCGATGAAACAATGCCGCCATGATCCCCGAGGTGAGCGCGAGCGAGGCGCTGTGATCGCCGATCCCGGTGCGCAACAGCGGCGGCTCCCCACCCTTCACCGTGGCGAGCGAACACAACCCCGAACGCGCCCAGAAAGCGGTGAGATCGAAGCCCGGCTTGGCCGCATCCGGCCCGCTGGCGCCATAGCCGCTGAAATGGACGTAGATCAGATCGGGGCGGATCGCCTTCAGCTCCTCCCACCCCAGCCCCAGCCGCGCGAGGCTTGCCGCACGCGTGTTGGTGACGAACACGTCGGCGGTGGCGATCAGTTCGCGCAGCGTGGCGCGCTCGTCTTCCCGTTCCAGATCGAGGACGATGGATTGCTTGCCGCGATTTTCGAGATCGAACACGCGGTTTTCCGCGATCTCATCGCCGGTGAATCCGAAAAACTGGCGGTATGGATCGCCCCCCGGCGCCTCGACCTTGATTACCTCCGCCCCCCAATCGGCAAGCTGGGCGCACGCGCCGGGCGCGGCGACATAGGTGGCAAGCTCGACGACGCGGATGCCTTGCAGCAACGAACCTCTCCCTCGTTTTGGGGAAGGGGATAGGGGTTGTGCGGGGAAAGGCAAACGGCACGGCTGGGCCTATCCTTCGCTTCGGGAAAGGAGATACCGCTGAGAAGCAAACGGCGCGGCAAAGCCGCGCCGTCGGTCGGTGCGCCGGTGCGCACCGCCGGCCGAACCTGTGCGAGTCCTGCCGCGATGCGCGGCAGGCCGCACTTGGTTATTGATTCATGCTCTCGAAGAAATCCTCGTTGGTCTTCGAATCCTTCATCTTGCCGAGCAGGAATTCCATCGCGTCGACGGTGCCCATCTGCATCAGGATGCGGCGCAGCACCCACATCTTGGAAAGCGTGCCCTTCTCGACCAGCAGCTCCTCCTTGCGGGTGCCCGATTTGCCCACGTCGATCGCCGGGAAGATGCGCTTGTCCGCCACCTTGCGATCGAGCACGATCTCGGCGTTGCCGGTGCCCTTGAACTCCTCGAAGATCACCTCGTCCATGCGGCTGCCGGTGTCGATCAGCGAGGTGGAGATGATGGTGAGGCTCCCGCCTTCCTCGATGTTGCGCGCGGCGCCGAAGAAACGTTTCGGGCGCTGCAACGCATTGGCATCGACGCCGCCCGTCAGCACCTTGCCCGACGAGGGGACGACGGTGTTATAGGCGCGGCCAAGGCGGGTGATGTTGTCGAGCAGGATCACCACATCCTTCTTGTGCTCGACCAGCCGCTTGGCCTTTTCGATCACCATTTCGGCAACCTGCACGTGGCGCGTCGCCGGCTCGTCGAAGGTGGAGGAGACAACCTCGCCGTTCACCGTGCGCTGCATGTCGGTGACTTCTTCGGGCCGCTCGTCGATCAGCAGCACGATCAGGAACACTTCCGGGTGATTGATGCTGATCGCGCGCGCGATATTCTGCATCATGATCGTCTTGCCGACGCGCGGCGGGGCGACGATCAGGCAGCGCTGGCCCTTGCCGATCGGGGTGACGACATCGAGCACGCGGCCCGACTTGTCCTTGATCGTCGGATCCTCGATTTCCATCTTCAGCCGCTCATCGGGATAGAGCGGGGTGAGATTGTCGAAGTTCACGCGGTGGCGGACGCGATCGGGGTCTTCGAAATTGACGCTGATGAGCTTGGTCAGCGCGAAATAGCGTTCGCCGTCCTTGGGCGCGCGAATCTCGCCTTCCACCGTATCGCCGGTGCGCAGGCCGAATTTGCGCACCTGATTGGGTGACACATAGATATCGTCGGGGCCGGCGAGATAATTGGCCTGTGGCGAGCGGAGGAAGCCGAAGCCGTCGGGCAGCACCTCGATCGTGCCTTCGCCCATGATCTGATCGCCGTTCTCCGCCTGAACCTTCAGGATGGCGAACATCAGATCCTGCTTGCGCAGCGTGGATGCGCCCTCGACGCCAAGCTCCTCGGCAAGCTGGACGAGTTCCGCCGGAGCCTTTTTCTTCAAATCTTTCAGATGCATATCTGTCGTGTCCCGATGGGATCGGTAAGGGAGTTCAGCTCGGACGGCGGATAACGCTGGCGAACAAAGCTGTAAGGAGGCGATGGCGCAGAATAAGCCCCACCGTTGTGCCGACCTAGAAAGCGCGCCGCGCCAAGTCAAGCGCGCGCACGCCGGCCAGGCCTCAGAACGGCCGCACGATCACCAGAATCACCGCCAAGGTGGCGGCGAGCGCGGGAATCTCGTTCATCATCCGCAAGGCGCGGTTGCTGACCGTCACCTGCCCGCGCGCGAGCTTCTTCGAATAGCCCACCGCCCAGCCGTGATAGGCCGAAAGAAGCACCACCACCGCAAGCTTCACATGGAGCCAGCCCAGCCCCGGCGTTCCCGCCAGCAAGCCGATATTGACCGCGAGCAGCAGCCCCATCACCCACACCAGAATCATCGACGGCGTCAGGATGATGTGGCGCAGCCGGCGTTCGCGCTCCACCCAGCGCGCGGCATCGGCGGGATCGCCCAGCCCTTCCTGGTGATAGACCAGATAGCGCGGCAGCATGAACATCCCCGCCATCCAGAAGATGACGAAGATCACATGCGCCGCCTTCACCCAGCCATAAGCGACGCCCAGGAATCCCGGCTCCATCAGTTCCTCCTCACCCGCGCCACCAGTTGCTCGACATGCGCGATCGGCGTGTGCTGGCCGATGCCGTGCCCGAGGTTGAAGATGTGCGGCCGATCGCGGAACGCCGCAAGCACCCTGTCCGCGCCGCGCGCCAGCGCATCGCCGCCGGCCTCCAGCGCGAGCGGATCGAGATTGCCCTGCACCGGCATCCCCTTGGGCAGCACCGCATCGGCCCACACCGGATCGACAGTTTCGTCCAGCCCGATCGCATCGACCCCGGTTTGCGTGGCGTAAGCGGCAAGTTTGCCGCCCGCGCCCTTCGGAAAGCCGATCACCGGCACGTGCGGATGCCGCGCCTTCAGCGCCTTCACGATCCGCGTATTGGGCGCGATCACCCAGCGATCGAACTGTTCGGGCGAAAGGCTGCCCGCCCAGCTATCGAACAATTGCACCGCCTCCACCCCCGCCTCGATCTGGCCGGAGAGGTAATCGACCGTCATCGCCGCGATCGCCTCGACGATCGCCTCGAATGCGGCGGGGGAGCGATAGGCGAAACCGCGCGTCTCGCCCTGATCGCGGCTGCCATGCCCTGCGACCATATAGGTGGCGACCGTCCACGGGCTGCCCGCGAAACCGAGGAAGGTCACGTCCGCGGGCAGATCGGCCTTCACCCGGCGCACCGTGGCATAGACCGGATCGAGCCGATCCGCCGCGCGCCGCAAGTCGCCCAGCGGATGATCGACCAGCGGCGGCGACAGGCGCGGCCCCTCGCCCGGCCCGAACGTCAGCTCCTGCCCCAGCGCCCAGGGCACCATCAGGATATCGGAAAACAGGATCGCGCCATCGAAGCCGAAGCGGCGGATCGGCTGCAACGTCACCTCGGCGGCGGCGTGCGGGTCGGTCGCGAGCGCGAGGAATCCGCCCTTTTCCGCTCTCAGCGCGCGATATTCGGGGAGATAGCGCCCGGCCTGCCGCATGAGCCACATCGGCGGGGTGGCGGGGCGATCGCCGTTCAGGACGTTGAGCAGGGCCTTGGTCATCAGGGTTGCGCGTCCTTCTACCAGAATAAGAGATTCAAGAATGTTGTTGATGTGGTTGGCGCGTGGGTTGCGGGGCTTATGCATGGTTGCCGGAAATGCCAACAGCTTGACCGCGCGGCATTCGGGGGAATCGCGACGATTCGGGAATCCTTGTCCACGTTATCCACAGCCTGTGGAGGAACTTCGCGATCGTGGACGGGTTTGTGGACGAATCAGACGTTATCCACGCCGCCCGATCCGGGTTGGCGTGCGGGCGGCGTTACGCTAGCGCTTGTCCACATGATATCCACAGGCTTGTCCCGCTGAATGGTGAGGCTTCACCTGCACCTTTTGTCGGATTCGACCGGCGAGACGTTGGAGAATATCGCCAAGGCCGCGCTCGCGCAGTTCGATGATGTCGAAACGGTGCGCCATTTCTGGCCGATGGTGCGCACCGAGGCGCATCTTGACCGCATCCTTCAGGAAATCGCGCAGAATCCGGGGCTGGTGATCTATACGCTGGTGAATGCCGCGACGCGCGGCGCGCTGGAGCAACGCTGCCAGCAACTCGGGCTGCCGATGGTCGCGCCGCTCGATCGCGTCACCGATGCATTGTCCGATCTGCTGGGGCAACAGGCCAAGGGGCGGCCGGGCCGCCAGCACGCGCTCGACGCGGCCTATTTCGAGCGGGTCGATGCAATCCAGTTCACCATCGCGCATGACGACGGCATCGGGCACGAGGATTGGGAGAAGGCCGATATCGTGCTGGCCGGGGTGAGCCGTTCATCGAAGACGCCGACCTCCATCTATATCGCCAATCGCGGCTTCAAGGTCGCCAATATCCCGATCGTGGTGGAAAGCCCGCCGCCGCCATCGCTCTATACGCTGAAAAATCCGCTGATCGTCGGCCTCACCACCAGCGCGGACCGGCTGATCCAGGTGCGGCGCAACCGGCTGCTCTCGCTCAATCAGGCGCCCGCGACCGCTTATGTCGATCAGGATTCGGTATCGAAGGAGATCGCGTTCGCGCGGCGCATGTTCACCGACCATGGCTGGCCGGTGATCGACGTGACGCGGCGCTCGATCGAGGAAACCGCGGCGGCGATCATCTCCTTATACCATGAACGGCGCGGTAATCCGGGGGGCGGCGAGGCATGAAGCTGATCCTCGCCTCGCAATCCGCCTCGCGCCGCGCGATGCTGGAGGCGGCGGGCGTGCCGTTCACCGCGCAGCCGGCCCATGTCGACGAGGCGGCGGCAAAGGCGGCGCTGGCCGGGCGACACCCGCGCGATCTCGCCGATGCGCTGGCCGAACTGAAGGCGCTGAAAGTGTCGCAGCGCGATCCGCAGGCGCTGGTGCTGGGATCGGATTCGCTCGCGGTGCTGGAAGACGGCACGATCCTCGACAAGCCCGAAACGCGCGAACAGGCCGCCGAGCATCTGACGCTGATGGCGGGCAAGCGCCACGATCTGGTGAGCGCGGCGGTGATCGCCGAAGGTGGCCGCCCGGTGTGGCGGCAGGTGGATCGCGCGCGGATGTTCGTCCGCCCGCTGACGGCGGCGTTTATCGAGGCCTATCTCGACGTGGAATGGCCGGCGATCGCCGGCTGCGTCGGCTGTTACCGGGTCGAGGGGCCGGGGGTGCAATTGTTCAGCCGGATCGAGGGCAGCCAGTTCACCGTGCTCGGGATGCCGCTGCTGCCGGTGCTTTCCTATCTGCGCGAACGCGGGGTGTTGCTGGTATGAATCGTCCCTATGCCGAGGTGATCGGCGATCCGATCGCGCATTCCAAATCGCCGGCGATCCATGGATTCTGGCTGGAGAAGCTGGGCATCGCCGCCGATTACCGCGCCACGCATGTGATGCCGGACGATCTCGCGCGGTTTATCGCCGAGCGGCGTGATGATCCCGCGTGGCGCGGGTGCAACGTGACGATCCCGCACAAGATCGCGATGCTCGATCTGGTCGACGATCCGGGCGATGTGCGCAACTCGATCGGCGCGATGAACACGATCGTGCGCGACGCGGAAGGCCGCGTTTTCGGCACCAACACCGATGCGGCAGGATTCTACGCCCCGCTCAGCGAGGTCGATCTGGCGGGCGCCCCGGCGGTGGTGATCGGGGCGGGCGGCGCGGCGCGCGCGGTGCTGTTCGCGCTTGCCCGCGCCGGCGTCGGGCGGGTGACGATCCTCAACCGCAGCCCGTTGAAGGGCGCCGCACTGCTCGCGCGGTTCGGGCTGAAGGGCGATGCGCTGCCGCTCACCGCCCCGCTCCCCCCGGCGGCGCTCGTCGTCAATACCAGCGCGCTCGGCATGAAGGGGCAGCCGCCGCTTGAGGTGGATCTCACGCCGCTGCCCGAGGACGCGATCGTCTATGACATCGTTTATGCCCCGCTGGAGACCGCGCTGTTGCGACAGGCCGAGGCGCGCGGGCTGGAGACGATCGACGGGTTGGAGATGCTGATCGGCCAGGCGGCGATGGCGTTCGAGCTGTTCTTCGGCCAGCCCGCCCCGCGCGAGCATGATGAGGCGCTGCGCGCGTTGCTGACGCGATGATCCGCCTCGGCCTCACCGGCTCGATCGGGATGGGCAAATCAACCGTGGCGGCGATGTTCGCCGCAGAGGGCGTGCCGGTGTTCGATGCCGATGCCGCCGTTCATCGCTTGCAAGGGCCGGGCGGCGCGGTGGTTCCCGCGATCGAGGCGCGCTTTCCCGGCACGACCGGGGCCGGCGGGGTCGATCGGCAGAAGCTTGGCGCGGCGGTGCTGGGCGACGATGCGGCGATGAAGGCGCTGGAAGCGATCGTCCACCCCGCCGTCAGGGCGGAACGCGCGCGTTTCCTTGCCGATCATGCCGATGCGCAAATCGTGCTGTTCGATATCCCCTTGCTGTTCGAAACCGGCGGGGAGCGCGCGGTGGACAAGGTGGCGGTGGTATCCGCCGCGAGCGATGTGCAGCGCGCGCGCACGCTCGAGCGGGCGGGGATGACGCCCGCGAAGTTCGACGCGATCCTCGCCCGGCAGACGCCCGACGCGGAAAAGCGCGCGCGCGCCGATTTCATCATCCCCACCGATGTCCCGCTGGAGGAAACCCGCGCCGCGGTGCGTGCTGTCATCGCTTGCCTGTCGCGCGCGTAAGGCCGATAACGGCCTTATGCGGGAGATAGTGTTCGATACCGAAACCACCGGGCTCAGCTTTTCCGGTGGGGATCGCATGGTCGAGATCGGATGCGTCGAGATCGTCAACCGGGTCGAGACCGGGCGCACCTTCCACGCTTATTACAATCCCGATCGCGCGATGCCGGCGGAGGCGTTCGCGGTGCATGGCCTGTCCGATGCCTTTCTGTCGGATAAGCCGCGCTTCGCCGATAATGTGGAGGCGCTGCTCGAATTCATCGGCGATGCGCCACTCGTCGCGCACAATGCGGGATTCGACTTCGGCTTCCTCAACGGCGAACTGAAGCAATGCGGGCGCGCGATCGTGAACACCGCGCGGATGGTCGATACGCTGACGATCGCGCGATCGCGCCATCCCGGCGCCAAGCATACGCTCGATGCGCTCTGCTCGCGCTTCGGCATAGATCGTTCGCATCGCGTGCTGCACGGCGCGCTGCTCGACGCGCAATTGCTGGCGCAGGTCTATGTCGAATTGTGCGGCGGGCGCCAGATCGGGCTGGGGCTGGTGAGCGACGGCGGGGCGGAGGTTGCCCGGCCCGCGCACGCGCAGGCGCCCGCCACCGTGCGCCCGGCGCGGATTTTTTCTGCAAGCGAGGCGGAACTAGCCGCCCATGCTGCGTTCATGGAGAAGGTGAAGAATCCGGTTTGGGGGAGCGATGCATCCGCGTGATGCAGTTTCGGCGCGTGGGGATCAGGCCCGCCGCCGATTTAAGTGGAGAGAAGACGATGGATATCCGCGTTTCTGGTCACCAGGTAGCCACCGGCGAAGCGCTCACCAATCGCGTCGAGGATCGCCTCCAGAGTATTGCGGACAAATATTTCTCACGCGCGCTCTCCGCGGAAGTGACCTTCGGCAAAGGCCCGCGCGAAATCGGGTTCAAATGCGATATCGTCGCGCATGTGATGCGCGGGCTGGTGCTGAAAGGGCGGCATGACGCGCAGGATGCGCATCTGGCGTTCGACGGGGCGGCGGGCCGGATCGAAAAGCAGTTGCGCCGCTATATGCGCCGGCTGAAGGATCGCCAGGCCGACAAGGCACTCGAAATCGCCGAGGCCAATGGCTATGACAATGCCGGCTATACGTTGTTCGCCGAAATCGCGGTGGAGGACGAAGTTGTTGATGCGCCGCTGATCGTTGCGGAAACGCGGGTCGATGTGCCCGATGCCAGCGTTTCCGATGCGGTGATGATGCTCGATCTGCGCGATACCCAGGCGCTGTTGTTCCGGAATTCGGGGACGGGCGCGTATAATATGGTCTATCGTCGCGGAGACGGCACGATCGGCTGGGTGGAGCCGCAGCGAGCGCGCTGAGGGGAAGTATTATTTCGACATGACCAGTGATCTGAGCGACCTGTTGTCGCACGACCTGATATTGGTCGACGTCGTCGCGTCGAGCAAGAAGGCCCTGTTCCAGCATATCGCCGCCGTGATGGGGGAAGCGCTTTCGCTCGATCCCGCCGCGCTGGCCGCCGCGCTTTCCGAGCGCGAGCGGCTCGGCTCGACGGGATTCGGCGGCGGCGTCGCCATTCCACACGCACGGGTGAGCCATGTGCCGCGCATCGCGGTGCTGATCGCGCGGCTGGCGAAGCCGATCGACTTCGCCGCGGTGGATGACGTGCCGGTGGATATCGTCGTCGCGATGGTATCGCCGTTCGACGCTGGCGCGGAGCATCTGAAGGCGCTGGCGCGCGTATCCCGCCGGTTCCGCGATCGCGCGTTCGTCGAAAAGCTGCGCGGCGCCGGGTCGCTCGACGCCTTTTACGCCTTGCTCGCGGCGGATGAGGCGCGTGAAGCATCCTGAGGGCGCGGCGGCGCATTTCCGCGCGCTGGAATCGCTCTATGCGGCCGCGCCGATCAACCGTTTCTTCGATTCGGCGCTGGAGATTCCCGAAGCCGGGGTGGCGCGAATCCGCTTCACGGTGGATCAGCGGCATTTCCACGCCGGCGGGGCGACCCACGGCACGGCATATTTCAAGATGCTCGACGATGCCGCTTTCTATGCCTGCAACAGCCTGGTGACCGATCGTTTCCTGCTCACCACGCAATTCAGCCTGTTGTTCACCCGCCCGCTGCCCGAAGGGCCGGTGGTGGCGGAGGGGCGCTGGATCAGCGGGCACCGCCGCGTCTTCGTCGGCGACGCGCGGCTGATCGACGCGCATGGCGAGGAGGTGGCGCGCGGCACCGGCACCTTCATGCGCAGCCGCATCGCGCTCGCCGGGCTGCCGGGATATCGCGCGCCATGAGCGCGCGGTTGCCGGCGCACATCCTGGTCGGCGCGTTGCTGCAACGCGTGAACGATGCCGGGGGAATCGCCGTGGTGCGCGCGCGCGGCGATCGCCAGGCGGGCGCGATCCTGCTGCTCGACGAGCGGGAATCGTTGGTGCTGGAGCGTGGAATCGGCCCCGACGGCAGGCCCGCGCTGATCGAGTCGGGGCCGGCGGCGGGGCGCGCGGAATCGCTCGATGATTACTGGCAGCGCCGGCGCCAGCGCGATCCCGATCTGTGGGTGGTGGCTCTGGATATCCCGCAGGCGAAACGGTTCGCCGCTGAAACGATCTGCGACGATTGACTCTGTTGCGCTGCAAAAACAGTAAACCCACGTTCATATTTTAGCGTTGTGCCGAGTGCGGGTGCGATCCGTTCGGTGACGCAGTCGGGGGGGAACCCGGCCGGTCGTGTAACTCTACGATCGCGCATCCGCGTCCCAACCGCCCATGTCTGATGTTGAATGTCGTTTTCTTCCCGGGTCGCGGCTGCCGCGGCTGTGACCTTTTCGATCGTCGGTTTCGCTGCTGGAAGCAGCGCCGGTATGGCCGCTGAAACAGCGCCAGCCACGATCGCCGCGATCCAGCCGGTTTCCGTGCCGGCGATGCCGAATTCCGTGCCAAATTCCCTTCCCGCCCCCGCGCCGACCCAGGCCGCGCCCGCCGAAGCGCAGCAGGACGATGTCGTCGCCTATCCCACGCTCGCCGCCGCCGTGGCCGCGCAGCAGACCAGGGGCGAGATCGACGAGAATCTGCGCTGCCTGGCCGGCGCGATCTATTACGAATCCAAGGGCGAGCCGCTCGCGGGCCAGCTCGCGGTGGCGGAAGTGATCCTCAACCGCGCCGACAATGGCCGCTTCGGCCAGTCGATCTGCGAAGTCGTCACCCAGCCGGGCCAGTTCTCGTTCGTTCGCGGTGGTCGCGTGCCCGGCGTCGATCAGTCGCGCCCGGCGTGGCGCACCGCGCTTGCGGTCGCCAAGGTGGCGCTGAACGACGAATGGGACGGCTCGGTCGGCGACGCGCTCTATTTCCACGCCCGCCGCGCCGCGCCGGGCTGGGGCCGGGTGAAGGTGGCGGCGATCGGCAACCACGTTTTCTATCGCTGATCTTTTTTTCGTTCACTAGATGTTCTAAGCGGGCGGGGTGAGCATCACCTCGCCCGTTTCGCATCCGGCGGATTCGCCGTCGCCGCTGGTGGCGCTGGACGTGGCGCGCGGCGTGACGCGGATGCTGTTGCGGCATGAGCTGGTCGCGATTCCCGAAGTGCCGCTGGAAGGCGGGCGCCGCGCCGATCTGATGGCGCTCGATGCGCGCGGGCGGATCACGATCGTCGAGATCAAGGTGTCGCGCGCCGATCTGCTGGGCGACGCCAAATGGCGCGATTATCTCGATCATTGCGACCGATTCTTCTGGGCGGTGCCGGCGGGATTCGATGTCTCGCCGATCGAGACCGAGGCGTTCCTGCCGGAGCGGACCGGGCTGATCGTCGCCGACCGTTATGACGCGGCGGTGCTGCGCGAGGCGCGGAGCGATCCGCTTTCCAGCCATGCGCGCAAACGCTGCACGCTGGCGTTCGCGCGGCGCGCGGCGCGGCGGCTGATCGCGGCGAGCGATCCGGAAGCCGGGCCGGCGTTCTGAACGCAAGCCCGGCCGGATGCTACATCACATCTTCGGGCCGGCGACGGCGCGCGGCGCGGTCTTGGGCTTTTCGTCGATCACCTTGGCGATCGCGGGCGATCGCGAATCGGCATGGGCATAATCGCGCGCGGACATGCCGGCGATATTGTCGGTGAGATCGGGATCGGCCCCGGCGTTGAGCAGCACGCGCACCAGCGGCAGATCGCGGCGCTGCACCGCGCGGATCAGCGGCGTCTCCCCAGCCGAATTGGCGAGATTGGGATTGGCCTTCACCAGCAGCAGCGTATCGACCAGATTGTTCTGCCCGAGCTGGACCGCCATCAGCAGCGGCGTATCGCCCTTGCCGTTGCGCAGATTGGGATCGGCTCCGCGCGACAGCAGATAGCGCAGATAGCTATCGTCGCCGCGCCTGATGACGATGTGCAGCGCGCCGTCGCCGGTCGTCACGTCGCGGGTGTTGATGATCCGCTGGCCGGGCTGGTCGAGGATCTTGGTCACCTCGTCGCCCTTGGCGTCCTTCACGGCCTGAAGGAATTTGTAGCTCTGGGATTGCTGCTGCGCATGAGCGGGCAGCGCGGATGCGCCGGCAAGGATCGCGGCGGCGAAAAGGAAACGCTTCATCGGCGGTCGAAATTCCACACAGGTTGCGATTGCGGCTCTAACAGATCATCTCTGGCGGCACCATGAATCTGCGCATCGCCTTTCTCGTCCCCGTCGCGCTCGCGGCCTGCTCGCCCTCCAAGCCGGCGGAGCGCCCGCCGCTGGAAGGCGCGCGCATCGGCGGCCCGTTCACGCTGACCGACCAGAACGGCAAATCCGTGACCGAGCGGGATTTCGCGGGCAAATATCGCATCATGTATTTCGGTTATACATTCTGCCCCGATGTCTGCCCGCTCGACGTGCAGCATATCGGCGCGGCGCTGAAGATCGTCGAGAAGGAGCAGCCGGCGCTTGGCGCCCGCGTCGTGCCGGTGTTCGTGACGATTGATCCGGCGCGGGACAATCCGGCGGTGCTCAAACAGTTCGTCAGCGCGTTTCACCCGCGCATGGTGGGGCTGACCGGAACCCCGGCGCAGATCGCGGCGATCGCGAAGGAATATGGCGTCTATTATGCGCGCGGAAAGGGCGGCCCCGGCGGCTATATGATGGATCACAGCCGCGCCGCCTATCTGATGTCGCCGGAGGGCAAGCCGCTGGCGCTGCTGCCGCAGGAAGGGCCGCCGCGCGGCATCGCCGACGATATCGAACGCTGGGCGAAATGACGCGATTCTGGGAAGATACGCCGCTTGAAAAGCTCGATCGCGCGCAATGGGAGGCGTTGTGCGACGGCTGCGGCAAATGCTGCATCCACAAGCTGGAGGATGAGGAGACCGGCGAACTGGTCGCCACCAACGTGGCCTGCCGCCTGCTCGATCGGCGCAGCGGGCGGTGTTCGGATTATCGCCACCGCCACGCCTTTGTCAGCGAATGCGTGCGGCTCACCATCCGCAACGTGCGCCAGATCGACTGGCTGCCCTCGACCTGCGCCTATCGCCTGCGCGCGGCGGGCGAGCCGCTGCCAGAATGGCATTATCTGGTGTGCGGCGATCCCGAGGCGGTGCATCGCGCCGGCCAGTCGGTGCGCGGCTGGACGATCAGCGAGGATGACGCGGGCGAGTTCGAACATCATATCGTTGACCGGGTGTTGTGACCGACGGGATCGAGGTCGTGCGGCATCCGCGCGCGCGGCGGGCGAAGCTGTCGCTCGATCCGGCGAGCGGGCGGGCGCGGCTGGTGATTCCGCCGCGCGCTTCCGCGAAAGCGGCGCTGGCATGGGCCGCGACGCAGGGCGAATGGCTCGCGCGGCAACGCGCCGCGCTTCCGGAGGAGCGACCGTTCGTCGACGGCGCCGCATTGCCGTTCGACGATGCGACGCTGGTTATCTCTTGGGACGAAGCCGCATCGCGCCGCGTGACGCGCCATGGCGACCGGCTGGTTCTGGGCGGCCCGATCGAAACGGTGGGGCGCCGGGTGGAAGCATGGCTCAAACGCGAATCGCTGCGGCTGCTGAGCGAGGATACCGCGCATTATGCCGCACAGGCGGGCGTGAAGGTGATGAAGGTCGCGATCGGCAATGCGCGCGGTCGCTGGGGCAGTTGCGCCGCATCGGGGGTGATCCGCTATAACTGGCGGCTGGCGCTCGCCCCGCGCGCGGTGCGCCGCGCGACCGCCGCGCATGAGGTGGCGCATCGCCTGCACATGAATCACAGCGCGGCGTTTCATGCGCTGGTCGCCGCACTTTATGGCCGCGATCCCGCGCCCGAGCGGGGCTGGCTACGCGCGCATGGCGCGGCGCTTCACTGGTTCGGGCGCGGTTCCGACGAGTGGATCAGCGGCGGCGGCGGCGGGCGGTTGGCTGGCTGATTTGGGGCCGGCGCCGCCGCATTCGGGCGGCGCTGATCGCGACCCGTGACGCGATCAATCCAGTTCTGATCGAGCCGCTCCTGCGGCGGGGGGATGGCATTGCCGTCGTCATCCACCTGTGGCCGGTCAGGGCGCGGCGCCGCGCGATCGGGCGCGGGCGGCTGGCCGGCATCGGGATAGCCGGGGATCGCGCCGATCGGATTGCCATCCGGATCGACGAACATCGCATTGTCCGGCCCGCCATAATAGCTCTCCGCATCCGGCTCCAACTGGGCCTCGGGCAGGGTCACCTGCGTATCGAACTGCTCGATCGGGCGGTTAGCGATGGCGCGGATCATGAAATCGTGGAAGGCGCGCGCCGGGGCGGTGCCGCCGTGCAGCCCGGCGATCGGCCTGGCATCGTCTCGCCCCATCCACACGCCGGTGGTTAGCCCGGAGGAGAAGCCGAGGAACCACCCGTCGCGCGACGAACTGGTCGTGCCGGTCTTCCCCGCGACCGGGCGGCCGATCTGCGCGGCGCGCCCCGTTCCGGTGTTCACCGCAGTCTGCAGCAGGTCGATCATCTGGGCGGCGACCTGCGGGGCCACGAGCACGCGGCTGCGATCCACCTCATGCTGATAGATCGTCTGCCCGTTGGTCGTCACCTTGGTGATGCCATAAGGCGTCACCGCCACGCCCTGATTGGCGACGCTGGCGAAGGCGCGCGTCATGTCGATCAGCCGCACGTCGGACGTGCCGAGCACCATCGAGGGATGGGTGTTGATCGTGGTGGTGATGCCGAAGCGCCGCGCCATATCCGCCACGGTGGCGAAGCCGACCTGCTGGCCAAGCTTGGCGGCGATCGTGTTGAGCGAATAGGCGAAGGCGGTGCGCAACGTCACCTGCCCCGAATTGCGGCGCGAATCGTTGCGCGGGCTCCAGCCGTCGATCGTCACCGGCTCGTCGATCTCGGTCGATTCGGGGGTTTTCCCGGCTTCGAGCGCGGCGAGATAGACGAACAGCTTGAACGCGGAGCCGGGCTGGCGCTCTGCCTGCGTGGCGCGGTTGTAGATCGAGGAAACATAATCCTTGCCGCCGACCATCGCGCGCACCGCGCCATCGCGATCGAGCGCGACGAGCGCCCCTTGCGCGCCGGGCGGGGCGTTCGCCCGGATCGCGGCATCGGCATCGCGCTGCATGTTGAGATCGAGCGTCGTCCACACTTCCAGCGGCTTTTCGGTCTCGTCGATCAGCATTTCGAGCTGGGGCAGCGCCCAATCGGTGAAATAGCGCACGCTGTTCTGCTTCGGCTCCGGCGCGAGCGCGACCGATTTGGGATCGGCGGCGCGCGCCTCCGCCGCGGTAATCACCCCGTTGTTTTCCATCGCCTGAAGCACGACCGACGCGCGGCCCACCGCGGCGGCGGCATCGGCGGTGGGGGAATAATTCGACGGCGCCTTGACCAGCCCGGCGATGATCGCGGCCTCCGCGAGCGACAGGTGATCCGCGCCATGCCCGAAGAATTTGCGCGAGGCCGCGTCGATGCCATAGGCGCCGCCGCCGTAATAAACCTTGTTCAGATAGAGTTCGAGGATCTCGTCCTTGCTGAACTTGCGCTCCATCGCGAGCGCGAGGATCCACTCGCGGAACTTGCGCCCGAACTTCTTCTGATTGTTGAGGAACACGTTGCGGGCAAGCTGCTGCGTGATCGTCGAGCCGCCCTGCACCCAGCGCCCGCGATCGAGCCGCACCTTCACCGATCGCGCCACGCCGATCGGATCGACGCCCAGATGGCTGTAGAAGCGGCGATCCTCGACCGCCACCGTCGCATCACGCATCACCTTTGGAATGCGATCCGCCGACAGCCATTCGCCATAGCTCGGCCCGATCGACACGATCACCGTGCCATCGGCGGCATGGACGCGGATCATCTGGCCGTTGGGCGAGGATTTGAGCTGATCGAAGCTAGGGAGCTGCGCGCGGGTGACGTAAACCGCGGTGACGAGCGCGCCGAGGCCAAGGATCGCGAGCACGACCAGAAGCTTGATCGCAAGCGAGAGGCGGCGGCGCCAGGGCGAACGGGGACGGGGGGCGCGGGCCATCGGATCGGCTTAAGCGAATAGAGGCTTAGCCGGCGCTTAACAAGCCGGCGTTCGCGCCATGCGCATTATCGCCGCGGCTGGAAATCGAGGCTGACCGAATTCATGCAATAACGCGTGCCAAGCGGCGGCGGGCCATCGGGAAAGACATGGCCGAGATGGCTGTCGCAGCGCGCGCAACGCGTTTCGGTGCGCGTCATGCCGTGGCTGGTATCGGTGTGATCGGTCACCGCTTCGGACGACAGCGGGCGGGTGAAGCTCGGCCAGCCCGAGCCCGAATCATATTTGTCCGCCGAATCGAACAGCGCAAGTTCGCACGCCGCGCAGTGATAGATGCCATCGGCCTTGTTGTTATTGTATTTCCCGGCGAAAGCGCGCTCCGTCCCCGCTTCGCGCAGAACATGATATTGCTCGGGCGTCAGCCGCCGGCGCCATTCGGACTCGGATAGATCGAAGCGTTCCATGCGCCCGAATCTCTGCCGAGCCGCGATTGCCGTCAACCTAGAACGGGCGCTCGCCGATATAATTGCCCGCATCGCTGTAGCGGCAGACGAGCACGTCTTCCTCGCGCCCGCGCGCGATCGCGCAGCCGACCTCGCCCGTCTCGCGCCACATCAACTGGGTGTAATGGCCGATATCGCTGACGTTGCCGGTGGAACTGTTGTTGGGGAACAGCCCCGGCGTGAAATAGCGTTTCTCGCGAATCCACGCGTCGACCATCCGCTCCAGCGTGAACGCGCCCCTGGTGCCGGCCCAGAGATTTTCGCCCTCCGGCTCGTCCTGCCGCTCGGGCGCGTGTTCGAAGCGCCCGGTGGCCGCGAGATAATTCGCCCAGCGCTGCGCGCGCCCGGCGAGGCGCTCATCCCATTTGAGCGGGGCGATGCCCATCGCCACCCGCTCGCTGTTGTGGCGGGCAAGCAAACGATCGGCGAAGTTCGACGAGGTATCGGTCGCGCCGACCAGCAACGGAACTGCCGGAAGCAACGCGATACCCGCGAACAGCGATGTCAGTCGTTTGTGCGACATGAGCAGGTCCATTCCGAAGAATGGGCCGATCTTCGCACCAAGCGGTCAGCACGCGATTGAAAGGGCTGGTTAGTTTTAGGCTAACTACGATTTAGTCGCCGGGGGCATGATCGCCACCGTATCGCCGGGTTTCACCGCCGCGAACAGCAGGGCGGCGAAGGATGGCGGCACCCCGATGCAGCCGTGCGTGGCGGAGCCGCGCCGCACGTTGCTGGCGTGGATCGCGACACCATCGCCGGTCAGCCGCAGCATATAGGGCATTTCGGCATCATAGAGCGATGAACGGTGCTCCTCACGTTTTTCCATGATCGGAAAGACGCCGGTTGGCGTGGGTTTGCCGTCGGTGCCGTAGAGGATCACCGCCGAGCCGATTTCATGCCCGCCGCGGAATACCGACAATAACTGGCGCCGGAGATCAATCCGCACCCATATCTCGCCGCCGCCGGGGATATGCTTGTCATCCCACACATAATCGCCGAAGTGCATCGTCTGGCGGACGTTGAGCACGCTTTTCACCGCCTTGTGCTCGCCATCGGGCAGGCTGAGCTGGGGATATTGCCCGACGGGATACCACAGGCGCGGGCCATCCTCGATCTGCCGCGCGGGCGGATCGGGGACATATTGATCGGCGTGATGCCGCGTGACCGCCGCCGCGATGGTGATCGCGGTGGCCGCGAGCGCGAGCGGCAATGCGGCGTGCGAAAGCCCGCGCCTCAGCCGTCGTGCATAGCTCTCAGCGATTGCCGACCGCCGCCGCCAGAGCGCCACGGCGGCGACGCAGCGCTGCCCCGACGGCGAAGAAGCCGATCAGCATCATGCCCCATGTCGCCGGCTCGGGAACGGCGCCGGTGGGCGGGTTGACCGGCGGGTTGATCGGCGGCGTGGGGTTTCCGCCAAGCGGCGGGACGAAAGGCGGGATCGACGGCCCAAACGGCGTTTGCCCCGGCCCCGCGAAATCGACCGGGGGCATGATCGGGCCGGCGCTGTCGGCGAAGGGCAGGCCGCCTTCATCGACGAACGGCGGGCGCTCGCGCACCGAGGTGAGCACGCGTTCGACCGGGGTGAGTGGCTTGGGCGCCGCTTTCGGCTCGGGGCGGCTGCGCTCGTTGCTGGCGACGCGCTCGCGGCGCTCCTTCGTCTGCGTCAGCGCGCCGGCGCCGCGCGCGCCGGGCGAGCGATCGGTGAACATCGCCAGCGGATCGGCCAGCGCGGCCATCACCGCGGCCTTCGCACCGCCGATACCGGCGCCGCTGCGATCAAGCGCGATATAGCCCGAGCCGACGCCAGATGCCGCGAACAACCCCAGAACAACCAGCCTCTTGCCTCTTGCACCGATCTTCATGCGGCTAACTTTCGGAAGCACGGACTCCCCCTTTGCGGAACGCCAATTCTATCACATCGGGAAAACCAATGCTTGTCCCCGATCAAAACCCTTAGCGAAATCTGTCCTGAAAAGCGACACTTTATCGCGGCAGGGCCGCAGCCGCGGCATTGCCAGCGCACCGGGATAGGCCGACGATGGTTAACAAAAACCTTTCGAGCGCGACCGCGCCGCGCGGATCGCGTCGACCGTGCCGCAACAGTCAGGCACACTTTGCAGTGGTTCATCGGGAAAAAACGGGCCGGTGTTTCAGCCGGTCAGGCCCCGCCAGGGGGCTTTATGGTGCGGTCGAGAAGACTCGAACTTCCACGTCCTTTCGGACACAACGACCTCAACGTTGCGCGTCTACCAATTCCGCCACGACCGCACGTGATATCCACCGGGCTGGCCCGGCGATTGGCAGGACGGCGCCCCTAGCAAAGCACTTGCGGGCTGGCAATGCCCCTTGTGCGATGCCCGGCTTATTTCGTGCTTTCGCCCGCGAAGCTCAGTTCCAGCCGCTTGGAATTCGCCGGCACGTCGAGCTTGGCCGAATTGAAGTCGATCGCGCCCTTCGGCCCCAATGAGCGCTGCTGCGGCGTGATCGTCCAGCTATAGACGATCCGCCCCTGCGCATCGCGCAGATCGGCGCGGATATCGGGCACCCGCTGGCGCGTGCTGGAAGGGTTGAGCACCTTGCCCGATACCGCGAACAATTCGCTGCCATTAGCCATCTCGCGCCGCTCGATCGGATTGTCGACCAGCCTGAGCGGCGATTCGGCGGGGCCGAACGAGAGGCCCAGTTGCTGCGCCAGCCCCGGCGCGCTCATCCAGATGATCGCCGCCACCGCGACCAGCATCAGCACCCCGGCGGCCACCGCCGCGATCGTCCAGCGGCGCGATTGATCGCGGCGCGGGCGGAACGGCGGGCGATGCGCGAACGCATCGTAATCCGGCCCGATCGCGGTTTGCGCGGGGCCGTCCGCCAGCGGCTCCGCGTGGACGGGAGCAGGGGCGAGCGGCGTTTCAGTGCGGGGGGCGGGTGCGTTGGGTGGCGCCACCGGCGCAGCGGCGGGCGGCGTTTCCGCCTGGGCCGGCTCGGCGACGAGCGCGGCCCCCACCGGCTCGACGACGCGCGCGTCGGCATCCTGAAACCAGCTATGCCGGCAATTGGCGCAGCGCACCACCCGTCCGTCAGCCCCGATCGCGCTGTCGGGGACGAGATAGCGGGTGCGGCATTCGGGGCATTCAAGGATCATGTCGCAACACACGCTGGCACGAGGCTTTCAGGCGAAGGGCCTGAATCCGTGAATCTAAGCACGCCCGACGCCCGGCTGGCAAGCAGCGAAGTGGCGACCGACTCGCGCCACCCCGCCGCGCCGCCCTTGAAGCGGAGGCCCGGCTCGTGCGATGGCGGGAAACCAAGCGTGGGGTGAAGGCAGCGGCGCCGCCGATGGCGAATATCGTGCAGTTCGAGAATGTGGGGCTGCGCTACGGCACGGGCCAGGAGACGCTATCCGATCTCAGCTTCACGCTGGCGAGCGGCGCCTTCTATTTCCTGACCGGGGCGAGCGGCGCGGGCAAGACATCCCTGCTCAAGCTGCTTTACCTCGCGCAGCGCCCGAGCCGGGGGATCATCCGGCTGTTCGGCGAGGATGCGGTGACGATGCCGCGCGGGCGGCTGCCCGGCTTCCGGCGGCGGATCGGCGTGGTGTTTCAGGATTTCCGGCTGATCCCGCATCTGTCGATCGCCGACAATATCGCGCTGCCGCTGCGCGTGGCGGGGATGCCCGAAGCGGATGTCGCGGGGCCGGTGAACGAGATGCTCGCCTGGGTGGGGCTGGGCGATCGCGGCATGGCGCGCCCCGCGACGCTTTCGGGCGGCGAGCAGCAGCGCGTCGCGATCGCGCGCGCGGTGATCGGGCGCCCGGAGATACTGGTCGCCGACGAGCCGACCGGGAACGTCGATCCCGAAATGGCGGATCGGCTGCTGCTGCTGTTCGATTCGCTCAACCGGCTGGGGACGACCGTGCTGGTCGCGACGCACGACCTTCATCTGCTGAGCCGCGTGCCCGATGCGCAGATGATGCGGCTCGACAAGGGGCGGCTACAGGATCCGACCGGCGCGTTGCGGCATCCGCCGCCCGGAAGGCGGCAATAGCGATGGCGCATTCCACGGCCAGGCTGCTCGACGACGCGCGTGACGGGCGGGCGATGATCTGGGTGATCGCGATCATGCTGTTCCTGACGGTGCTCGCCGCCGCGATGGGGCTGGCGACGCGCAACGCCGCGACGACGCTGGAGCGATCGCTCGCCGGGCGGCTGACCGTGCAGCTAACGAGCGGCGCCCCGGCGGTGCGCGAGGCGCAGGCCGTGCGGCTTGGCGCGCGGCTGC
>NZ_CALMPA010000026.1 GCF_937871615.1 uncultured Sphingomonas sp. | reverse complement strand
GGCGGCCAGGAAGACATGATCGTCGATGTCGCACTCGATATGCTCAAGGAACGGGGGGAAGCATGAGCGATATTGCCGCACTCGCCGCCACGCTGGACGATGCGGCCGTGCGATCGAGCGCGGTCGCCCAGCTATCGGTGGGGCATCCGACGCTCGGCGTGGCCGACGCTTATCGTGTTGCGCGCGCTTCGATCGACCGGCGCGTCGCGCGTGGTGAGCGGATCGTGGGGATGAAGATGGGCTTCACCAGCCGCGCCAAGATGGCGCAGATGGGGGTGGACGACCTGATCTGGGGCTGGCTGACCGATGCGATGATGCTGGACGACGGCGGCAGCGCGCCCGCCACCCGCTTCATCCACCCGCGCATCGAGCCGGAACTGGCGGTGCGGCTCAAGGCGCCGCTCGCCGGCCAGGTCACCGCGCTGGAGGCATGGGCGGCGGTCGAGGCGGTCGCGCCGGCGCTGGAGATCATCGACAGTCGTTACCGCGATTTCCGTTTCTCGCTGGCGGACGTGGTTGCGGACAATGCCTCATCCTCCGCATTCGTGGTCGGCGGGTGGCAGCGGCCCGATATCGACGTCGCCAACCTCGGCATGGTGATGAGCATCGACGGCGCGCCCGTGCAATTCGGATCGAGTGCCGCGATCCTCGGCCATCCGCAACGCTCGCTGGTCGCCGCCGCGCGACTGGCGGGGGAGGCGGGGTTCGTGCTTGAGGCGGGGTGGACGGTGCTCCTCGGTGCGGCCACTCCGGCGGAGGCGATCCGCGCGGGCAATCGCGTGCGGCTGGAGACGCAAGACATGGCGACGGTCGATATCGCGCTGGAGGGCGTGGCGGCATGAGCGGCGAGGGCCGCGTCATCCCCGGCAAGGCGACGCCGCGCGGGCGCTTCCCGCATTTCCGCCGTGCGGGGGATTTCATCTTCGTTTCAGGTACTTCATCGCGCCGACCGGACAATAGCTTCGTCGGCGCGGAGGCAGACGGGATGGGCACCGTCTCGCTCGATATCCGCGCGCAGACCCGCGCGGTAATCGAGAATATCCGCGACATTCTGGAGGACGCGGGCGCGACGCTGGCCGATGTGGTCGAGGTGAGCAGCTATCTCGTCAACATGAACGATTTTGGCGGCTACAACGCTGTATATGCCGAATATTTCAACGAGAGCGGCCCGGCGCGCACCACCGTCGCCGTCCATCAATTGCCGCATCCGCATCTGCTGATCGAGATCAAGGCGGTCGCCTATGCGCCGCGACAGGGAGGAGCCCAATGAGCGAGGTTCTGCGTTACGGTCGTCCGTTCGATTTCAAGGGCTGGATCGAGGCGCATCGTGATCGGTTGAAGCCGCCGGTCGGCAATGCGCAAATCTGGCAGGATAGCGATTTCATCGTCACCGTGGTGGGCGGTCCCAACCAGCGCACCGATTATCACGTCGATCCGCTGGAGGAGTTCTTCTACCAGCTTCAGGGTGACATGATCCTGCGATTGTGGATCGACGGCAAGCCGGAAGACATGCCGATCCGCGAGGGCGAAATCTTCCTGTTGCCGCCCTTCGTTCCGCATTCGCCGCAACGTCCGGTGCCGGGCAGCATCGGGCTGGTGATCGAGCGCCAGCGACCGGAAGGGATGATCGACGCCTTTCAATGGTATTGCGGCAGTTGCGGCGAACTGGTCCATCGCGTTGAGGTGCGACTCAGGAGCATCGTCGCGGACCTGCCGCCACTGTTCGACGCTTTCTATGCCAGCGAGGCGTTGCGCACCTGCGGCAAATGCGGAACGGTGCATCCGGGGCGTGCGGCGGCCAAATAGGCTGAAACATTATATAAAAGCGAAAAAAATACTGAAAGGCGTCGTGCGCGGGCTACGCGCGCGGCGCTTTCCGGCGTACCGCGATCACGATCGCCCGACGCCGATCGAATATGACAATTCAGTTATATCAGCAACTCGATCTACTATTTGCTGATAATAGGCGTCTCTTTCAGATTTGGCTCAGGCCTTACCAGGCAAATACGGGGGCGGGGAGGATGAGCGAAATGAAACACAGGGTGAAATCGTCGTGGTTCTTGTCCACGGCAATCCTTTCCGGGCTTGGCGCTATTGGGGCGACTCCGGCCTTCGCGGAGGAGCAACCGGTGGCGACGCAGAGCCAGCCGGATGAGGCGGCTGCCGCGAAACAGGGCCAGGTCAGCGATATCATCGTGACGGCGACGCGGCGGGAGGAAAGCGCCCAGCGCGTCCCGGTCGCGATCACCGCGCTGTCCGCCGCCGACCTTCAGGCGCGGGGCATCCAGGGCACCAACGATCTGCAATTCCAGGTGCCGGGCCTGCAAATCTATTCGACCCAGGTTGGCATCACCAATTACACGATCCGCGGCCTCGGCAACGCCAACAACCGCTCGGCGACGGCGGACGGCGCGGTCGGCGTGTTCGTGAACGAGGCTTATATCGGCCGGCCGTTCCTGGTGAACACCGATTTCATGGATATGGAGCGCGTCGAGGTGCTGCGCGGTCCGCAGGGCACGCTCTTCGGGCGCAACACGATCGGCGGCGCGATCTCGTTCTACAGCACCAAGCCGGGACCGGAGACGCGCGCCGGCGGCGAGGTGACGATCGGCGATTACAACCAGCGCGATGCGGGCGGCTACATCTCCGGCCAGATCGCCGACAACGTCTATGCCAAGGTGGCGGTGACGACGCGCAACCATGATGGCTATGACTATAACACCACCACCCACACGCGGGTCGACGATCAGCGCTCGACCGGCGTGAGTGCCGCGCTGCGCTTCACGCCGACGAGCAATCTGGATATCACGCTGAACGTCGACACGACGGTCCGGCGCGGGATGGGATCATGGTGGGTGACCTGGGTGCGCGGGCCTTATTCGGGCGCACCTTATGCCGATCCGCGCGTCGGCAACGGCGCGAACGATAACGGCTTCGGCAATATCAACAATTCGGGCGGCAGCCTGAACGTCAACTGGTCGACGCCGATCGGCGATTTCACCTCGGTCACCGCCTATCGCTATGGCACGCTGGACTCGCGCGCGCCGTCGACCGGCACCATGCCGGCGCCTCCGGGGCCGCCGGCGGTGAATTCGGCGCTGAGCAATATCCTGTTCACGCAGGAGGATGATTACCGCACGCGGCAATATTCGCAGGAATTCCGGCTCGCATCGAACGGCGATTCTCCGTTGAAATGGTTGCTGGGCGCATATTATTTCCATGAAAAATCGGATCACACCGCGATCGTCGATTTTCAGTTCAACAATTACTACGGATATTCCGGCCGATCCCGTTATGATTCGATCGGATCGGCGGATGCGTTCGCACTGTTCGGGAACGTAAGCTACAACATTACCGAAAAGCTCAAGGTTCAGGCCGGTGTTCGCTGGAGCAGCGATCACAAGGAATCGATCGAAACGGTATCCGGCAAAAGCTATGGCGCCGGATTCAAGATCAACGGAGTTCCCGCTCCGAACGGATGGACCGGCAATGGCGCCAAGACCTTCCAGGCGGCGACGCCCAGCTTCACGATCAATTATCAGGCGACGCCGGCGGTATTCCTTTATGCCACCGTGTCGAAGGGCTTCAAGAGCGGCGGCTTCAACGATGTCTCGGACGAGAAGTTCGCGGCGCAGACCCCGTATCTGCCGGAAACGGTGTGGAATTACGAGGCCGGTTTCAAGGCCGACCTGTTCGATCACCATGCGCGCCTGAACGTGTCCGCGTTCCGGCTCAATTACACCAACCTTCAGGTATCCGAAGTCGTGCCCGCATTTGCGGGGGGGCCGAATATCGTCATCACCGCCAATGCCGGCAAAACCCACAATCAGGGTGTGGAGACCGAATTCCAGATCTATCCGGTCAGCAATTTCCAGCTTTACGGCAATTTCAGCTATCAGGATTCGAAGGTCGACCAGCTTTCGATGGTTGTTAGCGGGGTGACGCTCAATCAGGCCGGCAACAAGCTGCCGCTGGTGCCGAAAACGAAATGGATGCTCGGCGCGGCCTACACGTTCCCGATCGGCGACACGATCGATACCACGCTGCGCGGGGCCTATAGCAAGACGGGTGCCTACTTCGGCTATATCACCAATAACCCGCTCGAACTGGTGCCCGTTCAGTCCGATCTGACCGCGTCGTTGCTGTTCCAGCCGCGCGACAGTCACTGGAATGTCGAATTGTGGGGCAAGAATCTGGAGAACAAGCTCAATATCTCGCAGCTTTTCCAGATCTTCGGCGCTTCCTATGCCAAGCTCGGCACGCCCCGGACATGGGGTTTGACGGTGCGCTACAAATATTGAAACGATCGGGCGCCCTCGCCCAGGTGAGAGAGGGCGCCCAAAAACAATTTTCGCAGCGGAGTGTGCCGCGTTCCGCCGGCTTCGATTGGATTTCAGGAGGAGGACGGAATGCCGGCTGACCGATACCGTGCGGGTCTTGCCGGCGTTGCGGCCTTCGTCGCTCTATCGGGGTCGCAGGCGCTCGCCCAGGCAGCGGTTCCCGTTCCCGTTGCGAAAGAGACGGAAACCATCGTCCATGCCGGGCATCTGATCGACGGGGTGTCCCGGAATGTTCGGGACAAGGTTTCGATCGTCATCCGCGATCGCCGCATCGTTGCGGTCCAACCCGGTTTCGTCACGGGTTCGCCGGGCGCGACGACCATCGACCTTTCCAGTGAAACCGTGCTGCCCGGATTGATCGACGCGCATGTCCATCTGACCGAAGCGAATGGTGGCGGGAACCGGATCGCGAAAAGCGTGACGATGACCCCGCTCGATATCGCGCTGCACGCGGTTCCTGAGGCGCGCCGGGAGCTGGAGGCGGGATTTACCTCGGTGCGTAACCTGATGGCGCCGGCGGGAGCCGATATCGCGCTCAAGAAAGCCATCGATGACGGCACGATCGCAGGCCCGCGTATGTGGGTTTCGGGCATGGCGCTCAGCGCGACGGGCGGCCATGCCGATCCCGCCGGCGGCCTGATTCCCGAACTGGCCCGCGCCGACATGACCGGCGCCTTCGAGCGCGAAGCGGTGGTCGACGGGCCAGACAGTGTTCGTCGCGCGGTGCGGTTGCAGCACATGCGCGGGGCGAATGTCATCAAGCTGATGGCAAGCGGCGGGGTAATCAGCCTTGGCGACGATCCCAACGCGCAGTTGATGGACGATGACGAGATCGCCGCTGCGGTGCATAGCGCGCACGAACTGGGCATGAAGGTTGCCGTCCATGCGCATGGCAAGCGCGCGATCGACGCGGCGGCCCGGCTGGGCGTAGATTCGATCGAGCATGGCAGCTTCGCCGATGCGGAAAGCCATGCCCTGATGAAGGCGCACGGCACCTATCTGGTGCCGACGTTGCTCGCGGGGGTGGCCGGGGTGGAGTTCATGGACAGCCATCCGGGGGTGTTCGAGCCGGCCAGCGTCGCCAAAGCGAAGGCGGTGGCCCCGGTGATGGTGCGCAATCTCGCGGCGGCCTATCGCGCCGGGGTGAAGATCGCCTTCGGCACCGATATGGGGCCGCACGGCCCCAATCAGGCGCGCGAATTCCAGATCATGGTGCGGCAGGCCGGCATGGCGCCGATCGACGCGATCATGGCGGCGACGGGCAACGCCGCCGATCTGCTCGGCGCGGCGGATGATATCGGCTCCGTCCGCGCTGGCAGATATGCCGATATCGTCGCGGTCCGCGGCGATCCGCTCGCCGATATCGGCCTGTTGCAGCACATCGGTTTCGTGATGAAGGGCGGCGCGGTCGTGATCGACCGGCGCCAGGGAAAGGTTGTGGAATGAGCAAGCGTCCGATCTGGTTGTGTGGCGTCGCGGCGGCGTTATTGATGACCGCGCAGGCGGGTTCGGCTCAGTCGAACGCGGGGCAGGCGGAGAAAACGTCGCCTTCCGCCGTTCCGGGCGCGCCGGGGCCGGAGATAAAGGATCCATGGCTGGCCGGGTGGCTTCGCCTCACGCCCGATCGCAAGCCGAAGCCGCTCGTCGCGGGGCGCGACTATGGCATGGATATGGCGACCGGCCAGTTCATCTGGCCCAAGGCGACGCCGGAGGTGCACGAAGGCCAACCCTTCCCCGGCGAGATGAAGACGTGGGACCAGAAAAGCTACGCCAAGAATGTCGATGTGCTCGGCTTTTATCGCGGGGTGGATTCGCCGTTCCACGCCTGGGCCAATATCGCGGATTTCGGCGGCAAGCGTTATCTCTACATCCACGATCGTGATTATCTGCGCATTCTCGATGTCACCGATCCGCGCCATGGCAAGATCGTTTATTCCAAGGGCGCGGTCTGGGGGCCGAAGGGCGGCAGCGAGAAATTCGACGCCAATAACGTGCACGACTATCTCGGCGGCGCGACGATCGTGTGGAATGCGAAGCTCGGCAAGCCGATCATGGTCGCGTCGTTCGAGATCGGCCGTTATGGCCTGATGACCGAGAAGATGGAGCAGCCCGACAAGGTCGCCGCGCAGCGCCATTACAATTCGCTCAAGGGTTTCAAGGTCTTCGCAATGGATGGGCCGTTGCCGAGCCAATGGCGGCTGCTCGCGACGCGCACGACCGATTATCAGCACCCGAACGCGCCGATCGGTGAGCAGCAAGGTTCCGGTTCGCTCGACTCGCCGGAATATTATGGCGGAAAATACATGATCCTGTCGGCCGCGCCGGACGATAGCTATGCGCTGACGGAATATGCCAATTATCTCTATTCGCCGGGTTATCAGGTCTGGGACATGTCAGATCCGGCTGATCCGAAATTCGTGTCGCAGATCACGGTGCCGGGGCAGATCCTGGGCAACAAGGCGCATGAGAACGCCTATCTGATGAATCCGCGCGCCGGCAATCGCACGTCGTGGATGGGATCGCGGATGCCGATCTTCCTGCCCAAGCCATTGGAGGAGGGCGGCAGAATCGGATTCGGTGCGATGGGCGGCCTGGGGCTCTGGTCGTTCGACCTGTCCGATCCGGCCAATCCGCGTGCGCTGGGCAATGTCAATACGCCTCCCGCCTTCGCCGGCACCGAGTTCGATAACGCAGACGTCAGCCAGTATGAGCGCACCGGCTATGTGCTGACCAGCGGCTACCCGATGAACCGGGACTGCTACGAGCCGTACAAGGACATTTTCGTGGTCGACGCGCGCGATCCGGCGCATCTGAAGGTCGCGGCGAAATTGCCGCAACCCGCAGTGCCTGAAGGCGCGCCTTTCACGCATTTCTGCCAGCGCGGCGGAAATTTCGGGCCGAAGCGTTCGAACTCGATCGGGCAGCCCGGCACCTGGCGGCAGGGGATCATTCCCTATTCATTCTACAATGCCGGTGTGCAGCTATTCGATGTCAACAATCCCGCCGATCCGAAGATCGCGGGCTATTTCATCCCGCGCCTCGCCGATACGACCGAGTTGCCCGAATATACGCTTGGCAAGGGCGTGTTGGCGATCTTCACCGAATATGATCGCAACATCATCTGGGCGTTCACCGAGAACGGGGCCTATGCCTTGTCCAGCCCGCTGCTTGGGGCACCGGTGTTCAAGGCGCCGGCAAAGGCATGGCCGCCGCGTTGAATTCCGGGCCGCCGACCGGGCGGTGCATGGGCCTGGCCTTGTTTGAACCTGCGTGACGGCGCGCCGGTGCGCGGTCGCGCGCGGGTTCGATGCGAATGAATGGGATGCAGCATGAAGATCGACGGTTTCCTGTTGGCGATGCTGGGGGCGATCGTGCTTTCGCTCATCGCGCCCGGATTGGGCACCCCCGCCGGGCCGCTGCACATGGGGCTGGTGACGACGCTGGGGATCGGGCTCGTCTTTCTCCTCCACGGGGCGAACCTGTCGCCGGATGCGCTGAAGGCGGGCGCCACCAACTGGCGCATTCACGCGGCGGTGCAGGGGAGCACTTTCGTGCTGTTCCCGCTGATCGGCTTCGCGATCTTCTTCGGGCTGCAATCGGTGCTGAGCTATGAGGTGCGCCTCGGCTTGTTCTTCTTGTGCGCGCTCCCCTCAACAATCTCGTCTTCGGTCGCGATGACCAGCATGGCGCGCGGCAATGTGCCGGCGGCGGTGTTCGACGCGTCTTTCTCCGGCATCATCGGCATGGTCATCACGCCGATGTTGATCGCGACGGTCGTGGCGGTCGGCGGCAAGCCGTTCCCGGTGTTGCCGGCGATCGCCGATATCGCGATGACGTTGCTGCTGCCGTTCGCGGTTGGGCAGGTGATGCGCCCGCTGATCGCGCGGTGGCTCATGGCCAACAAGCGCGTCATCAACCTGCTCGATCGCGGAGTGATCGTGCTGATCGTCTATTCGGCCTTCTGCGAATCCACCGCCTCGGGCCTGTGGTGGAACTATTCCCCGTGGGTGATCGGCGAGATCGCGTTGATCGCCGCCGCGCTGCTCGCGTTGGTGTTGTCGATCACCGCCGCAGTGGCGCGTGCCTGGGGATTCTCGCTGCCCGACGAGGTGACGACGGTGTTCTGCGGGTCGAAGAAGAGTCTCGCCAACGGCGCGCCGATCGCCAAAATCCTGTTCGCGGGCAGCCCGGCGCTGGGCATGATAATGCTGCCGATCATCCTGTATCACCAGTTGCAACTCATCGTCTGCTCGGTCCTCGCCCGCCGTTATGCCGCTCGTGCCGCAGGGGCGGCGGAGCACGCGGGAAAGAGCGCGGAGCCAATGCGCACCAAATTCAACTGATCGCGAACGCCGGGAACACCGTGAAGACAGCGGCGGCACCCGATCGTCGCCAATCGACAGTTCGATTGCCAATTACCTGAAGGGGATATGCCGAGATGAATCGCTTATTGTCCGCCAGTGCGATCGCCCTGATTTTCCTGGCCTCATGCGGGAAGGTGGAAAAGGAGAAGGCGGCGCAAACCCCGGCCCCCGCGGATGAAAACAATATCCTGCACATTAGCTGGGGCGGGATCGCAACGCCGGATTCCGGCGAGGAAAAGCGTCATTGGTCAAACTGGACGATCAACCTGCTCGACGGCAGCACGGCTTATGGGTGGACCTCGGACAAGAACATCACCTTCCCACATGACCTCCAGTTCGAATTGGCGGGAATCGGCAAAATCAAGGGTTTCGTCGTCGACACGCGCTTTACGCCGGTATTGCGTGAGGACGGTTCTTCCTCGCAAAGCGCCGAAGGTTCGCCGGTCCGCAAATTCGCGATCCTCGGTTCCACCGCGGGCGCCGACGGCCCGTATACGACCATCTTCCAGGGCGAGGCCAAGCCCGACACCCGCAATGAATTTACGCTGCCCAAGGAAATTTCGACGCGTTGGATCAAGCTGCAAATCGACAGCAATTGGGAAGGGAAGGGCGCGGCGAGGCTCGCAGAGTTCGAAGCGCTCGGCACGCTGGAGCAGCGCGGCGTGACGGATACCGCGGATGCGTCCGGGGTTTACTCGCACGAATATGGCCCGATCGCGATCCGCCAGAAAGGGAACGAAATCTTCGGCTGCTACAATAACGGCATGGGGACGTTGCGTGGCACGATCTATGGCCGGATCATGCGGCTTGCGTGGTTCTCGTCACAGGAAAAGAGCATCGGGGCGGCGACGCTCGTTCCCGCGCACGATCGGCTATACGGGTTCTGGTATCGCTACAGCGACAAGATGGGCAGCCCGTGGAACGCCTCGAAAATCGGCGGCCTGGAGAAAGCTGACCCCGCTTGCAGGAAGGCGCTGTATCCCGAAAGCTAGCTGTTGACCGTTTTAGGATTGGCAATGTTATAGACCTCGACCGGCGCCGGTGCGGTCGGACCGCAGCCGGCCTGACCGCCCTGGACGCGTTCGAGCAGAGACTTTAGGGGCCGGCAATATCCGGTCGAAGGACAAAATTCGGAAACCGATTCGCACAGCGGCGGGAAAATGCGCTCAAAGCCAGGTTGCTTGCGACCGTCTTTTTGCATCGGTTCGCTTGGCCGGAGATCGTCCGAGGGAACTCTCACGTGGTGCTTGCAGCGGTGATGGTCGGCACCCCCCAGGAAAATCCATCGCGCCTTGCTGCCTCCAATTGGATCTGGTGGAGCCGGAAGTCGATAAGGCGCCCTTCCGCGAAGCGCGCGTCGACGATCATCGAGCGCCACGTATCCGCACCATAAGCGCCATCCTCCTTCCGGGTCTGGAAGATGAAATTGCCGAGGCCGTGAAACAACGGTGCGCCACGATAGAATTCGTGTGCCTGCATCACGGGCGTGCCGTGTCCGACGAATGCCGATGCGCCCGCATCGATGCAGGCGCGTGCAAAATCCTTCTGCCACGCCGGCGTATCGCTTTGTACCGGCTCCCAATGGTGATTGTGGAGGCACATCAGCACCGTCGCGCCCGTCGCCCGTGCAGCGCCGATCGCGGCCAGCACGCGATCGACGTCTGCCGGTTCGAGCGTGCCGTCAGCGCGCCGGCGCAACTCATTGATCCCGGCGTGCTCGGTTGTGGCTGCTGCGCCTGGCCGGATTGCGCCTGCCGCGGCGGCGGCCAGCGCGAAATCGCCAGCGGGCGTGCGCTGGGTGGCTGAAGCGGCAGCCACTGCGAGATTCCGGCCCGATCCGGCATGGACGATGCCGCGTTGGTCCAGCGCCTCGATCGTTGATCCGATCCCGCCGGTGCCGAGATCCCAAGCATGGTTGTTGGCGGTCGTTACCATCGTGACGCCAAGCGATTTCAGGCAATCGATGACCGTCGCTGGCGCGCGGTGGAGCGTGGCGTCCGATCGTGTCGGTTTGCCTGCGCTGGGGCCGTCGATTGGCGTTTCGAGATCGGTAAATACCACATCCGCCCGCCGCAGCAGCGCGGCGATCGCGGTCATGCTGGGCCAGCCTTGGCGACATATTTCGCGCTGGATTAGCGATTGGCCGAGGAGCATCACGCGCATCGGGCGGCGACCGCGTGCTAACGCCACGGGCGGAAATAACGCCGTCGCGCCTATCGCCCCAATAACTCTACGCCGATTAATATTGCGCCACATCGCTATGATTTTCTCTCTGGTTCCGCGGCCATAATTGGCTCGCGTGCGATAACGGCAACCATATACCGATTTTGATATGGGGTGATGAAGTTACGCCATCAGCTATCGCGGCGCATCCGATCCGATAGGAATGCCGCGAATCGGTAAAAAATATGGGGGCTTTGGCCATGATCGAACGGGGAACTTCGAGGCGCGCGGGTGCGATGCTGCTGGGCGCGAGCCTGCTGACGATCGCGATGATCGCACCAGCTCAGGCACAGGAACTGCCATCGAGCGAAGGCGTGGCAGCGGCTGAAGACATCGTCGTCACCGGCTCGCGCATCCAGCGGCGCGACGCGGCGGCAGTCGGTCCCCTGCTCACCATCACGGCGGACGATATCGCCAAGTCGGGCAGCGTCAGCGCGGGCGATCTGTTGCAGAAGCTGCCGTCGGCGGGCGTCAGCCTGAATTCGAACGGCACACAGGGCACCTCTTATGGCGCCTCGTCGATCAACCTGCGTTACCTCGGTGGGAGCGAGGGCAGCGGCAACCGCGTGCTGGTGCTCGTCGACGGGCACCGCTGGGTCGATGCGGTCGGCCAGCGCGGCTTTCGTGATTTCGTCGATCTCAACACGATCCCGATGGGGATGATCGACGGCATGGAGGTGCTGAAGGATGGCGCTTCGGCGATCTACGGCGCGGATGCGATCGCGGGGGTCGTCAACATCAAGACGATCCGGCCGTTCGACGGCATTCGCGGTTCGACCCGCATGGGCGTAACCGACAAGGGCGACGGCTCAGAATATTCCGCGACGTTGAACCTCGGCAAGCGTTTTGGCCGTGCCTCGATCATCCTCTCGGGCAGCTATTACCAATCGCAGCCGATCCGCACCGACGCGCGCCCGCTCACCACCACCTCGCTCGTGCCGGTAACGACGCCGGGCACCAGCCCTTCCGGCCTCTATATCCTGCCGGGTCTCGCCTCGAATGGCTATTTCGGAACGCCCGCCGGGTTCGCCGGATCGAGCGCGCCGATAGCGCTCAATTCGCCGGGCACGCTTTTTGGCCCCGGTGCGAGCGCTGACAATGCGTTCCACACCGCGTCGCTGCCGGGTGATTATTACAACACCCAGGCGCAGGGCATCTATTCGGCCGGTCCGTCGCAGCGTTACGGCATCTACGGTCGGTTCGACTATGAACTCGCCGACAATATCAACTTCAAGTTCGAGGGGATGTATAACGAGCGCAAGTCGGATCAGCTTTTCTCGCCGGTGTTGCTCGATATCGGTGGGACCGCGGGTACGGTGCGCGGCTTCTATATTCCGAACAATCAGGCGTTCAATCCGTTCGGCACCGCCAATGGCGTGCCGGCGGCCAACGCGCTGGGCTTCGCGGCCAATTCGGCGTTTCGCGTCCGCAAGGTGATGAGCGATATCGGCAACCGCGACAATATCCAGAACGTCCAGACCTGGCGGATCGCTGCCGGGCTCGACGGGTCGTTCAGCCTGTTCGGCAACAACTGGCATTGGGACGCGTTCGGCAGCTATTCGAAGAACCATATCGATTCGACCGCGCTGAACGGCATCAACTACGACAATCTGTATCTGGCGCTGGGCAATCCGGCGACCTGCGCGGCGACGGCGGGCTGCGTGCCGGTCAATCTGTTTGGCCCGATGACGGCGGCGCAGGCGAACTATATCCGCTTCACCACGCGTGAATCGAACTATACCGAGTTGCTGAACGGCACCGTCAACGCCACCGGCACCCTGTTCAATCTGCCGGCGGGCGAGGTCGCACTCGCGGTGGGTTATGAATATCGCCAAAATCGTGGCGTTGACAATCCCGATCCGATCGCCAATGCGGCGTCGCTCTACCTGAACAACGCACTCTATACCAAGACCACCGCGCAGACCCGCACCGCGACCAGCGGCCGCTACGATCTGCATGAAGTTTATGGCGAATTGTCGGTGCCGGTGTTCAAGGATTCGCCGATCGGCAAGAGCCTCGACCTCAGCCTCGCGGGGCGTTATTCACGTTATTCGACGGTCGGCGGCAAGGCGACGTTCAAGGGCGGCGCGGGCTATCGTCCGATCGAAGGCGTGCTGCTGCGCGGCACCTATGCGCAGGGCTTCCGCGCACCGTCGATCCTCGAGCTTTATCAGGGCGCGCGGCAGACGAGCTTCCAGGGCAGCGATCCGTGCAATGGCGGCGCGGCGGCCCATGCCGGGCTGCCGGGATGCGCAGGCGTGCCGACGGGTTACAATCAGGCCAATTACAACCTCAACGGCCTGATCCCCGGCGTGATTAGCGGCAATCGCAACCTGCGACCGGAAACCTCCGACAGCATCAGCGCGGGCATCGCGCTGACCCCGCTTCGCGGGCTTTCGCTGACGGTCGATTATTACAACATCAAGATCAAGAACGCGATCGCGGCACAATCGGCGACACAGATCCTGCAACTCTGCGCGCAGCGTGCGGGCGTGTTCTGCGATCTCGTCCAGCGTGATGCGGGCACGGGAGCGATCCTGAACCTGTTGCAGGGGTCGCAGAACCTCAATTCGATCAAGACCGACGGCGTGGATGCGACACTGCGTTATGATTTCCCGACCTCGATCGGGCGGATCGGCGCGATGATCGACGCATCCTATCTTCACTCGTTCCGCACCGTCTCGCCCGATCCGGCGACCGGCGGCACCATCATCGATGAACGGGCCGGCAAGGGCGACCAGCCTCGCGCGACCTATCCGCACTGGAAGGGCGCGGCATCGCTCAACTGGGACGGCGAGGGCGCGAACGCCACGCTGCGCGCGCGCTATATCGGCGGCAGCACCGATGTCGTGAACGCGGTGAAGGACGCGCATACCAACGCGGTGACCTATATCGACGCGGAGATCGGCTTCGACGTGGCGGAGGGGCGCACGCGCTTCGGCATCGGCGTGAACAACCTGTTCGATACCCAGCCGCCGGCATCCTATGCCAACGCGCCGATCAACTACGACATCTACACTTATGACGCGCGCGGTCGGTTCCTCTACGCCCGATTCTCGGTGAAGTTGTAAGCGAGAACGGCAGCGGGGCGCTGATACGATGACGGGACCGGCGGCAGGCGGGCAGGGCAGGCATCACGGATCGCTCGATCCGGTGCTGATGATGCTGGCGGCGATGATCCTCGCGATCGCGCTGACCTGGATCATTCCCTCGGGCGAGCATCAACGCGTTTCCGACAAGGAAAACGCGCCGGTGATCGCGGGCACCTATCAGGGGCTCCCCAAGCCGGTGGGGCTCGACAGTCTGCTGCCGGGAAAGCCCCGCGAAGGCGAGGCGCGGCCGGTCAGCCCGGTTGCGCTCGCCACCTCGATCCCGGCGGGGCTGAAGAAATCCGCGCCGCTGATCTTCATGATCCTCGCGCTCGGCGGGATGTTTGGCGTGATGCGCTCCACCGGCGCGCTTGACGCGGGCATCCAGCGGCTGATCGGCGTCAGTCGTGGGCGGATGGTGATCCTCGTGCCGGTGCTGATGCTCGCCTTCTCCGCGGGCAGCACCTTCCTCGGGATGATTTCCGAATATCTGCTGCTCATCCCCGTCATGATCGCGCTGGCGGAGCGAATGGGGCGCAGCCCGATGTTCGGCTTCGCGCTGCTGACACTCGCGGCGAAGGTGGGATATCTCGCCTCGGTGACGAGCCCCGTGGCGTTGCTGATCGCGCAGCCGATCGTCAACGTGCCGGTGTTCAGCGGGCTGGGGTTCCGGCTTGCCATCTGGGTCAGCTTCCTGACGATCGCGATGCTCTATGTGTTGCGAGAGGCGCGCGTGGTTTCGACGCCCGCACCGATCGAGCATGAGCGGCTGTCCTCGCGGCATCTGTCGATCCTGCTGATCGCGGGCGCGACGCTGGTGGCGCTGGTGGTGGGGTCGCTCAAGTTCGGCTGGCACGATGGCGAGTTCACCGCATTGTTCATCACCGCCGCCGCCGTGATGTCGGTCGCCGCGCGGCTTTCGGCGCGGGCCGGCGTCGCGCTATTCGTCGATGGGATGAAGGCGATGATGCTCGCCGCGCTGTTGGTGGGCATGGGCCGCGCGGTGGAGGTGATCCTGCGTGACGGCCAGATCCTCGATACGATCATCGAAGCGGTGTCGTCGGGTATCCACGGCATGTCGCCGGTGATCGTCGCGCCGATCGTGATGGGCGTGGAGATGATCCTCACGCTGCTCATCCCATCGACCTCCGCCAAGGCGGCGCTCAGCATTCCGGTGCTTGGCCCGATCGCCGCGTCGGCGGGCGTGTCGGGGCAGACGACGGTGCTTGCGTTCCTGCTCGGCAACGGGCTGGTCAACATGCTCGCGCCGACCTCGGGCATGTTGCTCGCCTATCTCGCGGCGGCGGGTATTCCGTATAACCGCTGGTTCCGTTTCGCGGCGCCGCTGTTCGCGCTGCTGGCCCTGCTCTCGGTCGTGGCGCTGATGATCGCCGTGCTGATCGGATATTGACGATGACGGCGATTCCGCGCGCCCGCGAACTGGGCGATCGCATGGTGGCGATGCGCGACGGCGTGCATCTGGCGACGGACATCTATCTGCCAGAGGGGGAGGGGCCGTTCCCGGTGCTGCTGGAGCGCACGCCTTATGACAAGCGCGGCACCAACCACGGCGATTTCACCGCCGACAGCCGCGAGACGCGCTCCAAGCCGGAGATTGCGCGCTGGTTCGCACAGGCGGGCTATGCCTTCGTGTTGCAGGATTGCCGTGGCCGCTTCCGCTCGGAAGGCGTGTTCACCAAATATCTCCGCGAGGCGGAGGACGGGGCGGATACATTGGAATGGCTGCTCGCCCAGCCGTGGTGCGACGGGCGTATCGGTACGCTCGGCCTGTCCTATGGCGCGCATGTCCAGAACGCGCTGGCTTGCCTCGATCCGCCGGGGCTGGCGGCGATGTTCCTCGATTCCGGGGGCTTTTCGAGCGCCTATCACGGCGGCGCGCGGCAGGGCGGAGCGTTCGAGCTGAAACAGCTCACCTGGGCGCGCAAACACGCATTGCAGTCCCCCGAAACCGCCGCCGATCCGGCGCGGCGCGCGGCGCTGGAGCGCGAGACGATCGAGGAATGGATCAGCCGCCGCTGGCGCATCGGCCATTCGCCGCTGACCGCCGCGCCCGAATATGAAGCCTATATCGTCGAGCAGTGGGACAATGACCGGCTGACCGATTTCTGGAAGCAGCGCGGCATCTATGCGCTCGACAGCTACGATGATTATGCCGACGTGCCGGCGGTGCACATGTCGAGCTGGTACGATCCCTATTCGCAGACCGCGATCGACAATTTCACCGGGCTCGCGCCGACCAAGCGCGGGCCGATCAAGCTCGTGCTCGGGCCGTGGACCCATGGCCAGCGATCGGTAACCTATTCGGGCGACGCGGATTTCGGCGCCGCAGCGACGCTCGATGGGAATGCCGGGCCGGATTATTTCACGCTTAGGCGCGACTGGTTCGACCGGCATATGCTGGGCCGCGCGGATGCGCCCGAGCATCTGCCCGCGCCGGTCCGCATCTTCGTGATGGGCGGCGGCAGCGGACGGCGCACGCCGGAGGGGCGGCTCGACCATGGCGGCCGCTGGCGCGATGAACAAGAATGGCCGCCGGCGCGCGCGCGCGACGTGGCGATGTTCATGCATCGAGATGGCATCTTGCGCATGGTGCCGCCGGACGTCGGTGCGCCGCCGCTCTGCTATGATTTCGATCCAGCCGATCCAGTGCCGACGATCGGCGGCGCGATCGCGTCCGGCGCGCCGGTGATGTTCGCCGGCGGATACGACCAGCGCGAGACGCCCGAACTGTTCGGCGCGCGCCATCCCGGCCGCGCGCTCGCTGCGCGTGAAGATGTACTGGTTTTCGAAACCGCGCCGCTGGCGCGCGATACGGAGGTGACGGGCAGTATCGTCGCGCATCTTCACGTCAGCTCAACCGCTGTGGATACCGATTTCACGATCAAGCTGGTCGACGTCTATCCGGCGAACGAGGATTATCCTGAGGGCTATGCGCTCAACCTCGCACATGGCATTCTGCGCGCGCGTTTCCGCAATTCGTTCGAACATCCGCAGCCGTTGGAGCCCGGGAAGGTCCATGCCGTCACCATCCGCGCGTTTCCGACCAGTAACCTGTTCCGCGCCGGTCATCGCATTCGCGTCGAGGTGTCGAGCAGCAACTTTCCGCATTTCGACGTCAATCCGAACAGCGACTGGCGCGTGCCTGACGCGCCGGCGCAGATCGCGCGCAACAGCATCTACGTCGATCGCAATTATCCGTCTCGCATCGTCCTGCCGATCATGCCCGACGCGGAGGGGTGAGCGATGAGGCCGGAGGAGCGCCGGCCACTCGCTACGCTGGGGGTGCGTGCGCTCGAAACGCTGGCGGAAGTGATGCGGACTGGCTCGGCCACCGCTGCCGCTGCCAATCTCGGCATGACCCAGCCGGGGGTCAGCCGCACGCTGGCGCAGCTTGAGCGCGCGATCGGCTTCGATCTTTTCTACCGCGATCGTGGCAAATTGGTGCCGACGAAGGACGGCCGGCTGCTCGCGGAGGAAATCGAGTTCGCGCTGGCCGGGTTGCAGCGCGTGTCGAACCTCGCCGCCGATATTGCCAATTCGGCCGCAGGCGAGTTGAGCGTCGTCGCACCGCCCAGCTTTTCCGAAGGCGTGCTGCCGATGATCGTCGCCAATTTCCTGCAAAAACACCCCGGCGTTCGCTTCAACCTCGATACGCGCAGCCTGGAGACGAGCCGGGCGATGATCGCCACCCGCGTCGTCGATTGCGGCTTCATGAAGATGCCCATTGCGGGCGACGATATGCATTGCGAACCGCTGGTATCAAGCGATTCGGCGTGCGTGTTGCCCGCGCACCACCCGCTTGCGGCGCATGAGGCGCTGACGCCGGATCTGCTGCGCGACGAGCCGCTGATCCTGCTCGGTTCGGGGCGGCAATGGCGCATCCAGGTCGATCAGGCGTTCGCCGGCTATAACCTGTACCCGATGGTGGCGGTGGAGACGCACACCCACGGTTCAGCTTGTGCGCTTGCTGCGCGCGGCGTGGGGATCGCGCTCGTCAATCGGCTGCTTGCTCGAAGCTATGTCCGCGACGGTTTGGTGATGCGCACTTTCTTGCCATCGATCACGCACCAATATGCCTTCGTCACATCCGTCAATCGGCGCGGGTCGCGATTGGTATCCGCCTTTTTAGAGGAAGCCAGGGCCGTGCTTTCGAAAAACACGGCCATGGACTGATTATTCCGGTTCAAGAACTGGTCGCTACACGAACAAACCTACCGCGGCCATTGGGAATGGCCAGGCTCTGGTCGAACGACCGGGATTGCGAAGGATGCCAGGTGTGAATCGGCCTCAGCGCTGGACACCGATCGGCACGAATAACCCCTCGAATTCAACGATCGTTAGGAGGGTGGAGTCCGATACACACTTCGCATCCACCTTCGCGTCCCCAGAAGGGGCGGTTCGTCGCTGATATCTGGGGGGAATGGTGCTGCCGGTGAGGATTGAACTCACGACCTCAGCCTTACCAACGCGGAGCAGCCTCTTTTTCGTCGACGGTCGTTCGTATCCGAGTGCAAAATAATATAATAAAATCATTTGTTTACTATAATTGTGGCCATCCTTTATATATCCGATTGTAGCCGTCCATTCGATTTCGGATGGATGCGAATTGGATTTGCATGTTCCAGATTGCCCACGAATTTCGAGACCGGTAGCAGATGTGGCGGACGTATTGGAGACCAGGATAGTTGAACCGAGACGTTTGACGAAGCGCATGATCGATGTCTGTGCGCCAGTGAAAGGGCGGGCGGTCTTCCTCTGGGACGGAGAGCTGCGTGGCTTCGGATGTAAGGTCGAGGGCGCCGGCACGAAATCCTTCGTCCTTCAATATCGCAATGCCGAACGCGGAAAGCGGCGTTTGGTCATAGGGCGCTACGGCGTGGTGACTCTCGAGCAGGCGCGGGACGATGCCCGGATCAAGCTTGGGCAGATCGCCAAGGGCGAGGATCCCGCCGACATCAAACAGGCGTCCAAAATGGCCTGACCGTGGGCGCCGTGTGCGACTGGTATCTGACTGAGGCCGAAGCCGGCCGGCTGCTGGGTCGGAAGCGTCAGCCCATCAAAGCATCGACGCTCTATATGGATCGCAGCCGCGTCGAGACGCACATCCGGCCCCTGCTCGGCAGCCGATTCGTCGCCGCGCTGATTTTGGCGGACATCGAGAAGATGCAGACCGATATTGCCGCCGGGAAGACCGCGAAGCCGCGTGGCGAAGGTCGCGGGCGCGCGACCGCTGGCGGTAAGGGCGCGGCCTCGCGCTCGGTGACAACCCTGCACAGCATCTTCGCGCATGCGATGCGGCACGGTTTGATCGAGAGCAATCCGGCAACCGGCGTACGCAAATTCCCCGACCAGAAAAAGACGCGCCGCTTGAGCCGGGCCGAAATTTTTGAGTTGAACCAGGCGCTTAGGGAGTTCGAGCCGGTCGGGCATCCGGTCGGGCATCCGGTCGGGTTGGCGATCGTTCGCCTGCTTGTGAATCGGCTTCGAGATTGGGCGCCGATCGGCACGAATAGTCTATCGAATTCAATGATCGTTGCGGGTCAAGATTGGGATCCGATTCACACGTGGGCTCGCAGGACAGTGTCGGCAGTGCTCCGTTGAAGCGCGCATTCCCGGACGAAGAAATCCAGAAGCGCCCGAACCGAAGGCAGGAGCCCCCGGCGTGACGGAAATACTGCGTGCACGATGCCAGCCGGCGGTCGCCAATCCGGCAGTATGTGAACCAGGCGCCCTGCCTGGATATCCGGCCAGATCAGCAAAGTCGGGAGTTGTACGATCCCCAGCCCTTCGATCGCGGCTGCGCGCAACGTCGCCATATCGTCGGTGACGATGCGCGGTGAGTACGGAACGCTTGCCTTCTGGCCATCGGCACTTTCAAGTTCCCATCGATAATCGGATCGCGCCGGGCCTAGATCGAGGCTGGGAAAGGCGTTCAGGTCAACCGGCGATTTGACGGGGCCTGAGACAAGTTCGGGGCTTGCGACCAGGCATTGCCGGCTGTCGTCAAGTTTACGCATGACCAGGCCGGTATCGTCGAGGGGTGGGAAGCGGACGCGGATCGCGAGATCGAACCCTTCCGCAATCACGTCGACGGGCCGATTGAAGGTCTTGAGATGCACCTCGACAGCCGGGTTCGCCTTCACGAAGCGGGCGATCAAGCCGCTGAACTGGAATTGCAGAAGGCCAACCGGGCAGGCCATTCTGATCACTCCACGCGGCTCAGCCTGAAGTTCGGCGATGGCCCGCTCGGCCGCGTCGGCCTCGACCAGCATGGCGACGCAGTGACGATAGAACTCCTGGCCAACCTCGGTAACGGAGAAGCGGCGCGAAGAGCGGTTGAGCAGACGAACACCGAGCCGGTCCTCCAGCCCCCCGATCCGCCTGCTGAGCTTTGACTTCTGAAGGCCGGTCGCGCGGGCGGCGGGAGCAAAACCCCCATGATCCACGATCTGGACGAAGTAATAGAGGTCGTTCAGATCCTTCACCGTTCTATCAATAGAACGCTGCGTCCGAGATCACAATCTTTCGGACCCAGCGATGCAGGAGCACGTTCCTCGCAAGTCAGGAGCGGCTCGCCTGGAGTCGTTCCCCCAGGAGATGAACGATGAACAAGACAATCCTCGGCCGCTACGGCAATGAGCGCGGGCATTGGGTAGGCGATGGTTTCCCTGTCCGCTCGCTCTTTTCCTATAATTCACTCGATCGGCACATCAGCCCCTTCCTGCTGCTTGATTATGCGGGGCCGCATTATTTCGCGCCCACGACCGATCGGCGCGGCGTCGGCCAGCATCCGCATCGCGGGTTCGAGACGGTCACCATCGTCTATGACGGCGAGGTCGAGCACAAGGATTCGGCGGGCAATGGCGGCGTCATTGGCCCCGGCGATGTCCAGTGGATGACGGCCGCCCGCGGCCTCCTCCACGAGGAATATCATTCGGCCGCCTTTGCGAAGACCGGTGGCCCGTTCAAGATGATGCAGCTCTGGGTCAATCTGCCTGCAAAGGACAAGATGGCGCCCAGCGGCTATCAGGGCATCACCAATGCTGACATTCCGGTGGTCGAACTCGCCAACGGTTCCGGGGTGGCGCGCGTGATCGCCGGGGACTTCGGCGGCGTCAAAGGTCCAGCCAAGACCTTCACGCCGATCAATGTCTGGGACCTGCGGCTTACCCGCGACGCGGACATGACACTGTCATTGCCTGAAGGGCATACGGCGATGCTGGTGGTCCTCGGCGGGAAGCTGACCGTCGAGGGCAAGCAGGACGTCGGCGAGGCGGAAATGCTGATGCTGAGCCGCGAGGGCAGCGAGGTGCATCTGCGCGCCGATGGGGACACGACCATATTGGTCCTGACTGGCGAGCCGATCGATGAGCCTGTCGTCGGCTATGGCCCGTTCGTGATGAACACCGAAGCGGAAATCCGCCAGGCGATAGACGACGTCAACACCGGCAGGTTCGTACAGGCTGCTTGACCGAGGGCCCGGCTCCTTTCCACCAGGGAGCCGGGCTTGTTGGGGCTCTACGCCTCACGTCCATGTCGAGCGGGGCGATATCGTCGCAGGACAGTCGATTTCAGAACCAAGGGAATGCCGAAACCATGACGATCGAACGCATCATCGACAAGCGCGAACGCGATCTGGGCGGCGGCTTCGTCGTCGGACGGGTTTTGCCCTTCCACGCACGACGGATGGTCGGGCCATTCATCTTCTTCGACCATCTGGGGCCGCTCGAACTGGCGCCAGGCATCCCGCGCGAACTGGATGTGCGCCCCCATCCGCATATCGGCCTTTCGACCGTGACCTATCTCTATTCGGGCCGGATCACCCATCGCGACAGCCTGGGTTCCGAGCAGGAAATCCGCCCCGGCGAGGTCAACTGGATGGTCGCGGGCAGCGGTATCACGCACAGCGAGCGGCTTGAATATGCGCGCGCCAACGGTGCCAACATGCACGGCATACAGGCCTGGGTGGCGCTGCCCGTCGATGCGGAGGAAAGCGATCCCAGCTTCCACCACCATGAAGGGGCTGACCTGCCCGAATGGGAAGAGCATGGCGTCAAGGGGCGGTTGATCGCGGGCAAGGCCGATGGCCTTTCATCGAACGTGAAGGTACATTCCCCGCTCTTCTATCAGCACTGGGATATGCAGGCCGGTGCACGCCGCAGCGTCACCACCGCTTATCCCGAACGCGCGGTCTATTGCGCCGCTGAACGAATCGAGGTCGGCGGAACGGCGCTGGGCGCAGGGCAGATGGCGGTCCTGAACGGGCGCGACGGCGCTGATGTCGTCGCGAACCAGCCCTCCACGGTGATGGTGCTGGGTGGTGAGCCGATCGGGGAGCGCTTCCTGCTGTGGAACTTCGTTTCCTCCAGCAAGGAACGGCTCGAACAGGCCAAGGAGGATTGGAAAGCCGGGCGCATGAAATTGCCCGACGCCGACCATGCCGAATTCATCCCGTTCCCGGAGGGCGGGAAATGAGAGCTGCCGTTCTCGAAGCCATCGGGACGTCACCAATCTGCCGAGAGTTTCAGGAACCCGATGTTCGGGCGGGCGAGACACTCGTCCACGTCCGCGCGGCGGCCGTGAAGCAACTCGAACGGCTGATCGCATCGGGCAAGCATTATTCCAGCCCGACATCGCTGCCGATCGTGCCCGGGCTGGATGGTGTCGGCCACCTCGACACCGGCGAGCGCGTCTATTTCATGGCGCAGCGCCGCCCCTTTGGCGCGATGGCTGAGCGCGCGCCCGCGAGCCTGACCGTGCCGGTGCCCGATGCGCTAGATGACGCAACCGCAGCGGCGGTAGTCAACCCTGGACTAGCAGGTTGGCTGCCGCTGGTAGAGCGGGGCCGGATGGGGGCGGGTGAGACCGTCCTTATCCTCGGCGCCACGGGCACTTCGGGTCGCATGGCGGTGGCCATCGCGCGACATCTGGGCGCGGGCCGGATCGTTGCATGTGGGCGCAGGCAGCCCGTGCTCGACGCGCTGGGCGCGGATGCGACGATCAATCTTGACGCTTCCGAAGCACAGATTTCAGGCGCCTTCGCGCGGGAAGTCGAACGTGGTGTGGGAGTCGTCGTTGATTATCTCTGGGGCCGCCCCGCGGAACTTCTGATTGGCGCGATCGCCCGGCCGGACCTCCACAGTAGCGCGGAGGATGCGGCCATTCGTTTCGTGACGGTGGGCGCGATGGCTGGGCCTGACATAGCCTTGCCGTCCAACGCGCTGCGTGGATCGCGCCTCGAACTGATCGGTAGCGGCACCGGCAACTTCCCGCATGGCGAGACGATGCGTCGCGCGATCGCGGCGGTGCTCGATCTTGCTCGCGCGGGAGACCTGCCGGTTGATGCCCACGCCGTGCCGCTGGAGAATATCGCGGAGGCTTGGGCCGTGCCGGAAAACCCGGATACACGGGTGGTCGTAACCGTCTGATCAGCAGGAACGAGGGAGGTGCAGCTATGGCCGACGTGACGATTACCAAGGAAGATGACGGCCGCCACGGCCGCTACGTGGCCCGGGTCGCCGGGATCGTTGATGAAGCCGAGCTGACCTTCACCCATCGCGGCCCTGGCCTCATCAGCGCGGATCATACCGGCGCGCCCGAGAGCATGCGGGGCACGGGCGCAGCGGCGGCGCTGGTTGACTTCCTCATCGCCGATGCACGGGACAGCGGGTTCCGCATCATTCCGCTATGCCCCTATGTCCGCGCGCGATACGAGAAATACCCGGCCTGGCAGGATGTGATGACCGTCGGCCCCGGCGAGAAACCGAGCATCCCCGTCAGGCCACAGGCGTGATCCGCCTGCTTGGCATTTCGGGAAGTTTGCGGGCAGGCTCGTTCAACACCGCCCTGCTACGCAACGCAGCCGAGTTGATGCCGGCGGGTGTATCGCTTGAGATTCGCACGCTGCACGGCATCCCGCTCTACAATGCGGACGAGGAGGCGGCGAACGGCCCACCCGACGCTGTGATCGATCTGAAAGAGGCGATCGCCTCAGCCGATGGCGTCATTCTGGCGACGCCTGAATATAACAACGGGATACCCGGCGTGTTCAAGAACGCGATCGATTGGGCCTCGCGCCCGCCGGGCGACATCGCGCGGGTGTTCGGCGGGCGACATTTTGCGATCCTCGGCGCATCGCCGGGCGGGTTCGGCACCGTGTTGGCGCAAAATCACTGGTTGCCGGTCTTACGTACGCTCGGCGTGAACCTGTGGACCGGCGGTCGGATGCTTGTCTCGCGGGCATCCGGGGTGTTCGACGAGAATGGCGCGATTGGCGACCCCGCCGTCCGCAACCAGCTAGAGACGTTTCTTGCTGGCTACACCAGCTTCATTCGGCAAAAGGATAACTGAAACGGTGGTGCAGCAAACCATGGCAAATGTTTCCGATGCTCAGGGCAGTCCCCTCGCCGTCACCATCGAGGTATCTGGCCATCATATCTTCGGGGATGAACCCGTAGCCAAGGGCGGAAAGAATTTTGGTCCGTCGCCCTACGATCTTCTCACCGCGGCGTTGGGCGAATGCACGGCCATTACCGTTCGTTGGTATGCCATGCGCGAAGGCTGCCCGAGCAGCGCCGTCGCGTTCCACTCGCGTGCCTTCGCCCCGAATCCGTCAGGGCCGACCTCGCGCAGGCTGAGCATGACGTGCGCGTGGGGTTTCGCCTCGCCATCGGTGCTGACGTCCCAATGCACATTGAGATCGGCGACCATGCCGCGTGTCACAAATTCACGGGCCACGAACTCGCGGGCGAGCGCGATGCCCTGCTCCTTCGTCATCTCGCGGGGAATGGCGAACTCCACCTCGCGGGCGAGCTGCGCGTCCTTGCGTTTTTCGGTCGCCTCGACCTCGTTCCACAGCGCCTCCCGGTCGCGCATCCGCTCAGGCGCGCCCTCGGGGAGCATGATCTCCGAGTGGACGACACCCGCTTTGTTGGTGAAGTCATGATCGCGCCCGAGCCGCTCGTCATGGAGCCGTGAGGCCGAGCGATAGGCAGCCGCAGCGCCCGCGCTCCGGCCCGCGGCGCGCGAGATGATCTTTGCCGAGAAATGGTAGATCGCCATGACGGCAAACCATTTACGCCACAGGCCGCGCTGTCGGAACGACGTATAAGCGCGCCCTTCTACGCTGGACTACGATGAGGGATGTGAGCCCATTGAACCGGGCCACGGGCGAGCCAGATCGCGGGCATCGACAGCAGACACGGAGATGCGAAGTGCGCAAGGTCCGGGATTTCGACGCCGAATTGAAGGCGCTCAGCGAGCGCGCTAAACTGCTGCAACAGCGCAAGGTCCAGCAGTTCGGTGAGCTGGTCGAGGCGACGGGGACCGACGCGCTCGATCCCGATGTGCTCGCCGGCGCGCTGCTGGCAGCGGTCGCCGAGAAGGACATGGCGACGATCGCCGCCTGGGGGAAAAAGGGCGCGCAATTCTTTCATGACACGAGCCGGAAATCCTCGCGCCGCGCTCGTGGCGGCGGCGAGGGCGGTGCGGCAGTTACGCCAGGCGCGGAACAGGCTTGATGCGGCGCGGGTGTGAATCGGATTTCAATTTTGATCCTCAACCATCGTTGAATTCGTAGGATTATCCGCGTCGATCGGCGCCCGATATCGAAGCCGATTCACAGGCCGGGCTATGATTGCGGGGTGGTCGTTTGCTCATCTCTACTCCTGTCACGCGGCCTTCCTGGCCGCCGGCAGGCAGAAAATCCACTTAGCCCCGTGTGCAGTTTTGCAAGGCCACCTCTCTTATGCTGATTGACTTCCGCGCTATCTTGATTGGCCCGCTACATGTAAATTCGTTGCTCATTGGGCAGATCACCATATGAGGGTCGCGTGCCGCATACCCGCTCCGCTATTTTCAGGATTGACTGTCGATAGAAGCAAACCGAGAGGCGGTATTCAATGGGCGCGTGGGCATACCGCAAAGGGTTGCACGATCTCGGGAATGGTGTCTGGGCCTATCTTCAACCCGATGGCGGATGGGGATGGAGCAATAGCGGGTTCATTGCGAGCGGCGGCGAGAATTTGCTTGTCGACACATTGTTCGATCTGCCTCTCACTGCGGAGATGTTGCGGATCCTGCGCGCGTCAATTCCGGGCGCGGATCGGATCGGTGCGATCATCAATACGCACAACAATGGCGATCACACGTTCGGAAACCAGCTTGTAGAAGGCGCGCGCATCATCGCTACGCGGTCGGTCGCCGAGGGAATGGAGTATGAAAGCCCGGATCGGTTGCTTCAGGTGCTCGCCGATCCTGACGCGCTCGGCGACGGCGGGCGTTTCATGGCCGAGATTTTCGGTCGGTTCGATTTCACTGGGATCAAGCTGCCTCCCGCCACGGACCTGTTCGAGGGCACGCTGGACCTGAAAGTCGGCGATAAGGATGTCAGACTGGTCGATGTGGGGCCGGCACACACGGCCAGCGATCTGCTGGTGCACGTCCCCGGTGATAAGCTCGTCTACACCGGCGACATCATGTTTCATCAGGGACATATCGTGATCTGGGCTGGTCCGATCACCAACTGGATTCGCGCGTGCGATCTGATCCTCAGCTGGGATGTCGAGACGATCGTTCCCGGTCACGGGCCTATCGCCAGCCGCGAGGACGTGCGCAACTTCCGCGAATATCTCCAGTATCTGCACGATGAGGCGCGCGCGCGCTACGATGCGGGGATGTCGTTCCAGGAAGCCGCGTTCGATATCCGCTTCGGCAAATTCGATCATTTCGGTGATGCCGAGCGGACGGTGATTAACGTCCATGTGCTATACGGCGAGTTCGCCGGAGAGCGCCCCGTCGTGCAACCGGGTGAAATCTGGAACTTGATGGCGCGCTACGCGAAGGAGCGGCAGGCGCGGAACGGATGCGCTGGGTGCAGCGATCCGGCTCACCGGCATTGAGGGGCGCGCGATGAAGCTCGTCACCTTCGCCTATGCCGACGGGCGGCACCACATCGGGGCGCTGCGCGCTGGTGAGCGGGAGATCGTCGACTTCACCGCCAGCGGCGAGGCGATGTTCGCCGACATGTTGTCGCTTATCGACGGCCACGATGCCGCGCTCGATCGGGCACATGTGCTGTTGCGGCGGGCAGAGGCGGTGGTCGAGGCCCGCGCTGTGGGCCTGCTCTCGCCAGTTCCGGAGCCGCGGTCGATCCTCGATTGCCTATGCTTCGAAGAGCATCTGATGAACGCGGGCCGCTACGCCCATGTCGTCACGAATGGGCCGCCGCTGGTGAACAAGGCTGATGGGCCGCCGCCGATCTATCGCGAACTTCCGGTATATTACAAAGGCAATCGCTTCAGCGTCGTTGGCGCGAACGCTGATATTGTTTGCCCGCGCTACAGCCGCTTTCTGGACTATGAGTTGGAATTTGGTGTCTTTCTCGGGCGTCGCGGGCGCAACTGGACCGTTGATGAAGCCGAGGACGCGATTTTCGGTTATGCGATCTTCAACGACGTCACCGCCCGTGACCGGCAGATGCGCGAGATGCGCGGGATGCTTGGCCCGGCCAAAGGGAAGGATTTCGATACCGGCAATGTGATCGGCCCGTGGCTGGTTACGAAGGATGAAGTGCCGGTCGGACGCGGTTTGCGGATGCGTGCGTGGATCAATGGCGATCTCGTGACTGACGGAAGCAGCGCGGCGATGATGCACAGCTTCCCCGAAATTATCGCTTATGCCTCCGAGGATGAGACCCGGCAGCCGGGAGAGTTCATCGGCTCCGGTACGGTGGGCGGCGGCTGCGCATTGGAGCACGGCCGTTTCCTCCAGCGTGGCGACATTCTGGAACTGGAGGTCGAGGGGCTGGGCCGACAGCGCAATCGCATTGTGTTTCAGGATACTGCCGCGTGAACGAACTGACCGGACGGATCGCGCTGGTGACCGGCGCAAGCCGGGGTATCGGTGAGGCGACGGCAGAGCGGCTGGCGTCGGCTGGCGCAACGGTGATCGTGGCGGCGCGAACCGTCGGCGATATCGGCGTGCCGGTGCCGGATACGTTGGCCTGGACGGCCGCGCAGATACGCGCCCGAGGCGGCGATGCGCATGCGTTCGTGGTCGATCTGGCGGATCCTGCTTCCCGCGCAGCTTTCATGGACGAGGTGCTAGAGCGGTTTGGTCGGGTTGACCTGCTCGTCAACAATGCCGGCATCGCGGGGCTTGGCGCGCGTAGCTGGGAAACGCCGGAGAAGCACTTCCGGCGCGTATACGAGGTCGATGTCTTCGCGCCGCGCGATCTGATGATGTGGGCTGTGCCGGGAATGATGGCGCGCGGTTACGGCCGGATCGTCAATGTTTCTTCGACCGTGGCGGACCGCGCTGCGCCTAATCCGGAGGGGCCGCCGTTTCTCGATTTTCACCGCAACGCCGGTGTGTCGGCCTATTGCTCGGCTAAGAGCGCGCTCAATTTGTTTACACGCGCGGTCGCGGCAGAGGTGCATGGCAGCGGTGTATCGGCGAATGTGGTTTCGCCGGTCAATTCGGTGCTGACGCGCGGAACGCGAGAGCTGATGGCACGCGGTGTGGTGAAGGCAGAGCGAGTGCAGGCGCCCGAAGATCCGGAAACCATGGCGGAGGCGATCCTTGCATTATGCCTTGCCGATCCGGAAGCGGTGAACGGGCGGACGACCTATAGTGGGCAGTTTCTCGCCGAGATCGGGCGCGAGGTGCGTGGCCGTGATGGCGGAGTGTTTACGGGGACTGTTGCCGTCCAATCGGTCAGATACTGAACGGGACGATGCGGCGCGGTATGATCCTCGATCATCTGACGGTGTTGTCCGCGCGCCCGCTCGATCTCGTCGCGGCGGCCAGCGAGGCCGGATTCGACGGGGTCGGGCTGTTTCTGCGCGGCATGCACGAAGTGGCCGGGATGCCCGATTTCGATCTGACTGCCGATGTTGTCTCGAGGCGTGATTGCCGGCGAGCAGCGGCGGATGCAGGATGCCGGATCGCGGTGGCCTATCCCTTCACGGTGACGGGCGCATCGCGGCCGGACGACTTCCTTCCTGCGCTCGACGCCGCAGCGGAGATCAGGACGGAAAGTATCAATATCCTGGCGTATGACAGTGAAACCGCGCGTTGCGGAGAGGCGATCGCGTCGCTTTGCGCCGCTGCTGCTGCGCGGGGATTGTCGGCCGCGATCGAATTCTTTCCGATTTCTGCGATCAGGTCATTGGACGATGCGATCCGGCTGTGCGAAGCCGTTGATAAGGGGTTGAAGGTCAACGTCGACCTGCTGCATCTCGCGCGTTCCGGGAGCGATATCGCGCAAGTGCGTACGCACCGCGATCTTATATCCCTGGTGCAGCTTTGCGACGCACCGCATGCCGCGCCGGCCGATTTGTTCGCCGAAGCGTCGCATCAACGCCTGCTGCCCGGAGATGGTGAACTCGATTGCCTCGCGCTGATCGAGGCGTGCGGCGATGACGTGCAGATGAGCATTGAAGCTCCGACGGCAGATGCTGTCGACCTTCACCCAGTGGTTGTGGCGAAACGGGCTTACGCTGCCGCGGATCGACTGTTTCGATGCGACCTCCCTCTGTCCTCCCCCATAGCCCGGAGTATGTCATGAGCGATCTTGTCGCGCCCTATCCCAAGAATCATGTCTACGAGACGGATGAGCCGGTCCGCTATGAAGTGGATGGCGCCGTCGCGCACATCATCATGAACCGGCCCAAATACAATAACGCCCAGAACAATCAGATGACCTATGCGCTGGATGACGCGTTCCGCCGGGCGGTGGACGACGACGCTATACGCGCAATCGTGCTACGCGGCGAAGGCAAGCATTTCTCCGCGGGCCACGACATCGGAACGCCGGGGCGCGATCTTGGCGCGTCGTGGGAGAGGCGTCATCTCTTTGCGGATCATGTCAATAAGCCCGGCGCGGAATTCCTCTATACGCGGGAGCAGGAAGTTTATCTCGGCATGTGCCGGCGGTGGCGGGAAATTCCCAAGCCGACCATCGCGGCGGTCCAAGGTGCGTGTATTGCGGGCGGGCTGATGTTGGCATGGGTATGCGATCTGATCATCGCGACCGACGACGCATTCTTCCAGGACCCCGTCGGGCGCATGGGTATTCCGGGGGTCGAATATTTCGCGCACGGCTTTGAATTGCCGCCGCGGGTGGCAAAGGAATTCATCCTGCTTGGAGAGCGTATGCCCGCGGCGCGGGCATACAATTTCGGTATGGTCAACCGGCTGTCGACCCGACAAACGCTACTCGCCGACGTGAAGGCAATTGCGGATGAACTGGCGAGCCGCAACCGGCTCGGCAACTGGCTGACCAAACAGGCGCTCAATCACGTCGAGGATTTGCGCGGCAAGCGCACCGCGATGGATGCGGTGTTCCATATGCATCATTTCGCCCATGCACAGAGCGATCTCGTCAACGCAAACAATCTTGGCGGGATGGATGCCAAGTCGATGGCGGCGGCGAACAAGAAGCAGGTGGGGGAAGCGTGAGTGGTGCGCTGAACACGCCCCTTACGGAACGGCTCGGTTGTCGCGCGCCGGTGATCCAGACCGCGATGGGCTGGGTGGCGGAGCCGAGCCTCGTCATCGCGAGTTCGGAGGCGGGGGCGTTCGGCTTTCTCGGTTGCGCGGTGATGACGCCGGATGAGGTGGCAGCAAAGATCAGGACGGTTCGCGACGGCACGGCAAAGCCGTTCGGTGTGAACTTCCACAGCTTCCAGCCCGGCGCCGACCGGATTGTCGACCTGATCCTGGCGAACAGGGATCAGGTTCGCGCCGTGAGCTTCGGGCGTGGTCCGAACGCCGGGATGATTGCCCGCTTCCGGGACGCCGGCATCCTTTGCATCCCAACGGTAGGGGCGGTGAAACATGCGGTGAAGATGGCCGAGCTTGGCGTTGACATGGTGACGGTACAAGGCGCTGAGGGCGGCGGACATACCGGCGCAGTGCCGACCACGGTGCTGCTGCCGCAGGTGTTGGATGCGGTGAAGGTGCCGGTGATCGCGGCAGGCGGCTTTGCCGACGGACGCGGGCTGGCCGCCGCGCTTGCCTATGGTGCCGTGGGGATCGCGATGGGAACACGCTTTTTGCTCACGCGGGAAAGCCCTGTCCCGGCGATCAGCAAGCAGGTCTATCTGCGCGCGGGAACCGATGACATTTACGTCACCACCCGACTCGATGGCGTGCCCCAACGGATGGTCCGCACCGCTCTGATGGACCGGATCGAGCGTTCCGGAACGATCGGCATGTGGTTGCGTGCACTGGAGGCAGGGCTGGCGATGAAGCGGCAGACTGGCGCGTCCTGGGGCGAGTTGCTGCGCTCCGCGCGCGCGATGACCGCGCACGGGGCCATGCCGCTGCGCCAAGCGATGATGGCGGCGACCATGCCGACTCTGATCCGGAAGGCGGTGGTCGACGGGGACGTTGACCACGGGGTCATGGCTACCGGAATCGTGGCTGGTCGCCTCGACGCCTTGCCGAGTTGCCGGGAATTGATCGACGAAATCCTTACCGAGGCGCAAGGGCGGATCGACGCCCTGTGCGTGGCGAACTGACTGGAAGGCAGAAAACCGATGCGTGAAGCCGCCATTGTTTCCACCGCGCGCACTGGCGTGGCCAAGGCCTATCGTGGTGCGTTCAACGATACCGAGGCGCCGGTCTTGTCGGCGCACGTCGTGAATGCCGCAATCGAGCGCGCGGGCATTGATCCCGCACGGGTCGATGATGTCTATCTGGGGGTCGGGAATCACTGGAGCACGCAAAGCTACAATCTCGGGCGGTTGACGGTGCATGGCTCGGTACTGCCGAATACCACCGGCGGCTTCACCATGGACCGCAAGTGCTCGTCCGGGCTGAACGCGCTTGCGTTCGCCGCGCGGACGATCATGGCGGATGAGGTCGATGTAGCCGTGGCGGGCGGGATGGAGAGTATCTCGCTCACCATCAACAAGCATGCGCCCGCCTGGCGCAACCGTTCCGCCTTCGTGAAGCAGCATGATCCTTATGCCTATATGGCGATGATCGAAACAGCAGAGATCGTTGCCGATCGCTATCGCGTCTCGCGCGAGGATCAGGACCGCTTCGCCGCGCTCAGTCAGCAGCGCGCCGCAGCGGCACAGGAGGCCGGGCGGTTTGCCGGCGAGATCGTGCCGATCACGGTCGACAAAGCCTTGTTCGACAAGGAGGGCAACCGGACCGGCACGGAAACCGTGATGCTGGCGAGCGACGAAGGCATCCGGCCCGGCACCACCTATGAGGCGCTTGCGGCGCTGAAACCGGTTTTCCGCGACGGACTGGTGGTGAAGGACGGGAATCACGTCACCGCCGGCAACGCCAGCCAGCTGTCAGACGGCGCATCGGCGCAGGTGGTGATGGATCTGGCGACCGCGCAGAAGGAAGGGCTGCCGATTCTGGGCATCTACCGTGGTTTTCAGGTCGCGGGGTGCGGCGCGGACGAGATGGGGATTGGGCCGGTCTTCGCGATTCCCAAGCTGCTCGACCGGTGCGGGGTGAAGATCGAGGATATCGGCCTGTTCGAGATCAATGAGGCGTTCGCCAGCCAGGCGCTCTATTGCCAACGCGCACTCGGCATCGATCCGGAGAAGCTGAACGTCAACGGCGGCGGGATCGCTATCGGTCATCCGTTCGGCATGACGGGCAGTCGCCTTGTCGGCCATGCGCTGATCGAGGGGAAGCGGCGCGGCGTTCGCTATGTCGTCGTCTCGATGTGCGTTGCGGGCGGCATGGGGGCGGCCGGCCTGTTCGAGGTCGCATGATGGCGATCGAAGGCGAAGAAGACGTGTGGCCGGAAACGATCGTGGCGGCTGCTGCTGCGGCGGCCGAACGCTGGCCTGTCGCGCCCGCGTTGATCGAAAACGGCGTGACGAAGACGTTCGCCGAATTGTGGCGCGAAACGCGCGCGGCGGCCTCCGCCTTTCTTGCGCGCGGAGTTAAGCCAGGGGATCGGGTCGCGATCTGGGCGCCCAACATCGGCGCGTGGATTCTCGCGGCGCTTGGGGCACAAGCATGCGGCGCGGTGCTGATTCCGCTCAACACTCGCTACAAGGGCGAGGAAACCGGGGAGATATTGCGTCGCGCCCGCGTGATCATGCTATTCACGATGCGCGATTTCCTGGGCACGGACTATCGCGCGCTGTTGAACGGCCAGTCGCTGCCGGATCTGCGTGAGACGGTGACGTTTGAGGATTGGGAGGCTTTCGTCGCTTCTGGCAATGGGGCGGACGATCGCGCGGTCGATGCGGCGCTGACGGATCGTCACGGCGACGAGTTGTCGGATATCATCTTCACCTCGGGGACGACCGGTGCGCCCAAGGGCGTGATGACGGTTCATGCGCAGGTGACGCGCATCTTCGGGGATTGGGCGGTGCGCGTGGATCTGCGTGAGGGAGATCGCCACCTGATCGTCAATCCGTTCTCCCACACCTTTGGTTATAAGGCGGGATGGGTGGCTTGCCTGTTGCGCGGCGCGGCGGTGGTCCCCCAGGCGGTGTTCGATGAGGCGGAGACCGCCCGGCTCATCAGGGCGCACAAGATCACGTTCATCCCCGGGCCGCCGGCGATCTATCAATCACTGCTGCTTGCCCGGCAGAACTCGGAAACTGCCGATTTCTCCTCGCTGCGCGTCGCGGTTACTGGCGGCGCACCGGTGCCCGAAGTGCTGGTCGAGCGGATGAGGGGCGAGCTGGGGATGCGCAATGTTGTCAACGGCTACGGCATGACCGAACATGGCGTGATCACGATGACACGACAGGGCGACGCGCCCGAGGTTGTGGCCACGACATGCGGCTTTCCCTTGCCGGGTGTAGAATTGCGCATCGTCGATGATGAAGGCTGGGATCGCCCGGTTGGCGCGACCGGCGAGATACTGGTGCGGAGCCACGGCGTGATGCGCGGCTATCTCGACGATCCGGAGGCGACGGCAAGGGCGGTAGATGGCGATGGCTGGCTGCATACCGGCGATATCGGCGCCCTGGATGACAACGGTTATCTGAAAATCACTGATCGCAAGAAGGACATGTTCATTTCGGGTGGCTTCAATTGCTATCCGGCGGAAATCGAAGCTCTGCTGTCGCGCCATCCGGCGGTAGAGATGGCGGCGGTGATCGGCATGCCGGATGAACGGATGGGGGAGGTGGGCAAGGCGTTCATCGTCCTGCGGCCGGGGATACGGATTTCGCCGGAAGAAATCCGTGCCTGGGCGCGCGATTTCATGTCGAACTATAAGGTGCCGCGCTCGATCGAGATCGTCGCGTCGCTCCCGCGCAACGCGGCGGGCAAGGTGCTGCGCGCCGTGCTTCGCGGCGAAGCCGGAGGGTAATCAACGATCGTAGAAGCCGGGAGAATGATCGACCCGCAAGCGCGACAGGCGGCGCCAGGCGATCAGCCATCGGTCATTCACCCGGCGATAGTGTTCGTGATAATGGCCATAGCCGTGCAGCCATTCCTCGCGCCTGCCTTGGCTCCACCAGAGATGATCCTCCATCGGCCAGATGCCGGTGGCTTCATCGTTCGAGAGGAATTCGATCTCCGGTGTATGGGCGTGGTGGACTGAGGTGATCGGGGCCGGCCCACCGGTCATGAACTGTTCGATTGCCGCCGCGATCGCCTGCGCGCCGGCGATCGGCGCGGTTCCCCGCGAATAGGTTTCGGTGATCGCATCCTCGGTATGAAGGTCCGCGTATAGATGCCACTGGCCGGTATCCATGTAGCGGAGCCGACGGGCGAACAGTGTCTTTATCTCCTCGATCGCGAGCAGCTTCGCACAATCGTTCATCCTTCACTCCCGAAATGCGCGCGCAGTGCCTTTTTGTCGGGCTTGCCCAGCCCGGTGCGGGGGAGTGTATCGACCAGATGGAGATGCTTTGGCGCATGAAGCGCGCCTTTGTGTTCGCGAACAGCCGCGATCAACGCTTCCGGGTCGATTGTCGCGCCGGCGTGGGGAACGACCACTGCCGTCACCGCCTCGCCCCATTTCGGATGCGGCGTGCCGATCACCGCCGCGTCGGCGACGCCTGGTTCGGCCGTCAGCACATCCTCGATCTCACGCGGATAGACGTTGAATCCCCCGGTGACGATCATGTCCTTCTTGCGATCGACGATGCGCAGAAATCCGTCGGCGGTGCGGATCGCTACGTCGCCGGTGTGCAGCCAGCCGTGCGCGAACGCCTCCGCGGTTTCGTCGGGCCGGTTCAGGTAGCCAGTCATCACCATCGGCCCGCGCACGCAGATTTCGCCCGGCTGGCCGTCAACGACGGCGCGCCCCTCATCGTCGAGCAGCGCCACCTGATTCCACGGCGTCGGGCGCCCGCAGCTGCCCAGCCGTCCAGGAATCGCGGGATCGTGATCCTCCCGGCGCAACAGCGCGATCGACATCGGTGCTTCAGCCTGACCATAGAATTGGAAAAATACCGGGCCGAATGCGCGGATCGCCTCTTCCAGCCGGGGCGGGCTGATCGACGATGCGCCGTAATAGATCACCTCCAGGCTGGAAGTGTCGCTGGTGACGCGTGCCGGATGATCGAGCAGCGCATAGATCATCGCCGGGACGAGCAGGATCGCCGTGACGCGGAATCGCTCGATTGCCGCGAGCACGGCTCCCGGTTCGAAACCTGGCAGCACGATCAGCGACCCGCCCCGCAGCAGAGCTGGCATCAGCGCCGAGCCGCCCGCGTGGCTAAGCGGCGAACAGACGAGCTGGCGCAATTCGCCGGGCCAATCCCACTCCATCAACATGATCTGGAGCATGGTCATCGTGTAACGCTGCGATCCCATGATCGCTTTGGGGCGGCCGGTGGTGCCGCCCGAATAAGTCAGCCGGATGATCGCATCGGGATCGGCCGGAGGAGCGACGAGCGGCGCATCGGGATATAAGCCGGCGAGGGTGATCAGATTCTCGCCCGGCCCTGGCCCGAATGCGAGCAAGCGCAGGCCCGGCCGTTGCTCGCCTAGCGCCTCCGCGACGTGGGAGAAGCCGTGCGGATCGAAGATCAGCGCGGCAAGGTCGGCGTCATTGGCGATATAGGTAAGGTCGTCCAGTGCGGCCATCGGGTGCAGTGCGACGAGGCAGAGATCGGTGAAGGCGATCGCCGCCTGCACGTATAGCACCTCGACTCGATTGCGCGCGATCAGCCCGACACGGGCGCCTCGATCGAGTTTCAAGGCATTGAGTGCTGCGGCATAGCCGACGATGTTCGCGCGAAAATCACGCGCGCTGATCGTCGCGCCGCCGTCCGCGAACTGCACGACCGGACGATCGAGATCATGCGACAGCGCGTGCAGAATGACATCAGCCGGGCCGGTGAAGGCTGTAACGCCGCTGTTCATGAAAGTAGGTGGACATGGCCGGCCGAGCCCATCGCGCGGCGCGCCCGATCCGCGAGTGCCGCAGGCAGCGGAATGTCGATTGCGAGCAACTGCTGTCCCATCCCTTTGGCGTTGGGATCGAAGCGCATGCCGGATGTCTGCCCGCCGCCTAGCGCATCGAACACGATGAGATTGATGCAGTGGAAACCCGGTGCGTCATAACGCTCCACCCGGGGAGGCTGGCCATTCGATGTAGTGTGGCTGAACCAGTCGGCGATCCGGTGCTCGGTCAGTGCGGCGGAGAGGTAGGGCAGATAAACAGGGTCGCGTGCGATGACGCCGATATTGAACATGTCAGCCTTATCGCCGCTTCGTGCCCAGGCGAGCGCGATCAGCGGCAACGTATCATCGCAAGTATCGGGATCGGCGGCGGGGAAGCGTGGCCGCGCGAGCGTCGCGGAATCGAATCCTCCACCGGAGGTGATCGGAACCGGTGTTGGCGCGCCATTGTCGATGGAGAGCGAGATCGGCACTTTCGCTTTGTCGAGCAGAAAGCTGTACAGCGCCAACACCGGAGCCACAGTCGCCGGTCCAAGCCCGGTCGATCCCTGTGCCATCGTGGTCATCACGCTTCGCCCTTCATCGGCGATAAGCTCCGCGCCGGCGCGATCGGCGTGGCGCGCGACGATGCGGCACACCACCTCGCGGGAGTCATGGCGCGTCGTGCGTCCGGCGAGGCTCGCCTCGCTGCCCAGCACATCGACGCGGATATCCGCGAAATCAGCCAGATTACGATCCCGTAACATCAAGCGACAACGACGCACCAGCGCGTCCCCCATGTGGGCGGCGCGTTCAGCCGCATCGAACCCGGTTACGGCGAACAGCGCGGTCGCGCGCCAGCCGTCTTTGAAGGTTGCCGCGACTTTGTAACTGGCAGTCGGTGCGCGCCCGCCGATTCCGCTGACGTCTACGCGGTCCGGGCTGACCTGACGCACGATGGCGGTCGAAAAGTCACATGCGACGTCGGGTACCAAATAGGCTTCGACATCCTGCACCTCGTAGATCAGTTGCTCGCTGACCGTGCCGACGCTGACCAGCCCGCCGCTTCCGGCCGGCTTGGTCAGGACGAAGCCGCCATCGGCGCGGCACTCGGCGATTGGATAGCCGGGCGTGGCCCAATCCGGCACCTGCCGCCAGTCGGTGAACGTGCCACCCGTCGCCTGCGCCCCGCACTCCAGCAGATGGCCGGCGGCGGTGCCGCCGGCGAGAGCGTCATAATCTTCCGCTGACCAGCCGAATTCATGGATCAGCGGGCCGAGCGTCAGCGCACTGTCCACATTGCGGCCGGTGACGACGATATTTGCACCGCGTGCGAGCGCATGCGCAATCGGGAAAGCACCGAGATAGGCGTTGATGCTGGTGATGTCGTCCGGGAGTGGTTTGCCCGAATAGAATTCGCGCGGATCGAGCGCCCGTATCTCGTCGATGCGCGGGCGCAGATCGTCGCCGGTCACCACGGCGATGCGCGGGTATTGCCCGATGGCCTGCGCCGCGCGGCGGATCGCCGCCGCCTGACCGTGCGGATTGAGGCCGCCGGCGTTCGTAATGACCTTGATCCCGCGATCAAGGATCGTGGCGAGATGCGGTCCTAAATGGATATCGACCAGGTGCGGGGAGAAGCCCGAACCTGGCTCGCGTTCCTCGTCGGCCGCCAGCCAGGCCATAATACCTTCGGCCAGATATTCGAAGATTACATAGTCCAAATCGCCGCCGCCAGAGAGCAGCTGCGCGATTCCGAGCGCGGAATCGTTGACGAAGCCGGCACCGCTCCCGATCCGGATGATTCGATCCGACATGGTGCGGTGCCCAGCTTCGGACATCAGAACTTGAAGCTCGCCGCGACGCCATAGCTGCGCGGCGGGGCATAAGCGGCGGCGGTGGCGAATGTCGTCACCGAGGTGCCCATTGAATAAAGCTCGTTGGTCAAATTCTTGCCGAACACCGAAAGACGGAAGTTTTTCCCGTCCGGCGACCAGCCGAGTTGAGCGTTGACGAGCGAATAGCTCGCCTCTCTGTAGCGGTTGTCGAACGTCCACGAGAAGCCCGAGTTGTAATAATAGTCGGCGCTGAAATCGACCTTGCCCGATCCGACCGCCGTTTCGTAACGCACGCCCGCCGTTGCGGTCCATTTCGGCGTGCGAACCAGCGGATTGCCGGTCGCGTCGCCGACGGAGGTGGTGTTGCCCGCGCCGGGGACCGGTGTGAAGAACGGGGCGCTGGTGAAATCCTTGTATTTCGAATGCGTGTAGGCACCGGCCAGACGGAGCTTCAGCCCCTCGGCGACCCGCACTGAGAGGTCGGCGTCGACGCCGTAGATTTCGGCGCTTGCCGCGTTCAGCAGCGTCTGCAGGCCCGCTGGCGTGCGAGTTGTGACCTGCAACTCTTTGTAGTCGTAATAATAACCAGCGAGGGTGAAGCTGGTGGGGCCGCTGGAGAGCTTGTAGCCGACTTCATAAGAGTTCAGCGTTTCCGGCTTCACCGCAGGCGCGTTGAAGGTGGCGGCGGGAAACAGGCCGCTCTTGAACCCCTTAGAATAGGTCGCATAGACATTTGATGCAGGGTTGATCGCATAGATCAGCGATAGGCGTGGCGTCCAAGCATCAGCGTTGAGCGACTGGAAGGTGCTTTGTACCGCGCCGGTCGAGCGGCGGGACAGGAACGTGCGCTCCTCCGTACTGTAGCGAATGCCGGCGGTGAGCTTCAGCGCGTCGGTCAGTGCATAGGTGCCTTCGCCGAACAGCGCATAGGCATTGACCTGAAGGCGCGCATTGTTGAGCAGCGTGGTCACGTTTGAATAGGTCGGGTTCTCGACCGTGTCACCGTAATAGAATGCACCGGCGATCCACTGGAACCGGCCGGGCTTCGAATTGGAAACCGTCACTTCCTGCGTGAAATAATTGTCGCGGATTGTCGTGTCGATCCGGCTGATCGGATTGGCGACGCGATCTTGATCGGTCAGCGAGTAGTTTTTGGTCTGTCGGTAAGCTGAGAGCGATTTGACGGTAAACGCATCGAAATCGTGGGATATCTCGAGGCTGACGCCGCCGCCTTCGGTAATGGCATAGGGGTCGAACGACAGCGCTAGTTCGCGCGGGTTCGTCGGCACCAGTGCTCCCGGCGTGGACGAAGTGGCGATCGGGCGGATCGCGACCGCTGTCTCGTCACGAATGCGGCCATAGTCGCCGATCAGCATAACGCTGGTGGCGTCGTCGGGCTTGAACAGCAGCTTGGCGCGGACGCTCTTGTCTTCGTAGGTGGCCAGCTTTGTGTTGCGCAGCACGTCGCGCGCGTAACCGTCGTTCTTGTGATAATTGGCAGCGACATCGAAGCTCAGCGATTCCGTGATCGGGCCGCTGATGAAGCCGCCAATACGGTAATCGTTGAAATTGCCGTAGCTGGTGGTGAGGCTGCCGGTGAAATAGTTCTGCGGCCGCGACGTGGTCACCAGAATGGCGCCGCCCGTCGCGTTGCGGCCGAACAGCGTCCCCTGCGGCCCCTTCAGAACCTGGATCGAATCGATGTTCGCCAGATCGAACACGGCGAAATACTGGCCGGCGACATAAACGCCGTCGATATACAGTGCGACCGGCGATTCCGAGTTGCCGCCCACCACGGTGTTGCCCACCCCGCGCACGGTTGCCTGAGCGGCGGCACCTGTCGTGTTGATGTTTACACCTGGCGCGAGCAACGCGAGTTCGCGGGAGCCGGTCACGCCGCTTTGCGCCAGTTGGTCGCCGGTAACGGCCGTGACGCTGATCGGCACGTCCTTGAGCTTTTCCTCGCGGCGCTGCGCGGTGACGATGATCTCGCCGTCATTGCTTGCGGCGGGGCTGTCCGCCACCGTGCCGTCCTGTTCTGCGGGTCGAGCATTCTGGGCATGCGCCGCGCCCGGCATCATCACCGCGAACGCGAGAGCCGTGCTGGCCAGCAGACGCCTGTGCGCCGAAAATTGCATGTTCTTCCCCTCCCTGCAGGGCCCATTCGGGCCTGTCATTAGTATGTGGCACTATATTTGGCGCCAGTTTGGTTGAATATCCCGGTCTGTAACGCAGCGATGATCCCCATTTGAGGTTATCGGGGGGCGCTTCTGCCTTTTTTCCGGCCGAGCCACCGACGCGCGCATTCTCCCGCCCGCGCAAGCGCGTGGTCGGCGCGATCGAGCAAGCCGGCTTGGCTGCAAAAGCCATGCATCATATCGGCAAAGTCGTCGAGCTTGACGGGTACACCGGCCTGCTTGAGACGTTCGCAGAATGAGACGCCTTCGTCGTGCAGCGGATCCCACCCGCCGACCGCGACATAGGTGGGGGGCAAATGATCGACGCGCGGTGCGCGAAGCGGCGAGGCGAGCGGGTTCATCCGGTCGGCCGATGATCGGGCATATTGGTCCCAGAACCACCGCATGTCCGCAGTGGAGATAATTCGGCCGGCATCACCGAGCGCACGATAGGAGGTCGTCTCGAAATCATGGTCGAGTACCGGGTAGAGCAGGATCTGGCCCGCGATGGTGGCATCGCCGCAGTCCGCGAGCATCAGCGCCGCCGCCGCAGCCAGATTGCCCCCAGCGCTGTCGCCGGCGACGACGACGCTGGCCGGGCCGTTCGCCAACGCTCTCACTGCCGCCGCGATATCCTCCAGCGCGCCGGGAAAGCGCGTTTCCGGCGCCAGCCGATAATCCACCGATATCACCGGGCATTGCGCGGCGACCGCAAGCCAGCTGCACAGCGGATCGAACAGTTCCGGCGCGCCGAACACCCAGCCGCCGCCATGCGCATAGACGATGGCGCCGTCCGCAGTCGTCTCGATCGGCGTGTAGCGGCGGCAGGTGATCGGCGCGACCGCACCGGGCACGGCGATCGTCTCGATCCGGGCGATTCCCGGATGCGGACGCGGCGCCACCGCGCGGAGCCGCGCGGAAACGTCGGCCCGGGCCTCCTGTGGTGTGGAGAGATGATAGGGCGTCTGGCCAGAGGCCGCGATCGCCTCCAGCGTGGCTACCGCGATCGGATGCAATTCCATCTCAGGCGTCGCCGCGATCGTCGAAGATGCGTGAGGCTTCATCGGTATCCAGATCTTCGGCATGGCGGATGCCGAGCGCCTCCCTCGCCTCGATCGGTGTGAGGTGTAACACATCCTCGAACCGCGCCATGAAGATCGGTGTTGATTCAAGGCCGATGCGGATACCGCGCTGCACGATGTCCAGCACGGTCAGGTAAATCTCCGGATAGTGCAGCCCTGCGCGAACGGGAAAGCGATAGCCGCCCAGCACGTAGAATTTGGTCAACTCCCCCGCCAGCGCCGGCGACAGGTGGCGATGCACATTCGCCAGGCGCACGAAATAAGGCAGCAGTTCGCCCAACGTGTTGAAGCCGCCGCCGGTGACGAGATGTTCGAAATCGTGGATCTGCCCCATGCGAAAGCGGATGAACTCATAGGGCGTTCGCGGTTGGAGTGTGCCCCGTCCCAGATTGACCTGAAAGCCGCGATTGACGAGGCAGTCATGGTAGATGCCGCCGATCGTTCCGGGCCGATATTCCGCGAAATACTCCACGCTGTGCGGGCCGATATAGGCTTCGTCGATCCACGCGCGGAACACGGGATTGCGTTCACGTTCATTGGCGATCAGGCGTTCGATCTCGTCGGTATCGGTAAGCTGCGCCAGCGCGGAGATCAGCCCGTCGGCCGTATCCCCTTCGTTACCTCGGTCGGGTCCGTTGCGGCGCAGGAAATGGGTGGCGATCCAGTCGCGCAGGCCTGCGTGATTGAGATATTTGGACGTGCTGGTGAGCACACTGCTCCCCGTCTGAACGGGTTTCACCCGCTGCATCAGATAGTCGAGGTTATCCATGGTCTAGACCTCCGCGAGGGCCGGTGCCTTCATGCAGCAGCGCCGCCAGTTCCGCCGGCACCGCGATCGGAAAATCGAGCAATTGCTGGCCGTTCCCCTTGCCGGGAGAATCGAAGCGAATATTCGCGGCGAGGCCGCCGCCCATGGTTCCGCGAATGACGAAATTGAGCGCGGAAAGGCCGGGCGCATATTGGCGTTCGACCGGGTGGTGCGCGCCTTCAACCAGATGGGCATAACGTTCCGCGATCGCCTCCGGCGGCAGCGCTGCCGTGAGATAGGGCAGGAAGCGCGGCTTGCGCGCGATCACCGCGAGGTTGAACAGATCCCCCTTGTCGCCGCTGCGGACCCAGGCAAGTGCGACGAGCGGGACGCTCGCTGCAAGAATTTCGCCGGGCGCCGGCAGGGGCGGGGCCTCGCGTGCGATGGCGGTGGAATCGAAGCCGCCGTCCGCCGGGACGGCAACCGCGACCGTCTTTCCGTCGATCGAGACGGTGGGGGACAGCATCTTTTTATCCACCAGCGCGCTGCGAAGATGCTGCACCTTGATGACCTGCTGCGTTAGCGGCATCGTCGCTCCCGCGACAACCATCAGCGATGCGGCTGCCTCGGCAAGGAACAAGTCCACCGCTTCGCGTTGGTTATGTTCCACGGCGAAACGCGCGACGACCTCGCGCGATCGCGGATTGTTCATGCCATAGGCAGCGTCGGCGCCGATCACTTCGATCGCGGTCCGTGACCAGCCGCTCCAGTTGCGCTGGCGCAGCATCTCGCCGGTGCGTTGCAATAGCGCATTGCCCAGCATCCGTGCGCGCTCGCCGGCGTCGGGGCCGATGATCGGAATTGCATAAACGCCGCGCCAACCTGCCTCATAGGTCAGGCATGCCTTGTATGTCGTCGGGCGGGAACGGCCGCGCGCGCCTGTTACTTCAACACGGTTCGGCGCTTCCTGGCGCAACCCGACCGCGCGGAAATCGCACGCGACATCGGGCACGAGATAGGCCGCGACATCCTCCACCTCATAAAGCAATTGCTCGGCGACCGATCCGATCGACACCACGCCGCCGGTGCCGGGCGGTTTGGTGATGACCGCGCTTCCATCGGGCCGGCATTCCGCGATGGGATAGCCGATGTTGGCCCAGTCGGGCACCTCGCGCCAGTCGGTGAAAGTACCGCCGGTCACCTGGGTGCTGCATTCGATCAGGTGGCCGACCAGCGTTCCTGCGGCGAGAAGATCGAAATCGTCCGTGCCCCAGCCGAATTCGTGGATCAGCGCGCCCAGCGTCGTCGCGCTATCGACGATGCGGCCGGTGATGACAATGTCTGCCCCGCGCCCCAGCGCGGCGGCGATCGGCAGCGCGCCCAGATAGGCGGTGAGCGCGAGGACGGGTTCAGCTTCGGCCAGCCCGTCCGCGAGCGTGCCACGACCGAACATCTCCGCACTGCCAGCGAGCGCGGGGAGCAGCGGGGTCATGTCTGCGCCATCGACCACCGCGATCCGCACCGGCACTCCCAGTTGGTCCGCCTTGCGCTGAAGCGCCTGTGCGCAGCCGCGCGGATTAACGCCGCCAGCGTTGGCGATCAACCGGATGCCGCGTTCGCGGATGTGGCGCAGCTGTGGTCCCACCAGTCGGTCGACGAACGCGCCGACATAGCCCGTCTGCGGGTCATCAAGTTTCTGGCGGGCGAGGCGGCCCACCACGGATTCCGCTAGCAAATCGAACACCATGTAATCGAGCTGGACGTCGTCGCGCAGGAACTGCAGCACGCCCATGCCGCTGTCGTTGATCGCGGCGGTTGCCCCACCGATGCGGACGACCCGCTCCATCTCCGCTCCTCTCCGCCCGTCTTTCTGATGGCTTGACAACATGGCAGTTCGCCGCGTCGGTGGGTGGGCGCAACCCCCGTACGGTGGTTGCTGTCAAGGGCGATGGCCATAAGTCTGGGATGACCAAGCGACGCCAGAGCGCGGGGCGGGAGAGTGGAATGCTGATGGGAAGTGGTGCCGATGATCTGAAGGGGACGTCGACGGTGAAGCCCGGCGCGTGGAAAGCGTTGATCCTGTTGACCGCGATGATGACATTCAATCAGATTGATCGCCGTGTCGCGTCACTGGTGATCGAGCCGCTGAAGCACGAATTCATGCTGAGCGATGCGCAATTGGGCATGCTGACCGGCCTCGCGTTCGGCCTGATCTATGCGGTGACATCCATTCCGCTCGGGTTGGTGGCCGATCGCGTCAACCGCAGCCGGATGCTGGCGATCGTCGTTGCGGTGTGGAGCGCGATGACGGCGATGGCCGGTATCGCTTTCACATATGGGCATCTGCTGTTGACCCGCGTCGGTGTCGGGGCAGCGGAATCCGGCGCTTCGCCGACCGCCACCTCGATTATCACTGATCTCTTTCCGCGTGATCGGCGCGCCTCGGCGGTGGCGATCTACCAGACGGGTATCCCGCTTGGATCGCTGCTCTGCTTCATCGCCGGCGCGTGGATCGTCACCCATTATGGCTGGCGTGCGGCTTTCATGGCGGCGGGGCTGCCCGGCGTTCCGCTCGCTCTGCTGATCTGGCTATTTCTGCGGGAGCCAGTTCGAGGCGCTTTCGATCAGAAGGCGCCCGCCTATGACGCGCCATGGAACAAGCGGCTGGCCGATGCCTTTCGCTTCATCGGGCGGGATACCCGGGTGCTATTGCTCATGATCGGCGCGGCGTTGTTGTCCGCCGCGAATACGGGTGTGACGGGCTGGTTCGTGCCGTTCCTGATGCGCGAACATATGATGTCGATTCAGGGGGCGGGCATGGTGATCGCCTTCGCCTCCGGGATTTGCGGGGGCATCGGCCTGATCTTCACCGGCACGTTGGCCGACCGGCTGGCGAAGGGCGAGCCCAACAGGATGCTGATCCTGTGTGGCTCGATCGCGTTGCTGACGATGCTGTTCGCCGCCGGCGCGCTGATGGCCCCGAGCATTGCACTGACCGTCCTCGCGATCTCCGGCTACAGCCTGTTTTGCTATTCCTTTCTCGGCATCAGTTACGGCGCGCTCCTTAATCTCACGCCGGCCAGTATCCGCGGCACGGTGATCGCGGTAGAAATGGTGATGGCGAATCTGTTCGGCTATGGCGGCGGCCCCTTCGTCGTGGGACTGCTCAGCGACACTTATGGTGGCCCGCATTCGCTCAAATCGGCGATGCTCACGCTCAATCTGTTCTATCTGGCCGGTGCGGTCTGCTTCATCGCGGCCGGGCGTCTCCGGAAGACGGCATGAGCGCAGCCGGCCGCTTGGCGGGCCGCGTCGCGATCGTCACCGGTGCCAGCCGTGGGGTCGGCCCAGTGCTGGCGTTACGGTTCGCGCGTGAAGGCGCGAAAGTGGCGCTGGTGGCGCGGAGCGCGGAGGGAGTGGAGCAAGCCGCGCATACGATCGGCGCGGATGCGATCGCGATCGTCGCGGATTTGACGCGTGAGGAAGACGTTGTATCCGCTGTCGCCCGCACGGCTGAAGTTTTTGGGCGGATTGATATTCTCGTCAACAATGCCGCCGCGCCGGGAGAGGACCGCTTTATCTGGGAGCAAACGCTCCAGAACTGGAACGCGACGATCGCGATTGATCTTACCGCGGCAATGCTATGCACTCGCGAGGTGCTGAACCGCTCGATGCTCGCGTAGCGTGGAGGCGCGATCATCAACCTGTCGTCGACCGCCGGTTATGCCGGGTTGCCGCGCAAGAGCCACTATGCGACCGCGAAGGCTGCGCTACGCACCTTCACCAAGAGTGTCGCGATCGAGGTGGGGAAATACGGCATCCGCTGCAATTGCATCGTGCCTGGGCGTATTGACACACAATTGTATCGCGATTGGATCGCTCGGCTCGCCGCCGAGCGGGGGATGGATGCCGGCGCGGTGGGCGCCGCGGAACTGGAGCGGCTGCCGCTGGAGACATTATCGACGCCGGACGATATAGCCGCGCTCGCCTTGTTTCTCGCGAGCGACGAAAGCCGGACAATCACTGGCCAGTCAATCAATTGCGACAGCGGCGCGGTGATGCCTGGTTAGAACCTAGGATCGGTCCGCGTGCTCCAGCAGCGCCTGTGCTTCGGCGGAGCCGTCCAGCACGCGATTTACCCGCTCCACGATCCGCCAGCCTTGTTCCGTGCGCGCCAATATCCAGTGGTTGATAGATGCCCGTAGCAGCTTGAATTCATTGCCGGCATTCAACGCCAGCACCGAATAGCCGACCGCCTCCGCCCGATCGCCGTGGAGGCTGATCTGCGCGGGCGCGGTCATGTGCATCGAGCCGCGTTGGATCAGGCTTTGATGACGTTCGCCATGATAGATCTCGACCAACGCTGTCCGCCCCTCGGCTCTGGAGACGCCACCGGGATCATAGGCGCCGTCATCGGTCCACAGCGCGGCGGCCCGTTGGCCCAGTCCGGCGTCGGCCAGCGGGCCGTAGCTGGCCAGCAGACGCTGGATGGCGAGTTCGTCCTCGATCAGGGCCAGCCGGCGTTCTAGGGGGGCAAGAAGGTCGTCCATGGTTCAGGCAAGCCTTTGCAGATTGGTGCGATCGAAGGGGAGGAACGGGCGGCCATCGCGCAGACGGGCGATCCATTCCGAATCGTTGAGGAGCGCCCGGCCGACCGCAACCAGATCGAATTCGTCGGCCTCCAGCCGCTTGGCGACGCGATCGAGATTGTCGCCGGCCTCCATCGGCCGCTCGACACCCAGCGGATCGCGCGGCGCATGCATGCCGATCCCACCAACGGTCATGGCCGCCACACCGGTTAGCCGTTTGGCCCAGCCAGCGAGGTTCAGCGGTGATCCGGGGAAGGCGGGCTGTTCGAAATGCCGTTGACTAGCGTCGAACAGATCGACCCCCGCATCGGCCAGTGGGCCGAGCAGGGCAGCCAGTTCGTCCGGCATGTCGGCCAGCCGCGCGAGATAATCCTGCATCTTGAATTGGGAAAAGCGGAACAGGATCGGCCGATCTGGTCCGATCTCCTCGCGCACCGCGCGGACGACGGCAGCGCCGAAGGCCGCTCTGCGCGCCATGTCTCCACCCCAGCGATCGTCGCGCCGGTTCGTTTCGTGCCACAGAAAGCTATCGATCAGATATCCGTGCGCGCCGTGAATCGCGACGCCGTCGAACCCGGCGGCGACGGCGGCGCGTGCGGACCGCGCGTAGGACAGAATGATGTCGCCGATCTCACTGTCACTCGCCGGACGGGTTTCGGCGAGCATCCGTGCGACATAATCCGGATCGAGCGAAACTGTGCCGTTCGCCCGACCCCATATGCCGGACGGGCGAACGCCGGCGATCGCGGGATTATCGCTCACGAGCGGATCGCGTACGGGCCCCTGATGCCAGAGCTGCGGGACGATCAGTCCTCCGGCGGCGTGCACTTTCGTCACCACGTTGCGCCAACCCGCCAGCGCGGCCTCGCCATGCAATTGCGGTGTTTCGGGATAGTCGACGGCCGCCTGATGATCGGTCGCTACCCCTTCGGTAACGATCAGGGCTACGCCGGCCTGCGCGCGCCGCGCATAATAATCGGCGACATCATTGCTGGGGACGCGACCGGGGCTGAAGCGCCGCGTCATCGGCGACATCACCACGCGATTTGGCAACGTGAGATTGCGTAGCCGGAACGGTGTGAACAACGCCGCTGCGTTGCGCCGTATCGACGTGCTCACGCGAGCCAGCCGCCGTCTACGGCCAGCAGCGCCCCGGTGACGAACGAGCCTGCGTCGCTGGCGAGCATCAGCGCCGGGCCGATGATCTCCGCCGGATCGGCGACGCGCTTTTGCAACGTGCCAGCAGCGCTCTTTTCCATCAGCGCATCTCCGCCGGACGTGACCATCCGCGTCGCCATCGGGCCGGGCGCGATCGCATTCACACGGATGCGATCCGTCGCGAACGCGGTGGCTAGCGAGCGCGTGATTTGCCAGAGGGCTGCCTTGGAGGAACTGTAGCCGATCTGCGACGAAGTGCCAAAAAACGCCCCGACCGTGAGAATGTTGATGATCGCTGCGCCGCCAGCCTGCGCGGCCGGGGAAGCGGCGAGCAGCGGACGCAGTTTCTGCGCTAGGAACAGCGGCCCGCGCGTGTTCACGGCATAGCTCTTTTCAAACAGTTCCGGCGTTGCCTCGTCGACGCCGTAGGGCAAAGCGGCGCCCGCATTGTTCACCAATATATCGAGTTGCCCGCATTGCGCCTGGATTCCCGCGACCAGCGCCTCCACCGCGCCCATGTCGCCGACATGCGCGGTGATGGCGCGTGCGTCGCCGCCGATGGCGCGGATCGCCTCCGCGGCGGCTTCGCAATCATGGGCCTTGCGGCTGGAGACGATCACGCGCGCTCCCGCCGCCGCGAAGCCGCGCGCCATTTCGAAACCCAGCCCGCGCGATGATCCCGTGACCAACGCTACCCGACCGCGCAGATCGAACATTGCCTTCAGATCGGGTAATGTCGTCGTCATGCCTGCTCCCTCATTTCGCGCAGGAACGTCCCGCGGTCGATCTTCATCGTCGGCGTGCGCGGCAGCGGCGTCGGGCGAACCGTGATGTCGCGCGGAACCTTGTATCCCGCCAGTTTCGCGCGCGCGTAACCGCGCAGTTCCTCGGTATCTATCGGGGCTCCGCCGCGCGGGACCACGGTGGCCGCGATCCGTTCTCCCAGCCGTTCGTCCGGACGGCCGTAGGCGATTACCTCTGCCACCAACGGATGGCTGCCGAGCACCCTCTCCACCTCCGCGCAATAGACGTTCTCGCCACCAGAAATTATCATGTTCTTGCGCCGATCGGCGAGATAGAGCCTGCCCTCGCTATCCATCCACCCGTTGTCGCCGGTGCGCAGCCAGCCATCGACGATCGTCTTCGTCGTCGCGGTGGCGTCACCGATATAACCGCGCATCATCCCAGTGCCGCGCATGCAGATTTCGCCGTGTTCGCCGATCGCAGCGTCCGCGCCATCGTCGCGCCGGATGCGAACTTCAACCGTGGGGAGGACATAGCCGGCGGATTCCGGATGCTCGATATAATCCCGTCCGCAGATGGTCGAGACCCACGCGGCGGATTCGGTTTGCCCGTAGGTGTTCGAAACCATCACCGTGGGCACCACCTGGCGCACGCGCTCGACCAACTTGAGATCGAGCGCCGCCGCGCCGTTGGCGAGCACCATCAGCGTGCCGAGATTGTCCGGTCCGACGCGGGGCGAGGCCAGCATGTCCGACAGCATCGTTGGCACGAAGCCGAGCCGGGCCAGCGGCTCGCGCTCCATCAGTTCCAGCGCGACCTCCGCGTTCCACTTCGTGAAAACGAACAACGGCGCGCCGAAAAATGCTCCGCGCAGGAACGGCATGATGCCGGAGAAATGGAACACCGGCCCGGCGATGATCGTCGCGGATTCGGCGGAGCCGCGCCCAGGAGGAATCTTCCGGCCGAACTCCATCTGGTAGCGTTGATCCTGGATCGCGCCGGCAAGCCCCGCGACGCCGACGGCATGTGTCATCGCCGCGTCATCGAGGCGCACGGCTTTGGGGCGGCCTGTTGTGCCGGAGGTGAACAGGACGATCGCGGCGTTGTCCGAAGCGCGATCAACCGGATCGAACGATATCTCAGACGCTTGGGCGAGGATGGCTGCGAGATCGCGGTCCTTCTCGCCGCGCACGCGATCCGGCGCGCCCGACACGATCATCCGCCACCCTTGCGATGCCTGCTCGGTTTGCAACGCCGCTGCGCGGAGGCCATCCGCGATGACGAGCCTCGCCCCCACCTGACCGATGGCGTGAATCATCTCGTCCGGTGCGCAGCGCGTGTTGACCATCGCCGCCGTCGCGCCGACCGCATGAACCGCGATGAAGCAGGCCATCCACTCGACACCGGACAGCATCGCCATCGCGACATAATCTCCGCGCTTCACGCCGAACTCATCGGTCAGCGCACGAGCCACGCGCGCGGCGAACGCGAAGACGTCGTCATAGCTGTAGGCGACCTGCTCGGTCTGGAGCATTCGCCGCGCGCCATGGCGCTGCGCTGCGCGATAGAGATCGCTCAGATTATGAGGAATGTTGCGGAACACTTCCCCGTTCGTGCCGCGGACCGTTTCAAACGGCGCGCCCGGCGCGGTGAGGGCGAGCGCGACAGGATCTATACATCGGTGAATCATATGTCCTCCCCCATCGCCTTCGCGCGGTTCCGGTCGCCAAACAAGCAATCCGCGTCGTTCGAGGCGACCGCCATTTGGTGACACGCTTCAACCGCGCAACCCGTTAAGGGAGGTGAAACGGGTAGAGGAATAGAATGATGCCGATGCCGCATGGGCTGCGCGTGATAGATACGCATGTGAACATTCCGTGGAGCCAGCACGATGCCGCGCGATACGGCGCGTTCCGGGGGCTTCAGCGAGATCGCGAAAGCCTCGACAGTTTCAAGATGCCCGCGCAATATATGTTCCGGGGCATTCCTGATCTGGGCGACGACACCAGTACCTATGTCGCGCGGGTGCTGGAGGCGATGGACCGACATGACGTTGCCGTTGCGCTGATCCCGGTGGGAGACGCCGCCGCCTATCCCGAAATTATCCGCGATCACTCGGATCGCTTTGTCTTTCAGGCGGCGGTGGACCCGAACAAGGGGATGGACGAAATTCGCCGTATCCGCGCGCTGCATGCCGAATATCGCTTAAGCGGCCTGAGCTATTTCGCCGCCGGTTCGATGCCGCAGGTGGCGATCAACGGGAAGGAGATGTATCCCTTCTATGCGCTGGCGTGTGAACTGGAACTGCCCTTCTTCCTCAACGTCGGCGTGCCGGGACCGCGCATCCCGCTCGCGACGCAGAAGGTGGAATTGCTTGACGAAATTTGCTGGTTCTTCCCGGAGTTGACAGTGGTGATGCGCCACGGGGCGGAGCCGTGGGAAGATATGGCGGTCAAGCTGATGCTGAAATATCCAAATCTCTATTATTCAACCAGTGCATTCGCGCCGCGTCACTACCCAAAGGCGATTGTCGACTATGCGAACACGCGGGGAGCGGGCAAAATAATCTATGCTGGATATTTCGCGGCTGGCCTGTCTCTTGATCGGATCTTCAGTGAACTGAAAGATGTGCCGTTTAAGGACGAGGTGTGGCCGAAATTCCTGCGCGAGAATGCGGCGAAGGTGCTGAAGATTCCTCTTTGATCCCGCGCGGCGAAGGGCCGGGTCGGCCGCCCTTCGTTCTGCCCTAATCCGCGGGGAAATAACGGCTGATCGTGTCGATCACACATGCCGGACGCTCGGAGCCGTCCAGTTCAACCGTCACGCGGATCGTGGCTTGAACTGCGCCCTTGACCTCTTCCGCCGCGATGATCTCGCCACGCCCCCGCAGACAGCGGCCGGCGGGGACGGGAGCGAGGAAGCGAAGCTTCTCCGCGCCGACATTCACCCCCATCGCGATGCCCTGAACGTCGATCATCTCGGGCAGGAAATGATTGACGAGGCTTATCGTCAGATAGCCGTGTGCGATCGTACCCCCGAACGGGCCGGCCTTGGCGCGCTCGATATCGACGTGGATCCACTGATGGTCGCCGGTCGCGCGCGCGAACAGGTCGATCATCTCCTGCGTCACCGTCAGCCATGTGGTCGGGCCGAGCGTGGTGCCTTCCTGCCCGATCAGGTCGCGCGGATGCTGATAGACGCGCGTGCTCATGCTCGCTGGCTCGATACCGACACGATCTCGCCGGTCATGTAGGACGATAGATCGGAAGCGAGGAACAGGATCACGTTGGCGACTTCCCAGGGCTCGGCGAACCGCCCCATCGCCTCGCGCGCGGTGAGTTCCTCCAGCAAACCGGACGGGGTAACCTTGCCCAGCGCGGCATGCATCGCGAGGCTCGGCGCGACGGCGTTGATGCGCACCCCATGCTCCGCCGCTTCCATTGCCGCGCAGCGGGTGAAGGCCATCACCCCGGCCTTGGCGGCGGCGTAATGCGCCTGAAGTTTCTGCGCGCGCCAGCCGAGTACGGAGGCGTTGTTGACGATAGCGCCGCGCTGCCGCGCATACATGTGTGGCAGCATCGAGCGGGTCATGCGGAACACGCTGGTCAGGCTGACGTCGAGCACGCTGGACCATTGCTGGTCAGTCATCTCAACGATTGGTGCAGCACCGCCCAGCCCGGCATTGTTGACGAGCACGTCGATATGGCCGAGCTGCTCGACAGCGGTCGTGACGGTCGCCTGAACCTGCGCCTTGTTGGTCACGTCGCATACCATCACGAACGGGCGGTCGTGGCCGGCGTCGGCGATCGCGTCGGCGGTTTCGTTCAGGCGGCGTTCGTGCGTGTCGGAGAGAAACAGCCGCGCGCCCTCCTCGGCGGCGCGGCGGGCGGTGGCGCCGCCGATGCCACTGCCGGCGGCGGCGGTAATCAGCATAGTCCGGCCGGTCAACATGCCGGCAGGCGTGGGATAGGCGGGGGCGGTCATCGTGTCGTTCAGCCTCTCAGGTTGCCGCGCGGCTCGCGGGGCAGGCCGAGCGCGCGCTCGGCGATCAGGTTGCGCTGGATCTGGTTCGAGCCCCCGTAGATCGTGTCCGCGCGGGACCCGAGGAACAGTTCGGTCAGCAGCGGCATGGTATAATCACTGTGCGGCAGCGCGGGCGCGACTTCGCCGGCCTGGCCCAGTACGTCCATCGCAAGTTCGCCGAGCGAGCGTCGCCAGTTCGCCCACTGGATCTTGTAGGTGACTGCCGCACCGGTGCCCGCGCCATTTTCCTGCGTCAGCATCCGGAGCGCGCCGACGCGCATCAGCCTGAGACCGATCTCGGCCTGCGCCAGCCGCTGCCGGATCAGCGGATCGCGCGCCGCGCCATTGGCGCGCGCGGCGTCGACCACCGCCTCGAGTTCGTTGCGGAACGCCATCTGCTGCCCGAGCGTCGATACCCCGCGCTCGAACCCGAGCAGCGCCATCGCCACGTGCCAGCCGTCGCCCGGCGCGCCGAGAATATTGTCGGCGGCGGTGCGCGCGCCGTCGAAAAATAGTTCGTTGAACTCGCAATCGCCGGTGATCTGGCGGATCGGGCGGCGTTCGATGCCCGGCTGATCGAGCGGAACGAGCAGGAAGGTCAGTCCCTTCGGGCCGACGCTGCCCGGTTCCGAGCGCGTGAGGACGAACGCCCAGTCGCAGAATTGGGCGAGGCTGGTCCACACCTTCTGGCCGTCAATGATCCATTCGTCGTCATCGAGGCGCGACCGGGTGCGCACCGCCCCCAGATCGGAACCCGCGCCTGGCTCCGAATAACCCTGGCACCATATGGCGGAGCCGGCGGCGATCGGCGGCAGAAAGCGATGCTTTTGTGCAGCCGTACCATAAGCGAGGACGGTCGGCCCGAGCAGTTCGACGCCAATGTGGTTGAGGCGCGGAGGGCCACCGGCGGCGGCATATTCCTCGGCGAAGATCACCCGTTCGGCCATGGCGGCATCGCGGCCGCCGAATTCATCGGGCCAGCCGATCACGCTCCAGCGCGCTTCGCCCAGTCGTTGCTCCCATTCCAACCGGCGCTCGGGCGCGGAACTGCGGTTATTCAACCCACGCAGATCGGCAAACTCACCGGACATCTGATCGCGAAGCCAGTCGGCCGCCTCAGCCCGGAAGGCGATTTCGCTGTCAGTGTAGATCAGGCGCATGCGACGTCCAGCGACATGGCCCGCGCGATCTGCTCGCGATGCCACGCGGGAGCGCCCAACAGCGACATGTCGGCGCGCGCGCGTTTGAAAAACAGATGCACGTCATGCTCCCAGGTGAAGCCGATTCCGCCGTGGAGCTGGATCGCGTGGCCAGCGCATTCGGTATAGGTGTCGCAGGCAAAGCTCTTGGCGGCGTGAGCGGCGAAACGCGCGTCGGCGCTGTCCGCGTCGATCTCACCGGCTGCCCAATAGACGGCCGAGCGCGCCTGCTCGATCGCTATGAGCATGTCGGCGAGCCGGTGTTTGATTACCTGGAAGCTGCCGATCGTGCGGCCGAATTGCGTGCGTTCGCGGACATAGGCGACGGTGCGGTCGAGCGTCGCTTGGGCGCCGCCCAGCGCGTCGGCTGCGAGGGCTGTCCAGCCGATCGGTTCGATCGCGCGCCAGTCGAGCGCGGGAAGGGGAACCGCCTCCGCTCCTGTCAGGGTCAGTGCAGCGAGCGGACGGGTCTGGTCCAACGATGTCCGTGCCGCGAGGCTGACCTCCGGTGCGTCGGTGGGAACGAGGAATACGGCTCCGCCGACCGGGACAATGATGGCGTCCGCGATCGTGCCATGCGGAACGAAGGCGGCATGGCCGCTCAGGTACCGGCCATCATGCATGAAATCGCCGTCGGCGAAGGTGACGATCGCGCTGCCGTCGGCGAGGCGTGGCAGCCATGCGGCGCGCAGCGCATCGTTTCCACCAAGGAGAATTGCGCGGGTGGCAAGAACGGCGCTGGCAAGCCACGGAACGGCGGCGACATGCGCGCCGAGCGCCTCGCTGACGATCGCTGTCTCCACCGCGCCGAGCGCCGAGCCGCCATGGTCTTCCGGTATAGCGATCCCGGTCAATCCCAGTTCGCTGGCCATCGCTCCCCACAGCAACCGGTCGAAGCCGGAGCCGTCCGCCATGGCGGCGCGCGTGCGTTCGCTGGTGACGGTGTCGGCGAGGAATGCCGTCACCGCATCACGGATCGCGAGTTGATCGTCCGAAAAGGCGAAGCGCACCCCCTCAGCTTCCCCACACTTTGCGTGGCGCGATGCGGGCCGCGAGTAGTTCGGTCACCGCGGCGC
>NZ_CALMPA010000025.1 GCF_937871615.1 uncultured Sphingomonas sp. | reverse complement strand
GGTGAATCAGGAAACCGGCTGCGATTCAAGAGGCTGATTGAGTTTTGACCCTAGGACGGCCGCGCGAGATTCCGACAAGACCGCGGGCATGCGACAAAAGAAGGGCCGGTCGAAAGAGCCAACGCTCGAAATCCGGCACTCAATTTCAACCGAACGGTTTTCGATTCCCGCGATGGTTGCCCTGACATATGCGATTGATCGAATCGTCTCACAGATTGGGGCTTTACCGGATCGTGGAGATATACTGCGCGATGGAAGCAATCCAAAGCGAGGTAGCCAGGTGATTTTTAAACCGCAGCCACAAATAGAACTGAAACGGGAGCTTTTTACAATTTATCGGAGCTGGTTCGTCAGGCCTGCTCGCACTGGTGCGCGGGCGATGGGTGTTGAAGAAAAAGCAGAGAAAATTGCTAGCACAATGGCGATTAAAGCGCGCGAAGGGCGCGACCCCGCACTCGAACCAGTTAAGCCGGGTATGAGGAATCCGGTGCAATTGGGCAATGGCATTACGGCCCGTGACCTGTTGCCGCTGGGCGACAACAGTGAGGATGACCGCGATCCAAAAGATCCCACACGACATCGGTCAAAACGAATTCAATCTGAGCATCTCTCTGCCGTTAAAGGTATAAAAAAGCTCAAAGGACAAAGCGGCCTTCCGGACCATGTCGCCGCGCAGTACGAATCGATCGAGAAGGGATTTGGTGCAGGAATTTCGCATCGCTTTGCTTCGTCGGATCAGGGAAAGGGCGGGGAGTGACCCCGGCAAAAATAGCCCGGTAATTTGCGTATGCAGTCCCGAGGGGCGGCGCTCAGGCCGCCCCTTAGGAGCGAGAATATGCATATGGAAACACGTGTTGAGCCGAAACTCTTCGAAGACGTCGGTCCGATCGCGTCGGGCGCCGGCCCCGAGGTTGGTTCACAAACGGATATGCGCGCCGTGCGCGACGGATCGGGCGTTGGACAGATAGTACGGGTTGATCCGTCGATATGTGTGCCGTGTTCGTTTAACCCGCGCGCAGGCACGGCGTTCGATGTGGGGGCCAATCACGATCTCGTCGAGAGTATCAGGGCGCGAGGGCAGCAGGTTCCCGCTATCGTCAGGCGAGGAACGGATCCGAATAGATTGGAACTCGTCGCGGGCACGCGTCGACACGGTGCGGCAATGTATTTGCGCACCGCCGATCCGACATTCACGCTCTTGGTCGAGATCCGCGATCTCAGCGACGTCGACGCGTGGAGAGTTGCGGAGGTGGAAAATGCGGCGCGCATGGATCTGACCGATCTCCAGCGGGCGCGGAATTGGGCGTCTGCGCTGACCACGTTTTTTGACGGTAATCAGCGCGAACTTGCCCGATCATTGGGACGAGACGCCTCCGTGGTCAGTCGGATGCTGATGCTCGCCAACCTCCCGCCGGTGCTCCTGTCGGTGATGCGCAACCCGGACCGCGCGAATGCCTACTTCGCCGAGACGATGGCACCGGCCCTCAATGACCCGGCGCGACGCGAAATCGTGTTGGCAACCGCGACCGAGTTTGCCGCGCGAGGAATTGCGCTTGCGCCGGCCGAGCTCGCGCGACGTCTTTTGCTGACGCCGGCCGAGGCTGAGGCATTCCGGCCGATCGCGATCGCGGCGGGGGGCGTCGAAAAACAGGCGGTCTGGTCGCGCAAGCCCAACGGCTCGTGTGCGCTCACGATTCGGCCGATCCCGGCTGGGATGTCGGCGGCAGACCGAAACGCACTGATTCAGGATTTGACCGTGAGGATCAAAGCGCATGTGAAGTTTAGCGCGCCGCCCGACTGACCCCGGCAAAATCCAGGCTCAGACCATGTCACACCAGTGGCATGGTCGATACGCCACCCTTCAAGCGCCTGCATCCCGCCGCGACCCCGCGGCGGGATGCCGCTGTTGAGGGGCGGCTGGCCTCCGCCGGCCGACTGGCAGTGATGGCGGAAGAGGTAGAAATCCTGGAACGGCTGCTGGGTCAGCAGATCCGTGAATTGTTCGACGAACCGTAAGATTCTGCAGAGCGACCTTCGCTGATCGCCGCCGCGGCGAGGGAGGAAAATGTGATAAAAACTGGATTAGGACGAGCTAGGCTTCGAGCGGTCGGTTATGTCCGTGTCTCGACCAAGCGTCAGGCCGAGCATCAGATTTCGCTCGCGGAACAGGAAAAGCGCATACGAGCCTGGGCCTCCACCCAGGGTTATGAATTGCTCGAGGTCTACCGCGAACCTGGGGCGTCCGCTCGCAGTGATCGCCGACCCGTGTTCCGACGCATGATCGCTGATGCCGAAGCGCAGCCGACTCCGTTCGATGTCGTACTGATTTATAATTTCAGCCGCTTCTTTCGCGATGATTTTGATTTTGAACGATATCGTCGGCAGCTCGAAGAGAGTCGGGTCCGACTCGAATCCGTTACGCAGCAGGTTGCTGAGGGTCCCAGCGGCAAGCTAGCGCGCGGCGTCACGACGCTGGTCGACGCTTATCAAAGTGACGTCAACGCCGAGCAGGTCAAAATGGCGATGGCAGCCAATGCCGCAAGCGGTTTCTGGAACGGTTCTACCCCACCGTTTGGATACGAGACGTTCGTTGCCGGAAGAATGGCGAAAAAGGACAAAAAGCAACTTCGCATTTATGAAGAAGAAGCGGCCGTTGTTCGGTTGATCTTCGATCTGTATCTCGAGCGTTGTGGAAATTACGGAAAATCCGGCGTTATTGCTATTACGCACGAGTTGAATCGCCGAGGGCTGCTTATCCGGGGTAAGCCGTTTCGAACCGCGACCGTGCACCTGATCTTACATCGCGAAACTTACGCGGGTACGCACTATTACAATCAGGTCGACAGCCGGACGCGTCAGAAGCGGCCGCGCGAGGAGTGGATTGCGGTCGAAGTGCCACCGATTGTGAGCAGCGCGGATTTCGCCAAGGCGCAGGCCAAACTCGCCCGGCACCATCCGAAAGTTACGGCGCCCCGAACGGCGAATGCGCCGACCCTAACCGCAGGAATCGCGAAATGCGGCGCAGAAGGATGCGGCGCGGGCATGATCCTGCGGACCGGCAAAGGCGGCAGCTATCGCTATTTAATCTGCGGTCACAAACGCACCATCGATCTCGCCGCATGTTCATCGACTCCGGTGCGGATGGATGTCGTCGATAACATCGTGATCGAAGCACTGGCCGAGCGGATACTCGCGCCCGAGCGTCTCCGGCTGCTCCTGGAATCCGTTCTTGATCGTTCTGACGCCGCACTTGCTGAACGCCGCGAAGCGCTGAAGGCTCGGCGCGCAGAAAAATCGAAGGTGGAGGGCCAGAAGATGCGCCTCCTCGAACTGGTCGAACTGGGAGAGCTTGGAACGCATGATCCACAGCTCAGACAGCGCCTTCAGAACCACAACGCGAGGTTGGCTAACCTCGCCGTAGAAATCCGCAGCCTTGAACAGCAGCTTGCTATGCCCCGGCGCAACATTACGCCGACGATTTTGGACAGGTTCGCAGCGGTTGTCCGCGAAGGGCTGCGCGATGAAGATCCCATGCTTCGGAAAGCCTATGTGCGGCTGCTTGCCGATGAAATCGTCGTGACGTCCGAATCGGTCTTGATACGGGGGAGCCGCCAAGCGTTGGAACACGCTATCTTCGGCGGCACCGACGCAAGCGACGGGGTTCTTACTTTTATACAGGACTGGCGCACCCGACAGGATTCGAACCTGTGGCCTCTGCCTTCGGAGCAATTTAGCCTGCCTATCCTAAATGCACGACAGGGCACGCTACAATGCGATATGTAACTGAAGATACTAGACAATTCGTATTTCCGCGCCGAACTGTCTATCCAGAATTTCGCTCCGATATCCATCCGGTTGCTTCCGTGGTGCTTCCGCGGAAGCAGCCCCTCACTAGCGAGGGGAACACCTCATGGCAAAGCTGACCAAGCGGATCGTGGACGCTGCCGATGTTCGCGAGAAGGACTATTTTATCTGGGACGACGAACTGCCCGGTTTCGGCCTCCGCGTGTTCGCCTCCGGCAAGCGCAGCTACCTCATCCAATATCGCGCTGTTGGACGCACGCGACGCTACACCATCGGCCTGCATGGCGTGTGGACGCCGGAGACAGCCCGGCAAGAAGCGAAGGTCCAACTCGGGCGCGTCGCGCGCGGCGACAACCCTTCCGAAGAACGTCAGCTCGATCACAAGGCCATCACGGTCAAGGAGCTTTGCGCCCTCTATACCGCTGATCTGAACGCGGGCCTCATTCTGGGTAAGGGCGGGCGACCGAAAAAGCCCACCACCATCGTCACCGACACTGGCCGTATCGAGCGGCACATCATCCCGCTGATCGGCGCGCGCCGGGTCAAGGATCTCACCAAGGCCGACATCAACAAGGTCTTGAAGGACATCATGGCCGGCAAGACGCGCGTCGCCGTCAAGACGAAAAAGCTGCGAGGAAAGGCCATTGTTCGTGGTGGCGCGGGCACCGCCACGCGCACCGTCGGCCTATTGGGCGGAATCCTCACCTACGCTGTCGATGCTGGGATTATAGAGGTCAATCCGGCGCACGGCATCAAGAAGCCCAAGGACAATGTTCGGAATCGTAGGCTGACCGAGGCGGAGTATCGCACCCTCGGGCAAATGCTTCGCGATGCCGCGGCGAACGAAAAATACGCCATGACCGTGGACATCATCCGGCAGATCGCGCTCACCGGCTGCCGCCGCTCGGAAATGATCTCGCTAATGTGGATCGAAGCTGACACCGACGCGAGCTGCATGCGCCTGGTGGACAGCAAGGAAGGTGAGTCCATTCGTCCAATCGGATTGCCCGTCGTCGAGTATCTGGAGGAACGGCGCAAGACCGCAGCGGGCACCTATGTCTTCCCAGGTCAGGGCGAGGACCATGCGTTCGGCAGCTTCCCGAACCATTGGGAACAGATTTTCAGCGACAGTCCGCTCGCCGGCGTCACCCCGCATGTCCTGCGTCACAGCTTTGCCAGCATCGCCAACGATCTCGGTTTCACCGAGGTGACCATCGCGGCGCTCGTCGGCCACTCCAAGGGCTCGGTGACGAGCAAATACATTCACACGCTCGACACTGCGCTCATCATGGCCGCCGACACGATCTCCGGTTACATCCAAGGGCTACTCGAGGGGATCGAATTCAAACAGACGGCCTACGCATTGGATCGTGATTCTCGTCGAGCTGCGCTTGACCTCTTCCTGACCAAAGCGGTTGGAGAGCCGGGGAACGAAGCCGAGGACGAGGAGCGTCGCTTGGCAGCTTGAGGCTTGCGATCAGCCACTGGTCGGCGAGCAATTCATCGCCGCCCACGATGCAGTCGAAAAAGCTTTTTGAAGAAATCGACGATCTTCGGTTTGGCGCCATCGGCGACCAGGTCATTTGCTCCGAACCGGCAGACCATCCTGACACTCCTGCACACCGAGCGCAGCCGTAGCGGCGCGTTGTCTCGTTCGACCGCTTGATCGCCCGCTGCCGCATTGGCTCCGCCAGCATTGGAGACTTTCTGAGGCAGGAACGTCTCGCAGAGGGGGCATCTGACGCAATCGCCTCACGCCCCCGTTGCGCGCAATTTAGGGCACATATACTTCAAGGATCGGGGCGGAAGGCGCCACCGCTTCGGCCCGACGCTTGGCAACGCGCTTCGCCGCATCGCGGACAAGTGCAAGCTTGCGCCTGTCCTTGTCCACGCATGCCAGAATTTGGTCATCAGTTGCGGCGTCGATCTGTTCGGGCTCACAGAGCTGCGCGGCGGCCAAGCGGCAATAGTCGCCCCGCAGCAAATCGGCTCCAGCGAATTGGGCGAGGTCGACGGCGGCGCTGGGCACGCCATATGTCAACCGGATCGCCAGACGTCTCACACGGTCACCGAGATCGAGCGTGGGGTGCAGGATCTCGGCGACGCGAGCCGCGACCGGCATCAGATCGCAAGTCCGCGCTGCGACCGCGCGTATGGGGCCGGCGGCGCCGCCAAACGCACCACCGAACTGCGTCAGCACGCGCTCGATCTCGCTCATGGCACGACCGGACACGAACAAAAGACAAGCGACCGCCTTCTTCGCACGCAGGGTCGCCTGATGATCTTCTGTTGTCCCGCGCTGAAGCGCGTTCAGGACGTGCCACGGCACATTCTGCCTCTGCAGCTCGTTGGGCCATAGCTGAGGCTCTTTCTGCGTGCTTTTTCGGTTGATCGGAAAAAGGAGTTGATCGACCTCGACCGTCGTTTGAGCTGCGGCAATCAGGACGGGATCGCTGATTTCTTGGGGCTGAAGCGAGCCGAGGCAATCTACGAGCGCGACGATGGACCCGACCTCTGCCGCGCTTTCGCCAGCGAGACGGCCCAGCTTGGTCAATTCATACGCGCCTGTAGCGTTCTTCTGCACCAGGCCGTGGCGTTCCAAATCCGCTAGGGCCGAAAGCAGATCCGGCCGGCTCCACTGCCACGCGCTATGGGCGCGCCGGGCTTGGAACGCGCCGAAGCTCGATTCCAGAAATTCGACAATCTCCTCGCTCGGCACGCCTTCGCCGGCCGCTCGTTGTGCCGCGACTAGGACGCGGATAATCAGGGAGCGTGGGTCGGTTGTACCGTCGAGGAAGCGGGACACCAAGTCTTCCGGCTCCGCGGTCACGTATCGCGACCACAGATCATGCTCGGCGCGCGGATCGAGCGCCAGCAGATACGAAGCTCCCTTCTCGGCGAAGCCAAGCCTTCCCGCGCGACCGACTAGGTTCTTGTATTCGGCTACCGAATAGGGCTCGTCGCCGGGATGATTCAAGCCGGCGATGATGACCGATGACGCGGGCGTGTTCACGCCCATCGCCAGCGTCGTCGTGGCTGCGATGACGCGCAGGCCCGAGCCGCTACGGCGAAATTCTTCCTCGATGACGCGCCGCTCTTCGCGGTCGAGATCCGAGTTGTGGAAAGCGACGCCGCGCCCCAGCGCGCTCCGCAAGTCGGCGCTGGCCTGCGAGGGATCGCCGCCGGGCATCTGCGTCAGCGCCTCGGCAGCCGGAGGCAATCCGAGCGACTCTGCGAGATAGTTGGCGCAGCCGCGGGCTTCGCCCTTGGTTTCGCGAAACACGATCACCTGCTGGCCTTCGGCGACAAGCTTGCGCACCAGCGGGATGATCCAATCCTGGCTGGATCCTTTGCCGCCGACAAGACGCCGAACGAGCGGCCCCTCAACCTGCTCATTGCCATTCTCCGGGTCAAGAAAGCGGAAATGCCCGGTGCCGAGCAACAAGCCCTCCTCAAGCGGAACGGGCCGCTCCGTGCGCCGCAAGAGCCGCGCGCCGAGCCATTGCTCAAGGCCGTTCGTGTCCCCGATCACAGCCGAAAGCGCGATCAGTTGGGGCTCGATCCCCTCACGCCGGCGCATCCGGATGAGCGTCAAAATGAACTCCAGATTCGCGCCGCGGCCACGGTCGGCGATCATCTGCGCTTCGTCGATCACGATCGCGCCGACCTGCGCCAGCACATGAGGGAATGTCAGCGCGATCGCGGCGAACTTCTCATAGGTCAGGAGACCGACATCGTATTGGCCCCGCAGCAGAGGCGCGATGTCGTCCGTCTCGCCCGTCGCTTCCACCGTGCGGACCCCGAAACCGCCATAGACGCTCTCGAAGTGCCGCCGCTTGTCTGCCACAAGGGCCTTAAGCGGCAGCAGAAACAAAGCCCGTTTGCGATCCAGCACGTTCCGGAGCGCCGCGAGCTCGCCCACCATCGTCTTGCCCGAGGATGTCGGGGCCGACACCACCAGGTTCTCGCCGTCCAGCACGCCGAAGTCGGTGATGGCGGAGATCTGAAGCGCATTCAAGGACGGGATCGCTCCAGCCCAGGCGGTGACAAGCGCGTCGGGGAAACCGGCCGACGAGAGGCTGGCAAGATCGGACGTCACCTTGGCAGGCAGACGCGCCGGGAAGGCCGCCCGATACTTAGCGCCCGGCACGAACACGGGCCACGCGACATCGCCGTCGATGCTCCCGCGCATGGTCGGGTTCTGCTCTTTGCCGCCCTGCAGCGCGGCCGCCCGGACGCGGCTCGTGACATGCTCGAGGAGGCGGTAGAGCGAGAGCTTGCCGCCGCTCACGACTTCCTCGGCGCCACATAGCGCCTCAAGCAGAAAGTGGGTCAGAAAGCCGTGCCCGAACCGGCGGTGCTCATAGGCGGGCTCGGTCGCCGCGGAGGCGGTGAAGATGATCCGACCAGCGCCGCCAAGCTGAGCCAGGCGCGCTTCGGCGGACAAAAGGCTGCGCGGCTTCGCATCGACGTGCAGAACCTTCGCCCCAATGCCGCCGGAAAAACAACAGTCGAGGAACAGGATCAGGCGCTTTGCCGGTATCCGCGAGAACCATTCCTGCAACAGCTCGAGCGGGATCGCGGAGCCGGCGAGATCATCTGGATTCGCGTCGTGGGTGACGAGCTCATGTGTCTCCGACCCATGGCCGGAGAACGCGATCACCACCGTATCCTCGGGGCCGCAGCCGGCCAGGTCGGCAAATGCGTCCTCAATCCGCTGCCGCGTGGCCTCCGCATCTGCCAGCAAGACTGTGCTGCCGCCCAGCGTGTCGAAGAACAGTGCCTCCAGCGCCGTCGCGTCGCGACGCGCGCAGGTCAGCTCATCAATGCCGGTCGAGCTATAACGGTCGATGCCGATGAACAGGCCGCGAAACGGCATGAGGCACCACGCTACGCCCGAACGACGCCGACGGAGAACGCGGCTCGTGGCTTCTCAGCCTTCTCCAGCACGACCGGCGCGAACGTGTCTTTCCGCGCGACCTGCTTGTTGCCCACCTTCTCGAACCAGACACACCAGACGGCATCCTCCTCCAGCATGGCCGTCTTCCCGACCTGCTCGACCGTCATGATCGGCCCGCCTGACTTCACCCGCACAAGATCGCCGGGCTTGAATTCGGTAGCATCCATTCTCCACGCTCCTTCTCGATGCCTATCTGTCCTCGCCAGGCACCGGAGGAGGTCGCAAGAAGCTCGCCCACGTCCCCACCACCATGAGTGGAGACGCGCACGTGCTAGGAGATCGCCCCATGCCTAACATCAATATATGGTGTGTCGGTCATTCCTTGCACAAGGATTTCGGCGAAGACCGTGTAAGCTCCTGATAGATGTTCTTGATTTGTCTCTTAGGGCTGCGCTGCGTTCCGAAGCGGGATAGCCCGACGGCAACCTGCCGTCGGGCCTATCGTCACGATCTGCCAGATAGCCAACGCCAGGCGCGGCGCCAGAAGCCGGGAGCCGCCTTGACGGGAGCGGGCTGAACGGCAAGTTCGATCGCTGGCGTCTGCCCGTAGAAGCGCGCTTTGGCAGCGCGGTCACGACGACGCTCGGCTTCGACCTGCTCGTCACTCCAGGGGCCGGCCTCGATCACCTTGCTGCGGTCGATCACATAGTGTGACCGGCATTTCAGCGTCCAATTGCCGATCGACGGCCGAAGGGAGACGGTCTCGCCATCGAACGTCATCTTCCAGTCCGTCGGCGTGAAGGGGGCGACGACCTCCTCGCCGCAACCGCAGCAGCAGCTGTGGGCTGATGTGGCATATTCCATCGAAACATAGAGAATGCCTGCCTCAAGGCGCTCAGGGATGTGTTCGACGAAACGATGTTCGAGTCGCTTGTGCCGTATCACGCGAGATCCCCGTTGATCAGCATGTTGCCGTCGGTGGTGTAGGTGCAGTGATGCTCGCGCTCGAGGTCGCGGTAGAAGCCGCGAATCTTCTTCCACTTGACGACCGCGAGGACAGCATTCAGGGCGTTGAGATCCGCGACCTGGATGTTGGAGGCGTAGATGTCCTTGGCGCCGCCGCCGACGAAGGAAATGCGCTGCCGCGCGTGATCGCGCTTCTCCGGCGTACTGGCGGTGACGCGCAGGATGCCGCCCAGCGACCCCTCGTCGAGCTCGAGCCCCATGCCAACATCGACGAACGCGGCGCCGATCGCCTCGAGCTTCTCTACGATCAGCCGCTTAGCGTCACCCGCATCGAGGGACAGGAACGCGAAGGTGACGCCGTCGAGAAGGTGAATGTTGTCGACGCCGAGCGCGACATCGTGCGCCACGATGTTCCGGTGCATCCGGCTGTAGATGCGCTTCAGGTATTCGACCTTCTTGGGCGCTTCCCGCAATTCCTCCAGGCTCGGAGCGCCCGGCGCGCGAAACGCGTTATGGGTCAGGAACTCGTCGCTGTCGAACAGCCGGATTTCCCGGACAGGCGTCTTGGCGACGAAATCCAGGATGTAGCCGCCGGTCCCCCCGACGCCGATGATGGCGACCCGCTCGTTGACGAGTCGCTCGGTCAGGACGCCGATCCCGACACGGTCGGAGGCGGTCTCGACATAGTTGAAGACGCTGTCCTCCTCCTCTTCCGGTTCGCGGAAGGTGCGAGGCGTCGCGCCGGACTTCAGCACTGCGGCCGGGCCCGCGAGGATATTCGCGTAGCTCGTCATCTTGTGGTGGTAGTCCGAGTAGCCGCCGTCTGGCTTGCTGGAGAAGCTGTGCGTCGCCTTCAGGCCGTGGCCGAGATCGAAGGCGCCGGCCGCATGCGAGATGCCCTGGATGGGCCTGCCGTCGGCGTGGCACGGGAAATCGCCGTCCCAGTGGATGACATGGGTGTCGGGCGGGCGCGTCTGATCTCCGGCCAGCGTGAGGCTGGAGATGAGGGTGCCGATGCGCACCTCCCGGCGCGCATCGACATACGGCACCTCGCGCATAACGAGATACCCGCCCTGCTGCTGGACGAAGTAGCCTTCGTCCCGCAGCCGCTTGAGGTCCGGATTACGACTGAACAGTGCGCGTGACATTGAACACCGTGCCCTTCTTCTTGACGTCGACGGAGCCGCCAACCCCGAGCTCACCGGCGGGCGGCGTCGACGCCGCGTGCCGATAGGTCATCGAGAAGACGACGTTGGGTTCGTGCTGGCCCGGGAAGGCGAGCTGGACGATCTGTTCGAACGTCACCGTGCGGGCGTTCACCGTGCGCGGCCGCGAATTGACGATGATCTCGAACGTCAGCCGCGCGGTGATGAACCGCTCGATGCCGGGCTGGACCAGATCGATCAGCTCGCCATGCTCGATCAGGCGATCTTCACCGCCGGGAACCTCGAGGAAGACGGCCTCCCCCTCGCCGGGCTTGGCGAGGCCGTAGAGCACCGTGCCGCTGATGACCGGCTTGCCCCAGAGCAGCTCGTGGTCGTTGAGGGTCAGCTTGAAGTCGCGGTCGGTCTGGAAGGCGATGAACCGCTCGGCGCCGCGCTCACGCAGGTCGAACGGCTCGTTGAGCCTCACATCCTCGAAATCGCCCGAGGGCAGGATCGCGATGAGGCTGTAACCGTCCCGCGGGTCGAGTGCCGCGGCTTCCAGCAACTGGCGGCCGAGCGGCACGGGATCGCTCACCACACGGGACTGGAAGTTGAGATCGCCCTGCGCGAGGAGAAAGCGATACCCCCGCGCCGGACGCAACGCCCGGCCTTCGCGCAGGGCGTTGCCGAGATCGTCGTAATCAAGAAGTTCTTCGGTGTTCATAAGATTGGGTCCTTAGGTTCGGCCGAGGCAGCGCCGCGGCTCTAAGGGTCCAATCGGAGCGAGGGAGGCCGACCGGTAAGGTCAGACGAACTTTTTCTGCAAGGGGCCGTCGGGGGTCTGCCCGCAGATGAAGAAGGCCGGGCAGTTCGGGCAGGTGCGCGACGAAACCTCGGCCGGAAACCGTCCGGCGCGGATGTCGCCGAGAAACTTTGCGAGCTTGTCCTTGCGCCCCTTCAGCTCCCGATCGGACAAGGCAAGCGCATGTGCCTCGCCGTCGGAAAGATGGACGAGCTCTGCGACCGCGCCGGGAAAGGACTGCCTGACCGCCAGCATCAGCGCCGCCGCGCCGACATCCTTGCCCTCGGCCGACCGCATGTGACCCGTGCGAATGCGGCGCACGGCGCGGATGCCGTCCGGCCGCACCAGCACCTCGTCCGGCCGAACGATGATCTCCTCGCCGCCGAAACTGAGGCTGAGCGCGACCGGCGCTTCGGGGACTGCTTCGGCGCGGTTCGCCAGGAAGAAGCGCAGCATTGCCAGCGCCAGATCGCGGAATTCCGCGCGATAGCCGTGCTCGCCGAGCCCCTCGCCGGCGAGCGCCGCATCGATGCGATCTTGCAGCGCCTGCTCGGACACGGGTCCATCCGACGCGATCACCGCCTCGACCACCACGCGAACCGCCTCATGCAGATGCATGAAGGCGGTCGCGGTTCGCCGGCCGCCGACCTGCAGGACATGCGTGTAGAAGAAGCGACGCGGGCAGGATTCATAAAGAGCGATCTGCGGGGCGCCTAACCGCAGCCGTCCGTCGACCACCAAATCGATATCCCGAGCTTCCGCGGCCACGGGAAGCGGCCGTGCCGGCACGAGCGAACGGCGTGTTAAGGTCGCCCCGAGACGGTCGAGGAATGGCGAAAGCGGTCGGTTGTGGCCGTTACTCTTCTCGGTCGGCGCATAAAGGATCAGGCGATCGCGGGCGCGCGACTGCGCCACGTAAAATAGGCACTCCTGCTCCTCGGCCTGACCTGCGCGGAACGCCTCCAGCGCACTGCCCTCCGCCCCCGCGATCATCCCGTCGGGCGCCGGACAGGGCGGCGCCGGCGGCGTGCGTGGGATCGTGTCGCTGTTAAGCCCAGGAATATGGACGCCACCGAACTCTAGGCCCTTGGCGCCATGGATGGTCATCAGCCGCACGGCGTCGAGATGCTGGGCGGCCGCCGGCAATTGGCGCAGGTCGCGGTCGTCGCCGAGCCGCACGAGCCTGCGCACACGATCGAGCAGGCGCGTGATGGGCAGCCCGCGTCCGGCCGGTTGTACCCGCACAAAGTTGAGGAATTGCCAGATCGCGATGCCCCGTGTGCGGTCGGCGAGATCCTCCGACGCGCCCAGGCGCGCGGCGATGCGTGTGCGATCGAGCAACAGCGTCGCGAGCACGGTCCAGGGCGAGGCCGTCTGATCGAAACCATCGAGCGCAGTCGCGAGCTTGGCAACGGTCTGCCGCCCCCTGTCGCTCAAACCGGGGATCGCCTCGCCATGCCGCAGCCAGCCCGCCGGCGCGTGCTCGGCCGCCCGCAGATGGTCGAAGACCGCGACCACATCGGCAAAGGAGGTGGCGAAGTCTCGCCAGCAGGCAATGCGCACCAGGCCCATGGCGCGCCGATCGACCAGGATCGAGAGGAGAGCCAGGAGATCCTTGACCTCACCCCGCTCGAACAGACTTCCCAGGAAGAGGACCGGCACGCCGAGCCGTTCCAGGTCCTGCCCGATCGTCGACAGCTTTTCGTTGCCGGTGCACAGGACCGCCTGGTCACGATAGGCGTAGCCGTCACGCCGCAGCTCCTCGATAGCGTCGGCCAGGGCGACCTGCTGCTGCTCGGCGCGCTGGACCGTGCGCAACTCGGGCCTATGTCCATTGGCGTCGCGGTCCGCGTCGAGGCCACTATCCGCATCGCCGGCGCGCATCGTGATCGCGAAACTGGAGAAGCTGGCGACAATCTCCGGCACCGAACGATAATTACGCTTCAATCGACCGCGATTGCCACCGGCGAAGTCCTCCTTGCCGAACCGGGTTATGTTGAAGGATGAGGCACCGCGAAACCGGTAGATCGACTGCTTGGCGTCGCCGACCATCCAGAGATTGCGGCCGTCGGGCCGCAGTGCGCTCAGCAGCCGCACGCTGCTGCGGTTCACGTCCTGATACTCATCCACCAGGACATGATCATATTGCGCCTGCAGCGCCGCGCAGATGGCCGCCTCCTTTTCGAGCAGTTGCACCGGCAAGGCGACAAGATCGCCGAAGTCGATGCAATGCGCGTTGCGCTTGAGCTGTTCGTAGGCCGCGTAGACGCGGGCAACCTCGCCGGCGCGTTCCGCCGCCTCGCGCGCATCCGAGTCCTGGGCTTTCGCCTGCATGGCGTCGGCGAGCGCGGCGTAGGTTTCGGCGTCGACCACCTCATCCTTCGCCCGCGATACGGCGGCCAACATGTCGGCAATGATCTGGGTCGGATCGTAAAGATTGCGGTAGTACGCGAGCCTAAGCCGCGGGAACTCCCCCTCGAGGAGTTCGACCGCTTCGGTCCGGTCCATCATCCGCGGGTCCTTCGGCAGGCCGAGCTCCGCATGGAAACGACGGATGATATCGAGGCCGAAGGCATGGAACGTGCCGATCCACATCGCGGCCGCAGCCTCGGGCCGCTTGCGCGCGATCCGCTCGGCCATCTCGCCCGCTGCCTTGTTCGAAAAGGTCAACAGCAGTATGCGCCGTGGATCGACGCCCTCGCCTAGAAGGCCCTCGACGCGCGCGATCAGCGTCTGCGTCTTGCCGGTGCCAGGCCCCGCCTCAAGCAGATAGGCTTCGCCGCGATGCGCCGCAGCGGCCGCTTGCAGCGGATTGAGCGGCCGTTCGACATGCGCCGCAGTCGCGGCGGGAGGCACGGGCGGCAGCAGCAAAGCATCGAACAACTGCTGCGCGACGACCTCGAACGGCGCGCCGAGCTTCGCGGCGATGGCGGACGCGGCGAGCCCTTGGTCGACATGGAGCGCCCGCGCGACGGTGCGCGGAAGCAGCAGTTCGCGCGCGAACAGGTCCATCTGGACTTCGCGGCGTTGCCGGCGTCCATAATCGACAACCCGATCCATTCCGACTGGTGAGGGCTCGGCCGGGCGTGCCGGATCAATCATCGGCGCCGCTTCGCCACCAGGATCGTCGCCCAGCTCGACATGGCCGATCTCATGCGCCACGAGGAAAGCTTGCTCGAACGGAGAGCCCATATTCTCGTGAAGAATCAGATCGTCGGCGGCGACGAAAGTCGCGCGGCCGCCATTGAGGACGGCTGCGCCGGCGGCAGTCCGTTCGACATCAATCCCCCGCCGCTTGGCCTCGGCGACAGCAAAGTCATAGGGCGACCAGGGATCGGCGCCGGATGCAACGAGGCGAGCGTGAAGCTCGGCGGCGACTTGCCTGGCGAGCTCCACACTGTCCATGTCAGTCCGCCTCCGCCAACAGCCGGGCGCGCTTCTCGGCCGGGACGCCGGCATCGATCAGCACTTGCTCGAAGGTGACCTGCTCGCCGGCCACCGGTTTGCTGTCGGCCTTATAGCTGCGCGCGACAATCAGGTGCGCTGGCCCCCAGGACGACTCCAACTGTGCGACAGAGCTGCGCATCGCATCCGCCAATATCGCCAGGAAGCGTCGCGGGATACTGACGAGAGAGACCCGCCGTTCGCGCAGTGCGGTCACGACCTGCCGGGGCACGTCCAGACGCTGCGCGACGGCGCGCCAGTCATCGACCGTCAGCGCCGCGAAAGGGTCGGCTGCTGCCGCCGGCATAACCTTCGCGTGTTGCGACCAGGCAGCGTCGATCAGCGCCCGATCGGTAGCAGAGAGGGGTGCGGCATCTTCATAAGCCTCGCGGCTGAGTTCGCGCGAGAGGTCGATGAGCTCCCCGGCATATTCCGGGTATAGCCGCAGATAGCGTTCCAAGGTCGACCGGCCAGGCTCGCTCTCGACCGCGAACGCGTCGAGCACGGCCTCGCGGGATGGACGTCCGCCGCCGGGGCTCACCGCTCGTCTCCGTCGGCCATGGCAGCTCGCAGGGCGGCGAAGGCCTTGTCGCGGTAGGTTCGGACGGTCTTTTCGGAGCGGCCCAAAGCCTTGGCGATGGTCATGACGTCCGGCTCCTTGGAGTCGATGGGGAAGCCCTGTCTCAACATGTGAATGATCCTGCTTTGTTCTGTCGGTAGAGCTTCAATCGCTGCATCCAGGCGCGACCGGTAAGACGGGTCGTCGAAATCCGACACGGCGAAGGGATCGTGGGTCCCTGCGGCCGCCTCGACCTCCGGTGACAGTTCTCCGCTCTCCTCGTCATATTCGAGGGGCTGGGAACGGTTTTCGTCGCGCCAGGCCTTTTCCTGCGCATCGCGCCGCAGGCTCGCTAGCGCGCCATCGAAGCGCACCTCGAAGTAGTCGACCTTTTCGTCGTAGGCGGCGCGGTCCGCCGAAAAGAGCTCGACGAACCGGCCGAACACCTTGTCGCGCACGACCCCGCGCGTCAGCGATTCCGTCTTTCCATCGGAGCTTTCCGCCCTGGGCAAACTGCGCAGCACCCGTTCGGTCAAGATCCGATAGAGGCGCTCGAACCACACCTCGTTGTTGTCGCGACGGCTCGCGCGAATGAAGTAAACGAGACATTCGCTCGGGACGTAGCCCGGGTCCGAGCGCTTGGTGATTTCCGCCCTGGCGATCAAGCCATCACGCGGCAGGACTGCCAATTCGGCGATGAGGGCTTCTATCTTCGGGTCGCGCTCGTAGAGTTCGCCGCTGAGGCGGCGTTTGCGCAGCGGGGTTACGATCGCTTCGCCCGCGCCACGCGCGTCTGCCTTTTGCCCGGTGTCGAAAGCTCCCTCCAACTGGTTCATCGCGCGGCCCCGCCTCCCGTATCGCCCTTCTTGTTGAGACGCGTCTCGAGCGAGCCGATGCTGTCGAGCACCGCCTCGAAATCCGGTGGATCGCCAAAGATCATGCCCTGCATGGCCCTGTAGTCGACGCGCAGTTGCTCGATCATCGCGTCATGCGGGGCGAGTGCAAACGAGCCAGGCGCAGCGCTCGCGAGATCGAAGTCCGGTCGATTGAAGAACATCCGGGCGTGCGCGACGCAATCCGCACCGAGCGCCGGATCAGCGATGGCGGCGGCGCCGACGCGGGCCGCGGCGAGCTGGTGCAGGTCATAATAGTGACGGGAAACGCGTTGGCCGCCCCCGCGCAGCTCGCCGCGCTTGTCGAACCAGCGCCGCAGCCCATGGAGGATGACAACCTTGTCCCAGAAGGTACGTTCCGGATCGACCGTGCGGACGGCCGGCACGGTCAGGTCGAGCGCCGGCAGATCATCATCGACATAGGGTTTGATCGGCACTTCGCTGTTCGGATCGAGCGCGGATTTCGCGCCCGACTCGATCTTGATCGCTGCCCGCACATAATCCGATCGCGGCGTCGCCGCGGGATACCAGATCAGAAGCGTCTGCCCGTCGGGATCAGCGTCATCGGCTTCCACTCGGGCCGCGCCGGCATCGAGGCCGGCAGCCTGAAGCCGGTCCTGCAGGATCTGCGTCAACTCAGCCCGCAGCGGGCCGTTGATGTAGGCTTGGCAGGCGTCCTTGATCGCATCGAGGCGCGCCCGGCGCTTTTTGCTACTCAGCGCTTCGAGCTCCTCGATGGTCGCCGGCTCGCCGATGTCGTCCCGAAACACCGTGACATCAATGTCTTCGGAGAAGCGATTGATCAAACCAAACCCTTTGGACAGGGAGGTTCCACCTTTGAAGAGGAGGCGGGGTCCGCCCTCTTTCAAGCCATTGAACAAGGCATCCAGCGTCCAGCAGACCCAGAAGTCCTTCTCGATATTCTGAGACGCCGTGCCGAGGCGTAGCGCCGTCGTATCGAAGGCGCTCAACATCGCGTCCGACCCGGCCGCGAGAACCTCGTCGAAAGCCGGATTCATGTCTTCACCGCCCGGGCTGCACCGCGCTTGGCAGTTTGTGCCTTCTGCGGGGAGAGCGGCTTTCGCTTGGGCCGGGCGACGGCAGCATGACGCTGATCATCGGCATCGTCCGCCGTTCTTTGTTGATGACGATCATGATCAGCATCATCACGATCATCATCGACGTGCCGACGACGAACGCCGGCGTCGCTTTCAACGAGCGGCTTGAGAAACACCCACATCCATGTCGGAAGAGCTGTCATACCGGCAGTGAGATCCGCTTTGAGGGGCGGTCCCACCGTGGGATCTTCGAAAAGATTGGCGAGCTTGCGCCTAACCTGATCACTTTCTCCTTCACGAACCAGGAGATCGCGCAGCCAGTGAAGCGCTTGGACGACGCGCATCGCTGGTCGTCCGGCCCAGAATAGCTTGCTGGCCGCGGTTGGACGGAAGGTGATCGTTACGTTGCCGAGCTTGATCGCGCGGCGCCGAGCGTCGGTGTGCACCACGATTTTGGCGGGGACGGCGTCAGTTAGGCCCAGATCGTTCGCCGCGGTCATGCCGTCGACAAGCATCCGGGTTTGGTCACGTCGCCCGACGGCGTCGATGACTGAGCGCGGATCAGGCGGATTGGGTTTCTGGGTGAGTTTGTTGAAGCCAGGCTGATCGTAGAGCCCACGATCAATCCGCCTAAGGATTTCGACCTTCGTCAGCCGCTGCAACGCCTTATCGACCGCGTCCCGCGAGGCGAGATCGACGAAGTCACTGGGCGTCCAGACCTTGCGTGGCGCATCCGCACGGATGCGCTCGAGCATGGCTTTCTTCAGATCGGGCGAGTCGGTGTTCATGTCCGAAAATTGTAGTCCTTTTTCGGACGCGAACCAAGTGGATTGTCCGAAATAAATATACAAATTTCGGACAATCTAAATAGGTAGGCCGCCCACCTGAGAATGGCTCCTTCGGCCGTATGCAACTTTGCCGACCGTCCTGGCGAGCCAGCTCGGTAGCTGGGGCGCGACCGCGACGAGTTCGCCGAACGTGGAAGACGGCAACTTGCGCTTCAACGTCATCAAGGCGGCTTCTGCCTTTTCCGGCCCCAGCCAGGCGAGCGCTCGCACCGCCTGTCCGGCGGGCCGATCGGCCAGCGCCAACTGCCAGCGCGGCGCATGCCGCAGCTCGACGACCTGCTGGCCCAGATTCATCGTCCGGCTACGGCCCGATGTCAGATAGACCGACCGGACCGGCACCTGTGTCGTGAGGCCGAGCGCGTTAGCGGCCGCGGCACCGTTCGACACGATGGTTTCGCCGCGCTGGAGCGCGAGGGCTTCGACGGCCTTCTCGACGGAGGGCGCGCGGACGCCGAACCGACTCGAAACCGGGCGCAGATAGACGCCGCGCCCGGCACGCATCAGCCGGCCACGTTCAGCCAGTCGCGACAAGGCTTGATCCACCGCGGCGCGATTGCCGAGATGGAGCAGGCTCTTCGCCGCGATCGGAGCGCCCTCGGGCAAGCCCTCGGTGTGCGCCAGAATCTGTTCGGTCAGTCGTTGCACGGCACTTCTCCTGTCAGAAATATATGCGGTTTTCTGACAGTTTTCAATCTCCCCCAAACCGACTGGAAGGGCCAGCGATTGAGAGGGGGCCTGGAGGGGAAAGCCTTCCCCTGCGGCCGAGCCCAGGGTCTCGGCCGACCCCTTCTGCGGGGAGACCCCGCAACGCCCTCATTAGAGTGAGAGTGTGGACCGGATTTCCGTGACGGGTTGAGGGTCGGGAGAGAGTCTTCCGGCGCCCGTCATGGAGTTTGATCCCATGAACATGCAGGTTCTCGATGCCCGGCGCGACGTGAGTGGCGGCTGGAAGGTGGACATCAACCGCGGCGAGCGCATCGGTCGGGTTTCCTCGGAGTGGTTCTCGCGACCCGACGACGAGCGCTATCTCTCGCTCGCCGAACTCGGCCGGACCGTCCGCGAGCGCACCGAGCGCAGCCGAACGCGCGTTGTCGAATCCGCGCTTATCCATGTCGAAGCCAGCCGCACCGATCCCGAACGGCTTGCCCTGATCCTACCAGGCGCCGACAAGCCCATCGCTCCGACGCACTGGAGTTTCGGTCAGCTCGCGAGCCAGGTCGGCGCGCCGGCCGCCTATCTGCGGCAGCTCCCCGCCGCGCTCGCCGGCATCAACCTGCAATATGGGCTGACCGCCCACCGCGCCGAGCAGATCAAGACCCTCGAGACCGACGACGGCCGCGTCGAGCTGCGCGCCGTGACCGGCCCCGACTACGGCCGGATCTACGACCACGAGCTGGTCGAAGCCGTGCAGCGCATCGCCGGCAACGGCACCGGCGACACCCGTTGGAAAGTGCCCGGTGTCCTCGACTGGTCGACCGGCGTCTATAATCCGCGCGTCGACATCACCAAGGACACCACGACGCTCTACGCTTCCGATCGCGACGTCTTCCTTTTCCTCGTCGACGATCTGAATCCGATCGAAGCCGGCAAGCTCGCGGATGGATCGCCCGATCTCTATTTCAGGGGCTTCTATGCCTGGAACAGCGAAGTGGGCGCCAAGACCCTTGGTATCGCGTCCTTCTATCTCAGGGCCGTGTGCCAGAATCGCAATTTGTGGGGCGTCGAAGATTTCGAGGAGATCTCCATCCGCCATTCCAAATACGCCGCTTCGCGCTTCGCCCATGAGGCGGCGCCGGCCTTGCTCAGCTTCGCGGACTCCTCACCGCAGCCGTTCATCACCGGCATCAAGGCGGCGCGCGAACGCATCGTCGCGCACAAGGACGAAGAGCGCACCGAATTCCTGCGCCGCCGCGGCTTCTCGAAAGCCGAGACGGGCAAAATCATCGACGCGGTGCTGGCCGAGGAAGGCCGCCCGCCGGAAAGCATCTTCGATTTCGTCCAGGGCATCACCGCCGTCGCGCGCGACAAGCCCCACCAGGACGCGCGGCTCGAGCTCGAAGGCAAGGCCAAGAAGCTGCTCGATCGCGCCGCCTGATCCCCGCAATGCCGGAGATGCGGTTGTCCGTGTCTCCGGCTTTGCCCTTTTCCTCCATCGTTCCCCAACTCCGATGCGCTGCCCTCCTAGAGTGAGAGGGCGGCGCTTCGCTTCGTGACGGGTTTAGGGTCGAGAGAGAGGCTCTCGGCGCCCGTCGCGGAGTAAGTCTCATGGCAACTGCCATTCCAAAGATCACCCTGTCGTCGGCGCAGGACATCCCCTTCAACAAGCTGGTGCTGAGCCAGTCGAACGTCCGCCGCGTCAAGGCCGGCGTCTCGATCGACGAGCTGGCCGAGTCGATCGCCCGGCGCGGTCTCATCCAGTCCCTCCACGTCCGGCCGGTGCTCGATGCCGACGGCCAGGAAACCGGCATGTACGAAGTGCCGGCGGGCGGGCGTCGCTTCCGCGCGCTGCAACTCCTCGTCAAGCAGAAGCGCCTCACCAAGACCTCCAAGGTGCCGTGCGTGGTATCGGACGCCAATGCCGGTATCCTCGTCGACGAGGTGTCGCTGGCTGAGAATATCGAACGCGCGCCGCTGCATCCTCTCGACCAGTTCCGCGCGTTCCAGGCGATGCGCGAGAAGGGCATGACCGAGGAGGCGATTGCGGCTGCATTCTTCGCGCCCGTCCAGGTCGTGAAGCAGCGGCTTCGCCTCGCGGCCGTCTCGCCGGCATTGCTCGATATCTATGCCGAGGATGGCATCACGCTCGAACAGATCATGGCGTTCACCGTCACCGACGATCATGCGCGTCAGGAGCAGGTCTGGGAGTCGGTTCGCAATAGCTGGCAGAAGGAACCCTACCAGATCCGGCGCATGCTGACCGAGACCGCTGTCCGCGCATCCGACAAGCGGGCCGTATTCGTCGGCATCGATGCCTATGAAACCGCCGGCGGCTGCGTGCTGCGCGATCTCTTCCAGGATGACGACGGCGGCTGGCTGCAGGATCCTGCGCTGCTCGATCGCCTGGTCGCCGACAAGCTGAAGACCTCCGCCGAAGCGATCGCCGGCGAAGGCTGGAAATGGATCGAGGTGGCGGTGAGCTTCCCCTATGGCGCCACCCACGGCCTGCGCGAGATCGTGGGCACGCCGCTCGACCTGACGGCTGACGAACAGGCGACCATCGAGGCGCTCAACGCCGAGTACGCCAAGCTGGAGGCCGAATATGAGGACGCCGGCGAGTTGCCGGACGAGATCGATCAGCGCCTTGGCGAAATCGAAACCGCGCTCGCCAGCTTCGACGAGCGGCCGGTCCACTACGAACCCGCCGACATCGCGATCGCCGGGGTCTTCGTCAGCCTCGATGCCGACGGCACGCTGTCGATCGATCGTGGCTATGTCCGCCCCGAGGACGAGATTGCCAGCCGGGCGGACGATGGCGAGGGTGAAGAGCAGGATGGCGGCGACCACGATGCCGACTATCCGGCGACGCCTTCGGTGCAGCGCGCGATCATCACCATCGGCGGCAAGCCCGCCGAGCCCGAGGAGGAGGACGAGGACGACACGATCAAGCCGCTCCCCGATCGCCTGATCACGGAGCTGACCGCCGATCGCACCCTCGCGCTCCGCGACAAGCTCGCCAGCGATCCCTCGGTCGCCTTCGTCGCCGTCCTGCGCAAGTTCTGCCAGGACGTGTTCTACGGCGGCAGCCAGTATGGCTTCGCGATGGAGGTCAGCGTGCGCGGCACGACCTTCCATTCGCAGCCCGAAGGGCTTCGTGACAGCGTCTATGCCAAGGCGATCGAGGCTCGGCACGATAGCTGGCGCAAACGGCTCCCGGCCAAAGTCGCCGATCTCTGGGATGGGCTGGCCGCACTGACCGGCCCCGAACAGGCCGAACTCTTCGCCCATTGCGCTTCGTTCGGCGTCAATGCGCTCTATGAGCGCGCCGATCGCTACGGCGGCCGTGTCTCGGCACATGGTGTCGAACAGCGCATCGCCGAGGCCGATCGCCTGTCGCTGGCGGTCGGGCTCGACATGGCCGAAGCCGGGTGGCGGCCGACCGTCGCCAACTATCTCGGCCGCGTCACCAAGCCCCGCATCCTCGAAGCGGTGCGTGAAGGCGCCGGCGAGCGGGCTGCCCACCTCATCGCGCATCTGAAGAAGGGCGACATGGCGACCGAAGCCGAACGTCTCCTCGCCGAGACGGGCTGGCTGCCCGAACCGCTGCGCAATTCCGGCGCCAATGCGGAAAGCACCGAGGCGGATGCTGGCGAGGGCGACGAGGCGTTGCCGGACTTCCTCGACGGCGATGACGAGGAGACCACCGCCGATGATGAGGAGGAACGGCACCTCGCCGCCGCCGAGTGACGAAGCGTCTTTCCTGACCCGACCAGCCCGGCGTCCCTTCGGGGGCGTCGGGCTTTTTTCATGCGCGGCGATCGAGAGGGAGAGTTTGGCCCGGACGTGGCGAGCCGGATCTGGAGGAGAGAGCGCCTGCCGGCTCTCCCGTTCCCTGCTCTCCGGGAGTGGCCCCATGGCCGACTATTTCACCCATTTCTCATGCCTGCTCGATGTCGGCACGCCCGAGAACGCAGCCCGCGCGCTCGATCTCTACAACCAACTGTCCGAGGACGGAGCATCCGAGGAACCGCCGTCCGATGGCTTTCTCCTGTCCATCCAGCCCGAGCATGGCGGCACCAAACTCTGGTTGCGCGACGACGTCACCGGCGATCCCGAACGGCTGATCCAGTTCGTCATACGCTGCGCCGCTGAATTCCAGCTCACCGGCCGATGGGGCTTTCAGTACGCCAACACCTGCTCCCGGCCGCGTCTCGACGATTTCGGTGGCGGCGCGCATGTCCTCGATCTCGCGACCGGTGAAACCCTGGCGTGGACCTATACCGACGGTTGGCTCGCTGAGATGCTCGATGGCGGCGATGATGCCTAACATCATCGAGACCATTGTCTATCGCCTGATGGCGCGGCCGGGCCGCGCCCCTTGAGAGCGAGAGGGAGGCCGGGACGGGTTTGAGTCCGTCCGGTCCGAGAGAGAGCGCCGGCGGGCTTTCCCGCTCCGCTCTCCCAAGGACGTCTCCCATGAACGCTCACACCCTTGCGGCGGCGCTGCCGATCGCCGCCGATCAGCCGACCGACACTGCCGCCATCCATGCCGCCGCACTTCTCCTCCTTCCTCACATCGAGCGCGGCGAGCGCATCGACGCCGCGGTCTTGCGCACCGCCATGGAGACCGCCTTCGGCGCGTCCGATACTGCCGGCGCCTGGGACTGGAAGGACGCCTACGACGCCTGCGAAGCCGCAACCGTCCTCATGCTCCGCAAATACGGAAAGGCGCTTTTGCGCAAAGCCGGGTCTCCGGCCGCGGCTGTTCCTCTGTTCGGCAAGATCGCGGGGCTTCTGCCCACCCACACGCGCCGCTCCGAGGAGGCGCAGGCCTTCCAGCAATTCTCGACTCCGATCCCGCTCGGCCTGGCCGCGATCACCGCGGCCGCCATCACCCCGGCCGATCGCGTGCTCGAACCATCGGCCGGCACGGGCCTGCTAGCCATCCTCGCCGAGATCGCCGGCGGCACGCTCGTCCTCAACGAACTCGCCGAAACCCGGGCCACGCTCATCTCCTCCCTCTTTCCGGCCGTTTCCGTGACCCGTTTCGATGCCGCGCAGATCGACGATCATCTCGATCCGGCGATCGTCCCGACCGCCGTGGTAATGAACCCACCATTCTCGGCGCTCGCCAATGTAGAGGGACGCGCTGCCGACGCAGCCTATCGCCATCTCGCTTCCGCGCTCGCGCGGCTTGCCGAGGGTGGGCGCCTCGTCGCGATCACCGGCTCGAACTTCGGGCCGGACATGCCGGCCTCGCGCGATGCCTTCGTCCGTCTGCAGAAACGGGGCCGCGTCGTCTTCACCGCCGCCGTCCATGGCTCGATCTATGCGAAGCACGGCACGACCGTCGAAACCCGGTTGACCGTGATCGACAAGATTCCGGCCGACGATCCGTCCGTCGTTCCGGCATCTCCCGGTATAGCGCCCGACATTGCCACGCTAATGACGTGGATCGCCAAGCATGTGCCGCCGCGCTTGCGTCTTGCGCCCGCTGTCCGGGTCATGCCGATTAGCGCCGCACCGCGCACCGTCCGCGGCTATCTCGCGCGCACTGCCGCAACATCGGCGACCCGCACCAGCATCCCCGATCCTAAAGGCGTGCCGCTTGCCTATGAGACCGTCGACTGGACCCCTGCCGAGGGCGCCCGCCTCAGCGACGCGATCTACGAGCAATACGGATTGCAGACGATCCGTATCCCTGGGTCTCAGGTCCACCCCACCAAGCTCGTGCAATCCGCCGCGATGGCCTCGGTCGCCCCGCCGAAGCCGAGCTATCGGCCGACGCTGCCAGCGACCATCCTGGAATCGCTCTCCGACGCCCAGCTCGAAACCCTGATCTTCGCGGGCGAAGCCCATTCCGATTTTCTTGCGGGCTCCTGGGCCGTCGATGACACCTTCGATGTCGTGGCGGCCGCCGCCGACGATGCAAGCGGTGTCGTCCGCTTCCGCCGCGGCTTCTTCATCGGCGACGGCACCGGCGTCGGAAAGGGGCGCGAGTCCGCCAGTATCGTGCTCGACAACTGGATGCAGGGTCGGCGCAAGGCGGTCTGGATTTCCAAATCCGACAAGCTGATCGAGGACGCGCAGCGCGACTGGTCCGCACTCGGCATGGAGCGCCTGCTGGTCACGCCGCTCTCGCGCTTCCCGCAGGGCAAGCCGATCACGCTGCCGGAAGGCGTCCTATTTACAACCTATGCCACGCTGCGCTCCGACGACCGCGGCGAGAAGGTTTCGCGGGTCAAGCAGATCGTCGAATGGTTGGGCTCCGATTTCGACGGAGTGATCATTTTCGACGAGGCACACGCGATGCAGAATGCCGGCGGCGGCAAGGGGGAACGGGGCGACGTCACGCCCTCGCAGCAAGGGCGCGCGGGGCTTCGCCTCCAGCATGCCTTGCCCAATGCCCGTGTCGTCTATGTCTCCGCCACCGGCGCCACCACGGTCCAGAACCTTGCCTACGCACAGCGCCTGGGCCTGTGGGGTGGCGACGATTTTCCATTCTCCACCCGCGCCGAGTTCGTCGAGGCGATCGAGGCCGGCGGCGTCGCGGCGATGGAGGTGCTGGCCCGCGACCTGCGCGCACTCGGCCTCTACACCGCACGATCGCTGTCGTTCGACGGAGTCGAATATGAGCTGGTCGAGCATGAACTGACCGCTGAGCAACGGCGCATCTACGATGCCTATGCCGGCGCCTTCGCCATCATCCACAACCATCTCGACGCGGCCATGCAGGCTGCCAATATCACCGGCTCGACCGGGACGTTGAACCGCCAAGCCAAATCCGCTGCCCGCTCCGCCTTCGAAAGCGCCAAGCAGCGTTTCTTCGGTCATCTGCTGACCTCGATGAAGACGCCGACGCTGATCCGCTCGATCGCGGCGGACCTGGAGGCCGGGCATTCCGCAGTCATCCAGATCGTCTCGACCGGTGAGGCGCTGATGGAACGGCGCCTGGCCGAAGTCCCGACGGAGGAATGGAATGACATTCGCGTCGACATCACGCCCCGCGAATACGTCTAATGTTGAGCTCAACATTACAGTTGTTCTTTGCAGTCGCAGT
>NZ_CALMPA010000024.1 GCF_937871615.1 uncultured Sphingomonas sp. | reverse complement strand
TTGCGCCAGAACAGGATCGGCACGCGGCGATCGTAATCCCACGGGCTGCCGTGCGTTTCGACATAGCCGGGGCCGGGCACCGCGATCGGCGTGACGCGCGGCTTCAGCATCAGCAGGAAATCACCCGAGCGTTCTGCGTCATAAGAGGCGCGGGCGCGCTCCAGCAGCGTCCAGTTCTCCGGCGGGCCTTTGGGCATCGGGGTCGCCGCGATCTGCTCGCGGGTCAGCGCGGCGGCGATCTGCGGCATCGCCGAATAACGCTTCACCGCGTCGGCGACCACCGCCGCGCGCTTCGTGGCGGGCACGTCGCTGGAAACGTAGACATCGCCTTCGCCGCCGATCAGCACCGGGCCGGCGATGCCCAGTTCCTTGCCGATCGCAGCACCCACCAGCTTGGGCGCGATCGCCGGATCGACGCGGGTTTCCATCGGCATGGCATGTTCGCGCTGTCGCTCCGGCATATCGTGCGCGCCGTGATCGGCGGTCAGCACAACCTCATAATCCACGCCCAGCCCGTCGAGCGCGTCGAAGAAGTTTTCGAGCGAGAGATCCAGTTCGTTCATCTGGATGCACATCTCGCTGCCCTGCGTGCCATTGGCATGGCCGACATAATCGGTCGCCGACAGGCCGACGATCAGCAGATCGGGCGCGGCGCCGGTGCCAAGCTTCATATCCTTCGTCAGGCCATAGGCCATGCCGAGCACCGCGCTGTCGATCGCGGGGGAGGCGCGGAATGCCCTGGCATCGCCCGCCGCGCGCTCGAACCGCCCGGTGCCGAGCGTCTGCGCGCCGACCTGGATCGGGCGCGAGATCGCCGCGCACCAGCCGGGCAGCGGCAGCGGCCCCTGTGGCCTGGCGATCAGCTCGGCGACGGCGGCATTCGCGCGCGCCACGGTCGGCGGCGTCTGGCGGCCGGCATAGGATGCGAAGGTCTTGCCGTTCCAGAACCACAATTCGTCCACCTTGTGGCCGCCCATCATGATCGCCGCGCGATCCTTGCCCGCGACGGAAACGACGCGGGTGGCGGGATTGGCCGCCTTCATCATCTCGCCCAGCGTCGGCACTTTCAGGTGCAGGTCGGATGCGGTGTAATTATTGTGGTCGCTGCCGGGAACGCGCTCGTCCTCCGCGCAATAGATCATCTTGTCGGGGCGCCCCGCCTTCTGGTCGATCCAGTTGTTGGCGATGATCCCGGTATGCGCGGGGCGCATTCCGGTGAGGATCGTCGAATGGCCGGGGCAGGTCTCGGTCGCGGCGTGGCTCTGATAGCCCGATGGGAATACCACGCCGTTCAGCAGCCGGGCGAAGCCGCCGCTGAAGCGGTTGCGATATTGCGCGAACAGATCGGCGGAAAACTGATCGACCGAGATGGCGACGATCAGCTTCGGCGCGGCGCGCGGCCCCGCCGCCGCAGGGGCCGGGGCGGCGGCGGGCGCGGC
>NZ_CALMPA010000023.1 GCF_937871615.1 uncultured Sphingomonas sp. | reverse complement strand
ATCTGCGCCTCCCGCTGCCACGCTCGACATAAACTGCGACTGCAAAGAATACGTCCTGGACTATCTCGCCCATTCCTTCCCGGTGCAGCTCTACGAGCCCTTCACCGACGGCGAGGGCAATATGTCCTCGCGTCCGGTCTATCGCGACGGCCAGCCTGTCGAAAGTCGCGAGGCGGTTGCCCGCCGCACCGAGCTGATCGAGAAGCTCGCGAGCCTTCCGCCGGTCCCTGGCGCGCTCGACCAGATCGTCCAACATTTCGGCACGGACATGGTGGCCGAGGTCACCGGCCGCTCGCGTCGCATCGTGCGCAAGGGACAGCGCCTTGCGGTCGAGACCCGCGCCGCGTCGGCCAATCTCGCCGAGACCCAGGCCTTCATGGACGATTTGAAGCGCATGCTGATCTTCTCCGACGCCGGCGGCACGGGACGCAGCTACCATGCCGAGCTGTCGGCGCGGAACACGCGGCTTCGCGTCCACTATCTGCTTGAGCCGGGCTGGAAAGCCGACGCCGCGATCCAGGGCCTTGGCCGCACCCACCGCACCAACCAGGCGCAGCCGCCGCTCTTCCGTCCGATCGCGACCAATGTGAAAGCGGAGAAGCGCTTCCTCTCGACTATCGCGCGACGGCTCGACACGCTGGGCGCGATCACGCGCGGCCAGCGCCAGACCGGCGGCCAGGGTCTGTTCCGGCCCGAGGATAATCTGGAGAGCCACTATGCGCGCGATGCCTTGCGCCAGCTCTATATCCTGATCGTCCGCGGCAAGGTCGAAGGGTGCTCGCTCCAGCGGTTCGAGGACACGACCGGCCTGAAGCTGATGGACGACAACGGCATCAAGGACGAGCTGCCGCCGATCACGACCTTTCTCAACCGCCTGCTCGCGCTGACCATCGACCTCCAGGACATCCTGTTCGCCGCCTTCGAGCAGCTTTTGACTGCCAAGGTCGAGGGCGCGATCGCGGCGGGCATCTACGACATCGGGCTGGAGACGCTACGCGCGGAGAGCTTCGTCGTCACAGATCGCCAGACGATCTACACCCATCCGGGCACCGGCGCGGAAACCAGCCTGCTCACCATCCAGCAGCGCGAGCGCAACCGGCCGATGACCGCCGAGGAAGCGATGGCGTGGCTCGACGATCCGGCCGCCATGTTGCTGGTCAACGAGCGCTCGCACCGCGCCGCCGTTCAGCTTCCAGCGCCTTCGCTCATGCTCGACGATGGGGAGATCGAACGTCGCGTCCGGCTGATCCGGCCTATGGAGCAGCATCATGCCTCGATGCGCATGATGGACGAGAGCCACTGGATCGCTGCCAGCCGGACGGAGTTCACCGCCGCGTGGAACGCGGAAGTCACCGAGGTGCCGGCCTATTCCGACTCCACGATCCACATCGCAGCCGGCCTGCTGCTGCCGATCTGGAAGCGCCTGCCCAACGAGTCGAGCCGCGTCTATCGGCTTCAGACCGACGATGGCGAACGGATCATCGGCCGCCGCGTGTCGCCCGCCTGGGTCGCCAACGCCACGACGGTCGGGACGACCAGCCTTTCAGCCGATCACGCCTATGCCGCGCTGGTCGAGGGCAAGACGATCCTCGACCTGGCCGAAAGCCTCCAACTCCGCCGCGTGCGCGTCATGGGCGCCGATCGCATCGAATTGTCGGGCTTCACCGACGCGATGCGTGAGCGCCTGCGCGCCTATGGCCTCTTCAGCGAGATCATCACGTGGAAGCTCCGCTTCTTCGTGCCCGTCGGCGCGGACGGCGCGGCCATCATCGGCAAGCTGATCGACACCTATCCGATCCAGCGCGTCGGCGAGCGGGAGGCTGCGTGATGGCTCGTCTCGACGCATCCGATCTTGCGCAACATCTCGGCCGACAGGCCGAGGCGGTGTGCCGCCACTATCTCAGCAACGGCCGTCGCCAGGGCAACTACTGGCAGGTGGGCGATGCCCGTAACACCAAGGGCCGCTCGATGTACGTCCGGCTCAAGGACTTGCCCAAAGGCCCTGCCGGGAAATGGACCGACGCCGCCACCGGCGAGCATGGAGACCTCCTCGACGTGATCCGCGAGAGCTGCGGCCTCATCCACTTCAAGGACGTCGCTGACGAGGCCAGGGTCTTCCTCAGCCTGCCGTCGCCAGAACCCGAGCAGTCCGCGTTCCGGCCCCTGGCGCCTGCACCGCATGGATCGCCCGAAGCCGCGCGGCGTCTCATCCGCATGTCGCAGCCGATCCCGGGCACAATCGTCGCGGCGTATCTCCGGCAACGCGGCATTATGGATATCCGTGGAACCGGAAATCTGTATTTCCATCCGCGCTGCTACTACCGACCCGACGAGCATGCGCCGACCGAGACGTGGCCAGCCATGATCGCGGCCGTCACCGACCTTGCCGGCAGGATCACCGGGGCGCATCGCACCTGGCTCGACCCGCGACGCCTGGACAAGGCGCCACTCGACACCCCGCGCCGGGCGATGGGCGATCTCCTCGGCAATGCGGTCCGCTTTGGCGTCGGTGGCGAAGTCATGGCGGCTGGCGAAGGCATCGAGACGGTCCTTTCGGTCCGACAGGTCGTGCCCGACATGCCGATGGTGGCGGCGCTCTCCGCGGCACATCTCGCCGCCATCCTGCTCCCTGACACGCTGCGGCGGCTCTACATCCTGCGCGACGACGATCCGGCGGGCGATGGTGCGCGTGACAGCCTGGTCGAACGGGCGAACGCGGCCAGGATCGAGGCGATCGTGATCTCGCCCCAGCTCGGCGACTTCAACGAGGATCTCCGCACACTCGGGGTCGCGACACTTCGCAGCCAGACGCGGGTGCAACTCGGGCCGCAGGACGTCGCACGCTTCATGGCGCAGGCGGCGTAACCGGCAAGGAAGCAGTGGCGCCGGCGCCGTTGTGCTCGCTCAGATGCGGGGGATCGGAGAGGGCCGCGCCTCGGCCTTCGAGAGGGCGATCGGCCCACAGGTGGGTCGGCCCGGCAATGGCTGCGGCCGGCTATTTTCCGGCGCGGCCCCAAGGGACCGCTTTCCATCGCGAAACAAAATAGCCGGCCTCCGCCATCCTCCGCTGACGCTCCGGCCCCTCGCTCGCGCTCCGGGTGCAGCGCCGTCCCTCCGGTGGGCTTCGTCGCCATGAAGGCCGCGACGGTCGCGGTCCATCCGACGGAGCATCCGATGCGCGATCTCGACGACTACGAACCGCACCACGAATCCTCACCGACCGACCACGTCCTCAACGAATTGCAGCTCCACGGCTACCGGCCTTTCGCCGACGAACCCGATCAGCGGCTTCTGCCGGACGGCAACGAGGTCGCGGGCGCGATCGCCGACATCTTCGACGCCCTGATCGTGACCCTGGAGGACACGCGCCTCGAACCCGACCTCGACGATCTCCTCTGGTCGACCGTCAATGTCTTCCATCGCGCCGCCGAGCGGATCAACCGCGAACTGGACGACAACGAGCAGGCCCAGAAGCGCTCCCAGCGCGAACAGGATGGCAGCGAGGTGAAGTCAGTCGACCTCGAGCGCCTGATCGCCGAGGGCAAGACGCTGGTCGAACGCCAGACCGCCTTCGAACTGATGCGCGACCAGGCCGCCGAGCACTACGAACGCCAGGTCGGCAAAGCATGGCTCCCGCGGTCCGGATCGAAGGTCAACCATCGCAACCTCACCTCGGCGATGATCGACAGCCGCGACTTTATCATGGCCAAGAAGCGCGCCGAGCAGGAGGTGCTCCTGCCGCCCGGACCTAAGATCGCCGTCACCGGCGGGCTCGATTTCGACAACCATCACCTCATCTGGGCCAAGCTCGACCAGGTTCACGAGAAGCACCCCGACATGGTGCTGATCCACGGCAAGTCGCCGAAGGGTGCCGAGAAGATCGCTTCTCTCTGGGCCAGGAATCGCAATGTCCCACAGATCGGCTTTGCACCCGACTGGACGAAGCACGGCCGGGCAGCACCCTTCAAACGCAATGACGAGATGCTGCAAATCCTGCCGAAGGGCGTGCTGCACTTCCCCGGCACCGGCATCAATGACAACCTCGCCGACAAAGCCAAGAAGCTCGGCATCCCGGTGTGGAAATTCGGTGGCGCGTAAGCGCCACCCATCCATCGCAAGCCGATCAACCTCATCCTCATAGGCCGATATAGATGCCACATGCTATTCAGCATGCGGTAAACTCAGGCGACTGAGAGTAATGGCTTCTGCGCAACCAAGGTATGAACTAACGCATGGGCACATCGATCGAGCTAAAAGTGAGCGGCGTCTCTTTAGACTGCGCAAAAAACAACATGGGCAATGATTACGGCTATCTCTTTCAAGAATCCGATCTCGCCCGCCGGCCGTGTGACGGCATCGACTATGACTACTATCGTAACCACCCTGAAGATGATGATGATCTGGCGGAAATCGAGCTAGCGTTCGTGCGGCCATTAGGCCGCGTCACGCCGAGGCTCTTCGTTCTTGGTCACACGCTGGAGAGCGCCCGAGCGGAATACGAGGCCGTCGTCGCCGAAGCAGCCTCGATCTCCGAGGCGGACGCACCTGATGCCAGATTTTTAGACTTCGGCGAGTTCTGTGCGCTCGCAAACCTATTCCCGTTGGCCGGCCTCGCCGACGAGTACATCGACTACGACACTGACGAGCGGGCCACTCTCGCCCAAGGTCGCTTCGCTGCGCATGCCGCATCGTTTGCTCGCGTCCCTTGGACCGAAAACTCCGACTCATACTGGTCCGAGGCCAGCTTTCTTGCGGCAAAGCTCGGCATCCTGAGCGCGCCATCGATGTTACTAATATTTTCCCTCAACCCGGCGAACTCAGATGCCGAAGTGGTGTGGCAGTTCGGCAATATCGTGAATGCAGGGTGGGTTGAGCGCAGTTCCTTTGCAGCCGGCGCGCAGCGAACCCACGCTATTCTCGTCGCAACCGAAGGTGCATCGGATGCACGCATCTTGCGTCGCGCGCTCGATCTTTTGCGTCCAGACGTTACCGACTTCTTTCGTTTTATCGATGGCGAGGAGCGGCACCACTTCTGGGGCACCGGCAACCTCGTTCGGTTCGCCGAGGGCCTGGTGCGTATCGACATCCAGAACCAGGTATTATTCCTGCTCGACAATGATGCGGAAGGCATCGACGCCTATCGTAAGCTTCAAGAATTGAAGATGCCGAATAATCTGCGCTCTATGGTACTGCCAGAAATTGAGGAACTACGACTCTTCCCGGCGCTTGGCCCTGAGGGCCTCAGCGAGTGCGACATCAACGGTCGAGCTGCAGCAATTGAATGTTATCTCGATCTCAATCTGCCCGACTGTCCACCTGCTCGGGTAATCTGGAGCAATTACAAGCGAGAAATCGACGCTTGGCACGGCGCACTTGAACACAAGGAATCCTACGACCGTCACTTCATGAACCAGGACGCCGAAACACTCGCCGCGGGAAAAATACGACACATCCAAGCTCGCCCAGGTACTCGACGCTTTGATTGTCGAGGTCTCGCGACTTGGAAGACGCACCGAGTGATTGTCCGCGGTGCGACCAGACACGGCGGAGGGACCGCCAGAATCGCGACCGGCCTCTCGCGCAGACCGCGAGCGCGTTCTTCCTGCCGAGAGCCCCGTTCAATGTCGGTCCTTGGCGTGAGGCGGCATGCCGAATGAAACTCAGGCCAGCAGGCCCGAAGTCTAAACACTGTTTGGTCGAGTGCTCGAAGAGACAATCACCGGTGCCGGACACAGTGTACCACCTCCGCTTATCTGCGCTGATCCTTGGTCCGGCCGATGGCCTGACGCCATCAACCCGCAAGGGGTCGGACTACGCAAAGCGTGCCGCCGCGCCGGCTTTGCCGGAGCGGTGATTGCGGCCGTCGACCGAACACATCGGGCGCCTGTCAGCGGGGGGATGGTCCTCCGCCCAGCAGGAGCCGGATCAATGTCCTTCCCCGACGCACGCGCCTTCGCCTTCAGCCTGGCCGCGACCCTGATGGTCGCAATCGTGATCTTCCGCGCCGGCGACGGCACCCTCTCGGTGACACCCGCGAGCGAATACGACGGCGACGTCTCGGAGATCGTCCACGAGATCGATCCCTTCGCGCCATGACCGCGCGCGCCCTCCAGGCGAAGCGGAAAACCCCTGTGGTTTCCGCTCCCGCCGGAGCACAGCTTTTGCTATGCTCCCCAATGCGCTGTGGTGGTGGTGGAAGGCGCGACCGTCAGATTTTGCTCTTTCGGAGACACCACCATGATTATCCTCGGCATCGTCCTGTCCTTCGCAGCCATCGGCGTCTTGTGCGGGTTGCTGTTCACGCTCGCCGTCTTCGCGCTGCCATTCTTCGCCGGTGTGACCATCGGCACTTGGGCTTATCAATCTGGCGCTGGCTGGCTGGGCGCGATCCTCGTCGGCATGGTCGGCGCGGGCGTCACGCTCGGCGTGGGGCAGATCCTGCTCGGAATTGTCCGCCCGCTATGGGCGCGCCTGTTGATCGCGCTCGCATTCGTCGCGCCCGCGGCCATCGCCGGCTACCACGCCACGCATGGCATCGTGAAGCACACCGTGCCGTCAGAAACCTGGCAGCTCGTGTTCTCCGTCATCGGTGCAGCGGCGGTCGGCGTCACGGCGTTCGCGCGCGTCGCAGGCATGGCGGCCACCGGCCCGTCCAGCCAGGGCATTGCACGAGCCTGACAGCGTTACGGAGCCGTCAGGAGCAGGATCAGACCGCGGAAGTCGGCCACCTCATCATTGCGCGCCCGGAAATGGAGCCACGTCACCCGGATCAGTGTGAGGCGTGCTGGGCGACCATCCTCTTTGGTTCGCATGGACCGGGTTCGGCTCCTCTGTGCTCCGGAGCGGGTTCACACCGCAATCGCTGGTGTTCTCTCCGCTGACCGGCCTGGAAACGAAGGCTCGAACCTGCCTATCCGAGGGAAGGGCCGTTCCGGTGCATCAATCTGGACCTCTTGCGGTTGCGAGCAGGTCGCCATGACCGTCCGTTTCTGATCGTCCCCAGACCGCCCCAAACGGCCTCTTCAATGGCTTGATCTGCCCGAAGGACGGCTGCGCCTCGACCGCCTATGCCGCAACGACGCGTCCCGACTTTCTTCCCCTGCCGGCCAAGGCCGTCATTCCTCGCGAAACAACAAAGTCGTTCCTGCGCCGTCCTCCGCTGTGCTCCGGTCGCAGGCGATGCGGCGTCGGTCGCCTCCGGCCTGTCGATCGCCATCGAGGCCGCAATGGAGCGGTCCCGAAAACGAAAACGGAGACTTACAATGGCGACCATCGGCACCTTCAAGAAGACCGGCTCGAACGAGTTCACCGGGGAAATCGTCACCCTCAGCGTCCAGGCCAAGGGCGTGCGCATCGTCCCCGACCAGCGCGCCACCGGTGAGAACGCCCCAAGCCACCGGGTTCTGGTCGGCCGCGCGGAAATCGGCGCCGCCTGGTCCAAGCGTTCCAACGAGGGCCGCGACTATCTGGGCCTCAAGCTCGACGATCCGAGCTTCAACGCCCCCATCTACGCCAACCTCTTCGACGACGAGGACGGCGACACCCACTCGCTGATCTGGTCCCGCCCGACCCGCCGCGGCGACTGAGCCCGAGCAAGGCCCCGGCCGAACAGGCCGGGGCCTTTCCCCTGTTTCAGGCGCGAATCACCTCAGATGGCCAACTAGGGCTGGGCAGACCCTTCAAAGTCGAATTTCCTCGCAGCGGGGGCCAGGAGCGACTATTATAGTCGTAGTTCTGGCAAGCGTGTGGCCGTCGGTGGGAGGTGATCATGCATGATCACCGCCCGACAATCGCGGGCCGCACGCGCGTTGCTGGGGTGGACACAGGAGACGCTCGCTGACAAGGCCCGGACATCGCTAACCGCGCTCAAGCGCCTTGAGTCCGAAAGTGGACTAGAGGTGTACGAGTCGACGCGCGATCAGGTCCGAAGGGCGCTTGAAACAGCCGGTATCGTCCTGCTTTCCACCGACAAGGGCGAAGGAGTGCTGCTGCTCTATGAGCGGGACAACCGGCCGACGAGGCGTTAGCAGCGCCGTGATCGCGTGGCGCACACCATCCATCGCACGTTGTCACAGTAATGCCAGGCACGAGTATTAACGAATGCTTTCCGCGCGATTATAGTCGCCTGATGGAATCCGCGATGCCGCCGTTTCTCGACGCGCCCCCGATCAGCCAGACCCTCACGGCCTATGACCGCGAGCATATGGTTCTCTATCTGCGCCTGCTCGATTCCTCGCGCGACAGAGCTGATTGGCGCGAAGCCGTCCAGATCCTCTTTGGCCTCGATCCGGCACGTGAACCGCACCGGTGCCGCCAGATCCATGACACGCATCTCGCCCGCGCCCAGTGGATGACCGAGCACGGCTATCGAGACCTGGTACACTCGGCACAGTGATCGCCGCGATGCCTTTTCGGCACCACCCTTTGCCGGTCCTCTGACTTCCACTGAACAACCCAGCCGGGAATCCTGACTCTCCCACAAGTTCAACGACTAGGGAGGATCGTGATGACACCAGATGCTTCCGGCTGGCGCTCTTCGGAACGCTATGCCCATGTCGCCGACATGACCGCGTCCGACGTCGCGTGGGAATGGCTGCGTCGCAATGAATCCTACGATAGAGATTTTCAAGCGCTCAGCGACAACGAAAGCGAGTTGGGCGCGCTGACCGACAGGATCGGGCAGCGGTGGGGGTTGCGATTTCCCCGTAGACCCGATGCAGGCACCTCCCGAAGCGCGGGTGATCTGGCTTCCCCAGGAAGACACCAGCGCCATCGTTCTTGCCGCACCTCCCGATATTCCATCCGCAAGCGCTGACCCCCAGCCGACGATCGACGCCGCCATCGGCGTCGACGCCGGCGGCGAAACCCATCTGGTTTTCGATCTCGGCAACGGCCAGCGCGTAGCGCTTGTTCGTCCCTCCGCGACACGGCCCGCCAAACCTCTCGGCGCCTTCATCCCGCTCGGCCTGGAAGGCTTCGACCGGCTCGAATCGGTCGCCCGCTTGCTCGCCGCCCTTCATGGTCGCGCCATACCGCCCGACACCCGAGTGACACGGCAGCAACGTGCGCGGCTGTGCCGGATGCTGCAAGCTTTCGACGGTCATCGCGCGGGCGCGACCCAGCAAGAGATCGCGCAGGTCGTTTTTCGGATCGGCTCTCTTGGTCGCGACGACTGGCAGGCATCTTCCGCCCGCCACGCCACCAAGGCCCTGCTTCGAGATGCCCGAGCGATGATCGTGGGTGGGTATCGCGCGCTGCTTCGTCATCGCCGGCAATTCTAGCCGGCCTCCATTCGACGTTGGTGGGCGAATTTAGGCCCCCCTGAATTCGCCCTGCATCTCGCCGGTCCTGCTTCGCCAACGTGGCCTTCGTTACCCGCCGCTTCCCGGCGGTCCCAACGAACCCACGGAGGCCCTCTCATGCGACCTGATCTCGCCGTTCTCCCGCCGCGCTACCTGCGCACCAAGGAAGCCGCCGAATTCCTCAGCCTTTCGGCCCGCACCCTCGAAAAGCATCGGACTTACGGAACGGGTCCGGCCTATCGCAAGCTCGGCGGCCGCGTCGTCTATGCGGTCGACGATCTCGACGCCTGGGCCGAGCGCGGCGCCGTCACCTCCACCTCCGATCCGCGCGGCACCGTGCTTCCGGCCAAGCGCCATACGCCTGCGCCGCCGGCACATGCCGGACGATACGCGCGCTGACCACCCCCGGATTCCCGAATGGCGGCGCGACACCAATCCCTCTCGGAGCGCGGGCAGCTCGATCTGTTCCGTGCGCTCCCCGGCGAGTTCGCAGCCCGAGACGCGCAGGATCTCATGGCCTATCCGTTTTTCTCACTCTCCAAATCGCACCGCGTCGCGCCGATCGACTTCGCCGCCGGCGATGTGTCGATCCGCGTAGAGGCCGTACCCGATCACGGCATGGCGACCATTTGGGACGCCGACATCCTCATCTGGGCGGCGAGCCAAATCGTCGAGGCGCGTGACGCCGGCCTGCGCACGTCGCGCCTGATGGTCGCCACGCCCTATGAGATTCTCAAATTTATCGGCCGCGGCACGTCCTTACGCGACTATCAGCGCCTGAAGGCCGCGCTCGATCGCCTGCAATCGACGACAGTCAGCACCTCGATCCGGCAGCCCACCGAAGGCCGGCGTCACCGCTTCTCGTGGATCAACGAGTGGAAGGAGCGCACCGATCGCAACGGCAAGCCGGACGGGATCGAGATGATCGTCCCGGACTGGTTCTATCAGGCCGTTCTCGACGACGCGCTCGTGCTGACGATCGACCGGGCCTATTTCGATCTCACGGGCGGACTCGATCGCTGGCTCTATCGCCTGGTGCGCAAGCACGGCGGGCGCCAGCGCAATGGCTGGCGATTCGACTTTCGCCACCTCCACCAGAAGTCCGGCGCGTTGTCGCCGTTCAAACGCTTCGCCTTCGAGCTGCGCGACATCATCCGTCGCCAGCCGCTTCCCGGCTACACGCTGTTCCTGGAGATCGAGGCCGGCGGCCGGACGTTGCTCGCTTTCGAGCGGACGCCGCCCTGTGGAAAAGCTGTGAAAGGCTTCGTGCCATCGGGAACCCGAAAGCGCGTGCCATCAGGAACCGGCCCCTCGTGCCAACGGGAACCGAAACACGACCTAACCCACGACAGCAGAACCGAAAATCGCGCCGCTAACTTAGAATCTAACAGAGAATCTAACTTTGAAGAGCGCGCGCGCGAGGTGGAAAACCTCGTGCGGCAGACGGCGAACGCCCTCAGCGCCACCGGCAAACGGCGCTCCAGCAGCACCGCTCTCACCATCAGCGACGCAGCGGGAAATCATGCCTCCGTCGTTCCGCAGCTCCCCTTTGGTCCGCGTTCCGGAGGCTGCCGATGATCGTGGCTCTCCTCAACCAGAAGGGCGGCGTCGGCAAGACGACACTGGCGCTGCATCTCGCCGGCGAATGGGCCGGTAAGGGAAAGCGAGTCACGCTGGTCGATGCCGATCCGCAGGGGTCTGCGCTCGACTGGTCGCAGCAACGCGCCCGCGAGCACGCGCCGCGCCTGTTCGGAGTCGTCGGTCTGGCGCGCGACACGCTCCATCGCGAGGTTCCGGAGCTGGCTCGCGACGTCGATCATGTCGTCATCGACGGGCCGCCGCGTGTCGCCGGGCTGATGCGCTCCGCGCTCCTCGCCGCCGACCTGGTGTTGATCCCGGTGCAGCCGTCACCGCTCGACGGTTGGGCCTCGGCCGAGATGCTGGCGCTTCTGTCGGAAGCGCGCATCTTTCGGCCGGAGCTTCGCGCTCGCTTCGTCCTCAATCGCTGCGGCGCGCGCACCGTGATCGCCCGCGAGACGGCCGAGACGCTCGCCGACCACGATCCGCCAGTGCTGCGCACAGCGATCGGACAGCGCGTCATCTACGCCGACGCCGCGCAATCGGGCCGGCTCGCTTTCGAGATCGACGACGACGGACCCGCCGCGCGCGAGATCGCGGCGCTCGTCACCGAGCTCGAAAGGATCGCGCCATGAGCGAGCGATCCGAACGGCGCGGCTTTGCGGCACGTCCGACCAAACAAGAAGCCTGGATCAAGGCCGCCGATGCTCCCGCGGCGCGCGCGGCGGACGGTGAAGCCTTCACCGCCCGCATGACGATCGACGTCACGCCCGCCCTGCGCGGACGGATCAAGATCGCCGCCTTCCGGCGCGGCGTCACCGTTGCCGACATGCTGCGCGAGATGCTCGCGCGCGAATTCCCACCTATCGAAGGAGACCCCTCATGACCGGCGCCGCGGCCCCCCGTGTGCGCGGCGGCCCGACGCCGACCGCGCGCCAGCAAGACAATCTCACCCATGTCGAACCGACCTGGGTCGAGAAGAAGATCGAGAACTGGATCCGCTTTGGCGCGCACGCCCACGAACAGATTCTCGATCGCCGTCGGCGTGTCCTGTCTTTTCGTCCCGGCGCGGTCTTCGCCTTCGTGCGCTGGGCATCGAATGACTTCGGCACGACCATCTCGCGCATTGACATCGTGCGCTCGGTTGCGCGCGGCGAGGCGTACCAGACGCTGCCGTTCGTCCGTCCTGGCGGCGACATCCTGCTGAAGGTCGAGAGCTGGCCCAGGGTCGAGCGCGTGCTGCAGGCGATCGACGCCATCGAGCACATCGGCATCGATCCCGAAGCGGTCTCGCCCGATCATTGGCGTCACGTCCACAACCGGCTGACCGCCGGACATGAGCCGCGCACCTACACGCTCGACCATCATCGCGCGTTCTTGGCTCGCCGGAGGGCCGAGCCGTGAGCCGCGCTGCGCTTCTCCTCGCGACAACGCTCGCAGCGCTTGGCGTTGGCTATCCCGGCCTTACGCCGATGCCGATCAAGCTGATCTGGAACGCATCGGCGAGCGCGCCCATCGGCTTCTATTCAACCGACTTCGACGGGCCGTTCGACGTTACCGATCTCGTTGCGGTCGATGCGCCGGAGCCGCTCGCGACCTTCCTCGCCGAGCGCGGCTACCTGCCCAAGGGCGTGCCGCTGATGAAGCGCATCCTCGCCGTCTCCGGGCAGACCGTTTGCCGTTCGAACCTCACTATCACCGTCGATGGTGTGGAGGTCGGTGCGGCACTGGAGCGCGATCGCGCAGGCCGCGATCTTCCCGTCTGGCAAGGCTGCCGCCGGGTCCAGACTGGCGAAGTCTTCCTCATGAACTGGCAGGTCCGCGACAGCCTCGACGGCCGCTACTTCGGCTTGATCTCAACCGACCAGATCATCGGCCGTGCCGTCCCGCTGTGGACTGATGAAGACGGCACCGGCCGCTTCGAATGGCGTGCGCCGACACGCTGACCGCCTTCCCATTCGGCGGGAGCGGTGCTCGCCGATGGCTATCCCAATCCCACCGCGAAGGAAACTGACATGCCCCAGATTGGCGAATTCACGCGCGACGAGACCGGCTTCGTCGGGCATCTGACGACGCTGGTTTTGAACCAGGACGTCATAATCATCGCAGCCGAACCGACCGAGGTTGAGAACGCACCGCAGTATCGCGTGCATGTCTTCGACGGCATGAACAATGAGCCGGGCGCGGAGATCGGCGCCGGATGGAAACGCTCCGGCGAGAAGGCCGGCGAATACGTAGCGCTGCTGATCGACGATCCGACATTCCCGCACCCGATCCGCGCCAACCTCTTCCTCGACGACGATGCCGGCTCGGCCTGGTCGCTGCATTGGTCGCGTCCGCGCGATCGCGGCGAGAAGGACTGACCGATGCTTGGCTCTCGTCAACCGACGAGCCGTTCGATTGCGTCCGGGCCGCGCTGCGCTGCCCGGCGCATGGCTCTCCTTCTCCTTTCCGGCCTCACCCTCGCGAGCATCATGCCGGCGATCACGATGGCGAAGGACTTGGGCGCCGCTCAACCGTCGCCACGCGATCCCTATGGCGATTATATCGCCGAGGCTTCGCAGCGCTTCCGCGTTCCGATCGGATGGATCAGGGCGGTGATGCGTGCCGAAAGTGCAGGCGATCCACGCGTCCTTTCGCCGAAGGGCGCAATGGGCCTGATGCAGATCATGCCGCCGACCTGGGCAGGCTTGCGCCTTCGCCACCGTCTCGGCGCTGATCCTTACGATCCGCATGACAACATCATCGCCGGCGCCGGTTACATCCGCGAGCTGTTCGATCGCTACGGATCGCCCGGCTGGATCGCGGCCTACAATGCCGGTCCTGGTCGTTACGAGGACTCGCTGAAGGGCCGCGCGCTGCCCGCGGAAACGCGCGCCTATGTCGCCATCGTCGCACCGTCGGTGACCAGCGGCGATGCGACTTGGCCGATCGTGGTAGCCGCGGCCGATCCACTCGCCTGGACACGCGCGCCACTGTTCATCGCGCAAGCTGAGCGCATATCGATGGCTGGTCCCGTGCCGGCCGAGCGCGCTTCCGGTGCCGCGATGACGACATCGTCCGTGCGCGATGTTTCCGCCATCGAACCGCAATCGGGCGGGCTGTTTGTGCCGCGCTCCGGCGGGAGGAATGCGCCATGAGCGGCCCGGTTCCCGATCGCACGATAGCGGGCTCCGGCGTGTCATGGGGTGCGCAGAGGGTGGAGGCAGGCAACACGACCGGACGATGGCGAGATAAAAAGCCGCGAGGTGCGGCTTCGGTCGGTTGTGCTGTTTCAATAGGTTATGGCCCGCTTTCGCGAGGTGCGGGATTTCCGCGCACCTCGCGGCGACGCCTGTTCCTCCGCGATTTCATGCGCTTGACGCGATGTGCGGGCTCTGAGCCATGAGCGGCGAGGACGATTTCCGCATCCGGCCTGGTCGCATCCGCTCATCCAGCGCGCAACGCGCCCGACCCTTCATCGCGCAGGCGCTCGCCGCCGCGCAGAAGGCCGGCGCCCGTATCTCTCGCACTGGCCGGATCAGTTCCGGCAACCGCTCGACCTTCGGGCGCGGCCGCACGGCGAGCGTGCGCGCCAATCGTCTGCTGACGGGCCGCTCGCGCATCGTCGTCATCAAGACCCGGCTCGTTCGCCATCACGCCCGCGCCGCGCCGCTTGCCGCCCATCTGAGCTATCTGCGCCGCGAGGGCGTCACCCGTGACGGGGAGAAGGCCCGGCTGTTCGGGCCGGAGACCGATGACGCCGATGGCCGCGGCTTCGCCGAGCGATGCCAGGACGACCGGCATCATTTCCGCTTCATCGTCTCGCCGGAAGACGCCGTCGACATGGCGGACCTCAAATCCTTCGCCCGCGACCTGATGGGCCAGATGGAAAAGGATCTCGGCACCAAGCTCGATTGGGCCGCGGTCGATCACTGGAACACCGACAATCCGCACGTCCACATCATCCTGCGCGGCCGCGCTGATGACGGGCAGGACCTCGTCATCTCGCGCGACTACATCAAGGAAGGGATGCGCGCCCGCGCGGCCGATCTGGTCACGCAGGAATTGGGGCCGCGCACGGATCTCGACATCCGTCGCAATCTGGAGCGTCAGGTCGAGGCGGAGCGCTGGACCCAGCTCGATCGGCAGCTTGTTCGCGACGGCCGCGACGGAGGCGTCATCGACATGGCGCCTGATCCGAGCATCCGGCCTGACGAGTATCATGCTCTGAAGGTTGGGCGGCTTCGCAAGCTGGAAACACTTGGCCTCGCCGAGCAGGTCGGCCCCGGCCAGTGGATGATCGACGGCAGGGCCGAGGCGACGCTGCGCGAGCTCGGCGAGCGCGGCGACATAATCAAGCGGATGCACCGGGCGCTGACCGAGCGCGGCATCGAGCGCGGTTCGGCCAGCTATGTACTGGCGGCAGAGAGTCTGGATACGCCAGTCACCGGCCGGCTGGTCGATCGCGGCCTCGACGACGAGTTGAAGGGCACGGCCTATGCCGTGGTCGATGGTGTCGATGGCCGGACGCATCACATCAAGCTCCCCGACCTCGATGCGGCCGGCGACAGCGCGCCGGGCTCGATCGTCGAGCTGCGCAGGTTTGACGACGCGCAGGGGCAGCGGCGCGTCGCGATCGCCGCGCGCTCCGATCTCGATATCGACCGCCAGATCACGGCGTCGGGCGCGACCTGGCTCGACCGGCAGAATATCGCCCGCGAGCCGGCTGCCCTGTCCGAGGGCGGGTTCGGCGCCGAGGTTCGGCAAGCCTTGGAGCGCCGGGCCGATCATCTGGTCGGACAGGGCTTCGGCGAGCGTCATGGCCAGCGCGTCACCTTCACACGCAACCTGATCGACACGCTGCGTCGCCGCGAGTTGGAGGCGCTTGGCGAGAAGCTCGCCGCCGAGACCGGCCAGCCGTTCAATCGCGCGGCCAGCGGCGAATATGTCGCCGGGTCCTACCGCCAGCGCTTCACGCTCGCGTCGGGGCGGTTCGCCATGTTGGACGACGGCCTCGGCTTCCAGCTCGTGCCGTGGACGCCCTCCCTCGAAAAGCAGCTCGGCAAGCACGTCTCCGGCGTCGCCCGCGATGACGGCGGCATTGACTGGAGCTTCGGCCGCAAGCGCGGCCTTGGCCTCTGATCCCTCGCAGAAAGACCCATCGCTATGTCCGCTACGAAAATTCTCTGGGGCCAGATCCTCACCGTCTTCGCCATCGTGCTCATCACGACCTGGGGCGCGACCGAGTGGGTCGCCTGGCGGCTCGCCTTCCAGCCCGAGCTGGGGCAACCATGGTTCCGGCTGCTCGGGTTTCCCTTCTATCTGCCACCCTCCTTTTTCTGGTGGTGGTACGGCTTCGATGCCTATGCGCCGGCGATCTTTGTCGAGGGCGCCTACATCGCGGCGTCGGGCGGCTTCATCTCGATCGCGGTCGCAATCGGCATGTCGGTCTGGCGGGCGCGCGAAGCCAAGAAGGTGGAGACCTATGGCTCGGCGCGATGGGCCGAACGGCAGGAGGTGCAGGCCGCCGGCTTGCTCGGCGCCGATGGCGTCGTGCTCGGCCGATATGATCGCGACTACCTCCGCCACGACGGGCCGGAGCATGTGCTGTGCTTCGCGCCAACCCGCAGCGGCAAGGGCGTCGGACTGGTGGTGCCGTCGCTGTTGACTTGGCCCGGCTCGGCCATCGTCCACGACATCAAGGGCGAGAACTGGACCCTCACCGCCGGCTTCCGCGCCAGGCATGGCCGCGTCCTGCTGTTCGATCCGACCAACGCCAAATCGTCGGCCTACAATCCGCTGCTCGAGGTGCGCCGCGGCGAATGGGAAGTCCGCGACGTTCAGAACATCGCCGACATCCTGGTCGATCCCGAAGGCTCATTGGAGAAGCGCAACCACTGGGAAAAGACCAGCCACGCGCTACTGGTCGGCGCCATCCTCCATGTCCTCTACGCCGAAGCGGACAAGACGCTCGCTGGTGTCGCGGCATTTCTGTCGGACCCGAAGCGCCCGATCGAGTCCACCCTCGCGGCGATGATGAAGACGGCACATCTCGGTGAAGCCGGCCCGCATCCCGTCATCGCCAGCGCGGCGCGCGAGCTGCTCAACAAGAGCGACAATGAGCGATCGGGCGTGCTGAGCACCGCCATGTCGTTCCTCGGCCTCTACCGTGATCCCGTCGTCGCCGAGGTGACGCGGCGCTGCGATTGGCGCATCACGGATATCGTTGGCGGCAAGCATCCGACCACGCTCTACCTGGTCGTGCCGCCCTCCGACATCAATCGCACCAAACCGCTGATCCGATTGATCCTCAATCAGGTCGGCCGCCGCCTGACGGAGGATCTGCAGGCGAAAGCCGGCCGCCATCGGCTGCTGCTGATGCTGGACGAGTTTCCGGCGTTGGGACGGCTCGACTTCTTCGAGTCCGCGCTGGCCTTCATGGCGGGCTATGGCCTCAAGAGCTTCCTGATCGCCCAGAGCCTCAACCAGATCGAAAAAGCCTACGGCGCGAACAATTCGATCCTCGACAACTGCCATGTGCGCGTCAGCTTCGCCACCAACGACGAACGCACTGCCAAGCGCGTGTCGGATGCGCTCGGCACCGCGACCGAGATGAAGGCGATGCGGAACTATGCCGGACATCGGCTCTCGCCCTGGCTCGGGCACCTCATGGTCTCGCGCTCGGAGACGGCCCGCCAGTTGCTCACACCCGGCGAGATCATGCAGCTCCCGCCGACCGACGAGATCGTCATGGCCGCGGGCACGCCACCGATCCGCGCGAAGAAGGCGCGCTACTATGAGGACGCCCGCTTCAAAGAGCGCATCCTGCCGCCGCCTGCGCTCGCGCAGCCGAAACAGGGTCGTGCTGACGATTGGACCGCGCTCCCGCTCCCGGCTCGGCCTGTGATCGCCGAGGCGAAGCGGGAGACGGAGACGGGCGAGGAAGATCCAACCGAATCCGAGCGTCGCCAGCAGCCCGAATTGAGCCGCGTGAAGCCTGTCGAGAAGAAGGCGCCGATCGAGAACGAGTTCGAGATCGGCCTTGCCGACGAGGCCGAGGATGACGCCGCCCACAACAGCCGGATGAACCGACTGATGCAGGGTGTCGCGCGTCAGGTGTCGCTCGATCCCGGTGACGGCATGGAGCTTTGAGATCACCATGTCGAAACCTTCGAAAAAGCAGCGCCTGTCTGTCTATCTCGATCCCGCCGTGATGCGCCGGCTCGCCGAACATGCTGCGCGTCGCGATCATTCGCGATCGTTGATCGCGGAAGCCGCCATCGAATCCTTCCTCTCCCCGGATGCGGCTGAACGACAGGAGGCGGCGATTACCAAGCGCCTCGACCAGCTCGATCGCCGCATGACGCGGATGGAACGCGATCTCGGCATCTCCGTCGAGATGCTGGCGGTGTTCGTGCGGTTTTGGGTCGCGACGACGCCGGCCTTGCCGGAGCCTGCCGCGCAGGCTGCACGTGCAAAGGCCGGCGAGCGCTACGATCAATTCGTCACCGCGCTCGGCCGTCGCCTCGCAAAGGGGCCGAAGCTACGGCAGGAGATTTCCGAGGACGTCGCCGCCGACGGTGAGCCGTAGTACGTGGCCGTCAATCCAACCGGATCGGCGCAGGATCATCCTTCGACAAATCGCGCCAGGTTTTCGAGAGTCGAACGAAGCCCGACATCGTGGTCCGCTTTGCTTATTCCGATCGGCACATTCTCGGCGATGATCGAGACATCAGTGCCGCCCGCCACAGGCGACAGGCTCCACGTCATTTGCATCTCGCCGGCGAAAGCCGGATCATCGGACTGAAACGTCACGATCTGAACGACGCGATGATTTGGGATCAGCTCTGCGAAGCGACCTTCGACGACATCAGTGTCGTCGGAGGTCTTGCCTGCGCTAGGATGATCCCCGCGATAGGTCAGCGCCATCCTGTAGGTGCCACCTGGCCGGGCGTCGAACTCGTAGATCTGGCCGGTCATGCCATCCGGCGGAAGCCACTGCGGCCATGCCTTGGGGTCAACAAACGCACGATAGATCACGTCCGCGCTGGCGGCGATGAATCGCCTCGCTGAGTCGGTTCTCCCATGGCCGATATTCGCCGTCATTGATCGCTTACCTCGCGTTACCCGAAATCCCGCACCGCCATTCTCCTGTATTTGCGCGCTACACTACTACGCCGATGAATCTTTGTTGAATCGGCCCAAAATCAGGCCCTTTTAATCATCCCCGTCCGGGGAAGGACTGTCTCGACCCCGATGGAATCGGGGGTCATGTGACGGCTTTACATCAACATGCGGAAGGTCTCGCACGCGGCGCACGGATGCTGCGTACCGCGCTCGGGCCTGCGATCGTCCGCTATCTCGACGACGCCAGCATCGTTGAAGTGATGCTCAACCCCGATGGGCGGCTCTGGATCGACCGTCTGTCCGAAGGTCTTTCCGACACAGGTGAGCGTCTGTCGGCGGCGGACGGCGAACGCATCGTTCGCCTGGTCGCGCACCATGTCGGCGCCGAAGTTCATGCCGGCGCTCCGCGCGTCTCGGCCGAGCTGCCGGAAACGGGAGAGCGGTTCGAGGGCCTGCTGCCGCCAGTCGTCGCAGCGCCGGCCTTCGCGATCCGCAAGCCCGCCGTCGCGGTCTTCACGCTCGACGACTACGTGCGCGCCGGGATCATGTCGGCCGGACAGGCCGAGACGCTGCGCCAGGGCGTGGCCTCTCGCGCCAACGTCCTCGTCGCCGGCGGGACATCTACCGGCAAGACCACGCTCACCAACGCGCTGCTCGCCGAGGTCGCGAAGACCTCCGACCGTGTCGTCATCATCGAGGATACGCGCGAGCTGCAATGCGCCGCGCCGAACCTCGTGGCGATGCGCACGAAAGACGGCGTCGCCTCGCTCTCCGATCTCGTTCGCTCGTCGCTGCGCCTGCGCCCCGATCGCATTCCGGTCGGCGAGGTGCGCGGAGCCGAGGCGCTGGAGCTGCTCAAGGCGTGGGGCACAGGCCACCCAGGCGGCGTCGGCACGATCCACGCCGGCACCGCGATCGGCGCGCTGCGCCGGATGGAGCAGCTCATCCAGGAGGCTGTGGTCACTGTCCCGCGCGCGCTGATCGCCGAGACGATCGACATCGTTGCCGTCCTCTCCGGCCGCGGCTCCGCGCGCCGACTCTCCGAACTCGCACGCGTCGAGGGCCTCGGTCCCGATGGCGACTACCGCATCGAGCCAGCCGTCATCGAGGGCGACGGCGGCCCGACCTCGCTCACCCGAAGCCCTGAAGGAGAAAGCCTGTGATCCAACGCTTGCGCCCAATGCGCCTGCATCAAGTGCGGCAACGTCTCGCCATGACCGTGTCCGCCGCCACGCTGTTGGTCGTGATGGCCGCGCCTGCCCACGCCTCCGGCTCATCGATGCCGTGGGAGCAACCGCTGCAACAGATCCTGCAGTCGATTGAAGGTCCGGTGGCCAAAATCATCGCGGTGATCATCATCATCGTCACCGGCCTGACGCTCGCCTTCGGCGACACGTCCGGGGGCTTCCGGCGGCTGATCCAGATCGTGTTCGGTCTTTCGATCGCCTTCGCCGCATCGAGCTTCTTCCTGTCGTTCTTCTCGTTCGGCGGCGGGGCGCTGGTCTGATGACGGGCGTTGTCGAACAGGGCGGCGAAGTCCCGGGTTACACGGTCCCCGTACACCGAGCGCTGACCGAGCCGATCTTGCTCGGCGGCGCCCCGCGCGCCATCGCCATCATGAACGGGACGCTCGCTGGCGCCGTCGGACTGGGGCTGCGCCTCTGGCTTGTCGGCATCGCCATCTGGGCGATCGGCCATGTCGCGGCGGTTTGGGCTGCAAAGCGCGACCCGCTCTTCGTCGACGTGGTGCGCCGCCATCTGCGCGTCCCCGCGCACCTCTCGGTCTGACGGGGAACGCGCCGATGATGAACCTCGCCGAATATCGCAACCGCAACAGCCGGCTCGCCGACTTCCTGCCCTGGGTGGCATTGGTCGGCGCGGGCATTGTCCTCAACAAGGACGGCAGTTTCCAGCGCACCGCCCGGTTTCGCGGCCCCGATCTCGACAGCGCCGTCCCGGCCGAGCTGGTCGCGGTCGCCGGCCGCCTCAACAATGCCTTCCGTCGCCTCGGCTCCGGCTGGGCGATCTTCGTCGAGGCGCAGCGCCATGCCTCGAATCTCTATCCTGACAGCCGCTTTCCCGATCCCGCCTCGGCGCTGGTCGATGCCGAGCGCAAGGCGGACTTCGAAGAGGCCGGCGCGCATTTCGAGTCGAGCTATTTCCTGACCTTCACCTATCTGCCGCCGGCCGAAGACGCCGCGCGCGCCGAATCCTGGCTCTACGAGGGACGGGAGAAGAAGGGCCTCGACCCCAATGAGGTGATGACCGGCTTCGCCGATCGCACTGATCGCATCCTGCGCCTGGTTGAAGCCTTCATGCCGGAATGCCGCTGGCTCAATGATGCGGAGACGCTCACCTATCTCCACGGCTGCGTCTCGACCAAACGGCATCGTGTCCGCGTCCCCGAAACGCCGATCTATCTCGACGCGCTGCTCGCCGACCAGCCGCTCACTGGCGGGCTCGAACCGCGCCTGGGCGCATCGCATCTGCGCATTCTCACCGTCACGGGCTTTCCAACGGCGACGACGCCCGGCCTGCTCGACGAGCTGAACCGTCTCGCATTTCCGTATCGCTGGTCGACGCGCGCGATCCTGCTCGACAAGACCGACGCGACCAAACTGCTGACCAAGATCCGTCGCCAATGGTTCGCCAAACGCAAGTCGATCGCCGCGATCCTCAAGGAGGTGATGACCAACGAGGCGTCCGTCCTCGTGGACACCGACGCCGCGAACAAGGCCGCCGACGCCGACATGGCGCTGCAGGAACTTGGCGCCGACTATGCCGGCATGGCCTACGTTACCGCGACGGTGACGGTGTGGGATGATGATCCGCGCATAGCCGACGAGAAGCTGCGGCTGGTCGAGAAGGTCATCCAGGGCCGCGACTTCACCGCCATGGCCGAGACCATCAACGCGGTGGACGCCTGGCTCGGGTCATTGCCCGGCCACGTCTATGCGAACGTCCGCCAGCCCCCGATCTCCACGCTCAATCTCGCCCACATGATCCCGTTGTCAGCGGTGTGGGCGGGGCCGGAACGGGACGAGCATTTTGCAGCACCCCCATTGCTCTTCGGCAAGACCGAAGGCTCGACCCCGTTCCGGCTTTCGCTTCACGTCGGCGACGTCGGCCACACGCTGATCGTCGGCCCGACCGGCGCCGGCAAGTCTGTCCTGCTGGCGCTGATGGCGCTGCAGTTCCGACGCTATGCCCGCGCCCAAGTCTTCGCCTTCGACTTCGGCGGCTCGATCCGCGCGGCGGCGCTCGGCATGGGCGGCGATTGGCATGACCTCGGCGGCGATCTCAGCGACGGCGCGACCGATAGCGTCAGCCTTCAACCGCTCGCCCGCGTTCACGACGTGCCCGAGCGCGCCTGGGCGGGAGACTGGATCGTGTCGATCCTGACCCGCGAGGGCGTGGCGATCACCCCCGAGGTGAAGGAGCACATCTGGACAGCGCTAACCTCGCTGGCATCGGCGCCCGTCGAGGAGCGCACGATCACCGGTCTGGTGGTGCTGCTCCAGTCGAACGACCTCAAGCAGGCGCTCAGGCCTTATTGCGTCGGCGGTCCCTACGGCCGGTTGCTCGACGCCGAGCGCGAGCATCTCGGATCGGCGTTCGTTCAAGCGTTCGAGACCGAAGGGCTGATCGGCACCGGCGCGGCGCCCGCGGTCCTCTCGTATCTCTTTCATCGCATCGAAGACCGGCTCGACGGTTCGCCGACCCTCCTCATCATCGACGAGGGCTGGCTGGCGCTCGACGATGACGGCTTCGCCGGCCAGCTCCGCGAATGGCTGAAGACGCTGCGCAAGAAGAACGCCAGCGTCATCTTCGCCACGCAATCGCTCAGCGATATCGACGGCTCGGCGATCGCGCCCGCCATCATCGAAAGCTGTCAGACCCGGCTCCTATTGCCGAATGAGCGCGCGATCGAGCCGCAGATCACCGCGGTTTATCGGCGCTTCGGCCTCAATGACCGTCAGATCGAGATCGTCGCGCGGGCGATGCCGAAGCGCGACTACTACTGCCAGTCGCGGCGCGGCAACCGGCTGTTCGAGCTCGGCCTGTCCGATGTCGCGCTCGCGCTCTGCGCCGCGTCGTCGAAGACCGACCAGGCGGCCATCACCCGCATCCTCGGAGAACACGGCAGCGACGGCTTCCTCGCCGCCTGGCTCGATCACCGTGAGGTCGGCTGGGCCGCAGATCTCATCCCCACGCTCACCAACAAGGAGACGTCCCAATGAAACTGCGCAATTCCCGCGCAGCGCGTTTTGCTGCCGCGCTGCTGACCGCTCCCGTCGCGCTCGCGCCCATGCTGGCGACCCCCGCGCACGCCATCATCGTATTCGATCCATCGAACTACGCCCAGAACGTGCTGACGGCGGCGCGATCACTCCAGCAGATCACCAACCAGATCACCTCGCTTCAGAATGAAGCGCAGATGCTGATCAACCAGGCCCGCAATCTGGCGAGCCTGCCTTACTCGTCGCTGCAACAGCTACAGCAGTCCGTGCAGCGGACGCAGCAGCTACTCAGCCAGGCGCAGAATATCGCCTACGACGTCCAGCAGATCGACCGGATGTTCCAGCAAAAATACGGGAACGTCTCGCTGTCGGCCTCCGACCAGCAACTCGTCAGCGATGCGCGTTCGCGCTGGCAGAACACCGTCGGCGGCCTGCAGGACGCCATGCGCGTGCAGGCGGGCGTCGTCGGCAACATCGACACCAACCGCACGCAGATGTCGGCGCTGGTCGGCCAGAGCCAGGGCGCGACCGGCGCGCTGCAGGCGACCCAGGCGGGCAACCAGCTCCTCGCGCTCCAGGCGCAGCAGCTCGCGGATCTCACTGCGGTCGTGGCGGCCAATGGTCGGGCGCAAGCCTTGCAGTCGGCCGAACAGGCCGCCGCTGCCGAGCAAGGTCGCGAGCAGCGCCGGCGCTTCCTGACGCCGGGCTCGGGCTACCAGCCCGGCAATGCCCGCATGTTCCCGAACAGCGGCAACTGAGGCTGCCATGATGGACGGCAAGACCCTCGCGCGCGTCGGCGCCATCGTCTTCGTCGCGGTCGCCATCACGGCGACCGCGATCGAGATGAAGCGCAAGGACGTTTCGCCGGACGCCCTCGCGACGCAAAGCCATCCAGTTACGGCGCAAGATCCTCTCGCCGCCGAGTTGCTTCGTTGTTCCGAGATCGGCGAAGCCGGCACGCGCGATCCGAATTGCCTGAAAGCATGGTCGGAGAACCGGCGCCGCTTCCTCAGGCAACCCACCCCGGCATCCTCATCACCGTCAGCCGCCCCGACCACGTTGTTTCCAAGTGCGCCGGCCGGAGCTGCGATGCGGGCCGATCCCGCCCAACCGGAGGTTCGCTGACATGGGCGGCACCGGCGTCATCGACCATTTCCTCGAGGTCTTCACCCGCTACATCGACGGTGGATTCGGCCTGCTCGGCGGCGAAGTCGGTTTCATCGCCACCACCTTGATCGTCATCGACGTCACACTCGCCGCGCTCTTCTGGTCCTGGGGCGCCGACGACGACATCATGGCAAAGCTGGTGAAGAAGACGCTCTTCGTCGGTGTCTTCGCCTACCTGATCTCCAACTGGAACAATCTCGCCCGCATCGTCTTCGAGAGCTTCGCGGGCCTCGGCCTGAAGGCTTCGGGCACCGGCTTCGCCGTCAGCGATCTCATGCGGCCCGGCAAGGTGGCGCAGACCGGTCTCGATGCTGGCCGCCCGCTGCTCGACTCCATCTCCAACCTGATGGGCTACTGGTCGTTCTTCGAGAATTTCATCCAGATCGCCTGCATGTTTTTCGCCTGGGCGCTGGTGCTGCTGGCGTTCTTCATTCTCGCGATCCAGCTCTTCATCACCTTGATCGAGTTCAAGCTGACGACGCTCGCCGGCTTCGTCCTCATTCCCTTCGGCCTGTTCGGTAAATCCGCGTTCATGGCCGAGCGCGTGCTGGGCAACGTCATCTCCTCCGGCATTAAGGTGCTGGTGCTCGCGGTCATCATCGGCATCGGCTCAACGTTGTTCGCCGAGTTCACCTCGGGCTTCGGCGGCAACACGCCGTCGATCGACGATGCCATGGCGATCGTGCTCGCCGCGCTGTCGCTGCTCGGCCTCGGCATCTTCGGTCCCGGCATCGCCAATGGTCTCATCTCCGGTGGCCCGCAACTCGGCGCAGGCGCGGCCATTGGCACTGGTCTTGCCGCTGGCGGCGTTGTCGCAGCAGGCGCGGCCGCCACCGGCGTAGTCGTGTCGGGTGGCGCTGCTCTTGCTGGTGGCGCGGCCGCCGCTGCGCGTGGAGGCGCAACCCTCGCCGGCGGAGCCTCCACCGCCTACAGCCTCGGTGCAACCGGACAGTCGGGTGCATCGGGCGTAGCGTCGGGCGTCGGCAATGTTGCCACCACCGGCGCAAAGGCGGCCGTCTCACCGTTGAAGCGCGCAGCCGGTCGTGCCGCCGACAGCCTGAAGCAGAGCTATCAGGCCGGTGGTCAGGCCGCGACGGAGATCGCCACGAGCGCATCCGGTGCTGCGACGGCAACCGCCGCGGAACCCGCATCTCCGGGAGCCGCGTCCTCTGCCAGCGACGGCCCGCCAGCCTGGGCGAAGCGCATGAAACGCTCGCAGCAAATATCCCACGGCGTCTCCGCGGCCGCCCACGCCGTGCGCAGCGGTGACAGCCATGGCGGCGGCTCCTCCGTCAACCTTTCGGAAAGCGACTAACCATGTTCAAACGACCATCCACTCATTACGGCAAAGCCCCGCAGCCCGAGACGCCCTATCAGCGCGCCGCGCAGGTCTGGGACGATCGGATCGGCTCCGCCCGCGTGCAGGCCAGCAACTGGCGCTACATGGCCTTCGGTTCATTGGCGCTCGCGGGCGGGCTTTCGGCCGCGCTGGTCTGGCAGTCCGCCAACGGCTCGATCGTGCCCTGGGTGGTGCAGGTCGACCGGCTCGGCCAGGCGCAGGCGATCGCGCCGGCGACCGCCGACTATCAGCCGAACGACCCGCAAATCGCCTTCTACCTCGCACGCTTCATCGAACAGGTTCGATCGATCCCGTCCGACGCCATCATCGTGCGGCAGAACTGGCTGCGCGCCTACGACTTCACCACGCAGGGCGGCGCGCTCGCGCTCAACGACTATGCCCGCGCCAACGACCCCTTCATCAAGGTCGGCAAGCAGCAGATCGCGATCGAGGTGTCGTCGGTCATCCGCGCTTCGCCATCGAGCTTCCGCATCGCTTGGATCGAGCGCCGCTATCAGGATGGCTCGCTGGCTTCCACCGAGCGCTGGTCCGCCATCCTCACTGTTGTCGTGCAGCCCCCTCGTGACGCCGACACGCTGCGGAAGAATCCTCTCGGAATCTACATCAACGCCATCAACTGGTCGAAGGAGCTTGGACAATGACACCGACCTTCCGCAAAGCCGGGAGGCCGGCTTTCCTCAACTGCGCCGTTCCGGACTTCCGTAAATCTGGCTTGCCGCTTCTCTTGCTTTGCACATCGGCTGTCGCCGGCTGTGCCAGCCACACGCCGCCGCCGGAGATCTCCTACGACAATGCCGCCCCGGCCGTCCAAACGTCCGATCCGCCAGCGCCGGTCAGGGTGGTGGAATTGCCCAAGCCGCTCCCGCTGCCCGGTCAGTTGAAGCCACTCGGCAAGGACGGCAAGCCCGAGCCGGAACCGGCCGATCCCACCGCACGCGTCAACCAGGCCAACGCCGCTGCGCGCGTCCAACCCGTCCGCAACGGCTTCATCAACTCGATGCAGGTCTATCCCTTCGTCGATGGCGCGCTCTATCAGGTCTATGCCTCGCCGGGGCAGATCACCGACATCGCGCTTCAGCCCGGCGAGCAACTCGTTGGCTCCGGTCCCGTCGCCGCCGGCGACACCGTGCGCTGGATCATCGGCGACACCGAAAGCGGCGTGGGCGCGGCCAAGCAAATCCATATCCTCGTGAAGCCAACCCGTGCCGAGCTGATGACGAATCTCGTCATCAACACCGACCGGCGGACCTATCACATGGAGCTGCGCGCAACGCCTTCGACCTACATGGCGTCGGTGTCCTGGCAATATCCGCAAGGCCAGCTTATCGCGCTGCGCCGCCAGAACCAGCAAGCCGAGGCCGCGCAGCCGGTGTCGGGCGGGATCGATCTCGCGCGCGTCAATTTCCGATACGAGGTGACGGGCGACCGCGCGCCATGGCGGCCGCTGCGCGCCTTCGATGACGAGAAACAGGTGTTCATCGAATTTCCGCGCGGCATCGGCCAAGGCGAGATGCCGCCGCTGTTCGTGGTCGGGCCGGAGGGCGACACCTCCGAGCTGGTGAACTATCGCGTGCGCGGCAATTACATGATCGTGGATCGCCTCTTTGCCGCCGCCGAATTGCGGTTCGGCGCGGGCAAGAATCAGAAGCGCGTCCGCATCTCCCGCACCGACGGGAGGCCGGCATCGTGAGCGACGAACGCGATCCCGAAAAGGAAGAGGGACCGTCGCAGGGTTCGACGCCCCAGCCTCAGCCGGCCGAAGACGAGCCTCGGCCGCTGACCGGCGAGCCCGCCGCGACGATGCGGCTGCGCGCCGATCCGCCGCGTGTGACCCGCCTGTCCCGAAAGGTGCTGGCTGGTCTGGGTCTCGCCGCGAGCCTCGGGGTTGGCGGGGCACTGATCTACGCGCTCCAGACCCGTCACGGAGGCCAGGGCCAGGAGCTGTACTCGACGGACAACCGCTCGACACCGGACGGACTGTCTGGACTGCCGAAGGATTATTCCGGCGTCCCGAAGCTCGGGCCGCCGCTGCCCGGCGACCTCGGCCGACCTATCCTCAATGCGCAGAATGGCGCCGCCGTGCCGACGATCGGCACGCCGACGACAGGCCCTGTGGGGCCAAGCCCGGAGGAACAGCGCCGGGCGCAAGAGCTGGAGGCGGCGCGGACCGCGCGGCTGTTCGCCTCGACCGAGACTCGGCCCGCCAGTGCTGCAGCCTCGGCACAGCCTACTACGATCGCCACGCCGCCGGCCGATCTCGCCAGCCTCGGCCTGGCGCCGCAGCCGGCGACGCCCTCGGCGCAGGACCGCCAACTCGCCTTCCTCAACCGGGCCCCCGACAAGCGCACTGTCTCGCCGGATCGCGTGGCGGCGCCGGCGTCGAAGAATGTCCTGCAGGCCGGCGCCGTGATCGCAGCCGCCCTCATCACCGGCATCCGCTCAGATCTGCCAGGTCAGATCACCGCGCAGGTGACGGAGAACATCTATGATAGCCCGACCGGCAAGATCCTGCTCGTGCCCCAGGGCACGCGCGTCATCGGGCAGTATGATAGCGGCGTCGGCTTCGGTCAGCGCCGCATCCTCCTCGTCTGGAACCGGCTCATCTTCCCCAATGGCCGCTCCATAGTGCTTGAGCGTCAGCCTGGTGCAGACGCGGAGGGCTATGCCGGCCTCGAGGATGGTGTCGACTATCACTGGGGTGATTTGTTCAAGGCCGCTGCGCTCTCAACGATCCTGAGCATCGGCGCCGAGGCCGGATCATCCGGTCAGGAGAACGACATCGTGCGCGCCCTGCGCCGCGGCGCATCCGACAGCATCAATCAGACCGGCCAGCAAATCGTGCAGCGCCAGCTCAACATCGCCCCGACGCTCACCATCCGACCGGGATTCCCGGTTCGCGTCATCGTCACGCGCGATCTCGTGCTTGAACCCTACGGAGGTTGAGATGGCCAAGCTGAAATTGGGACCGATCGTTGACGACAAGCCCGTGAAGGTCACGGTGGAGTTACCGGCAAGCCTGCATCGCGACCTAACGGCCTACGCAGAAATTCTCGGCCGCGAAGCGAGGCAACCGCCGGCCGATCCCGTTCGTCTCATCGCTCCGATGCTGGAGCGGTTCATAGCCACGGATCGGGGATTTGCAAAAGCGAGGAAGTCAAAAGAACTGCCGAAACCGTCTGAATGATTGTGGCGGCAGCCGAGCGCGACATTGAACGCGCAAGACTGAGGAGGCGGCGCCAGGCCGGGTTATCATTCCGCGGCGACCACACCGCGCAGAACGGCAGAACCTCGCCGGCAAGCTGCCGATAGGCAGTTCCCGGAAACTGAGCCGCCGTCCCGGCCTCGCTCATGACCGTGACGCCTTGGCCGATCGCCACAAGCGACAGGAGATTGTCCCTCCCGATGTATTGGGTATCGATTTCTGGGTGACGCCCAAGATCGGCGAGGCGTTGAACCAAATAGTCGTGAATTTCCGATCCAGGGGCACCGTCACTTACAATGAATCTCTCGTCCATAAGATCACGCCAGCCAAGCTCCGATTTCTCAGAGAGAGGATGATCGCTGGGAAGTACGGCGAATACTCGCTCGGACCAAAGTTGCTCTGTTTCACAGTCCGACCAATGTGTGGTTCCCGTGATAAAAGCCACATCGAGTTGAAGTCGCCGGATCGAGGCAACGTGATCCGCAGGATCGCCGTCAAAAAATTCGACCCGTACACTTGCATGCTCCTTGCCGTAGGCTCCCAGCAGATCGGACAGGAATCCAGACGCGAGCGACGAAAAGATTCCGACCTTGATATGCCCCCGCTCGGAGCGACCTATGGCGGCCACATCCTTCGCGCCGTAGTCGATCTGTTGAAGTGCTTTGCGTGCTCGACGCACAAACTGCTGTCCTGCCAACGTCAGGCAGACGCCGCCGTTGTGCCTCTGAAATAGGGAAGCGCCGAGTTCGTCTTCGAGATCGCGAACGCGACGGCTGATCGCTGATTCCTGTATTCCCAAGGCCGAGGCCGCCTTTCGGAAGCTGCCATATTCGGCCGCCGCAAGAAAATACCGGATCTGGCGGAGTTCAAGCATCGGTCAATTGCGACCGAGATCTATTCGAAATAATTCCTGGCCTCGCGACGGTCCATCGTCCGCTCGTTGCGAGCATCGCTCTATAAGCACCATCTACCACGACCATCGCGCCCCGACCGCAGCTAAGGCAAGACCTCCCGATTCTCGCCCTAGAATAGACGGCTGCAGACGCTCATTGGCCGATGATCTTATATAGATTCGATATACCAACGTATCTTCGAAATATACCGTGTTCTGAAAGGTTGGTTGGCACACTCGCGCAGATCGCGCACCAGTTCGCGGCGTAGGGGCTCTCCTCTCAGTTGAGATTCAAACGCCCAAACTGTCCGACATTCTAACAAGGTCAATAATCGTCTTGGCCTGCATCTTCTGCATGAGATGACTACGGCGAACCTTCACCGTGATCTCGCTAACATTCAAATCGGCCGCGATTTGTTTATTGAGAAGGCCCTTTACAACGAGCTTGAAGACGTCTCGTTCGCCGGGCGTCAATGTCTCCCAACGCGCATTCAAATCCAGCGAACGCGCTTCGCTCTCGCGCCTTCGCCGGTCTTTCTCGATCGCTTGTTGGATAGTATCCAGCAGGTCTTGGTCGCGAAACGGCTTGGTCAAGAACTCGAAGGCGCCATTCTTGATGGCGTTCACGCCCATCGTGATGTCCCCATGTCCCGTGATGAATATCGTCGGCAGATGAATGCCGTATTCAGGCATTTGCCGATGAAAATCGATCCCGCTTTGTCCGGGCATTCTCACATCGAGCAGCAGGCAGCCGGGCGCATCCGGGATGGAGCTTTCCAGAAATTCGGCAACCGAGCTATACGAGCGCACCTGTAGCCCAACGGATGCGAGCAAATCTTCGAGCGCGGCGCGAACGGACCGATCGTCATCGATGACATAGACGATGGGCTGCGGCCGCGAATCCGCCGTCGGTTCGTTTTTCATCAGGCTGCCTCCATGTGGCGCGGCAGGCGCACCTCAAATACGGTCCCGCCTCCAGGGACTGGAGCCGCGGAAATCTGTCCGCCATTCGCTTCAACGATCGTCTGACTGATGGTAAGGCCAAGACCCATGCCTCCCTCTTTCGTCGTCCAGAAGGCGTCAAACAGGTGCTCACGAGCTCCCGGCGCCAGGCCGGTGCCGGAATCGGCCACCGCGAGAACGATCGCATCCCGTCCATCCTGCGAGGCGGCAATTCGCAGACGACGCTCGGGCAATGCGCGGTCCGACATCGCCTCGGTCGCATTGAGGACGAGATTGCTGATGACCTGCTGGATCTGGACCCGATCGGCAAAAACGCGAGGTAGGCCGTCATGCAGGTCCAGTTGCAAGGCGACGCCGCCACGCTCGATCTCGCTGCGCGACAAGGTCGCGATTTCCATGACGGCTTCCCTGAGGTCGAATGGTTGTCGGCGCGGCGCCTCGCCCTTCGAGAGGGCGCGAATGCGCGCGATGACTTGGCTTGCCCGGTTGGCATCGCTGACGATGCGGTCAAGCGCGAGGCGGGCCTTGTCGAGATTCGGCGGCTCCTGGGCAAGCCATCGGGTGCACGCGCCGCCGCTGGCGACGACGGCAGCCAGGGGCTGGTTGACCTCGTGCGCGATCGACGCCGACAGTTGACCGAGCGTCGTGACCCGCGCAATTCGCAAAAGCCGATCGCGCGCCTCCAGCGCCTCGGCCTTCGCAGCCACCATCCTTAAACTGAGATAGGTTGTAACGCCGATCGCAACGATACTAATCCCGGTATTGACGATGCCGACCTCGTACGCGCCGGAGTGGGTCAAGAAAAAACTGATCAGGGTCAGCGCGACACAAATGCAAGCGAGGGCCACTACAGCCGTGCCAGACAAGATGCGTGTCGCAACGAGAATGACCGCTGTGTAGAATACGGCCGCTGCGATGGCGTAGTCCGTGACCGTGTCGGCGATAAAAATGCCGGCCATCGCAACGCCCATCGCGATCAACGTCAGCGCCGATCCGGGACGTATATCATTGGCGACCTTGAGCATTGTTCACCTTCTCGATCAACTTACCTACTTCCAATATTCTTCCCTGAAGAATCTACTCCGCCGTGTACCTAGATAACTATTGCTTCCTGGTCACTCGCCCGGCTCGAACCGCCACCGAGCAGATGTTACCAGCGGCTCCAGACTGAGACGACCGATAATCTGTTCCAAAAGGCGATCCTGCCGAGTGTCGGCTCGCACTGTCGCGCTCACCTGGACTCGGTTTGTGTCCTCGATATTCGTGCTTTCGAGGTCGCGGATGTGCAGCGCACCGGCGAGATCGCGAAGAAGAAGCGCCCGAACATGCGCCTCAGCCTCTCCATGGCAGATGATGCTGATTGCATATGCACTGTCCAACTGGCTTGCGGCGAATGACTGGCGCTCAACGAGGCGCACGAGCGGGCGCAGAACTCCGTTGACGGCGATGACGAACGTGGTCGCAATCAATGCATGAAAGAAAAATCCGGCCCCACACAGCGCGCCGATCGCGGCGGAGCACCACAGCGTCGCCGCCGTGTTGAGCCCGCGCACATTCAACCCTTCCTTGAAGATGATGCCGGCGCCCATAAAGCCGATACCGGAAACAATCTGGGCTGCAACGCGCGTCGGGCTCGCCTCGCCGGGAAACAGCCCGGCAAAGAGGACGAAGATGGCCGCGCCGAGCGCGACGAGGGTATTGGTTCGCAGCCCGGCCAGGCGCTGGCGCCATTGCCGCTCGAAGCCGATCAAGCCGCCAAGAAGGAATGCGCCCCCGAGCGTGAGTGCGGTGTGGCCAAGGCTTTGCCAATCCATCTGAATGTGTTCCCATCTCGTTGCGTCGGTCGCGCCCTCCCGACGCGCAAGCCCGCGCTATTGCTGAAATTGCCACTCCATTCGCTGTCAGAATTCGGCGTGGGCGCGAAGCGACAGAATCGAGGCTGGTCCGCGGTCGGCGTTGTAGGCGGGGTTTGCAACAAACTGATAGTCGAAGGTGACGGTGCTCCAGCCGTTGACCCGCAAGGCGTAATACGCCTCGACAATCGACTCGTGGCCGTAGCGCAGTCGCCCATCACCGATCAGCAACCCCGTGCCTCCGGCAGCGAGGAAGTTACGATGTGCACTTGAGAGGCCGTTGACCGCAGCACCGACCCCGATCGTGTCCGCAGGCCGTCCCCATGCAGAACCCTTTAGGGAGAAACCACCGGAAATGCTGCGATCGATGTCCGTGAATGAGAGGATTTCGGTGCGGCCGTCGTTCCAGCTTGCACGGGCGAAAAGCCCGAGGTCAGTTGTCAAAGCCTGTTCGATATTTCCATAAAAGCCGTACTTATTCTGATTACGGCGCAGGGCCGTCATCGCATCGTTGATATCTGTTTGAGGGCTCGCTTGCGCGAGGTTGATAGCGTCGCGATACGCGCCGGTGTAACCACGGTTGATGAAAGCCCCGATCCGAACCTTTCCCGGCTGCCCGAACAGGCTGTGCCGTTCCTCGAATTCGACGGCGCCACCGCCGCCCCCATTGAAGACCAAAACATCACTGTTCGGCTCCCTGGGCACTTGGAAAGCCCCGGCTCGCACAGCCCAATCCTTACGATTCAGCTCGATGACCGCGCCGCGCGTCATGCCGGGAAGGTCGGCGGGGAAGTCATAGGCCCCCGACGACCAGATTGCCCAATTCATGAAATCCGCGCGCGGATCCTTGGCATAGGCATTCGCGTCGAAGAAATCGCCAACCGCGAAACGGCCAACCGTGACGGTGACGCGATCGATGTCGCGTCGCCCCGCCAGTTGCAGGGGGCCGTCTGCGACATCCTCCTGCTCGCCACCAAGACCGAATGTCTGCTGAAGATAGTAGCGCTGTGGCCGAAATTTCGGAAATTCCGCGCCGCCTTTTTGCGCTTCTCCATTTGGAAAGCCTGCGATTCCGAGCGTCCCGTTCAGCCCGAAGCCTTGGGCTAGCTCGGGATTGAAATAGAACGCACCACCGTCCCAAAGCCGCACGCCAAGAAATGCGTCCGCGGTCCACGTCTCACGAACTTGCCCACCACCGGGCAGGCTGGCGCTGGAAGCGTAGGGGGAACGAATCGCGGGATAGCCCTGGGCGATGAATGTGGTCTGGCCATGAATATTCCAGTCCGGCGACATTTCGACAGTTGCCGATGGTCTTGTGAGTGTCGAGGCCACATCGCCCAGTCGGTAGTTCAGGCCAAGCGTGAACCTCTGGGTTCGGGGATGGACGGACACATCGCGCAGTCCGGCACCATCGAGTCGATAGGTCGAGGAAGCCAGATCCAGGTAGTCGTACTGGACGCGCGCCGTCCATGGTCCGCCCAGGGCCATTTCGACACCTGCGCCTGCCGTCCACCCAGCGTGCCAGCGCCCCAGTTTTGACAAAACGCTGCCGTCATCGCCATTGATGTCGACGTTCGTTCGTGCCCAAGCGAGGCCCCCCGTTGCATAGGGGAGGAATGGGCCAAAAGCATAGCCGATCCTGCCACGCACCGTCCCCACGACATCCAGGGATGTGTTGAAGGCAGCCGGTATCCGTCGCGTCTCATCGGGCGGGCTCACAAAAGTGACATCGGCTTCCGCGCCGAGCACCCAACGATCGCTGGCCTGAAAGTTGTAGCCTCCCTGAACGCCGCCGATCATCCCAGTCACCGTAGGCGGCAGGCCAACGGACTGATTCAGGACCGCGTTCGTTCCCGGGCCAAGGCTGCCAGCCCCGAAACCGGTGTGTCCGCCAAAATAGGCGCCCGACCAGTCGGACCCGTCCGATTCCACCTTATTGTCACGCGAGGCCCCCGGTGCCTTCGTTGGCACCGCCAGGATGGGTTGCGGTCCACTAGTGTTGAGCCGTGCCGCATCCGGATGGCCGGGAGTCGTTTGAAGCTCTTGCGCGTGCGCTTTGGTTACCTGAAGAACCGCTACAAGACCGAGCGCCAGCAAGTAGAAAGCGATCACCATCAGTCGGCAAAAAAAAGAACCCGACGACGCCTGAAAACCTTCAGTCCAGTGATGATAGTGAAATTGGGAAGTCCGTGGGTCGTAAAATAAGTCATGGGCCACTCCTGGCGTCGGGTTGCGAGAGCGCCCAGCGCCAATAGCCGCGAGCTGCCCTCCTAGTTTTCTGGTGAAATCAAACGGCGCGAGTTGTTGGTCGCGCCGCGACTAGATGGGTCGTCCATTTGAAGCTCCTTGCTGATCGAAGTCCGGTTCAGGTTCGGGCCTCGTGCTTTGTTTCCACGCAAGCGACCGTCTTGCGCTTGTGTGGCTCACCAACGGGAATGCCGCATTCGCGATATCGCCGCTCTGTTCAACCGTGCGCCGCAACGCAGCAGGAATCTGAGCTTGGAACCGTCCAGCAGGCGGCGACGAGCAAGGTGGACGGCTGCATGCGTCAAGAACATCGCCAAAACCGCCAAAGCCCAGCACACACGTCTGTTCAACCGATTCCGAAGCGACGACCTGGTATCGCCGGGCTCGCGATTGTGGGGCGGACGCGGCACTTGTCGCCTCGGCGGTGGCGGCCCTTGTCGCGGGCAGTCTCCGGACTGCGGCGGCGCAAATCTCAGGATCAACGGTGATGTGGACATGATCAGGACCTCTCATGCGCTTGGCCGTCAGAACCATTGTCCGAACCGGCGGATGTAGACGGTCTTCATCAGTTGAGCGACGAGGCAGTAGCAGAGCAGCGTTCCGGCCAGCCACGGGAAGTAAGCGATAGGCAGGGGCTGCAATCCGATGGCTGCTCCCAGCGGAGAGAACGGCAAATAGATCCCCAGTACGCAGATGACGCTCGACATCAGCAATACCGGCAAAGCCGCTGTGCTGTTGACGAAGGGAATCTTCTGGGTACGCAGCATATGGACCACGAGCGTTTGAGAAAGCAGGCCCTCGATGAACCAGCCCGACTGAAAGAGCGATTGATGCTCCGGGCTATTGGCGGCAAAGACGAACCACATCAGAGCGAACGTCGTGATGTCGAAGATCGAGGACGTCGGCCCGATCCAGATCATGAAACGACCGATGTTCTTGGCATCCCACTTCCGCGGTTTGCTGAGAAACTCCTTGTCCATGTGATCCCAAGGCAGCGCCAATTGGGAAATGTCGTACATCAGGTTTTGCACGAGCAAATGGATCGACAGCATCGGCAGGAACGGAATGAATGCGCTCGCCACCAGCACCGAAAACACGTTTCCGAAATTGGAGCTGGCGGTCATGTTGAGGTATTTCATGATGTTGCCGAAGGTTTCGCGCCCCTTCAGCACACCCTCCTCAAGAACCATCAGGCTCTTCTCGAGCAAGATGATATCGGCCGACTCCTTCGCAATATCGGCGCCGCTATCGACGGAAATGCCGACATCGGCATCGCGCAGCGCCGGGGCGTCATTGATGCCGTCACCGAGAAATCCGACGGTATGACCGTTAGCCTGAAGCGCCTGCAATACACGCGACTTCTGGAGCGGAGTGAGCTTCGCGAAGATCGTCCGTTCCTCGACCAAAACGCGAAGTGCGGTGTCGTCCAATTTTTCTATGTCGCGCCCGAGTACGGCTTGGCCCGGTTCAAGCCCTACTTCACGGCAGATCTTGGCACTCACGACCGCATTGTCGCCCGTAAGAACCTTGACCTTGACGCCATGCTCCGCGAGCGCAGCGATTGCTGGTCCAGCCGTCTCCTTTGGCGGGTCGAGAAAAGTAAGGAACCCCTGAATCGTGAGATCGGCTTCGTCCGCGATGGCATAATGCGTCTTGGTGTCGGACGGCACAAACCCTCGGGTGGCGACGACCAGCACACGGAATCCGTCCTCGTTGTACGCCCGAGCCATCGCAGCCAGATTCTTGCGCTCAACGTCACCAAGGCGGATCAGATCTTTGCCGCTTCTGACGTGCGTAGAGATCGACAGCATCTCCTCAACCGCGCCCTTGCAGATGAGCAATTGATCTCCGTCCTCGCCCTCGACGACCACTGAGAGTCGGCGGCGCACGAAGTCGAACGGAAGTTCATCGACTTTCCGGTAGCACGCGGCCGTGTTCGTGATGGCTGGCTCCGCCCCGGCGAATCGCACGACGGCCTGATCCATCAGGTTCTTCACGCCGCTCTGGTGGTAGCTGTTCAACCAGCCCAGCCGGAGAACGTCAGTGTTGGGTTGCCCGGTAACGTCGACGTGGTGCTCCAGAATGATCTTGTCCTGAGTCAACGTGCCGGTCTTGTCCGTGCAGAGAACATCCATCGCGCCGAAGTTCTGAATGGCGTTGAGTCGCTTCACGACGACTTTGCGACGCGCCATCGCAACGGCGCCCTTCGCGAGGTTCGAGGAAACGATCATCGGCAGCATTTCGGGGGTAAGTCCGACGGCGACGGTAAGGCCGAACAACAGCGCTTCCACCCAGTCGCCTTTGGTCAGGCCGTTGATGACAAAGACGACAGGAACCATGACGAGCATGAAGCGGATGAGCAGCCAGCTCACACTGTTGATGCCGCGATCGAACGCCGTTTGAGCGCGCGATCCGACGATCGCCTTGGCCAACGATCCGAAATAGGTACGAGCACCCGTGGCAACGACAAGCGCGGTCGCCGTGCCGCTCACGACGTTGGTGCCCATGAAGCAGACGTTGGGCATGTCGAGCGCGTTCATTTCGCTGGACGCTACGCTCGCCGCGGACTTCTCGGCGACAGATCCGAGCGTGTCATACTTCTCAACGGGGATGGCCTCGCCGGTGAGCACTGCCTGGCTCACAAACAGATCGCGGGATTCGATCAGCCTCACGTCTGCCGGGATCATATCCCCTGCTGAAAGACGCACGATGTCGCCGGCGACGATCTCTCGCATCGGGATTTCGAATGCTTCGGGATTTGACGTTGCCGATCCTCGACGAAGAACCGTCGCCGTCGTGCGGACCATCGCCTTCAGAGCTTCGGCCGCAGCGCTCGATCGGTACTCCTGAATGAAGCGCATCAAGGCGCTGGCAAGCACCATCACGATGATGATGGTGACTTTTGTCGGATCCGCATCCTCGCCATGTTGAAGCGGAAGCCAGATGTCCGTTACGGCGCTGATCCCAGCCAGGATCAGCAACACTGCAATGAACGGATTCTTGAAAGCGCCAAAAAATTGAACAACCGCTGGCGGGCGTCGCTCTTGCGCAACCTCATTGGGGCCGTCTTTTGCCAGCCGTTCGATCGCATCTCGGGCAATCAGGCCGTTGCGGGCGCCTTTGACGTTTTCGAAGGTGTCGTCCAACCCATTCTGGGCTTCACGGACCGCCTTCATCGACAGCTTGCGTTCGTCTTTTCCGCGCGGCTTGAGAGCCGCCTTGAGGATGGGGGCATTCATTGGATGAATCTCCTGCCGCAAGCGCCAAGACCATGCGCTTCTCGGCACGGTCTTCGGCGCTTGGGGTCTTGGTCGGCTGAGGGGGTAATGACACCGATGGGTCTTCACGACGCTCGGCATTCGGACCGCGCTTGAGCAGCGCAGCCGCTCTTCACCAGGGAGGGTCCGCACCTTCGCGCGGCCGGGCGATTCTGCGCGAGTACGGATTGCCCCCCCGGCGGGGGTGAAGCCCGTCCAGGCCGGCGGACACCAGAACCATCGCCGTGCTGGCCTTATGCAGCGTGAGGGAATGCATCACACGCCTCACGCCGCAAAGCGACCATGCTGGTAAACAGTAAGCAGGAGTCCGGCGCGCTCGATCAATCGGCGCAACCCGCCGCCCGTGTCTGGTTCGGCGTCAAGCATCCAGATGCATTCGAGTCGACCGGTCTCGCCATTGACACGCCACGCCGCGACCAGTCGAATCCGGTTCGTGCGGGGAGACTTCGTGAAGGGACGGTCACGCTCGCATCGCGGGTCGGCGAATGCGGGATTGTGTTTCGGCGAGGCGATCCGCGAAACGCGGAGCGAAGCCGGCAGAGTAAAAAATTGGAGAGTCATGTCTCACCTCCGTGACGAGCCGCTCGGCCGTCACAGGCGAGACTGATGATTCAGACTCGCGAGAACGACCTGAGCGGCACGCTTGCTCGACTACTGTCGCTTGGCATTGCTCGTTGATCCTCATGCGTCGGCAGCGGGTTGGAGCCGCTAGATGACATTGGCTGGATATCACCGTCATTCCTTGAGTGACAGTGTCTTGGGGGGTTGGTCCGATATACAAAATAATATCCGAGATATACCATCGTATATCGTAAAGTCTTCGGCGATAACTACCTGCGCAATATCAAGCCGCTTAGACTCACCGGACACGGGCGCGTCGACTTCAATAGCGATGTGATCGCTCTGATTTATTTCGATCCGAGGTCTAGTGTGGGTATCGATATGGTTCTTGTCGAGCGCATCGTCGCGCGAAGCCCTCGTCTTCGGCGATTGCTTTATTCGTTGTCCTTAACCTTTCTGAAAGCGGCGTTTCGGTTTCGCCGCACGGGCTTGGATGCCTTTGCCCGACCGACATTGCGTTTATCGCAGTGTCTCTTTCGTACTGCCTCTTCGCGGATACGACGTCGTTATGCAGCCGAGCCGAAAATGACGTCGGACTCGCGCTTTGTGCTCCGTCGCCTTTCTCTCAAACTTTTGATCGTGCTGATCTTTGCCGTTGCTCAAAGCCCGCTGCCCTGGGGGTTCGGGAAAGCGCTTACGATGATGCTGTTTATGAGCGCGGCTATCAGTTGTGCCTTGGCCCTCATGAACCACCAACGATTCAGATTGGGAGTCTTGAGCTACTGGGACGAATCTTTGGCCTTTGTCCTGCTCGGCCAAACCGCGCGGATGGTGTTTCTACGTTGAAGTATTGCGAGTGCGCTATGCCGGGGGCTCTCGTCTTCAAAATACTCGCCAATAACCTGCCACGCGACACGGGAATCGCGAAGGTGGCCGTCGAGGCGAGACGCGGGGCAGCGACAACCGCCTGCGGCGTCGTTTGGTGTTAGTTATGACGGAGCGTCGCACCAATCGCCGTCGCCGCACGCTGTTGACGGGGAAGATCATTCTCAATCAGCGATCGTCCGTGATAAGTTGCGTTGTCCGAAACTTGTCGGACACAGGCGCCTGCCTCGAAGTTCCTGCTGCCCTGAACATTCCGGATGCCTTCGAGCTGAAAATAGAACCTGGCGGCGCTTGCTCGCAGTGTCGAATAGTCTGGCGGAGCGCTACGCGCATCGGCGTGGCGTTCGATTGACTCAAAGTTAGAACGCGCCTTCACTTTCAAGGGCGAGTGTAAAGGCGCTGGCCCGAATTGCTGCCGCGCGCACGGCGCTGCAGGCGTGCCGGCTGATATGGCCGGACGGCGGGCTACAGAAATAACAAGGACAATGTGTGGGGGAAAGAGCCAATCTCACAAGGAGAATGGCGCCCCGCGCCAGATAAACATAACGAATACATCTCGCCGTTTGCCCTACGATAAAGTCGCCGTCGGACGCCGGTTGCCGCCGCCCGCAGCGCTATTCCGCCGCGGATCGTTCGCTGGGCGTTGGACAGTCCATTCTCAGCCGGACAGGTCGGGTTACTCAATCGCATTTCGGTCGTTGGCTTCCGACCAGACCTCAGCCGCTCCCATCTCATCCAAGAGGTGTCCGGCCCCTCCGAGGCTGCCGGCCACGCTGTTCGCAGCGGACAATCAGCATAGCGATGCAATTTAAGCCATTCAGGGCGATGACTAAAATTTCCTGAAACCGGTCATTGATCGTGTAACGGCCCGAGCGCCTACAAATCACACAGCAGTACCAACCAAGCGGCCGATACCCGCGGTCAGTGCCATCGCCAGCGCGCCCCAGAAAGTGACACGGATCGTCGCGACCCAAACCGGAGCGCCGCCGGTCCGGGCGCCGACCGCTCCTAAGAGGGCGAGGAACAGCAGTGAAGCGATTGCCTCGATCACGATCAACAGGCCGGCGGGCGCGAACACCACCAACGCGAGCGGGAGCACTGCACCAGCGGAAAAGGTCGCCGCTGATGTAAGTGCCGCCTGGATTGGGCGGGCAACCGTCATGTCCGAAATCCCGAGTTCGTCATGCGCATGGGCCGCCAAGGCATCCTTGGACATCAGCTGACGCGCGACCGCGTCGGCCGTAGTGCGATCCACGCCTCGTGCGACATAGATCGCCGCGAGCTCATCGATCTCGGCATCCACATCGCCCACCAGCTCCGCCCGCTCCCGGGCAAGTTCGGCCTTTTCGGTGTCGGACTGCGAACTGACGGAGACGTATTCACCCGCCGCCATCGACATAGCGCCGGCGACCAGCCCGGCCGTGCCGGCAATCAAAATGTCCGAGGGCTTGGCAGCCGCCGCGGCGACGCCGATGATGAGGCTCGCCGTGGAAACGATACCGTCATTGGCGCCGAGCACGGCGGCCCTCAGCCAGCCGATTCTGGAGACAAGGTGGCGTTCTCTGTGAAATGCTAGACGAGTCAACGTGCGTTTCCTCTTCGATCGGCTTTTGGGTTAATCACGATCGCCACGATCGAAGCCCTCGCCAGCTTCGGCGCGAACGCCCGGTGTATATGCCGCAGGATCCGCCGCCATGATGGAATAGGCAGCGAGGCCGACCGCAATACCTGCCACAGGCACAGCCAATGGCATCGGCGGATGCGCGTCGGCAACGTCGGGGTGCAGGTCGGCGCGCTTCCGGCCAGTGATGAACGCAGTGATGAGGTTCTCCCGCGTCAGCATCGACATCGCAATCACGGCGAACACGTGCACCGCGACCAACGCGAGCAAGGCGTTGGCAAACGCTTCATGCAGCCCTTCGCCAGCGTCGCCGTTTGTCCGTACCCCGGAATATATGACTGATGCTACGACCGTGAGCAGAGCAATGACTGCGATCCCACCCAGCGGGTTGTGGCCGACCGATCGATGTCGAACAGATGAGGTCAGCGACGTCAGATGATGTCCGATTTGCCAAGGTTTGAGAAATTGAGCGAAGCGCGCGTGCTCACCGCCCACAAAACCCCAGACGACCCGGAACACGATGAGGATGGCGGCGACCCAGCCCGCCGTGACGTGCCATGATGCGAGCGCACTTTCTTCCTCGGCCGACAAAAAGGCGACGAGGACTGTCGCTACAAGCAACCAGTGGAAGATGCGGATTGGAAGGTCCCAAACTCGTATCGTTCTCGAGGTCGTAGGCGTCGCTGCTGCGGTGTTGTCCATGATCGTCTCCTTCCCGAGACGTCACTGCACCTCAGTCCTGACGAATGCCTGACGGGTCGGCGCAGGCAGATCGGTGCGTCTCAGAATCAGGGCGCGAGATTGAGCTGGACGCGAAACAGAGCACCACCACCCGCCGCGTTTTCGACGGTGACCGTTCCGCCATGCGCCTCAGCCAGCCGCTGAACGATGCCGAGCCCAAGTCCCGCTCCGTCAGAGCTGCGGCGATCCTTGCGCCAGAAGCGGTCGAAGACGTGAGGAAGGTCGACCTCCGCGATCCCCGGCCCGTAATCACGGACTGCCAGCTGTGGGCCGGGTCCCGCGGTCACGTCGATGGGCGTGACGCCGGGCGCGTGTGACAGCGCGTTGTCGATCAGGTTGCGATAGATGCGAAAGATCGCTTCGGGGTGCCCCATCGCCGCGGTGTCCCCGAAGCTCTCGAAGCGGAGATCACGCTGCGCGGCGAACACCTTGGGCGCCATCGCGGCCACGACGTCTCGGCCGATGTCGGCGAGATCGACGGCCACGTGGCCATCCACGGCCAGCGCGTCGGCCTGGGCGAGATCGAGCATCTGTTCGACAAGGCGGGTCAGGTGTCGCGCATCGGCTCGCAGTTCGTCCCGCTGCCTGCCTGCGGGGAGCCGGTCGAGCGATAGTTGCATGATCGACAACGGCGTGCGCAGCTCATGCGCGGCGTTGGCGGTGAACTCCCGCAGGGTCGCCATCGCTGCATCGAGCCGGCCGAGCGCCCGATTGACGGCACTGACGAGCGTATTGACCTCTCGCGGCTCACTCGGCTCGGAAAGGCGAAGCAGGGTGTTGTCGGGTTTCAGCGCGTCCACTTCGCGCTCGGCATGGCGAAGCGGTTGGAGCACGCGGCGGACGGCGAAGGCGTTGAACAGCAACAGCAACAGCGACAGCGGGATCAGCGGCAGCATTACGTGCTGGATGATTTCGTTCACGATCACCGGCACATAGGGGCGGATGCCGTCGCCCTCGAACTGCATCGCCAGCCATCGCCGCTCGTTGCCGCGATCGATCGCGCGAACGCCCGATATCCGATAGCCGCCAGGAACCTGTTCGCGCCGCGTCCAGTCGACCAGGGTCGAAGCGCCGTCGATCCCGGTTTCCCCTACCCGCCGGAGTTCGGGCGATCCCGGTTCGACATAGCGCGCGGACCAGGATTCGGCCCCCGGCGGTCCGGCCAGCAGGTCGGGTGACAGCACGCCGCCTGCCTGAGCCTTTGCCGCTTCAAGCGTCAGCAGTTCCTGCGCGAGCGATTCGGGCTGGCGACTGTAGGTGAACACGACGATCCCGACGTCGAGCGCTGCGAACAGCAGCGTGAACGCCGCCAGACGCGCCGCGATCTGTCGGAACAGCGTAGGGGGCCGTCGCCCCGGCCGGACGGTGCCCGTCCTACTCACGGGATACGCTCGGCGCGAACAGTGCATAGCCGACGCCGTGCACGGTGCGGACCTGCACGTCCGCCCCGGCGGCCGTCAGGCGCTTGCGCAGCCGCGATACCGCTGCTTCCAACGCGTTGGGCGTCACCTCGGCATCCATCGCATAAAGCGTGTTCTCAAGCGCCGGCTTGGCGACGACGTGTCCGGCGCGGCGGAGCAGAACCTCGAGCAGGTTGATCTCCCGCGGCGTCGCGTCGATCGCTGCGCCGCCCACCTCGGCCGACCGCGAGGCACAATCGAGCACGACGTTGCCCGCGGCGAGCTGGGTGCCGAGCGACGCCCCGGGCCGTCGCAGCAGGGCACGGCACCGCGCCGCGAGTTCCGGGATCTGGAACGGTTTCACCAGATAGTCGTCGGCGCCCGCGTCCAGTCCGGTGACGCGATCGTCGAGGCCGCTCCGCGCGGTCAGGACAAGGATCGGCGTCGCATTCTTGTCTCGGCGGGAGCGGCGGACGATGTCCAGGCCGTCTCCGTCGGGCAGACCGAGGTCGACCAGCAGCAGATCATATGTCGCCACCTTCATCGCCAGATCGGCGTCCTCGACGGTCTCGACCCAATCGACCGCAAAACCCTGGGGGATCAGACCCTCGCGAACGAGGCTGCCGAGCCGGGCGTTGTCCTCAATCAGGAGCAGGCGCATGGTCGATGTCGGTCCCCGTTGGTGCGCGTTTGTAGCCGGTGACCATCGCCAGCGGCAGGTTTTCGCGGTGCCGCACGCTTTCAACGATCGCGCCGATGACATGCAACGCCACCGCGCCGATCAGAACATTGGCAGCGGTTTCGTGCAACGTCTCCACCCAGCCTACACCCCAGAACCGGTCGAGCCCCATCATCCATCCGCTGGTACCCACCGTCGCCAGCAGGACAAGAAGGACGACGATCATCGCACCTCCGGCCGGGTTGTGCCCGATGTAGCGCGGCTCGCGCCGGGCGGCCATCGCGCGGAAATAGCGCAGCAACTCGAACGGGCTGGGCACGAAGCTGGCGAACCGGGCGTGACGCCGGCCGATGACGCCCCAGATCAGCCGGATCGCCAGCGCCGTGACGACTGCGTAGCCGACATAGATATGCGGCGTTTCCTCGTGCTTCAGGAACGTCAGGTTGGCGATGACGCCTCCGGCCACGGTCCAGTGGAAGAGGCGGACGATCGGGTCCCAGACCTTGACCCTGCCGCGGCTGCGAGCAGGGTCTTGGGAAGGAGCCGCTGGAGCGACGTGGTCCATCGTCAATCGACGTTGTTCTGAACGACCGCACCGTTCACCGGGTTAAAATAGACCTCGGCGCGCTTGCCGTCCTTGGTGTGGGCGTAGATCTCGTAACAGCTGCCGGACACCTGGAAGACCTTGACGTCGCGATAGCCCATCTTGGCGACGCGGCCTTTCATCTGTGCCGGTGTCATCCATTTGGCCTGGGGTGCCTTCGTGCAGACGGGTGACGCCATCGCCATCGGCGCGGCTGCAACGGCGGCGAGAAAGGCTGCAACCTTCAGGGGGGCAAATCGGATCATCGAACGAACTCCTGTCAGAGGCGGGATAGCCTCGATGGCCCGGAGATCGCAGGAGCGCCTGACCGAAACCTGACGGCGCAGCGAGTTTTTCCGACGTCTTGAAAATGCGTTTCTGTCAGCCTGTCAGGTCGCCGTCAGGACCCGGGTCGATAGCGGGGCAGCCGCATTTCCGGCGGCAATGGAGAACTGACCATGATAAAGTCCTTGATCGTCGCCGCCGCTAGTGCCGCGACCATTTTCGCCGTCAGCGTGACCGCCGCGCCGTCGGCGCCGACCCGTCCGCTGGCCGCCAGCACGCGAGCGAACCTCGAAGCCGCAATGCACGGGGAGGCCTATGCCAACCTGAAGTATCTGCGGTATGCCGAGCAGGCGCAGGCGGCGGGCAAGCCCGAACTCGCCAAGCTCTTCCGCGCGTCGGCCAACGTCGAGGCCAACGAGCATTTCGATCGCGAAGCGCAGGCGTTGCGGCTCGGCAGCACCAATAGCGTGAACCTCGAGGACGCCATGAAGGGCGAGCACTACGAGAATGTCACGATGTACGTGAATTTCGCCAAGGAGGCGGAGGCGGCCGGCGACACCAAGGTGGCGCAGATGTTCCGCCAGATCGCGGTCGACGAGGGCACGCATTACGCCGCTTACAAGGCTGCCCTGGCAAAGCTCCCCCGTCGCTGAGCCAGCCGCAGGCGCCGGCCCGTCTATGCCCCCCGGCGGGCCGGCGCACGATCCAGCTATCAATATGTTTCGCGGATGAGCACCGCGCCGCCTTAGCCCATTCCGATCGGAGCCTCTTCCTGAATGAACGACCGGTTTCGCGGCGGAGCCAACGTGAACGAAAGTCCGATTTTTCGTTCGATCTCCCGAAGGTCGGCATTCTAATAGCGGCCAGAGTTTCGTGTTCAGGAAGTCAAAAAAATCCGCTCTTAAACACCGGGTTATGGCGGCGGCGAGTTGCTTCGTCGAAACGTCGGGACTCTGCCCACAAACCGACGTTGGACGGAGGGGCGACGTAGCGAATTCTGCAACGAACGCTACGCAAATTCCGCATCTGGCCGCCGCTGGCCGCTATCGCTGCGATCAGGATGTTGGCGCGCCCGACACGATTCGAACGTGTGGCCTCCACCTTCGGAGGGATATGGTCAGCGCCATAGGTTAGCGCAACCGCGCTGCCCCGTGCAATACGCTGAAACTAAACACGAATCTCGCCAAGCAGATCAGACCAGTGAGGTGCGCTTTGTCGCTCCTCGTTCCCGGCGCTTCCTTGGCGCGTTCGCCAAGGAAAAGGCCGGTCACAACACATGCCAAAACTTACAAAACGTACTGCGGATTCCGCCAAAGCGCGGGAGAAAGATTACTTCATCTGGGACGACGAACTGCCTGGTCTGGGGCTTCGGGTCTATACCTCAGGCAAGCGTAGCTACGTCATTCATTACAGGTTCGCCGGCCGCTCCCGCCGATTCACGATCGGGCTACACGGATTCTGGACGCCGGAGCTTGCACGACAGGAGGCGAGGGTCCTCTTCGGCAAGATAGCGGGCGGTGAAGATCCGTCGGACCAGCGGCAGCTTAATCACAAAGCAATCACGATTAAGGAGCTGTGCGAACTCTATCTCGAGGACCTGAACGCCGGCTTGATCATGGGAAAAGGCGGACGACCGAAGAAGCCGACAACCGTCCTCAGCGACATCGGTCGAATCCACCGTCACATCATCCCGCTGGTCGGGACGCGACGGGTGAAGGACCTCACCAAAGCGGATATCAATAAGGTCTTGAAAGATGTGATCGCTGGCAAAACCAATTGCAGCTTCAAGACAGGAAAGCTGCGGGGCAAATCCATCGTGCGAGGCGGTGCGGGAGCTGCCTCGCGTACCGTTGGACTTCTCAGCGGTATACTGACCTATGCTATCGAGGCGGGAATCATAGAAACAAATCCCGCGCACGGGGTTCGACGGCCAAAAGATAACGTACGAACCCGACGCCTCGGTGACGCCGAGTATCGAGAGCTCGGCTCTATCCTCCAGGCGGCAAGCAAGAACGACAAGTACCGGATGACCGTGGATATCATTCGGCAACTCGCGCTCACTGGATGTCGTCGATCTGAGATGGTGGCGCTTCGCTGGGAAGATGTCGACATTGAGTCAAGCTGTTTGCGCCTCGCTGACAGCAAGGAGGGAGCATCCGTCCGTCCGATTGGTCTGTCCGTGGTGGAGTACCTGGAAGAGCGGAACTCGGAGATCTCAAGGACCTATGTTTTCCCAGGTGGTGCGGAGGACAACGCGTTCGGCAGCTTTCCCAATCATTGGGAGAAGATTTTCCAGAGTACGACCTTGGCAGATGTCACGCCGCATGTCCTTCGTCATAGTTTTGCGAGCCTGGCTAATGACCTGGGCTTTACGGAGACCACGATCGCAGCGTTGATCGGGCACTCTCGGGGCACCGTCACAAGCAAATATATTCATACCTTGGACGCGGCGTTGATCATGGCGGCCGATACGATCTCTGGATATATTGAAGGGCTTCTTGATGGCGTAGAATTTAAGCAGACGTCCTATGCGCTCGACCGTGGCGCCAGGAAGGCTACGTTAGCTCGGTTCTTAAAGAAGATGAGCAGCACACCAGAAGATGGTCTGATAGCTGAGGAGGATTTGGCGGCATGACTCAGGATCGACACTCTCGCTCTGAAACCCGCCAGCGCCTTGGCAGCATGCTGGCCGAACAGAGCCGCCGCATCGGCCTGACCAACGAGGACATCGACGCGCTTGAGCAGACCCGAGATAGGACGCCCGCCGAACCCCTTTCGTTCGAGGAGCAAGTTCTCACACGTCTTGATGAGGACTTCGTCCAACGTTCCGAGCAGTCCGTCGTCGCTATGCCCGCTGCTTTGCTAGATCGGGCGACGGTGCTGACGCAACGCATGGAAGTCGACCTTGACGCGGAGATCGAAGGGGACGTCACGCTCTAGCAATGCTTAGCGAGCAAGGTTGCTCAGAGTTTCGGGCGCGCCATCGAAAGCGAAGGGATTTAGGAATTGTCGTCGCCAGAACAATTCTCTGTCGACGACGCTCAATGTGGCCTCGTCGCACACCGCCTGCCATTGCTCCTTGATGGTCGAGATCTGCGCCGCAGCGATCGCGGTCGCTTCGTCGCGAGACAAAATGAAGCTCGGCGCGGCATCCAGGCATACCGCGATCTGGCTGAAGCGCCGGTCGCCGTCGATCAACATGGCCTGGCTGGCTTCTCGACCGGTGCGGCCTTGCGGACAGATATCGTAGGCCGGTGTCAGCGACAGCGCACTGCCGTTCCAGAACGCAGCATGATTGCGTGCATGGTCATCGGTATTGCCGCACAGGATGTTGAACACGAGGCGGGAGAACAGCTCCCGCAATGTTGGCTTGGGATCGGTGAAACGATGCCGGATGATCGTCGCTAGCTCCTGATAGCTGGCATAGCGCGCCATCATCTCGTCGAGGCCGAGAAGAGTGAGAGCTGAGACCATCGCGAAGCGCTCCCAGCTGGCGTCAATTTTCCTGCGATCGAAGCGCCGGATCAGCAACACGTCCTTGCCCGCCACATGCGCCAGCCTGACGGGCGCCGCATCGAGGCCGACCAGCGCCGCCAACCGCATCGCGATGAACTCCGCCTTTACGACGCTGTAGACGTCGGTCTGCGAAGAGAATTTGGCGATGTACTTCTCGTCGCCGTCATCGATCAGAGCCTTCGGCCGAGCGCCGCCGATCGAGCTGCCGTGCAGCAGGGCGGCGTCCAGTTCCGGCGTCAGCGGGACACCTTCTTCCACCAGCCGCGCGGCGTTCAGCAATTCCCCCAGCGGCGCGGCGGATGCAGAGCGCGGCACATATTTCGAGGCCGATATCTGGAAGTCGAGCGCACCAACCCTGTCGGACCCTGATTCCAGCAGGTAGGTGAGTTCATCGAGATCGGCTGTGTCGGCTGCGCCGGCCTTTGCTCCCAACCGTCGATTGATGATGACGCGGCGGCCCCAGGCATCCGGCGCGGCATCACGCAGGCAATTGGGCATCGACAGTCCCGCCGGGAGCGGCAGGACGCCCGCACGCAAGGGAAGCTCTGGCTCGTAGAGCGAGATCGCGTCTTCGCGGGCGAGATAGCTGCGGCCGTAGTTAAACAGGAAGTTGCTGCCCTCGCGGGCGAGGCGACCCGCGACCACAGGCTGCGTCTGTCCCGGCAACCAAGACCATACATACGCCTCCGCATAGCGCTGTTCAGAAGTCATCCTTCACCTTTCCCGAGGGGCGCACTGATTTGGGCAGCAAGGCGAGCGTGGCATTGTTCGCGGACAGATGAGCCGCCATCGTCGGTTGATCGGCATCGAACAGGCGCACCCCGACAATGGCGGCGGTCTCGAATACCGCGCCGATTGCGGAGCCGGGGTCGCCGCGCTCGATTCTCTGAACGAGACCGCGGGAGATCCCCGCGCGGTCCGCGAGCTCCTGGGTGGTCAGCTTCCGCTCGATCCGCGCGCGCCGGATCATCTGGGCCAGCAGCTTCAGCGCGTCGCGGCTGTAGGAGGAATAGGCCCTTGTTTCTGGCTTTGCCATTGATCTGGTCCATAAATGGCCCGCAAATTGATTTCACGGCCCATTAATGGATCATTATAGGCGGGCCGTCGACTGTAGCAACCCACGCATTGCGAATTGGTTCATAAACAGCTCATATGTCATTTATATGGTCTACGGATGGACCATCGTCAGGCGCGGGGGCCTACGAAAAGGTTCACTCTCAGCTACTCGGAAGGTCGGGGATATTGCCCCGCCTCCTTTGCCTGCCACGAGGCGGAGCCCATCGACTAGAAAGGCCAAAGGCCCATTTGGCACTTTCTTCCAAAAAATATATAATGATATCAATAAATTATACGATTAGTGGAAGAAAAACAAATTGTCGTATTGGAAAGTCTTCCATCGTAGAATATGCTGCCCATGTCCCAAGTTGGAGAAGGCGGCGCGTGGCAACAGCAGAGAACAAGCTCGAAAAAGATATGGTGCATCTGGCGCGCGTGGCGCTGTCCGGGCGGCCGCAAGACGTGATGGCGCTCCTCCATCGCTTTGCCAAAGGCTATCGGGACAATGCACCTACCATGGCGACTGCACTCGCCTCTCTGTTGCGCGAGTCGCCCACACGCGCCTCGCCGCTGCGGCGGCAGACGGAGGCCGTCCTTCCCGTCGATGTCGATACCCGCTTCCATCTGTTGCGGATTGAAGAGCATCCGGTGTTGGACCACGAGCCGGTCTATTCCGGTACGGTACAGGCAGCGCTCGATGCCCTTGTGGCTGAACGCAAAGGGATCGAGAGCCTTCAGAAAGCTGGTCTTGAACCGAGCCGTACCGTTCTGTTCACAGGGGCTCCCGGTGTAGGCAAGACGCTTGCGGCGCGCTGGCTTGCCCGCGAGCTCAACAGGCCTCTTCTCATTCTCGATCTGGCTGCCGTGATGAGCAGCTATTTGGGCCGTACAGGTACCAACCTGCGGCATGTTCTCGATTATGCCAAGACGCTGGATTGCGTGCTGCTGCTCGATGAGCTTGATGCCATCGCCAAGCGTCGCGACGACCGCGGAGAAATCGGGGAGCTGAAGCGCCTCGTCACCGTGCTTATCCAGCAAGTCGACGACTGGCCTTCCACAGGACTACTGGTTTCCGCCACCAATCACCCGGACCTGCTGGACCCGGCGATCTGGAGACGCTTTGATTTGGCGCTGGAGTTTCCGCTTCCGGATCGCGAAGCTATCCATGCTTATCTCATGTCCGCGCTCGCGCCGCTCAGCGCGCAGACAGAAAGCTGGGCAAGCGTGCTTACGATCGCGCTCGAAGGACAGTCATTCAGCGATATCGACCGCGAGCTGAAGTCAGTGCGCCGGAAAGCGGCACTACTGGGTGAGCCTCTTGACGATCATCTGGTCGGGCTCGTCAACGGCAAGTCCGGCACGAAGAACGATCGCATCGCGCTTGCGGCAGAGCTTGTCAGCGCGGGGGTCCTTTCGCAGCGCGCGGCCCATGAAGTCACCGGCGTCGCGCGGGAAACCATTCGCGCCCGGACCGCCAAGAACCGTCCGCGCAAAGTAAACGGGGGTAAGCGCGATGGCTAAACAAAACTTCCTTCTCGGCAAGGGCGAGCGGCTCACGCAGGACGTCGTGGTGCGTTCGGGCGGAGGGCCGAAGATCACGCCGTATACGTTCCAGCAGGCGCGCGGCCGTCTTGCACCCATGCTCAATGACACCGTCCGTCAGATCAGGGCCTTGCCCGATCAGGCCTGTCCGCAAGGTCAGGCCGTGGCAGCTGTTGTTCTGAACCCGGAATTCATCGCCAAGTCCTATTTCCCGTCGGAGCTGCTCCGTCAGACAGGCCTGACCCCCGTCGGTAGCAAGCCGCGGCGCATCACGCCCGCGCAGCGCTCCAAAGGGCGACCACCTGAAGAAGCCCTGACGACCGAACTCTTCGTCATGGGGACGAAGCAGGCCTTTGCAAACTGGCAGTCGTCCATGGGCCGCCTCGTCGAAGGCACGCAGGTCGCAAAGGATCTGATGACGCTGGAGGCGATCGAAGCCCAAAGCGTTGCGGACAAGATCAAGGGGATCATCCCCGCGCGCGGGGACACCGTCTTCGAGGTCGTCCTTCATACGGAAGGCATGGATGGCGAGCGTGCCATGCTGCCGGAATTCAGTAGCTATCTGCGGGGGCTCGGCGTCGACGCCCGTCTGAACCACCGCTTCTATGCGGGCGGTCTATGCTTCGTCGAGTTGGAGGCCCCGGCCGCGCTCGCCGAATCGATTGCCCTGTTCTCCATCGTCCGCGCCGTCCGGCAGATGCCACAACTGCGTGTCCTGCAACCGGCATTCCGCACCTCCGGTATTCCTTCTGTCGCCGTCGAGCTGCCGCCTGTCGCCGCTATGGACCCCTCGATCAACGTCGCCATCTTCGACGGCGGCTTGCCGCCGTCGCATCCCCTGTCGGCCTGGGCATCACCCTATGAAATCGTCGGCACCGGCCTCGCCGTCGACGAATTTCTCAATCACGGAACTGGGGTGACATCTGCGTTTTTGTTCGGCTCGATTGATCCGTCAAAGCCGCTCCCGCAGCCCTACTCAAATGTCGATCACTACCGGGTCCTCGACGGCGATCCCAGCCAGAACCTGCATGAGCTGTATGAAGTGCTTGGTCGCATAACGAGCGCGCTGGACCAAAAACACTATGACTTCGTCAATCTGAGCATTGGACCGTCTCTCACCATCGAAGACGATGACGTTCACGCGTGGACCGCTGTTCTTGATGACCGCTTCGCGCGCGCGGACACGCTTGCCGCCGTCGCGGTCGGCAACAACGGTGAAGGCGATGAAGAACTGAGCCTCAACCGCGTGCAGGTGCCGTCGGACTGCGTGAATGCGCTGGCTGTCGGTGCCGCCGATTCACCGGGTGAGACATGGGCCAGAGCGCCTTACAGTTCGGTCGGACCGGGACGAAGCCCCGGCCTGATGAAGCCCGATCTCGTTCAGTTCGGCGGATCGCTGCAAAGACCGTTCCTCGTGGTCGGTGAAGGCAGCAAGCTTGCCCTTGAAGCCACCGGCGGCACATCCTTCGCAGCACCCAGCACATTGCGCCTGGGCGCAGGCATAAGAGCGCACTTCGGCAGTAGCATTGGCCTGCTTGCCGTGCGCACGCTGTTGATCCATTCGACCGAAGCGTCAGACCATTCTCACCGGGAGATAGGCTGGGGCCGCGTCGCGCAGACGCTCGAAGACATTGTCGTCTGCGACGACGATACAATCAGGGTCATCTACCAGGGTGACATTTCACCGACGAAATACATCCGGGCGCCGATCCCGCTGCCGGAGGGCGGGATTGCCGGTAACGCCGAAATCACCGCTACGTTGTCCTACAAGTGCCTTACCGATCCCCACCACCCGGGCAACTACACGCGCGCCGGACTCGACGTCACGTTCCGGCCTCACGACGGGAAATACAAAAACGAGGAGCAGCTGCACGCCGATTCCAAGAGCTTTTTCTCAAGCGTCCGTTCCGGCGGCGATGAGGAGGAGCTGCGGCGGGACGCGTGGAAGTGGGAAAACTGCCTGCACGCCACCCGCAAGTTTCGCGGGTCGAGCCTGCAAAATCCCTGCTTCGACATTCACTATAACGCCCGCTTGGAGGGCCGAAACTTCACGCCCGCGGAGAAGCTGCCCTACGCGCTGGCGCTTACGGTGCGGGCAAAGGGCATTGCCGACTTCTACGACCAGGTGGTTCGTAAATACGCGACCCAGTTGGAGCCGCTGCGGCCAGTCATTGAAATCCCGATCAGAACCTAGCGCGCGCCGAGCAGATACGCACCGGAACGGCTGTACCGCGTTTGCGCGCCGCTTACGCGCAGACGGTAATTGAGCATCGCGCCGCTGATGCCATAGAGATGCTGCGCTTCGGCCACAAGCTGTCGGCACATCACGTGCCATGCCCCCTCATTGGTCAGCAGCAGCGTACCCGCGAGATAGTTGGCTTCGGCTTCAACGCTGCCGTCACGGGCGCGTTCGCCTTCAGGGGTCAGCGGCGGAGTGCATTCGTGGCCTAGAAAACAGTGCGCTAGTTCGTGGCAGATGTTGCTGCGCTGGCGATAGGGATGATGCGAGTCGTTGTGCACGATCGCCGTGTTAAGGCCGCAAGGCACCGTCACGGCAGAAAAGCATGAGTTGTTGGTTCTGAGGAACGGCGACTGTCTGTCGAGATCGCTGAGCTTGATAAGCTGGATATCATAGCGCTCGCAGACCAGCACCGGATCGATGGGCGCTTCCGGCGGCAAGCCCATCTGCGCACGTACCCGCAGAGCGATGCGATTAGCTTCAGTTTTGAATCCGCGTCGCCAGCTCAACTCATTTATCCCGCAGATTATTGTAGGTGCTGATTACGATCTCCTCGATCAATTTGGCATTGTTCGACGATAGTTTCGGGTCCGCACGGAGCAGGGCCGTGATCTTGGCGATCGGCTCGGCTTCCTGCTGCTCGCCGCCCCGGATGAATAATTCTGCCTTGAGGTTTGACCAGGACAGAAGCGCCGCTAGGCCATTGACGTCCGGCTTCGCGCCCTGACCGATTCTGGACAGGGTGGATGCGTTGACCCCGGCCTCCTCGGCTACGTCCTTCCAGGTTTTTTGACGGCTGAGGCGCGCGGCGTTCAGGGCCGCATAGAAGGCGTCGCTGTCAAAACGGTCGGTCATGCTCTCTCCGTTGCGAAAATTAAATTGATTGCGAACTTGCAATTTCATTCTAAGGATCATAATATCAAATTGATTGCTAGATCGCAATTGTAACCGAGCATCCTACCGGCGGCTGTCCGCCAGAAAGGCTAACCCATGAATGCTCCCAGCCCCGAAGAACGGCCGAAGACCGTCACCATTATCGTCAATGGCCGTCCGAAGACGCTGCCGAAGAAGGAGGTTCTGACCTTCGAAGAGGTCATCGCCCTGGCCTTCGAGAACCCGCCGACCGGCGACGGCATCCAGTACACGGTCCAGTACACACGCGGCCACGGCAACAAGCCCGCGGGTACGCTCGTCGAGGGCCAGTCCGTCAAGATCAAGGAAGGGATGGAATTCGATGTCACGTCGACCAATCGCTCTTAGTCCGGACCTTCTCCGGCTTCAGAACGAGGGTTACGACCTCGACATACGGGGCGGCTACCTGCTCGTCAGGGACGTTCCGTATGTCGACTCGTCGGCAACCATTCGTTTGGGTGTTCTGATTTCACGGCTGGAGCTGTCCGGTGACAAGACCGTCAAGCCGACGGATCATGTCGCCTACTGGACCGGCGCGCACCCGTGTCACAGTGATGGCAGCAAGATCACCGCCATCCAGAACAGCTCCGTCGCCCAGGATTTTGGCGACGGCGTCCGGGCCGAGCATACGTTTTCGGCGAAGGCGGATTACCGCGACTACCATCACAAGATGACGAGCTACATCGCGCGCATTGCGGGCGAGGCCCACAAGCTGGACGACAGCGTGGGTGCGCGCACGTATCCGGCCATTCCTGCGGACGATGATACTTGCGTCTTCAGGTATGTCGACACGGCGACGAGCCGCGCCGGTATCGGGGCGGTCAACGGCAAGATCGCCGGTCAGCGCATCGGCATCGCCGGACTCGGCGGAACGGGCGCTTACATTCTGGACCTTGTCGCGAAGACGGCGGTGACCGAAATCCGGATCATAGACGGCGATGTTTTCTCCCAGCACAACGCGTTCCGTGCGCCGGGAGCACCGTCGCTCGGAGACCTTGAGAACAAGCCGCAGAAAGTTTCCTATTTCGCGGCTCTATACTCGAACATGCATAAGGGCATCGTCGCGCACGATGTCTTCCTGGACGAGGCGAATGTCGCGCTGCTCGACGGGTTGGACTTTGTGTTCGTCTGCCTCGACCGGGGACCCGTCAAGCGGGCCGTCGTTCATCGCCTGGTGGCTAACGGCACCCCGTTCGTGGACGTCGGCATGGGCGTACTGCTCAATGACGGGCAGCTCGGCGGCATCGTGCGCCTGACGACCAGCACGGCGGAAACCCGCGAAGAAGCGGCGCCTCACATCTCCTATGCCGATGATGACGGCGGGGCCAACGAATACGCCACGAACATTCAGATCGCCGAGCTGAACTCGTTCAACGCTTCGCTTGCCGTCATGCGGTGGAAGCAGCTGTTCGGGGTCTATCGCGAGGCGCGCGGTCACTTTTATACCGGCTATTCGATCGGGTCCGGGGAGATTGTGCACGAAGGTGCCGAATGACGGGCGCATCGCACCTCAGGCCGGAATTCGTCGAATTCATCCCGGACCGACTGGAACCGGGCGTCCTGTATATTTCGCGGCGATACGCGACCGCATCACATCTGTGTTGCTGCGGGTGTGAGCGCGAAGTCGTGACGCCTCTTAACCCGGCAAAATGGCGGATTACAGAGCGTGCGGCGAAGGTGTCCCTAACACCATCGATTGGGAACTGGAGCTTTCCCTGCCGCTCCCATTATTGGATCAGCGCGAACCGCGTTCAATGGGCACCTGTAATGGCCCTGGAGATTATCCAAGCTGTTCAAGCGCGCGATCGTCGCGATGCGGAACTCTACGTGCCAAAGCCGCCAAGCTGGATCAGGAGGGTATTTGATGAATTGGCGGGAGCGTCGTCCCTCTTGCTTTCCAAACTGAAATCTTGGTGGAGCCAATCCTAAATAGGCCGCGTCAAAATGTTGGCCTTGGATTGAGACCCTCGGCAAAGCAATGCGTGTGCGCCTTGATCGGCGCGGCGATCAGGGTGCCGCAGCTAGAGAACTAGGACCTCTTCCTGGCCGATCTGCTTCGGCAGGGATGGGTCAGACGCAGGATAGCGCGACCTCGATCGCCTTAGCGGCCACCGAACTCGTATTCCTGGGTGCGAAGGGCCTATCTCATCGTCGGCATTCTGCGACAGCAATACCGTGCCGTGAACGTCGCGGGCGACTAGCGTATTCGAATCATTTTGTAGGAAAGCACCGAGAGGTCGACTTTCAATTCATCTGTAAAGTGCATCTCATATGTTCTTGCATCGAACCCGGCGAAGTTTACTCCTCTGGCTTTCAGGCTTTTGAATGTTCTGCAAACGGCAGAAATGAATATCGGTATGACGTTCAAATAAATTTGCCCGGTTGGATAACGTTCGGCGCTTGCCTTGGCAAACAACTCGTTGAACCCGAGGTCCGTACTCAACTGCTCCAGAATTTTGACCCGGTTTTTCGCGTTCATTTTGCTTTCGAGAGCGGGTGAATTTAGCCCGCTGTCGATCCGTAAAAGGAAGTCCTCTGCCTTGTAAAGTTGATTACCCACATGTCCGTCACCAGCAACATGGTGGCTCGCTATCAGAAATTCGGCTCCCAAGAACCTCAATGGACCTCCTTCCTGGGCCATTGTCGCATTCCAACTCGAAAACAACTCATGATCTCTGTGGTGAATTGCGTTTCGCAATAGCAAAACTACCGCCGTATCAGCATGCTCAAAATAGTCAAAGGCCGCTTTATCTACGTCGTAGAGGCTGTGAAAGGCTTCTAGTTTGGCCTCAAATTTGCGGTCCAGATTGTCGATTGCTTCCTGGAGGTCGACTTTCTTCAGCGCGTCGAACCTTACGTTTTCCTCTGCATAAATGCGCATCTGGTTCGCTAGTTTTTCGATTGCTCGTTCTGCTATTTTCATGTTTCGGCTCGCAAAGCCTTCAAGCTCATGACATTGGGCACGATTTCCCGGACGGTGTCTGGAAGGGGCATTTCTGCAAGAGATACGCCGACCCAAGCGTTATCGACTCGATGCTCTACACGATAATAGTGAAAGCCGCGTGCCGTTTCGGTCTCGGCAGCGGCGATCCGCACCGGCATAGTATAGTCCGCAGGCTCGTCGGCTAGCACGAAGTCGGCGCCGATCCCGCCGGGAAGGGAATAGCTGCGCCGCTTGCGAGGGGCCCACTTCACGCGGCGCGCCCGGAGTTGAGAGAGGCTGAATGGCCCCTGGAGGAAGAGGCTGCTCCAACGCTCCGACGCATACCAATGTCCGCCGGCGCTATGTTCGTCGCCGTCTGCGAACCAGGACGTCGGATTCCGGTAGAGCATACAATTGTCGAGCATCCCGCGCCAAACTCCGCGGGTCACCGGGTCATAGAACCATAGCTGTCCCTGGAGGTCATGGACCCAGAGCTGCCAGGGAGGCGCCGAATAATGGCTCACATAGAATATTTCGGTCCCTGCGATCCGGTTCGTTTCGCCGAGACGCTTCCGGATGAGGATTGGCACCCAGATGACCGCAACACCTGCGGCCAAGTAGGCGCCGGTGCGTCGCTCCAGGGTGGCATAGTCGAGCGTGCTATGCTGCACCTCGAGCGCCACGCGATAGGCCTCGCCCGGCGCATGCAACAGCACGTCGGCGCGCCGATCGCCGTCGACCGACAGCACCTCTACCTCGACATCGCACGATAGGCTGCGCGCGCGATAAGCGGCGGCAAAGTCCTCCTTGGCCTGCTGATGCTCCCAGGTTTCAAGCGCGGCATAGCTGCAGACCGCCCCCGGCCGATGCCCGAAATAGGGCCGGCGGATGCGCCCCTTCGCTAGCGTCACCGGCTCGCCGCAGCCTGGGCAGGCATAGGCTGGCCCCTTGGCTGCCTGCGCCGCTTCGATCCGCGCCCGGTCGTCGCCCCTGAGTGCGATCAGCATGGAATAGGCCCTAGCAGCGCCTCGAAGTCCGCGGCCTTGCTGATCTCACCGACTAACCCCTTCAGCCGGGGTTCCTTGCGCTGCGCGCGCGAGAAGTCCTCGGCGGTGCGCTTGTCGACATACAGGACCGCGCAATAGGCGGCGAGGACCCCAAGATAGCCATCGTTGAGGTCGCTCCCGGGGCGGAGCGGCCTCGGTTGACCATGCGTCCGGAGCGCCTCGCCGATGATCCGGCTGGGCAGCACATCCATCGGCACCTTCTTGAGCGCCTCGAACGACCGTCCTGTATCCGACGCCACCACCCGAAGCTGGCTTCTGAATAGCGCCAGCCGACTAAGATCGGCGAGGACATATTCGTCCCGGACCTCGTCCTCGTCCAGGCCCTGGCCGACGAGCGTCGATACCAGCAGTTCACGTACCGTTGTGCCCGGCGGAGGCATCATGGCGACGACCTGCGCTACGAAGTCATCGGCCATGACACGTGCACGCGCGGCATCGCCGCCAGTGCTCTGCGTTGCCTCCTGCAGCGCCTTCGCGTGAATCCGATTGAGCTGCGCGCGCATCTGGCCGGGCGGATTGATCGCCGACTTGGCCAACTCGCCGATCGTCCGGTTTTCGTCGAACGTCCGCAACGGACTGAGTGCCGCGATCATGTCGGTCTTGCCCTTGCGGGACCGCAGCATCGGCCGCACCACCTCCCACATCCAGGTCTCTTCGCCGATTGCCTGCGTGCCCGATCCCGTCTTCAGCAACAGCTCGCGGGCGCGGTCGCGGATTGAAATGAGATCGCCATGTCCTTCGGTGGCTGCGATCGCTTCGGCCGCCAGCACCTGCGCAATCGACCCGAGCCCGACCTCATCCTTGGGTAGCCGAATATAGGCCAGCATGGGTAGGTCCTGGAGAAAGGCGACCCGCGCGCGGGCGGCGTCGTCATCCTCGCCGCCCAGCAGTTCCTCAAGATGATGCCAGGACAAGAGTGGGATACGACCCAGCCCCATCAACCGCTCATGCAGCGCACGCGCCCTCTGACGCCGATCGCTGTCCTTCGCTGAGGCCGCGTCGAGCCACTTCGCCCAATGCGAGCTGTCGGGAGCAATGATCTTTGGTTCGATGAGGGCCAATCCAAGCTCTCGCAAACATAGGCTTCAGTCGAACTCCATAGCCGATCACCGCGCGATCTGCGACGATCTTGCCTTCGTGATGATCTTCGCGATGAGAGGGCAGCTCACGAGTCTGCCCGAAGTTTGTATATGTATTTCAGACGAGTGGCTGGCCAGGGGACGCTGTTGTTACCGGGCTGAGAGGACTAACAGCTCGAGCCGATCTTGATGTGGCGTACGAAATTGATGCTTGGTCATCGGGCTTCGCGCCACGATCAAACACAAGCTCTGCTCGTAAAAGAGGGGAGATTCCGTGTGGGGGGAGCCAACGCTCTTACCCGCTAGACTAGCCAACATTCAAGGAGGGTGGCGCACCCATCAGGATTCGAACCTGAGACCTCTACCTTCGGAGGGTAGCGCTCTATCCAGCTGAGCTATGGGTGCATTGATCTTCAGATAGTGTCCGAGGACGACCAGGGTCAATCTCGATTCCAACTTTCAAACGATCGCAAACGGTGCGAGCCCGAGGCACTGCCGATTGTGGTCGTTCGTACTCTACAGCTTCCTTCAGTTTGCTTCCGCGGCGCTTCCGTGACCACGGAAGCAGTTTCTCTGCTTCCTTCGAGTTTCCCCAATCGCTTGGTTTTCCTCGATCTTTTCTACCATCGCCCACAGCGCGCTTGACTTAGCCTTGCCTTCGGAGGGCAGCGCTCTATCCAGCTGAGCTACGGGTGCGTGGTCTGGGGCGCCTAGCAGGCGCTTTGACCGAACGCCAGAGGCTTCATCGCTTTGCGATCTTTACCGGCTGAAATTGCCCCAGACCGCAGCTTGCGCCACGCATCGGCGGGCTTTGGTAAAGCACCGTAATGATATCGGTGGAGCACAATTGACTGAGCGAGGTGGAATAAGTGAAGCGCCGTTCAGAGCCCAGCCCGGAGCAGGATTGCGGTAGCGTGACGCGATAATAGCGATCGCCCGAAATGTGGAAATCAATCACCTTGTCGTTGCGCACAAGGCTTTCCCGAAGGCTCATGATCGGCACGCAGCTTTGCGGCTTGCCATCCGGTGTCGCGACGGGAACCTCGTTGCGCTCGCGCGCGGCGCCGGGGGCGGCGAGCGCGGCGATCGCGATGGCGGCTGGTAACAGGATTCGCATGGTGCAGCTCCTACTCGTCAATCCCCCGCAAAGGCATTCCTGAGCCGGGCAAAGAAACCCTGTGTCGCGGGGCATTCCTCTCCGGTTTCGGTTTCCCGGAACATCTCTAGCAGTTCGCGCTGGCGTGTGGATAGCCGGGTAGGGGTCTCCACGTCGATCTGGATCACGAGATCGCCGTGGCCGCGCCCCTGCAGCACCGGCATTCCCGCGCCGCGCTGGCGCAATTGCTTGCCGGACTGGATGCCGGCCGGAATTTTCACCTCATGGGTTCGGCCGTCGAGGCCGGGGATGGACAACAGGCCGCCAAGCGTCGCGGTGGTGAAGCTGATCGGCGCGCGCGCGAACAGGGTGGTGCCCTCGCGCTCGAAGATCGGGTGGCGTTTGAGGTGGAGGAAGATGTAGAGATCGCCGGCGGCAGCGCCGCGTGGACCAGCCTCACCCTCGCCGGACATGCGGACGCGCGTGCCCTCATCGACGCCGGCGGGGATATTGACGCTGAGCGTTTTCGTCCGCTCGACGCGCCCGTCGCCGCGGCAATCGCGGCATGGATCGTCGATCACCTGGCCCGAGCCGCTGCACACCGGGCACGCGCGCTCGACCACGAAAAAGCCCTGCTGCGCGCGGACCTTGCCATGGCCCGCGCAGGTGGAACAGGTGTGCGCGTGCGTGCCGGGCTTCGCACCGGAACCGTGACAGCTCTCGCAGGCCGCGGTGACATCGACCGTTATCTCGGTGGATTTGCCGTGATAGGCTTCCTCCAGCGTGATCTCCATGTCGTAACGCAGATCGGCGCCACGTTGCGGCTGCGCGCGGCCACCACGGCCACCGCCCATGAATTCGCCGAACACGCTTTCGAAAATGTCGGAAAAGCCCGCGAAATCCTGCGGACCCGCGCCGCCGCCGCCACCGCCGCCGTTCCGATACGCGGCATGACCGAAGCGATCATAGGCCGCGCGCTTCTGCGGGTCTTTCAGGCAGTCATAGGCTTCGTTGACCGCCTTGAACTTCGCCTCGTTTTCCTTGCACCCGCCATTCTTGTCGGGATGGTGCTTCATCGCGAGCTTGCGATAGGCCGATTTTATCGTTGCGGAATCGGCGCCGCGCTCGACCTCCAGCAACTCATAATAGTCGATTTCGGTCATTCACGGCCCCCGCCGAGTGTTCCGGCGACCGTCGCCCCGGCGGATGCCGGGGCTTCTGGCGACACGGGATGCTGCCTGAAATGCCGGCCAAGACCGGCACGACGATCGCGGATCACGTCACTTACGCCTTGTTCTCGTCCACTTCCGAGAATTCGGCATCGACCACGTCTTCGCCACCGGCAGCCGCACCAGCGGCTTCGCCAGCGCCCGACGGCGAAGCCTCGGCCTGCTGCTGCTTCTCGTAGATCGCCTGACCGAGCTTCATCGCGACCTGCGCGAGCGCCTGGCTCTTTTCGTTCATCGCCTCCGGGTCACCGCCCTCGACCGCGGCCTTGGCGGCGTCGATCGCGGACTGAATCTCGCCCTTCAGGCTCTCGTCGACCTTGTCGCCATTGTCGGCAAGCTGGCGCTCGGTGGTGTGGATCAGGCTTTCGGCGTTGTTCTTCGCCTCCGCCGCCGCCTTGCGCTTCTTGTCTTCTTCGGCGAACTGCTCCGCGTCGCGGACCATCTGGTCGATGTCGCTATCCGACAGGCCGCCGGAGGCCTGAATGCGGATCTGCTGCTCCTTGCCGGTGCCCTTGTCCTTGGCGGAGACGTTGACGATGCCGTTGGCGTCGATGTCGAACGTCACCTCGATCTGCGGCACGCCGCGCGGGGCAGGGGGGATGCCGACCAGATCGAACTGGCCGAGCAGCTTGTTGTCCGCCGCCATTTCGCGCTCGCCCTGGAAGACGCGGATCGTCACCGCCTGCTGATTGTCGTCAGCGGTGGAATAGGTCTGCGACTTCTTGGTCGGGATCGTCGTGTTGCGGTCGATCATGCGGGTGAACACGCCGCCCAGCGTCTCGATGCCGAGGCTCAGCGGGGTCACGTCGAGCAGCAGCACGTCCTTCACGTCACCCTGCAGCACGCCGGCCTGGATCGCGGCGCCCATCGCGACGACCTCATCGGGATTGACCCCGGTGTGCGGCTCCTTGCCGAAGAACTGCTTCACCACTTCGCGCACGCGCGGCATACGCGTCATGCCGCCGACCAGCACGACATCGGCGATCTCGTCAGCCTTCATGCCGGCATCGGCCAGCGCCTTGCGGCACGGCTCAAGCGTGCGCTTGATGAGATCCTCGACCAGCCGCTCCAGATCGGCGCGGGTGATCGTCTTGACGAGGTGCTTCGGCCCGTTCTGATCGGCGGTGATGAAGGGCAGGTTCACCTCGGTGGTCTGCGCCGACGACAGCTCGATCTTCGCCTTTTCGGCTGCTTCCTTCAGCCGTTGCAGCGCGAGCTTGTCCTTGGTGAGGTCGATGCCCTCCGCCTTCTGGAATTCGCTGGCGAGATACTGGACGATGGTGGAATCGAAATCCTCGCCGCCCAGGAAGGTGTCGCCGTTGGTCGCCTTCACCTCGAACACGCCATCGCCGATCTCGAGGATCGAGATGTCGAACGTGCCGCCGCCAAGGTCATAGACCGCGATCGTCTTGCCGTCCTGCTTCTCCAGCCCGTAGGCGAGCGCGGCGGCGGTCGGCTCGTTGATGATGCGCAGCACTTCAAGGCCAGCGATCTGGCCGGCATCCTTGGTCGCCTGGCGCTGCGCGTCGTTGAAATAGGCGGGGACGGTAATCACCGCCTGCGTCACCGTTTCGCCGAGGAACGATTCGGCGGTTTCCTTCATCTTTTGCAGGATGAAGGCGGAAATCTGCGACGGGCTGTAATCCTTGCCGCCAGCCTGAACCCATGCGTCCCCGTTCGCGCCCTTCACGATGTGATAGGGAACCAGTTCGGTATCCTTCTTGGTGACGGGATCGTCAAAGCGGCGGCCGATCAGGCGCTTCACCGCGAAAATCGTGTTGTCGCCGTTGGTGACGGCCTGGCGCTTCGCCGGCTGGCCGATCAGGCGCTCGCCATCCTTGGCGAAGGCGACGATCGACGGCGTGGTGCGCGCGCCTTCGGCATTCTCGATCACCTTGGGCTTCCCGCCCTCCATGACCGAAACGCATGAATTGGTGGTGCCAAGGTCGATACCGATAACTTTTGCCATGAGTGCTCTTCTAGCCCCTACATTTAATTACGTCCGCGTCCCGTGAAGCGGCGACGCGCAAACGGTGTTGACCGGCGCGATATAGGTGTCGTGCGCCTTGCCGCAAGAAGGTCTGCGCGCTAGCTCTCACTTGCTGTTCCGTTACGGGAGAAACGCGCCGTGCGTATTGCCGCTACTTTCGCCGTCGTCGCCGCGGCTCTTGCCGGGTGCGCGCAGGAGAAGCAGCTTTCGGTTTCCGACGCATGGGTGCGGCTGGCGGCGGTGCCCGGTCGCCCGGCGGCTGGCTATTTCACGCTGAACGGCGGCCCGGCGGATGCGACGCTGATCGACGTATCCACCGATGTCGCCGTGCGCACCGAGATGCATGAGATGAAGCCCGCAGGCCCCGGCGGGGCGATGGCGATGGATGCGGTGCGGCAGGTGCGGGTGCCGGCGTCGCAAAAGGTGCGGTTCGCGCCCGGCGGGCAGCACGCGATGCTGTTCGACGTGAACCCGAGCGTGAAGCCGGGCGGGCAGATCACCTTCACCTTCACCTTCTCCGATGGCCTGCGCATCCAGCAGCAGGCGAACGTGATCGCGGCGGGCGATCCGGCGCCAAAGGGCTGAGGCGCGGGCGGATCGGCGCGGCCCGGTGCGCGGACGCGGCCTGACGCCGGGCGAGGTGGCGCTCGCCCGCTCGATCTTCGGCGATGCGATTGATTATGGCGCGGTCGGCATCGCGCGGCGGCGCTGGGCGTTTTTCCAGCCGCGCAATGTGGTGATGGCGCCGCGCGGCACGATCCATTTTCATCCGGGCGGCGCAAGTTATCGCGATGATTTCGCTACCGCGCCGCTCGATCTGCAAGCGTTGTTCATCCACGAGATGTGCCATGTCTGGCAGCATCAGCGCGGCGTGTACCTGCCGCTCGCACGGCATCCGTTCTGCCGTTATCATTACAGCTTCGTGCCGGGCTGGCCGCTTACATCCTATGGCATCGAGCAGCAGGCGGAGATCGTGCGCCACGCTTTCCTGCTGCGCGCCGGCTTCGCCGTTCCCGGCGCACCGGCACTGGCACGCTACGAGGGCTTGTTGCGGATATTCGCAAAATGACTGCCCCGGCCAGTCCGCCCCTTGGGTGAAGGGGCGGTGGCGGGTGCGTCAGAACGCGGCCGAAACCACGCCGACCACCAGCGCCTGGGCCGCGATCACCAGCGCGAAGCTGGCCGCGGATTCGAACATGCGCATTTCATGGTCTCCATGCCGGGAAGTCCGGCATAGCTCATGTGGGGATCATTATGCTGCATTGCAACATAAGACAATGCAGCCCTGGCTGCACTTTATGCAATCATGCCGCGCCGAATACCCGCTCGAAGATCGTATCGACGTGCTTCAGGTGATAGCCGAGATCGAAACGGGCGTCGATTTCCGCCGGCGACAGGGCGGCAGTGACCTCCGCATCGCCCTTGAGCAACTCGGCCAGCGACAGCGTGCCATCGGATTCCCACACCTTCATCGCGTTGCGCTGCACAAGACGATAGGAATCCTCGCGGCTCACCCCCGCCTGCGTGAGCGCCAGCAGCACGCGCTGCGAATGGACGAGCCCGCCCATCCGATCGAGATTCTTCTGCATCCGATCGGGATAGACCAGCAATTTGTCGATCACCCCGGTCAGCCGCGCGAGCGCGAAATCGAGCGTGATCGTGGCATCCGGGCCGATATAGCGTTCGACCGACGAATGGCTGATGTCGCGCTCGTGCCACAGCGCCACATTCTCCAGCGCCGGGGTGACATAGCCGCGCACCATGCGGGCAAGGCCGGTAAGGTTCTCGGTCAGCACCGGGTTGCGCTTGTGCGGCATCGCCGAGGAGCCTTTCTGGCCCGGCGAGAAATATTCCTCCGCCTCCAGCACTTCGGTGCGCTGAAGATGCCGAACCTCGACCGCCAGCCGCTCGATCGAGCTGGCGATCACGCCAAGCGTCGCGAAGAACATCGCGTGGCGATCGCGCGGGATCACCTGCGTCGATACCGGCTCGACAGACAGGCCCAGCTTCGCCGCGACATGCGCCTCCACCGCGGGCTCGATATTGGCGAACGTGCCGACCGCGCCGGAAATCGCGCAGGTGGCGATATCGGCGCGCGCGAAGGCGAGGCGATCGCGGTTGCGGCTGAATTCGGCATAAGCCTCGGCGAGCTTCAGGCCGAAGGTGACCGGCTCGGCGTGGATGCCGTGGCTGCGCCCGATCGTCGGCGTCATCTTGTGCTCGTAGGCGCGGCGCTTGAGCACGGCGAGCAGCGCATCGAGATCGGCGAGCAGGATATCCGCCGCGCGGGTCATCTGCACGGCAAGGCAGGTGTCGAGCACGTCCGAACTGGTCATGCCCTGGTGCATGAAGCGCGCCTCATCGCCGACATGCTCGGCAACCCAGGTGAGGAAGGCGATCACGTCATGCTTGGTCACCGCCTCGATCGCGTCGATCGCGGGCACGTCGATCGCGGGCTTCGTATCCCACCAGCGCCACAATGCGGCGGCGGCATCCTTCGGCACCACGCCGAGATCGGCGAGCGCATCGGTGGCGTGCGCCTCGATCTCGAACCAGATGCTGTAGCGTGTCTCGGCCGACCAGATCGCGGTCATCTCCGGGCGGGAATAGCGCGGGATCATGTATCTTCCTCAAAGGTTGTGGCGGGGCGCCGGATTCGGGAGTTTGCCGCCGCCTAGCAGCGCGCGCCCGGCGCGCCAACCGCCGGGTCTTTTTATGCGCGGGGGTGGACACGGCGGGGACGGGATCGCATTTCCCGATCGAAACGAGCTTCAAGCAAGGTGACCAGCATGAGCCAGACCGACCGCCCCGCACGTGGACTGTATATTGCCGGCGAATGGCGCACCGGCGGCGGGCGCGAGGAACAGGATGTCCTCAACCCCGCGACCGGCGCGGTGATCGGCACGGTTCCCCATGCGTCGGCGGCGGATCTGGAGGAGGCGCTGGAGGTCGCGGCGCGCGGTTTCAGGATGTGGCGCGACACGCCGGGCGATCAGCGCGCCGCCGTATTGATGCGCACCGCCGCGCTGATCCGTGAGCGCGCCGACGAACTCGCCGCGATCGCGACGGAAGAACAGGGCAAGCCGCTGGTCGAGGCGCGCGGCGAGGCATTGGGCGCGGCTGGCATCCTCGATTTCCATGCCGGAGAAGCGACGCGCATCTATGGCCGCGTGCTGCCGCGCCCGGCCGGATCGCGCAGCCTTGTGCTGAAGCAGCCGGTCGGCCCGGTCGCCGCGTTTTGCGCGTGGAACTTTCCGTTGCTCAACGTGGTGCGCAAGATTTCCCCCGCGATCGCATCGGGTTGTTCGATAATCCTGAAGCCAAGCGAGGAAACGCCCGCCAGCGCGGCGGCGATCCTGCGCTGTTTCCAAGACGCGGGGCTGCCGGGGGAGGTGGCGCAGATCGTGTTCGGCGTGCCCGATGACGTGTCGCGAACGCTGCTCGCTTCGCCGGTGACGCGGAAACTGAGCTTCACCGGATCGGTGCCGGTCGGCAAGCATCTGATGCGGCTCGCCGCCGATACGGTGATGAAGATGACGATGGAACTGGGCGGCCACGCGCCGGTCCTCGTGTTCGACGATTGCGACCTCGAAAAGACGCTCGACATGCTGGTGGCGCATAAATTCCGTAATGCCGGCCAGGTTTGCGTCGCGCCGACGCGCTTCCACGTGCAGGACGGCATTTATGATCGCTTTGTCGCGGGGTTCGCCGAGCGCACCCGCGCCCTGCCGGTCGGCGACGGCAGCGTCGCGGGGAACAGGATGGGGCCGCTCGCCAATCCGCGCCGCCCGGCCGCGCTCGACGAGATGATCGCCAATGCGCGGGAGATCGGCGCGCGGGTGCTGGTGGGCGGCGAACGCGGGGAGGGGGACGGCTTCTTCTACCGCCCGACCGTGCTGGCGGACGTGCCGCTTGAGGCGAAGGCGATGAACGACGAGCCGTTCGGGCCGGTCGCGCTGATGCGCCGCTTTGGCACGCTGGACGAGGCGATCGAACAGGCTAACCGCCTACCTTACGGCCTTGCTTCCTATTGCTTCACCGAAAACGGCCGGCGTCAGGCGATCCTTGGCGACGCGATCGAATCCGGGATGGTGTGCATCAACAATGTCCGCGCGTCATGGCCCGATTCGCCGTTCGGCGGGATCAAGGATTCGGGCTTCGGCTCGGAGGACGGCCCCGAAGGGATCGAGGCGCATATGATTACCAAGACCGTGCATATCAGTTAGGACCGCTTGACATTCAGCCCATGCCGGCCTGCAAATGACGGTTCCCCGCGCTTTTCGGTGCTCACGTACCTTTAGTACGCTGCGCTTGCGGGTCACGAGAAACCACCATTTTCGGCTCGACCTGACCTGAATGTCGAGCGATCCTAGGGCCGATCCGTGCGGGCTGGGGGTCAGCGCACCCCCAGCCCGCGCGCGATGATGCCGCGCAATATCTCCCGCGTGCCGCCGCGCAGCGAGAAGCTGGGCGCGTTGAGCATCGTATGCGCCAGCACCGCGACGAAATCGCTGGTGGAGGCGCGATCCGGCTCGGCATCGACCAGGGATCGGGCGATTTCGGGCATGTCCTGTTCGAACGTCGCGCCCAGATCCTTGACGATCGCGGCGTGGATCGCCGGGTTCTCACCCGCCTCCAGCAGCGCCGCGACCCCGCGCGACAGGCGGCGCAGCACGACAAGATGCGCGGTCAGCCGCCCGAGCGCGAGCCGCGCCGCGTCTCCGGGCGCGTCCGCCAGCACGCCGATCAGTTCGAGCAGCAATTGCATCGAGGACAGGAACCGTTCCGGCCCGCTGCGCTCGAAGGCGAGTTCGCTCATCACCTGATTCCACCCATTGCCCTCCGCCCCGATCAGCGCGGAGGCGGGAAGGAAGGCGTCCTCGAAATGCACCTCGTTGAAATGATGCTGCCCGGCGAGGTCGATGATCGGGCGGATCGTTATCCCTTCGACGGCATGGAGATCGACGAGCAACTGGCTGGTGCCGGCCTGCCGATCGGCGGAGGAGCCGCTCGTGCGGCAGAACAGGATCATGTAGTCCGCATGGTGCGCGCCGGTGGTCCACAGCTTCGTGCCGGTCACCCGCCAGCCGCCATCAACGGGCACCGCGCGCGTGCGCGTCGCGGCGAGATCGGAGCCGGAATCCGGCTCGCTCATCCCGATGCAGAACACCGTTTCGCCCGCCGCGATCCCCGGCAGGATCGTCGCTTTCTGCTCCTCGGTGCCGAATTTGAGCAGCGAAGGCCCGCTCTGCCGGTCGGCGATCCAATGCGCGGCGACCGGCGCCCCGGCGGCGAGCGTTTCTTCCACCACAACATAACGCTCGAACGCGCTGCGCTCATGCCCGCCATAACGCTTCGGCCATGTCATGCCGAGCCAACCCTTCGCGCCCATCGCGCGGCTGAAATCGCGATCGAAGCCGTTCCAGCTTTCCGCGCGCGACACCGGCGGGCGCTTCGCCAGTTCGTCGGCGAGGAAGGCGCGTACCTCGCCACGCAATTCCTCGGCGGCGGGCGAATGGGGCGGGGTGGGGAAACGGAATCCGGTCATGCCGCCGTCACCATCGGCCAATAGCCGTCGCGGCCCGCGCTGAGCGCGCGATCGCCGAGCTGGCCTGCCCAATATACCGCGCCGCCAAATTCGCCGCGCCACGCCCACAGGCTGGTGGTGAACAGATGCAGCCGGTGCTCGGCGGTGAACCCGATCGCGCCGTGAAGCTGGTGCGCGATGCCGTTGGCGCGGCCGACCGCCTCGCCGATCCGCACGCGCGCCACCGCGATCGCGAAGCGCGCCTTTGCCGGATCATCGACGAAGGCGTCCGCCGCGAGGTCCGCCGCGGCGGACGCTGCCGCGACCTCTCCGGCGAGTTTCGCCAGTTCCTGCTGAATCGCCTGGAATTTCGCGAGCGGGCGCCCGAACTGCACCCGCTCGGAAACATGCGTGACGGTCAATTCCAATAGTCGTTCGAGCGCGCCCGCGCATTGCAGCGCGCGAACCAGCGCACCGCGCTCGATCAGCCGCCCCGCAATCGGCGTGGCGTCATTCGTCTTCGGGAAATGCATCGCGTCGCGCGGCAGGCCGGCGAGGTTGTGCCCCTCGCGCTCCACCACCGCGCCGCCGTCGATCCTGACGACGCCGCCGGGGGCCTCGACCACGAACGTGCGGCAATGCCGCCCCCAGGCGATTCGTGCCGCGCCGTCCATCGGCACCAGCGCCGCCGCGCCGTCGGCGAGCGGCAGGCCAGCTTCGGCCAGCGTGGCATTGGCGAGCATCGTCTCGCCCAGCGGCAATGGTATCGCGTGGCGCCCGAGCAGCCGGATAAGCTCCAGCGCGTCACGCGGATCGAGCCCGAATCCGCCCGCATTTTCCGGCACCAGCGCCAGCGGCACGCCCTGTTCCTCCAGCGCATGCCACAGTTCGCCGGCCCATTCGCCCGCGCGCGCGGCGTGCATCGTTCCTTCGTCGAGCCGGGCGTCGAGCAATCGCTCGATCGTGTCGGCAAGGATCGTCGCGATCTCGCTCACTGCCTCTCCATCGCATTGTTGCTATCGTTCCAAACGGGTCTAAGCCGTTTCGATTACGACGCAACAGAAGGAGCGCGCGTGCCGACCAGGCTGTTTCACGTCAGCGATATCCATTTCGGCGCCGAAGACCCCGCGGCGCTCGCTTGGTTTGCCGAGCGCGTGGCGGCGGAAAAGCCCGATGCCGTCATCATGACGGGCGATCTGACGATGCGCGCGCGCCCGAGCGAATTCGATGCCGGCGGGCGCTGGCTGCGCGCGCTCGGTGTGCCGGTGACGCTGGAGGTGGGGAACCATGATATCCCTTATTACTGGGATCCGGTCCGCCGGCTGGTGGCGCCCTATCGCCGTTACGGCGTGGCGGAAAAATTGATTGAGCAACCGCTGGAAATCCCTGGCGTCTCGATCATTCCGCTCAAGACCACCGCGCGGGCGCAACTCCGCTGGAACTGGTCGAAGGGCAATGTGAGTCGCGACGCGCTGGATCGCGCGCTGGCGCTGATCGCGGATGCACCGAAGGGCAATCTGATCTTCGTCGCGGGGCATCATCCGCTGATCGAGGGGCCTACCACCGGATCGGGGCGGACACGAAATGGGATGCGCGCGCTGGCCGCGCTGGCGGCGGCGGGCGCCCATGCGGTGTTATCGGGCCATGTCCATGATCCGTTCGACATTCCCTATGACCGCGATGGCTGGCGTGTGCGGCTGATCGGGGCGGGCACCTTGTCGAAGCGGTTGCGGCAAACCCCGCCGAGCTTCAACGAGATAAGGATCGCGGGCGATCGCTTCGAAACATTGGTGCGCACGCTTTCGCCGCGTCCCGCCATGCCGATCAGCGCGGCGACCGATGCGGGGGCCACGCGCTGACTCCGCCATTGCGGTCAGGTTGGCCGGCCCCTAAGGCGGCGCGCATGGAGCGGCTGGACGGCGGCTCGGCGATCCCGCCGCACCTTGCAGGCGGCATCGTCGCGCTCGGCAATTTCGACGGATTCCACCTGGGGCACCAGGCTGTGATCGGTCGCGCCGTGGATCAGGCGCGGGCGGAAGGCCGCCCGGCGCTCGTCGCCACCTTCGATCCGCATCCCGTGCGCCATTTCCGCCCCGATGCCCCGCCGTTCCGCCTCACCACGCTCGATCAGCGCGAGCGGCTGTTCGCAGACGCGGGCGCGGACGGGATGATCGTGTTCCACTTCGACGGCGAACTGGCCGCGCTCTCCGCTGAGGAGTTCGTTCGCGATCGGCTCGTCGGGCTGTTGCGCGTTGGCGGAGTCGTGACGGGCGAGGATTTCACCTTCGGCCATAACAAGGGCGGCAACGCCATCGCGATGGCCGAATTCGGCGCGCGTTACGGCTTTTCCGACGCGACGGTTGGCGCGGTGCTGCTTGATGGCGCGCCGGTCTCCTCAAGCCGGATCCGCGATGCGCTTCACGCCGGCAACCCGCGCGAGGCGGCGCGGCTGCTCACCCGGCCCTGGGCGATCGAGGGTCGCGTGCAGCACGGCGACAAACTGGGGCGCGAGATCGGCTTCCCCACCGCCAACATCGACATGGGCAATTATCTGCGCCCAGCTTACGGCATCTACGCGGTGCGCGGGCGGCTGCCCGATGGCAGGGTGGTGAACGGCGCGGCGAATCTCGGCATCCGGCCGAGCTTCGATCCGCCCAAGGAATTGCTCGAACCATATTTTTTCGATTTTCACGGCGATCTCTACGATCAGCGGATCGAGGTCGAACTGGTCGACTATCTGCGCGCCGAAGCGAAGTTCGAGACGCTGGAGGGGCTGGTGGCGCAGATCGCGGCGGATTGCGACCGCGCGCGCGCGCTTTTGGTGCGTGGTTGATAACACACAGGCGCAGGTGTTGAGGTGCCTTGGGCCTGAAACACTCGTCTTGCATTCGTCATTCCCGCGAAGGCGGGAATCCATATGCGCTGCGACTACGGCTCCATTGCCAGCGCCAGCCAGAATGGATTCCCGCCTTCGCGGGAATGACGGTGCTTCAAGCTATGTCACCGCTCATGCACATGGGGCATGACGTGGCCTTATTCCCGCGCTAATGCCGCGCGCACTCATGGCTGACGCATCCGACACTCCGAAGCGCGACTGGCGCGACACCGTCTTCCTGCCGAAGACTGATTTCCCGATGAAGGCCGGGCTGCCCCAGAAGGAGCCCGCTATTCTCGAACGCTGGCAGAAGCTGGGCCTGTACCGGCGGTTGCGCGAGCAGCGCACGGGGCGCGAGAAGTTCATCCTCCACGATGGCCCGCCTTATGCCAATGGCGATATGCACATCGGCCATGCGCTCAACCATATCCTGAAGGACATGGTGGTGCGCACTCAGACCTTGCTGGGCAAGGACGCGCCATACGTTCCCGGCTGGGATTGCCACGGCCTGCCGATCGAATGGAAGGTCGAGGAGGAATACAGGAAGAAGAAGCGCAACAAGGATGAGGTGCCGCCGCGCGAGTTCCGTGCCGAATGCCGCGCCTATGCCCAGCATTGGGTGGATACCCAGCGCGAGCAATTGAAGCGGTTGGGCATCAATGGGGATTGGGATAAACCCTATCTGACGATGGACTTCGCCGCCGAAGCCACCATCGTTTCCGAACTGATGAAGTTCGCCGAATCCGGCCAGCTCTATCGCGGTGCGAAGCCGGTGATGTGGTCTCCAGTGGAAAAGACCGCCTTGGCCGAGGCCGAGGTGGAATATGAGGACATCACCTCCACCCAGATCGACGTGGCGTTCGAGATCGTCGAGGCGCCGGGCGCGCCGGAACTGATCGGCGCGCACGCGGTGATCTGGACGACGACGCCATGGACGATCCCGGTCAACCAGGCGTTGGCTTATGGGGAGGATGTTCTCTACCATCATTATCGCGCGCATGATGGTCGCCGCTTCATCGTGGCGAACGAGCTTCTCGAAAAGTTTTTCGAGCGCACCGGGCTCGGGCCGCTCGCGAACCGGGGGCCGGGCGATCCCGACGCTGATCTTTCCGAATATGCGCTGGGCGAAATCACCGGCTCTCAACTCGCCGGCGCCGTCGCGCGCCATCCGATGCACCACCTCGGCGGCTTCTTCGCGAAACCGCGCCCGTTCCTCGCGGGCGATTTCGTCACCACAGACGCGGGCACCGGGCTCGTCCATATGGCGCCCGATCACGGCGAGGACGATTTCAACCTGTGCAAGGCGAACCATATCGAGCCGGTATTCGCGGTCGATGCCGGTGGCATGTATCGCGAGGATTGGGCGTGGCTCGGCGGGCAGGGCAGCGTCATCAACAAGAAGTTCGTCGCCGCCGATGGCCCGATTTGCACGGACCTGCGGGCAGCGGGGGCGCTGCTCGCGGCGTCGGATGATTTCACCCACAGCTATCCGCATTCGTGGCGTTCCAAGGCGAAGGTGATCTTCCGCTGCACGCCGCAATGGTTCATCCCGGTCGACAAGAAGATCGACCGTCAGATGGCGCTCTGCGCGACCGAGGCGGAAATCCGCGCCGAACAGGGCGACGGCGAAACGCTGCGCGAAACCGCGATGGCCGCGATCGCCGCCACGCGCTTCGTGCCGGAGAAGGGCCGCAACCGCATCGGCGCGATGGTGGAGGGGCGGCCCGATTGGGTGATCTCGCGCCAGCGCGCCTGGGGCGTACCGATCGCGCTGTTCGTCAACCGCAAGACCGGGCAATATCTGTGCGATCCGGCGGTAAACGCGCGGATCGTCGAGGCTTTCCGCGCCGAGGGCGTCGATGCGTGGAGCGATGAGGCGGCCCCCGCGCTGCTCGGCCCGGATCATGATGTGGCCGATTACGAGCGCGTCACCGACATTCTCGACGTGTGGTTCGATTCGGGCTGCACCCATTCCTTCGTGCTGGAAAGCGGGCGCTGGCCGGAACTTCGCTGGCCGGCGGACCTCTATCTTGAGGGGTCTGACCAGCATCGCGGGTGGTTCCAGTCGTCATTGCTGGAAAGCTGCGGCACGCGCGGGCGGGCGCCTTACGATACCGTGCTGACCCACGGCTTCACGATGGACGCCAAGGGCATGAAAATGTCCAAGTCGCTCGGCAACACGGTTAATCCGCTCGATCTGATGAAGGAATATGGCGCGGATATCCTGCGGCTGTGGGCGCTGTCGGTGGATTTCACCGAGGATCACCGCATCGGCAAGGAAATCCTCGCGGGCGTGGCGGATCAATATCGCAAGCTTAGGAACACCTTCCGCTACCTGCTCGGCGCGCTCGATGGTTTTGAGGAGGCGGAGCGGCTGCCGGTGGCCGAATGGCCGGAACTGGAGCGTTATATGCTCCATCTCGTCCATGCGCTCGACAAGCAGCTTCGCCAGGCGATCGCGGACTTCAACTTCAACGGCTATGTTCGCCTGTTGAGCGATTTCGCGAACGAGGATCTGTCCGCCTTCTTCTTCGATATCCGCAAGGATTCGCTTTATTGCGACGCGTCGACCGATACGAAGCGCCGCGCCTATCGCACGATGTTGGACGTGCTGTTCCACGCGCTCGTCCGCTGGGCCGCGCCGGTGCTGACCTTCACCGCCGAAGAAGTGTGGCAGACGCGCTTCCCGAGCGAGGACGGATCGGTGCATTTCCTCGACTGGCCGGAGCTTCCGGCGGAAACGGGCGAGGATTTGAGCCAGCGCTGGCTAGAGGTGCGTGCGCTGCGCGTCCGCGTGACCGAGGGGATCGAGCCGCTGCGCCGCGAGAAGATCGTGCGCTCCAGTCTTGAAGCCGATGTAACGGTGCCGGAAATGCCGCTCGATGCGGCGGCGCTGGCCGAGGCGTTCATCGTCGCCAGGGTTCTTCCCGGCGACGAACTGGGCGTGACGCGCACGGACTATCACAAATGCGGTCGCTGCTGGCGGCTGCTTCCCGAGGTGGCGGAGGATGACGGCCTGTGCGGGCGCTGCGCCGGGGTGGTTGGCGAGGTGGCGGCATGATGCGGGCGCTTCCGCGGGCCGGGTTGATGAGCGCGGCATTGCTGTTCGTGCTCGATCAGTTGGTGAAGTGGATCGTCACCGGGCCGCTCGGCATCGACTATATCGGCGCGGTGCGTGAAATCGCGCCGATCTTCGATCTGCGCTTCGTGCAGAATATCGGTGTCAGCCTCGGCATGTTGCGCGCGGAAAGCGAGATGGGGCGCTGGCTGCTGGTGGTGATGACCGGGGCGATCGCCACGGGCGTGCTGATCTGGATGTGGCGCGAGAAGAACCGCGCCGATCAGATCGCGCTCGGGCTGGTGCTGGGCGGCGCGATCGGCAACATCGTCGATCGCGTGCGGTTCGGTTACGTGGTCGATTTCGCCGATCTGCATTTCGGCGAATGGCGCCCGTTTTTGGTCTTCAATGTCGCCGACGCGGCGATTACGATCGGTGTGCTTATATTGCTGGTGCGCGCGCTCCTGATGCGCGACAAGCCCGGCAAGCCTGTGGAGAATCAATAATGCGTAAGATCGTTGTCGCCGGAGCCGGCATCGCCGCGCTCGCCCTGCTCGCAGGATGCGGCAAGCGTGGCTACGATCGGGCGCGGCCCGACGAATTCGCCGTCGCGCGCCAGCCGGCGCTGGTGATCCCGCCCGATTTCGCGCTGGTGCCCCCCACGCCGGGCGCGGCGCGGGTTCAGGCGAACAGCGCCTCGCAGACGCAGACGTTGGAGGCGCTGTTCGGCACCGCGCCGCGCGATCCCGCGGAAGCCGCGACGATCAGCCAGGCCGGCGGCACCGCCGATGCGGGCATCCGTTCATCGGTCGGCGATCCCAAAACCAATGTCGTCGACAAGGGGCAGACCACGCGCGATATCATCGCCGCGCCGCAGGGCGATGGACAGGATGCCCGCGCCGCGACGCCGGGGACGCCGAAGTAAACGCGGGATCGTTCCTCCGTTCGCCCCGCCCGTATCGCGGGGTGAATGGGCGTTCAGGCCAACGCGGCGCGGAACCGTGCCAGCCCGCGCTCCAGATCGGCGATCAGATCGCCCACATCCTCCAGCCCGATCTGTAGCCGCACGAGCGGGCCGGCGAAATCGGGCACGGTCGCGGTGCGATATTTCGCGGGATCGACGGGCAAGGCGAGGCTTTCGTAGCCGCCCCAGGAATAACCGATCCCGAAATGATCGAGGCCGTCGATCAGCGCGGCGCGCTCCTTCTCTCCGCCGCCGTTGAGGACGAACGAGAAAAGCCCGCTGGCGCCAGTGAAATCGCGCGCGAATATCTCATGGCCGGAGCAGGAGGAGAGCGCGGGGTGGAGCACTTGCGCCACCTCCGGTCGGGTTTCCAGCCAGCGCGCGATGGCGAGCGCGCTTTCCTGATGCCGCTCCAGCCGGAGCTTCATCGTCCTGAGGCCGCGGCTGCCCAGCCACGAATCATCCGGGCTGGCGATCTGCCCGAGCTGGAAACTGGTATCGCGCAATCTGGCGAATCGTCCCTGCGCCGCCGTCACCGATCCCAGCATCACATCCGAATGGCCGACGACATATTTGGTGCAGGCGAGGATCGTATAATCCACCCCGCGCTCGATCGCGCGAAAGTGCAGCGGCGTCGCCCAGGTATTGTCGAGCAGGGTCACCACGCCGCGCGCCTTCGCCGCCGCGACGATCGCGGGCACGTCCTGCACCTCGAACGTCAGGCTGCCGGGGCTTTCCATGAAGATCGCGCGCGTGGTGGGGCCGATCAGCGCGGCGATATCGCCGCCGATCAGCGGATCATAGAAGCGCGTCGCGATCCCCATCCGCGCGAGCAGCCCCGTCGCCATCGAGCGCGTCGGGTCATAAGCCGAATCCGGCACCAGCAATTCGTCGCCGGGTGCGAGCACGCTGAGCAGGGCAGCGGCGATCGCGGCGACGCCCGAGGGGTAGAGAAAGGTCGCCTCGGCCCCCGGCTCCAGCGAGGTCAGCGCATCGGCGAGGCTCCACTGCGTCGGCGTGCCGCGCCGGCCATAGAACAGCCGGTGATGGGTGTCGCCATGCGCGGTCGCGCGCAGGTGCGCCACATCGTCATAAAGGATGGTCGAGGCGCGCCACACCGGCGCATTGACCACGCCCCCGGTCCATTCCTTGCGCCGCCCGGCGGAGACGACACGGGTGGCATCGGCGATATCGTCGTGATCGCCGCTCACCGCCCGGTTTCCTTTGGCGCATCGGGCGTGCCGCCCCATTCGGCCCAGCTTCCGTCATAGACCGCCGCGTCATGCCCCAGCAGATGCGCGGCGAAGGCGATGATCGAGGCGGTGACGCCCGAGCCGCAAGTCGCGACCACCGGGCGATCGAGGTCGATGCCATTGTCGGCGAACACGGCGGCGAGGCGCTCGCGCGGCAGCCAGGTGCCGTCCGCGTTGAAGAACCGGCCATATGGGATGTTGATCGCGCCAGGAATGTGGCCGGGCACGACGCCGGGGCGCGGTTCCGGTTCCTCGCCGGCGAAGCGCGCGGGCGAACGCGCGTCCACCACTTGCTCGGTTCGGCTGGAGAGGTTGGCGCGCATTTCCGCGATATCGCGCACGCCCATGCCGCGCGCGCGTGGCGTCATATGCCGGGTGCGCGGTTGTGTCTCGTCATCGCTGAGCGCGCGACCCTCCGCGCGCCATTTCGCCAGACCGCCATCGAGGATCGCCACATCCGGCACGCCGAAGCTGCGTAGCATCATCCAAGCGCGCGCGGCGGTGTGGTGCGGCGAATCGTCGTAGAGCACGATCCGCACGCCGTCGCCCAGGCCCAGTGCCGCCATCCGGCTGGCGAATTTCTCGGGCGGTGGCAGCATCATCGGCGCGGGATGATCGGTATCCGCAATCTCGGCGAGATCGAGGAACACCGCGCCGGGAATATGCCCCCCGCGATATTCCGCCGCCGCGTCCCGCCCGTCGCCGGGCAGGAACCACGAGCAGTCAGCAATGCGAAGATCGGAAACGCCAAGCGCGTCGGCGAGCCATTGGGTGGAAATGAGCGAGTCCATGGCCGCCTCTTACCGCCGTGGGCGGGTTTGTCGAAACCCCGCTGACCTCGATCACCGTAAGCACGTTGTGGATCGCGGCGCTCGCGACGGCTATCCGATGGCGATGGAAGATCTGTTTTCCGATCAGGCAATTCGCGGCCAGCGGCTTACGCGGGGAGGAGTAGAGTCCCTGCTCGGCGGCGCCCGACATCTGATAGATTGCGATCTGGAGGAGGCCGATCTCTCGCGGCTCGATCTGTCGCGATGGACGTTCGAGCGGTGCAACCTGCGGCGCGCCGATTGCGCGGAAACGATTCTGGAAGGGACGAACTGGCAATCCTGTCGCGGCGCGTTCGCCAGTTTCACCGGCGGCGACCTGAGCGACGCGACCTTCATCGCCAGCGATTTCAATAATTCCTCGTTCAAGCGGGCGACGCTCGAATCAGCGAAATTCGTCCGATGCAAGCTCACCGGCGCTGATCTTACCAGGGTGAAGGCGGTTGAAATCCATTTCGATGAAACCCTGCTGATTAACGCGAAGCTGCTGGAACATTCGTTCCGGGACGCGACGTTGAAGCGGATTGATTTCGCGCAAGCGGATCTGCGGAAGGCCGATTTTCGCCGGGTGCGGTTTGAGGAATGCAGCTTGCGCGAGGCGAGCCTGGAGGGCGCGCGCTTCGAAGGGGCGGACCTGCGCGGCGCCGATCTCGGAGGTGTGCGGCTGATCGACGCGGCGCTTTTTCGCGGGGCGACCATCTCTAGGGAGCAGGCTGGGCAGTTGCTGAGCGAACTGGGTATCAACGTTCGTTAGGGTCCAAACTCAATCAGCACGGCGGCGTAAAGCCGCTAATCCGCGCGTAGCCGCAGGCGAGGAGTGGCGCGCCGGGCGATCCGCGCCTATCTCTTGCCGCATGACACTTCATCTCGGCAAGGCCAGCACGCTTCCCGTCTCTCCGGAAGAAGCGGTGCTGGATTATGTTCCCAATCCGCGCCCGGGGCGCGTCTATGCGGTGCGCTTCGTCGCGCCGGAGTTCACTTCGCTCTGCCCGGTGACGGGGCAGCCCGATTTCGCGCATCTGGTGATCGACTATCTTCCCGGCGAAACGATCGTGGAATCGAAGTCGCTGAAGCTGTTCCTCGCCTCGTTCCGCAACCATGCGGCCTTTCACGAGGATTGCACCGTTGGTATCGGGGAGCGGCTGGCGACCGAGATGAAGCCGGTGTGGCTGCGCATCGGCGGCTATTGGTATCCGCGCGGCGGCATTCCGATCGACGTGTTCTGGCAGACCGGCGCGCCGCCGGCGGCGCTGTGGCTGCCCGATCAGGGCGTTCCACCGTATCGCGGGCGCGGCTGATCCCGATCGGCGCGGTTCGTCGGCGCCGCATCGCACAACCTCTGCAACCATCTTCCATCTTGCCGGTTAGGATAAGAGGCGGCGGAACAACGCCGCCATCCAGCACTAATCGCGAGTGAGGTGGCGGTGGAAAGGCGCGTTCAAAGCTTGGTCAATCACATTGCGCTGATCGGCAATTTCCTGCCGAGAAAGTGCGGTCTGGCGACGTACACCACCGATACTTATGCGGCGCTGCGCGATCGTTTCCCCGATCTTCGGGTGGATGTTTACGCGATGGACGATCATCCCGGACAATATGATTATCCGCCCGCGGTAACCGGCACGATCCCCGAGCAGGATCGCGCGGCCTATATCGAAACGGCGCGCCGGATCGAGCAATCGGGCGTGCAGGCGATCTGGCTTCAGCACGAATATGGCATTTTCGGCGGCGTGGCGGGCGAGCATATCCTGGCACTGCTCGATCGCACCACGCTGCCGCTGATCGTGACGCTCCACACCGTGCTCGAAAAGCCCGATGAGCATCAGCGCACGGTGATGGAAGGGCTGTTGCGCCGCGCCGCCCGCGTGATCGTGATGGTGGATCGCGGGCGGGAGATATTGCGCCGCGTTTACGGCGCCGATCCGCGCATCGTGGTGACGATCCCGCACGGTGTTCCCGATCGTGCGCTCGCCGATCCGGCGGTGTTCAAGCCGCGCTTCGGATGGGAAGGGCGCAAGGTGGTGCTCACCTTCGGCCTGCTCGCGCCCGGCAAGGGGATCGAAACGGTGATCGAGGCGATGCCACAGATTGTGGCCCAACATCCCGACGCGCTCTATGTCGTGCTCGGCGCGACGCATCCCAACCTCGTCGCGCATGAAGGCGAGAAATATCGCGATTCGCTGAAGGCGCTCGTCCGCGCGAAGGCTGTGGAGGAAAGCGTCAGCTTCATCGACGCCTTCGTCGAATATGACGAACTGATTGATTATCTTCAGGCGGCGGACCTTTATGTCACGCCCTATCTGAACCCGGCACAGATCACGAGCGGGACGCTCAGCTATGCGGTGGGGGTGGGCAAGGCGGTGATCTCCACGCCTTATGTCCACGCCACCGAGATACTGGCGGACGGCCATGGCGTGCTGGTCGATTTCCGCGATTCGGTCGCGTTCGGTCGCGAGATCAGTCGGCTGCTTGGCGATGACGAGGGCCGGGCGCGCCTTTCCGAGCGTGCCTATGCGCGCGGGCGGACGATGATCTGGCCGCGGCTGGCGGAGCGCGCGGTGGCGGAAATCGCCGCGATCATCTCCTCGCGGCCCGAACGGCTGGGAAAAAGCGGGCTGGGCGGCAAGCGGCTCGCGCCGGATATCAGCGCGGTCGAGCGGATGAGCGACCAGACGGGGATGTTCCAGCACGCGATCTATTCGGTGCCCGATCGCCGCCACGGCTATTGCATCGACGATAATGCCCGCGCGCTGATGCTGATGAGCGCGGTCGATGAACTGGCGCCTCCCGTGCGCGATCGCTGGATGACGATTTATGCCTCGTTCGTCCAATATGCGTGGAACCCGGACAGACGGCGCTTTCGCAACTTCATGAATTTCGACCGGACATGGTGCGAGGAAGAAGGGTCCGAGGATTCGAATGGCCGCGCGCTCTGGGCGCTGGGGGTCACCGCGCGCGATGCGCGTGAACGCAAGCATCGCGATTGGGCGAGCGCGCTGTTTGCGGATACGGCGAGCCTGGCCTTCGCGCTCGGCAGTCCGCGCGCGCAAGCTTTCGCGATGCTCGGCGCCGCCGCGATGCTGGAGGCATCACCCGGCAACCAGCTCGCCCGCGCGATCCTTGAGCGGTTTCCTGACGAGCATCTCGCGCTGCTCGATCGGGTGAAGCGGCCCGACTGGCAATGGTTCGAGATCGTCCTCGCCTATGATAACGCGCGGCTGCCGGAGGCGATGATCCGCGCGGGGCTGGCGCTTGGCCGCGACGATCTGATCGCCTGCGGCATCGAGACGCTCGAATGGATCGTCGCGATGCAGACCGGGCCGGGCGGCCATTTCCGCGCGATCGGCACCGAGAGCTTCGGGCGCGCCTATGCCGATCCGCTGCCGTTCGATCAGCAGCCGCTGGAAGCGCAGGCGACGATCGACGCCTGCTGCGCGGCTTATGATGCGACTCGGGATACGAAATGGATCGCGGAGGGCGAGCGCGCCTATCGCTGGTTCCTGGGCGGCAACGATCTCGATCTGCCGCTCGCCAGCGGGCCGGATGGCGGCTGTTTCGACGGGCTGATGCCCACCGGATTGAACCGGAATCAGGGTGCGGAGTCGATTCTTGCGCTGCAACTCGCGTCCTGCACCATTTCAAGGCTATCAAAATCGGGTGTTGCCGTGGCAGGTGAAGGACGCGCCGTCGCCTGACGGGCGGTGAGCGCATCGGCTAGACGGCACGCGAGGCGGGTTTTGGAGATTTTCGACCACCGGCTGCGGCTCCATGCGGACCCATCGCGAGTCGTCGTGAGGCCATTTCATCTCGGCTGGCAGTCGAATGGATCGGGGGTCAGTCGTTCGCAGCGCCTGATCGGCGAAGTGCTGGAAATGACCGAGGCGGAGGCGAGCGGGCAGCTCGAAACCGTGCTCAAGGATTTCGAGGCGCGCCACTGGCAGACGCGGCGTGTGTTCATGACGCGCTATGATCGGATCGCGGCGCAGCATGGGCTGGACGGCAGCGCGATCAGCGATGTGAAGCGTCAGTTGATCGGGGCCTATTTCTGCCTCGAATACAGCTATGCCGCCGCCGCGCTGATGAACCCGAGCGTGGTGCCGCATTCCGATCAGAGCGGAATGCCGCGCGGGTCGCTGCGCATCGTCATGTCGCTGCGCGCGGTGGGGGAGGGGCATATCTCCTCGGTCGCCTTCCGCGAAGGGATCATCACCGCCAACCGGCAGTTGAAGCTTGCCCCCGAGCCGCCCTTTGCGACCGTGGCCGACGCGATCGGGGTGGATGAGGAGGAAGCGCCGACCGGCCCCGTCACCGTCTATCGCGATCGCGATTCGACGCTTTCGGGCACGGTGATCTTCCCGATTACCGAGGCGCAATCGAAGGGGCTGGAGGATCTGCGCCTCGTCAAGTTCACGCATAACGATGGCGAGGTGGAGTGGCTGGGCACCTATACCGCCTATAACGGATCGACCATCCAGTCGGAGTTGCTGCGAACGAAGGATTTCCGCGCGTTCGATCTGGTGCCGATGACCGGCACCGCGGCCCGCAACAAGGGCATCGCGCTGTTTCCCCGCAAGGTGGAGGGCGCCTATATGGCGATCGGGCGGCAGGATGGAGAAAATCTCTATCTCCTCAAGACCGATGACCTGACCCATTGGGACGATGGCGAACTGATCCTGAAGCCGGCGCAGCCGTGGGAATTGGTGCAGATCGGCAATTGCGGCGCGCCGATCGAGCTGGATGAGGGCTGGCTGCTGCTCACGCACGGCGTCGGCGCGATGCGCAAATATTCGATCGGCGCGGTGCTGCTCGACAAGCGCGATCCATCGAAGGTGCTTGGCCGGATGCAGCAGCCGCTCCTCGCCGCCGCCGATCAGGATCGCGAAGGCTATGTGCCGAACGTCGTCTATACCTGTGGCGCGATGAAGCTCGGGGACGTGCTGTTCATGCCTTATGGCATCGCGGACAGCTCGGTCGGCTTCGCGTTCGTCGATATCAAGGATCTGCTCGCGGCGATGTGAACGGCGCGGGCGTTATCGCCCGGCCAATGCCCGCGTCCTGCGATAGAGTAGCCAGACAAGCGCGACGAACAGCGCGGTTCCCCCGATCAGCGCCGCTGGCGCGAAGCCCGCGCCGACCACCGCCAATGGCGAATCCGTGTTGGTCGCCGCGACGATCCCGGCGAAGATCACGCCGAACAGGCTTTCGCCGACGATCATGCCGGTAGCGAGCAGCACGCCGAGCCGCTTAGTGCCCTCCGCATCCGCCTTCCGATCCGCCCAGCGATCATAGAGCCAGCCAAGCACCGATCCGATCGTCACCGGCAGGATCACCGCCATCGGCAGATAGATGCCGATGCCGATCGCCAGCGGCGGCAGGCGCAGCAGCTTCAGCCGGCCCAGCATTTCATCGAGCGCGATGAAGCCGATGCCGGCCAGCGCCCCCCAGCGCAGCATCGGCCAATTGAGATCGCCGCCGAGCACGCCCTTCGCCAGCGCGGAGATTAGCCCGGCCTGCGGTGCGGCAAGCGCCTGCGGCCCCGCGCCCGGCGCGCCGGCAAAGCCGAACGCGGTGTTGAGCAGATCGAGCACCACCGGCACCACCAGCGCGCCGAAGCACACGCCGATAATCAGCGCGACCTGCTGCTTCCACGGCGTCGCGCCGACGAGTTGGCCGGTCTTGAGATCCTGCAGATTGTCGTTCGAGATCGTCGCCACGCCGAATACGATGCCGGTGACGATCAGGGCATAAGCGATCAGTGCCTGCGCCGTGTCCGGCGGTGCGTTGCGCCCGAACAGCGCGACGAGCAACAGCGATGCGGCGAGGATCGAGAGGATGCCGATCGCCGAAACCGGCGAGTTCGAGGCCCCGATCAGCCCGGCCATATAGCCGCATACCGCCGCGATCAGCAGCCCGATCACGGCCACGAACAGCAGCGCGCCCGCGATCAGCAGCACGCCCGATGCCGCGAGCGGGCCGCCCGCGATCACGCTCCACAACAGGATGGCGATCGGCACCAGCATTGCCAGCGAAACGATGCCGACGATGCCGATCGGCAGATCGCGCTCGGTCAGCGGCAGCGCCTCGCCGCTTTGCCGCGCGCGGCTCGCGGCCAGCGCGGAGGTGACGCCGCCCACCACCGGGCGCGCGATCTTCACCAGGGTCCACACCGCCGCGACGCCGATCACGCCCGCGCCGAAGAAGCGCACATCGGCGCGAAACACCGCATTGGCCAGTTCCTCCGCGCTTCCGCCGATGCTGCTGTGTGCGGTGAGAAAGGGGAGCAGCACCCACCAGCCCGTCGCCATGCCGACAAGCTGCGCCATGCCGACCGACAGGCCCACGAGATGCCCAACGCCGAGCAGGGCGAACGAAAGCCCGCCCGAAATCCCGGTCGCACCCGCGCCGACGCGGAACCAGCGCGCGGATTCCGCCGCCGCCAGCTTCATCTGGGTGAGCAGCGCGAATCCGGCCGAGGCGAGGCTGCCCCAGATCAGCACCTTGAGGCCCTGCGCGCTGTCCGCCCCGCCATCACGCGCGCTTTCGCCCACTTCCAGCACCTCGGCGGCGGCGCGGCCCTCGGGATAGGGCAAGTCGGTATCGACCACCAATGCGCGGCGCAGTGGCACGGAGAACATCACGCCGAGAATGCCGCCTGTCGCGGTGATCGCAGCGGTGGTGATGAACGGAAAGCCGTGCCACCAGCCGACGATCACCAGGCCCGGCAACACGAAAATGATCGCCGCCAGCGTGCCCGCCGCGCTGGCGATCGTCTGGACGATGTTGTTTTCCAGGATCGAGCTGTCGGGAAAGGCGCGCAGCACCGCCATCGAAATCACCGCCGCCGGGATCGAGGTGGCGAAGGTAAGCCCCACCTTCAGCCCGAGATATACGTTGGCCGCGGTGAACAGCAGGGTGATAAGCCCGCCGAGCAGGATGCCGCGGATGGTCAGTTCGGCAACGCCCGCGCGTCGCCCGTCGGAAGGGGAAGTCATCGGCGATTACTAGGGGGCAATGCAAATCCGGGCAATGTCGCGCGCATCTGTTTCCTCACACGCCGTCATTCCCGCGAAGGCGGGAATCCAGATGCGCCGTCGTCGCGACTCTATCGCCAAGGCTGGCGTGAATGGATTCCCGCCTTCGCGGGAATGACGGCAAGGGGGCCGCCCACTTGTCCCGGCTCGCTTCGTGGCCCAAGAGCGCGCGCGACACTGATATAGGGAATCGACATGGCGAAAGCGTTGCGCGTGGCGTTGGCGGGGCTGGGTACGGTTGGATCGGGCGTGATCCGCGTGCTGGAGGCCAATCGCGCGCTGATCGAGCGCCGCGCCGGTCGCGCGATCGAGGTGGTCGCCGTCTCCGCGCGCGATCGCAACAAGGATCGCGGCATCGATATCTCTGGCTTCACCTGGGTGGACGATACCGTCGCGCTCGCCGATGCGGATGCGGATGTGGTGGTGGAACTGGTCGGCGGGGCGGACGGCCCGGCGCTGGCGCTCGCACGGGCGACGCTTGGGCATGGCAAGGCATTCGTCACCGCGAACAAGGCGATGCTCGCGCATCACGGGATGGAACTGGCCGAAGCCGCGGAGAAAAGCGGCGTGCCGCTGAAGTTCGAGGCGGCGGTGGCCGGCGGCATTCCGGTCATCAAGGGGCTGCGCGAAGGCGCTGCGGCGAACGAGATCGCGCGGGTGCAGGGCATCCTCAACGGCACCTGCAACTTCATCCTGTCGAAGATGGAGGCGGAGGGCCGCGATTTCGGGGAGGTGCTCGCCGAGGCGCAGGCGCTTGGCTATGCGGAGGCCGATCCCAGCTTCGACATCGACGGCGTGGACGCGGCGCACAAGCTGTCGATCCTCGCCAGCCTCGCATTCGGCACGCGCCCCGCGTTCGATGACGTGACGATCCGCGGCATCCGCCAGTTGATCGCGGGCGATATCGCGGAGGCCGCGGCGCTCGGCTATCGCATCCGCCTGATCGGTCAGGCCGAGCTTGGAGCGGGCGGGCTGTTCCAGCGCGTCCAGCCGCAACTCGTGCCGCAGGATCATCCGCTCGCGCATGTCACCGGCTCGACCAACGCGGTGGTGGCGGAGGGCAATTTCGTCGGCCGCCTGCTGTTCCAGGGTGCGGGCGCGGGCGACGGGCCGACCGCCAGCGCGGTGATCGCGGACCTGATTGATATCGCGCGCGGCGAATCCGGGCCGCCCTTCGCGATGCCGGTAGCCGCGCTGACGGACGCCGCCGCCGCCGATACCGGCGCACGCTGCGGCCGCTTCTATCTGCGTTTCATGGTTGCCGATCGTGTCGGCGTGCTGGCGGAGATCGCGGCGGCGATGCGCGATGCCGGCGTGTCGATCGAAAGCCTGATTCAGCGCGGGGCCAATCTCGATGGCAGCGCGTTGGTCGCCATCGTCACGCACGAAGTGTCCGAATCCGCGATCGCCGCCGCGCTGGAGCGGTTGCGCGGCTCGCAAAGCCTGGTCGGCGAGCCGATGTGGATGCCGATCCTTGGTTGATTGAGGATCAGGGCCGCCCGGCGAACATGAACAGGGCGGCCCCGATCAGGCAGGCGAACGCGCCCGCGTGCCGCCAGCTCAATTGCTCACCCAGCACCGTCACCGCGAACACGCCGAACACGATGAGCGTGATGATCTCCTGCGTTACCTTGAGTTGCCCGCCGCTCCAGCCGCTGGCGTAGCCGATGCGATTGGCCGGCACGGCGAGGCAATATTCGGCGAGCGCGACCCCCCAGCTAATCAGGATCACCAGCACCAGCGGCTTCGCCATGCCGCCCTTCAGATGCCAATACCAGGCGATCGTCATGAAACAGTTGGAGAGGATCAGCAGCGCAATCGTCGGCATTGATGCCCCCGGTCAGCGGTCCCCGGCGCCAATAGCCGCGCATCCCCCGCTTGCGGCAGCGATACACCGCCGCTGGCCGCGCGCAACAACGTGTCAGCGATCGCCTTTCCGTCTTTCGCGGATGGGGCGCAGGCCGTCGTTGTCCGGGTCCAGATCGAGATCGAGATCGGGGGCAAGATCGGTGATGATCGTCCCGTCGCTCGGCCCCTCGTGCGTTGCCTCGATGATTTCCGCGCGCTGGCTCTCGTCATAGCCGTCCGCGTCAAAGCCGTCGTCCCCGGAACCCTGGCCCGGCACCCGATGTCCGCCCATGCCCTTTTCTCCTCTCACCAATCCGAACCCGCACCGGCGCGCAGGGTTCCAGTGGAGCGGTTCAGAGCGGGTGGAACAGGCGCCCGCGCTCGGTGATCGCGACGATCGCCAGTGCGAACAGCGCCGCGATCAGGAATCCGGCGGTCAGCGGCATCGTCGTCCCGTTGAAGGCATGGCCGATCAACGAGCCGAGCGCGGAGCCGAAGGTGAGGCTGACGAATCCCTGAACGCTCGAAGCCATGCCGGCGATATGCCCCATCTTCTCCATCGCCATCGCGGAGAAATTGGAGCTTGAAAGCGCGAAGCACCCCAGCGTGATCGCCTGAAGCGTGGCGAAGATCGTCACCGTCTCATAGCCGGTCGCCGCGATCGCCAGATGCAGCGCGGTGCACAGGATCATCACGCAGATCGCGCTATGGCTGATGCGCCGCGTGCCGAGGCGCATCACGAGGCGCGCGTTGAACAGGTTCGCCACCAGCATCGTGCCCGCGCTCGTGGCGAAGATCACCATCAGGAGCTTAGGGGAATCGAAGGTGATCGCCATGATCGGTTCGATCGAGCCGAGATAGCCGTAAAGTGCCGCGGTCAGCCCGGTGGTGGCAAGCGTGTAACCCAGCGAATAGCGATCGCCAAAGGTGGTGCGCCAGCCATCAAGGATCGTCGCGACGCGGATTTCGTGGCGATCTTCCGGCAGCATGGTTTCGGGCATTCGCACCGCCACCCATATCATCACCAGCAGCGCCAGCCCGGCGACGATCCAGAACATCGTTCGCCAAGTTCCGATCAGCAGGATCGCGGTGCCGAAGGCGGGGGCGATGATCGGCACCGCCATGAACACCATCACCGCCAGCGACATGATCTGCGCCATCGCGCGCCCGGCATAACAATCGCGCACCATCGCGACGGTGGCGACGCGCGATCCGGCGATCGCCAGCCCGCCAACGAAGCGCGAGGCGAGCAGCAGCGGGAAACTCGCCGAAACCGCCGCGAGCACATTCATCAGCGCATAGGCCGCCAGCGCCCCGATCAGCATCCGCCGCCGCCCGAAACGATCGACCAGCGGCCCGTGGAAAATCTGGCCCGCGCCGAAGCCGATGCCGAAAATCGTGATGACGAACTGATGGTTGTTGGGATTGGCGACATGCAGCGAATGGCCGATATCCGGCAGCGCGGGCAGCATGGTATCAATGCCGAGCGCGCCCATCGCCATGAGTGCGGCGACCAGGGCGACGAATTCGCCGAACGGTATCGGCGCGCCGCGCGGCGTGTCCTGGGATGACGATGTTGCCATGGCGGGGCGTTACCGGCGCGGGCGGGCCAAGTCACCCCCTTGGCGTGATGTTCCGGATGCCGCTTGTTGATCGCGAGTGATCGCGATCAGCCCTAGCGGCGCCAGAGGCGAGGGGGTATGCAGATCGTTTCCAGTTTCACGGACCCGATAGATGCTCGATACGCCGCTGGCCCAGGTGCCGACGCTCAGCCTGAACGATCAGGCAACCGACCCGATCGCCTTCGCCGCCGCGCTTGGCGGATCATTCGAACGCTTCGGTTTCGCGATCGTTGCCGATCACGGTATTCCCGAGGAACTGATCGACCGCGCCTGGCGCGAGACAGAGGCGCTTTTCGCGCTGCCGGATGCGGAGAAGCGCGGTTATTTCGTGCCCGGTGGCGGCGGTGCGCGGGGGTATACCCCGTTCAAAACCGAGATCGCGAAGGACGCCCGGCACGTCGATCTGAAGGAATTCTGGCATGTCGGGCGCGAATTGCCCGCCGGGCATCGCTTTGCCGGTGAAATGGCGCCCAATATCTGGCCGGCGCGCCCGGAGGGATTCCGGGGCACCTTCCTCGAATTGTTCACCGCTTTCGATCGCGCGGGCGATCGCCTGCTCTCCGCGATCGCACGCCATCTGAGGCTCGCGCCCGACTGGTTCGATCCCGCGGTCGCCGATGGCAACAGCGTGCTGCGTCTGCTGCATTATCCGCCGATCCCCGCCGATGCGGAGGGGGTGCGCGCGGGCGCGCATGAGGATATCAACCTCATCACCCTGTTGCTCGGCGCGGAGGAAGCGGGGCTGGAGTTGCTCGATCGCGATTCGGGGCGCTGGCTGGCGATCAAGCCGCCAGCGGGGGCGATGGTCGTCAATGTCGGAGACATGCTGCAGCGGCTGACCAATCACGTCCTGCCGTCCACCACCCACCGCGTCGTCAATCCGCCGCCCGAGCGGCGCGGGCATTCGCGCTATTCGATGCCGTTTTTCCTGCACCCGGCGCCGGATTTCCTGATCGAGACGCTGCCCGGCTGCATCGCGCCAGACAATGCGAACCGCTATCCCACGCCGATCACCGCGCATGATTATCTGCACGAACGGCTGGTGGAGATCGGCCTCATCAAGAAATAATCACGCGGCATCGGGGCTGATCGAAGCCGGCCCCGATGCTTGTTCGCTGATTTGCGGTATTATTCCGCGGCGGCGGCGAGCGGCGTGTCGGCCACGTCGCTTGGCAGCGCCCAGTGCAGATCGCCCTTGCCGAGCAGGCGGCCATCGTGGCTGAGCACCGCGATCTGCTGGATCGGGCGATTGTCGCGCGAGTCGACGAGGATCGGAAAAGCCGGCACGCCGGTTTCCCAACGCTCGCCCCATTGCCGCAGTGCAACCATGGTCGGCAGCAGCGCGTGTCCCTTTTCGGTCAGGCAATATTGAATCTTGCGCCGATCCTCCGGCAGCGATTCCCGCTCCATGATCCCGTGCTCAACGAAGCGCGCCAGCCGGTTGGCAAGAATGTTGCGCGCGATGCCGAGTTCCGACTGGAATTCCTCAAAATGGTGCAGCCCATTGAAAGCAGCGCGTAAAATGAGAAACGCCCATCGTTCGCCCATTGTTTCCAGCGCCGCAGGGAGGCTGCATTCCGTCAGGCGTTCGCGCAATTTCTCCAATTGTACGCTCCTTGCTGTGGCGCGCATCCTAAACGAGGGCGATGCGTCACCGAACTAAATTATCAGTTGCCACTTGCAACTCGCACTTGCAATAAGTAAGTGGCACCTCGCAACTTATTTTGCGAGGCAACAACATGATTCGCTCGATGATCGCCGCCGCTCTCACCTCCGCCGCGCTTCTCGGGGCGAGCGGTGCTTCGGCGCAGACCGCCGGCGGGTATTTCACCGCCACCCCCGTCGCTCCGGCGACCAAGGATATCGTGATGACGCGCGATACGCCGTGGAACCTGCGTGATGGCGTTTACGTCACCGGCAAGGCGCCGCTGCGTGAGATGGTCGCGTGCCAGATGATGGCGCGCACCGTTGGCGCGCTCTCCGCCTTCGCCGTCGAGGGCAAGGCGTTTGACGGTGCCGCGCTCGGCGAATGCAACAGCAAGGCGAAGGGCGGTAAGGCCCCAGCCGCCAACTAAGCAATAAATCGAACGAGAAAAATGGTCCTCCCGCCGTCCGCCACGGCGGGAGGACCATTTTTGTTGCAAAGCAATAGGGGAAAGCGGCATCGTGTGACGGTGCTGAGACAGTATGAGTTGATAGATCGGGTTCTTGCGTATGACCCGAATGCCGACGAGGCGCTGCTTAACCGCGCCTATGTTTTTTCGGTCAACGCCCATGGCACCCAGAAGCGCGCGTCGGGCGATCCCTATTTCAGCCACCCGATCGAGGTGGCCGGCATCCTGACCGAGCTGAATCTCGACGACGAAACGATCGCCACCGCGATCCTGCACGATACGGTGGAGGATACGGTCGCCACATCCGAGCAGATCCGGCAATTGTTCGGAGACAATGTCGCCCGGCTGGTTGATGGCGTGACCAAGCTCTCCAAGATCGAGGCGCAGACCGAGAACGAGCGCGCGGCGGAGAATCTGCGCAAGTTCCTGCTCGCCATGTCGGGCGATATCCGCGTGCTGCTGGTGAAGCTGGCGGACCGGCTGCACAATATGCGCACGCTTCATCACATCGCGAAACCGGAAAAGCGCCGGCGCATCGCGCGCGAGACGATGGATATCTATGCCCCGCTCGCCGAGCGGATCGGCATGTATGAGTTCATGAAGGAGATGCAGACGCTCGCCTTCCAGCAACTCGAACCCGAAGCATATGAATCGATCACGCGGCGGCTGGAGCAACTGAAATCCGGCGGTGGCGATCGGATCGCGAAGATCGGTTCTGGGCTGAAGACATTGCTGTCGCGCCATGGCATCCAGGCCGAGATTTCCGGGCGCGAGAAGCATCCCTATTCGATCTGGCGCAAGATGCAGGAACGCCACATCAGCTTCGAACAGCTTTCCGACATCATGGCGTTTCGCGCGATCGTGCCCGCGGTGGAGGATTGCTATGCCGCGCTCGGCCAGATCCACCGCCGCTGGCCGGCGGTGCCGGGGCGGTTCAAGGATTATATCTCCACGCCGAAGCGCAACGGCTATCGCTCGCTGCACACCACGATCATGCAGGCGGAAAACCAGCGCGTCGAAATCCAGATCCGCACCGAGGAAATGCACGCCGAAGCGGAATACGGCTTAGCCGCGCACTGGGCGTACAAGCAGGACATGAAGGTTCGGCCGGAGACCCAGCAGAACTGGATCGCCGATCTCGTCGAGATCCTCGACAATGCCGCGACGCCCGAGGAACTGCTCGAACATACGCGGATGGCGATGTATCAGGATCGCATCTTCGCCTTTTCGCCGAAGGGCGAACTGATCCAATTACCCAAGGGGGCAACGCCGATAGATTTCGCCTACGCGGTTCACACCGATCTCGGCGATCAGGCGGTGGGCGCGAAGATCAATGGCCGCGTCGTGCCGCTGCGCACCGAGATTCATAACGGCGATCAGGTGCAGGTGCTGCGCTCCAAGGCGCAGACCCCGCAACCGAACTGGCTGAATTTCGCGATCACGGGCAAGGCGCTGGCGGCGATTCGCCGCCACCTCCGGCTGGTCGAACGCGAGCAGACCGTCACGCTCGGGCGCAAGCTTTACGATGAAATCGTCACCCGTCTGCCCGCGCCGCTCGCCGCCGGGGCGCTGGACGAAGGCGTGAAGCGGCTGAAGTTCGCGGACGAAACCCAGTTTCTCACCGCGATCGCGCGCCGCACCCTGACCGACGCGCAGGTGATGGAGGCGCTGATGCCGGGATCGGCCGGCGCCGATGTTGCCCATGCGCCGCCGCAATCCCACGCCATCTCAATCGAGGGGCTGGCGCCGGGCGTCGCCTACGAACTCGCCACCTGCTGTCATCCGGTGCCGGGGGATCGCATCGTCGGGCTGCGGCGGCCCGATGCCTCGATCGAAGTTCATACGATTGATTGCCGCACGTTGGGCGAACTGGCCGAGCGGACCGATGAGGAAACCGACTGGATTGATGTTCAATGGGGCACCAAGACCCAGGGCGCGGTGGCGCGGATCACGGTCGAGGTGCGCAACGAGCCCGGCGCGCTGGGCGTGATCGCCACGATCATCGGGCAACACAAGGCGAACATTATCAACCTGCGGCTCGACAGCCGCGATACCGGCATCCACACCAACACGATCGACGTGGAAGTGCATGACGCGCATCAGTTGATGCGGCTGCTGGCCGGATTGCGCGCGGCGGATGCGGTGGCGGGCGCCGAGCGCGCCTGAGCCGGCGCGATCGCTTGCTCCAACGCTATCAACATCTTGCGATCGCGCGGGCGCTGGGCGAATAAACCCCCATCACCAATCAAAAAGGGGGGCTCTGCCTTGCTGGTACGTGCCATCGCAATTCTTCTTGCCACATCCTCGGTCGCGGTAGTCGCGCAGGATATCAAGCCTGTGGACAAAGCCGGGAAGGGGGCGCCGCTCTCTCACGCCGAACTGGCGAAGCAGGAGGTGGAATCCGCTTACGCCAATGCGCCGGTGCAGGAGCGTGAGGAGCGTTCGAAGGGGAGTGTCGCGGTCGCGGGGCGGACGCTCGCCTACACCGCCACCGCCGGCACGCTGACGATCCGCGATACCGAAGGCAAGCCGACCGGCTCGATGTTCTACACGGCCTATACGCTGGATGGCACCAAGCCCGGCACCAAGCGGCCGATCACCTTCCTGTACAACGGCGGCCCCGGCAGCCCGAGCTTCTGGCTGCATATGGGATCGTTCGCCCCGGTGCGGCTGCGCACTGGCGATCCGGTGTTCATGCGCCCGGCGCCGTTCGATTTCGGCCCGAATCCGGATACTTTGCTCGACAAGACCGATCTGGTGTTCCTCGATGCGATGGGCGCCGGCTATTCGCGCGCACTGGGCGAAACCAAGCCGAGCCATTTCTACGGCGTGGATGAGGATGTGGACGCGTTTGCCCGCGCGATCATCCGCTATGTGAGCAAGAACGGCCGCTGGAACAGCCCGAAATTCATCCTGGGCGAAAGCTATGGCACCACGCGTTCGGGGGCGCTTGCCTATCAGCTTCAGGATCGCGGGATGGCGCTGAACGGCGTGGTGCTGCTGTCGTCGATCATGAACTACGGCTATCGCCAGCCGGGGCTGGATCAGGTCTATCTCAATTATCTGCCGAGCTATGCGGCGACCGCTTGGTATCACAACCGCATCCAGAATCGCCCGGCGGACGTGTCGACGATCGTTGAGCAGGCGCGCGCCTTCGCGGTCGGCCCCTATGCGAGCGCGCTCGCCAAGGGGCAGTCGATCTCCGATGCGGAGCGCGATCAGGTGGCGAACCAGATGAGCCAGCTCATCGGCCTGTCGCCGGAGTTTATCAAGCGTGCCAATCTGCGCATTGATCTGCCGCGCTTTCAGAAGGAATTGCTGCGCGATCGCCGCGAGCGGGTTGGCCGGTTCGATTCGCGCTATGTCGGCGTGGATGCGGATGCGGCGGGTGAGCGCCCGGATTCCGATGCCTCCTCCGATGCCATTTCGGGCGCGTTCATCGGCACGTTCCACGAATATCTGAGCAACACGCTCGGCTACAAGACCGATATGCAATATCGCCTGTCCGCGCGCGATGCGGCGGGCTTCGACTGGAACTGGAAGCACAAGGCGCCGGGCGGCGGCTTTTCCGCGCAGCAGAACAACCCGAATACCGCGGTCGATCTCGCCTTTGCGATGCGCGACAATCCGCATCTCAAGGTGCTGTCGATGAACGGCTGGTACGATATGGCGACGCCGTTCTTCGGCACCGAATATGATCTGGGGCACATGATGCTGGAGCCGGCGCAGGCGAAGAACCTGTCGTTCACTTATTATCCCGCCGGGCACATGACCTATCTGAACCCCGAGGCGCTGCGCGAGATGCGGCGCGATCTGGTCAAATGGTATGATAGCGCGCTCGCCGGTTCGGGCGCCGCCAACTGATCGACCGATGATGGCGCACAGGTGTATTATGTTGTTGCCACACCTGTGCGCCGCGTTACGATGATCCATCACCCAGATAAAAAAGGGGCAACAGATGGATCGTCGTACATTCCTTACCTCGTCTTCCGCAGCATCCGCGATTGCGCTGATGCCGGGCGCCTTGCGTGCGCAGGCGCCCGCGGGCGATGCGAAGCTCAACGCCACATTCGATCGGATCATGGCGGATACGCTCCGCGAGCAGCCCACGCTCGCCACCGTGCTCGGCATGGACAAGGGCGCGAATGCCGCACTGAAGCACAAGCTGGAGGACAATTCCGCCGCTGGCCGCATCAAGGGGCAACTGACGCTCCACCAGGCGATCCGCGACGTTACCGCCGTTGCGCCCGAATCGCTTTCGCCCGGCGCCCGGCTCGATCGCGAAGTGGTGCTCTATTCGCTTAACGCGCGTGCGATCCCGATCGACAAATTCGGGCTGAATTCAGTGCAGCGCCCGTATCTGATCTTCCAGCAGGGCGGTGTTTATTTCGAGACGCCCGATTTCCTGAACGCCTCCCACACGATCACCGATGCGGAGGATTGCGGCGCCTATCTCGATCGCCTCGCCGCGATGGCGACCGCGCTCGATAACGAGACGGTGCAGCAGAAGAAGGAGGCCGCGCGCGGCTATGTCGCGCCGGGTTGGTCGCTCGATCTTACGCTGGGGCAGATGGCGAAGCTGCGCGATCCGTCGGCGGCACAAAACGGCCTGACGCAATCGCTCGTCACGCGCGCCGCAAAGGCGAATATCGCGGGGGACTGGCAGGCGAAGGCCAGCGCGATCGTCGAGAAGCAGATTTATCCCGCGCTCGATCGGCAGATCGCGCTTATCAGGGAATTGCGCGCGAAGGGCCGCACCGACGACGGCTTATGGGCGGTGCCGAAGGGCGATGAAATCTACGCCGCCGCGCTCGCCGAATCGACCACCACCAATCTCACCCCGGATGAAGTTCATCACATGGGGCTGGAGCAGGTCGCGTCGATCACCGCCGAGCTGGATACGATCCTGAAAGCGAACGGGCTGACGCAAGGCTCGGTCGCGGATCGGCTCAACGCGCTCAACGTGCGGCCCGATCAGCTTTATCCCGATAGCGATGCCGGGCGCGCGCAACTGATCCGCGATCTGAACGCGGGCAATGCCGCGATGACGGCGAAGCTTGGCCGGCTCGTCAACAATCCGCCCAACGCACCGCTTGAGATTCGCCGCGTGCCGATCGAGATTCAGGATGGCGCATCGAACGGCTATTATTATCTCGCCGCGCTCGATGGATCGCGTCCGGCGATCTACTGGATCAACCTCAAGAGCGTTGGCGACTGGCCGAAATATTCGCTGCCGAGCCTGACCTATCACGAAGGCGTGCCGGGCCATCACCTGCAACTCACCATCGCGCAGCAGGCGAAGACGCCGCTGCTGCGCAAGCTGGCCTTCTTCAACGCTTATTCCGAAGGCTGGGCGCTTTATGCCGAAAGTCTGGCGGACGAGGTGCATGGCTATGCCACGCCGCTGGACCGCGCGGGTTTCCTGCAAAGCTATCTGTTCCGTGCCGCCCGGCTGGTGATCGACACCGGCATCCACACCAGGAAATGGGACCGCGCAAAGGCGACCGATTATATGGTGCGGACGGTGGGCTTCGCGCAGCCGCGTTCGCAGCGCGAGATCGAGCGTTATTGCACCCAGCCGGGACAGGCGTGCAGCTACAAGGTCGGCCATGCTGCCTGGGTGCGCGCGCGTGAGAAGGCCATGGCGATCCAGGGCGCGAAATTCGATGAGCGGAATTTCCACGATATCCTGCAGGCCGGCGCCATGCCGCTGACCATATTGGAACGGATGGTGGAGGAACGCGCCCGCGCCAGCGCGTGATCTGCGAAGCGGGAAGGGGCGTCGCGCTATTGGCGCTCCTTCCCGCAACCCGCGCGAACAATCTGGTGATTTCCGCCCGGCTAGCCGATAAGGGCGTCGCCATGCATCGTCCCCAGCTTTCCGTCGTGATCCCCTGCTACAACGAGGCGGCGACCTTGCCGTTGCTCCATGAACGCGTGTCCGCCGCTGCAAAAGCGGTGGTGGGCGACGATCATGAGATCGTGCTCGTGAACGATGGCTCGCGCGACAATAGCTGGGCGATCATGCGGCAACTGGCGGCGGCTGATCCACGCGTCGTTGCGATCAACCTTTCGCGGAATCACGGCCATCAACTTGCGCTCACGGCGGGGCTGGATCTGTGCGGTGGCGAGCAGATCCTGATCCTCGACGCCGATTTGCAGGATCCGCCCGAATTGCTGGGCGAAATGCGCGAGGCGATGGCGCGCGAGGAAGCCGATGTGGTCTATGCCGTGCGCCGCCGCCGCGAGGGCGAAACGCTGTTCAAGAAGGCGACCGCCTCGATCTTCTATCGCGTGCTCGATCGCGTGACGGATACGCCGATCCCGCTCGACACCGGCGATTTCCGCCTGATGACGCGCCGCGCGCTCGATGCGTTCCTGTCGCTGCCGGAACAGGCGCGGTTCATTCGCGGGATGGTGGCGTGGATCGGGTTCCGGCAGGTGCCGTTCCCATACGATCGCGCCGAGCGCCACGCGGGCGAGACGAACTACCCCTTGTCGAAGATGCTGCGGCTGGCGTTCGATGCGGTGACCGGCTTTTCCACCGCACCGCTGCGCTTCGCCAGCCATGCCTCGGTGGCGCTGGCGGGGGCGTCGTTGCTGCTGCTCGTCTATATCGCCTGGGGTTATTTCGAGGGCAGCCCGGTGCAGGGCTGGACCTCCACCATGCTGGTGGTGACGGTGCTCAGCGCGGCGCAGATGTTCGTGCTGGGCATGATCGGCGAATATCTCGGGCGGCTCTATATCGAATCGAAGCGGCGCCCGCTGTATCTGGTGGCCGATATCGCCGGGCCGGTCAGCGCGCGCGCATCGCTTGGCTATCTGGCCGATCAGCGCGGGGAGGGCGATCCGCCGCCCCCCGCACGGCCCTGATTCTTTCAATAGCCTTACAGACCGGTTCAGCACACATTCGCCACGATTCGGCCAAAGCGGCAATATCATCAGGGCCGGCTTGAGCGCCGGCGGCGGAGTGACCGGGAATGAGGAAGTTGATTTCGGTAACGCTGATGGCCGCGGCCTCGCTGCTGCCGCTGTCGGCATTCGCGCAAGAGGGGTGGCAGCGCGGCGATCGCGGCAGCGCCGATCGTGGCGAACGACCCCGGCATCAGGCCCCGGCCGCGAATCCGCAGGCGCAGGCGCCGCAAGCCCAGCAACGCCCGCAATGGGGCGGTGGCGATCGCGGCCAGATGCAGCAACGTCCGCCGTGGAACGGTGGTGGTCGCGGTGAGGCACAGCGCCCGCAATGGAACGGTGGCGATCGCGATCAGGCCCAGCGCCCGCAGCGTCAGCCGGGCGGCCAGCCCGGTGGCTGGCAGCGCCCCGATATGTCGCAGGGCGGCAACTGGGCCGGGCGTGACCCGTCGCACGGTGGCGCGCGCGAACCGGGGCGCCCCGGCGGCTGGCAACAGGCGCGGCCGGACGGCGATCGCGGGCCGAACTGGCAGGATCGCGGCCAGTATAACCGCGATCCGCGCCGCGACTGGAGCGATCGGCGCTACGATCGCGGCGATCGCTACGCGCGTGACAATGGCCGGTGGAACCGGGATTGGCGGCGCGACAGGCGCTATGACTGGAGCGACTATCGCTATCGGAACCGTCAGGCGTTCCGCCTGCCCCGTTATTACGCGCCCTACGGCTGGAGCTACGGCTATCGCCGCTTTTCAGTCGGCATGACGCTGTCGAGCATCTTGTTCGCGCAGAATTACTGGATCGACGATCCGTGGAGCTATCGCCTGCCCGAGGTGTACGGCCCGTATCGCTGGGTGCGTTATTACGACGATGCCCTGCTGGTCGACATCTATACCGGCCAGGTGGTGGACGTGATCCACGACATCTTCTGGTAAGCCAAGGCAATGCGGGCGCCGTTTTCGATCGGCGCCCGCTTGTCATTCGGGGCGGGCCGCGCAAAGTGGGCGGGAGATGAAGACGAACCCCGGACTTCCCGCGCAACCTTCCCCGGTGCGGCGCTTTATCGGCGAGCAGGTGCAGGCGCGGCTCGATGCGAACCCGCGAATGGAGCGGCTGCCGAGTGATCTTGCCGTCGTCTATCGCTGCCGTGATTATCTTGATGCAAAGCAATGTGCCGCGCTGATCGCGCTGATCGACGCCAATCGTCGTCCTTCGACGCTGTTATCCGGCAGCGGCAATTCCGAATACCGGACCAGCGAAAGCTGCGATCTCGATCGCTGGTCTCCGGCGATACGCGAGATTGACGAGGGGGTGGCGGCATTGCTGGGCATCGCGCCCGAAAATGGCGAAACGCTGCAAGGCCAGCGTTATGCGATCGGCCAGCATTTCCGCCCGCATCACGATTATTTCAACGAGGGTGAAAGTTACTGGCCGCGCATGAAGGCGACCGGCGGGCATCGCACATGGACGGCGATGATCTACCTGAACGATGTGGCGGAAGGCGGCGCGACCTGGTTTCCGCAAGCCGGGCTGCGGGTGGCGCCGAAACGCGGATTGTTGCTGGCGTGGAACAACATGAACGCCGATGGGGCGGCGAACGACGCGACGCTGCACGAAGGATCGGCGGTGACGGAGGGCGTCAAATATATCGTCACCAAATGGTTTCGCGAAGGCGCATGGGTGAAATCCGGCTGATCGCACCCGGCATGTATCAGCCGCCCGTATCAGCCAATGTGCCGCGGGATACGCGGCGCGAGAAAATCAAGCACGGCGCGGATGCGCGGTTCGCCACGGAGCCGTTCATGATAGACGAGCCACAAGCTGACGGAGACGCCCTCAAGCGGCGGCAGGCAGCGGATCAGATCGGGGTCGTTATCCGCCGCAAGGCACGGCAGCACGGCCAGCCCCATCCCGGCGCGCACCGCTGCGAGCAGCCCGGTCGATGAATTGTGGTGCATCACCACCTGGCCTTCCAGCCCGTGCTCGGTGAGCCATTCGAGATATTGCGCCCATACCCCCGGCTCGCCGCCGCCGATGAACGGCGCGCGCGCCAGCTCGGGCAGATGCCGGGGAACGCCGTGCTGCTCGGCATAGGATCGGCTGCAATAGACCGTCCACGGATCGTCGGTCAGCCGGCGACAGATCAGGCCGGCGCCGGTCGGGCTGTGGCAGACGCGCAGGGCCACATCCGCCTCTCCGCCCGCCAGATCGCGCACGTCCTCGCTGGTGTCGATCTCGATGCGTATCTCGGGGTGGGCGGTGCGCAGGTCGCGGACGATCGGGGCCATGAAGGTGAAGGCGAAGATCGGCGACATGGTGAGGCGAACAACGCCTTCCGCCGCCCGGCGCAGCAACGCCGCCTCATCGGCCACCCGGCGAATCGCATCTTCCGCCGCGCGCGCATGGGCGAGCAGGGTTTCGCCGGCGGGAGTGAGCGAATAGCCGCTTTGCCGCCGCTCGAACAGGGTCAGGCCCAGCGCCTCCTCCAGCGCGGCGATGCGGCGCGCGGCGGTCGTCTGGCTGACCTGTAGCGTGCGCGCGGCGGCCAGCGTGCTGCCGGTTTCGGCCACCGCCAGAAAATGCCGGATATCGCCCCAGTCGTGCATCGCGCCATTCTGCACTTTTGCAGAATGAGTCGGCAACATCGTTGTTCGTCATCCGGGGGGCAGGGGGATTATATGGGGGCAGCGCCGGCGCCGACGCGAACGATTTTCATCCCCGGAGACCATCACAATGAAAACGATCCTTGCGCTCGCGGCCTTTGCCGCGGCTTTCACCGGCGCGCCGGCTTTCGCCCAGAGCGTCGAACCATCGCCCTCGATCGCGGTGCATCATGCCGATCTCGATCTTGCCCGCGCGCATGACGTGCGGCGGCTCGATCATCGTATCGCCGGTGCGGTGATCCGTGTTTGCGGCGAGGCTTCCAGCGCCGATCTGGCGGGCGAGATCAACGTCACCCGCTGCCGTGCGGAGACGCTGGCGGTCGCCACCGCCCAACGCGAAGCACTCGTCGCCGCGAGCCGGCAGACCCGGCTCGCCAGCGCGGCGGTGCGTTGATCGCGTCGCCAGACGGTCCGGGCGTGCGTGTCCACGCGCACCCGGGCTGTCGCAATGGCGGTGAAACGTGCCAATAGGGAGCGATGACGGCTCCTGTTCTTGGCGTTGAACGCTCGATCCTCGGCCAGCCCTGGCGCTGGCGCTCCCTCGCGGCGGACCAGCGCGAGGATTTCGTGCCCGACGATCTCATTACGCAATTGCTGCTCGCGCGTGGCTGCCCGCGTGACGCGCTTGAGCTGCATCGCAATCCCACGATCCGGGGCTTCATGCCCGATCCGTCGATCTTCCGCGACATGGATCGCGCCGCTGTGCGTTTGGCGGATGCGATCGAGGCGCGCGAGCAGGTCGCCATCTTCGGTGATTATGATGTGGATGGCGCCACATCGGCGGCGTTGATGATCCTGCTGCTGCGCGAGCTTGGGCTGGAGGCTCGCCCCTATATCCCCGATCGCCTGATGGAAGGCTATGGCCCGTCCGGCCCGGCGCTGGTGCGGTTGGCGGGGGAGGGGGCGACGCTGATCGTCACCGTCGATTGCGGCGCGCAGGCGTTCGACGCGCTGGCGGCGGCGAGCGCGGTGCCCGTTGACGTGATCGTCGTCGATCACCACCAATGCGCCAGCGCGCTGCCGGTGGCCCATGCGCTGGTCAATCCGAACCGGCTGGATGAGGGGGAAGGGCGCGCGCACGGCCATCTTGCGGCGGTTGGCGTGGCATTCCTGCTTGGTGCAGCGCTCCTGCGCGAATTGCGCGGGCGCGGCTGGTTCGCGGCGCGCGCCGAGCCGCGGCTGATGGAACTGCTCGATATCGTCGCGCTCGGCACGGTTGCCGATGTGGCGCAGCTTCGCGGGCTCAACCGCGCCTTTGTCGCACAGGGGCTGAAGGTGATGGCCGCGCGGCGGAACATCGGCCTTGCCGCGTTGATGGAGGCTTCGCGGCTCACGCGCGCGCCGACCGCGACCGATCTCGGCTTCGCGCTTGGTCCGCGCATCAACGCCGGTGGCCGGGTTGGCCGCGCCGATCTTGGCGTGCGGCTGCTCACCACGCGCGATCCGGTCGAGGCGCGTGAGATCGCGGAAGAACTCGATCGGCTCAATGAGGAGCGGCGCGCGATCGAGATGGCGGTGCAGGAGGCCGCCGAATCGCTGCTCACCACGGATCGCGCCGTAACGGTGGTTGCTGGCGAGGGCTGGCATCCCGGCGTTATCGGCATCGTCGCCGGGCGGCTGAAGGAAAAGCTCGGGCGGCCCGCGATCGTCATCGCGCTCGATGAGGCGGGGGTAGGCAAGGGCTCCGGGCGGTCGATCGCCGGGGTCGATCTGGGGCAGGCGGTGCTCGCCGCGAAGGAGGCCGGGCTGCTCGTCGCGGGCGGCGGCCACGCGATGGCCGCCGGGCTTACGATCGACGCGGCGAAAGTGCCGGCGTTCGCTGAATTCATCGAGGAGCGGCTGGCCGAAAAGGTTGCCGTCGCGGCGGCGGATCGCGCGCTGCTGGTCGATTCGGTCCATGCGCCCGGCGGCGTCACACCCGAACTGGTCGCCGCGCTGGAGGCCGGCGGCCCCTATGGCATGGGCTGGCCCGCCCCCCGGGTCGCGATCGGGCGGGTGCGCCCGGTGCGCGTCGATATCGTCGGCAACGGGCATGTCCGCGCGATCGTTGCCGGAGACGACGGGCGCAGTTTCAAGGCGATGGCGTTCCGCGCCGCGGATACGCAATTGGGGCAGGCGCTGCTCGGCGCGGATACGCATCGCAGGCTGTGGCTCGCCGGGCGCGCAAGGGTGGATAACTGGGGGCAGCGACCGGCGGCGGAGCTTCATCTCGACGATGCGGCATGGGCCGATTGATTTTTGATCGTTTGTTGCCTTGACCGCGCGGCTTAGCTCGCCTAACCGCCCTCTCGCCCAACGGCCCCTTCGTCTAGCGGTTAGGACGCGGCCCTTTCACGGCTGAAACACGGGTTCGATTCCCGTAGGGGTCACCATATTGATTTATGGGCTTTATTTCTCGCCTCCTTTAGTGCGCCAACCCCTTGTGGGGCAAAACAGCCCATTCAGTCAGGTCGCTCGTCGGTTGGGTTGATATCGAAGAGTGCCGAGATGCTTCGGGGCGAATTTGGTCCAGATCGGCCATTTTCGCGGTATCAGAAATATTAATTTGTTGAATCAATTGCCTATCTGAGGCGATTCTTTCTCGTAACATTCCTGGCAAGTGGCCGCGTGCTCATTGAGAGCGCGCACCCGCATCTTGGTGCCGGCTACCCATCATTCCGGCAGCAATGTTGCCGCAATGTAACAGCGATGACACACAATGGTTACAAAATGGCCGATCCGTAACCTTTCTGTTGTCGTGCGCGTGCGCTCTGACGCAATAGGCAATGTCGCCGCGATTTTGTGTATGGCGACACCATGAGGGGGAACTCAATGAATTTACGTCGTAATATGATGCGATCGAGCGCGCTTGGCGTTCTGGCGCTGGGGATGTGCGCGATTTCCGCGTCGCCCGCGCTGGCGCAGGCGGCCGAAGGCGGTGCGGGGGGCGCGAACGCCGAGCAGAACGATATTGTCGTCACCGGCTCGCGCATCTCTCGCCCGGATTTGGAGAGCGCCAGCCCGGTCAGCGTGATCTCGGCCAAGGACATCGCGCTCCGCCAGCCGGCTACCGCCGAAGAATTGCTGCGCGACATGCCGGCGCTGCGTCCGAATATCGGCCCAGGCGTGAACAACGGCTCGGACGGTTCGGCCACGCTGGAACTGCGCGGTATCGGCGCCAACCGCACGCTGGTACTGCTTGACGGTCGCCGTCTGGTGCCGTTCGGCCTCGATGGCCTTACCGACACCAACAACATCCCGGTTGCGTTGATCGAGCGCGTCGATACCCTGACCGGGGGCGCATCCTCGACCTATGGCGCAGACGCGGTTGCCGGCGTTGTCAACTTCGTCACCAAGCGCAACTTCAAGGGTATCACCGCATCGGCGAACTATCGTGTTTCCGAAAAGGGCGATGCGACCCGGCTCAAGGCGGACATTGTGGTTGGCGCGTCACTTGACGACGATCGCGGCAATGTTGTGCTGAGCGTAGGCTACACCAAGGCCGATCCGCTTGCGACGATGGCGCGTTCGATCGGTGCATTCCCGATCAGTTCGACGACCGGGCAGTTCCAGGGTGCCACCGCTGCGCTCGTCACGATTTTCGCTTCTCCGTCGAACGCCAAGCTCGGCCTGCCGGCAAGTTCGTTCGGCGCGGTGGTGAATCCGGCCACGGGCCTGCTTCAGGCTGCGACTGCCGCGGATACGTTCAACACGAACATCGGCACGTATTTCCAGACTCCGCTGGACCGTATCAACGTATACGCATCCGGCCGTTATGAAATCACCGACGGTGTCGAATTCTATTCGACCGCGATGTTCACCCGCAATCTGGTCCGTCTGCAGCTCGCCTCGTCGGGCACGTTCAGCAACACCTATCAATTGGCGCTGAACAACCCGTATATTCCCGCGGGTATCTTGTCGCAGCTCTGCTCGGGCAGCGGCATCTCCGCCGCAAACTGCGCCACGGCGGCTGCCGTCAAGGGTGGGCCTGGCACTGCCGGATATATGGAAATTCCGGTGATCGCTCAGCGGCGTATCACCGAAATGGGGCCGCGCGGCAATCCGATCGAATCGCAGATGTTCCAGGTCGTCGGCGGCTTCCGCGGCTCGATCATCGACTCGTTGCGATATGACGTTTCGGCGCAATATGGCGAGACGACGCAGAACCAGACGCGCGAGCATTGGGGTTCGTTCAGCAAGGTTCAGCAGGCGCTTCGTTCGTACAAGAACGCCGCCGGCCAGTATGTCTGCGCCGATACGAGCAATGGTTGCGTTCCGCTCAACCTGTTCGGCCCGAACGGCAGCATCACGCCCGATCAGGTTGGCTTCATCGACCTGAGCGCGCTCATCAACCGCAAGGTTCGTCAGACGGTAATCACCGGCAACGTCACCGGCGATCTGTTCACCGTGCCGCTTGCGGATCACAAGATCGGTTTCGCGGTCGGCGGCGAGTATCGCAAGATTTCCGCGCGCAGTATGCCGGACAGCGCATCGCAGATTCAGGGCGAAGTGCTCGGCACCGGCGCACGTACTCCGCCCGATTTCGGCGAGTATAGCGTCAAGGAAGTATTCGGCGAAATTAACGTGCCGCTGGTGGAGGACAAGCCGTTCTTCTATCGCTTGGCCGCTGAAGGTGGAATCCGCTATTCCGACTATACCACGACGGGCGGCAGCACGACGTGGAAGGCCGGGGGCACCTGGGAGCCTTATCAGGGCTTCAAGTTCCGCGGCACCTACACCGTCGCCGTGCGCTCGCCGAACATCCAGGAACTGTACCAGTCCCCGGTGCAGAGCCTTGGCAACCTGACCGTTGATCCGTGCTCCGGCGCGGTGAGCGGCGCTCTGGCCGCGCTTTGCGTCGCGACCGGCGCACCGGCGGGAACGATCGGCTCGATCCCGACGCCAACCTCGAACCAGATCAACACGACGACCTCGGGCAACCGCAACCTGAACGTGGAGCGTGCGCGCACCTACACGTTGGGCGCGGCGATTACGCCGTCGTTCCTGCCGGGCTTCTCGCTCACCGCGGACTATTTCCACATCCGCATCCGTGACGCGATCACCCAGCCGGCGCAGTCCGACATTCTGAACGGCTGCTATTCGACGGCGCTCAACCCGTCGCTGTCGTACAATTCGTTCTGTCAGCTCATCAAGCGCAACCCGCTGACGGGCAGCCTGAACGGCGCGGGTGAAACGCCGGGCGTGATCCTCAGCTATTCCAACCTCGGCGTGATCGAAACCGCAGGCTGGGATTTCGGCATCACGCAGCGGGCACGGATGGAAGACCTTGGCGTCAACGTGCCGGGCAATCTGACGATCAACTTCAACGCGACGTTGCTCGACTATTACCACTTCCAGGCGAACCCGAACTCGATCAACCGCGACTGCACCAGCTATTACAGCTCGGGCGGTTGCACCAACCCGCGTGCGAAATGGCGTTGGACTGGTCGCTTGGGCTATGGCACCGACACGTTCGATGTGTCGTTGCTCTGGACACATGTGAGCAGCGTTTCGCTTGAGCCGTATCTGGCCACGCGTCTGCCGGGCGACGTCCCGCAGCCGGGCGGGCCGAACCCCGCCACGATCCTGCAGGCGTTCCGCAGCATCCCGGCGTACAACTATTTCGATCTGGCCACGCGCGTGAGCCCGGTCGACAACCTCGAACTGTCGCTGACGGTCAACAACCTGTTCAACAAGCAGCCGCCGCTCGTCGGCAACGGCGTTGGCGGGACGACCTACAACGGCGGCAACACCTTCCCGACGATTTACGACGTGATCGGGCGGTCGTTCACCATCGGTGCGCGTCTGAAGTTCTGATCGAAGGCGGTCAGTCCAACTCTATCGGGGGCGCCGCGCAATCGGCGCCCCTTTTTTTGGCCTCGGCCAGCCGGCGCGCGGCAATCGGCGCACCCGAACCCTGTTCAGGAAAATCCGGCCATATCGTTCCCTTGCCATCCGCTATCGACAAGCGATCCAGTCCGGATGGCGCCATTTATCGTCTTCCGCCCGCATGCGGGAAACTTCGGTAGTTCAATCATTTGGGTGCGATATTGGTCTTCTCCCTCCATCTGGCGGGGGGTGAAGCCGTGTCCGGGAATGGCGCGAGCGGAACTCGTCAGTCCGGCCCGGTCGGATGTTCGAGGAATCCGCTCGTCATCAGTCGCTCGACGAGTGCGACGCGGATTTCATCGGGGATCTCGCCGGGCAGATCCGCAATCCGGAACATTGGGGTGGCGCTGATGAAGCGCAACGCCTCCTCCACGCCGCGATGGATGTTGATGTGCTCGCCCGGCTGGCAGAAGTCGATCATCGCGGGCGTCGCCAGCATATAGCACATCGCCAGCGGGTTATGCTGGACGATTGAGGACGCGGAGAGCGGGAGCGCCGGCGATCCGCCCGCAAGCTTCGCCATGCTTCCGATCGTGCGTGACGAACGGCGCTGCAACGCCGCGTCGACGAAATCGGTGGAGCGGGTTGCCTGAAGCAAACGCTCCAGTGCCGCTGCGATGTTTTGCGATAGGGCCGCCCGGTCGGCGGGCGCGTCGATTCTGCCGAGCGCGCCTTCGCGCAGCGTTCGATCCTGATCGGACAGATGGTCGAGCGCGGCGATCACGGCATCCCTGAGCGTCACGGGCGTGAAAATGATCGAGAGGTGCAGCGATTCCGAATGCGAATGCACCGTATGCGGCGTGCCGCGCGGCACATACAGGAAGTCGCCCGGATTAAGGTCGATCGTGCGATAATTGCCGAGCGCGGGCTGCACCTCCGCGACATCGCGCCAGGCGTTGTGCAGATCGCTCGGATCGGACGAGATGAGCCACCTTTTCCGCCCGGCCAACTGAATGATGATATTGTCGTTATCATCATAATGGATCGGCGCACGTGCGGCATTCGCGCTCCAGAACAGCGAGGCTTTGACGGGCTGGTGGAGCATGAATTCCAGCGCGCGGGTAAACTGGCTGAGCGCGGGCGACAGGGCGGTAACGTCCGGAATGCGCACGGTGTAGCCGCGCGCGTGGAACGCCGCGATCGAGGCGTGAAAGGCGGCTTCGCTGTCAACCGGCAGTGGGCGCGGCGGCGGGCCGGTCGGCGATTCGGCGTGACAGGCGAGTTGATCGCCGTGGGTGGCAAAGGCTTGCAGGAGGGTCTTTGCGGGATCGGCGCCGAACAGGTGCCGCCGGGCATGATCCGGCCCGCCGGGCAATTCGACGAGGGACTTTCCCATCAGTTCGTCGAAAAAGCGATCAATAGGGAGCGGCGCGAAAATCGCCGTCAACGTCGCGCGGGCCTGTTCAAGAATCACGGGGCACGTCCTCTTATCGCCGCGATAGTCCTTATGGGGGCGTCAGGCGGCTGACAAATGCCCGATCGAGGGATGCGGGAGCGTGCGCGGTGCCGGCCATCAGTTCCTTATGTTATCGGCGCCGCACCATCGGATGTCTCAACCGCGATCGCGGTGCCGATCGGGTCGGCGCAAGGGCTGGCGAAGGTGAGCAGCAAATCGGTGCCCCGCGCCTGCAACGTCACCGGGCTGCCGTCATCAAGGCGGCGTGCCCGGCCTGTAATCGGCAGGTTCCTCACAGCCACTTGCATCGACGAGACAGGCCCCTTGAGGATCAGGTTCAGGCGCCCCTTGGCCGCGGTGAAGCGCACGGCCTGTCCGCAATCGGTTTCGCCATCGGATCGTGTCCATGGCCGGGTGCCGTAAATCGCTCCGCCGTTCGCGCGCAGCCATGCGCCGAAACGCTTGAGGCGGTTTAGCTGTTCGCCGGGTATCGACGCATCGGTTCCGCGTGGGCCGACGTTCAGCAGCAGATTGCCGTTGCGCGCCACCGCGTCGATGAAATCATGGATCAGCGTCTCGGCGCTGGCGTAATCGGTGTCCGTATCATTCCGGTTGAAGCCGAACGAATGGCTCATGCCGCGGGTCGATTCCCATTTCTTGGCCTGGATTTCGCTGAAGGCGGCATATTCGGGGGTGCGAAAATCACTATGCGGCACCGGCGGCGGAATGATTCCCTTCGATTGCTCGGCGCCCGATCGGGTTATCGCGGCCTTGATCTTGCGATCGACATAGCGGCGCACCAGCGGAATTTTGAGCAGATCGCGCCGAAGGCTGGTGGCGACCCAGCGATCGTTGACCACGCCATCGGGCACCGCGCGATAATAATCGGCGAACAATTGATATAATGGCCCAGGGCGCGTCGGCCACGAAATGTCGTTCCAGAGCACTGATGGTTCGTATCGCTCGATCAGTTCACGCACCTGCGCCATGGCATAAGCTGGATAATCGCTGCCGGGCGTGGAGGCGAGGAAGTCGCCAAGCGTGCGCATCGGTCGCCGGTTGAAGGTCCAGTCGATCCCGCCGGAATAATAAACGCCGAAGCGCAGGCCCGCAGCGCGAACCGCATCGGCCAGTTCGCGGACGATATCGCGCCTGGTGCTCCAGTTCTTCTCGTGTCGATTGGCGATCCCGCTTGGCCAAAGGCACAAGCCGTCGTGATGCTTGGTGACCAGCACGACATAACGCGCACCCGCGTCGCGGAATGCTTCCGCCCATGCGGCGGGATCCCATTGCTTCAGGCCATCTTCGAACGGTTGCTTGAAATCCGTATATGGCGCGTCGCGGTAATTGGCGGCGTGGAACTCGGCCGAAGGCGTCCCCGGCACCTTGATCGCGTTCCAATACCATTCGGTGTAGGGCGCCAGGGCGACGGCGCGATCATAGTCGCTCGCGAACACCTCTCCGATCGAGCCGACGCGCGGCGCGAAACCGGGAATGGCGAAGGCGCCCCAGTGAATGAAAATTCCGAACTTCGCGTCCTCATACCAGGCCGGCACCGGGCGGGCGTTGAGTTCGGCCAGCACGGGATCGGGGGTGGCCATCAGCAGCGCCCCGTGCGACGCGCAACGCGCATCGGCGCGGCCATCATCTGGCGAGCGCCCCGGCAATTCGTGCGGCGGATTTCCCGTCCATCATATCCCCCCAATTCATCCGGTCATCTTCGTGACCGTGTCTCGCCGGTGCGCGGACGCTTGCCAACGTCAATAAATATATTGAAATAGAATTATATATGCAACGATAATTATATCGCGCCCGGAGACCAGCGCCGCGCCGTTGTTCAAATCGAGTTCGGATCGTAAAGAGCGTCATGGCCGAACGCTTCGAACGACATCGCCAGCCGTGGCGCCCCGATGAAATCCAGAAACTCCATACGCTCGCAAAGAAGGGCATGGCGCTGAAGGCGATAGCCAAGGCGCTGACGCGCAGCGAGGAATCGGTGAAGGAGCGGGCCAAGATCGACGGGCTTTCGATCGCGAAGCTTCACTGAACCACGCCAATGTCGCTCGGGGATTATGATGCGATCGTGCTCGGCGCGGGGGCGGCCGGGCTGATGTGCGCGGCGGTCGCGGGGCAGCGTGGCCGGCGGGTCTTGCTGATCGACCACGCCGATCGGCCGGGCAAGAAAATCCTGATCTCGGGCGGTGGCCGGTGCAATTTCACCAATATCGGCGCCACGCCGGATCGCTTCCTTTCCGCGAATCCGCATTTCGCGCGTTCGGCGCTCGCGCGTTACCGGCCTGCCGATTTCCTCGAACTGGTCGAACGTCATCGCATCGCGTGGCATGAAAAGACGCTGGGGCAATTATTCTGTGATGGCTCGGCGCGGCAGATCGTGGAGATGCTGCTCGACGAATGCGATTCCGGCGCGGTGGAACTGGCGCTGGGCAAGCCGATAACGTCGATCGACCACGCCGATGCGCGCTTCCGCGTGACATGGGGCGGGCGAACGGCGCGGGCGGCGGCGCTTGTCGTGGCGACGGGCGGGCCATCAATCCCGAAAATGGGGGCGAGCGGATTTGCTTATGATCTCGCGCGCCAGTTCCGCCTCAAGGTGGTCGAGCCGCGCCCGGCGCTGGTGCCACTCACCTTGGGCAGCGACGAGCAATTGTTCCGAACCTTGTCGGGCGTGTCGGCGGAGGTGGTCGCCAGCGCCGGCAAGGCGGCGTTCCGCGAAGCCGCGCTATTCACCCATCGCGGCCTTTCCGGCCCGGCGATCCTCCAGGCCTCGTCCTATTGGCGGCACGGTGAGGCGATCGGCATCGACTTCCTGCCCGATCGCGCGCCGGGCTGGCTGAGAGAAGCCAAGCGGATGACCCCGCGCGCGACGCTCGCCCGAACGCTCGGCAAGGCGCTGCCCGAGCGGCTGGCGGTGGTGCTGTCGGATCGGATCGGGCTGGCGGGCGACCTCGCTAATCTTGCCGATGCGAAGCTGACCGCTGCCGAACAGATGCTCTCCGTATGGCGGTTCGCGCCGAATGGCACGGAAGGTTATGCCAAGGCGGAGGTAACCGCCGGGGGCGTGAGCACGGCGGCGCTTTCATCGCAGACGATGGAGGCTCGTGCGGTGCCGGGCCTTCATTTCATCGGCGAGGCGGTGGACGTTACCGGCTGGCTGGGTGGCTACAATTTTCAATGGGCGTGGGCGAGCGGCTGGGCGGCGGCGCAGGCGCTGGGCGATCGGGGCTAATTCTTCTTTCCGATCGCCGCCGCTAGCGAAGCCGTCGCGCTGCCGCGACGCGCGGGCATTGGTTGATCGGGCGAGGGCGCCCAGGCTGTAAGATAGAGGATTGCGAAACGCTCGGTCGTTCGGCCATCCGCATCGGCTTTCGCGGCAAAGGCGGCGGCGGCTCGGGCGAGAACATCGCGACGCATCGCCCGGCGCTCGGCGAGCAGATTGCCGGCGCCCATCCCCCGCAGATCGTCAAGCAGTCGCCCGAGGCTGCCGTAGCGCACGTCGAGAATCTCCACGTCCGCCACCGGCAGCGCGAACCCGGCGCGCACCAGCAGATCTCCGGCTGCGCGCACGTCGATTTGCGGATGAATGCGCGGCGCTGGGCGATCGCCCTCCGCTTCGCGCAGCGCGGCGCGTAGCGTGGAGAGGCTGCCGGCACCGGCGAAGGCGGCAAGAAACAGACCGTCCGGTCGCAATGCGCGTCGCGCGAGCGTCAGCGCGCCGGGCAGATCATTGACCGTATCGAGCACGCCCGCCGATACGATCAGATCGAACGAGCCATCGGCGAAGGGCAGGCGATCCTCATCCGCCTGTACGCCGCCGGACATTGCGGCAAAGCGCCGCCCCGCATCGAGCCGCGTGATCCGTGCGCCGGGGAACTGCAAGCCTCCGCCAAAGCTGCCGAGATCGAGTATGTCGCGAAATTCGCGCTTCACGCTTCCCAGCCGATCGACCAGCCCTTCGATCATCGCGGCGCGCAGGAAATCATGCCCGGCATAGGATGCGGCGATGCGATCGCGGCGCAGCCGGCGTGCGGCGCGATCGAAGATTTCAGGCGGGCGCATGGCGAAATCGGTCCTGTCAGGCGGTTCGCGCGAAAGCCGCGCGACCGGCGGCTTGTGCCCCCACGCGATCGGCGGGACAAGGGCGGATGGGAAAGGGGGATGCGATGCGTGAGGCGATGCGGCGGATGCTCGCGCTGGCACTGCCGCCGCGCTGCCCTGGCTGCGGCGCGGTAACGGCGGCGGATCATCGGCTGTGCGCGGCATGTTGGGGCGATCTTCGTTTCATCGGCCCGCCATGGTGCGCGGCCTGCAATGCGCCGTTCGCGTTCGCTCGCGGCGATGGCGCGCGATGTGGCAATTGTCTCGCGGAGCCCCCTCGGCATAGCGGCGTGCGTGCGGCGGTCGCCTATGGCGATGTCGCGCGGGCATTGGTGCTGAAGCTCAAATATGGCGGCCGCGCGGCATATGCGGAAACGATCGCGCGGCAAATGGCGCGATTGGTGCCGCCGGAGGCGGATTTGCTGGTGCCCGTGCCGCTGCATCGCTGGCGGATGTGGCGACGCGGATACAATCAGGCGGGGTTGATCGTGAACGCGCTTGGCGGCTTGACCGCGCTTGCGCAGGACCATCGCACGCTGGAAAGAATCCGCGCCACGCCGATGCTGCGCGGGCTTGGTGCGCGCGGGCGCCGGGCTGCGTTGCGGGGGGCGTTCCGGATCGTGCCGGGGCGTGAGGATCGCGTCATCGGGCGCGCGGTGGTGCTGGTCGATGATGTGCACACCAGCGGCGCCACCGCGAACGCGGCCACCGCGATCCTGCTTGCGGCGGGCGCTGCCTCGGTCACGATATTATGCTGGGCGCGCGTGCTGGATGACGTGGAGCCGCATTGACAAGCCTGGCGGTGGACCACAATTCATCGGGCATGGCGAATGTCGAAATCTACACCAAGGCTTTTTGTCCCTATTGCGTGCGCGCGAAGCGGTTGCTCGCGGACAAGGGCGTCGAACCCGTCGAATATGATATCACGCTCGGCGGGCCGAAGCGCGCCGAGATGCTGGAGCGCGCGAACGGGCGCACCACCGTTCCGCAAATTTTCATTGACGGCCATCATGTTGGCGGATCGGACGATCTCGCCGCGCTTGAGGCGAACGGGAAGCTTGGCCCGCTGCTCGCGCCGTGAAGATCGCGCTTGCCCAGATGACGACCGGCGTTGATCCGGTGCGCAATGCGGCGGAACTGGTCGATGCCGTCCATGCCGCTGCGCGTGCTGGCGCGGTGATGCTGTTCACGCCCGAGATGTCCGGCCTGCTCGATCGCGATCGGGCGCGGGCGGGCGCCGCGATCGTTGATGAGGGGGAAGATCGCGTGCTCCGCGCGGTTCGTGCCGCCGCGGCGGAGGCGAGGATATGGGTCGAGTTGGGTTCGCTCGCGCTGCGCGGCGGCGAGGGCGGGCGTTTCGTCAACCGCAGTTTCGTGATCGACGCGGCGGGCCAGATACGGGCGCGCTACGACAAGCTTCATCTGTTCGACGTTGATCTGCCAAGCGGCGAACGCTGGCGCGAGTCGGCTGCTTACGCTCCCGGCGCGTCAGCCGTGGTGGCGGATTCGCCGCTTGGCCGGATGGGGCTGAGCATCTGCTATGATCTGCGTTTCGCGGGCCTTTATGCCGCGCTGAGCAACGCCGGCGCGACGCTGCTCAGCATTCCGGCGGCCTTCACTCGCCCGACAGGTGCGGCGCATTGGCATGTGCTGATGCGGGCGCGAGCGATCGAGTTCGCCGCATTCGTGATCGCCGCGGCGCAAACCGGAACGCATGAGGATGGCCGCGAGACATACGGGCATTCGCTGGTGGTCGATCCGTGGGGCGAGGTGTTGCTCGATATGAAGGATGCGCCCGGCCTCGGCTTTGCAGACCTTGATCTGGCCGCGATTGATCTGGTGCGCGCGCGTGTTCCGGTGATCGCGCATCGGCGGGCAATCCCTCCGGTCGAGGTGATGTCGTGATCGTTTTTGATTTGCGCTGCCCGGCGGAACATGTCTTCGAGATATGGTTCGCTTCATCGGAGGCGTTCGAGGATCAGCGGCGCAAGGGGCTGATCGCCTGCCCGATATGTGGCGCCAGCGATGTGGCAAAGGCGGTGATGGCCCCGCGCGTTTCACCAAAGGGCGATCGCGCTGCAACACCTTCCCCCGCGCAAGTGAAGCAGGCGCTCGCGACGCTCGCGGCGGCGCAGGCCAAGGCGCTGGAGGGTTCGCGCTGGGTGGGGAGCCGGTTTGCGGAGGAGGCGCGTTCGATGCACCTCGGCGAGCGCGAACATGCCGCGATTCACGGGCAGGCGACGCCGGCAGAGGCGAAGGCGCTGGTCGATGAAGGTGTGCCCGTCGCAGCACTTCCATTCGCGACGCAGGGGCCGGAGACGCTGAACTGACCCGAAAGCGGGTGGCTCCGGCCCTGGTGCGTAGGTCGAGACTGTCTTGTGCCTTCTCGCGCTCGTTTCGGCGCGGTGACGCCGGGTCGCGGAGGAGTGCATGATCCGCTCAATTGACCGCGCCCGGAGCAGCCTATAGGGCCGGAAGCGGCAAGTCCCCGTAGCTCAGCAGGATAGAGCAACGGTTTCCTAAACCGCAGGTCGGAGGTTCGAATCCTCTCGGGGACGCCAGCTTTTCCCGTGATTGCGCAACATCGGCGCGGCGCGCGCATATAATTACGGCTGCTGACCACGCGCCACTTTTTGAACGCACGCTCATTCGCAATAGTATCCGGGCCATTGAGCGGAGCGGCACGTAGTAGAAAATCGGCGCCGATCGGGTCGACCGGCGCCGAGCAGCGTTGTCAGGCTTTAACGTGCTGTGAGATGTACTTGTTCATCTCGAACATCGTGCACTTGTCCCGACCGAAAACCTTCTTCAGCTTTTCGTCTGCGATGATTTCGCGCTTGTTCTGTGGGTTTTGCAGGTTGTGCGACTTGATATATTCCCACACCTTGCTGATTACCTGGCTGCGGGGCAGCTTGTCGTTGCCGACGATCGCGCCCAACTCCGCGGAGGGCTGGACGGGGGCGTGGATGCCGCCGCTCTTGGTAGTCGTAGCCATTATATTCCTTCCTGTTGCGCCGGTTGAGGGGCTTCTTTCGGAATCACGCCTTCTGGAGCGCGCGACGCTTGTGCGCCGCCTTTTCCACAATGTCACGTGTTAGCGTGACGGTGGAGGGGTTTCGCGGTGCCTGTGCGGTGAATCGCTGGACATCCCGGCCCGCGCGAGCGGACCGGGATCGCCATGGCTCAGAACCGGAACCCGGCCGCGACGCCATAGCGGCGCGGTTCGAGCGTGAAGATATTGGTGAACAGGCCCGACGACTGATCGGTGAGATACGCGCCGGTGGTGGCATTGTTGTTGAAGATATTCTGGATGAAGCCGCGCAGGAACCAGCGATCGGCGACGCCATTGAGCTGGATCTGGGCATTGGCGACTTCATAGCCCTGAATACGATTGATCCGGCCATTGAAGATATTGGCGTAGCTTTCGCCGGTATAGGTGATGTCGAAGCGCGGGACGATGCTCATCCCGTTCGAGAAGTCGAACGTCTTCTCGATGCCGGCGGAGAATTTCACCACCGGCGCCTGCGGCAGTTCGTTGCCCTGGATGCTTTGTGTGACGCCATCCGCCAGCACCTGGACGCCATAGCCCGCCAGCGGCCCCTTGGCGAGGCTGGTGAGCGCCGAGCAGACGCTGAACGCCCCGGTGGATTTGATATTGCCGTCAGCCGGGAACGCGGTTGGCCCCTGGAGCGTCGGGCTTATCAGGCTGTTGGCCATGGTGACGAACGCATTGGTGGCCGCCGCGTTGCCCGCGACATTGGGGATCACCGCGCAGTTCGACGCGTTGGTGATATCCTTGATGATGACCGCATCCGAACGCCCGCCACCCGGATCGCGCTGGTTCACGAACTGTTTGGAGGTGGTGACCTTCGTGTGAAGATAGCTTGCCGCCATGTTGATCGACCAATCGGGCGCCGGGCGGAAGAAGGCTTCCGCCTCTACGCCGTAGATATTGGCGTCGATATTGTCGTTCACCGACGTCCGCGCGACGATGCGGCTGAGCTGCAGGCCTTTGTATTTATAGTAGAAGCCCGTGAGGTTCAGCGTGAAGCGGCCACCATCGAAGGTGTTTTTCGAGCCGATTTCAAAGGCGTCGACCTGTTCCGGTGCGAAGGTTGACGGCACCGTCAGCCCCGGCACCTGCACCGGCGGATTGAAGCCGCCTGATTTGTAGCCGCGCGAATAGGATGCGTAGAGCAGATGATCCTTGCTGAACTTGTAATCGAGCACGGCGCGCCCGGTGACACGATCGAACCCGACATTCTGAAGATTATATGGCGGGACGCCCGGTATCGGCGAGTTGAACGCGCTTCCCGTCTGACCATAAGGTGTCAGGAAGGTCGCCAGAGTCGACCGTGAGGCCACGTTCTTCTTGTCATTGTTATAGCGCAGGCCAATCGTGAGCTTGAGCTTGTCGTTCACATCATAATAGGTTTCGCCGAAAATCCCGTAGGATTTGAGCGTGAACGACGCGGTGTTGTTATAGAAATACGGCGATGCAAGATAGGACGGCGGGGCGCCGGCGCCGAGCGACGTGAAGCTGCCCAGCAGGCCGCTGATATAATCCAGCCCGAACGCGTTGACGTAATAATCGCCGTTGCGAACCGTTCCGTGGACGTAGATGCCGCCGAGCAGGAAGTTGAACGGCCCATCGAAATTGGAGGAGATGATGCCTTCCGCCGACCAGTCATGCGTTTTCTGATCCGAACGGTCGAACGCCAGCGGCACGTTGCTGCAATTCGCCTGCCCGCCGAAAACGCCCATGCCGTTGTCCACCGGCTGCGATGCGCACAACACGCCGGTGGGGCCGTTCGGCATCAGCGCCTTGGCGAGAGGGGTGAGATAGGCACCGACCGCCGGGCCATAGGCGCCGCCCGCCGCCGCAGCGAGATTGTTGAGCGCGGGCTGGATCAGCGCGCGGTTCTGGACGCCAAGGTTATAATCCTGCGACGAATCGACCAGCGTTTCATGATAGAAGCCGGTCAATTGCGCCTTGATCGAGCCGAAATTGTGCTCGACGCGGCCCTGCAACTGCAATTCGTTGGTGCGATAGGACGGGGTGTATGCGGTGTACACCTGCCGGACATCGGGCAGAATCGGATTCCCGGTATAGCTGTCCGCGCCATAGACCGAGCCGAGGGCGAAATTGCCCGGCGCCGGAATACCCTTGACGCTCAGCAACTGGACGCTGCCGAGCACGCCGGTGAGCGTCGCGTTGCTGTTGACGCGGCCCGCATCGAGCCGGTTGTTGAGGCAGCCCAGCACGCCGGTCGGGTCCGTCTGGCAGAGCTGCTTCTGGATGCGCAGGCGATTGTCTTTTTCGTAAAAATAGTTGCCGATGAATTCGACGGTGGTGTCGATCGTCGGCTCCCAGCGGATCGAGCCGCGCACCGCCCACATATCGCGCCCGTCAAGCTTCTGGCCGTTATATACGTTTTTCGTATAGCCATCGCGATTTAGGTAGAAGCCCGCGAGGCGCACCGCCAATGTGTCGGTGAGTGGGATGTTGACCATCCCCTTGGCGCGAACGGAGTTGTAATTGCCATATTCCGCCTCTCCGGAGGCGGCGAGTTTATCGGTGCGGGGCTTTGCGGTGATGAAATTGACCACGCCCGATGTGGCGTTGCGACCGAACAGCGTGCCCTGCGGCCCGCGCAGCACCTCGACACGTTCGAGATCGAAATATTCGGTTTCGAAGATGCGGGTGGCGAGCAGCGGCGAGCCGTTCAGATGGATCGCGGTGGCCGCGTCGCACGAAATGCCGACGCAAAGATCGCCGATGCCGCGAATCGTGAAGCTCGATCCGGTGAAATTGCCCTTGGAGAAGGTGATGTTGGGCAGGGTAAGTTGCAGATCGGAGGCGTTGTCGATCTGCTGCTTTTGCAGCGCCTCGGCGGTGAAGGCCGAAACCGCGATCGGCACCTGTTGCAGCGTTTGCGACTGGCGCTGCGCGGTGACGACGATATCCTGCGGCATCGTGCCGGTTCCCGGTTGGGCTTCCTGTGCCCAGGCGGGAGCGGCAAAGGCCAACGTCAAAGCAGACGCGGCGAGCAACGTGGATTTGGTCATATGCATCCCCCTCCTACGGTCCGCGCCGGTCTATTGCCGGTTTCGCGGGTTTGATGGTGCGGTATGGAGACTAACCCTCGGGAATTTGCACAGTCAAACGAAATTACGACATGGCGGCAAACGAGATTATGCGACTGTGGTGGAAAGGAAACAGTTGCATTGAAGGACTTAATTGCCGACCTATTGTCAGGTATTTTTCGCAAATGCGGTATGATGGTTCAGGGAGAAGGACGTGAATGACAGAACCCCCAACGACCGGCTGGGGCCGGACGGCAAGATCGAAGTGCCCGATGCCGTAGCGGAAGCCGTGCGCACGCTGCTGCGCTGGGCGGGGGATGACCCGACGCGCGAGGGGCTGATCGACACGCCGCACCGGGTGGCGCGGGCATGGCGCGAATATTGCGCCGGCTATGCCGATGATCCCGCGCGCCACCTTTCGCGCGTGTTCGAGGAGGTGGGCGGATATGACGAAATCGTCCTGTTGAAGGACATTCCGTTCCAGTCGCATTGCGAACATCACATGGCGCCGATCATCGGCAAGGCGCACATCGCCTATCTGCCGAAGGATCACGTCGTCGGCATTTCGAAGCTGGCGCGCGTGCTCCATGCCTATGCGCGGCGGCTTCAGGTGCAGGAGCGGCTGACGGCGGAAGTCGCCGATTGCATCTGGAACGGGCTGGAGCCGCAGGGCGTCGCCGTGGTGATCGAGGCGAGCCATGCCTGCATGGCGGCGCGCGGCGTGCGCACCCCCGGCGTGACGATGGTGACGAGCCGGATGATGGGCGTGTTCCGCGATGACGAGCGTAGCCGCAAGGAGGTGCTGGCGCTGATGGGGCAGGGCGGCTGATGCAGCGCAATGTCCTGATTACCGGCGGCGCCAGGCGGCTGGGCGCGGCGATCGCCCGCGCGGTCGCGGCGGCGGGGCACCGTCCGGTGATCCATTTCGGGACATCGCGGGCCGAGGCGGAGGCGCTGGCGGGCGAAACAGGCGGGGCGATCGTCTCGGGCGATCTCGCCGATCTGGCGGGGGTGCCGGCGCTGTTCGCCCGCGCCGCGGATGCCGCGGGCGGCGTGATCGACGGGCTGGTGAACAGCGCGTCGGTCTTCGCGTTCGACCGGCCGGAGCGGGTCGATCCGGTGCTCGCGCTCAGGCTCCATGCGATCAATTGCGTGGCGCCCGCGCTGCTTGCACAGGCGCTGGCCGCGCAGCCGGGGCTGGAGGATGGGGCGGTGGTCAACCTGCTCGATCAGAAGATCGCCAATCCGAATCCGGATTTCTTCTCCTACAGCCTCACCAAATATGCGCTGGCGGGCGCGACCGAGATGATGGCGCAGGCGCTGGCGCCGCGCGTGCGGGTCAATGCCGTATCGCCGGGGCTGACGCTGCCGAGCGGCGATCAGAGCGCGGCGGAGTTCGATCGCGTGGCGCGGGCCAATCTGCTCGGGCGCCCGGTGGGGGCGGCGGAAGTGGCGCGCGCGATCGTCTATCTGCTCGACGCGCCGAGCGTCACCGGCCAGAATCTGTTCGTCGATTGCGGGCAACGATTCCTGAAACGCGATGGCGATGTGATGTTCGAAGGGCGTGATGGCTGAATATACGACGATACTCGACGGGCTGGAATTGCGGATGCAGCTTGGCATCCACCCCCATGAAGCGGTGCCGCAGCGGGTCTGCCTCACGGTGGAGATGACGGTGGATTATCCCCAGCCGCCGCGCTGCGACGAAATCGGCGAGGTGCTCGATTACGATTTCGTGCGCGAGGGGATTCGCGCGCTGGCCGAAAAGCGCGGCTTCGCGCTCCAGGAAACGCTGGTGGAGGCGGTGGCGGCCCTGTGCTTCGAGGATGCGCGCGTGCGGCGGGTGCGCGTCCGCTCGATGAAGCCCGATGTCTATCCCGATGCCGCCGTGGGATGCGAGATCGACCGCAGCCGCTGACACGCCGCCCGCCCGAATTGCCAACCGCCGCGCGGGCGCCTACATGGCGCCCAAATCCAGCAGACAAGACCTGATCGACGGAGCGACCGAACCGCCATGGCCGTGCAATACACCTATGTCATGAAGGGTCTGACCAAGACCTTCCCCGGCGCCAACAAGCCGGTGCTCAACAATATCCACCTGCAGTTCATTCCGGGCGCGAAGATCGCGATCATCGGCCCGAACGGCGCGGGCAAATCGACGCTCATGAAGATCATGGGCGGGATCGACACCGAATTCAGCGGCGAGGCCTGGGCCGCGGAGGGCATCCGCGTCGGCTATCTGCCACAGGAGCCGCAGCTCGACCCCACCAAGACGGTGATCGAGAACGTGCGGCTCGGCGCCGGCCCGGTGGTGGGCATGATCGAGCGGTTCAACGCGATTTCCGCCGAAATGGGCGATCCCAAGGACGATACCGATTTCGACGCGCTGATGGAGGAAATGGGCGATCTTCAGGCGAAGATCGACGCCGCCGACGGCTGGAGCCTCGACAGCCAGCTCGAACAGGCGATGGAGGCGTTGCGCTGCCCGCCGTCCGACAGCGCGGTGACCAACCTCTCCGGCGGCGAGCGCCGCCGCGTGGCGCTGTGCCGCCTGCTGCTCGAAAAGCCCGATATCCTGCTGCTCGACGAGCCGACCAACCACCTCGACGCCGAAAGCGTGGCGTGGCTGGAGAATTTCCTCAAGGAATATACCGGCAACGTCATCCTCGTCACCCACGATCGCTACTTCCTCGACAATGTGGTGAACTGGGTGCTCGAACTCGATCGCGGGCGTTACTACACCTACGAATCGAATTATTCGGGCTATCTGGAGAAGAAGGCCAAGCGGCTGGAGCAGGAGGAGCGCGAGGAGGCCGGCAAGCAGAAGGCGATCGCCGACGAACTCGCCTGGATGCGCCAGACCCCCAAGGCCCGCCAGACCAAATCCAAGGCCCGTATCCGCGCGTTCGACGAACTGATGGCCGCGCAGGAAAACCGCGCCGTCGGCAAGGCGCAGATCCTGATCCAGATCCCCGAGCGGCTTGGCGGCAAGGTGATCGAGGCCAAGGGGCTGACCAAGGCCTATGGCGACAAATTGCTGTTCGAGAACCTCGATTTCATGCTGCCGCCAGGCGGGATCGTCGGCGTGATCGGGCCGAACGGCGCGGGCAAATCGACGCTGTTCAAGCTCATCACCGGGCAGGAGCAGCCCGACGGCGGCACGATCGAGGTGGGCCAGACGGTGAAGCTCGGCTATGTCGACCAGAGCCGCGACGATCTCGATCCCAACAAGAATGTGTGGGAGGAGATTTCGGACGGCCTGGATATCTTCCGCTTCGGCAAGCAGGAACTGGGCACGCGCGCCTATGTCGGCGCGTTCAACTTCCGCGGGCCGGATCAACAGAAGAAGGTCGGCCAGCTTTCCGGCGGTGAGCGCAACCGCGTGCATATGGCGAAGATGCTGAAGGAGGGCGGCAACGTCCTGCTGCTCGACGAGCCGACCAACGACCTCGACGTGGAAACGCTGCGCGCGCTTGAGGAGGCGCTGGAAAGCTTCGCCGGCTGCGCCGTGGTCATCAGCCACGATCGCTTCTTCCTCGATCGCCTGTGCACCCACATCCTCGCGTTCGAGGGCGACAGCCATGTCGAATGGTTCGAGGGCAATTTCGAAAGCTATGAGGAAGACAAGCGCCGCCGCATGGGCGACGCCGCCGACCGCCCGACGCGGCTGGCCTACAAGAAGCTGACGCGGTGAAGATGCGCACGGGCGCGGACGAAGCCGCCGCGCCCAAATACAGCCATATCGAGCGGGAGCGGCGGTTTCGCGTCGATCCGGCGCTGCTGCCGCCGCTTCCGCGCGATCACATGCTGATCGAAGACCTGTATATTTCCGCCACGCGCATCCGCCTGCGCCGGATGACCGACAGCGCGACGGGCGAGATCGCCCACAAGCTCGCGAAGAAATATGACGCGGCCGATCCGCTCGCCCGCGCGATGGTCAACGCCTATCTGACGGCGAGCGAATATGCGGTGTTCGCATCGCTGCCCGGTCGCCCGATCGTCAAGCGACGCTATCCGGTGATGGCGGGCGATGCGGAATTCGGCGTGGATGTCTTCGCGGGCGACCTCGATGGGCTGGTGCTTGCCGAGATCGAGGCGCCCGACGCCGCCGCGCTGGCGGGCATCCCGATTCCGGCGTGGACGGTGGGCGAGGTGAGCCATGACCCGCGCTTCCAGGGCGGCGCGCTGGCCGCGCTCGATCGCGCCGCCGCGCGGGCGTTGATCGCCGCCGTTTAGGGCGCATCCTTAGGGCCGACGCGACATTCAACCCATGCCGGCCTGCAAATGGCGGTTTCCCGCGCTTTTCGGTGCTCACGTACCTTTAGTACGCTGCGCTTGCGGGTCACGAGAAACCACCATTTTCGGCTCGACCTGACCTGAATGTTGATTGGCCCTAGGCGTAGCGGCTGGCACGAGCCGCCATGCGAAATCCGCTCGCGGGCTTCACGCCCGTCAGTTTCCGCGAGAATCCCTCCGGTTGCGAAGCACGCAAGCTTGTTGCCGAACCGCGACATTTCCAATTAGGGTTCGGGCGGTTCAGATAATCGGGGGATGGCGATGCGGTTTGTGGCCTGGGGCGTGTTGATGGCGTCCACCATCGCGATGCCGGCATTTGCCGGGGTGCGCGATTACCGCGTTGCGAACGAGCACAGGATCCTGGGCGAATTCGTCGATCTGCTGGCGATCCCCAATGTCGCGGCGGACACGCCCAATATCCGGCGCAATGCCGAGGCGCTGATGGCGATGATGGAGAGGCGCGGCCTCGCGCCCCGGCTGCTGGAGGGCGGCGATCCCAAGGTGCCGCCGGTCGTCTATGGCGAATGGAAGGTGCCGGGCGCGAAGAAGACGATCGTGCTCTACGCCCATTATGACGGCCAGCCCACGGTGGCCGCGAAATGGGCCGCGTCGCCGCCGTGGCAGCCGACATTGCGCACCCACGCGATGGAAGCGGGCGGCACCATCCTGCCGATGCCCGTCGCGGGCGAGAAGATCGACCCGGAATGGCGGCTCTATGCGCGCTCCACCTCCGACGACAAGCTCGGCGTGATCGCGCTGCTCACCGCCGTGGATGCGCTGAAGGCGGAAAAGCGCCTGCCCGCGATGAACGTCAAGATCGTGTTCGAAGGCGAGGAGGAGGCCGGATCGCCGCACCTTGGCGATATCCTTTCGCGCAACAAGGCGCTGCTGGTGTCGGACGGCTGGGTGATCTTCGATGGCCCGGCGCATCAATCCGGGCGGCGCCAGGTGGTGTTCGGCGTGCGCGGGGTGACCGGGATGGACCTGACCGTCTATGGCGCGCGCCGCCCGCTGCACAGCGGCCATTACGGCAATTGGTCCCCCAATCCGGCGATGATGCTCTCGCGATTGCTCGCCTCGATGAAGGACGACAAGGGGCGCGTGCTGGTGAAGGGCTTTTACGATGACGATGCGCCGGTGGGCGCGGCGGAGCGCGCCGCGATCGCCGCCGCGCCGGATTCGGACAAGGCGGTGATGAGCGAACTGGGCATCGCCGCATCGGAAGGCGGCGACGGGCTGCTCGACAGCCTGATGCGCACCTCGCTCAATGTCGACGGGCTGATGAGCGCCGATGTGGGCGCCAATGCCCGCAACGTGATCCCAGCGACCGCCGCCGCGACGATCGACATGCGGCTGGCCAAGGGCGCGGACGACCGGAAGCAGGTGAACAAGGTGATCGCGCATATCGCCGCCCAAGGCTTTCACGTGACCGAGGCGGAGCCGACCGAGGCGGAGCGCGCGCGCTATCCCGCGATCGTTCGCGTCAATCGCCGCGAGGGCGGCTATAACGCGGTGCGCACGCCGATGGACGCGCCGATCGGGCGAGCGATCGTTTCGGCGCTCGGCGCGCTGGATGGTCAACCGGCGGTGGCGCTGCCGACATCGGGGGGCAGCCTGCCGCTGTTCATGATCGAGCAGAATTTCGGCGTTCCGCTGATTTCGGTCGGATCGGCCAATTACGACAACAACCAGCACGCCGAGGACGAGAATGTCCGCATCCAGAATCTGTGGAACGCGATCGAGACCGCGGCGGCGATCATGACGATGAAGATGTAGGGCGCCCGGCTTCAACCGGCGTCGGTCGTTCTTCTCCGGGCCGCGCCGATCAGCACCGGCATCGCCAGCAGCACCAGCGGATATTGCAGCAACAGGCCGGCGATGATCGCGATCGCCAGCGGTTGCTGGATGCCCGCACCTCGCCCGATCGACAGCGCCAGCGGCAGGAGCGTCAGGATCGCGGCCAGCGTCGTCATCGTGATCGGGCGCAGGCGATTGCGGCTCGCCTCGCGCGCGGCGGCGCGATGCGGCATGTGGCGCGCCAGTTCCTCATATTCGCTGACGTAGAAGATCGCCATTTCGGTGCCGATGCCGATAATCATCGTCATCCCCATCAGCGCGGTGATGTTGAGATCAACGCCGGTCAGCCACAAAGCGGTGAACACCGCGGTGGTCGACAGCAGCGAACAGGCGATGATGATGAGCGGGGTGGCGAACCGGCGATAGAGCACCAGCAACAGGATGAACTCCGCGATCAGCGCGGCGAAGAACACCCGCGTCAGCCCGGCGAAGGCGATCTGCTGCTGCTGATATAGCCCGCCCAGTTCATAGCGGACGCCCGGCGCGAGCAGCCCCGGTTGGGCCAGCGCGCCGGTGATATCCGCGATCGTCGCGCCCAGCCCGCGCCCCTCGATCCGCCCGGTCACCGCGACCATCGGCTCCAGATTCTCGCGCGCGATCTGCGGCTGGCCGGTGACGAGCCGGAGATCGGCGACCCGCGACAGCGCGAAGACATGCCCGTCGCCCGCGCGGATCGGCAGGTACGCCAACCCCTCGCGGGTGATCGACAAGGCCTCGGGCAGCCGGACGCGGACGTTGATCGTCTTGGTCGGCTGGGGGAGGGTGGTGGCGACCGTGCCGTTGAGCGCGGCGTCGATCGCGTTCTGCACCTCGGCGGGCGTTACACCTTCGAACGCGGCGCGGATCGGGTCGATGCGCACGTCGATCGCATCGCCTGCCAGTCGCACGCCGTCCTTCACCTCGATCACGCCGGAAACCTTGCCGATCGCGGCGGCGACCTTGCGCGCCTCGCCGGTCAGGATCGCGGGATCGGATGCGAACAGCTTGATCTCGATCGGCTGCGGCACCGCCGTCAGATCGCCGATCAGATCCTCCATGAGTTGCGCGACCTCTAGCTGCACGCCGGGCACCTGCGCGGCGATCTGCGCGGCGATGGCGGCGGCGACCTCCTCGGTGGCGCGGGCATGATCGGGCTTCAGGCGGACGAAATAGTCGCCGTGATAGCTCTGCCCGAGATCGCCGCCCAGCCCGGTGCCGAGCCGGCGCGAGAAGGTCAGCACGTCGGCATCGGCGCGCAGCAGCGCATCGACCTGCGCCATCCGCCGTTCGGTTTCGTCGAGCGAGGTGCCGGGGGGCGTGTAATAATCCATGACGAACCCGCCCTCGTCGACTTTGGGCATGAAGCCGGTCGGCACGTTCGCATAGCCGAGATAGCCGAGGATCAGCAGCGGCGCCCCGATCGCGGCGAGCAGCCAGGGCCGCGCGCGCAGGCGATCGAGCGCGGCATCGTGCCAGTGCGAGAGCCGCCCCGCGCCGGCAGCGGCGGGATCGCGCAGCTTGTCGAAATCGACCAGCCGCGCGGTGAGCGCGGGGACGACGAAGGCGGTCATCGCCCATGAAATCGCCAGCGCCGCCGCCATCGTCACCGACAGCGCCTTGGAGAACGCGCCCGTCACCCCGGTGAGGAAGGAGAGCGGCAGGAACACGATCAGCGTGGCGAGGCTCGATCCGGTCAGCGGCGTCATGAATTCGCGCGCGGCGGGCAGCACCGCGCCCTTGCCGCCGCCCGCCGTGCCGGCGCGGCGCACGATATGTTCGACCATCACGATCACGTCGTCGATCAGCAGCCCGACCGCGGCGGCGATCCCGCCCAGCGTCATGATGTTGAAGCTCATGCCGCAGATCGTGAGCACCAGCACGGTCGTCGCCAGCGTCGCCGGAACCACGATCGCGGCGACCAAGGTGATCCGCCAGCTTTTGAGGAACAGGAGCAGGACGAGCGCGGCGAGGGCGAGGCCGATCAGCACCGCGTCGCGCACGCTCGCGGCGGATGCGGTGACCAGCTCGCTCTGATCGTACCAGCAGACGAGCCGCGTGCCGGGCGGCAGCTTCGCATGGGCCAGCTTCTGCTCCACGGCGCGCGCGATCTGCACGGCATTGCCATCGGGCTGCTCGAAGATGTTGAGCAACACCGCCGGGCGCCCATCCTCGCTGACGCGCAGCCATTGCGGCATCACGCCCTGCTGGACGGTGGCGACATCGCGCACGCGCACCACCCCCGCCGGATCGGCCTTCACCACCACATCGCCGATCGCCGTCGCGCCGGGCAGGGTGCGATCCGCGATGACCAGCGACAGCCGCCCGCGATCCTGCACCCGGCCGACCGCGCTCAGCACGTTGCCGTTGGCGATCGCGGCGGAAAGGTCGCTTATCGCAAGGCCGTGCGCGGCGAGGCGCGCGGGATCCGCCAGCACTTCGATTTCCGCCGTCTCCCCGCCCTGCACGTCGACGCGCGCGAGGCCGGGGATGCCGCTCAGCAACGGCACGATCTGATAGCGCGCGAAATCCCTGAGCCGCGCCGGCGTCGTCCCATCCGATTCGAGCGCATAGGAAAGGATCGGGAAGACCGTCGGGTCCATCCGGCGGACGTTGTATGTCGTGCCCGGCGGAAGCGATCCGAGCGCGCGGGACATCGCCCCCTCGATCAGCAGGGTGCTTGCCACCATGTCGCGGCCCCAGCCGAAATCAACGGAGATCTGCGCCGATCCGCGCGTCGTTTCGGAGCGCACACTGCGCACGCCCTGCACCGCGCGCAGCGCCTGTTCGACCGGGGTGGTGACGATCAGCGCGGTCTGGTCCGCCGGGCGCGATCCGGCGTCGATATCGACCACCACGCGCGGGAAGGAAACCTGCGGAAACAGCCCGACCGGCAAGGAAAAAGCGGCGACGATGCCCGCGATCGCCAGCGCGATGGCGATCGTCAGGAAGGCGCGCGACTGTCGCTGGAGCAGCGTGGCATAGTTCATCGCGGTCGCGCGACCCGCACTGCGTCGCCGTCCGCGAGTTGATAGGCGCCATCGACGATCAGCGGCGCGCGCGGATCGAGACTGCCGCCGACGAGATCATTGTCGGGGCGCGCCACCTCGACCGTTACCGGCACCGCCTTCGCCTTGCCCGCGACGAGCTGGAACACATTGGCCTTGCCGTCGCTGTCGATCACCACCGCGCGGTGCGGGACGAGCCAGCCCTCTGCGCGCGAGGTTTCGATTTTCACCCGCGTCGCCTCGCCGGAAAGGATCGCGCCAGCGGGGTAGGCGATATCGACATCGACCAGCCGCGTGCGCGGATTGAGCATCGCATCGACGCGCTGGACATGGCCGCTGACCGCAGCGCCCCCATCGAGCCGCGCCAGCGATGCGGGCGCCCCGACGCGCAATTCGCTGCGGTGTGAAGGATCGACCCCCACCGTCACGATCAGCGATCCGGCGCGCGCCACCGTTGCCAGCGCCTGCCCCGGCTGGGTGCGATCGCCGGGGGCGACGGGAATGGTGCTGACCACCCCGGCGAAGGGCGCGCGCAGCGTGATGGTCGCCGCGCCGGCCCCTTCCTTCACCAGCGCGGCAAGCGCGACGCGGGCGTCGGCCAGCGCCTTTTCCGCCTGCACGAGCTGATCTCGCGTGGCGAGCTGCTGGGTGACGAGCTGCGCGGTGGTCGCGCGTTGCGATTCGGCGGCTTTCACGGCGGCTTGCGCTTGCGAGAAACTGCTTCGTGCGGAAGGCGCGACCACGAACACGATCACCGGCTGGCCCGCCGCGACCTGCGCGCCCGCGACGGCGGGGATCGCCACGACCTGTCCGGGTTGCTGGATGCTGAGCGTCGTCACGCCGTTCGCCGCAGGGGTTGCCTGCCCATAGCCTTCGATAACGCGCGGCAGGCTGTGCCGCTCAACCCGCATGGTGGAGACGAGCGTGGTCGATCGGCCCGCCTCGTCCGCCGGCGCTGATGCGCCGCACCCGCAGAGTGCCAGCGCCAGCAGCGGAATCGCGCGCCTCATCGCGCCGCGCCCTTCGTGCCGGGATCGGGCAGATCGCGCGGGTCGATCCCCGGCAGCCCGATGCCGAGCAACGCCTCGATCGCGATCTGCCTATCCAGCAAAGCCAGTTGTAGCGTGAACACTTCCTGTTCCTTGGCGAAACGATTGGTGACGAGATCGACATAGGCGCGCTCCTCAAGCGCGGATGCGCCGAAGGCGAGGCTGGCGCGCGCCGCCGCTGCGCGGGCGGCGGGGAGATCGCGCGTTACCGTGGCGAGTTGCGCGCGAAGCTGCTCCATCTCGGCCAGCAGCGCGCCGATTTCGCCAGTGGTGGCATCGAGCCGCGCGGCATATTCCGCGCGAAGCTGTTCGCGGGTGGCGCGGGCGATCGCGACATTGCCCTGATTGCGATCGAACAGCGGCACGCCGATCTGGAGCGTGGGGCCGGCGTTCACCACCTTGCTGTTGTCGCTCGATGCGCTGCCGCCCAGGATGAAATCGGGGAATTGCGCCAGGATCGCCGCGCGCAGCGCCTCATCCTGCGCGGCATAGCCGAAGCGGAGCGCGAGCAGATCCGGCCGGCGATCGGGGAGCGAGGGGAGGCTGGCGCGCGCCGCCGCGATATCGAGCGGGGCGATATCCGGGGTGGGGCTGAGCGGCACGATCACTTCGGGCGCGAGGCCGAGCAGCGCGTTGAGCCGGTGGCGATCCTGCAACTGCTGCTGATCGAGCGCCTGCAGATTGGCGCGCGCCTGCTGATAGCCGAGCGCGCTTGGCGCGGCGGTCATCAACGTCACATTGCCGGCGGCGAGCGCACGCTGTGTCGTATCGTAACGGTGGCGCAGCAGGGTTGCGGCCTCATCGAGCAACGCGCGCGATCGTTCGCGCTCGATGATGTCAGTCGCCAGTTGCCGCGCGCGCCCGGCGACCTGCCATTCCTGCCACAGCAGATCGGCGCGGACCTGGCCGGCGGCGTCGCGTGCGCCGCGCATTCTGGGCTTGTAGGTGAGCAGCGCCTTCAGATCCTGCGCCAGCCCGAAATTCCATGCGGGCGCCGTGCCGGCGCCGGACACGAGCGGAAGGAACGCGCCGGTGAGCGACGGATTGGGCAGCACGCCAGCCTGCACCAGTTGCGCTTCCGCCACGCCGCGCTTCGCGCGCGCCGCGACAAGATCGGGATCGCGCGCGATGGCGAGCGAGACGATATCGGCGACCGACAGCGGCCCGGCGGGAATGCCGGGCAGCGCGCGCATATCGCTGACCAACGCGGGGCGATCGGCGAGCGGGGCGGGCTGATAATGCGCGCATCCGGCAAGGAGCGAGGCGAACAACCCCGCGCGACCGATATGCCGCAGGCCGGGCCGGTCGCCCGTCATTTCGCTTCCCGCATTCGCAACCGCGCGACGATCATCGAGCCTCAATAGAGTGGGGCGGTGGGAAACGGACATTGTATTATCCCAATGTTGCGCGAAAGACCGTTTGCACCGTCGGCGATTCCGGGCACGTTTCATGTTCTGGTGATGACGGCAGAGAGTGAACTGACGGGGCAAGAAATGCGCGTGCTGCTCGCCGAGGATGATGCCGATACCGCCGCGCTGGTCGCGCATGGGCTGGGCGAGGCGGGCTATAGGGTCGAAACGATCGCGCGCGGCGATGCGGCGCTTGCCGCCGCCGCCGGGGCGTTCGATCTGGCGATCGTCGACCGGATGCTGCCGGGGCTGGACGGGCTGGAGGTGGTGCGGCGCTGGCGGGCGGACGGCGTCAAGACCCCGGTTATCATGCTCACCGCGCTGGGAAGCATCGGCGATCGCGTGGCGGGGCTGGGCGCGGGGGCGGATGATTATCTGGTCAAGCCGTTTGCGCTCGCCGAGCTTTCCGCGCGGGTCGGCGCGCTGCTGCGCCGCCCGCCGCTCGCCGATCCGCCGACGCGGTTCAGCGCGGGCGATGTGACGCTCGATCTGCTGCGGCGCGAGGTGCGGCGTGGCGGGCGCGAGGTGCGGTTGCAGCCGCGCGAATTCGGGATACTCGAACAATTGATGCGCAACGCCGGGCGGATCGTGACGCGGACGATGCTGCTTGAGGCGATCTGGGGATTTCATTTCGATCCGCAGACCAACATCGTCGAAAGCCATCTGAGCAGGATGCGCGGCAAGCTGAACGACGGGTTCGACAGCGATCCGATCGAGACGCTGCGCGGGATCGGCTACCGGATGCGCGGCGATGACTGACTGGCGCCGCAGCGCCGCATACCGGATCGCCTTCATCTATACCGGCGCGCTCGCGGTGGCGGTCGCGCTGCTTGGCGCGCTGGTGTATTTCGCGGCGGACCGCGCCTTTCGCGGGCAGCAGGATCTGGCGCTGGCCGAGGCGAAGGCGGCATTGGTGCAGGATTACCGCCGGCAGGGGCTGGCGGGGGTGGCGGAAACGATCCGGCACCGAGGCGCGACCAACGGCGTCGTCACCTTCGGTTACGCGCTGTTCGATGCGAACGGGCGGCGGCTGGCGGGGGATTTCGATCTGAAGCTGCCGCGATCTGGCTATTCCAATGTGAGGTTTCGCGATCCCGTCGAGGGGGTGGACAGCGCGCGCGTGCTGACGAGCGCGCTGGATCGCGATCACATCCTCGTCGTGGGGATAGATTCGCAGGCGCTGGAGCGGATCGACCGGGTGATCCTCTCGCTGTTCGCGGGGGCGTTCGTGCTGGTGCTGCTGATCGGCGCGGCAGGGGCCGTGCTGCTGGGCGGCTATCTCAGGCGGCGGCTCGAACGGATCAGCGGCGCCGCGCGGGCGATCATGGCGGGGGATATGCGCCGGCGCGTGCCCGTTTCCGCACGGGGCGACGAATTCGATCAGCTCGGGCGGGTGCTCAACCTGATGCTCGATCGGATCGCCGGGCTGCTCGATAACCTCAGGCAGGTCTCGGCGGACGTGGCGCACGATCTTCGTACGCCGCTCGCCCGGCTGCGCGGCGGGCTGGAGGCGGCGCTGGCGCAAGGCGATCAGGCCGCGCGGGAGGCGGCGATCGCCCAGGCGGTGCGGCAGAGCGACGCGCTGCTCGCGCTGTTTGGCGGGATATTGCGGATCGTCGATGTCGATACCGGCGACGTGCGCCAAGGCTTCGCGCCGGTCGACCTCAGCGAACTAGCGGAGGATCTGATCGACAGCTACGCCCCCGCCATCGCGGATGGCGGGCGCCATTTGCGGTGCGATATCGCGACCGGAATATGCGTGGCCGGCGATCGCGAGCTGATCGCGCAGGCATTGGCCAATCTGCTCGACAATGCGCAGGCACACACACCGCCGGGCACCATGATCCGGCTGACGCTGCGCGCGGATGGCGGATTCGCCCGGCTCGCGGTGGAGGATGATGGGCCGGGTGTGCCGGCGGACGATCGCGCACGGATCGTCGAACGCTTCGTGCGGCTGGATCGCAGCCGGTCCGCCGCCGGGCACGGCCTTGGCCTCAACCTCGTCGACGCGATCGCGCGGGCGCATGGCGGGGGGCTGGCGATCGAGGATGCCTTGCCGGGCCTGCGGGCGGTGCTGCGCTTCCCGTTGAACCCCGGCTGATACCCTTCACAGCAAACGCGACGTTCGGCTAGGCAGGCTCCGGGGGAGATCGCGGCATGGAGATATTCGCGCATTCGGTGGAGGGAAAAGCCGAGGAATATTGGGAGCCGCTTGCGCATCACCTCTCGGCGGTAGGCGGGGGAGCCGCCAAGTTCGCGGCGCCCTTCGGTTGTTCGACGATCGCGCTGGCGATGGGATTGCTTCACGACATCGGCAAAAGCGCGACCGCCTACCAGACATACATCCGCAGGCCGCGCGACTCCGGCGGCCCCAAAGGCCCCGATCACAGCACCGCGGGCGCAAAGGAAGCGATCGCCGCTTATGGCAATGGGATCGGGCGGATCATGGCGTTCGGCATCGCCGGGCATCACGCCGGCCTCGCCGACGGCGCGGGGCATGAATCCGGAAGTTTGCAGGGCCGCCTGGGCAAGACGATCGAGGATTATGGCGCGTGGCGCGATCATGTCGATGGGCTGCCGACGACGAAGGCGCTGACTCAAGGCTCCACGCCGCCGAAAGCGAATTGCATCGACGGCGCCTTTTCGGCGAGCTTCCTCGTCCGCATGTTGTTTTCGTGCCTGGTCGATGCGGATTTCCGTGAAACCGAGGCTTTCTACGCCCGTTCGCGCGACGAGCAGCCGCCGGAGCGGGGCGGGGCTCTGGAGCCACGGCACCGCGATATCGTGCGCGCGCATATGGCGCGGCACCGGCGCGACGATACGCCGGTCAACCGGCTGCGCTCGGCGATCCTCGACCATGCCAACGCCAAGGCGTCGCTGGAGCCGGGCCTGTTCACCCTCACCGTGCCGACCGGCGGTGGCAAGACGCTGACATCGCTGAGCTTCGCGATGGAACATGCGCTGGCGCACGATCTGCGCCGGATCATCTATGTGATACCGTTTACTTCGATCATCGAGCAGACTGCGCAGGTGTTTCGCGAGGAGGTGGGGCTTGGCGACGCGGTGCTTGAGCATCATTCCAGCTTCGATTGGGATCAGCGCGTGCCAGGCAGCGGGAATGACGACGAGGGGGAGGGCGCCTCGGGCCTCGCCAAGCTGCGCCGCGATGCGGAGAATTGGGATGCGCCGATCGTCGTCACCACGGCGGTGCAATTCTTCGAAAGCCTGTTCGCCGCGCGCACGAGCAAGGCGCGCAAGCTGCACAATCTGGCAAAGAGCGTCATCATCCTCGATGAAGCGCAATCCATCCCGGTCAAGCTGCTGCGCCCGTGCATGGCCGCGATCGACGAACTCGCCCGCAATTATGGCGCCACGGTGATCCTGTGCACCGCCACCCAGCCGGCGCTGCGCACGCAGGACGGCGCGTTGCCGAAAACAGGCGCGGGCAAGATCGAGGGGCTGCATATCCCCGAAGACCGCGAACTCGCGCCCGATCCGCAGGCGCTCTATCGGCAGCTCCGGCGCGTGAACGTGGAATGGCTGCGCGAGCCCGTGAGCGACGCCCGGATCGCCGCGCGCTTCGCCGAACAGCCGCAGATGCTGTGCATCGTCAACAGCCGCGCCCATGCCCGCGATCTGTTCGAGGCGATCCGCGATCAGCCCGGCGCGATCCATCTGACGACATTGATGTGCGCCCGCCATCGCCGCGCCGTTCTCGCCAGGGCGCGCGCGGATCTGGCACAGGGCCACCCGGTGCGGCTGATCGCGACCAGCCTGATCGAGGCCGGCGTGGATATCAGCTTCCCCGAGGTGTGGCGCGCGGCGGCGGGGATTTCCAGCATCGCGCAGGCCGCAGGGCGATGCAATCGCAATGGGGAATTGGCCGAACTCGGGCGCGCTGTGGTGTTCGAGCCGGAGGCGGTGGAGGGCCGCAAGCCCGTGCCGGACATGATCCAGCCCTTTTATCAGGCCGCGAAGAACGTGTTGCGCGGCGATGTGGAGGATGTGCTCGGCCTGGATGCGGTGCGGGAATATTATCGCTGGCTGTATTGGCAGCAGGGGCATGATGCGCTGGACAAGGCGACATTGCCCGATGGCGTGCCGTTCCCGATCGTCCCGGCGATCCGCAACAGCGCGCCCGGTTTGGGCTTCCCGTTCGCGCGGATCGCGGCGGCCTTCCGCATGATCGACGATGTGATGGACCCGGTGATCGTGCCATGGGACGATGAAGCGCGCGCCGCCATCGCCACGTTGCGCCACGTCGATCCGCCGCCGGCGGGCGTGCAGCGCAAATTGCAGCAATATATCGTGCCCATTCCCGCCAAGACGCGCGCCGCGATGCTGGGGAGCGGCGCGGTGCAGGCGATCCGGCAGGAAGTTTATGGCGATCGCTTCGTCGTGCTGGAAAGCCCCTCGCTTTACGATGACGCGCTGGGCCTAAGGCTGGACGATCCGACATGGCGATCGAGCGAGAGCAACCTGTTGTGAAATATCCGATCCGGATCAACAGGGTGGCTTGATTTCATGAGAACGCCTGTGGAACAAGTGCCGCAGGGGAGAATCATGGATGGGCGTTCGATTGCATGTCTGGGGGGAGCGTGCGTGCTTCACCCGGCCGGAGATGAAGGTGGAACGCGTCAGCTATGACGTGATTACGCCTTCCGCCGCGCGGGGCATACTCGAAGCGATCCACTGGAAGCCGGCGATCCGCTGGCATGTCGATCGCATCCATGTGCTGAAACCGATCCGTTTCCAGTCCATTCGCCGCAACGAGGTGGGCCTCAAGGCGAGCGCGGCCAACGCCCGCAGCGCGATGAACCGGGGCACCACGGAAGGATTGGGCATCGCCGTCGATGAAAACCGCCAGCAGCGCGCGGCACTGGTGCTGGTCGATGTCGCTTATGTGATCGAGGCGCATTTTTCGCTGACCGGCAGGGCCGGGCCGGAAGACAGCACCGCCAAGCATATCTCGATGTTCAATCGCCGGGCGGCGCAGGGGCAGTGTTTCCATCGCCCGTGTCTCGGCACGCGCGAGTTCGATGCGGAGTTCGCGCTGATCGGGGAGGGCGAGGCGCTGCCGCGGTGCGAACTGGCGGAGGACAAGCGCAAGGCCGATTTCGGCTGGATGCTGCACGACATAGATTTCGCCAACGGCAACGAATCGCGCTTCTTCCGGGCGAAGATGGAAGGTGGCGTGATCGAGGTGCCGCCGTTCGGATCGGACGAGGTGATGGGATGACCATCCTTCAGGCGCTCGACAGTTATTATCACCGGCTCGAAGGCGTGGCGGAGCCGGGTTGGAGTATAGAACCTATCGGGTTTGTGATCGTGCTGGCGCGTAATGGAGAGATCGTTGATGTTGAGAGATGGGTGGAGCTAACGGGTAAGAAATATAAACCAAAATCCGAATTGGTTCCAAAATGGTTCGGACGATCAGGTTCAGGGTCAACTCCATTTTTTCTGTGGGATAATACGGGATACGCACTCGGCGTTAGCAAAAAGGCGGGCGATAAGGTTGTTCGAGATCACGCCGCTTTTCGCGAAAATCATCTGGATATTCTGAAAGATACGGATGACGAGGGCCTGCTGGCTCTACGCAACTTCGTGGAGACATGGGCGTCCGATCAGTTCATGGAGCCGCGTTTCAATGCCGAATTTCTGGATCAAAATGTAGCGTTCCGGTTGGATTCGGAGCAACGCTTCATTCATCAGCGCCCGGTGGCCAAGGAAATAATCGCTCGCCTCGCATCCGAGGATACTGGGACCGAGGAAGCGTTTTGTCTTGTCACCGGGGATAGAGGGCCTGTTGTTCGCCTCCATCCCAAGATTAAGAACGTTGCCGGCACCGCTGCGGCGGAGGTGCCATTGGTTTCCTTCAACCTCGATGCCTTCACCTCGCTCGGCAAGGAGCAGGGGGCCAACGCGCCGACCAGCGAGGCGGCGGCCTTTCGTTACGGCACGGCGCTCAACCATCTCCTCACGCGTGACGGGCCGAACCGCATCCGCCGCCCGATCGGCGACGCGACCGTGGTGTTCTGGGCCGATGCCAGCGAGGCGAAGGCGGCGGAAGCGGCGGACGCCTGGATCGGCACGTTGCTGGGCGGCGATATCAGTGATGCTGCGGAAGCGGATAAGGTTCGCGCGGAGCTGGACGGGTTGGCGAAGGGGCGTCCGCTCGCCGAATTGCGGCCCGCGATCGAGCCGGGAACACGCTTCCATGTGCTCGGCCTGTCGCCGAACGCCGCGCGATTGTCGGTGCGCTATTGGCAGAGCGATGATCTCGATCAGTTCGCGCATCGCCTGGCCGATCATCATCATGATCTGAAGATTGATCCCGCCCCGCTTGGGTGGGGCGTGGCGCCTTCGGTCAACCGGCTGCTGGCGCGCACCACCGCGTTGCAGGAAAAGTTCGAGAATATTCCGCCGCTGCTGGCTGGCGAGGTGATGCGCGCGGTGCTGACCGGCGCGCCCTATCCGCAGAGCCTGCTGGCCGCCGCGATCATCCGGCTGCGCGCGGGCGACAATGCGGCCTCCGGCTGGCACGCGGCGGCGATCCGCGGCGTGCTGCAACGCGATCACAGACTATCGGGAAAAGGGAAGGGGGTGCCCATGAGCTTGAAGCGGGATCATGACAATGCGGGCTATCAGCTTGGGCGGCTGTTCGCCGTCTATGAACTGGCTCAGCGTTCCGCGCTTGGTCGGGTGAATGCCGGCATTCGCGACAAATATTTCGGTGCGGCCTCCGCGACCCCCGCCAGCGTGTTTCCGCTGATCGTCCGTGGCGGCCAGCCGCACCTTGCCAAGGTGCGTAAGGAGAAACCGGGCTGGGCGGCGCTGATCGAGCGCGAACTGGAGGAGATCAACGGGCGCTTCACACCCGGCGCGGATGCCTCCGCGATCTGGCCGCGCTCATTGCGGCTCAGGGATCAGGGGGAGTTCGCGATCGGCTATTACCACCAGCGCGCCACGAAACTGACCAGCGACAAGGGCGAAGAACTGAGCATGGGCGACATGCCCGACAGCCCGGACAATCAGGGGGACGAAGAATGAGCACCGCCGTTACCAACCGATACGAATTCGTCCTTTATTTCGATGTGACGAACGGCAACCCCAATGGCGATCCCGATGCGGGCAACATGCCGCGGCTCGATCCGGAGACCAATCAGGGGCTGGTTTCCGACGTGGCGCTGAAGCGCAAGGTGCGCAACTATGTCGCGCTGGCCTCCGACAATCGCATCTATATGACGGAAGGCTCGACGCTAAACCTGCTCCACAAGGAAGCGTGGGCGGCGGTGATGCCTGAGGTGACCAAGGCGGAGGATCTCAAGAAGCTCCCGAAGGACGAAGCCAAGGCCCGCGAATTGACGGCGTGGATGTGCGCCAATTTCTGGGACGTCCGCACTTTCGGCGCGGTGATGTCCACCGGCGTCAACGCGGGGCAGGTGCGCGGGCCGGTGCAGTTCAGCTTCGCGCGCTCGGTCGAGCCGATCCTGCCGCTCGAAATCTCGATCACCCGCATGGCCGCGACGACCGAGAAGGACGCGGAGGACAAGGGCGGTCGCACGATGGGGCGCAAGCATATCGTGCCTTATGGCCTCTATCGCGCACACGGCTATGTCTCCGCGCCGCTCGCCTCGCATCCGGCCAAGGGCACCGGCTTTTCGGAAGACGATCTCGAACTGCTCTGGCAGGCCCTGGGCAATATGTTCGATCATGATCGCTCCGCCGCGCGCGGCGAGATGGCGAGCCGCAAGCTCATCCTGTTTCGCCACCAGAGCGCGCTCGGCAATGCACAGGCGCAGAGCCTGTTCGATCGGGTCAAGACGCATCGCGTGCATCAGGGTTCCGCGCAGGAGATCGGCAGCCCCGCCACCGATAACTGGCCGCCGGCCCGCAAATGGGAGGATTACGCCGTCACGATCGACCGTGAGGGCGTGCCGGAAGGAATGGAGATCATCGAACGGTGAATAAGCGGGCTTCGTGTTGACGAAGCCCACCTATTTCCATCTGGGAACGAAGAAGGTTTCAATCCACGCCTTCGTGAAGAAGGCGACAAAAATCTCATAGCATTTGGCGCGATCAGGTTTTGGCAAAAACCTAGCTCATGGCGAAGTTATAACGGCTCCCATTCAATTTTGATTTGAAGGAACCCGACGGCAATTTTCAGTTTCCAACCACGTTTGCGCACGAGATTTCCCCTATCATCAAGGTTGGTATGTCTTGAACGTAGAAGGAAGACAATGATTCTTTCGCCTCCACTCGACCCTGCTGCCGAGGAGGCGCTGGTGCCGGTGTCGGCGTTGCAGCATTATCTGTTCTGCCCGCGCCAGTGCGCGCTCATCCATGTCGAGCGGATCTGGCAGGAGGACGGCGCCACCGCCGAAGGCCGTATCCTGCACGAGCGCGTCGACGGTGGCCGGCCGGACCGCAAGCGCGGTGTCCGCACGGTGCGCGGCATCGTGCTGCGGTCGCTCGTCTACGGGCTGGCGGGCAAGGCGGATGCCGTCGAATTTTCCGGAGACGCGCCCGCGCCCTATCCGGTCGAATACAAGCGCGGTCGGCCCAAGGCGCATCGCGCGGACGAAGTGCAATTATGCGCGCAGGCATTGTGCCTGGAGGAAATGTTCGGACAACCTGTGCCGGAAGGCGCGCTATATTATGCGCAGACGCGCAAGCGGGAAATCGTCGCGATCGACGCGGAGCTTCGGGCGCTCACCACGCGGATCGCCGCCGAGGTCCGGGCGATGATCGCCGGTAACGTCACGCCGCCGCCGCATATGATGCCGGCGTGCAAGCGATGCTCCATTGCCGATCAATGCCGCCCGAAGCGGCTTGAGAAGCCGCCCGCGGTGCAGCGCTGGCTGGCCGGGCAATTGGCCGACCGAACGGAGGGAACCGGGGACTGATGCGCCGCCACCTCAACACGATATATGTGACCAGCGAGGATGCCTGGCTCCGCAAGGACGGCGCCAACATCATCGTGGAAGTGGAGGGGACCGAACGAGGCCGCGCGCCACTTCACATGATTGGCGGCGTGGTGTGTTTTGCCAGGCCCGGCGCTTCGCCCGCGTTGATGGCGGCGTGCGCCGAGGCCGGTATCACGCTTTCGTTCCTCACCCCCAACGGCAAATTCCTGGCCCGTGTAGAGGGGCCACGGACCGGCAATGTCCTGCTGCGACGATCGCAATATCGGATAGCGGACGAGCCCGCGCGCGCCGTGCCGATCGTGCGGGGCATCGTCACCGCCAAGGCAGCGAACCAGCGCACCGTATTGCGCCGGGCGTTGCGCGATCATGGCGGGAAGATGGGCGAAGCGGATCGCGCAACGCTCGAAGCGGCGGAAACCCGCCTCGGCCATATCGCGCGCCGCGCGGCTTCGTCCGACGAGATCGCCATCCTGCGCGGGCATGAAGGCGATGCGGCGACGGCCTATTTCGGCGCGTTCGACGCGATGATCCAGGGGGATCGCACCGCATTCAGCTTTCGCGGGCGATCGCGCCGCCCGCCGCTCGATCGGGTCAATGCCTTGATTTCGTTCCTTTACGCGATGCTCGGCCATGATTGCCGATCGGCGCTGGAAAGCGTCGGCTTCGATCCGCAGGTTGGCTTTCTGCACACGGATCGACCGGGCCGGGCCAGTCTTGCGCTCGACCTGATGGAGGAATTGCGCCCGGTGCTCGCGGACCGGCTGGCGTTGACGCTCATCAATCGCGGGCAGATCAAGGCCAGCGATTTTGCGATCGACGAGGGCGGCGCGGTATCGCTGACGGAGGATGGCCGCAAGGCCGTGCTCATCGCCTGGCAGGAGCGCAAGAAGCGGGATCTGCGCCATCCTTTCCTTGGCGAGACGATGCCGATGGGGTTGGTGCCGCACATCCAGGCCCTGCTTCTTTCGCGCCATCTGCGCGGCGACCTTGATGGTTATCCGCCGTTCATCTGGAAATGACGGATGCTGATCCTCGTCACTTATGATGTGAATACGCAGGATGCCGCGGGGCGCCGCCGATTGCGCCGGGTTGCGAAAGCCTGTCTGGATCTGGGGCAGCGCGTCCAGAATTCGGTGTTCGAATGCGAAGTCGATCCCGCCCAATGGGCAAAGCTGCGCGCGCACCTGCTGGACGAGATCGACGAGAATCGAGACAGTCTGCGCTTTTATCGCCTGGGAGCGGACGGCAAGCGGCGGGTCGAACATGTCGGCGCCAAGCCCGCGCTGGATCTGGACGGACCACTCGTTTTCTGAAGCCCGCGAACCCCGAATGGTGCGCTTTCGTCGGGCCGGTTCGCGCTGGCGAAAAGGTGATATGTTATAGGCGCTTATGTTACTTGCTGGCTTCGAGGATTCGGGTGGTTTGCGCGAAATGGCGGAGGTTCGCGCAAAGATGCTTATTTCCTGCTCTTTCTCATTGTTTTAGAAGACCCGCCGTCGCCTCCCGCGCGGAGGCGTCGCCTCCCGGCGAGGGATAAGTTACGGAGCAAATTGGCGCGCGTCGCCTCCCGCGCGGAGGCGTCGCCTCCCGCGCGGGCGATCTCGAGGAGCTGATCCCAATAGGCGGTCGCCTCCCGCGCGGAGGCGTCGCCTCCCGCCGCCGGAGGGGCCGAAGGTTTATCCTTTCCAGTTGTCGCCTCCCGCGCGGAGGCGTCGCCTCCCGCTCTCGCTCGATTCGGCGACGATCATTGAACTCTAGTCGCCTCCCGCGCGGAGGCGTCGCCTCCCGCATCAGCAGCACGGTCCCCGAGGCTGATCGTCCCGGTCGCCTCCCGCGCGGAGGCGTCGCCTCCCGCCGGATCAGATCGTGGTCGAACGCGGAACATTCGACGGTCGCCTCCCGCGCGGAGGCGTCGCCTCCCGCGCGGAGGCGTGGATCGAAACATGCGTCCCGCGATGGACGCCAAGGAAGATGAAGGTCGCCTCCCGCGCGGAGGCGTGGATCGAAACCGCAACGCCGCGACGCAGCCGGCCCCGCCGATCGTCGCCTCCCGCGCGGAGGCGTGGATCGAAACCCGCTGGAGCTGATGCCGCGCGACACGCATAAAGTCGCCTCCCGCGCGGAGGCGTGGATCGAAACTCTTTTCCTACCCTGTTGCGATGGAAGCCATCGAGTCGCCTCCCGCGCGGAGGCGTGGATCGAAACGCCATCTGCGAGCGTGCATTGCTGCGTTACATCGGTCGCCTCCCGCGCGGAGGCGTGGATCGAAACTCTTCCACTTCCTCACCTATAAACAAAGCGCGGGAGTCGCCTCCCGCGCGGAGGCGTGGATCGAAACCACCACGGCGGTCTTTGATAACGGAGGCAGTTACGTCGCCTCCCGCGCGGAGGCGTGGATCGAAACGCACGCATACCGGCAGGAGCAATCATCGTCTCGCGTCGCCTCCCGCGCGGAGGCGTGGATCGAAACTGACGCAGCCAGGGCATATCCCGGCACGGGCGCGGGTCGCCTCCCGCGCGGAGGCGTGGATCGAAACATCCACCATACCGATGCGGCGACATCGCTGGCCGCGTCGCCTCCCGCGCGGAGGCGTGGATCGAAACCTCGCCCTCGACAGCCGAGATGATCGACAGCAGCGTCGCCTCCCGCGCGGAGGCGTGGATCGAAACGTGACGCATTTGACGAACTTGCCCTTGGCGTCGCGGTCGCCTCCCGCGCGGAGGCGTGGATCGAAACAAGCTGCTGCCGGCGTCGCGTCTCTGCCGCCGCATCGTCGCCTCCCGCGCGGAGGCGTGGATCGAAACCGTGCTGTATCTTCGCAGTGAAGCCGAACGCACGTCGCCTCCCGCGCGGAGGCGTGGATCGAAACCGCGATCTCCTCATCTCAATGGCGCGCTCGGTGGTCGCCTCCCGCGCGGAGGCGTGGATCGAAACTCCTTAGCGGTGAGATAGGCACGCACAGCTTCGCCGTCGCCTCCCGCGCGGAGGCGTGGATCGAAACACCCAGGCCATGACGCGCACGTCCAGCGGGCACATGTCGCCTCCCGCGCGGAGGCGTGGATCGAAACACGGTCCCGTCGGTCGCCGTGAAGGTCATGGCACGTCGCCTCCCGCGCGGAGGCGTGGATCGAAACGGCGCGATTGTGTCGCTGGCCCCCGTGGCGCTGGCGTCGCCTCCCGCGCGGAGGCGTGGATCGAAACCATGCTGCGCCGCCAGCGACCTTCGTGACGCTGCTGTCGCCTCCCGCGCGGAGGCGTGGATCGAAACCTCGGCTGGAGGCATCGATCAGCGCGGGCGCAGCCGTCGCCTCCCGCGCGGAGGCGTGGATCGAAACGGCGGCTATACTTCGCGCGTATAATAGAGATACCGTCGCCTCCCGCGCGGAGGCGTGGATCGAAACACCGTGTGGCGGATGAACTTGAACGGCTCCAGCGGTCGCCTCCCGCGCGGAGGCGTGGATCGAAACATCGATCATAACGTGATCGAGGCGAAGATACGCGTCGCCTCCCGCGCGGAGGCGTGGATCGAAACATGCGCCAACAGCAGCGCAAAACAGGCTCTATATAGTCGCCTCCCGCGCGGAGGCGTGGATCGAAACGAATATGACCGAGCCGACGGGCGCACGCCGCTGTTGTCGCCTCCCGCGCGGAGGCGTGGATCGAAACATGTCGATCCTCGCTCATCCAACTGACAGGCTAGAGTCGCCTCCCGCGCGGAGGCGTGGATCGAAACAAGCATCGCGAATTGTCTCCGAAATGAGCGGGGAGTCGCCTCCCGCGCGGAGGCGTGGATCGAAACTTCCGCCGGAAGGGCCTAAAGTTTATCCCTTTCAGGTCGCCTCCCGCGCGGAGGCGTGGATCGAAACAATGTCTTAACCAAAAGGTCCGTTGTTTCTTTGCGTCGCCTCCCGCGCGGAGGCGTGGATCGAAACCTATGCGCTGGGGCAGACGACGACCCCGCCGCCGGTCGCCTCCCGCGCGGAGGCGTGGATCGAAACTACTAGTTTGATGCGGGATATGTGTCGGTCGAGGATATGGAGGCTATTGCACACGCCAAATCCATTGCGATCAAGGTGGAGGGCAGCAGGCGTGCGGCTACCTTTGACGAGAAGGATATCGCCAAAACCTTCCTTGCGAATCTTGCGATGTTTTACGGCGAAAGGATCGCCTAGCTCTCCGTAGCCGGGCCGATGCAATCACGACCACCTTGGCCGTAGGGGAGCGAACTAGCATTTGTGGGCTGCCTCACGGTGGGAGATCCCGCAGATTCACGGAGGAGCGAGGAGGAGTAATGGCTGAATTAGCCTAATCGTATCCTAGGGGATAGGATACTAAGGCAACGACTGCTAATGCACGTTTCATGGCCTCGCTCACCGACTTGCTCCAGCAAAGCGTAGCCCATGCGTGGTTATTCGCCCCGACCGCGATCCTTCTTGGCGCGCTGCACGGCCTCGAACCGGGCCATTCCAAGACGATGATGGCGGCCTTCATCATCGCGGTGCGCGGAACGATGCGCCAAGCGGTGCTGCTTGGTCTGTCCGCCACAATCTCCCATACAATGGTGGTCTGGGTCGTCGCGCTGGGCGGCATGTGGTTGTTCGGCGGCCTCAACGCCGAAAGCACTGAACCTTATTTCCAGCTTACTTCGGGTATCCTGATCGTCGTCATCGCCGCATGGATGCTGTGGCGCACGCGCCGCGAGCAAATCGCGACCGAGCATTATCATCACGATCATGACCATCATCATGACCACGGGCATCATCACGATCATGGGCGCGACCACCATCACGGCCATGAACATCATCACGATCACGATCACGCTGAGCCGAGCGAGGGCGAAGCGCGTGGACTGGAAGTCGCGACCGGCGGTTTCGTTGATGCGGACGAGATGGCGCACGCGGAAGGCATCCGCCGTCGCTTTACCGACCGCAATGTCACCACTGGCCAAATTGTCCTGTTCGGATTGACCGGCGGCCTGATCCCGTGCCCCGGCGCGATCACCGTGCTACTGCTTTGTCTCCAACTCCAGCGGGTGGCGCTGGGCGCGGTGCTGGTGTTGTGCTTCAGCATCGGTCTGGCCATCACCATGGTCACGTCCGGTGTAATCGCCGCGGTCAGCGTGAAACAGGTTTCAAAGCGTTGGAGCGGTTTCGGCGAGATTGTCCGCAAGGCCCCTTATGCCTCGGGTGCAGTCATCATGGTTGTCGGCCTCTATGTGGCACTGCACGGATGGGCGGCGCTGCCGCGATGATGTGAGGAGTCGATCTTATGAGTCATGCCGCCAATCCTGATCTCCTGAACCGCCTGAAGCGCGCACAGGGGCATTTGGCCAAGATCGTCCAGATGGTCGCCGAAGGGCGCGATGGCTTGCAGATTGCCCAGCAGATGCAGGCCGTGATCGCCGCGCTGGACAAAACCAAGACGCTGCTAGTGAGCGATCATATCGAGCATCATCTGGAGGGGGTGGTCGGGCCGCTGCCGAAGGCCGCGCGGGATGAACTTGCCAAGCTCGGTGAACTGGCAAAATATCTCTGACGCGGCCTCTGCTCGGTTTCAGGCTTTTGGAAGGCTGAACCTAAGTGCCAAGATCGCGGCGGGATGGCCGCGTGCGGGGACCGCAACGAACAGCGTGTTCAGTTCGGGCACATAAAGGCCAGTGCGCGCACCACCGGCGGTCTGGACGCGCTCGCGGCTTCCGTCCGCCGTCATCACATCAACATGACCTGCACCGCACACCAACAGGATGCGGCTGCCCGCGAAGAACAGGTCGTCGGCATCGCCACACGCGGATCGGATCGACATGGTGCGGCCAGTCGCTGTGTCGATCGTCGCCAACGCGGCAGGCAGACGATAGGCGATCGTGATCGATTTGCCCGAAGGGTCGACCGCCAATGGGAAGTTGAGCCGATGGAGACCGGTCGTCCAGCGTGCGATTTGCCGTCCTTGGTCGATGTCGGCCGCGATGACCGAGCCATCGCCAGGCACGTTGATGTAAGCGCGCGGACCGGACAGGCGGAAGCCCTCGGGGTGTCCCGGCAGCGTCAGCCGCGCGAGAACCTTGTGACTGGACGGATCGATCGTCGCGAGCGCACCCTTGCCATAGCCGACGATCACATGGCCGTTGCGCTCATCGACCCGCACGTTGTCGGCATCGTCGCCGAGAATGATCCGCGCCAATTCGCGACGATCGGGAGCATAGAAGCGAACCGAGCCATCGCCGCAGGCGACAACCAGTTCCCGTTGTCTCGGGAGCCAGGCGACACCTTGCGGCTCGGGCAAGCCGGTGATGCGCCCCACGACCTTACCCGCCTGAAGGTCGATCTCATCGACGGTGCCGTTGGCGATCTCGGCGACGAACAGGCGATGGTCCGCCAGGTCGATCGCCAGATGATCGATGCGTCCCTTGGTATCGGGAAGCGCGATCGTCCGTTCCAGAACCAGCGGCGAATACGGATCGGTCGGCTGCGCCTGACTGCACCCCGGTAGCCCGAGGAGCAACGTCACCGCCAATGCCTTCCAACGGCTCACAACCCCGCCTCAGTTCGCTGCTACGGCCACTTGACCAAGCGCGGCGGCCAGACCGCGCGCCAGCTTCTGCGCGTCATCATTGGCCCAGAAGTGCATGAAGAACAGGCGTGGCTCGTCATCAAGCATGTGATTGTGCAGCGCCGTCACCTCGATGCCGTTCGCGCGCAGGGTGCGCAGCACCGGATTGACCTCGGCGGCGGTCAGCACGAAGTCGCCGGTGATCGCCGCCTTGCCGCCGCCGGTCGGCTGGAAGTTGATCGCCTCGCTCGATCCCATCGCGGGCGGAAGCGCCATGCCTCCCTCACGCGGCGCTTCGGCACGCGGGATGCCATAGGCATAAACGCCACCGCCGATCTTGCCCTTATGCTCCATGATCCGGTCGAGCGCGGCGGTATCGAGGTCGATCGTTTCGGGAACCTGCGGGCTGGCTGTTGGCGGAGCGGATAGCGGCGTGCCGCTGAGCGCCAGCGCGTCGTGCAGGGTCTTAGCCAACTGCGCCGGATCACCGTGCCCGGAAATGTGCATATACATGGTGTGCGGCGTGTTGCGAAGCAGGTGGTTGTGGAGCGCGGTGATCTCGATGCCACCGGCGACCAGCTTCGCCATCACTGGCTTCACTTCGGTATCGGTGAGAACGAGGTCGCCCATCACCATCACCTGATCTGTACCGTAGGGCGCGAAGGCAAGCCACGAACCGAGTGCCAGCGCGGGCTTCAAGGTCACGCCGTCAAGCGTCACCTTGAGATCGCTGCGCGGCAGGCCGATGCGATAAACCCCGCCCGGTATTTCCGCGCCGTGCTTTCCGATCGCAGCGGCAACCGTCTGCTCCCACGGCTGGGCCGCGTGCGCCGGGGAAATCAATGCCAAAGCCCCTGACAGAACCGCTACTGCATTCAGCTTCATGATATGCTCCTCTTGGGACTATGCGATCAGGACATAGGCTATGCCGAGCGCCGCGCAGGTGCCCAGCACCGGAATCATGCCGATCTTGAACCGAAAAACCGCGATCGCCGCGCCAGTCGCGAGCAACAGAGCGGGGACATTCAATGAGGCCAGAGCCGGCACATCGAACCCACGGCCTATGATGGCTACTCGGGTCACTTGTCCAAACAGAGTGTGAATCGCGAACCAGAGCGCAAGGTTCAGGATCACTCCGACGACGGCGGCGGTGATCGCGTTCAGCGTGGCCGAGAGTGCAGCATTGCCGCGCATACGCTCGATGAAGGGGGCGCCGGCGAATATCCACAAGAAGCAGGGAATGAACGTCACCCATGTGGTGAGGATCGCGCCCAGCGTGGCGGCAACGAGCGGCGGCAGCCCGTTTGCCTCGCGGAAAGCCGCAAGGAAGCCGACGAACTGCGTCACCATGATGAGCGGGCCGGGCGTGGTTTCGGCCAAGCCCAGACCATCGAGCATTTCGCCGGGCTTTAGCCAGCCATAGGTGCCGACCGCTTCCTGCGCGACATAGGCGAGCACCGCATAAGCGCCGCCGAACGTCACCATCGCCATCTGGCTGAAGAAGCTGGCGATGCGCGTGAACACATCGTTCGGGCCGAGAAAGGCGAATAGCAACCCGATCGGCACCAGCCATAGAACCAGCAGCGTTCCCGAGATTTTGAGCGACCACGCGAGATTGGGCCGGGCATGGTCCGGCAAGCCCTCGCCAAGCGCGGTGTCGCGGTCATGGACGATGTTCGTTGCGGTCGATGCATGGCCGCTGCCAACCTTGAAAGCGGAAAGACCGGCGCGGCCACCGATGAAACCCGCAAGCCCGGCCATCAGCACGATCAACGGGAACGGCGCATCGAGAAAGAAGATCGCGACAAACGCCGCCAGCGCCATCCCGCGCATGAGGTTGTTCTTGAGCGCGCGCTTGCCGATCCGCACCACCGCTTCGATCACCACGGCCAGCACAGCTGCCTTGAGTCCGAAGAACAGCCCGACGATCAGCGGCGCGTGGCCGAGCAGCACATAAATGTAGCTCAACGCAAGAATGGAGAGAAAGCCCGGCAACACGAACAATGCGCCGGCGACCAGCCCGCCTTTGGTCTTATGGAGCAGCCAGCCGATATAGGCGGCGAGCTGCTGCGCCTCGGGGCCGGGCAGCAACATGCAATAGTTGAGCGCGTGGAGGAACCGCTCCTCACCGATCCACCGCTTTTCGTCCACGAGGATGCGATGCATGACCGCAATCTGCCCCGCAGGACCGCCGAAGCTCAGCGACGCGACACGCGCCCAAACGCGGATGGCTTCACCAAATGCAATGCCGTGGTCCGGCACGGTCGCTTTGCCGTCTGCGGGCAGTTTCGTGACAGCGCCGCTCATGTCCGCACCTTGGACCGGCTCTTGGCTGGCTGATGCGACACCCAATTATGCGTTTCGTCGGTGGCGTCGCGGCACCAGCGATAGAATGCGTCATAGAGCAACATTCCGGCTTCGAGCTGCTCCAGATCATCGGCATACATCCGCGACAGGCCGAGTGAGGCGGCCAATAGACCGGCGGCTTCCGGCACGAGATCGGGCCGCCCGGTGTCCGCGCCGCGCACGATCGGGGCAAGCCTCGCAAGCGGCGCATAACCACCAAGGCCGAACGCCTCGATCATTACGTCGAAGGTGCAAGCCTCGCCGCGATGGCTCCAGACGCTTCCTTCGCCCTCAATGTCGAAGGGGGCTGCGCCGAAGCGCTCGGCAACGCCTTGCACCTCGGACGGCGCCACGAACAAGAAGATGGCGCGCGGATCGACGAAACGGCGAATGAGCCATGGGCAGGCGATCCGATCCACCTTCGGTCGCCCGCGGGTTACCCAAGCCGTCCGACCGTCAGCATCGCGGGTTGGCAATATTGTATTCGGCACCATCGGCAGGCCGCTATTAGCCCAACCGGCAACGCCGCCCTCCAATGCTTCGGCGAGTATGCCTTCATGACGGAGACGGGCGGAGACGCCTTGGCTCAATGCTCCACCGTCGCGGCAGACGATTACGGTGGAACGTCCTCGGAACCCGGCAGCCCAAACGCCGATGTCTGTGGCAGAGCGCCGCAGCGTTCCGGGGATCAGGAGCGGTTCGGCAGCGAATTCTTCTTCGGGCCGAACGTCAATTATGACCGGCCCGGTCGGGATACCGATCAGGCGAGCGAGTTTATCCGACGAGATCGTATTGAGAATAGGCATAGCGCGTCCTCCGACAGAAGCAGGACGCGATTCTTCAGCCTGTCGCCTCGTGGGGAGATCGCATTCCCCATGCTCCCATTAGATAGCCCGTCCCGATCCGTGTCAACCGCTGCTTTTGATCGCAAGCGTTCCGCATTAAGCCAGGCTGAGTGTCGCTTCGGCAGGGAGGCGGGGTAGTCTTCGTCGAAGGAAGATTCAAAAACAGACAAATGGCAGGGCGGTGGGATTCGAATCCACGGTGCAGATGCTCATATGCCAGTTCTCAAGAGGACTTGTCTGATCGATTAACGCAGCGGTCCCATTTTGACGCCGCGCCGGGACATAAGGGTGGTTGCTGTGAGCGGGATTCCCCATGCTAGCGCGTTCGCTGTGCCGCTAGCATAGTGCTAGCATGGAAATGTTAGCGGTCCGTGCCACTGCGCCGAACCTTCCATAATCGCTTGGTTTTATTGGTGAAAAATGGTGGACGCACTAGGGCTCGAACCTAGGACCCGCTGATTAAGAGAGAGTGGATTCACGCATTCTACGGTGAACTTCGCCGAACATCCCTTCACATCTCCGCCATAAAAAGCACTATTTCTCCTTGTGTTAGAGAGATTATGTGGCAAGATCGTGAACATTGGAGTGATTGGCATCACTCGCAATTTGTTGCACGTTTTGTTGCACGAAATCGAGGCGGATGTGGCGACGACGAAAATAAGCGATCCTTGGCTTCGCGGGCTCAAAGCCGCGAAACCGGGCAAGTGGGACGAATGGCTGGACAAGGCCGAAACCGGATTGACGGTAATGGTCAATTCCAAGCGCCGAATTCGATTCTGTTTGATCGCACGCTTTCCGCGCGAGGACGGGAGTATCGGGAATCCGGTGCGACGAGTCTTGGGCGACTATCAGCCTCGCGATTCGAAGGATCGCGTGTTTGTCATCAGGAAGGGCGTACCCGCCCTTACCCTAGACGAGGCGCGCCAGAAGGCGCGGGAGTGGAAGTCCGCCCTCGCGGCGGGTGTCGATCCTAGCAGACCGCTTGAAGAGAATGCGCGAGAGTCACCGGAATCCGCGCCGACTGTTGGGGAGGTGTTCGGGGAATTCTTCAAGCGTCATGTCATGAAGGAGGGGCAGAAGGATCGGAGCGGCCAGCCGCTCGCTCCGCTTCGATCAGCCGATGAGATCAAACGGATCTTCGACCACTATATCTTGGCGGACCTAGATGGAAACGATCGCTGGCGCGATCGTCCGATCACTTCCATCACGCGCAAGGAGGTAACGGGCCTCCTCGATACAATCAGCGACTCCAGCGGCGCCGTGCAGGCTGACGGCGTCCTTGCCCAACTGAGCTCGATGCTTGGCTGGTATGCAGCCCGCGAAGACGATTTCGTGTCGCCAATCGTCCGGGGAATGAAGCGCACCAAGATTTCGGAGCGGAAGCGAAAACGAATCTTGTCCGATGAGGAGATCCGCGTTTTTTGGTCGGCGACCGCAACCCAGGGAACCTTCGGCGCTTTCTGTCGCTCGCTGCTTTTGACCGCCCAGCGACGCGAGAAGGTGCGGGTCATGCACCATGATTCCATCGCGGACGATGGGCTTTGGAGGATAGATTCGGAGCAGCGGGAAAAGGGTAATGCCAGCTCGATCCGGCTTTCCCCGCAGGCGATGCGGATCATTCGCAAGCAGCCTATAACGGCCACGCGGCCGTATGTATTTCAGGGTCGCTTGGCCGGGCCGATCAACGGGTTTACCAAGGACAAGGCTGCGCTAGACGCCAAGATGGCCGAGATAGCGGGATATCCGATTGCCCGTTGGGTGCTGCACGATCTCCGTCGCACCGCGAAAACGCTTATGGCGCGTGCTGGCGTGCCGCGAGACATTTCCGAACGCGTCCTGGGGCATGCGATCGAAGGCGTCGAGGGCGTCTATGACCAATACAACTATTTCGACGAGAAGAGCGAAGCCCTTAAAAAATTGGGGAAATTGGTGGATCAGATTCTGAAGGGGACGAACGATACTGCCGCGATGAGGAAGCAGCGACGGGTGCCAGCGACCGGGCGTTAGCGCCATGCCGCTGCATCGATGCTAAACGACAGGCCTGATCTCGGAAAAGGAGATCAGGCCGTCCCGCAGTGCGTGAAAGAGAAGCTGCTGGCGGTTGAATACGCCGTAGCGCCGCATCGCCTCGGTCAGGTGGTAGTGAACGGTCGCCGGGGAAAGCGCGAGAATTCGTCCAGTCTCCCATTCCGTCTTCCCGGCGGCGGAGAGTGCGACGCAGTCGATCTGGCGGTCGGTTAGGCGAGGGGGGCCGTGCGTTCGCGGCGGGCCTTGGACAAGCTCGCGCGCTTCTTGGTATGCGAATGTTGCAATCACATGGGCAGCGGCCTTGTCCTCGATTGTGGCGACCTTGCGATCGGCGGACGCAAATGTGCAGGCCGCAAGTCGTTCTCCGGGCATGTGCAGCGGAACGGTCAGTCCGTCCCTGATCCCGAATCGCCGTGCTTCGCTCAGCATCCGGCGTTGTCGCTTCGTCACCGGAATCAGGCTGGGAATAGAGTCCCAGCCGAATGGCGCCCCATAGCGATGGCTTGTCGTCACCACGGGGTCGAACCGATGATATCCTCGCGAGATGAACCGCTCCATCCAATCGCCGCGGTAAGTGCATAGCGCGACGACATTTTCGAGCGATCCGCTTAGATCGACATGCTGGACCAGCGCGAAGCAATCGTAGCCGAGCTCGAGGGCGGCGGATTGAAGCAAGGCGACCAGATCGGCCACCGATCGAGCGTCGAGGACGCTGCCGAGAAAAAACTTCAGTCGCGAGCCAACATGCAAGGCGGCACCTCATGATGCAAGATTAGTTGATCTCCCGGCTGCCGCGTTTTCGATTGTGCCCGCATTCCCCATCGGTTCCGCTGGGTTTCATCTCGCAACTTTTTAGGGAAACCTGAAAGACGCCTGGGCATGCAGGGGTCGGCCGCCGAGCTGCCCTGCGCCTGAGCCGGGACGACCCGCCACGAAGAAAGGGGAGCTTATGTGGAAGGATCAGCGTAGCAGCCACCAATCGGGCGAGAGCCAACCCCGAGGGTCGGCCTCCTATGTGTCGATCGCGGAGGCGATCCTTGCCGCAAGGCGAAAGTTCGGTCGCTCGTTCGGTTTTGATCTGGCGACCGACGCGGCCGGAGACATGCTCCTTTATCTCTACATTCGTGAGCATGAGGGAAGATCGACTTCGCTATCGGCACTATGGGGCGCGTCGAACGTCGCTTACAGCACCGCGCGGCGATGCGTCGCCGAGATCGAGCAGCGCGGTATCGTTCAGCGGGTGCCGGATCCGACGGATGGTCGACGCTATCTGGTCCGACTCACGGCCGCTGCACGTCAACAAATCGAGGCCGGCCTCGATCTGATAGGGGAGGCTGCGGCATGCGCAGGCTTTGTCGAACCGATCCCGAAATAGCACGGGTCAAGCCGCGGGTTAGGCCAGCGAGCCAGAAACTCGGTCATCATGAAAATCCCCCGGATAGAACTCGTTGAACAGCAGCAGCGACCGCCCAGACGATCGCCATTGCTGTTGTTCACCGTGAGGAAAGGGGCGTCAATAACCGCCGCGTGACCTCTTCGACTGGGGCTTAAGGCGCGCCGGACCCTGGAGACAATTGCCAATTTATGCAACGCAGCGGGCGAGCTTCCCCTATAGATTGTGCGCCGCGAAGCGCGTTCGTTCAAACTCTATGCGACTGACGCTGGCCCGCCTCGCCGGAAACGAGCCATAACGAGGTCCATTGCTTGAACCGACATGCGCCCTGATCACGCTGAACGTCGCGGCCGCATCGCGATTCATTGTGCGTTGCTCTGGGATGGAGGGGTAGATCGCCGTAATTGAGCCAGGTCCCGTCGATTAAGATGTAACGGAGTCGCGGCGCGGGTGCGGTCTCGGCCAGATGGGCCGAGCAATCCACCTACGAAGATCAGCTATCTATCGCTGGGGATCGCTCGTATGCGCAGTAATTGAGTGGGAGCGGCCCACGCGCATCATTGCTGGCACTGCATGAGACCTGTATGTCTTATCGGACAAGGGGGAAGCGGTGGCCAGAAAGTCGGGAGTCTTTTGGTTCGGAGCACTATCTGCCCGTCACCGGACTGGTGACAAGAAACCAAAATAATGTCGCGCGACGGCGCACCTGAGATCCCGGACGGTCGCTTTGCCAGGCTGACCGACCGCCAAAAGAAGTATCTTCGCTATGTCTTCCAGCACAAGACATCGGATGAGATCGCGCATTTGGAGGGTGTCAGCGCCCGCGCGGTCGACAAGCAGCTTCACCTCGCGAAGGAGGTGCTCGGCGCCACGAGCCGGTTTGAGGCGGCGAGGATGTTTGCCGAGTTCGAAGCAGGGGTAGAAAGACTCTACCCTGCAAGCGTTCTACCTTCCCGGCCCGAATTCTGGCCGCTTCCATTGCCGGTGCCGACCAAGCGGACGGCGCTGAATGCTCTGTCGTGGCGACAGGTTCTGGCATGGGGCATGATCATTGGGATCGCCACCCCAATCGCCGTGACCGTCGGTGCAATGGTGCTCATCGCCATCTCGCTTCTGCTCGGCATCAACTCAAAGTGAGCGGCGCCTCCCGGGGCCGTTGGAGATACACATGGAAAAGCTGAAGAATACCAGCAGGCTTATCGCAACGGAGCTGCGCCGGGCGGAACGCTCGATCAATCTCGCTCAGCGCGACGTAGCCCAATTCCTGCTTTCGACGCTGGATGCCACGGAGGCGCATGAGCTATCGCCCGCTGTCTCGCATCGTACGGTGCGGGCGACGCTCGATACGCTCGTCGCCCTCGCCGACGGCCAGGGCAAGATGTCGATCCGCGCGCACCTCAGCGCCGAGCGCGCTGGCCGCGATGTCGGGCTCGATGTCACCGCGTGGGGCTCCGGCTCGCCGAAGCCTGCGCTCGCGAACATGGAAGAGGCCGAGGCGGCGTGAATCGAGCGCGACCTGGTCGATGACTTCGGGATGGCTCCTCGCGGGAACCTACAATGTGGTGCTGCTTGGGGTGTGCGGCTGCGCATTCCTGCTGGGCGGCCGTCCCGAGCGGATTGGCGCCAGCATCAATTTGCTGGCGTCGTTTGCGACCACGGGCCTTCGGCTGGCCGATCCCCATTTCAATATGCCAGCCGATGCTGCCGTGCTTGGCATTGATGTGAGCGTCGCCGTCGGGTTCTTTTGGCTGGCGATAGCCACGATCCGGTTTTGGCCGATCTGGGCGTTCGGGTTCGCCGTCGCCAACCTCGGCACCAGCGCGGCCGGTGGCTGGCTTCCGCAGGTTTCGGTCTTTGCCTATCTCACGGGCCTCGGAATCTACGCGTATCTAGCCCTTGGCGCCTTGCTTGTCGGGACGCTGTGCCTGCCGCGTAATGCGGGTCCATGGGTCCGACGAGGGATGCGACGCCACCCGGCTTCGGCGAAAGGCCGACCAGTTTCCGAATGCCCTGCCGATCTGAATGAAGTCGAACGACCCGAGGCTCAACGTGACAATTGAAGCTGGGGGTCCCGAAAGAGTGAAAGGCGTGCCAAGGGGAACTTGCGGGTTGGATACGCGCCCACGGCCGAAGCGGCTATATGCGTATCGAATTTGCGGAAACGCTTGGACGGCGAATCCAGTCTGCGATCTCGGCGGATGACCTCCATGAGGCTTTGGCTCGGTCCGCGCGCGATATGGGATTCAATCATTTCGCCTTGTCCCTTGAAATAGGGTGTGGGGGCGAGACCGGCGCGTCGATCCTCCTACACGACTACCCGGCATCCTGGGCGGACGTCTATGTCGGTTCGAATCTCGGTGCGACGGATCCGATCCGGCGTGCCGCGGAACGCAGCCTTCTCGGGTTTCGTTGGGACCGGGTGTCAACCCTGATACCTGTCAGCGACGAGGAACAGGCGATGTTCGAGACCGGGCGTCGCCACGGAATAGCCGATGGCTATACTATCCCGCGCCATCTTCCCGGTGAGGTGACAGCCTCGTGCAGCTTCGTGATCTGTCCGGGCGGATCTCTCCCCGAGCAGATGTTGCTGGTCGCGGAGCTGATCGGCGCCATGGCGATAGCGAGCGCGCGCTATATCGCCGGTTGGGTGCCGCCCGCCTCCCGCCCGAAGCTTACCGATCGCCAGCGGGATTGCGTCTTGTGGGCCGCACGCGGGAAAACCGATTGGGAAATCTCGCGCATCCTCGGAATAAGCCATGACACGGTCATTACCCACCTCAAGGAAGCGCGGGAGCGTTACGACGCGCGTAAGCGCGCTTCGCTGATCCTGCGCGCCCTATTCGACGGTTTGATAAGCTTCGGCGACATCTTCCGATGGCGGGAAACGCTCTGAATCCCGGCGTGGCAGCCTCTTGGCGAGGTTGCTGCGGTCGCCTGCCGCCTCCCCATTTCTTGGTATATGCCGGAGATTGCAACCGATGCTCTCCTCTGCGCGCGGATGATCCGCGTGGGAGAGCAAGATGTTGCGAGCGGTTGAAGGAGGGGCGGCAGTCGATCGGGACGTGGCGCTACGGGCGATGTTCCGAGCGCGGAAGGAGGTGTTCATCGACCTGCTGAAATGGGACCTCCCGGTCCTCGCCGACGAGTTCGAGGTGGATCAGTTCGATGATGCGGATGCCGAGTATCTAATCCTCATGGACGGGGAGGGCAGTCACCGCGCCTCGACCCGGCTGCTGCGGACGGATCGGGCGCATCTGCTGGGCAACCTTTATCCCCATCTCTGCGCCGGTCCGGTCCCATCGGGGCCGACGATCCGGGAGATCACGCGCTTCTGCCTCGATAGAAACCAGCGCGCGGCCGAGCGACGGAGCGCGCGCAATCAGCTCGTGACCGCGCTCGCCGAGCATGCGATGGCGCAGGGTATAACGGCCTATACCGGCGTCGCCGACGTCGAGTGGTTCGAGCAGATTCGCCGCTTTGGGTGGGTCTGCGAGGCACTCGGCCAGCCGGTCCGCCATGAACGCCAGTGGCTGACCGCGCTACATATCAGGATCGAAGCAGACACCGTCGAGCGGCTGCGCGAAGGCGGGGCCTACGAACAATTGCGTCTTGCCCTCGCGATGCCGACGGGAGGTGCCCGATGAGCACGGTCACCTCGTTCATGTCCGATGCCGCTGGTTGGTCGGAGCAGTTGCTGCGCGAGGGCTATTGCATCATCCCCGACGCCCTGCCGCGCTCTGTCCTCGGTGCATTGCAGGCGGATCTGGAGACGGATTTCCGCGCGACGCCGATGTGCCAGGGGCGGTTCTACGGCGAGCGGACGAAAAGGTTCGGCAGCCTGCTTCGTCGATCGGCACGGACCTCCGCGCTGATGCTAAATCCAACGATCCTCACGATGGTGGAGGCGGCGCTCGGCGGTGCCTGCGATCGGATTCAGCTCAACGTAGCCCAGGCGATCGAGATCTATCCTGGCGAGGCGCGTCAGTTGCCGCATCGCGATCATGACATGTGGCGGGGCGAGAAAGGGGCGCATGAATATCTGGTCAACGTGATCTGGCCGCTTTCGCCGTTCCGGCGTGAGAACGGGGCGACGCTGATCTATCCGCGCAGCCACGGGCGCGATGGAATGGCGCGCGAGGATCTAGGCGAGCCGATCGCCGCCGAATGTGATCCCGGCGCGGCGATCTGCTTCCTGGGGTCGACCGCCCACGGGGCCGGCGCGAACACGACCGATCTGCCGCGCCGCGGCATTGTCATCGGCTATTGTCTCGGGTGGCTCCGATCTTATGAAAACCAGTCGCTGGCCTATCCGCCGGCCATCGCGCGCACCTTTCCGCGTGAGCTTGCCGAGTTGGTCGGCTACGTCCAGCACCGCCCAAATCTTGGAAATTACGAGGGCCAGTGTCCCTCGATCCTTCTGGGCGACAATGTGCCGGAACGGATCGGAGCGATCGACGCGTTACGGCCCGATCAGGAGGCAATGCTTGCGACCTTCGCCGACGAGAGCGAGCCATGAGCCCCGCCCACGTCCTCGAGCCGACCTATGACGCGCTTCGGCGGCGGCTGGTGGCGGGCGATTGGCCGCCGGGTTATCGGCTCGAGGCGATGCGGCTGGCAGATGAGCTGGGAGTGAGCATCACGCCCGTCCGCGACGCCCTAAATCGCTTGACCGGCGAACGCCTGGTCGAATCCGAGCCGGGGGAGGGGTTCCGGGTGCCCCGGCTTGACGGCGGCGATCTGCGAACCACGTTCGCTTGGCACCACCGCCTGATGACGATCGCGATGCGATGGAGAACGGGAAAGTTGCTCGCGATCGAGATTCCGCAGGGGCATGGCGGGATTGGCGAGCGCACGGCCCTGTTGTTCGGTTCGATAGCCGCCACCGCCGGCAACGCCGAATTGAACCGGGCGGTGAGCCAGGCCGCCGCCCGGCTCAATCCGTATCGAAAGGAGGAGGCAACGGTATTCACCGATGTCGCGGATGAGCTCGCGGAGATGGAGCAGCTCGCACGGGGTCCGGCCCGATCGCCGCTGGTGAACGCGATCGGTCGATATCATGACCGGCGCGAGCTGGCGGCAGACCGGCTCGCTCACCTGCCGAAGGACGAGTGACTGCCGCCTGCTGGCCTCCCGGCCGCCGAAATGACCGAGTGGTGACAACGCGCGTTGGATGCGCGCGCCGGCGCCTTTAGCTCTCGCCTGGACATACGCGCCAGCTACCCGGTCATGCTTCCGAAGGGGGGCTTCGGATGCCGATCGAGATTGGGCGCGCTGAGGTCGGTCAGCAAGCTAAACCGTTGCCAAATTGGCGAGTATTTTACCGTGATTGGTGGTGATCGAGGAAGGTTTCGGACGTGCATCGTGGCCAACCTGTTGTTAGATCGTTCTCATGCGGAACGATCTCGATCCTGCCCCTTCCCCCAAGCCCAGCGAGCCCGCGCGGTCGGCTTCAGAGGCCGAGGTGCCCGCGGCGGGAACGGAGCGCAAAGGCGAGAAGACTGGCGCGAGGGAAGTATCTCTCACCGAACCCCCGCACGGGTCGCACCTCCCGGTTACGGCAAGCGGCCGCAACGGAATTCCCCGTCTCGCCCCAAGAGAAGACGCAATCGTCGACCTAGAGTTGGTCAACGCCCTTCGGGACGAGAGTCCTTGACGCCGCGCTTGGCATAACGGCCACGCTCGGGTTTCTCGACACCAACGCGCGGCTGTCGCGGTTGCGGGCACTTTGGGCCTCGGTGTCGGGTGAAGCGATCGTGCTTCGTCGCCGAGCAGCAACGGGTGCGCCGGAGCCTAAGTTACATTGATATCCACCTGCCATGTTATGCAGTGAGAAAACCAATCCGATATGATGCAAATGCCGTGCTGCGGAGTTTCCACGCTCCCAGGGGTGCCCTCGCCTTGAAGCTGCTCCTCATGGAAGGCGAACGATATATCGGAGGTTGTGGGAATGCCTTGTCCAGCAAAAACTGACGCAAATCCGCTGCCCCGACCGATCTGTTTTCCGGGCGCTGAAGTGCTTTCATGGCCATCGGAAAGTCTGGATGGCTTAACAAACTGATCAATGCGAGCCGGGCACGCATCTCTTCAAGTTCTGACGCTTTTTTCACGGGCCGCGCCTCCCTGGTCGTTCATATGGTATCGGAGAATAATGGCAGCGACAACCCGCAGTCGCGATACGCCGGATCGCCCCCTAGCTTGATCGTGCTGACGAAAGCGCCGCTTCGAGGGTCGCGTGGCTGATTGCTTGGGCTTCCGCTACCAGATGAGCCCTTGTATCGCGATACATCAACTGACCAACGATCGACCGCACGTAATCAGGATTGGCCTTATCGACGGTGGCGAGCGCCGCCGCGCAGCGCGCAGCGCCGCATTGGCTGAGCGCCGCGATCGCATAGGCGGAGCCTGAATGTTCGACCACAGCCGCCAGATCGAACATATCGCGTGGCTGGAAGCTCGTGCCGCGGAAATAGACCTTCTTCGCGATGATCTCGGCCGGCCTTTCGAGCGCCACTCGCTGGCCGCGAAGCTCTCGCCGCTCGACCGGATTATCCACGATGCTTGTCGAGCAGATGAAATCGATCTCGCCGACACCCGCGTAAGCGAGCTTGAGCGCGCCGGCTCCGTCGGTCTGATAGCCGTCCGGCCGCCGGGAAAAGGCGTAGCCCTGCGTTTCCGGGTTCAGGAACGGCAGCACTTGGGGATCGTCGAGGAAGATATCGATGTCGTGGCTTTCCCGATGGTCGATCTGGAGCATCAGCGCGGTCCCCCCGCCAAAGCTCCAGTCTGGCGCGAACCCCTGAGCCGCCTGGAAATGACCGAGAATCTCGATCGCCAGATCGAACAGCAGCGGCCATTGGCTCGGCCGATGGGCCGCCATCAAGCGGCCAGCGGGAGCGTGTAGCCCGAGAGCTTGGCAATCCGCGTGGCGACTGCACCTGCCTTGGCCGCGTCCACGCCCATCTCCTTGATGAACTGCTTCTGGACAGGCGCGCTGACCTCGGAAAAGAATGCGAACACCGACGCGACGCCCACACTCGCGGGGTCCGCGATCATCTCGGCGAGCTGATGCGCGGAAAGGTTCGCGCCATAAGGCGCGTTCACCGTTGCCAGCACTTGGGTCGCCACGTTCGTCATCGTCAACCTGTTCGCGCGATCCGGTGGGATCGCTGTCGCAATATAGACTCGGTGGGGTGGCAAGACAATAATTGGGCCGAATGGTAACGGGGTCATTCCCGATCTGGCAATTGGGATACCGGTCGATGATGCATCGAGCGTCCGCGCGTAGCTCCGTCAAGCCACCTCTACCCCGCGATCCATGTCGGAGTAACTGGGCTTTGAAACTTTGTGTGGCTTGTCGTCCATGCGCCGGACTCGGCGCCTTCAGACGCGATCCGAAGCTGGGATCGTCGGGGGCCCGGCAACGGTCTGGCTCCTAACAATTTTGCGAGCTTTTTGGTGCAATTGGAGGCGATCAGGGATGGTTTCGGACGTGCATCGATGCCGATATGTTGCTAGACTGTTCTCATGCGGACCGATCTCGATCACCTTCCTGCCCAAAAACGCCGAGAGCTTGAGCGCGTGGTCCAGATCGTGTTCGAGGAGTTCAACGACGCCGTCGCGCTGGCGAACAAGGAATGGAAGAAGAAGGGCCGAATCGAGAAGATCATCCTCTATGGCAGCTATGCACGGGGCGGCTGGGTCGACGAACCGCATACTGCGAAGGGCTACCAGTCGGACTACGATCTGCTGATCATCGTCAATGACAAGCGGCTCACCGATCGCGTCGATTACTGGCTGAATTTGGAGGAGCGGCTCAACCGCGAGCTGGCGATCACGAAGGCGCTGCGCACGCCGGTCAATTTCATCGTCCACACGCTTCAGGAGGTGAACGACGGCCTCGCGCACGGCCGCTATTTCTTCATGGACGTGAAGCGTGACGGCATCGCGATCTACCAGACGCTTCCGACGGAGCTGCACGAGCCGAAGCCGAAGACGCCGCCGAAGGCGCTGGAGATGGCGCGGGAGTATTTCGACGAGTGGATGCCAGCGGCCTCGGGGATGCTCGAAACCGCAGTCTTCAGCCAGAAGCAGGGCCGGTTGAAGGACGCTGCGTTCCTAATGCACCAAGCGACGGAGCGACTTTACAATTGCGTCCTATTGGTCGTCACCTTCTATACCCCGCACATCCACAATATCGGCTTCCTGCGCACGCAGGCGGAGCGCCTCGATCGTCGGCTGGTCGATGCCTGGCCGCGCGAGAACCGCTTCGAGCAGCGCACTTGGGAGAAGCTCAAAGATGCCTATGTGAAGGCGCGCTATTCAAAGCATTATCGGATTTCTGAGGCAGAACTCGAATGGTTGCGTCGCCGTATCGAGGAGCTTGGTCGCGTAGTGCATGAAATCTGTTCCGAACGGATCGCCGAACTCGAAAAAGCCGCTGCATAAGCCCCTCCAATTCGCCGGTTCATATTGCATTTTCGATCGGCATGAATCATTCTCGACCATCGCCGCGGCATTCTGGCTGTCGCGGGATTTGACCATAGCCAGGCATTATTCACGACAGACCATCGCGGTCCGTCGGCCGCACCGAAATCACGGCGCCGATTGTCGCCTGATGGCGGCATGGCCCTGGGGTTGCGGCGGCCCGACACCGTTCGGGCTGGACGATGCCGCGTAAGGTTTTTTCCGTGTCCTCCTCACCCGTTTCGCCGAACCGGATGCCGATCTCTATGCCGTCTGGCACCTCTAGCGGCCGCTCTGAGATCGGAGTGGAGGCTGAGCCCGCGCAAGTGCCAGGCCTGGAGGAAACATTTCGGACCGAGCGAGATCGGCTGCTTCGTTATCTGGGTCGGCGCATAGGTTGGGACCAAGCGCCCGATATGATGCAGGAGGTGTTCCTGCGCGCTGCTGGGAGCCAGCAGGCCGGGCAGATTGCCAATCCGGTTGCCTTTATCAGACGGATCACTCGGAACATGCTTATCGATCGAGCGCGCCGACGGGAGACGAACAAGGTCGTGATATTCCCGCTCGATGATCAACGCGATCTCAGTGTCCCACCCGAACAGGGGTTGGCGATTGAAGCCAGCGACCTTCTTCGGGTCTATCACGATGCCGTAGAGCGCTTGCCAGAAAAGACTCGTCGCGTATTCCTGCTCAGCAGGGACGAGCACCTGCCGAATCGGCAGATTAGCGAGAGGTTGGGGATCACGGTGAGCACTGTCGAATATCATATGACACGCGCCCTTGCCTTCATCGCGTCCGCGGTGGAGGCTCACCGGTAATGGTTGAACCTTGGGAGGACGGAACTGAGCCGTCATCGTTGAAGATCGAGGCCGCCGCGCTGATCACGCGCGTCCTCAGCGATCCGACGGATCAGAATCTCGCTGCATGCAAGGCTTGGTACGACCGGGGTGAGCAACATCGCAGCGCGTTTTCTTCGGTCATCTTCACCGCGCCCGTACCTGATGAGGTTCGGCGCCGCATCGAAACAGCGCTGGGGCAGAATTTCCCGACGTTGCCAGGTCTGCCGAACGGACAACAAGCCGCGCCGGCTAGTGAGCGCGCTGCAACTCAGCCAAAACCGTGGGGGAACAACCGGTCGAGAACCGATCGATTGGCGCGGCCGCGCACGCGGGTGCAACGTGCCATCTGGATCGGCATAGGCGCAACCGCCTCGGCGGCGATTATTGCTCTCGCGATTGGCCTGACACCTAATCTCACGACCGGGCCGATGCTAACGTCCGCGAAGGCCGAGAATTTCGAGACCGGGCATGGCGTAATTCGGACCTTTTCCTTGGCCGATGGCACCGCGATGACGCTCGACTCCGACAGTCGCGTCGAGGTCACAATGGATCGCGCGCGCCGACACGCCCTGCTTCGTCAAGGTCGCGCTCGCTTCATCGTGAAGCAGGATTCTAGGCCGTTCACGATCGAAGCCGCTGGCGGTGAAGTCGTTTCCGATCATGCCACTGTCGACGTCGAACTGGATAGCGCTCACCGGGTGGACGTTCGGTTGCGCGAGGGCGTGGCGAACGTGCAATCGGGCGGAGAGGCGGCACAGCCCTTGGTGATCGACCGGCCGATGACTTACTCCTCAGAGAACCCTCGCGCGTCGGCGGACGCCGCTCCGCCGGCTGAAACGCGCGATTGGCCGGAGGGCTGGGCGGACTATCGAACCGTCTCGTTGGCGAAGCTGATCGGCGAGGCAAACCGATATGCAAAGACGCCGATCATCCTCGACGATCCTGATCTTGGCTCATTGCAGGCGACGGGGCGGTTCAAGCTTACCGACACCGAGACCTTCGTGTCGCGGATCGCCGAGCCGTTTGGATTGAGGGTGACCCATCGTAAAGACGGAATACACCTGAGCCGATAGATCTGGCCATCCCGCCGGGGTCGTTCGAAAAATCGCGTCAAAGACTTGACCCTAAGGTGAGCCGTCAGGGCTCGCCGGAAGGGGACAGGATGATGGCGAGCAAACGAATTCATATGGTTGCGGTGCTGATGGCGGGCGTGGCTTGCTCAATCGCGCCCATGTCGGCAACGGCTCGTGATCGGCAGGTCTATCAATTCGATTTCCCTGCGCAGGATCTCGGTGAAGCACTTCGGGCCGTCGCGGCCAAGGCCGGCTGGGAACTCTACGCTTCGGCGGACGATCTGAACGGCGTCGCCGCGCCAAGCCTTCACGGCGCGTTCACCGCTCGGGAAGCGATCGAGCAGCTTGTCCGCGGGACAAGTCTATCGGTGCGCTTTGACAAGGGGGCAGTGATTGTCCGGGGGCGATCCGAGGTAGCCGCTGCTAACGGCTCGGTCGAGAACGACATCATCGTGACCGGAACGCATATTCGCGGTGGTAATACCGCGTCGACCTTAATCAGCGTCACGCGCTCGGACATCCGGAATGCTGGTCAAGTCAATCTCGGAGACGTTGCTCGAAGCATTCCGCAGAATTTCGGCGGCGGCCAGAATCCGAGCGTCGGAAGTGGGGCCGGGCTCATCAATTCCAACCTGAATTCTTCTTCCCAGATGAACCTTCGTGGTCTCGGACCAGATGCAACCCTGACCCTTCTGAACGGTCACCGACTCCCATATGACGGTGTGTTCGGCGGGATCGATATATCGGCAATTCCCGTGGCAGCGGTGGACCGGCTCGAGATCGTTCCGGATGGATCGTCGGCCGAGTATGGTTCAGACGCCGTCGCGGGTGTCGTGAATGTCGTCCTCCGGCGAGACTATTCTGGGCTGACGACCTCGTTTCGGATCGGCGGGTCGACCGACGGGGGCAACTTCCAGCAGGGTGTCGATCTCGTTGGCGGCACTAGCTGGGGGTCCGGTGGCTTCATCGCGGCCTACCAATTTGCCCATAATTCCGGCATTGCGGCGCGGCAGCGCAATTACACCGGCGCTCTGCCGCAAGCAAATTCGCTTTATCCGGCCATCCGACAACACTCGGTGATCGTGTCCGGGCATCAAACGATCGCTCCGGGGGTCGAATTCAAGATCGATGGTCTTTTCAGTGATCGTCGTTCTACGATCATCAGCGGGAATGAAGACGCAGGCGGCCTCACACAATACCGCCTGGCCCCGACAGCGAGAAGCATTTCGGTCACCCCAGAGATCGACCTGAAGCTTGGTGCTCAGTGGATGGCGCGCGTCTCGACGGCCTTTGGAAAGGATGATAGCCACTACAACACCCTGATTACGCCTCCTGGTGGGACGGGAACCGCGACAACTGGATGCTATTGCAACTCAGCGGTGACCGCTGAACTTGTGATCGATGGCCCGGTTTTCTCGTTGCCGGCAGGTGAACTGCGTGTCGCTTTCGGCGGGGGATACCGATCGAACAGCATGCGATATACCCGCTATCAGGATACGGTGCCGGCGGGCGCCTTCAACGTCGCGCGAAAAAGCCACTACCTGTTCGGCGAGGCGGAGATTCCAGTCGTCGGTCCGGCTCAAGCATTTCCGCTGGTTTATCGGCTCACGCTGACGGCTGCCGCCCGATACGAGAACTATCCCGGTATGGCGAGCGTCACGACGCCGAAACTGGGACTCGTCTATGAGCCGGAGAAGAATCTCACATTTCGGGCATCATGGGGCCGCTCATTCAAGGCGCCGACACTCTACCAGCAGTATGTCGGCTATGAGACCTACCTGTTCCCGACAAACTGGTTCGTCCCCGATGCGACAGGAACGGTCCTATACACCAGCGGTGGCAATCCGAGCCTGACACCGGAACGGGCGCGCAGTTGGTCCGCAGGGCTGGAATTTCATCCCGACAGGATTCCTGGCCTCAAGATCAACGCCACCTACTTCAATGTCAGATACAAGGACCGGGTCGTTCAACCGATCGCCGGATCGATTGCATCCGCGTTCAGCGATCCCGGCTACGCAGCGCTTCTGAACCATAGCCCGTCTGCGGCTCAGCTCGACGCGCTGATCGCCGGATCGCTCTACGGCCTCACGAACTATTCCGATGGGCCATTCGACCCGGCGAACGTCGATGCGCTCATAGACAATCGCAACCGCAATGTCGCGCGCCAGGACATCGACGGGGTCGATTTCGGCGCGGCCTACGCCTTTGCCGTCGGAAAAGGTCAGAAGCTGAGCCTATCCGGGTCCGCGACCTATCTCAGAAGCGATCAGATTCTGACGCAGGAGTTGCCGAGCATCCAACTCGCAGGCTCCGTTTTCAATCCACCGAACTGGCGGGCACGGGCGGGTGCTGTTTGGGAAACCAAACGAACCACGGTTGCAACCTACGTCAATTATATCGGGAGCGTGCTCGACGCGCGCTTCCTGCCATCCAGCCGCGTCTCGTCCATGGCCACGATGGATTTCTCGGCGCGGTTGAGCGTTGGCGGTTCCTCGGCCGAGAAGCCGTTTATGACCTTCGCTCTCACGATCAATAACCTGTTCGATGCGAAGCCCGACATCATCAGGACTACAGGGTCGAGCGATACACCCTACGATTCGACAAATTTCTCGGCGGTCGGGCGCGTCATTGGTTTGACGATTTCGCGGAGCTGGTGATGTTTGCAAGCATTGCCGCGCTCGCACTCGCGACCGGGGCCAACAGTACCATGCCGTCATCAGATCCGTGTATGGCATTCGAGTCGAACGCTCAGCCCTCAGGGGTGGAATCGCAGGTCCCAACGGCGCTCGACCTTGCGAAATTGGCGGATATTGGCCGTGCCGATCCGCACGACTCCGCGAGTCCATTCGGCATCTCGCCGGACGGACTATGGATTGCGTTCGTCGTTAGGCGGGCGAATCCGATGGTCAACGCCTTTTGCCAGAGGCTGATGATTGCGCCGCTGAATGGTCGCGGTGTCGCGCGTGAGTTGGATCGCGGTGGTGAGCTTATCCGCAATCTCTTTGGATTGCGGAATTTGCCAGCGGTGCGAGCTGGCACGGCTCAGGTCATCACGCCGCGATGGTCACCCGACGGGCGCACAATTGCCTATCTGAAGCGGACGGACAGTCGAACCCGGATTTGGACAGTGAAGGTTGATGGGAAACCCGCTGTTCCGGCGGTCGATTTGCCATTCGAAATTGAGGATTTCACGTGGGCGAGTGACGGGCGCGGCTTCATCGTCTCCGGCAGACCGGAGTTGGCTAGGGCCGACGCGGCGATCGATGTTGAAGCGCGACAGGGGTATCTGTTCGATGACCGTTTCAGCCCGATGATGTCGGATCGGCCATTTCCGACCGGATCATTTCCCACGCGATTCTTCCATGTGGCATTGGCCGGAAACATCGTCCGGGTAGCGCGGCCAGCAGAAGAGATGCTGATCGACCCTCAGGCGGACTCGCGCCGGCCAGTCGGCGCTGGCGAATTTGCGGTGGATGGGGACGGAGGAACGGCCTGGACGGAAAAGCGAAACCCGCTTGAGCTGCTATCACCAGTGCAACTCCGGGTCGCGTGGTCGACAGGTCGACGGTCATCTTGTCTCTCGGATCCCTGCGCGCGAATCCGTCATATCTGGTGGGGAAGATCACGCGACGCCCTGTATTTTGTGACACGTGAGGGCTGGGCGAACAGCCAAACGTCTCTGTATCGTTGGCGAATAGAAGACGCTCAGCCCGTTCGTGTCCTGACCACCGACGATTCACTTGTCGGATGTGAGCCCGTCCCGACCGAACTCATCTGCGCGCGCGAAGGATCTCGAACTCCTCGGCGCTTGGTGGCAATCAATATCGATAACGGGCGAATGCGAACGATATTTGACCCGAACCCTGAATTCGGGAGATTGAAGCTCGGGCCTGTTCGCAGACTCCGGTTTCGGAACGCTTATGGGGTCGAATGCTTTGCGGATTTAGTGCTGCCGCCGGGCTCGAAGCTCGGCGCAAAATTGCCGCTTGTCGTGGTTCAATACTATAGCGAGGGGTTTCTTCGAGGCGGGGTCGGCGATGAAGTGCCAATCCAGGTTCTGGCTGGCCGCGGCTTTGCGGTTCTAAGTATAGAGCGGCCCTTTGATCCCCCAGGGACGGAAGGTGCGACGAGCGAACTGGACTATCGCCGCCTTGTCCGGAAGGACTGGATCGATCGGAAAAGCGTTCAATCCGCGATCGAGACAGCGATCAAGGCAGCGGTCGATACGGGAATGGTCGATGGCCGCCGGCTAGGTATCAGCGGATTCAGCGAGGGTTCGTCCGCGACTCAGTGGGCGCTAATAAATAGCCGCCTTTTCAAAGTGGCATCTCTTGGCTCGTGTTGCGAAGACAAGATCGCGCTGCCGATGAATGGCGGCATCGGATATGAGCATTACCTTGAAGAGATGGGGTATTCGCTGTTTGAGAACGCGGACGACTGCTTTTGGGCGCCGCTCTCGCTCGTTCAGAATGTCGATAAGATTGATGTGCCAATTTTGATTCAGACCAGCGATGACGAATATGAAGGTGGCCTCGACGTGATGGGCGCTTATCGGCGTCGTGGAAAGCCGATCGAAATGTTCATCTTCAAGAACGAGCCGCACGTAAAATGGCAGCCTGCCCATAGATTAGCGATGTACGATCGGGTGATCGACTGGTTCGCCTTCTGGCTCCAGGGCATTGTGGATTGCTCACCCGCCAAGCAGTCTCAGTATGATCGGTGGCGAGAAATGCGAGGTGCGCCTCAAGGGCTGGCTCAGTGCGCGGGTAGTTCGGCGCTCGATCTTTCGCGCGCCCACGCTTCGGCATCAACGATGTCTAACAGTCGATAGAGCAACTGACCGCGCCCGGTGTTTGAATCCGATAGCGCCAGCTCTACCGATAGCGGATCGATAATGTTGTGGTGCCGCAGAAGACCACCGAGAAGAAGTTCGCGAACGGTACTCTTATTTCTTTCGAAAACCGCCGCCGTGAAACTGTCGGGTCCTGACTTCGCTGTTCGTCTGGTGACCTGTCTTGGCAGAAAGCCCGAAAACGCCCGCCGCGCCGCCGATCGGTTGATACCGCCGTCGCACCATACCCATGTCGGTATGCGTAAACATGTCTCGACAACGGGTTGGGCCAGCAACGGCGCAATTACGGACGGATAAACTGATCGATCATACCCTTCCACGAAATTCTGTATTCGGGTCAGGAGTTGAACGTGGGCTATTTTCCCTGGATATCTTGTTGGAGCTTCCGTGAAGTAATCGTTGAGTAAATGGCTTTCTGAGCACGCGCCGCGATCGTGGTTGAGGAAACTTTGATCGCTTGGCGTGTTTAGCGCCCCCTCTGGATGCCGAAGGAGAGACAGCGTCGCGCGGGCCATGGTCGGAACATCGCATTGGGTAATCGCGCACATGTCGAGCAAGGTGCGCCATGCTTTTGCAATCCGTCTCTCGAAATGGAGCCGATCGACGATTGGAGTTGCCGAGTGAAGGTAGCAAAAGACATTGTCGCCACCGTTGCCCGTGAAAATTGCATCGGCGTTGTAGGCTTCAATTTCAAACCTGTATGCCCGCTCTAGCTCCTGCATAAATGGCTTGCCATTGGGGCGCGGGAGATGTGCCGATGATGACCTTCGAACGTCGATCGCGGCCAGCTCGTATATTCGTGCTGATAGCGATGCTCCGGTTGCAGTTGCGACGCTTGCAGCATACTTGCGTTCGTCGCCGCTAGGGTCATCGGTGGCGAGGGTGAGGCAACTGAATCGGTGGCCTCCACGCCCAAGGGCGGCACAGACTATTGATGAGTCGAGCCCGCCGGACACGCCGACGACGACGTGTCGGAAAGCGCCGGCTAGCGCAGATACTGATCTGCAGATTGATTCCCGAAGCTCGTGGATTGAAGCTTGCGGGGAGAGCGCCTGGCTTGGATCCGTAAATGACCACGGTCGCCACAGTCGCCTTTCCGTAAGATGTTCTCCGTCGATCACGGACACTGTCCCAGGGGGAAGCTCAGATAACCCATTGATGCAGGTAGCCGCGCGACGCGTGTCCGGTGATTGCAGGTGTTCGAAAAGACAGTTCCAGTCGATCTCATCTGTCCGAATACCAGCCGACGAAAAAGCCGCGAGATCGGATGCCCAGAAGAAATGGTTGGCGCTTTCTTGTTGGTAGCAAGGTAAGAATCCCGACGGATCGCGGAGGATCAGCACTTTGGAATTTGGATTACCTTTAATAATCGCGACAAATCCGCCCCAATATTTTTCTATCAGCCGAGCGCCGCCGGATGTAACAATGTTAGAAAATTCTTCAGCATTAATGTCGCGAACACGCGCATATGTGTCGCGAGAAAACAACGTCCCAACGACTAAGCCGCAATCGCTTCCCATCCAGACAAGCTGTGATGGATCGCTGCACCACAGTGAGATGCAATCTGGTCGCCAATCCGAAGGGTCGGCGATCTGTTGGCAAGGCAAGGCGGAATTCGAAGGCCGTTTCGGGATGGCAAACAGGAAGCGTAGCGCGCTCAAGCAACGAAAATCGGGGTATATCGCCCGACCTCCTCGACAGTGTCGTTGAGCACGATATCTCCCACTTGTGCCCAGCTATGGGCGGCGAAGGGGGCCGATCGAACAGCAAGGACGAGGTGAACTGCGCACCCGAGTTGAGCCAGTCGCGCCACAAGACCTATTGAGCGGGGGAGGCAGCGGTTGGCAGGCGAGCGCACAAGTTTGGCGACCTCTGAAGCGCGGATCGCCCTCGCTGGGAGCGGATCGTCGATTGTAGCCGCCATCTCCCGCCGGCGCTTCAGCAAAGTTAGCGCCTCAACTGAAGCTGCCAAGCCAATGGATTTCAGCTTTCGCTCGGCTCGTACCTCGGCTGCCACTGCTCTAACGAGATCAGACGTTTTTGCGGCTCCATCGATCGCCGCGCTTACGTGGGCTGCTGGCGCAAGTCTTGGAGCTGATATCTTTGCCGCGACAGCGGCTGGTTGCACGATCTTTTGTCGTAATAACGCTGCCACGGCGTCTTCGGAAGGCTGGCCCCCATCCGCAAGAGCTTTGAAGCTTTCTGTTAAGTCGTCACGAAGCCGGAAATATCGATCCGCGACGATATCGATGAAGATAATGGCTTCACCGATCTCGCAAAATGACAAACCGGAGCGGAGGGCGTGTTCCATTGGTCAAAGCAAGATAGGGCGCGCGATAATATCGCGCGCCCCTCTTGTCAGTCCTGCGCGATGCCCATGACGAAGCGCAACTGGCCGCCGCTCGGATCTTGGTCGATCTTGGCTGTGCCCTTGGTCTCGACAGTGGCGACACCGAGTTCGATGACTTCGTCATCGGGGGCTTCGTTCTCTTTCATGGTAAAGCTCCATATCAAAGATCGCGACTCACTTGCCGCATTCCGAGATTCACAGACCGACGCACCAAGTTCTATTTTATAATCCAATTATAATCGGGCGCGGCAGTACCCATGACCGAGGTAGCTCGTGGCCGCGCAAATCTCGACGACGCTGGGGCATAGCATGTCCGTCTTTGAGTGGTCTTAGCGTCTCGTGGCGTTCGGGTCGGGTGATGGATCAATGAAAATCGTGGCTGCGCAAGCGCAGCATTTCCTCTTGCTCGTTGCCGTAGGGCCGGGACGTGAATGTTCGGCCACGCGACCATGCCGGATCGCGCGGATCGGGTCCGCCGCCGTTCTTCGTACCGTCGCCACGCCCCGGCGTCACCGCAAAGTCCATCCGGCCGATCAAACGCAGCATGGCGTCCAGATCGGTGACGCGGTCGCAGATGACGTGGATTACCTCGCCCTCCTTCTGAAGCCGGCCCCGGATCGCGACCATCGAGGCGGACATCACCTGCCGGCGATAGGTTTCGAAGCGATCCGGCCAAAGGATCGCATTGGCGATGCCGGTCTCATCCTCGATCGTTACGAACAGCACGCCGCGGGCCGAACCCGGGCGCTGGCGGACGAGGATGACGCCGGCGACCTCGATGTTGCGGCCATCGCGGATCGAGGTGAGATCGGCGCAACGCACGATGTTCAGCGCCTCGAGCTGACCGCGCAGGAAGCTCACCGGATGAGCGCGCAGCGATAGCTGGGTCGAACGGTAATCCTCAACCACCTCGCGGCCATCGGTCATCGGCCTGAGCGCGACCGCAGGCTCCAGCCCCTCGGGCGAGAATTGCGCCTCGCGTTCATCGGCCGCGGCGAACAGCGGCAGCGGCGCTTCTGCCAGGCCCTTCACCTTCCATAGGCCCTGCCGGCGGTCCTGTGCGATGCAATGGAACGCGTCGGCCTCGGCCAGACGCTCGATCGCCGCGCGTGGCACGCCGGCGCGCCGCCACACCTCCTCGACGCTCTCGTAGGGCGCCGGGCCGCGCGCCGCGACGATCGCCGCACCGTGGATGTTGGCGAGCCCGCGCACCTGCCGGAACCCGAGCCGCACCGCCATATGGCGCCCGCCGGCCGGTTCGAGCGTGCAGTCCCAGTGGCTATGGTTGATCGACACCGGCCGCACCTCGACGCCGTGATTGCGCGCGTCCCGGACGACCTGTGCAGGGGCATAGAATCCCATCGGCTGGGCGTTCAGCAGGGCGGCGCAGAACACGTCGGGATGATGGTGCTTCATCCAGCAGCTTGCATAGGCGATCTTCGCGAAGCTGGCGGCATGGCTTTCGGGGAAGCCGTATGAGCCGAACCCCTCGATCTGCTTGAAGGTCCGCTCCGCGAAATCCCGCGGATAGCCGCGCGCGACCATGCCGCCGACCAGTTTGTCGTAGAAATGGCTGACGCCGCCGGTCAGCTTGAACGTCGCCATCGCGCGGCGAAGCTGATCGGCCTCTGCCGGCGTGAACCCCGCGCCGACGATCGCCACCTTCATCGCCTGCTCCTGGAACAGCGGCACGCCCAATGTCTTCTCCAGCACGGCACGCAATTCGGGCTTGGGGTATTCCGGCTTCTCCTTGCCCTCGCGCCGGCGAAGATAGGGGTGGACCATGTCACCCTGGATCGGGCCGGGCCGCACGATCGCGACCTCGATGACGAGATCGTAGAATTTGTTCGGCTTGATCCGCGGCAGCATCGACATCTGCGCGCGGGATTCGATCTGGAAGACTCCAAGCGTGTCCGCCTTCTGGATCATCTCATAGACGCCAGGATCATCGTCCTGCAGGTCGGCCATGCCGACCCGGATGCCCTTGTGCTGCTCCAGCAGGTTGAAGGCGCGGTTCATGCAGCCGAGCATGCCGAGGCCCAGGACATCGACCTTCATGAACTGGAGCCGATCGATATCGTCCTTGTCCCATTCGATGATCTGCCGGTCCTCCATCCGCGCCGGTTCGATCGGGACCAGATCGTCCAGCCGGTCCTGGGTCAGGACAAACCCGCCGGGATGCTGCGAGAGATGGCGCGGCATGCCGATGAGCTGCGCGGCGAGATCGAGCGTCAGCCGCAGGCGATGATCATCGGCTTTGAGGTTGAGCGCGGCGATCTGGTCGTCCGAAATGCCCTCGGTCGAAAAGCCCCAGACGAGGCCCGTCAGCATCTTCGTCAGGTCCCGGGGGAGGCCGAGCGCCTTGCCGACCTCGGCGACCGCGCCGCGCGTCCGATAGCGCGTCACCACCGCCGTCAGCGCCGAGCGGTGACGGCCATAGGTCTCGTAGATCCACTGGATGATCTCCTCGCGGCGCTCATGCTCGAAGTCGACATCGATATCGGGCGGCTCCTTGCGTTCCCCGCTCACGAACCGTTCGAACAGCAGCTCATGCTTGATCGAGTCGATCGAGGTGACGCCGAGCAGGAAGCAGACGCAGCTATTGGCGGCCGAGCCGCGCCCCTGGCACAGGATGCCGCGCCGCCGGCTCTCGGCGACGATCGCGTGGACCGTGAGGAAATACGGCGCGTAGCCGAGCTGGCCGATCAACCGGAGCTCGTGATCGATCTGGCGGCGATAGGGCAGGGGGACGCCGTCCGGGAACATCCGCGCCGCGCCTTCCTCGGTGAGCGCCGCCAGCGCCTCCTGAGCGGTGCGCCCCGCCATCACCTCCTCATAGGGATATTGATAGCGGATCTCGCCGAGATCGAAGCGGGATTGATCGGCGATATCGGCGCTCGCCTGGATTGCGTCGGGGAATGACGCGAACCGGCGCTCCATCTCCTCGGGCGACTTGAGGTTGCGGTCCATGTGACGCTCACGCCGGTAGCCGAGTGCGTCAATCGTGGTCTTCTCGCGGATCGCGGTCATCACGTCCTGAAGCGGGCGGCGTTCCGGTGCGTGATAGAGGACATCGCCCGTCGCGACGCTGCGCATCGCGGCCGCGCGCGCCATCGCGTCGAGCCGGTGCAGCCGCCCGGCATCGTCGGGCCGGCGCCGCAGCGAAAGCGCGAGATAGCCGCGCGCGCCGAACACGTCGCGCAGCTCGGCAAGATGGACAGCGGTGCTGTCGTCCGGCTCATCCGGCAGCAGGATGGCGATGAGCCCCTCGGCCCAGGTCGCGACGTCGCTCCAGTCGAGAACGCAGCAGCCCTTGCCGCCGCGCGCCTTGCCCAGGCTGAGCAGCCGGGTGAGCCGGCCCCAGGCCGCGCGGTCGGTGGGGTAAAGCAGCAGCGCGCGGCCATCGGTAAGGTCGACGCGCGCGCCGGGGATCATGCGAACGCCGGTGGCCTTCTGGCCGTCCCAGCCGCGCACCACGCCGGCGACGCTGCCGCGATCGGCCAGACCCAGCGCGCGGTGCCCCTGCGTGGCGGCCGCGGCGAACAGTTCCTCGGGCGAGCTCGCCCCGCGCAGGAACGAGAAGTGGCTGGTCAGCTGAAGCTCGACATAAGTGGGCGAGGCGCGCGCCATCAGCCGAACAGTCCGTGGATGTACCAGCTAAGATCGCCGGTCGGCGCTTCCACGCCATCACCACGCCGGAACAGCCAGAACCGCTCGCCGCGCTCCGCCTCGACCCGGAAATAATCCCGCACCGCCCACATCTCACGCGCGGTCCGCCACCACTCGCCATGGATGCGCTCAGGTCCATCACCCGCGACCACATGATAGCTCCTTCCGCGCCAGGTGAACCGGCGTGGAGGATGGTCGGGGAGGAGTGCCACCACGTTCGCCAGCAGCTCCGGGCGGCGCAGCAGCCGCACCGGGCGCTTCCATGCAGGCCAGCCGGTCGGGACCGCCAGCGGCCCGGCCCGGTCGACGGCGCGCTCCGGCACGTCGCTTTCACGCGCCGTCAGCCGGAACAGCGCATCCTCGCCCGCGCGCCCGGCGAGCTGGTCGACCAGCGGGGCGATGTCGCGCGGCCGATCGCCGCCGTCGAACGCGGTGCCGACCGCTTCGGGAATCAGATCCTCGACACGCGGCGCGGCGAGCGTCAACGCCTCGATCCCCATGCCGGGGTCGATCCGCTCGATCCGCATCGCGAACATGCGCGTGAGATGCCTCGCGTCGCGCGTCGCTTTCGCCGTACCGATCGCGATCCGCTGTTCATCCCCATCGATGCGGTGACAGGTGAGGATCGCGGCGCGGACCCCAAGCCCGCGCGCCCGCAACGCGCCGGCGAGATCATCGACCAGGTCTTCGATCACCTGCCCGATCGATTCGGCGGTGCCGATCGGCTCCAGCAGCCGGCGTTCCACGCGCGGCGCCTCGAACGGGACAACCGGCACGATCGGTTCGGCTACCAGCCCGCGCGCCTGATCGAGCCGCGTGACGGTTGAAAGCCCGAGGCGTCTGGCGAGCGGCCCGCGCGCGATCGGATAGAGGTCCGCAACGCGCTCCAGCCCGAACCTGGAGGCAGCGGTGAGCGCCTCCCGGGTCAGGCGCAGCGCGGCGAGTGGCAGGTCGGCGATCACCTCGGTTTCCGTTCCCGGAGGCAGGATCGTGACGGCGTTCCTGCCATAGCGGGCAAGCCCATGCGCCGCCCCCGGCGTGCCGGCGATCGCGATCGCCGCGCTGAAGCCGATCCGACGCAGGAAGCGGAGCAGATGGCGGCAGAAGCGCGTCTCGCCGCCGAACAAATGCGTCGTGCCGGTGAGATCGAGCCACAGGCCATCGGCGCCGGACACGCTGACGGTCGGGGTCCAATGGCCAGCCGCGTGAAGCGCCAACCGATCGAGAAAGGCGCGGTCCTGCTCCGGTTCGGCGTTGCGCACATCGAGGTCGGGAACGAGCGCACGCGCATGCGCCGCCGCCATTCCCGGATGCAGTCCCAACTCCAGCGCGAGCGGGCAGGCTGCGGTCACCACCTCCTTCTGGCCCGACTGTTCGATCAGGATCATCGGGCGATCGCCGCCAGTGAGGGCAGGCGCGGGGAGGGAAGGGGTGGCCGGGGCGGGCGCGCCGTCGCGCGCCCAGCGCGCGCCGGGACGCCAGCCGCCACCCCTGGGCACCGAGCAGGCACCGGGGTGATGGTCGAGCGGCGGTGCCGGCGATGCCCGTCCGGAATTGGCGACCGGCTCAGGCGGCCTGGCTGGCCGCTCCGACCGGCGCAGCCGCTCCACGGGGAGCTGGGGCAGGTAGAGCGAGGCGACCCGTTGCATCACAAGCTTCGACTTCGAGAGAGAAAGGATTGCCGCCGCGCTGGCGGATGAGTTCGACCGCCCAGCGGGCGCGGCCGACTCCCGGCCAGGGCAGGCGGGCAGACGAGGTGCAGCCGATCCGCCAGCGCGTCATCGCGGCCGATGGCTGATCGAGGGGACATCGATCGAGCGAGCGGTGGCGCCGATAGAGCAATATGGGCGTCCTGCCGTCCGAGGCCGCGAGCTGGAGCCGCCGGGTCGCGGTCTGGTCGGCCGCCTTCACCTCGGCGATCACGCAGGCGAGCGCACCGTCGCGAAGGCCATCTTCGGCCATCGCCAGCACCTCGCTATCCTTGCGGCCTTGCGCGTAGATGACCTTGTCCGGACCGAGGCCGGCCTGCTCGAGGCCCGGCGCATAGAGGTCGAACCGGGTAAGCGCCCACAGCACCGTGGAATCCGGTTTGTCGGCAAAGCGCGCCGCAATCCCCGCGGCGAACAGGGTCGCCGCCGCGTCGTCGCTCAGCGCGGCGGTAGCCGACGCGATTTCGTGCAGGCCAGCACCATCGAGTCCATAATCGGCGAGTTGGTCATCCAGCGGCGCCAGCCCGAACGGCAATACCGGTCCTCGCGCTAGGCCCGCGGCCGCGACCTGCGCGCGAAGCGCGGCAAGCTGCTCGGCGTGAGGCCGATCGAGGGAGGCGGGTTGCATGGGCATCAGTCATCATCGACTCATTCGTTCCCATTATGTTCCATTGAGTCGCGAGATTCGTCAAGGCTCCGATCTTCAGTCGGAGATCGATACGGCAATCGCCTTGCTGGCGGGCCTTGAACAACCCCGCAGATTAGCTAATATCTTGGCTAAGGAGTGAAGTCGATGACGACCGTTACCGTCCATGAAGCGAAAACCAATCTTTCCAAGCTGATCGCCGAGGCGCTCGCTGGCGGGGAGGTCGTGATTGCGCGGGGAGCGGTTCCTGCCGTCCGGCTGGTTCCGGTCAAGAAGCCTGGCAAGCGTTGCTTTGGATCGCTGAAGGGAAAAATCGCCATCGACGCCCGCTTCGATGAACCGCTGCCGTCCGATGAACTGGACGCCTGGCAAGGCGAATGAGGCTTCTGCTCGACACCCATGCGCTGATCTGGTGGTTCATGGGCGATGAAACGCTGACGAAACCAGCGCGAGAGGCGATCGCCGAGGAGGCGAACGAGATTTTCGTGAGCGCCGCGTCGGCGATGGAGATCAGCACCAAACATCGCCTTGGGAAACTTCCCGAGGCCGGTCTGCTAGCGACGGACCTTGGTGCCTTTGTCCGGGAACAGGGCTTCACCGAGCTGCCGATCTCGATCGAGCATGCCGCGATGGCCGGCAACCTTGCCATTGCGCACAAGGACCCGTTCGACCGCTTCCTCATCGCCCAATCGCTGGTCGAAAATGTCCCGCTCGTTTCGAATGAGGCCCTATTCGACGGATTTGGCGTCAATCGATTCTGGTGACGGCCATACGGCTGCTACTGCGGTTGCGTTGTTCGACTCCCTATAGCAGTGACCTGACGCTGGAGATTCTTACCCCCGGCATTATGGCATACGCGTTTGAGCGACTGGCCGACGACTTCGGCGAGCGGGGCCCTGAGCTTCGCGGCCCGGTCGGCGGGCAGCGCATCCCGGATCATCTTCGCGACGGTTTCCGGCGTCTCGCGCCATCGCAATGTGGCGAACAGCTTTTCTACGGTGTCGGCATCGGACATGAAGGCCCAGCCATCTCCGCCCTAGCAGGAAGCCAAGGCTTTGCATTAATCGTGTCCCGCCGGAATAAGCATCAGGCGAGGAAGCCTGCGGCAATCAGCTAACCGCTCGCGGACGCCCGCGAGCGCCTGATCAACGGTAGAGGTATCGGACCCGATTCGGCAGGCAGCCGAATGAGCCCGCCGGCGTTTTCGTCGACGGACCCAACGACTCACAGGCTATTGCTTGACCGGCTTGGCACCGGGGCCGCTGCACTTGGTGAACTTGCCCTTGGCGTCGCGGCATTTGGTCGGCTTGGCAGCGGCCTTGTTGGCGCATTTCACGAACTTCCCAGTCTTGGCATCCTTGCACGGTGCCGCGAGGGCCGGTGCAGCTCCGGCCATCAGCGTCATGGCGGCAAGAGCAGCGATGATCGAGCGCATATCCATCTCCTCGTCCGACATTCGGACGCTATAGCGCCATCGGCGCCGATCAACTGAAACGTGCGCAGGGGCGAGATGCACGATGATCAAATCCGAGATTCGTTGCGTCGGCGCTGAAAGGGCAAACCGCCTCGGCCGGCCGTGAATCCTAAAAGATACCAAAGTCCAGCGACACTCCTACGATGTGCGTAAACTTTCGGCTCACGTTGCAATGTTCCTTAACGCCAACTGCAAACCGCGTTCAGCAACAAGAACGGCGCGCGGATTCATAGGTGGGCCGGCAATTCACGAAAGGGAGAACAGCAATGCGCAAGACCTTGATCATATCGGCAGTCATGGCGTCCGTGGCAATGCCGGTCGCAGTGCCGGTGTCGGCGGACGCCCAGAGCTACAATCGCGGATATCATCGCCACTATCACTATCGGTGCAAGCGCAGCAACGGAACGACCGGTCTGATCGCGGGGGGCGCCGGTGGTGCTCTGCTCGGCAATGCGCTGGGCGGCGGAACGCTCGGTACGATCGCAGGCGGCGTTGGCGGGGCGTTGCTCGGCCGCCATCTCGACAAGCGCCATGACGCGGCACAGAATCGGCGCAACGGCTGCTGAGAGCCGAACGATTCCCGGGGCGTCGCCCGCGACGCCCCGGTGGTCATGCTAGAAGCGCGTGCGCAAGGTCAGCTTGAACGACCGCGGTTCACCCGGCAGCGCGCCGATGAATGTCGGGACCGTATAATAGACCTTGTCGGTCAGGTTGTTGACGCTGAGCTGGGCGTCGAAATGCTTCGTCCGCCACGAGAGCGCTGCGCGATAGATCGTATAGGACGGCACCTTGAGCAGTTCCAGCGCATCGGCATAGACCGCGCCCTTGTACACCACGCCTGCTCCGATACCGAACCCAGCCAGGGGACCGTCGGTCAGCGTGTAATTGGCCCAGAACGCGCCCGAGGTTTTCGGCGTCGAGCCAAGCTGCATCCCGTAAACCGACTGGTTGCTCACGAGGCCGGAGACGCTCCCCAGCGCGCGGGCGCGATTGATCGCCTCGACATAGGCGAAATTGCCGATGAGGCTCAGTCCCTTCATCGGCGCGCCGATGAGATCGAACTCGATGCCGCGCGAGCGCTGCCTGCCGACCTGCACGGGATCGGTGCCGGGCGTGAGCGTGACGAAATAGTTGCTGCGCCTCGTCTCGAACAGGGCGGTATTGGCATTGAGCTTGCCGTCCAGCAGTTGCAGCTTCAGCCCAGCCTCGACCTGACTCGATTTTTCCGGGATGGGAGAGAGGGAGCCGGATTCCGTCTGGACGCTCACGAACTGTCCAGCCGAATAGCCGCCATAGAGCGATACCCAATGGCTCGGCTGGTAAACCGCGCCAGCTTGCCAGCTGAAAAGGTCCGACGCGCCACGGCGGCTCGGCGCCGTCACCCCGACATTGTTGATATCGTCGAGCTGCATCCCGTCGTATCGGAATCCGGCGCGGATCTTGAAGGCATCGCTGATGTCCATCTGCTCCTGGCCATAGACCGAGAGCGATTCCGACATGATGTGACGATCGAAGGAGAGGGTACTCACCGTCGGCAGCGTCGTATTGGGTACGTCGGGCACGCCGTTCGTGAAGGTGATATTGCCGAGATTGTAGGTGCGTCGCACCGTCCGCACATCGGCAGAGGCATATTCGGTGCCGAACAGGATGGTATGTTTGATGGTGCCGGTCGTCGGGGTCATGACCGCCTCGAACTGCGCGGTCCAATATTCGGAATCGTCATATTGGGTGCGGCCGTTGCGATTGGTGATCGTATTGGATGCGCTGAGCAGGCTGGCCCCGCCGTCGCGCGCGATATCGATCTTGCGATTGTCGTAGATCACCGCCGCCCGCAGCTTGAGGATGTCGTTCGCCTGGAACTCGTCCTTCACGGTCACGCGATGGATCGTCTGGTCGACCCGGTTGAACGGGCTGTAGATGCGGATGCCGGGATCGAGATTGGCGAGCCTGCGGTTGAGCGTGAACGGAACGCCGAAATTGTCGACCACGTTGGACGCATCGCGATAGTCATAGTCGATCGTCAGCAGGTTGCGGTCGCCGAGCGCGAAGGTCAGCGTCGGCAGTATCTCGGTGATCCGCCGTTTAAGGCCGCGATAGCCGTCGCTGCGCTCGTAATGGGCGATGATCCGGCCGTCGATTCCGCTGGCGAGCGGGCCCGTCACGTCGCCGGTCAGCTCCCAGCTATTGAAGCGGCTGTACGATGCCGCAGCCTCGGCGGCGAAGCGGTCCTGCGGCGCCTTGGTGGTGATGTTGACTGAGCCGCCCGCCTCCGCGCGGCCGTAGAGCGCCGAGCCGGGGCCTTTCAGAACCTCGATCGACTGCACGTCCGCGAGCGTGCGGCGATAGCCCATGAAGGTGGGGCCGTCGGGCAGGCCGTCGCGCAGGAAGCGCATCGCGAGGCCGCGGATGACATAATTGTCGGCCAGCCCGTAGCCGCCGCCGAAATTGGGCGCGATGGCGCTGGCGTTGGTCAGCGCGTCGTCCATGTTCTGCGCGCCTTGATCGCGCAGCACCTCATCGGGGATGACGACGACGGCCGCCGGAATGTCCATCAGCGGAACATCGGTTTTCGCGCCGGTCATGGTTTCCTGCGGCGTATAGGCATTGATCCGCTGGCCGTTGACGATGACGTCGTCCGGATTGTGCTGCTCGTCCGCGAGGGCGGGGCTCGCCCAACCTAAAAGCGCGGTGCCCGCCAGCAGTCCGCGCAGCGCGCGCTGCCTCGAAGTCGATCTCATATTGTCCTCCCGGTATTTGCAAACGACTTGCAATAGCGGCCGGGTAGCGATCACGAATTACGGGGGCAAGGGGGACGCCGCAGATGTAATCAAATCCCAATCTTATCCCAATCTAACCGCCGTCGGTCAGATGGGGGAGCGCTGTGGGGGATATTGATTCGCGCGATCGGAAGCCCGCGTTCCGGACGATGAGCATCGATCCGGGCAGCCGATGCGATAAAGACGTGGCACGAGGTAGCCGGCCGCAGCGCCCCGCGCGCCTGCGATTCAACCTTCCACGGCACTTCGCGAAGTAGATGACGGTTATTTCGGGCGTTTCGGGAACAGCCTTCCGGCCCGAGCGCAATAAGCATCCCATGCCGCGCCGAAACGGGCGCGCATCATCGCTTCCTCATTGGGCACGCGGATGAACCACATGGCGGCGAAAGCGGGAACGACGAGGAACCCCGCGATCCAGTTGTGGATGAGCAGCGGCTGCGCCAGCGCCGAAATCCAGATGGCGGCATACATCGAGTTGCGGATGCAACCATAGACGCCGTTCGTCACCAGCGCATGATCCTCCCGCACCTCCAGCCCCGGAGACCAGTTGCGGCCGAGATCGGCATGGCTGCGCCAGAACAGCCAGAGATAGGGGATTTGCGCCAGCGCCCCGATCCACGTCGCCCATTCCGGCATGTCGTAATCGGCGAAGCGGAACAGGCCGAGCGCGAGATAGAGGAGCGGCAGCACCATCATGGCGAGGAACATGCCCGCCAGCAGCGCGATCTCCATGCCGTCCTTGCGCGCATCGACGACAACATTGGCGCGATTGCGCAGCGAGTGCGGGGTGCGGATCACGAACATCGCGACCATGACCAACAGCCAGACCAGGGAGCCCCAGCCATTCTCGCGCCAGCGCAATGCGGCGAGGACCAGCAAGGCGATTCCCAGGAGCATGGTCGCTACCGCGGGCAGGCTGGTCATCATCGAACGCTGCTTGTCGGCCATCGCGATCCTCCAAATCCGCGAAACGCGGCTTGATCCGGGATACGATATTTGCGAACTATTCGCAATTAGTGCTGAGAGCGACTCGCAAAAGGCTTTGCCGTGGCCGACTTTTTCATTCCCCTGAGTCCCGGCATCTACCGGTCCGGATCCCGACCGATGCGAAGCGAACGGGATGCCCATGCATGGACCCGCGCCTACGATCATCTGCTCGAGAAGAACGATCAGCTTGTTCTCATACTGGACGCGACGCAACGGCCCGGACCTGAAGCGGGTAAGCCGCTGGCGCTATGGCTCAAGGCGCGACGTGAAATGCTCGCGACAAAGGTGAGGCTTGCGGTTTACGTCGTTACGGATCCCGGCGAGCGGGTGGAGATGGAGCGGAGAAGCGCGCGTGCCGCGAAAGCGTGGCCTTATCCGACTGCATTCGCCGGCTCGTTCGAGGAGGCCGAACGCCGGGCGGTGGAAGCGCTGACAAGGCCTGTTACGGGTGATCTCGCCACCATCAGAAGAAAGGGAATTCCTTCATGAACAATAACGACCTCGCCGAGCAGGTAGCGGCCGCACATGGCCTGTCGAGGGCGGCGGCGCGCAAGATCCTGGACGCGGTGCTGACGGCGATTGCCGATGCCGGCGCCAGGGGCGAGGAGACCTCACTCAACGGCTTCGGGAAGTTTCGTGTCAAAGCCACGCCCGCTCGAGATGGACGCCATCCAAGAACCGGCGAACGTATGGCCATCAAGGCTTCGAAGAAGCTGGTCTTCACTCCAGCGAAAGCCGTGAAGGACAAGCTCAACGGCTAGTCTGCGCCGAGTTGATCGATATCTCGGCAGCGGCAAGCGGCGCTGGATGGATGATCCATTCGCCGCTTGCAGCCCGTCGGGAGCCGGCTGATAGCCAGAATAAATCTGCCGCTTGCGGGATATTATTGCTCGTCCTCGTCTTCCTCGTGCCAGTAGCCCCGATGTTCCCACCGTTCGTGCTGCCAGTATCGACGGCGAGCCTGCTCGCGTTCCCAGCGTTGACGTGCTTCCCACCGCTCATGGGCCAGCCACGCCTCGCGCCGGTCCTCGTCATAGGCTGGCCCGCGATAATAACCGTAGGGTCCGGGGCCGTCATCATAGGCGGGATAGCCCGAGCCGACGTAGAAGCCGAAACTCTGGGCATTCGCCGGTGTTGAGATGCCGCAGATCGACGCAGCGCCGATCACGGCTGGAATCATAATCTTGCGAAACATGCTCTCTCTCCCGTCAGTCCAAATACAATTCGGGCAGTGACGACATTTGCGGTGCGTCAGCAGCCGTTGCCGGAGCGTTCGATTGCCCGCCCGGCAAGGGCGCCCGCCGCGCCGCCTATGACCGTTCCAAGCGTGCGATCTCCATCGCCGGCGATGCCATTGCCAAGCAGACCGCCCGCGATCGCGCCGACGATCGTCCCGGTCGTGCCGCTGCGGCGGCAGCGATAATGATATTGCGGCCTGGCATAATAGCTGCGCTCGTAGCCGGTCTGATCATAATAGCCGCGATCTCGCGAATAGCCGTCGTTTTCCCAACCGCGCGAGCGATAACCGCGATCATCCCATGAGCGCCGGTCGCGCCAGTTATCGCCACCCTGATAGCGATCACGCTCGTCGAAACGGCTGTGATCATATCGGTCATCCGCTCTGCCGTTCCAGTAGCGGTCCTGCGCAACCGCGGCAGCCGGCATGATCGCAGCGGCGAATGTCGCTGCCATCGCTGCGCTGGTGAGCATCTTGCGTAACATCTTGCAATCTCCTCGACATGGATGTCTGCGGATAAGGAAGATTTAAGATGACCCGCATGAGTTAACGCTGAATACAGGCCGCAGGTGTTATTCACCTTCATTGTAATTTCGCAATGTCCGGTAAAGGATTATGCGCAAGCTTACCTGGTAGAGAATATCATGCGGTTAGGGAGGTATCGTCCCGCGTGGCGATCAGCCCGATCAATACCGGCATGGCAAGCAGCACGAGCGGATATTGCAGCAGCAGGCCTGCGATGATCGCGATCGCCAGCGGCTGCTGGATGCCCGCGCCCGAGCCGATCGCCAGCGCGAGCGGCAGCAGGGTGAGGATCGCGGCGAGCGTCGTCATGGTGATCGGGCGCAGGCGGTTGCGGCTCGCCTCGCGCGCGGCGTCGCGGTGCGGCATGTGGCGCGCCAGTTCCTCATATTCGCTGACGTAGAAGATCGCCATCTCGGTGCCGATGCCGATGATCATCGTCATCCCCATCAGCGCGGTGATGTTGAGGTCGACGCCGGTGAGCCACAAAGCGGTGAACACGGCCGTGGTGGAGAGCAGCGAGCAGCCGATGATGACCAAAGGCGTCGCGAAGCGGCGATAGAGGATCAGCAGCAGGATGAACTCCGCGATCAGCGCGGCGAGGAACACCCGCGTCAGCCCGGCGAAGGCGATTTGCTGCTGCTGGTAGAGCCCGCCGAGATCGTAGCGGACGCCCGGCGCGAGCATTCCCGGTTGCGCCAGCACCGCCTTGATATCCGCGATCGTTGCACCCAGCCCGCGCGCCTCGATCCGGCCGGTGACGGCGGCCATAGGCTCGAGGTTCTCGCGCGCGATCTGCGGCTGGCCGGTGACGGGGCGGAGGTCGGCGACGCGCGACAGCGCGAAGACATGGCCGTCGCCGGCGCGGATCGGCAGGTCCGCCAGCCCCTCGCGGGTGAGCGTCATCGCCTCGGGCAGGCGGACGCGGACGTTGATCGCCTTGGTCGGCTGGGGGAGGGTGGTGGCGATCGCGCCGTTCAGCGCGGTGTCGATCGCGGCCTGCACCTCCGCCGGGGTGACGCCTTCGAATCCGGCGCGGATCGGGTCGATCCGCACGTCGATCGCGTCGCCGGCGAGCTGCACCCCGTCCTTCACCTCGACCACACCGGAAACCTTGCCGATCGCGGCGGCGACCTTGCGCGCCTGATCGGTGAGGATCGTGGGATCGGCGGCGAACAACTTGATCTCGATTGGCTGCGGCACGGCGGTGAGGTCGCCGATCAGGTCTTCCATCAATTGCGCCACCTCGACCGCGACGCCGGGCACCCGCGCGTCCACCTGATGCGCGATGGCCGTGGCGACCTCCTCGGTGCCGCGCGCGTGACCGGGCTTCAGCCGGACGAAGTAATCGCCGTGATAGCTCTGCCCGAGATCGCCGCCGAGGCCGGTGCCGAGCCGGCGCGAGAAGGTCAGCACATCCGCGTCGGCGCGCAGCAGCGCATCGACCTGGCTCATCCGCCGCTCGGTCTCGATCAGCGAGGTGCCGGGCGGGGTATAATAGTCCATCACGAATCCGCCCTCGTCCACCTTGGGCATGAAGCCGGTCGGGACGTTGGCGTAGCCGACATAGCCGAGGATCAGCAGCGGCACGGCCAGCGCGGCCAGCAGCCACGGGCGGGTCAGCAATAGGTCCAGTCCTCGATCGTGCCAGCGTGGAAGGCGCCCCTCGCCAGAAGCGGCGGGGTCGTGCGTGGTGTCGAAATCAACCAGCCGGGCAGTGAGCGCGGGGACGACGAAGGCGGTCATCGCCCAGGAGATCGCCAGCGCCGCGCCCATCGTCAGCGACAGCGCCTTGGAGAACGCCCCCGTCACGCCCGTCAGGAAGGAGAGGGGGAGGAACACGATCAGCGTCGCGAGGCTCGATCCGGTGAGCGGGGCCATGAACTCGCGTGCGGCCGGCAGCACCGCCGCCTTCCCGCCCGATCCTTCCGCGCCTGCGCGGCGCACGATATGCTCGACCATCACGATCACGTCGTCGATCAGCAGGCCGACAGCGGCGGCGATCCCGCCCAATGTCATGATGTTGAAGCTCATGCCGCAGATCGTCAGCACCAGCACGGTCGTCGCCAGCGTCGCCGGCACGACGATCGCGGCGACGAGGGTGATGCGCCAGCTCCTGAGGAACAGCAGAAGGACGAAAGCGGCAAGGACCAGCCCGATCAGCACCGCATCGCGCACGCTGGCGACGGATTCGGTGACGAGCTGGCTCTGATCATACCAGCAGACCAGCCGTGTGCCGGGCGGCAGCTTCACATGCGCCAGCTTCTGCTCGACCGCCTTCGCGATCTGCACGGCATTGCCGTCCGGCTGCTCGTAGATGTTGAACAGCACCGCCGGCCGCCCGTCCTCGCTGACGCGCAGCCATTGCGGCATGATCCCCTGCTGCACGGTGGCGACGTCGCGCACGCGCACCACGCCGGCCGGATCGGCCTTCACCACCACCTCGCCGACCGCCGCCGCGCCCGGGAGCGTGCGGTCCGCGATCACCAGCGACAGCCGCCCGCGATCCTGCACGCGGCCGACCGCGCTGAGCACGTTGCCGTTGGCGATCGCGGTGGAGAGGTCGCCCATCGCCAGCCCGTGCGCGGCGAGGCGCGCGGGATCGGCCAGCACCTGTATCTCCGCCGTCTCGCCGCCCTGCACGTCGACGCGGGCGAGGCCGGTGATGCTGCTCAACAGCGGCACGACCTGATAGCGCGCGAAATCCTGCAATTGCGTCGGCGTCGCCTGCTGCGATTCGAGCGCATAGGAGATGATCGGGAAGACCGTCGGGTCCATCCGGCGGACGTTGTATGTTGTGCCGGGCGGCAGCGCGCCCAAGGCGCGCGACATCGCGCCCTCGACCAGCAGGGTGCTCGCCACCATGTCGCGGCCCCAGCCGAAGTCGATCGAGATTTGCGCCGCGCCACGCGTCGTCTCCGAGCGCACGCTCTGCACCCCCTGCACCGCGCGGAGCGCCTGCTCCACCGGGGTGGTGACGGTGAGCGCGGTCTGGTCGGCGGGACGTGATCCGGCGTCGATATCCACCACCACGCGCGGGAAGGAGACCTGCGGAAACAGCCCGATCGGCAGCGAGAAAGCCGCGACCACGCCCGCGATCGCCAATGCCACCGCGATAGTGAGGAACGCCCGCGACTGGCGCTGAAGCAGCGAGGCGTAGCTCATCGGCCGCGCTGCGCCCGCACCGCGTCGCCATCGCCGAGCTGATACGCGCCGTCGACGATCAGCGGCGCGCGGGCATCAAGCTTTCCGGAGACAAGATCATTGTCCGGGCGCGCCACGTCGACCGTGACCGGCACCGCCTTCGCCTTGCCGCCGGCGATCTGGAACACGTTGGCCTTGCCGTCGCTGTCCACCACCACGGCGCGATGCGGCACGAGCCAGCCCTCGGCGCGGCCCGTCTCGATCGCCACGCGCATCGCCTCGCCGGGCAGGATCGCGCCGGCGGGATAGGCGATGTCCACGTCGATCTGGCGCGTGCGCGGGTTGAGCATCGCATCGACGCGCTGGACATGGCCGGCCACATCCGCGCCGCCGTCGAGCCGCGCGAGCGTGACGGGCGCGCCGACGCGCAGGTCCGCGCGCCGGGCGGGATCGACCCCGACCGTCACGATCATCGCGCCGGTCCGCGCAATCGTCGCGAGCGCCTGCCCCGGCTGGGTGCGGTCGCCCGGCGCGACGGGCAAGGTGCTGACGATGCCGGCGAAGGGCGCGCGCAGGGTGAGCGTCGCCGCACCCGCGCCTTCCTTCGCCAGGGCGGCCAGCGCGACGCGCGCGTCGGTGACGACCTTCTCCGCCTGCACGAGCTGGTCACGCGTCGCGAGTTGCTGGGTGACCAGCTGGGCGGTCGTCGCGCGCTGCGATTCCGCCGCCTTCACCGCGCCTTCCGCCTGAAGATAGGTGCTGCGCGCCGAGGGAGCGACGGCGAACACCACCACTGGCACGCCGGCTGCAACGCGCGTGCCCGCGACGGCGGGGATCGCGACGACCTGCCCCGGCTGCTGGACGCTCAGTGTCGCTACGCCGTTGGCGGCGGGGGTCGCCTGACCATAAGCCTCGATCACGCGCGGCAGGCTGCCCTGGCGAGCGGCTATCGCCGTCACCAGCGTGGTTCCAGCCGCCGTATCGTCGGGAGAGCCGGAAGATCCACACGCGCTCAGCAGGCAGATGGCGATGGCAGGCCAGATCGTGCCGGATTTCACCGTGCGGCTCCTTTCGTGCCGGGGTCCGCTAGGCCGAGCGTATCGACGCCTGGAAGACCGGTGCCGAGCAATGTCTCGATCGCCACCTGCCGATCGAGCAGGCTCAGTTGCAACGCATACACTTCCTGTTCCTTGGTGAAGCGGTTGGTGACGAGATCGACATAGGCGCGTTCGTCGAGCGCGGACTTGCCGAAGGCGGCGGCGGCGCGGGCGGCGGCGAGCCGCGCGCCGGGCAGATCGCGTTCCACGATCGCAAGCTGCGCGCGCATCCGCTCCATTTCCGACAGAAGCGCGCCGACCTCGCCCACAGCCGCATCGAGCCGCGCGGCATATTCGGCGCGGAGCTGTTCGCGGGTGGCGCGGGCGATTGCGATATTGCCCTGATTGCGATCGAACAGCGGCAGGCCGATCTGCGCGTTCGGCCCGGCGTTGATGACCTTGCTGTTGTCGCTTGACACGCTGCCGCCGAGGATGAAATCGGGGAATTGCGACAGGATCGCCCCGCGCAAAGCCTCGTCCTGCGAGGCATAGCCGAAGCGCAGCGCGAGCAGGTCCGGCCGCCGCTCGGGCAGGGTGGCGAGGCTGGCGCGCGCGACGGGGATGTCGAGCGGCGCGATGTCCGGGGTGGCGGCGAGCGGCACCACCACGTCGGGCGCGAGCGCGAGCAGCGCATTGAGCTTGTGCCGGTCCTGCAATTGCTGCTGGTCGAGCGCCTGAAGGCTGACGCGCGCCTGCTGATAGCCGATCGCGCTTGGGGCGGCGGTCACCAATGTCGCATTGCCGGCGGCGAGCGCCTTCTGCGTCACTTCATAGCGGTGACCGAGCAACGCCACCGCTTCCTCCAGCATCGCGCGCGTCTGTTCGCGCTGGATCAGGTCGACCGCGAGTTGCCGCGCCTGTCCGGCGGCCTGCCATTCCTGCCACAACAGGTCGGCGCGCACCTGCGCCGCCGCATGGCGCGCGCCGCGCAGCTTCGGGCCGCGGATGATGAGCGCCTTCAGGTCCTGCGTGAGCCCGAAATTCCACGCCGGCACTGTGCCCGCGCCGGAAACGAGCGGCAGGAACGCGCCGGTCAGCGAGGGATTGGGCAACACGCCAGCCTGCACGAGCTGCGCCTCCGCCACGCCGCGCTTCGTCCGCGCCGCGACCAGATCGGGCGCGCGGGCGACGGCGAGCGCGACGACATCCTCCACGCTCAAGGGGCGGGCCGGCACTTGCGGCAGATCAGCCAGCGTCGCGGCCAGCGCCGGGCGCTGGGCAAGGGGGGCAGCCGCATAGTGCGCGCAACCGCCGAGCAGCGCTGTCACGATGAACAGCGGCGGGAGCAACAGCGGGCGGTTGCTTGGCAGGATTGTCATCAAGGCTCCGCGATCGGTCACGATCCGCCATTCCTTAGAGGCGTTTCGCGGCGAACGGACATTGTATTATCCCAATGTTTGCAGATTGAAGCGGGCAAGACCTTCGCGACGAATGAGGCGAAAGCGTCCACAACCGATGCCGGAACAGCAGCGTGCCATTCGCTTCTGCAGATATGCGGATTCGCGGTTTTCGGGGTCCTAAAGGCGTATCTTTACGCCGCCCTCCAGCGTCATGTCGTAATATTCCCGCTGCACCGGCCGATTGCTGCTGCCTTCATAGAAGCGAAGCGGCGCGTTCGTCAGGTTCTTTGCGTTCACATAGAGGCTGACGCGCTTCGTCAGGTCGTAGCTGCCGTTGATGTCGAGCGTCAGGCGCTTGTCCTGGAAGATGTCGGTCGCGCGCGTGCCGCCCACACCGAACAGGGCGGGAGCTTCATATTGTCCTGCGACGCGCACCTTGATCCGGCCGGCTTCATAGAACAGCGCGGCATTGGCGCTATATTCGAATGTGCCGGGCAACGGCACGGTTTCGCCGTCACGGACCTGCGCCGCGCTGTCCACATAGGCAGCGTTGGCTTCCACGCCGAAGCCGCGGAAGATCGCGGGCTTGTAGTTGAGCCCGAATTCGATGCCGCGCGCGGCGGCGCGGACGTTGTCGAAGGTGTCGAGGACGGCGATCCCGCTGATGCCAGGATAGCTGCCATGTATCGACCGCGCGACAATGTAGTTGCGGAACTCCTTGTCGAAGAAGCCAAGCGAGACGATCCCGTTGCCGGGAAGATAATATTCGAACGAAAGGTCGAAATTATGCCCATAGGTCGGCTTGAGATCGGGATTGCCGGTCGTGACCACACCGCCGCCTAGGTCGACTCGCGACGACTGAAGGGTCTGGTAGAAGCCGGGCCGCGCGATACCGGTCGAATAGGTTGCACGGAGGATGAACTGCGGCTGGATCGCGTATCGCAACTGTAAGGTCGGAAAGACATTGGTGTAGTCATGCGTCACCGATGCCGGCGCATAGTTGATATCGCCGTTCGCTGCGGTGAGCTGCGACATCCCGCGGTAGATTGCGTGCGTATGTTCGACCCGGATGCCGGCCAGAACGCCGAGACTGCCGATGTCTCCCTTGTACTGGACGTAGCCCGCGCTCACATTCTCGGTGTCGTCGAAGGAGCCGCGCGCGTCGGTGGCGAGATCGCGTGCGAGGTTGCGCGTGAAAAGGCCGGGGTTGGCGGAAAGGAAATCCTCGAGCTTCCTGGGGTCCAGCAGCGCGCCGATCGCGTAGCGGCCGCCGTAGAAGTTGTCGACGACGGTGCCGTTGGAGAATTGCGAAAGCCCGACTGGCGGCCCGTTATAGCTGTAGGTGAAATTCTGCTGCGACGCATATTTGCGACGATAGCGCAGCTTGCCGCCGATCCTGATCTCGTCATTGTCGAGGAGACGCAGCGGAGTCGCGAGATTGGCGGCATAGGACCATTCGCGGTCGCGGTCCGGCTCGCGAACGTTGCTGATGGACGCGAGCGTGTAATTCGCGGAATCGGTGACGCTGGGGCCGGTGACCGTGACCGCAGGGTGGTTCGGATCGGTCGCGTTGTCATAGCCGACGGTCAGTCCGCCCGGGCCGGCAAAGGTCGTATTGTAATCGTAGTGCTTGTCGTAGGAAGCCCGCGAATAGGCGCCGAACCAGTCGAAGACCGTCTCGCCGAAATGGTGTTCGCCGCCGAGCTGGAACACCATATTCCGGTGCGTCTCGTCGTAATGGCGCAATGTCTTCACGGTTGAAGCGTTGCTCGCAATCAGTCCGTTGGCGTTGGCGGGATCGACCGTGACCGGATCACCCAGTCCGTCAATCTCCAGGCGATTGCGCCGGGCGCTTTCATTATAGCCCGCGATGCTGGCGCGCGCGTAGATGCGGTGGTTGTCGCTGGGCGTGAAATCGAGCTCGCCGCTATAGCCGAAGCGCTTGCGGTCATATTGGTATTTGCGCATCTCGAGCGCGTCGAACGCCTTGTCCGGCGTAACAGGCTGGTTGTTGAAATAGGCCGCCTCGAGGTCATCGAAAGTGCGGCGGTCATTGTAGAGGAACTGGGTCGCCACGAACGAGAAGTTCGAATTGCCGCTGGCGTTCGTTCCCCCGAAGGGCGCGCCTACGACGACCTCATCGCGATAGAGGCCGGTATTGGCGAAGGTCTCAAGACCGCCGCCAAGCGTGATTTCCGCGAAGGGGCGTTTGATACCGACCGCCGAGCGGGGAGAAAGCTCGATTGAGCCGCCAAGTCCCTCGGCGTCGTGGTCGGGCAGCCCCGTCTTGATCACGACGATCCGGTCGATCGCGCCAATCGGCACCGTATCGAACTCGACGGCGCGGCCGGCCGCGTTGAAATAGGTGCCGCCCGGCTGGGTGTTGAGCAGTACCACGCCACCGAACGTCGCCCCATTCAGGTTGCCGTCGAGACCGCGGATGTTGACGAAGCGTCCTTCGCCCGTGTCGATCGACAGCGCAACGCCAGGGACACGGCTAAGGGCCTCGGCCGCATTCACGTCGGGATATTTGGCGATAGTTTCGGCCGGCTGGATGTTGACGAGGTTGGGGGCCTGCTGCTGCTCGGTTCTCGCGGTATCGGCCCGGCGTGCGGATACCACGATATCCTGCCCATGCTGGGGGTCGTCATGGTTATCCCGATCCTCCGCGAACGCCGGCACGGCGATGACAGTCAGGATGGCGGTAGTCAGCATCAAACGGATTCGCATGGTCGACCGGAACCCCCGCGATTTTTTACCGATGACTCGGCGTTGCTCATGTGCGGGGTTCGATGACGATGCTGGATGACAGTATTGCGAAATTGTTCGCTTTCGATCTTTCATTGAATAAATATAATGTAGATTGTGGTAAGGTAATGTTCGTGACAGTTTGAAGTAGGGTAATACTGAATAAGATCAACGCGCGTTAAGCGGTCCGGCATTCGGAGGTTCGGACCGGCTCGCGGGACACGCCCGGGCGGCGATCATTTCAAACACGAACTTGCCCGATCGATCGTTCGCCGCAACCGGGGCACTTCTTATCGACATGAGATATCATATCCTGTGAAACACGCCATTCGTTTCTGATCGTCTGCGGGTGGGAGAAATGGAATGGGGAAAAAGGGGAGGCGAGCCGCCATCGCTGGTGGATTGCGGCTGATGCTTTGCCTTGGCGCGGTGGTGGGCACCCCGGCGTTCGCCGCGCCGCCAACGGAAATGTCCAGGCGGTCCCTGCCGGCTGCCAATTTCAGGCCGCTGCTGGATGCATGGACATCCGGGGGCGATCGTGGATCGCAGCCGCCGGTGTCGATCCCGCTCGAGCGCCCGATCGAGAGCTTCCGCTACACCTCCCCGTTTGGTGTTCGCGCGGACCCTTTCCATGGAGAGAGGAGCTTCCACGCCGGGGTCGACCTGGCCGCGCCAACAGGCACGCCCGTCCATGCGACCGGCGACGCGATCGTCACCCGGGCCGAACCGGCTGCCGGCTACGGCAATGTGGTGATCCTGATGCATGGCGCCGGCATCGAGACCCGCTACGGACATTTGTCCCGGATATTGGTCAAGGCGGGGCAACGGGTCCGGCGCGGTGAGACCATCGGCATGGTCGGGTCCAGTGGCCGCTCTAGCGGCAGCCATCTCCATTACGAGATCCGCGTGGCGGGTCAGGCGATCAATCCGCTGCCCTTCATGGCGCCGGGCGACGAGCGCCTCGCGCTGAACGCGGTGGTCGGCCCGCATGCCGGCATCGTGACGGCGATGGGTGGTCCGGAGGACAAAGAGGGATGCCTCAAGCTATCGGATGGCGCTTGTGAGGAGCAACAGGCGCCGGCGGGCGGGGATCGCGGGCGCTGACCTCCCTGTCCTGGTGGAGGAAGTGCATGACGCCCGCCATGATCGCCAGTCCTGCCAGAGCGGCGAGCGCGCCGCCCGGCCTGTTCGCCGTGATCCGGCTGCGGGGCAGCAACTCGCAGGCCCCGAGATAGAGAAACCCGCCCGCGAACAGCGCCAGCATCAGCGCGAGATTCTGCTGCCCGACCGGCATCCACGCGCCGAGGCAGGCGCCGAGCACCGGCGCGAGGGCGCTCGCCAGTAGCCAGCGATGCGTGGCGTGCGCGGCGCTGGAGGCCATGGCCAGGCCAACCATGTTCGCCCCGTCCGCCAGCTTATGGGCGAGGATCGCGGCCGTGACGGCCCATCCGGCCGAGGACGAGGCGTGGAACGCCAGCCCGATGCCCAGCCCGTCCATCAGGCTGTGGAGCAGCATCGAGAGCCGCCCGAACAACGCGCCGGACGGTATCCGGTGCAGGCCCGCGAAGGCGAGGAAGCCCGCCGTCATCGCCGCCCATGCCCGGGGGCGGGAAAGGTCGCCTGAATGCAACGTTTCGGGCAGGAGATGGAACAGCGACAGGCCGATCAGCAGCCCGGCGGTGAGGCCGAAGATCAGCAGGCGATGGCGGCTCAGCCGCATCGCCAGCAGGCCGCCGGCATAGGTCGCCAGCCCGGCGATCGATCCGGAAAGGAGCGGCCATATCGTGCTCAAGGAACGCGGGCCTCATCGGCGGCGGGATCGAACGGGTCGATGACGAGCAGTAGCCGGGTGTCGCCCGTGCCGGCGATCGGCGGGGAGCGATGGAGGATTTCCGGCCGCTCCGCCAGTCGCCGTCCCTTGAACACGGCGACCCCATAAGCGGGCAACTGGCGGATCGTGTCGGGCGCATCCGCGACGATCCATTGAGTGGTCGGGCCGTGCAATGTGGTCAGCAGGCGCGCAGCGACGTTGTCCGTATGGAATCGGCGGCAGGCATCGGTTTCGATGATCTCCAGCCGGATCGTCACTGCGTCGCACGCCATGATTGCGGCGAAGCGGCGCGCGAGCATCGCGATCTCGTCCCGCAGCGCGGGGCACAGCGCCGCCGGATAACCTGCCTCGGCCAGTCCTTCGGCGATCTCGCCGTCCAGTTCCGCGACCGGCGTGGAGAAATCGAGGTCGTCGATCGCGTTCCAGTCCAGCGCACCGATCCCGTCGAGGCCCGGTGTGGCCGCGCGATGCCAGATCGCGAGGTGCGTGGTATCCTCGATGATCTGGTTCAGGATCGCGGCATCGCGCCCCTCGGCCACCAAGCCCGCCTCCAGTGCCGCGACGCTCATTCCGCGACCGCCATCGCCGGCTCGCCCCACAGCGGGAAGGGATCGGGCAGGGCGGCCCATGCCTCGGGAGTGAGGGCTTCGGCCGGCAGCAGACACGCATCCAGGCCATCGCGGAGGCGGCCCTTGTCCATGCCGATGCCGATGAACACCAGCTCCTGCCGCCGGTCGCCCCATGGATCGTCCCAGTGATGCGCCACAAAACGCTCGAAGCGGTCATCGTCGGGCCAATGGTGTTTCGGGATGCTTGCCCACCAGCGGCCCATCCGCGCGGTCATCGTCTGGCTGCCCGCCACCGCCAGCTCGCCGACCCAGTCGGGCCGCGTCGCGAGCCAGAAATGGCCCTTGGCGCGCACGACGTGATCGAGCCCGTCGGTGGTCAGGAAACGATGGAGCTTCACGGGGTCGAATGGGCGGCGGGCGCGATAGACGAAGCTCTCGATGCCATATTCCTCCGTCTCGGGCTGGTGGCTGGCATAGCCGTAGAGCTCCTTGGCCCATAACGGATGCTGCGCCGCCTTCGCCTCGTCGAACAGCCCGGTGTCGAGGATCGCATCGGGCGCGACCCTTCCCTGATCGCAAGTGACGATCCGCGCATCGGCGTTGAGGCTGGCGACGAGCTTCTTCACCACGGCGAGCTGGTCGGGCGAGACCGACGACGCCTTGTTGACCACCACGACATCGGCGAATTCGATCTGCTCGACCAGCAGGCCGACGAGGCTGCGTTCGTCATCCTCGCCGAGGGATTCCCCGCGATCGGCAAGGAAGTCCCGGCTCGAATAGTCCCTGAGCAGGTTGATCGCATCGACCACCGTGACCATCGTGTCGAGCCGCGTGACATCGCCCAGCGACGCGCCTGCCTCGTCACGGAAGGAAAAGGTGCTGGCGACCGGCAGCGGCTCGGAGATGCCGGTGCTCTCGATCACCAGATAATCGAACCGCCCAGCCTCGGCGAGTGCACGCACCTCCCGCAGCAGGTCGTCGCGCAAGGTGCAGCAGATGCAGCCGTTGGTCATCTCGACCAATGTCTCCTCACTGCGGGAAAAGGCCGCGTCGCCGCCGCGCACGAGGTCCGCGTCGATGTTCACCTCGGACATATCGTTGACGATCACCGCCACGCGCCGCCCCTCGCCATTGGCGAGGATGTGGTTGAGCAGCGTCGTCTTGCCCGCGCCGAGGAAGCCGGACAGCACGGTGACGGGAAGGGGAAGGGTCATATTGCTACTCTGTGTGAAGGCAACCCGGCGATCGAGCGCGGGCTATTTGTTGTCGATCCACCCGAACGCGGCGCGGAGATAGGGATCGTCGCGCAGCAGGTTGCGGACGCTCTTTTGCGGCTTGCTATGACCGAGGTCGTTGCCGGATGCGGCGGCCGCGAGCCGGTCCAGATGCGCGTCGGGATCGGCGATCGCCGCCGCACCGCCCAGGTTCATCCGGGCATCGTCCCTTGTCATGGCGATCGCCGGGATTGCGGTCACCACGGAAAGCAGAACCAGCGTCGAACCCGCTGCGACCTTCATCACGTCGTCCTTTCGCAATAATCAATGATACATTATATCATCGCGATTGCGGTGGCGCAACATCGTGATTTCCCGGTTCCCGCCTGTCCGGCTTACGACCCGCTTCTCCTCGAAATGCCGATCGCCGCGGCAGCGGTGGTGATATTCTGTCGCCGTGAGTAGCCGACGCCGACGCGGCCTTGGCAACGGCTTCAGTAGATGTCGCGCCGATATCGTCCCGATCGCGCCATCTCTTCCGCCTGCTCATCGCCCAGGATGCGGCGCAGCGCGTGATCGACCGCCGGGGCCATCGAGGCGAGCCCGCCGCAGACGAGGATCGCCGCGCCGCGACCCACCCACTCGCTGATATCGTCCGCAGCGGCGTCGATCCTGTGCTGCACGTAGAGCCGCTCCTGCTGATCGCGCGAGAAGGCGAGGTCGAGCCGCGCCAGCGTGCCGTCGGCGCGCATCGCCTCGATCTCGTCGCGGTGGAAGAAATCGTGCGCGCGGCTGCGCTCGCCGAAGATCAGCCACGCATCCTTCACCCCGCGCGCGGCGCGATCGCGCAGGTGCGCGAGCAGACCGGCCAGCCCGGTGCCGCTGCCGATCAGGATGACGGGGCCGTCCTCGGGATCGGGCCGGAAGGAGGGGTTCTCGCGAATGCGCGCGGGGAAGACCGCGCCGATCCGCGCCGTTTCGGTGAGCCAGCCGGAGCCGAGCCCCGGCGTGCCGTCCGCATGGCGGCGCAAGCGCACGATCAGCTCGATCCGGCCTGACGACGGAAGCGACGCGATCGAATATTCGCGATGGTGGACGGGTGCGTGCGCGATCCCGGCCGCATCCTCCTCAGGCACCACTTCGGCGATATCGCCCGGCTGCCATGTGGGCGTTTCGCTCACCGGCTCCAGCGCGATATGCCACGCCGCGTCGCCGGGGCCGCCGGGGTTGAGGCATCGGCGTTCCGCCAACCGCCAAGGGGCATAGGCCGCCGGAATCCAGTCCGCCTCGTCGAAGGTTGCGCCGATGCCGATCGTCTGCTGCTGCCAATGCCTGAGCGCGGCGGCATCCTCGCGATCGACCTCGATCCGGTCGAACAGGCGTTGCGCCCCGGCGGCGTGCAGCGCCTGATCGATCTGGCGGCCGAACGCGCAGAAATCATCATAGGTGCGGTCGCCGAGCGCCAGCACCGCATAGGATAGCCCCTCCAGCCCGGCAGGTGCGGCGCGCGACAGGTTGCGCGGCACGGCGCGGGCGGTGTCGGGCGGCTCGCCGTCGCCATAGGTGCTCGCGATGACGAGCGCCTCGCCGGCCTTCGCCAGATCCTCCGCCGACACGGCCGACAGGGGCTGGAGCGACACCGCCCGACCGGCCGCCTCGAAACCCGCCGCCGTCAGCCGGGCGAGGCGGGTGGCGGTGCCGGTCTGGCTGGCATAGGCGATCAGGATGCCGCCCGCCTCCAGATCGCGCGGGGGGAGGGCGGCCGGCGTTTCGATCGCGCGCAATTCGCGCTTCCGCCGCCGCCGGTCGAGATAGAGCAGCCAGCCCGTCACCGCGAACAGCGGCATCGCCGCGCTGGACAGGAGCATCAGGATGCGCCCCGGCAGCCCCCAATAGGCGCCGCGATGCACCTCCAGCATGCTCGCCGCAATCGACGGTCCGACGCCCAGTTCGGCATACGGCCGGCGCTCGACGATCGCGCCGGTGGAGGGGATGACGCGATATTCGTCGAGCGCGCGATCGTGGCGCGCGTCGAGCGGCAAGACGCGGACTCGGAGCGGCTTGTCACTCTTGGGGAGCGGGAGCGTCACCTGCGCAAAGCGGCCCCCGGTCTCGCGGACGATCGCGGCGAAGGCCGGCGCGAGCGATGCGGGTGCGGCATGGCCCTTCGCTTTCTTGCGCTTGCCTCCGCGCGCCGGACCGTCGCCTTCCTCGGCCGGAGCCTTGCCCGTCAGCAGGCGGGTCGCCCCGGCGCGATACCAGTCATAGGACCACCACAGGCCGGTGACGCCACTCAACAGGTAGAAGACCAGCAGCCATGTGCCGATCACCGCATGAAGTGCACGGTTGAGGCTGCGCCCGCGCCGCCTGAAATCCAGCACGAACCATTGCCGCCAGTCGAGCGGCCGACGCGGCCAGCGCAGCCACAGGCCGGACAGCGCAAAATAGATCAGCGATATCGCCGCGATCGCGGTGATCTGCCGGCCGATGCCGTTGCCGTTTCCCGGCAGCAGCAGCCAGCGGTGCAATGCGCGCACCGTATCGAAGAAACCCTGGCCGTTCGCCTGCCCCAGCAACCGGCCGCTATAGGGATCGACATAGCTGCGCCGCTCGCCGCCTCTTTTCCCGCGATCGCGCGTGAAGAACACGGTGTCGCTCTCGCCGGGGGAGGCGGCGATCGTCAGCATGTCGATCCCGCGATCGGGGCGCTGCTGCCTGATGGCCTCGACCAGTCGATCGGGTGATAGTCGTTGCGCGCCCGGCGGCGGCGTGACGGTGACGATGCCGGGGCTCATCGCCCGCATGATCTCGTCCTCGAACGACATCATCGCGCCGGTGACGCCCATCACCACCAGCACGAGGCCCGCCGTGATGCCGAGCGCCCAGTGGATCTGGAACAGGATGCGCCGCGTCATGTCAGCAAGTCACAGAGGCGCGCGGGATCAGAGCGCGTCGATCTGCGCCAAGCCGGCTTCGGCTTCGGCGCGGGTCAGCGGCGCATATCCTTCCAGCACCCCGATCTCCTGTCCCTCCCGGCTGAGCAGGAAGCGGAGGAACTCGCGCGTCTGGGGCGAGGGATTCCGGCGGACGAGGATATAGACGTGCCGGGTCAGCGGATAACGCTGGCGCATCACATCGTCCCACGAACCCGAGGACGCCGGGCCTTTGCCGGTGAAGGACAGGGGCAGCACGCGTATCCCCGGCGTCGAATCGTCGAACGCCCCGAAGCCGATCGCGGCTGGATCGGTGGCCACGGTGGCCGACACTTCCTTCATGTCGAGCGTCCTGACTGTTTCCGCCCAGCGGTCGTTCTTGAAATTCTCGCGCTGGATCGAGCCGGGCGCGCCGGAATCGCCATAGAGCAAAGGCTTGATCGGGCGATCGCGCCATTCCCCCTTCAGTCCCGCGTCCCCCCATGTACGGATCGGGGCGGATGCGCCGGCATGCGGCACGGCGCTGAAGATCGCGTCGAGCTGCGCGACCGACAGGCTGGCGATCGGGTTGGCGGCGTTGACGTAGATCGCGACGGCGTTGGTGCGGATTTCGGACTTACGCGCGCCGTGGGCGATGCGGATTTCGGTCGGTCCCTCCACTCCGAAGCGCGCGCGATAGGCGTCCTTCTCCCCGCGCGACACCTCGCGGCCGAGCGGGGCGATATCCGACACGTCGGCGAGCAGGCCGGAAATCGCCGCCGAGCTGCCCGGATGCCGCCAGTGGGCACCACGCACGACCCCCGGATGGATCGCCTGAAAGCGCAGCAGCGCGCGGTCGATCCATTCGACCATCTGGATCGAGCCGACGCTGGATATCGGCCCGGAGACCTCCCCCTTCGCGCGATAGGCCGGCGCCTCCGACTGGATATAGGGATTAGCGGCGAGGGCGGCGCGCGCCTGCTCTACCTCCGCCGGCGCGAGCGGGGTGGCGCCGAGCTTCGCCACGATCGCCTGCCCCTCCGGGCCGACGACATAGCCGAGGAAATCGGCGACCTTGGGATCAAGCGGCCGCCCGGTTCCGCCGTTGGCGGCGAGCTGCAAGGGCACGGGCACGCCATCCCGGACGATCGATCCGATCCTGACGATGAAGGGAACGGTCACGCCGTTGCGCTGGAAGCGGACGCGATACATCATCTTGTCCGGCTTCCCGACGATCGGCGCGACATCAGCCACGTAATTCGCCAACCCGTCCGGCGATGCGGTGTCGCTGCGATGGACCCACAACCCCTTTTCGACATTGGCGTGGCGGGCGTGATAACCGGCGAACAGGGCGTCCATCAGTGACCCCATGGCGGCGTCACCCATGCTGGAAAGCGTGACGGGTGAGGATGCGGGTTCGTTGGCCGTAGCGGAGGCCGCCGGAAGCGCGGCGAGCGTGACGGCAAGCAGGCAGGCGGCAAGGGTCTTTCGCATGGAGGCGTGTCCTAGAGATCGTAGCGGAGGGAGAATTTCACGGTTCGCGGCGCGCCGATGTTCAGTTGGCGATTGCCTGCCATCCAGTAGCGCTTGTTGGCGAGATTATCGGCGTTGAGGCGCAGGGTAAGGCGGTTGCCGTTGGCGAGCGTGAACTGTTGGCGCAGGCCGGCGCTCAACAATGCGTAGGGCGATTGGGTGCCCTGGTTCAGCGGATCGAGCCAGCTCTTGCCTTGATAATAGACGCCCCCGTTGATCGCGAAGCCCTCGATCATGGGCGGGCTATATTCTGCGAACAGCGAGCCGGAATAACGCGGTGTGGCCTCGACGCTTTTGCCGTCGAGCAGGCCGCCTGCGGTCTTCGTCTGGCGTGCGTCGGTATGTCCAAACGTGGCCGCGATCGTAAGGTTACGCGTCACCTGTCCCTGAGCCGACAGTTCGAAACCGCGATAGCGCGCCCGTCCGTCGAGGACATAGACATTGGCGGCGTTGGTATAGGTCAGGGCGCGATCGATGTTGAAATAATCGGCAGTCAGCAGCAGATTGCCGAACTCCGCCTTGACGCCAGCCTCGTACTGCCTGCTCATCGAGGGCGGTAGAATCTGATTGGCGTTCGCCGCGGTGTCCGGCGCGGTGCCGCTGGTCTCTAGCCCTTCGATATAGGTGCCGTAGAGGCTGACGCGGGGCGCGAGCTTGACGATCACCGCGCCCATCGGCGTGTTCGTGCGGGTGTCGTAGTTCGCGCCTGTCTGGCGATAGGAGAAGTCGGCATGGCGAATGCCGGCGATGACCGAGACCGGCCCCCACACCATCCGGTCCAGCAGATAGGCGCCCCTGTCGATATTCGTGCTGTTGGTGCCTCGGGTTGGCGCCTTCAGGGCTATCGAGGAGAGATCGATATGAATCGGATCATACAGATTCTGGACGATGGCCGACTTGCCGGTCGGGAAGCCATAGGACGGCACCGCGGTCTGCAACTGCGAATTATAGGTGTAGCCGATGGTCAGATTGTGTTCGACCGGACCTGTCGTCAGGCGCCCGCGCAGCTCTCCGCGCAGGTTGCGGTTCCGATAGAGCTGCCCGGCTTGATAGTTGCCCGAGAGCGTGCCGGCGCCGGTGGCGACGTTCGTGAACGTGAAAGTGGAAATAGTGCGGGAGCGCGTTGTGGTGGCGACGCCGGCTTCGACGATGGCCGACCAGTTCGACCCGATCTTGTAGTCGGCCCGGGCGAGGACATTGGTCGCTTCGCCGTAATATCTGGTGCCGTAAGGCGATGTGCGGGTGGATGGTGACGGAACCCTGGGAAGGGCGATGACCCCGTTGACGGCCGCGGGGATTGTGATCGAGCCCGCATCGCCGATGTCCCGCTCATAATGCTCGACGTCGAACCGGAAGGACAGGCGATCGGTTGCACGCACATCGAAGGCGCCGGAATAGAGACTGCGCCTGCCGTCCACTCCGTCGATATACGTGCCGATGTGGCCCTGAAGCATGTTGAAGCGCGCGCCGAACTGGCCATCAGATCCGAAGGTCCGGCTCGCATCGACCTGCCCGGTGACGCTGCCAAGGCCATCGCCTGACAGCGTAAGGCTGAGAAGGGGATTGGGGCCGGCACGCCGGGACACGAAGTTGAAGACCGCGGTCGGCGAGGTGAAGCCGTAATAGAGCGCCGAAACCCCTTTAAGAACCTCGACACGCTCCTTGTCCTCAAGGGGAACGTTCGCGAGATTGATGATCGGCAGAGAACCGTTCAGACGGTAGTTCGTGCGTGGCTCGACATAGACCCCTCGGACAATGAAGTTGCTGATCGAGAGCGGGCTGGTGTTGAACTGGCTGACGCCGGGCGTGTTACGCAATGCGTCGGCCAGACCGGTTGCCGCCTGCGCTTCCAGCAGCGAGTGCGGCATGACCTGCACCGACAGCGGCGTGTCGAGGATGGACTGGTTCTGAAAGCCGCCGATCTGGATGATATCCGCTTTCATGGTCTCTCGCTTGCCGGTGACGGTGATGTCATCGACGTCGAGCTGCTTTTCCGCCGTGCCGGGCTGCGCCGCCGGCGGTCGATCCTGCGCCCATGCCCCTGTCGCGGCGCATATCGCGACAAGCGAAGCGCAGCATTTCGTCCATTTCCTCAATGACAGTCTCCAGCCGCGCACGGCGCGATTCGTATATGATATTGCGATTCAAAAGCGATTACGCGCATTTCTTGAAGGACTAGGCAATCCGACGCCGGCGATCACTCAGCCTCGCATGTCGACGGTGGTGTAATAGACGCCGGTGCGCAGGCACCGCAGAAGGCCCTTGCGGTGCATCTGGCCGATGATCTGCCGGGGCACGCCCAGCCGCTGAAGATCGTGTGCGGTGGCGAGTCCCTTCTTCCGGACAAGCGCAAGCGCGGTGACGAACGAAGGACCAAGTTGCGCGGGCGCCATGGCGACGGGTGATTCGACCGCGCTCCGCAACTTCTCCCTTGGTATCGGGCGCACGTCGCGCACCAGCTTCTCGTTGGCGACCGAGGTCAGCCGCATCGCGGCGCTATATCCCAGTTCGAGCCCCTCTCCGCTGAGACAAATCGCGCAATCCTGGATGGCTTTTCGCAGGCGCTCGTCGATTGTGCATGTGAGGTCGGGATGGCTCCGCTGATAGAGCGCCAACAACCCCAGGAGGCAAAGCTCGCCCTGGCTCGCGTAGGTGCTGCCCAGGTCATGGATGTCGGCGCCAAGGGCGCGCGCGATCTTCCGCAATCGTGAGAACGCTTCGCTCGTTGCGCTCGCCGTCCCACCGCGATCGCCGCCGCGGAGTAGCCTCAGCGCAGGCCGCTCGCGCGTGCCGAGTCTACCGACCAGCGGGACGCGCATGGCTACTCTCACGGTCCGGATGTTCGCTCACTTTCGCCGATTCGGCGGGTCCTGCCCGACAACCGCAGGCGTAATAGGAGGTGATCATGCAACAAGCCGCGCCTTTATTGCGATTGATTTTCAATCGCTGCGCTTCTCCCGTTATCGTCGCATGTGCTGGGCGCAATCCGCCTCTTGAAGCATTGGGAAATTGTATAGGAAACGTAATCTAATCCCAATGTTGGCCGATGCGCGTATCCATCGTCTTCAGTGAACGCGCCTGGATCGCCTCGGCGCGTCGCGAGTGACCGCGCGCGCTGCGTCTCAAGCCCATGGCCTAGATGCGGCCGCACCTGAAGCGAAGAGGACGCCTTACTCGGTATCGGATTGCGTCGTGAGGATGGGAGCGCCGAAGCAATAGGGGAGCCTGGTCATCGAGCCGTTTTCATGGCGGGACGCGCGCGCTGCCACCCCCTGCAAGCTGACGAAGCGCGCGGGACCGAGCGAGCCGCGGACGAATTCGCGCTCGCTCGTCCGGGAAATACAGACAAGTTGCTCATCGCCTGTCTCGGGGCCGACCGGTGCGACGAGTCGCCCGCCGATCTTCAGGGATTGGAGAAGGGTGAGGGGAATACCCGACGATCCCGCCGCGATGACGACCGCATCGAAGCGCTGCGCATCGGTAATTGCCGTAACCGCGTCGCCCTCAAAAACCTCGATATTGGTGTATCCGAGGCGGCGCAGGCGTGCCGCCGCCGCAGATGCGAGTTCCGGGATGATCTCGACCGACACCACCCGGTTGTAGAGGAGCGAAAGGACGGCCGCCTGATAGCCGCACCCCGTCCCGACATCGAGGACGCATCCGTTCTTGTTCGAGCCGGCGGCGAGCGCGAGTGTCGCCACCACGAGCGGACTGGAGATGGTCTGCTCATGGCCGATCGAGAGGGGTGTCGGAAGATAGGCGAGCTCGCGTGCCTCCTCGGAAACAAACAGCTCGCGCGGGACGCGGGATATCGCGTCGAGCACCGCTTCGCTGCGCTCTGGATCCAGGATCGCACCAGATTCCCTCCACGCTTGACGGATGCGCCTGACCATCGCTTCTCGCCGCGCGAAAAAGCCCGCAGGTTGTTCGACAAGCAGCTCGAAAAGCTCGGACAGTGGTCCGACAATGACCGGCATGGCGTCGGCGGGCAGGGGATGATCCCGTGAAAGCTCGTCACGAAGTTGGCGATAGGTCTCGATCGCCTCCCGAAGCCCCCTATCACCCTGAGTTTGCGCGCCACGGGAATGCTCTTCCATTGCTCACCTCCATCCTTCAACGTTGAGTGATCGCCCGATCGGCGGAGACGTCGGCTTCGTGCGTCAGGAACCTGTCGCATTGCAGGCGCGATCGCGCCGAAGACGACGTGTCGTTATGCGTCTCGGCTTGTAGCCGCGTGATCACGGTGGATTTGCGATGCCCGTGAAGCGCGTCGATTTCGGCTTGCCGCTTGCAGAGGTAGAAGGTGCGGCGGGACAGATACGGATCCGCGGTGTCGTCGCGAATCCGCTTCAGATCCTCGTCAAACTCGATACGCCGGTCCAACGTCCCCAACACGGTTGCCGGAACCGTATAGGTTGGCCGGTTGAACGGCGCGCCGATCGCGCCAAGCAGCAGCGCGCGGTCGGCGACGCCTCCAATCGCATCGCGGAGCGTTGTCGGCCCGATCAGCGGCAGGAAGAAGAATGGCCCCGGCTTTACTCCATAATAGCCGAGCGTGTCGGCGAACCCGTTGGGCCGCCGGGGCAGATTGAACGGGCGCCGCTTCGCGATATCGACGAGACCGGCAACGCCGACCGTCGAGTTGAGTGCGAACCTGCCCGCCGTTTCCGCCGCTTTCCCCGGCTTGAGCTGCAAGAGGAAGTTCACGAACACGATCGGCTCGCGAAGGTTCTTGAGGAAATTCCGCAAGCCGTCTCGTACCGGCTCCGGGACGTGCCGCTTGTACGCAAACGCCACGGGCGCGACCAGGGCGCGGTCAACTGCTTGTGTCGCTTCGAACGACTTTTCGTTCAGCGCGTGCAGTGGATCTCCCGCATCGTTTCGCCGGTGCGCCTCGACCACGATATCGCCCTGCGCTGCCTGGACCGGCTGCGTCGCCTGCGTCGCTATCCCCGGCTGATTTTCGGCGCCAGCGGAGGAGGGGATGGTGATTTCTGAAACCGACGTTTGATCGGCGGTATCAGTTACGGATGTCGCCTTGAAATCAGGTGTCGGGAGCGGCGGAAAGGGGACATCCAGCGAAACGGCATCGCGAATTCCCGTATCCGGGGGGATGGTTGCCGCGGATTGCATGGGCGAGGGAAGCAGGGCCACGAACAGGATGACCTGAAACGACAAGGGCAATTTCTCCAACCGCATTCGGATCGTGGATTGTCGTCACCGCGTGAGCGACAATTCCTGACCAGTTGGAAGGAGGACGACGCCGTGGCGCGCTCCCCGCAGTAGCTTTGATTCGTCACAAACATTGTATTTTCCCAATGTTGCAAAAAGACTCTGGCAAGCCCCGGCGCGGTGCATTCAATGCTCTCCCCGAAGGAGACTCGAATGTCGTTCCCGATCTGCATGCGTGGCCTTGCCGCGCTTTCGCTTTGTCTCGCGGGTGCCGTGTCGGCGCAGGAATATCACGCTGGCAACCCGATCGCTGTCCCGGGCGACGGAGCATGGGATTACGCCAGCGTCGATAGCGCGGCGCGCCGGCTCTATGTCGCGCACGGCAATGAGGTGAGCGTTGTTGATCTCACATCCGGCAAGCCGTTGCCCGCGCTCGGTCCGGTCGCCAAGGGTCATGCGGTCGTGCCTCTTGCTGCGGGCGAACTGGCCGTGACGAGCGGCGATGACGCGACGGTGCGTTTCTTCGACACCAAGGCCAATCGGCAGATCGCGACGCTGGCGGTGGGGAAAAAGCCCGACGCCGCCGTGGTCGATCCGGCAACGGGGCACCTGCTCTCCGTCAATGCCGTATCGGGGACGATATCGGAGATCGACCCGCAGGCGCATCGCGTGGTGCGGACCATCTCGGTCGTCCCCGGCCTCGAGTTCGCCGCGATCTCGGGGCGCACCCTGTTCATCAACAATGAGGACAGGAACGAGATCGAGGTGGTGGACCTCGACAAGGGTGTGACTGGCGCGCCGATCAAATTGACCGGTTGCGAGGAGCCGAGCGGGCTTGCGCTCGATGCTGTGCATGGACGCCTGATCAGCGCCTGCGCCAACGGCACGGCGGCCGTCACCGATGTCGCATCGCGCCGGCTGAGCCAGCTTGTCGCGATCGGGCACGGGCCGGATGCCGTTATCCTCGACGCCGCGCGATCGCTTGCGTTCATCCCGGCGGGCAAGGACGGAGTGCTCGATGTGCTGGACCTGTCCGACGCGAAGAAGGTCACGCACAAGGCGGCGATCCGCACCGGGGTTGGCGCGCGTACCGGCGCGCTCGATCCCTTGACGGGCGCGATCTATCTGCCGACCGCGAAGCTGGCGCCGGCAGCGGCCGGCGCGCGGCCTCGCGTCGTTCCGGGCAGCTTCCATGTGCTGGTAGTGAAGCCCTCCTGAGCCTTGGTTGGGAAAATGGAACCGTGCCGCAACGCTGGCCCAATGTGCAGGGGCCTACACCTTCCCCGGCTCCATGATGGAGTCGTTGAAGGAGAGTTCACGATGTTACGCACGGTTCTTCTGACGTCCGCGTTGCTGGTGACCGCCACCGGTGCGACAGCGGCGCCCCACGCGAAGCTGAGCATGGCGCAGGCGCGGGCGATCGCGCTGAAGAAGGCGCCCGGCACCGTCACGAAAGGCGAATATGAGAAAGAGGGCGGTGGCTGGCGCTATTCGTTCGACATCAAACAGGGCGCCCGCATTCACGAGATCGGGGTCGATGCGAACACCGGCCGGATCGTCGAGGACAAATTCGAACGTCCCGGCGACAAGGACTGAACGGGCCGGCGATGCGCATCCTCCTTGCCGAAGACGATAGGGAAACCGCAGCGCAGGTGGTCCGCGGGATGAGTGCGGCGGGCCATGCGGTGGAAGTCTATGGTCGCGGCGACGAGGCGCTGCGCGCCGGCAGGGAGGACGGTTTCGATCTCGCCATCGTCGATCGGATGCTGCCCGAAATGGACGGACTCGATATCGTTCGGCGTTGGCGGGCGGGCGGGGTCAAGTTGCCGGTCATCATGCTGACCGCCCTCGGCAGCATCGGCGACCGCGTGTCGGGGCTGGGCGCTGGGGCGGACGATTATCTGGTGAAGCCGTTCGCGCTGGCCGAGCTTTCGGCGCGCGTCGGTGCGTTGCTGCGCCGTCCGCCTTTGTCGGAGGTCCAGACCCGCTTCCAGGTCGCCGACGTGACGCTCGACGTGCTGCGGCGCGAGGTGCGGCGCGGCGGACGCGAAATCCGGTTGCCGCCGCGCGAGTTCGGCATCCTCGAGCAGTTGATGCGCAACGCCGGGCGCGTCGTCACGCGGGCGATGCTGCTGGAGACGGTGTGGGGATTCCACTTCGATCCGCAGACCAACATTGTCGAGAGCCATTTGAGCCGGATGCGCAGCAAGCTCAACGAGGGCTTCGACACCGACCCGATCGAGACGTTGCGCGGCGTCGGCTACCGGATGCGCGACGGTGACTGACCGGCGGCGCAGCGCCGCCTATCGCATTGCCTTCGTCTATTCGGGGGCGTTCGCGCTCGCGGTCGTGCTGCTCGGGGTGATGGTCTATTTCGCCGCAGACCGGGCGTTCCGCGCGCAACAGGACGTGTCGCTGGCCGAGGCGACGGCCTATCTCGTCCAGGTTCATCGCAACGAGGGCTATGATGATCTGGTCGACGCGATCCGGCAGCGGCGCGCGCCGGACGGCGTCGTCACGTTCGGCTATGCGCTGTTCGACGCGAAAGGCCATCGCCTCGTCGGGGACTTCGACCTGCCGCTTCCGCAGCCCGGTTATTCGAATGTCATCTTCAACGACCCGGTCGAGGGCGCCGATGCCGCGCGCGCGCTCACCACGGTACTCGATCGCGATCATATCCTGGTTGTCGGGATCGATTCACAGGCCCTCGAGCGGATCGATCATGTGGTGCTCTCGCTGTTCACCGGCGCTCTCGCGCTGATTCTGGTGATCGGCGCCGTCGGCGCAGTGCTGCTCGGGGGATACTTGCGCCGCCGCCTCGCCCGGGTGAGCGGCACGGCGCAGGCCATCGTCGAGGGAGACCTTTCGCGTCGCGTTCCCGTCTCGGATCGCGGAGACGAGTTCGACCAGCTCGGCATCGTCGTCAACCTGATGCTGGAGCGGATCGGCCGACTGCTGGAGAACCTCCGGCAGGTGTCGGCCGACGTCGCGCATGACCTGCGCACGCCGCTGGCGCGCTTGCGCGGACGGTTGGAGATGGCGCTCGACGAAGCGGATTCTGTCGCGCAGCGACGCGCGATCGAGGAGGCCGTCGAGCAGGGCGATGCTCTGCTCACGCTGTTTGCCTCGATCCTGCGGATCGTCGAGGTCGACAGCGGCGAGATCCGGCAGGGCTTCGTGCCGGTCGACGTCAGCGCGCTCGCCGCCGACCTATGCGAAAGCTATGCGCCGGCGATCGCCGACGGCGGGCGCAGCCTTGCCAGCGATATCGCACCCGGAATGATCGTGCCCGGGGACCGGGAACTGATCGCACAGGCGCTCATCAACCTGCTCGACAACGCGCAGGCGCACACGCCGCCCGGCACGCGCATCGGATTGATGGTGCGCGAAGAAGCGGGCATGGCGCGGCTCGCGGTGATCGACGACGGGCCGGGCGTCCCCGCGGAAGATCGCGGACGCATCACCGAGCGGTTCGTGCGGCTGGATCGCGCACGCTCGGCAGCCGGCCACGGCCTCGGCCTCAACCTCGTGGAAACGATCGCGCGCGCGCATGGCGGCTCGCTTTCGATCGGCGACGCGCGGCCGGGGCTTGAGGTGGTGCTTCGCCTCCCGCTGGCCCGATGAGACGCGTCTCGATCCCATTTGCGATGCTGCTGCTATGCGGCTGTATGCCGCGGCCGGTCTCGAGTGGCGCGACGGTCTTCCCTCCGGCGTATGCCGCCCTGAACCTGCCCCCGACGAAGCAACGCGCGCGGATGGTGAAGCGCATCCGGGCGTCGGTCGGACGGTCCGCGCCGTCGGCGCTGACGCAGGCTCTGGATCGCGCACTCGCCGTGATCGGACAATTGCCACGAGAGGATTTCGTCCAGGCGAAAGGCCGAGCATTGGCCTATGTCGATGCGCCACAGGATATCGGCTACGACCAGACGATCTCCGATCCCTATATCGTCGCGCTGATGACCGCGGCGCTCGACCTGCCGACGGATAGGAGCGCGAACGTGCTCGATGTCGGCACCGGCTCGGGCTATCAGGCGGCGGTGCTCTCGCCGCTCGCAAAGAGCGTCACGTCGATCGAGATCGTGAAGCCGCTGGCCGATCAGGCGCGCGTGCGGCTCGCGGCGATGGGCTATCGCAACGTGACGGTGATCGCCGGCGACGGCTTCGCAGGTGCGTCCGATCGCGGCCCTTTCGACGGCATTGTGGTCGCCGCCGGCGCTTCTGAAATCCCTGCGCCCCTGATCGCGCAACTCAAGGTTGGCGGGCGTATCGTGATGCCGATAGGTCCGGGCACCTTCCAGGAACAGCTTGTCGTCGGCATCAGGCAGCCGGATGGGGCATTGCAGCGCTGCACCCTCGGCGTGACGGGTTTCGTGCCGCTGACGGGACGTGGTGCGCGACCGACGGCGATGCATGGCCTCACCGACCGCTCCATTCCATTCTGCTACGGTGCGGCGCTCACCTGATCCCGGCGACCGCCAGCTCCGCCGCCGCAGCGTCATAAGCGGCGCGGAAATCGGGCTTCGCCATCAGCCGTTCCGCCACCAGCATCCCCAGCGCCTCGCCGGCCGTCACATCGCTGCGGAAATGCTGGAGGCAGACGACGCGGCTCTGCCCGTAGCGGGCGGCGCGCGCCATGATCGCGGGCGCCTTCGCCGGGACCAGCCGCGCGAGCACCGCGCCCATCGAAAAGGCCATGGTGGTGTGCCCGCTGGGATAGCTCGACAGGGGATCGCTGCGCCCCTGCGTGCAGGTCTGGAGCGTCGTGTCGATATCCCATGGGCGATGGCGCCTGAACTCATCCTTGCCGCGATCGGACGCATCCTTGCCGCTGGCGCGCACCAGCTTCATCAGCCGCTTGGTCGCCGGAAGCGCGTTCAGGTCGAACGCCGGGCCGATCGCGACGGCGAAGATCGTGGCGTTCTTCGTCTCGCCATCCAGCGCCGCATCGGCCTTCTCCGCCGCCGATCGCGCACGCTCGACCATGTGCAGTTCGTCCATTTCCGCGCGCGCCTGCACGCTGCCTTGCACGGGCGGCGGCGGGAGCACCAGCGCCGGATCGAGATCGGCCTGCGTCAGCAGCGGCGCGGGCTTCGCCTCGCCGGCCGCGAGCAGTAGCGCGAGGAGCGGCAGCATCAGAACTTCACCGTGATATCGCCCGTCACCGTGCGGCCGACCTGATAGAAATACTGATCGGACGCGGTCGTCTTGCCGGTGTTGATATTGGTGACGCGCTGCGAATTGAACAGGTTGTTCACCTCCACGCCGAAGCGGATCTTGCCCAGATCGTAGCGTGCGGAAAGGATTGCGCTATTGTAGCCGTTGCTGCGGTAGAAATTGTAGCTGCCGAGCGACTTCGCGTCGCTAGGGGCGATCTGGCTGGGATCAGTGAACCACTGCCGCCCGGTCCATTTGTCGATCAGCGAGAAGACCATCGGGCCATGCTTGAACAGCACGCCGCCCGCCGCCGTCCATTCCGGCGCATTGGCGACCTGAAGCGCCATGAAGCCGTCGTTTTGCGTCTTCGCATAGTTACGCGAGCCGTTGGCGAACACCGCGAGGCCGCCGGGAAAGGCGTAGGTGATCTGGCCCTCGATGCCCTTGTATTGCACCGAGCCCTGGTTGAACCACACGGTGCCCACGCCGGGGATGGGCGACGTCATCGATGCGAACTTGTTCGAGAAGTCGATCTTGTACACGTCCGCGTCGATGCTCAGCCGCTCGCCATGATAGACCACGCCCGCCTGATAGTTGGTCGACTTCTCCGGCTCCACTGTCGAGCGGCCGGGGATATTGACATAGAGCACACTGAGCGCGGGCGCGAGGAAGCCGCGCGCATATTGCCCATAGACCGCCAGCGCCGGGGTGATCGCATAATTGATCGTCGCGAACGGCAGGTTGGCGCTGTAGTTGCTGTTCAGCCGCTGGGCGTAGCGCGTCGTCTGGTTGTAGGCCGCATCGATACTGCGGCCAAAATCGACATGCTTGAAGCCCGGCGTAATCTTCAGGTTCGGGATCGGCCGCAACTCCAGCTCGACGAATTCCTCGGTATGGTTGGTGTTGCTGTTCTGGTCGAATTTGATGTCCTGCGGCGTGGCCGCGCCGGTGGCCGGATTGGTCACCTTCTTCTCGACGTAATTGGGCAGCATCGTCACCAGATCGACGTCGCGCTGCTGGCGATAGGTGTCGGACCATTCGATCCACGCGCCGGTCGTCAGCGTGCCGAAGCCGAAATCGAGGTGGACCTTGGCGATATCGCCGTACATCCGGTATTTGTTCGTCTTGGTGTAGCCGGGCACGCCCGGCGCCGTCGTCTTGGAGCCGGGGGTGAGCGTCACGGTGTTCACCTCGGGCGTGGCATGGCCGTAGGCGGTGGCGTCGCTGCCGCTCAGCGTCTCATTGTCGTAGCTGTAGGTATAGGCTCGGTTCTCGAAGCCGGAATGCTCGCCGAAATCGGTCTCGAACTTGATGATCTCGAAATCGGTGGTCTTGCGGGTGTGGTTGTAGCCCCAATAGCCCTGGCTCTTCGGATCGTCGTTCAGGCTGTAATATTTGCCGTATTTCGCGATCTGGTCCTGCGTCGCGCCGTCCTTGTCCGGCTGGTTGAAGCGGTTGACGTTATAGGTGCCGAGGAACGTCAGCCGCGCACGGTCGCCCAGCGGCACCATCACTTTGCCGAAGATGTTCCACGAGCGGAACGGGCTGTAGGTTCGCGCGCCGTCGGACTTGATCCACTGGGTGCTGAACACGGCTTGCGTGCCGCCAAGCTTGTCGATCGCGCCGGTCTGCGCGACGCCGCGCAGCAGATAGGTGTTGAAGCTGCCATAAGCCGCCTTGCCCTCGAAGCTGGCGTCCTCGCGCGTGGCGCGGCTGAACAGGTTCATGTTCCCGCCGAACGTCGCCTGACCCAGCGTCGCGGCGTTGCCGGGGCCGCGATCGACGATCAGCGTCTCCACGGTGTTCGAGGGGAAGAAGGTGTTCGAATGGTGCGTCGGATCGTTGGTGTCGCCGAACGGCACGCCATCGTAGGTGACGTTATATTCGCCGTCCTGGAAGCCGCGGATCTGCGCCTTGCTCTCGGAGAGGCCCGTGCCGTTGGCGTTGCCGTAGTTGGAGACGCTCGGCGCGATCAGCGCGATCTGGTTGAAGTCGGCGGTCGCGGGCAGCGAATCCTCGATGAAGGAGCGCGAGACGATCGACTGCGGCTGCGTGGTCTTGAGCGAGGCGGTGACGGGCGCGATCTCGTTCGCCTTGGTGCCGGTGACGACGATGTCCGAACCCTCGGCGATGCCGTTCGACGCCTGCCCGCCCACGGCGTCGGCCGCGACCCCATCGGCGGCCGGCTCTTCACCCGGCGCCGCGAGCGCGGGGGAGGCGATCGTCAGGAACTGTGCAACAGCAGTGGCCGCCAGCAGTCGGCGCGCGGAGAACGCAAACTTCATCGGATATCGCCCCTTTGCCGTAATCGGCTGGTGGCGCGCTAGTAAAGGTCTGTGACAGATCGATTGCGGTTGTGGGTCGGAACGAAGATTGAGAAAATACAATATTCCTTAACGAGAGCATTTTGGTGCAAGTGCTTTTCGTCATATCCATTTATAAATATGCGATTTATTCGACCAGCTTCCCCAGATTCTGGCTTGGCGGTTCTATTGCGCGGCGTCTGAATCTGAACACCGCGATCTTGCACGCCAATTGCCGCACAATTAGGCGAATAACTCGCAATAGCAATCAAAGGGGCAAGCATGAAACGGCGTTTGGGCGCGGCAGTTGTCGCGGCGACGGTGCTGGCGTGGAGCCCGCAGGCCAGCGCTTCGGAAGCGATGTTCGGGTATGTTTACACCACTGATACGGCTCCCAAAGGGAAGACCGAGGTGGAGCAGTGGGTGACCGACCGGGAGGGGCAGGCGCACGGCTATTATCACGGCATCTATACACGGAGCGAGATCGAACACGGCTTGACGGACGACCTTCAATTATCGGTCTATGTCAACGCGGCGTATATCGCTGCGCACAACAACAGCGTCGATCACCTGACGGAAGGGCTCGATATCTCGCCCGATCACAACCCCTACAAGCGGCAGGCAAGCGCCCATTTCGATGGCGTTTCGGCCGAACTGCTATGGCGCGTGATGAGTCCGTATACAAAGCCCGTCGGCCTCGCTTTCTATATCGAGCCTTCGATCGGCCCGCGCGAAAGCGGCCTTGAGCTGCGGGCGATCGTCCAGAAGAATTTCCTCGATGATCGTCTGATCGTCGCAGCGAACGGCTGGATCGAATTCGACAAGGAGCGCGGCACCAATCTGGGCGCGATCGCCTCGTCCGCGCCTCCTAGCTTCGCTGGCACCAAGGCGACCTATCTCGAGGAAGATGTCGGCGTCTCCTATCGGTTCCGGCGCAACTTCGCGGTCGGGCTTGAATTCCGCAATCACAACGAATTCGCCAACTGGTCAATTGCCGGAAGCGATCAGCAGCACACCGCCTTCTTCCTAGGGCCGAATATCCATTACGGCGGCGAGCACTGGTTCGCCACGCTCGCGGTGCTGCGTCAATTGGGCGCGACCGGCTTCACGGACGATCAACGGGCGCAGATCTATCACGGCCGTCTCTACGGAAACGAGCACACGACGTGGGACGGGATCCGGCTGATCGTAGGTCGGAGTTTCTGATGCGTCGCATTGCGCTCATGGCGCTCGTTCCGGCCGCGATCTCGTCGCCGGGATGGGCGGTGACCTATATGTCCGTTCAGCAGGCGCAGGCGGCGATGTTCCCCGGTGAACAACTCACCTCGGCGTTTCACGAACTGACGGCGCAACAGGTCGCCGCCATTCGCAAGGCGTCGGGGGAAAGTCCGCTCTCGAAATCGCTGAAATCCTGGCGTGCGGCCGACGGGGGCTGGTTCATTGCCGACGAGGTCGTCGGCAAGCATGAATTCATCACCTACGCCGTTGCCCTGTCTGCCGACGGAGCGGTTCGCGGGATCGAGATCCTCGACTATCGGGAGAGCTACGGCAATCAGGTCCGCGACCCCCGCTGGCGGCAACAGTTTGTCGGCAAGAAGGCGGGGCAATCGCTGAAGCTCGGGACCGATATAAAGAACATTTCTGGCGCCACCTTGTCATCCAAGCACATCACGGATGGCGTGCGGCGTGTGCTCGCCACCTATGCAATCGTGCTGGCGCATGGATGAGGCTGGGATACGGCGTTGCAGGCCGTTGCTCGGCACATTCGTCGAGATCGCCGCGCCGGCAGGGACCGAGCGCGCGATCGAGGCAGCCTATGCCGAGATTGGCCGCCTGCATGCGCTCATGTCCTTCCACGATGAAGGCAGCGATCTTGCCGCGCTTCGACGATCTCCGCCTGGAGAGACGGTCGCAGTCGATCCGGCAACGGTGGAAGTCCTTGCGCTGGCGGGCGAAATGTTCGTGCTGAGTGACGGCCTGTTCGACGTGACGATCGGCGTTGAACTTGTGGAACATCATTTCCTTCCGCGGCCTGTCGGAGTCGAAGCACATCCAGGCCGGGGAACAGGCCGTGATATCGTGATCGTCGATACCGGCCATGTCCGGTGCGACGCGCCGCTCCTCATCGACCTGGGAGGCATTGCGAAGGGATATGCGGTTGATCGGGCCGTGCGTGTTCTGGCGGACGCGGGCGTGACCAGCGCGATTGTCAATGCCGGCGGCGATCTGCGCGTGCTCGGAGACCGTGCCGAGACGATCCACCTAAGGGAAGCGGACGGGAGCATAGCCTTCAGCGTGGAAATAGCCGACGCAGCACTGGCGAGTTCGGGAGACGCGGATCTGGTTCGATCAGGGCACGATGGCGCGATCAGTCCCTATATCGGGCGCGATCGCCGCCCGATCGACGTTGGCGAAGCAGTATCGATCGTCGCCGATCGGTGCGTGGTCGCCGACGCGCTTACCAAGGTTGTGCTCGCCGACCCTGTTCGCGGCGCGATGCTGGCAAGCCGGTTTGGCGCCGAGGTGATCGCTTGCCCATCGCGCAGGTGTGCCGCCTGATGATCCATCTCAAGACAGCGAAGCTGGCGCGCTGGCAGATCCATTCCTTGTGCTGGAGCGGCGGTCTCCTGTGGGTGACCGGGGCCGCATGGCTGTGGCTGCATTATTTCGGGCAGGTGAAGGGTGAGTTCGGCCCGGAAACCAGCCCCTTCGAGCCATGGATGATGCGCATCCACGGCGCGGCGATGATTGTCGCGCTGCTCGGGTCGGGCAGCCTGCTGGTGGTCCATATCTGGCGCGGCTGGACCTACCGCAGCCAACGCTGGCTCGGGGCGCTGCTCGGTGGTCTGATCATCGTGCTGATCCTTACCGGCTATTGCCTCTACTATGTGGGAGACGAGAAAACGCGCGCCGGAGCGAGCCTTGTCCATTGGATGCTCGGGCTTGCCGCATTGCCGGTCTTCGTCCTGCATTATCGGCGTGGCCGGCGCTTGCGGCGGTCATGATCCCGTGCGGCGCTTTCGCCTCGCCCGACGGATCGTGACACGTATCCTGCGATCAGTGAACGCCACCACGAGCGCCCAGGCCGCGCCGATCAGCCATCCGGCAAAGACGTCGGTCGGCCAATGGACTCCGAGATAGAGCCGGGACAGGCCGATCAGCACAGCGATCATGAACGCCAGCGCCATCAGATAAAAGCGGCTCCCAGCGCGCGAGACATGGGCGGCTGCGAACGCGGCGAGCGACAGATAAACGATCGCGGAGTTCGCGGCATGACCGCTCGGGAAGCTGGCGTCGCTGAACGGCGCCCAATGGGCCACGACATCCGGCCTCGTCCTTCCGAACAATGGCTTGATGATGAATGAAAGCGAGGTGCCGAGCGCGATCATGACCGCGAGGCGGATTGCCTGCGCGGCGCGACCCGAGGCGAAAAGATATCCCATGACCGCCAGGACGACGAGGATCAGCGTCGTGGTGTCGCCGAGCGCCGTGAGATCGAGCATCAGCGGCCTCAGTCCCGGCACGGCGCCGAGATTGTGTCTGATCCACAGGAGCGCGGCGCGGTCGAAGGCATGCGTTTCGCCTTCGAGTATCTCCGATCCGAGCCAGGTGACGAGCAGCGCGGCGAGTACGGTGAAAGCGACCGTGGCCGACAGGACGATATCCGGTCGTGCGCGCGCAAGTCGCCGGATTCGCGGAACTGACCAGATCGTTGCCATGGAGCCTGAATAATTCCCGTCAGTGGAGGGAAAGTGGCGCGAAGATTGAGAAATCCCAATGTTGCCGTGGAAACGCATGGCGAATGTTGTCTCGATCGGACAGCGTGCCTAAAATCCGGGCCGGACAATTTCGTTTGTCGGGGTTTTGCCGGCGAGGTTGATTTTGGAATGGGATTCTCCAACGAGATCCGCCGGTCGAGACGGATTTGTCGGCACCCGTGCAGCGCGGGGCGCTATCGTGGACGGGGACCGGGCGAAACTCCCCGTGTCTGCTGAAGCAGTCAGGTCCGTTCCGCCCAACCCGACGCTTGAGACCCTCTATGGCGTGCATCGCCGTGAGGTGCTCCGTTTCCTTACGGCGCGGACCGGCGACCGGGCCGAGGCCGATGACCTCCTGCAGGAGCTCTGGATCAGGGCGCGCGCCCATGCGGGGCCGGTGGGTGACGGCAGGTCGTACCTCTATCGCATGGCGCACAATCTGATCGTCGATCGGTTGCGTGCACAGCAACGCCGGATGCGGCGCGATCGTCGATGGTCCGATGAGCGGCACGGCGACGACGCAGGACTCATCGACCGGGCCGATCCCGCACCGACGCCCGAGGAGGCTCTGATCGCGCGCGAGGAAGGTCAGGTGGTCAGGGCGGCGATCGCGACCCTTCCGGAGCGTGCCCGCCGCGCGTTTGAGCTGCACAAACTGCGAGGAATGAGTCATGCGGAAGTCGCGCGCGATTTGTCGATTTCCATCAGCGCCGTCGAGAAGCATATGTCGGTGGCGATGAAACACCTGCGCCGTATCCTGCTCGACTGAGGTGTGGGACGTCGCGCGACGTCCTTTGCAACATATGGATCTGGAAACTGGTCAAGCGTGATGAACGGGGCGGGGAAGGAAAACGACGAATCGTTCGATCAGGCGATTGCGTGGCAGCACGCGCTCGCCGGGGACGATCCGGACTGGGATGCCTATATGGGCTGGCTGGAGGCCGACCCGCGGCATCGCCGCGCCGTGGATCAACTGGCGCTTCTCGATCGCGCCATCGATGAGCATGGGGAGGTCCTCCGGGCCCCGGATGCCGGCGCAATGGCGTCAAGGCGAAGCCGCTGGCTTCGCGCGTGCGCGGGCGTGGCGGCAGGGCTGCTCCTGGCTGTCGGCGCCGGGACTTATCTCGGCCAGGACCGCGATCAGGTCTATGCCGCGGACGCGGCCAGTTCGCGGCGGATCGTCCTCACCGGCGGCGTAGCGGTCGACCTCGCGCCCGGATCGCAACTGACCGCGTTGGAAGGAAAATCGAACCGCTTGCGGCTCGATCGCGGCGAAGGGTATTTCTCGGTCCGGCACGATCCCGCGCGGACCTTGTCGATCGCGGCCGGCGGATATGAGATCCACGACATCGGCACCGAGTTCGCAGTGAAGATCGGCGGCGGGAACGTCTCCGTTGCCGTCGCCGCCGGGCAGGTTGCGGTCGATGCGGACCGACTTGAACCAACCCGATTGGCCGCCGGGCAATTGCTGAACGGGCGCTATGATGGATCGGGTGGCAATATTCTCGCGGTCCACAAGGAGGACGTGGGAAGCTGGCGCCATGGCCGGCTGGTATATGCCGATGCTCCATTGCCGGATGTCGCGGCTGATCTGGCCCGTTTCACCAATCACAACGTGACGATCGATCCCGAGCTTCGCGGGAAAACATTCTCGGGAGTATTGATAATTGGCGATGGCTCAAGGGCATTTCAAAATCTCGCAGAGATCCTTGGTGCGGGGATTTCGGAGCAGGGGCGCGAGGTTCACCTTTCTGGCGTGCATCACCGCTGAAGCCATCGGTGCGGCGTCCCCGGCGCTCGCGCGCGACCGGAAGATCGAATTCACTTTGCCCGCCGCCGATATTTCGACGACGCTGATGCAGATCGCCCAGACCGCCGGGGTTTCAATCGGATGGGTGGGCCGGCCGCTGCGGATCACCACCAGGCCGGTTCGCGGCACGATGACGGTCGAACGGGCCTTGTCGCGCGTGCTGGCAAGGACCGGATTTCGCGCGATGCGGGTAGGGGACGCCACGTTCCGTCTGGTCGAGATTTCGAAGGAACCGCGTTCTCCGCGCCATACACCTGTTCACCGGGAACCTCCGAGCGAACCAGCCGCAGGCACGGATCAGGCGAACGATATTCTGGTGACCGGCCAGAAGCGGTCGCAGACCTTGCCGGAGGTGCCCGGCTCGATCGTGGTCATCGATCCGATACGGTCCCAACCAGGCAGATTGTCGCCGGGCAGTCGCGATATCGCGGAATCCACGGATGGCCTGGCGGTCACCAATCTGGGGCCGGGGCGCAACCGCCAGTTCATCCGTGGCGTCGCCGACAGCCCGTTCAACGGTTCGAGCCAGTCGACCGTCGCGGTCGTCGTCGACGATGCCCGCGTCACGTTCGATGCTCCCGATCCCGATCTTCGCCTTGTGGACGTCGCCCGCGTCGAGATCCTGAAGGGGCCGCAGGGGCCGCTCTATGGTTCCGGCGCGTTGGGGGGAATCTACCATGTCGTGACACGCAAGCCGGACCTGTCGAGCTTCAGCGGAAGCCTGCGGCTCGGCGGCGAGACGGTCGAACACGGCGCGGCCGGTGGCGGAATCGATGGCGTCGTCAACCTCCCGCTGGTCCCGGATGTGCTGGCCGTTCGTGCCGTGGGCTATGCCAATCGTGAAGGGGGGTGGGTCGACAATATCGGGCGCAACCGCGACGCGAATGGCACGACGATAAACGGGGTCCGGCTGGCGGCGCGCTGGCATCCGGACAACGACTGGACGCTCGATGTGTCGGCGATGCTGCAGGACGTGAACACACGCGACAGCCAATATGTGATGGCCTCCGACGAGACCTTGCGGCGGAAGTCGCGGATCGCCGAGCCTGCCGACAATGATTTCAAGCTGGTGTCCGCGACGCTTCAGGGCAGGATCGGTCCACTTTCGGTCGTCGCGGCCTCCAGCGTTGTCCGGCACAGTATAAGCTATATCTATGATTCCAGCGATGCCTCGCCGCTATTCGGGCTGACCGGCCCCTCGCAATTTTCTGACGACCGTGGATACGAGATCGAGAACCATGAAATTCGATTGGGACCGGCCGGTTCATCGCGATGGATCGTCGGGCTTTCCTATATGCGGGCGCGCAGCGAGAATCACGCGGCGATCGCAAGTGAGACCGCGAGCCGGGTCGTTGAAACGAGCGATCGGCATGTCTCGGAGGTCGCGGCCTTCGGCGAGGGGAGCATTCCCCTGACCAGTTCGCTCGACGCGGTTCTGGGTGCGAGGCTCTCGAATACCGTTTCCGATGACGAAGCCGTGGAAGAGGATGGCGCGGCAAGCCGTCGCACAGCCCAACTCGTGCTTTCCCCGAGCGCCGCGCTGAATTGGCGACCGAACGAGCGGACGACGATCTATGCGCGCTATGCCCGCGCAGTGCGTCCGGGCGGGCTTACGCCCGCTGCGGACGGGGGACCGCGCAGCTTTCACTCCGACGCGCTGGATTCGATCGACACCGGCGTTCGATGGGCATCCGGAAGCGGCCGGCTGTCCGGCAGCTTGGCGGGCTTCTACTCGACCTGGCATCACGTCCAGAGCGATGCGCTGCTTCCGTCCGGGCTGGTCGCGACGCAAAATGTCGGTGTCGCGCGCATTTCCGGGATCGAGGTGACCGCATCCTGGCAACTCACGCCACGCCTCGCGATCACGGGAGGGGGAACCTATGTCGATGCCGAGCTCATCCGCTCGCGCATCGGTGCCAACCGCCTCGACCGGCGGCTTCCGGTGACGCCCGACGTGACGTTTCGAGCTGTCGCGGATTACCGGTTCGACATGGGGTCGTGGAAGGTCTGGTTGAACGCGCAGGGCAATTACATCGGGCCCGCACGATTGACCTTTGATCCGCGTCTCGACCGGCGAATGGGCGATTATGCGATCGTGGCGGCTGCGGCCACCATCTCGCGGGATCATCTTATTCTGACCGCGCGGCTGGATAACCTGTTCGACATCAACGGCGACAGCTTCGCTTTCGGAAATCCTTTCTCCTTCATGTCGGGCCGTCAATTCACGCCGTTGCGGCCGCGTGCGATTACCGTTTCGATTACGCGAAACTGGTAGACATTTGTATCGCGAAATGCGGCGATATCTGCCAGCGGAGTGGTTTCAGGTATATCCACCGCTTCGCGAAGTTTTTGATCGCGAAGCGGTCATCTCCGCTCAGATTGCGGCAAAGTAATCTATATTGAATTTTTGCAATGTAGATTAACAACATCGCCAGATTTGGACCATTGTACGCGGTAAATCCTTGGCTTCCGCGTGGTTAAATGGGATCTTGCGTCGCGAACGTTGCAAACTTTTTCCTTATCTTGCGCTGGTCCGTTCAAAATCACTTGCGATCGAGTGATATTATACCATATCGCTGTCTCGTGACCATGTCCGCTGGCATCAAAGGCTTATAGACCGTGGTTTCGATGTATCGGCCGCAGGTGGCCGCCATTGTATTCCGGGAAGCCGAAGGCAGACCGGGGGCGAGCGGCCAGGAGACGCGCAAGCGCGACCGGACCTTCTCCGGCCTTGGTCGGCGGATCATGCTTATCCTCGCGCTGGCCGCGCTCACGTTTCAAAGTCTCGTCGTTCAGGGCCACGTCCATGCGCGCGGTCGACAGACCACCCAGGAATTCGCCCAGCGCGAAACGTTCATCAGTCGCTTGCCCGGTGTCCCCACGCCCGGCGACGATCCCTTCGATTGCCCGATCTGCCGCGAGATGGCTCACGCCGGCAACTACCTGCTCCCTCCGATCGCGGTGGTTCCCGTTATCATCGCGCAGATCGCGTTTATGGCGATCCGGCCTTTGCCGCGGCATCGCCTACTGGCGTTTCCGCTTGTGCGCCGCAGCCGCGGTCCTCCCGAGCCTCTCCAAGCCCGCTGAAACGAAAAAATCCCATGGCCGGCATTCGGGCGACCGCATGTCGTCGACCTGCCGGCGCCAATCCCAAGGTTCTCGGAGAAACCCATGCGTGCCTATTATCTGATCGGCGTGGCCTCGGCCGCGCTCGCTTCGTCCGTCGCCCATGCGCAGGATGCGCCATCGAACGCGACGGATGATCGCGGGACGATCGTCGTCACCGCGGAGAAGCTCGACGCGGCGCGAGCGTCCATCCAGCCAAGCCTCGGCGCCACATCGTACACGATCACCAATGCGACCATCCAGGCCCTGCCTGGCGGCGACAACCAGCAGTTCAATCAGGTGATCCTGCAACTCCCCGGCGTCGTGCAGGACGGCTTCGGCCAGTTCCATGTCCGCGACGACCACAACAATCTCCAATATCGCATCAACGGCACGATCCTGCCCGAAGGCATCGCGGTGTTCGGGCAGACGCTGAGTCCACGGCTGGTCGAGAAGTTCAATCTCGTGACCGGCGCGTTGCCGGCGCAATATGGCCTGAGGACCGCCGGCATCATCGACATCACCACCAAGAGCGGCCTCTTCAACAATGGCGGCTCGGTTTCGATCTATGGCGGCAGCCACGACATGATCGAGCCTTCATTCGAATATGGCGGATCGTCGGGCTCGACCAATTTCTTCGTGTCCGGCGATTATCGCCACAGCAATCTCGGGATCGAGAGCGTCGACGGCTCCTCCACTCCGCTGCATGACCGCACCGATCAGGGACAGGCGTTCGTCTATGTCGATCACATCATGGACGCCAACAACCGCATTTCATTCGTCGGCGGCTATTCCAACCAGCATTTCCAGATCCCCAATCCGCGCGGCCTCACGGCGGCGGTCGACGGCTTCGCGTCGGGCGGCTTCTCGGTCGGCGGCGTGGGCGACTTCGCGAGCGAGGCGCTTGACGAGCGGCAGGTCGAGCAAACCGCCTTCGGCCAGCTTTCCTTCCTCCACGACAGCGGCCCGCTGACCATCCAGACCTCGCTGTTCGCGCGCTATTCGACGCTCGATTATTATCCCGATGTGCTCGGCGAGCTGTTGTTCAACGGGCAGGCCCAGCGCGCGATCAAGCATGATTTCACGATCGGCGGGCAGATCGATGCGGCTTATCGGCTGAGCGACGCGCACACGCTGCGTTTCGGCGCCGTCATAACGCGGGATCGGGGGACGAGCCGCACCACGACCCAGGTCTTCCCGCTCGATCCCGTGACCGGCGCGCAAGCGGGGGAGCCGATCGGCATCGTCGACAATGGCGGCAAGACCGAGATGACCTATTCGGCCTATCTCCAGGATGAGTGGAAGATCCTGCCCACCGTCACGCTCAATTTCGGCGGCCGCTTCGATTATTACAAAGGCTATCGTTCGGAGAACCAGTTCAGCCCGCGTGCCAATATCGTGTGGCAGCCGACGCCGGACACGACGATCCATGCCGGCTATGCGCGGTATTTCTCGCCGCCGCCCTTCGAGCTTGTCACGACAACCACGATCCAGAAATTCGACGGCACGAGCGGGGCGGCGACTTCCGACGTCAACACGACCCCCTATGCCGAACGCCAGAATTATTTCGACGTCGGTTTCCAGCAGAAGGTGGGCGACAGCGGCCTGACCTTCGGTGTCGACGGCTATTACCGCCGCTCGAAGAACCTCATCGACGAGGGCCAGTTCGGCGCGCCGATCATCCTCACGCCGTTCAACTATCGCCGCGGGCGTATCTACGGCGTCGAAGCCAACGTCAGCTACGTCAAGGGGCCGTGGATGGCGTATGCCAACTTCGCCTATGCGAACGCCAAGGGGAAGGACATCGTCTCAAGCCAGTTCAACTTCAGCGCGGACGATCTTGCCTACATCCATGACCATTACATCTATCTCGATCACGATCAGACCTATACCGCTTCCGGCGGCTTGTCCTATGCCTTCCAGGGCGAACTGAAGGGCCTGAAGGTCGGCGCTAATGCTATCTACGGATCGGGCCTCAGGACGTCGACGACGATCCCCAACGGCGGCGCGCTCCCGGACTATGTGCAGGTCAATTTGTCGGCAAGCTATCGGCTTGAGCGGCCCGGGGTCACGGTTCGCTTCGACGTGATCAATGTGGGCGATCATATATATGAAATCCGCGATGGCGGCGGCGTTGGCGTGGGCGCACCGCAATATGGGCCGCGCCGTGGATTCTTCGTCGGTCTGAGCAAGGATTTCTGAACAGGGACGGACTGATCTGACGCCGGCCATCCCGGCGTCGGGTCGGGAAGTCCCGCTCCAGTCGCGCGAAAAACCATCGGTCGCCTCCCGTTCGCTCAAGGGGCCGTCGCGCCGATGGATTGGGAGCAGGTCATGAGGCGTTCAACTGGTCATCGCGGTTCCGCGAAGGGAAAGGGCGGTTTCGGAAAAAGAGCGACAATTCTTCCCGGAGCAACGCTCGATGCGATTGTCCTCGATGCGCTGGTCACGAGCCAGAAGCCGCTCAGCGTCTATCAGCTCGTGGCGTTGGTCGCCGATCGCGGATACCAGCTTCCGGCGATGTCGATCTATCGTTCGATCGACCGTCTCGAACTGAGCGGAGCGGTGGAGCGGGTCCAGATGCTTTCGGCCTATCGCGTCAGGGACAAGCCGCAATGCGTGCTCGCGATCTGCACCGAATGCGGCGATACGATCTCGATAGCCGTTCCCGACCAGCATGAAGCTTTGCGCCGGGCCATTGCCGGTCAGCAATTCGCGGTAAGCGAACTCTCGCTTGAGGCGAGTGGAAAATGCTCATCCTGCCTCGCCAGATGAATGGAAGGACCAGGTAGGCAGGGGCCTGTCGGGCACCAAGCTTCCGCACTGGATGGGTAGCGGCGCGTGGAACCATCCTCCCGAAATCGCAACATTATAGAACCTTAACTTGCGGCAGATCGTGGGGTAACCGTATCTCCGCGCGCATGACGAGATGACCGGAAGGTTGAAGGGCGCGGGCATGCAACGATTCCTCGACAGCTCGCTGCGTCGTGCGGTGGTTTTGCTTATTCCCTGCCTGTTGGTCGGCTCGGCAGCGCAAGGCCAGACGACGGCCACCACCTTGTCCCTGTCGCCGGTCCATGCCGCGCCGACTCCGCCGACAATCACATCGCTGGCGCTTCAGGTCGACCGGGCCGATGCCGAGGCCCAGCGCATCGGGGCAGGCGCCCACCTGCGCGGCATCGACGATGCAGATCTTCAAACCCGACTTGCCGCGATTCCCGCGGTGAGAAGCGAAATCGACGACGCGCTAGCGGCGTTGGAGCCACGGCTGAAGTTTGCCGACGCGCGCTTGGCCGAGCTCGGGCCACCGCCCGGACCCGGACAGCCGGCAGAAGACCCCGAGATCGCTCAGGAGCGTTCGAAAATCACCACCGCGCGCCGGACGATCGATACAGAGGTCAAACAGGCTCATCTGATCAGCGTCGAGATCGACCAGCTCGAAACCTATCTCCAGACCCGCCGACGCAATCTCTTTCTCGAACAATTATGGCAGCGAACCCGGTCACCGCTGGACTTTCGCTTCTGGACGAGCGTCGGGGCGGCGTGGCCCCACGATGCCAAGCGCGCGGAAGCGCAATTTGATGGCGCGCCCATCCCGATGGGCACGGGCGCAATGCCTCTGGCGGCAGGCGCGCTGATTTGCGCGCTTGCCTATCTAGCCCTCGCCTTGGGCCGCCTGCTGCTTGAGCGATTGGTGATCGCGCGCTGGGCAAGGGCATCTGCGCCGAGCCAACTGCGTCGGGCGATCCTTGCGCTTGGCCTCATCGCGGCCGCGATGCTCGCCGCATCGTGTGTCGGAATGGTGCTACAGACTTGTCTGGGGGCGCTATCTGGTGGAAGGCCGATTGTCACCGCATTGCTCGCGATTCTCGCGCGGGTAGTCGTGTTCGCGTCCGTGTTCGCTTCGCTAGGCCGCGCGCTCCTCCAGCCCCGATGGCCGGCATGGCGCCTGGCGCCTCTCCCCGACGGATTGGTCACGCGAATCCGACGCTTTCCCGACATGCTCGGGCTAACCTTTGCCATTACCGGCTTTACACTCGGCGGCGATGCGGCCCTCGGGTTCAGCGCCCCGGTGTCGTCGGCGCTACAGTGCGTTGCAAACCTTATCCTCCTGGGAACCATTGGCGGCACGCTGCTGACCATTGCGCACACGGCGCAGGCCGTGTCGGATTATCCGATCGTCCGGGTCGCACGCACATCACGATTGCCATGGGCGATCGCGCTGATCGCAAGCTGGGGCGCGTTGCTCAGTGCCCTGGCCGCGACGCTGCTCGGCTATGTCGCGTTCGGCTCCTTCATCCTGAGGGAGGTGATCTGGATCGCGACGGTGCTGGGTTGGCTTTTCCTCTTCACCATCCTGGTCGATGAAGCCCTGCCGAGCCTGCTCGATCCAGCCACCCGCACTGGAGCTTTTCTCCGATCTTCGCTTGGCCTTTCGCCGGCTGCGCTACGCCAGGGCGGCGTGTTGTTGTCGGGCTGCGCTCGCCTCGGCCTTCTCCTGCTCGCCTGGCTGGCGATCTGGGCCCCTTTTGGAGCGACGGCTGAGAATCTGTTTGGCCGGTTGTCGACAAGTGACCTGATCCTTCACCTTGGGCAGGTCACGATCTCGCCGGCGACGATCGTGATCGGGTTCCTGGTGTTCCTTCTTGGTCTTGTGGTGACGCGCGCGGTGCGCCGCTGGCTGGAGGCGCGCTACCTCCCCACGACCTCGATGGACATCGGAGCGCAGAATGCGCTGGGTGTCGGCATCACGTATCTTGGCGCAATCCTGGCAATCGTGATGGCATCGGCCTATCTGGGCCTGAGCCTCGACAGGATCACGCTTCTTGCGAGCGCGCTTTCGGTGGGCATTGGTTTTGGCCTGCAATCGATCATCGGCAATTTCGTGTCCGGGCTGATACTCTTGATCGAACGTCCGGTGAAAGTCGGTGACTGGATCGCGATCGGCGATCTGGACGGCGATGTCCGAAAGATCAGCGTGCGCGCCACCGAGATCGAGATGGCCGATCGGTCGAAGCTGATCGTGCCGAACACCGATCTCATCTCCAAGACGATCAGAAACGTCACGAGAGGTAGTACGCTCGCCCGGCTGAGGATCGTGCTGCGCGTTTCGGACGACGCCGACCCGATCCTCGTGCGGGATTTGCTGAAAGCGCGGCTGGATGACCATCCCGAACTCGCGCATGAGCCAGCGCCCGTGGTTTATCTCACCGATGTCCGGGACGGCGCGCTCGAATTTGCCGCGACCGGCTATGTAGCGTCCGCGCGTGACGCATATCGGATCAAGAGCGATCTGCTGTTCCAGATCATCCCCGAGCTCAGGCGATCCAACATCGCGCTTGCGACCTCATCCCCTGTCGTCAATGTCGGCATCGGCGAAAGAGCGATCGAGCCTCGGGAGCAGGGTCGGTCCGCTTGATGCGGGAACCGTGGTTCCCGTCGAGCGAGGTTCATGGTTTGTCGCGTATTGAGCCTCACGCCATTGAACGGCGGTGAAGATTGGGAAATTGTATAGCCCAGCCCATCGCGCGCCAACGTCGCTGCGATAGGCGTGTGACATGCGTTCCATGCTGTTCTTGCCCGTGCTCCTGCTCCTTGGTTGTGGCGAGACCCCGGGCAAGCCGGGTGTTCCACCGGTCCATGCGGAGCCGGTCGCGCGCGAATCAGAACTGCTTCGGCTGAAACTTGCGCCGGAAGCGCAGCATCGGCTCGGCATCCGGCTCGCGCGTGTTGGTGAGAGCATCGCGGCCAGGCACCGCGCCGTCGCGGGCGAGATCGTCGCGCCGCCTGGTACCGAGGGCGGCGTGCCGATCGGCTCCGCGAACGATCTGCGGGCGATCGGCGGCCAGCAGGCGGCGGCCGATGCGGAACTCGCCCGGGCGGCAGCGCAGGAGCGGCTCGCCCGCATCGCCCTGACGCGCGCCGAGAGCCTAGTGCGGGAGGAGGCCGGCAGCATCCGCGCCCGCGACGAGGCGGCG